>DATLXF010000062.1:0-5445 GCA_035575945.1 Bradyrhizobium sp. | reverse complement strand
GCGCTCAAGACGCATGCTTTGGTCGAGCGTCAGTTCCAGACCCTCGCGACCCAGCCGTTTCATCTCAGCCATGCCCTGCCGCGAGCGCGTGCCGATCTTCTGGCAGTAAGCCAAGGCCGCGCTGTGGAGTTGATCATCGGCCACGACATAGTTTACGAGTCCAGCCTCCTTGGCCTCGTCCGCCTTCAACCAACGCGCAGAGAACATCAGATCGAGCGCTCGGCGCAGTCCCATAAGACGGACCAACCGCTGACTGCCGCCCCAACCCGGAATGAGACCGAACTGCGCATGCTGATCACCAAATTGCGCGGTCTCCGCCGCGAAGCAGACGTCGCACGACAGCATCAATTCGATGCCCCCCGCCAGGCACAGCCCCTGGACCGCCACGACCACCGGTAGGGGACTCTGCTCGAGCCGGCGCAACACGCCTATGCCGAAACCAATGAAGCGATCCAGCGCCGCCGGATCGTCCATCTTGCCTTTCACTTCGACGAGGTCAGCTCCGGTGCAAAAATGTTTGCCCTGGGCGCAGATCAGAACAGCGCGAACCGAGCGGTCGGCCTCAAATTTCGCACGACCGGCATCGATAAGCTGATGTACCTCGAGCGAAAGACAGTTGAGCTTCTCCGGCCGGCTCAACTCGATGATCCCGGTGCTGCCTTCGGTTCGGATCTTGACCGGAACGCTCATTTTCCCGCCCCCTTCGCTCTCTTGTCGTATTGGAGCGCCACGCGCCCTACCTTCTCGCGCGCTATGACGAGCTTCTGGATTTGCGCCGTGCCGTCGCCGATTTGAAGCCCGAGCACGTCGTTGTGACGCTGATGGTGCGGCAGGTCGGTTGTGTAGCCATAGTGCCCGTGCAAAATCAGGCACTGGTGGATGATCTCGCAGGCAGTCTTTGGCACATACCATTTGCACATGGCCGCCTCGGCCGTATGCGGCATGCCGCGATCGCGCAGGTCGAGGGTATAGTAACAGAGCTGGCGCATCATCGTCAGTTGCGTCTCGGCCTCGGCGAGCGGAAAGGTGACGCCCTGATATTGAGCCAACGGCGCGCCGAACGCCTCGCGTTCCTGGACATAGGCCCAGGTCTCGTCGACAGAGGCCTGCGCCGGACCGAGGCACTCCAGCCCGATCAGCGCGCGGCTATAGTCGAAGCCCGCCATGATGGTCCCGAAGGCTCGGTCCTGTTCGCCCATCAAGCATTCAGCCGGCACATGGACATCATCGAAGAAAACCGAGCCACGGCCGACCGGCTTGGTGCCGATGTCGTCAAAATGGGTCCGCTTGATCCCCTTTTCCGTCAGGTTAACAAAGAAAGCGCTGACGCCACGCGACCCGCCTTTTGGATCGCCGGTGCGGGCGAAGACAACTGCAGCGTCTGCCTGCGCAGCAAAGCTCATGGAGGTCTTTTCGCCATTCAGCCGCCAGCCATTACCTGACTTCTCGGCGCGCAGCTGAAGATTTGCCGCGTCCGAACCGCCGCGTGGTTCGGTAAGGCCAAGTCCGATCACCGCGTCCCCTGCAATCACTCGCGGCACCCAATCGCGGGCGATGTCCTCCGAGGCGTGTTTTGCGACCATGCCGCCCATGAGCGAGCCCAGGAGTTGCACGTAGCTGACGTTGAAATCGGCATAGGCGATCTGTTCGGTGATCAACCCGGCCGTGACGGAGCTTTCACCCATTCCGCCAAACTTCTCAGGAAGATCCGGCGCAATCAGACCGAGCGAGCCCATTTCACGGATCAGTCCCCGATCGAGGACATGGCCTTTGGCGCGCTTTTGATAGCCATCGGCCAATCTTTCGCGCGCAAAACGCCGTGCGACCTCCCGAAAGGCGAACTGATCTTCGGTCGGCTGAAAGGGCATTGAATGATCCTCCCGCGGAGCGTCTTAAATCGACTTTCCAAGAAACCTAACAAACGTTAGAATACCCGGCAAGTGCCAAAGGGAGGAAAATTATGAACACGACGGCTTCGTCGACCTACGCCAGATTGCTCTCACCGCTCAAGGTCGGGCGCCACGAAATGCGCAACCGGATCATCATGGGTTCAATGCATACCAAGCTCGAATGCAAGCCCGACCCGATCGCCGCGCAACTTGCCTTCTATGTCGAACGTGCGCGCGGCGGCGTTGCGCTCATCGTCACCGGGGGGTTTTCGCCTAACGCCGAAGGCGTGCTTGACGCTCAAGGACCGCGGCTCGACGATCCCGAAGAGGCCCAGGCGCTTCGCCCGATCTGCGATGCAGTACATCACGAGGGCGCTCTCATCTGCGCGCAGCTCCTTCATGCAGGGCGCTATGCAAAGATTGCGGGCTGCGTGGCGCCTTCCCCAATTCGGGCACCAATCAACCGCCATATCCCGCGCGAGATGCTCGATAGCGACATTCTCCGCACAATCAGCCAATTCGCCGAGGCGGCAGCGAACGCGCAGGCTGCAGGCTTTGACGGTGTGGAGATCATGGGATCCGAGGGCTATCTCATTAACGAGTTCACGGTGACCCACACCAACAAGCGCGAAGATGCTTGGGGCGGCAGCGCGGAGAACCGCCATCGTTTTCCTGTCGAGGTCGTGCGCGCGGTGCGCCAGCGCTGCGGTCCGGATCTACTGATCATCTATCGCATTTCGGCTGCCGATCTCATCGAAGACGGCGCACCGGCGGATGAGATCGCCGCCCTTGCCCGCAAGGTGGAGGCCGCAGGTGCCGACATTATCAACACTGGAATTGGCTGGCACGAGGCCCGCGTGCCTACTATCGCCTACCCCGTGCCACGAGGAGCTTGGCGCAAGGCCGCCGCACGGGTCCGCGCTGCCGTCTCCATCCCCGTGGTCGCGTCCAACCGCATCAGCACCGCGGAGATGGCCGAGGACATCCTCGCGAGCGGCGATGCAGATCTCATCTCTATGGCGCGGCCAATGCTGGCCGATCCGTTCTTCGCCAACAAGGTCCGCGATGGACGAGTGGACGAGATCAATACCTGCATCGCCTGCAACCAGGCTTGTCTGGACTACATCTTCTCTGGCCGCGCGGTGAGTTGCCTTGTAAATCCTCGCGCTGGCCGCGAGTCCGAGCTGCGCGATACGCCCGCGGAGGTCCGGAAAAAGATCGCGGTGGTCGGCGGCGGCGCGGCGGGGATGGCTACCGCAACGGAAGCGGCGCGACGCGGTCACTTTGTTTCGTTGTTCGAAGTTTCTCAAACGCTCGGAGGACAGCTTACGCTGGCGCGCGCAGTTCCTGGCAAGAATGAGTTCGACGACACTCTGCGTTACTTCCGACGCCAGGTAGACAAGCACGGGGTCAACCTGCATCTTGGCCGCCGCGCCTCCCCCGAGGATCTGAGCGGGTACGATCATGTGGTGATTGCTACCGGCGTCAGCCCCCGCATCCCCGATCTGCCGGGCGTTGACCATCCCAAGGTGGCAACCTATGCGGAAATCCTATCGGGCACACGGGTCGCGGGAAAGACCGTCGCCATCGTGGGCGCTGGCGGGATCGGCTTCGACGTGGCCGAGTTTCTCGTCACTCCTACCGCCGAGGCTAACGGCAGCGAGGCTTTTTTCGACACTTGGGGCGTGGATGGAAATTTCTCCGCGCCCGGCGCGCTCAAGGCTGATCCGCAAGCACCGGTGGGCGGCACCCGCAAAGTCGTCATGCTGCAGCGTAAGACCACTAAGCCCGGTGACGGACTCGGCGTTTCCACGGGCTGGATCGTTCGCAACGCGCTACGCAAATACGGCGTCGAGATGTTGGGCGGCGTCAGCTATGAGCGAATCGACGATGAGGGCCTACACATCAAGATCGCCGGCCGACGTCAGGTCATCGCAGCTGACACGATCGTGCTTTGCACCGGGCAGGAGTCTGAGCGCGCGCTTCACGCCGCACTGATTGAGCGCGGCATCCCGGCCACAGTAGTCGGCGGGGCCAAGGAAGCCACCGAACTGGACGCCTTACGCGCGATTGACGAGGGCATCCGGCTGGCACAATCGCTTTAAGGGTGGATGATATCGTCTGTTGACATTGGTCTATGTAGGGCCTCAAGAGGTTGTTCCTGGCTAAACCGAGTCGGCTGATGGGAGTGTTGGCCTTCAGACTACCATGCGGCCGATGCCAATTGTAGCGATGAGCCAATGCACCAGCTCGGCTGATCGTTGATCTGAGTTCTGGTAGGCGCGGGCATATGCCCATTCGCGAAGGGAAGTTTGGATGAAGCGCTCGGCCTTGCCGTTGGTCTTCGGGGTATATGGCCTGGTGAAGATTTGGTGAAAGACCAAGGCGCCTGCAAGCTGCTCGGAACATCCTTGAGCGGTAGCACGAGCCATTATCAGTCATCACGCGCTCGACGCGGACTCCGAGCCTGGCAAAGTAAGTGACAGCGGCCTCAAGAAAAGCCACTGCACTTTCCTTGCGCTGATCGGCCATCACCTGCACGAAGGCGATGCGTGAAGCATCGTCGATGCAGACATGGACGAACTCCCAGCCGATGCCATGGTGGCGATTGATCGCGCCGGGATACCGCCCGGTGATGCGATGTCCCACAGAGCCGATCCGGCCGAGCTTCTTGATGTCGAGGTGGATAAGCTCGCCGGAGTGCTCGCGCTCATAGCGGCGGATCGGCTCGGCCGGCTCCAGCTCGGCCAACCTGTTCAGGCCGAGCCAGCGCAGGATGCGGCTGACGGTTGCGGGCGATATTCCGACTTCGGCAGCGATCTGCCTGCCCGTGTGGCGCTGCCGACGCAACGCCTCGACAGTGGCACATGTAGCTGCCGGGGTTTGGCCTGGCAATGAATGGGGCCGTGAGGAACGATCCCGCAGCCCATCCACGCCTTCTGTGCGGAAGCGGGTGACCCACTTGGCGACAATCGTTGGTGATGTTGAATTGGCGCGTGGCTGCGGCCTTGCTGAGCCCTCCTTCAACAACACTGCGCACCATGGCCTCTCGACCTTTGGGCGTCAGAGGCGCATTCTTGTGAGTGTCCATTCGATCCCCCGCGAATCACTGTGTGTTTGGCGACATCAGCGTTCACGGTTGCGGTCGAATGGACAACCTCCTGAAAGCTCACAGCTAGCCCGCTCGCAGCGGGCCGTCGGCATTGCGGCCAAGCTATCGAAAAGAAACCTGTTGGGGCACCGCGCCTCGAAGGACCGACAATACCATACCAAAGCGGCGATCCCCCTTGGCGGGGCGGTCGATGAGTTGCAGCCTGTCGCTCCCTTCCAAGACGGCGTTCAGCGGCCTTTGTTCCTCAATGCAGCGATGGGAGCAATGACCTCGGGATTCTGCAACGGCGACAGGTCGCCCGGATTCTCGCCCAGAAACGCCGCGCGGACGACGCGGCGCATGGTCTTCATACTGCGAGTCTTTGGCAGCGCCTCGACAAAGTGTATCTCGCGCGGGCGGAAAGGTTGGGAGACCGCGGCGGCTACATTGTCCTTCAGTTGCTCC
>DATLXF010000061.1:0-80347 GCA_035575945.1 Bradyrhizobium sp. | reverse complement strand
CGCGCGACCGGCGGCGGTGATGCCGGCCGGGCGACGGCCACCGGCGGAGGCGCTGTGCGCGGCGCCGGGGATGGTGCGACCCGCGGAGGCGGCGGCGCCGTGGGTCTCGCCAGCGCCTGGGGGTTGGATCCCGGCGTGGCGGGCCTGACCGCTTGCGGCGGCGGAGCCGGCCGGTGCCCCGGACCCCCGGACGGCTCCCGTGCTGCCACGGGCGGCGGTAGCGGCGCCATGGGCCTCGCCGTAGCAGGGGCAGCCGGTTTGCCGGCTGCGCTCGGGGCCGGCAAGACGCCCGGCTGGGGGCCGGTCGGCCTGCCGCGCGGATCAGCCGCGGACGGAGGGGATGCCGGCTTGGGCAGTCCAGCGGAGGGCGGCGTCGAACCTCCAGGCGCCGCCGGCGGGTTGGGTGCCGTGGCGGTCGCAGCGGGTTTGCCGGGAGGCGTGGCAGTGCCGGGCGCGCGCCCGGCTCCAGCCGCAGGCGGCGGTCCGCCGGGGGTCCCCGGCACCGGCAAGATATTGGCCCGCGGGAATGTATTGGCCTGCGGCGGCGTGCCGGCCTGCGGCGGCTTGTTGGCCTGCGGCGGCTGGGAAGCCGCTGGTGCTTGCGGGGTCGCAGCCGCGCTGCCGCCGGCAGGCGCCGTCGCGTTCGGACTTGGCGCGGCGTTCGGCGTGACACCGCCGGGCGTCCGCCCTGCCCCGGTTTGCGGCTGCAAGGAAGTCGCAGGAGCGACATTGGCGGGAGCGGCATTGGCCGGAGCCGGTGCAGCGATACCCGGTCTCGCAATCGGCTGGATCGTCGCGCTCGGTGGCATCGGCGCCTTGCCCTGCTGGATCAGGGCGGCGCGCTGGACCACGGCCTGCGGCACCGCAGGACCTGCCGGATTGGCGCGTCCGGCGACGGCCGGCGCCAGATTGGCCGGTCCGCCCCCTGGGCCTGCGCCCGCAGGCGGCGGCGCCGGCGGGCGGTTGATCACGGTGTTGATGACCGTCGTGTTGTGGATGTTCTGGTAGATGATGTTGTTCGGCGGCGGCGCGACATAGACCGGCGGCCTGACGAACACCGGGATCGGCACGAACACCGGCTGAGGCAGCACGAACAGCCCGACCACCGGCAGCGGCGGCGGCAGCACGACGAACTCCGGCGGCGGCGGCGGCAGGTAGTAGACAGGCGGCGGCGGGGGCGGCACGAAGCCGAAATCGGGATCGCTGAAATACAGCACCGGCCGATCGACATAGACCACCTCCTCCGGCGGCGGCGGCGGCACGTCGTAGTCGATCATGGCGAAGGTCGGCGGCGGCTCGGGCGGCGCGGTCAGGATCGCCAGGCGCCGACGCGCGTCGGCCGCATGCGGCCCGCGCGGATAGCGGCGCAGATACGACCAGTAGGCGTCCGGCGTATCGGCGCGATAAGTCCGCCGCCAGGTTATCGCTTCCCGGCGTGCCGCCGCGATCGCCCTTACTCGCTTTGCGAGCGGATCATTCGGATAGGCCGCCAGGAATTCCTCATAGGCCGCGAGGGTGTCGCGCTCGAGCGCGGCGGTATAGGCATCCTGCACGCCGAGATCGCGGATCGGCTTGCTCCTGATCGCGGCGACCTGGTCGGGCGCAGCCTGCGGCGGCGGCGCATCGGGCCCGCGCTCGAAGAACGAAAATGGCGCCGAGATCTTCTGCTCGTTCCAGGGCACCTGCGCGCCCTTGCTGGCTTCGTTGACGCGGAGACGGACGCGGTCGAACACCTCGTGCAGCGGCAGGCCGCCGGTGCGGATCATCTCGGCCAGCGACTGGGCGTAGATGCCGTAAGGCCCCGCTTCCTCCGGCGCCACCGTGCCGGGCGCGGCGTTGAAGGCGATCAGCATGTTGGCTTCGGGCTCGACCAGCGCGAGGCCGCTCGCGATCGGCTGTCCGCCCTCGATGAAGGGCTGCGCGCGGGCCGCGTCGAGCACGACGATGCCGGCCTTGAGCGGAATCGACGCGAGCTGGCGGACATAGTCGCCGATGCGCAGCGCTTCGGTCGGGATGTCGGTGTCGCGGGCGATGTTGGAATCAACCGGGACGAAATAGTTCTCGCCGGCCAGCTGCACGCCATAGCCGGCAAGATAGATCATCGCGACGGTGCCCGGTCCGGAAGCCTGGGCCTTTTGGATGAAGTCGCGCAAGCTCTTGCGTAGCGTGTCGCCATCGAGATCGCGGGCGCCGACCACGTCGAAGCCCGCCGCCTGCAGCGTCTGCGCGATCAGGCCGGCATCATTCGCGGTCGTCGCCAGCGGCGATTTGGCGTAGGCACCGTTGCCGACCACGAGCGCGATGCGCTTCTCCTGCTGCTGGGCGCGGACCTGGCCTGCCGCGAGGGCAACGAGAAGAAGGCAGATGACGACACGGAGCGTCCCATGCATGGCTTGTTCGCCGCTGTTGTTGTTGACGTGCCAGCACGCATGAGGCACGCCGCCGGCTGAACGATGGTTGAACGAAAGGCCTGGATTGAGGCAGTGACGTGGCCACGCCACAGGGATGAGGGGTCCCGTCAGCCTGCAGTCAGTTCGAAACCATGCTGGGCGCCGTCAAGTGCGCGACCCCGACGATCGGAGCCGAGGGTCGGGCACACCTCACTCCACTGCCTGCAATTCGGCGAGCTTGGTTTGCGCGGTCGCCTCGTCGAGCGGCACGAGGTCGGCCGGCCCGGGATTGGCCTCGCCAGCGGTCGCAATCGAAACGGCTGCGAGCCCGACCAGCCCACCGAGGACCGCGCCACCGGTGGCAGCATCGTGCCTTGGACTGCTCTTGACGAGATAGAAGTGCGTGCGGCCGGCTTCCATCACGATCTCGCGCTTGGTGTCGCCCGGAAACAGCAGCTCCGTCACCAGCAATTGGTGCCGGCCCGCCGGTCGATCGGCATAGACATACTTGCCAGGCACGACCTTGCCGAGCGGCGCGCCGTCGAGCTTCACCTCGCAGGCGCAGACGGCCATGCTGAGCCCATCCCTCTTGTCCTGGAGCAGAACCACGCGCGAGTGCCCGGCGCGCGGAGGCCCGACCTTCTTTGATACAGAGGCAAAGTCGGTCCCGACCTGATTGGTAACACAGCCCACCAGCATCACGCCAACGGCCAGCAACAACGCGGCTCGTCGCAGCATCGCACACCCCAGTCCATTCCCCGGACGCATGCTAGCTGGAATCAGCGCCAGGTTGCAACAGCAGTAGGGGATATCCGGCGGCCGGCCTGTGCTGGAGCAAACCGACCGCCCGGCTCCGATCTCTGCTTCCTCGCAGCCTCAGGCCTGGCCGAGCAACTCGACGGTCCCGGTGCTCAGCCGATAGATCCCGCCGACCACCTTGAGCTTGCCCTGCTCGACCGCTGCGTTCAGGATCGGGGCAGCCGACTTCAGCTTCGCGACGTTGTCCACGACGTTCTGGCGGATCGCGTTGTCGAGCGCGTTGCCGCTCTGCTGGGCCGCAGTCTTCACCGCCGGCGCGATCGCTGCGACGAGCGAGGGGATGTGGCCCGGCAACGGCTTGTCGTCCTTCAACGACTTGATCGTCGCATCGACCGCACCGCAATTGTCGTGGCCGAGCACCAGGATCACGGGGGTGCCGAGCACCGCGACGGTGTACTCCATGCTTGCGACCGTCTCATCTCCGGCGAAATTTCCGGCGACGCGGCACACGAACAGGTCGCCGCGCCCGCTGTCGAAGGCATATTCGGGCGCAATGCGGGAATCGGCGCAGCTCAACACGGCCGCGTACGGATTCTGGCCGCCGACCAGCGCCTCGCGCTCGTGCTTGAAGTCGTGGCGGCGCGACACGCCCGATACATAGCGCACATTGCCTTCCATCAGCCGGTTCAGCGCCGCATCGGGCGACAACACGTTCTGCGGCTTCGGTGGCGCCTTCGCCTCCTTCGCCAGCGCGGCCCCACCAAACGCCGCCGCCGCAAGTGCCGAGCCGGCGAAGAGCATCATCGCGCGCCGGGAGGGAGCAACAGCTTGATGCAGATTTTCAGAGCATTTGTCGCACATGGTTGTTTTTCTTCCTGGCTTCCCGCCGAACGAGATCCTCGAGGCAGCAACTCATAGCTGCGCTCGCGCAAGTTCGAAACCACGTGCGAGCCGAATAGTTAAGCCTTGGTTTGCAGCGATGCAGGCAATGTCAGAGTTGCTGCACGTCCACCACGCCCGCGACCGCCTTGATCGCGCCGGCGATCTGGGGCGAGACCTTGAAGCGGCCGGGCAGCTTCATCTCCACCTCCGTCTCGAGGTCGATCATCATCACCAGCGAGACCTCGCCGTCGCCGTTTCCACGCGGCGCGATGCCGGGACTGCCGACCTTCGGCGCACCGCCGTTGGACGCCGCCATGTCGGGCCCGGCGAGGCGCTTGGCGATGGACTCCAGCGGCTTGGTGTCGCGCAGGAAGATGCGCAGGCCCTTCTGCGTCTTGGCCGCGGCGTCATCGAGCGGCTCGGCATGCAGCACGCGGGCGCGGACGTCTTCGCCCTGGAGTTCGGCCCCGAGCTGCAGCAGCACGGCCGCGCCAGGCTCCAGCACGTCGCGATATTGCGCGAGGCCTTCGGAGAACAGCACCGCCTCGAAATGGCCCGTGGGATCCGAGAGCCCCATGATGCCCATCTTGTTGCCGGTCTTGGTGCGCCGCTCCATGCGCGAGACCACGGTGGCCGCGACCTTGCCGGCGGTGGCGCCGGTCTTCACCGCGCGCGAGAACTCGGCCCAGCTCTGCACCCGCAGCCGCTTCAGCACGGTCGCGTAATCGTCGAGCGGATGTCCGGACAGGAAGAAGCCGATGGCGTCGTATTCCCGCCGCAGCCGCTCGGCCGGCAGCCAGGGCTCGACCTGCGGCAGCATGATCGTCGGCGCATCCGCCGACATGCCGAACATGTCGTTCTGGCCGATGGTCGCGGCTTCATGCGCGCGCTGGCAGGCGGCGAGGATCGCGTCCGCGCCGGCAAAGACGCGCGCCCGGTTCGGCTCCAGCGTGTCGAAGGCGCCGGCCGCCGCGAGACTTTCGATGATGCGCTTGTTGATCGCGCGCGGCGAGACCCGCGCCGCGAAATCGGCGAGCGAGGTGAACAGGCCGCCCCTGCTGCGCTCCGCGATGATCTGCTCGATCGCCTGGATGCCGACGCCCTTGAGGGCGGCGAGCGCATAGTAGATCGTCTTCTCGCCCACCTCGAAGGTCGCCCCGGACCGGTTGATGTTGGGCGGCTCGACCTTGATGCCGAGGCGCTGCGCTTCGGAGCGGAATTCGGAGAGCTTGTCGGTGTTGTTGAGATCGAGCGTCATGGACGCGGCGATGAACTCCACCGGGTAATGCGCCTTCATGTAGGCGGTGTGGTAGGACACCAGCGCGTAGGCCGCCGCGTGGCTCTTGTTGAAGCCGTAATCGGCGAACTTTGCGAGCAGCTCGAAGATGGTCTCGGCCTGCCCCTTCGGCACGCCGTTCTTGACCGCGCCGGCGACGAAGATGTCGCGCTGCTTGTCCATCTCGGCGCGGATTTTCTTGCCCATGGCGCGGCGCAGCAGGTCGGCGTCGCCGAGCGAATAGCCCGACATCACCTGCGCGATCTGCATCACCTGTTCCTGGTAGATGATGACGCCGAAGGTCTCCTTCAGGATCGGCTCCAGCACGGGGTGCAGATATTCCGGCTCCTCGTCGCCGTGCTTGCGCGCGCAATAGGTCGGGATGTTCGCCATCGGGCCCGGGCGATACAGCGCAACCAGCGCGATGATGTCCTCGAAACGGTCGGGGCGCATGTCGATCAGCGCCCGCCGCATGCCCTGGCTTTCAACCTGGAACACGCCGACCACGTCGCCGCGCGCCAGCATCGCATAACTCTCGGCATCGTCGATCGGCAGCGTCGCGAGATCGACGTGGATGCCGCGCGGCTTCAAGAGCTTCACCGCGACGTCGAGCACGGTCAGCGTCTTCAGGCCGAGGAAGTCGAACTTGACGAGACCCGCCGGCTCGACCCACTTCATGTTGAACTGGGTCACCGGCATGTCGGACTTGGGATCGCGGTAGAGCGGCACGAGCTCGCTCAGGGGACGATCGCCGATCACGATGCCGGCGGCGTGGGTCGAGGCGTGGCGGGTCAGGCCTTCGAGACGCTGGGCGATGTCGAAGGCGCGCGCCACCACCGGATCCTCGTCGCGGAACGCCTGCAGCTTCGGCTCGCTTTCGATCGCGGCGGCGAGCGTGACCGGCGCCGCCGGATTCTGCGGCACCAGCTTGGTCAGCTTGTCGACCTGGCCATAGGGCATCTGCAGCACGCGGCCGACGTCACGCAGCACCCCGCGCGCCTGCAGCGTGCCGAAAGTGATGATCTGCGCGACCTGGTCGCGGCCGTAGCGCTGCTGCACGTAGCTGATCACCTCGCCGCGGCGGTCCTGGCAGAAGTCGATGTCGAAGTCCGGCATCGAGACGCGTTCCGGATTGAGGAAGCGCTCGAACAGCAGGCCGAACCTGATCGGATCGAGATCGGTGATGGTCAGTGCCCAGGCCACCAGCGAGCCCGCGCCGGAGCCGCGGCCCGGCCCGACCGGAATGTCCTGGCTCTTCGCCCACTTGATGAAGTCCGACACGATCAGGAAATAGCCCGCATATTTCATGCGGGTGATGACGTCGAGCTCGAAGGCGAGCCGCTTGTTGTAATCCTCGTCCGTCGTGCCCTGAGACAGGCCGTGGACGCGCAGGCGGTTGGCGAGCCCCTCCTCTGCCTGACGCCTCAGTTCGGCGGCCTCGACCGAGGCGGCGTCCGAGCTCTGCGCCGCGCCGACGGTGAAGAACGGCAGGATCGGCTTGCGCGTCATCGGGCGGAACGAGCAGCGCTCGGCGATCTCCACCGTCGAGGCGAGCGCCTCCGGAATGTCGGCGAACAGCAGCGCCATTTCGGCGCGCGTCTTGAAGCGATGATCGGGCGTCAGCTGCACGCGGTCGGTCTCGGCGATCAGCCGGCCGCCGGCGATGCAGAGCAGCGCATCATGCGCCTCATAATCGTCGGTCGAGGCGAAATACGGCTCGTTGGTCGCAACCAGCGGCAGCCCCTTGGCGTAGGCGATGTCGATCAAGGCGCTCTCGACGCGGCGCTCCTTCTCGGCGTTGTGGCGCTGCAGCTCGACGTAGAGGCGGTCGCCGAACAGGCCGGCGAGACGCTCGCAGCGCGCGGCGGCGAGCTCGGCCATGCCGCCTGCGAGCGCCAGCGAGATCGGCCCGTCCGGGCCGCCCGTCAGCGCGATCAGACCTTCGGTCTCGCCCTCGAGCCAATCGAACTTGATGAACGGAGCGTGGCTGTCCGGCGATTCCAGAAACGCGCGCGAGTTGAGCCGCATCAGGTTGCGATAGCCGCGCTCCTGCGCGGCGAGCAGCACCACGCGCAACGGTCCCATCGCATTACGCGCATTGGGATCCTGATCGGCGAAATCGATCGCCAGCTCGCATCCGACGATCGGCTGGATACCGGAGCCCGCCATCTTGTCCGAGAACTCCAGCGCACCGAACATGTTGTCGGTGTCGGTCAGCGCCAGCGCCGGCTGGTGGTCCTTCTTCGCAAGCTCGGCAAGCTTGGCGATCTTGATCGAGCCCTTGAGCAGCGAATAGGCCGAGTGAACGTGAAGATGAACAAATCCGGCGCTCGGCATGGTCGCGTGACGGCCTCTAACAGATGGTATGGAGCGGTCGCCGGCTCCTCAAGGCATCATGCGCCTGTGCGGCCGACTCGCAGCCCAATGGTGCGGTGCCGCGCCGCGAGAGTCCACGCAGGATGCGCCACTTCGCCCCGTCGTCCCGCTTTTCCCCAACCGGACACCCCTGGAGCCTCTGGACTCAGAGCTGCGGAATGACCTGGGCCCAGATCGCGATCATCCCGACGAACAGCGTGATCGACGCCAGTGCGGCGGCTTCTTCGACGAAAATCCTAAACATGTCGCGCTCCCTTGCTAGAACGTATGAGGAACATTGTTCTCATTTCGTTCTCGGGAGTCAAGCGCGGCGGGTGATCTCAAGGGGCAATGGTTAACTCGCTGAATCCCAACAACAAAAAAGCCCCGGCCAAGGCCGGGGCTTTCGATGATCGCTCGAAGGAGAGCGATCTGAATCAGTAGCGGCCCATCATCGGACCGCCGAACTTGTAGTTCAGGCGGACGAGGCCCATGTCGACGTCCTGCTTGATGCGGTCGGTTCCCGCGAGGCCGGCGAAGGTGACATCCTTGTCCTCCAGGAAGATGTGGTTGTACTCGACGCCAACCGACCAGTTCGGCGCAAAGCCGAACTCGAGGCCGGCACCAACCGTGCCGCCCCAGCGGGTCTGGTCGTTCGAGGTCAGCAGCGCGCCCGAAGCCGTGCTGAACACTTCGTACTTCGCGCCCACCACGGCCGCACCGCCCTTGACGTAGAGCAGGACGTTGTTCCAGGCGTAACCGACCTGACCGGTGATCAGACCGAACGAGTCGATCTTCGAGCGGTTGCGGGTCGCGAACAGAGCGCTGGTGTTGTCGCCGGTGAAGTCGGCCCAGTTGCCCTGACCTTCCACGCCGAACACGAACTGGCCGGACTGGAAGCGATAGCCGATCTGGCCACCGACCGTACCGCCGGTCGCATCATGCGAACCTTCGCGACCGCCGCCGACGAGATCCCATGTGCTATGAGCCGAACCGCCACCGCCGTTGACGCCGATATAGAAGCCGCTCCAGTCGTACACCGCAGCGATCGCCGCCGGCGCCTTGGTGTAGGGCCGAGCCGCGAGGTCAGCAGCCAGCGCCGGCGCAGCCGCGCTGAGCGCAACGAGGCTGACGGCAGCAAGCAACAAATTCTTCTTCATTTGATTCCCGTTCCAGTTTCTTCAGTAGGCCCCCGGGCCGTGGCGTCGTCATATCAGTGATCGACGGAATTGCTGTAACCACGACGCAACAGTCCGTTCGAAAGGGTCTCGCTCGTTAACGAATGTTAGTCGGCGCATGCTTCGAAACCCTTTGAAACAAGTATTTTCCTGACTTTCAATGTCGATTACAGAGTATGGACTGCATGAGCGCGTGACGTCGTCGCGCGCACATTCGCGTGATTGGAGAATCGAAATGCGCGGCCGAGTCACACACCCCATTGTCGCCACATTTTCGCTCGCATTCGTCACACTCGTACTCGCATCAAGTGCAAGCACACCCGCACGCGCATTCGGCAAGAACCATCCCTTCTGCCTCACCGGTGACGAATGGCCGGGACTGAGCAATTGCAGGTTCGACACCTACGCGCAGTGTCAGGCGAGCGCGTCAGGACGCCCGCTGACCTGCATCGCCAATCCGTTCTTCGCCGGACAGAGCGACGACCCCTACGCGTATCAGAATCGTCCGCGCACGCTGACGCCCGGCTACGCGCCCGGCTACTACGCGCCGCGTTGAGATGCGCAGCCCGCGTCTTGCGTTCCTCGTGATCGGCCCGCTCCTCGCGGGAGGATCCGCAGGCGCACAGACCTATGATCCAAGCTATCCGGTCTGCATGCAGATCTACGGCCCGGTCGGCTATTTCGACTGTCGCTACGGCGCGCTCGAACAGTGCCGCGATCTCGCGGCCGGACGCTCCGCGAGCTGCATCGTGAACCCGTATTTCCCGACGAAGGATCCGGCACGCCGTCGCCGCTCGGGCGCACCGAGGCGGACATAGGAAACGGCCGCCCGCAACCAGCAGTTAACCCTCGTCGAGCAGATTGCGGACCTTGGCGGCCAAGTCCTCGATCGCAAAGGGCTTGGACAACAGGTGCTTGCCGGCATCGAGCACGCCATTGTGGACGATCGCGTTTCGCGTATAGCCGGTGGTGAACAGCACCTTCAAATCCGGATGCCGCCTCGACAACTCGGCCGCGAGTTCGGCACCGGTCATGTCGGGCATGACGACGTCGGTGAACAGCAGATCGGGGACGAAGCCGCGGTCGATCTCCCTGATCGCCTCCGTGGCGCTTGCAGCCTCCACAACCGTATAGCCAAGCTCGCGCAGGCTCTCGGAGGAAATGCTGCGCACCCGCTCGTCGTCCTCCACGACGAGGATGGTCTCGCCCCGAAGGCTTGCCCCGGGATATGCCGCGCCTTGCGAGGGAGCCGAGACCGGCTCCTCGCCGGCGAAGCGTGGCAGATAGATCTTCACCGTCGTCCCGACATCGAGCTCCGAATAGATTTTGACATGGCCGCCCGACTGCCGCACGAAGCCGTAGACTTGGCTGAGGCCGAGGCCCGTTCCCTTGCCCACGACCTTGGTCGTGAAGAACGGATCGAAGACTTTTCCCAGCACATCGGCCGCGATTCCCGTGCCGTTGTCGGTGACCGCGATGAGAACGTACTGCCCCGGCTGCAGGGCGTATTCCCGGGCATACTTTCGGTCGATCGAGGCATTGGCAGTTTCGATCGTCAGCCTGCCGCCCTTCGGCATGGCATCGCGCGCATTGACCGCAAGATTGATCAGAGCGCTTTCGAGCTGGGCCGGGTCCGCCTTGACGCGCCACAGGCCGGCCATCTGCACGGTCTCTAGCCGGACAAGCTCGCCGAGCGACCGCTCCAGCAGTTCACTCATCCCCGCGACCATCTTGTTGATGTCCAGGACCTCGGGCGCAAGCGGCTGCTGCCGCGAGAACGCCAGCAGCCTTTGCGTCAAGGTGGCAGCGCGGTTTGCACCGTCCATGGCACTTTCGAGGAAGCGGTCGATGTCGAGCTCTCCCTTGGCGAGCCGCCGCTTGGCGAGATGCAAGCTGCCGAGGATGACCGCCAGCATGTTGTTGAAGTCGTGGGCGATGCCTCCGGTCAACTGCCCGACCGCCTCCATCTTCTGGGATTGCCGCAACTGCTCCTCGGCTTTCATGCGTTCGGCGATCTCGTCGGCGACACGCTGCTCGAGCCCTGCATTGAGCGCCTCGAGCCTGGTCAACAGCCGGGCGTTGTCGATGGCCGTCGCGGCATGACCGGCGATGCCGAGCAACGCCGCCTCGTCTTCTTCGTGGAATTGTCCGGCCTCCGCATGACCGAAAAAAAGTCCGCCGAGCACGTCGCCGCTTCGCGAAATCACGGGGACCGCAAGGTAGGACCGGACCGGAAGATGGCCCTCGGGCATGCCCTTGCGCGGCGCGTTCTTGCCGTAGCGCGGGTCCTGCAGGATGTCGTCCGACCGCACCACGCCCGTCCCCTTGAACGTCGGCTCGAACACGGCCGTGTTGCGCGGCATCGGAAAGGTCTCGAACGCGGACCGCGGCGCGCCGGACAGCGAATACAGCATGTAGCTGCCGCCGTCCGCCGCCACGACGTTGTAGAAAAAGGCTCCGAACTGCGCGCCAGTCAGCTCGACGCCGGCATCCGTCACGATCTGCACGATCTTGCCGAGATCGCGTTCGCGAGCGACCGATGCTCCCGTGTCGTTGAGGATCCTCAGATGTCGTTCGGTCTTTTTTTGCGAGGAGATATCCAGCACCGTCCCGATGAATCGAACAGCCTGGTCCTTGGAAAAGATCGCGCGACCGGTTGCGGCGATCCAGCGCTCGATTCCGTCCTCGATACCGACGGTTCTGAATTCGGTGTTGTAGCCTGCTGGGGATTGAGGATTCAGGGCTGCCGATACGGCTTCATGCACGCGCTGCCTGTCGTCGGGATGAAGACCTTGCAGGAACGAGCCTTCGTAGCTGACCTCGGCATCCGCGGAGAGACCGAACACCTCCTTGCAGCGGCTGTCCCATCGCAGAACATCGTTGACCGGATCGAAATCCCAGGTACCGATACCGGCAGCCTTGTTCGCGAGCACCAGCCGTTCGGCAGCTTCCCTGGCGGCCTGCTCCGATCGGACGCGTTCGATATGCGCCCATGACCGCTCCGTCACTTCGGTGAGCAAAGCAAGCTCGCGCGAAGCCCAGCGATGCGGTCCCCGGTGGTGAATCGCCATCAAGGCGGTCAATCGGCCTTCCTTCACCAACGGTATGCAGATCGTCGAGCCGATCCCGATCCGCTGAAAGGCAGCGGCTTCCTCGGGCCCGATCTCCGTCAGATTGTCGTTGATGACGAGCGGCCTGCCGGCACCCAGCTCTCGCACCGCCTTCTCACCGAAATCTGCGAGGCTATAGTGCCCGAGGATGTGCATCGCACCTGGCGCTGCCCAATCCCCGCGTATGGTGAAGCCGTCCTCGTCGGGATCCATGTCGGCATAGGCGCAGTTCGAGACGCCGAGATACTCGCCGACCATTCTCGTGGTGACCGCCATGACGCCGTCGGCATCGCTGGTCCTTGCCGTTTCCTTATTGAGAGCGTCCAGGAAGAGCAGGCGCGCCTCGTTCTCGCGCAACGCGCTCTCGGCCCGGCGGCGTTCGACCGCTGTGCGGGTGCGTTCGGCAACCTCGCGGATGAGCTCAAGCTCCGCGAAGCTCCATGCGCGCGGCCTGGCGTGGTTGAGGTACAGCAGCGCAACGACGCCATCGGGTTCGGAGATCGGCATGTTGACGAACGCACGGGCCGAGATTTCCTCGAGAGCCCGGGCGCGGTCGCCGACCCGCGGGTCTTTCTCGGCATCGGCACAGATGACCGTCTCGCCCCGCTTCAGGTCGTCGATATAGCTGCCATAGTCGCGAAAGCGCAGCACGCCGGCGAGGCTCAATATCCCCGGGGCGTTCCAGTCGCGCGCGATCGTGATGGTCTCGGCCGATGTATCGACGGTGCCGTAGCCGGCCCGGCTGACGTCGAGGCTGCGGCCGAGCAGCTCCGCCGCGGCATAGGCGAGATCGTCGGGATCACCGATCTCCCGAATGTGGTCGCCGAGGGTGGCTAGGACGGCGTCGCGGTCGGCCGAGGGCATCCCGGTCGCTATCGTCATCGCTCATCCCCGAACACGTCCCTCGCTCCGCCTGCACACCGCTGAAGCAGTAACCGTAGGGGACGCTTTAGGTTCCCGGCGTGGTCGCGACCGAGCCTTTTGGGACGGCCTCGCACGGGCGTGTCCGACCACGAGCCGGGCGCGGGATCGCCGTTGGCCTGGAAGCGGGTGTGCTCGAAGCGGATCAGGCCCCCGATGGTTGATGGTCTTTAGGCCTGGTCACCCTGCCGGTTCGCCAACACGAGGAGCAGCGTGTTGCGATCCTACTCGGCCGTGGGCCGAGCTGAAGATGATCGCGGGTGCGCTCCGGCCTACTCCAACTGGAGAAATACGAGACAGAAATGTTCAATCTCGACCACGCCAACGAGGCCGTTGTCGCACGTTGCGGCCGACGGCAGGGCGTTCAAAATGCCGGCGATCAGGCCTTGAGCCCGACGCCGGCGCTGCCGATTTTTTCATCAGTCCGGCCAAGCACTTGGCTACTGTGCATGGGGTTGTTTTTCGAGTTCGTGGCTATTCGAGCTCGATCACCTGGCCGTTCGACAGCGACACGCGCCGGTCCATGCGTCCGGCGAGCTCCATGTTGTGGGTCGCGATGAGCATGGAAACCTGCGTCGCCTTGACCAGCTGCATCAGGGCCTGGAACACGTGCTCGGCGGTGCCGGGGTCGAGATTGCCGGTCGGCTCGTCCGCAAACAGCACGCGTGGCGCGTTGGCAACCGCGCGGGCGATCGCGACGCGCTGCTGCTCGCCGCCGGACAACTCGGACGGGCGATGGGTGATGCGGTCGCCGAGGCCGAGATAGCCGAGGATCTCCTTGGCGCGCTTGACGCTCTCGGACTTCTTCAGGCCGCGGATCATCTGTGGCAGCATGACGTTCTCCAGCGCGGAGAACTCCGGCAGCAGCCGGTGCGACTGGTAGACGAAGCCGATATCGGTGCGGCGCAGTTGCGTGCGCTCGATGTCGGGCAGCTGCGAGGTCGGCGCGCCCGAGACATAGACTTCCCCGGAATCCGGCGCTTCCAGGAGGCCCGCGATGTGCAACAGCGTCGACTTGCCGGAGCCGGACGGCGCCACCAGCGCGACCGATTGGCCGGCCCACAGCGCCAGGCTGGCGCCGTCGAGAATGGTCAGCGGCACCTCGCCCTGGAGGTATTGCCGCTTTATCTCGTGGAGATAAATGACCGGTACGTCTTCCGCCCCATGCTGCTGCTCCATCAGCCCCTCACTCGTACCGCAGCGCTTCGACGGGATCGAGGCGCGCGGCGCGCCACGAGGGGTAGAGCGTCGCCAGGAACGACAGCGTCAGCGCCATGATGACGACGGCCGTGGTCTCGCCGACGTCGATCTCGGCCGGCAGCTTCGACAGGAAGTAGAGCTCCGGCGAGAACAGCTCCGTCGAGGTCATCCAGGACAGGAATTGCCGGATCGATTCGATGTTGAGGCAGATCACGAGGCCGACGCAGAAGCCGACCAGCGTGCCGACCACGCCGATCGAAGCGCCCGTGATCAGGAAGATGCGCATGATCGAGCCCTGCGAGGCGCCCATGGTGCGCAGGATCGCGATATCGCTGCCCTTGTCCTTCACCAGCATGATCAGGCCGGAGACGATGTTGAGCGCGGCGACCAGCACGATCATGGTCAGGATCAGGAACATCACGTTGCGCTCGACCTGGAGCGCATTGAAAAACGTCGAGTTGCGCTGCCGCCAGTCGACCAGGAATACCGGCCGGCCCGCCGCTTCCGTCACGGCCTTGCGGAAGGCGTCGATCCGGTCGGGATTGGTGGTGAACACCTCGATCGAGGTGACGTCGTTGCTGCGGTTGAAATAGGCCTGCGCCTCGGCCAGCGGCATGAACACGAAGCCGAGATCGTATTCGGACATGCCAATCTCGAACACCGCCACGATCTTGTAGGGCTTGATCCGCGGTGTGGTGCCCATCGGCGTGACTGCCCCCTTCGGCGCCACCAGGGTCACGCTGTCGCCGGCATGCAGCGACAACTGGTCGGCGAGCCGGCGGCCGATCGCGACGCCCTGCCCGACGTCAAATCCTTCGAGCGAGCCCTGCTTGATGTTCTTGGCAATCGAGGTGAGGTTGTTGAGGTCGTCCGATCGGATGCCCCGCACCAGGACACCCGAGGCATTCCAGGGCGATGAGGCCAACGCCTGGCCGTCCACCACGGGCGCAGCGAGCCGGATGCCCTCGACCTGGCTGAGGCGGTCGGCGACGTCCTTCCAGTCGGTCAGCGGCGATTCCAGCGGCTGCACCAGGATGTGGCCGTTGAGGCCCAGGATCTTGTCGAGCAGCTCCTTGCGGAAGCCGTTCATCACGGCCATGACGATGATCAGCGTCGCGACGCCGAGCATGATGCCGAGAAAGGAGAACCCGGCAATGACCGAGATGAATCCCTCCTTCCGTCGCGCCCGCAAATAGCGCGCCGACAGCATCCACTCGAATGGCGCGAAAGGCGCGGTTTGCACGGTTTCGGTCATGGTCTCATCCATCGCTCGATAATCCCATGATTCGGGGTCAATTGTGGCCGGATTGGCGGCCGCCCTATCGCGCGATGAACAATATTCAGCCGACCACCCTGATCAACCCACAAGTCTTGCGACCGCATCCGCAGGCGACATGGTTTCGCGGGAGCCGTCGCTGCGCCGCTTGATCTCGACCTTGCCGTCGGCAAGGCCCTTCGGCCCGATCATGATCTGCCAGGGAATGCCGATCAGGTCGGCGGCTGCGAATTTGGCGCCGGCGCGCTGGTCGGTGTCGTCGTAGAGCACGTCGACGCCCTTGGCCGTGAGCTCGGCATACAGTTTCTCGCACGCCGCATCGACCGCCGCATCCCCCTGCTTCAGGTTGAGGATCGAGACACGGAACGGCGCCACCGCCTCCGGCCATTTGATGCCGGCCTCGTCATGGCAGGCCTCGATGATGGCACCCAACAGGCGCGAGACGCCGACGCCGTACGAGCCGCCATGGATCGGCACATCGACGCCGTCGGGACCTGCCACCAGCGCCTTCATCGGCTCCGAATACTTCGTGCCGAAATAGAAGATCTGGCCGACCTCGATGCCGCGGGTGTTGACCCGCTTGTCCACGGGGACTTCCTGCTCGAACCGCGCGGCGTCGTGGACGTCCTCGGTCGCCGCATAGACCGAAGTCCATTGCTTGATGATCGGCGTGAGGTCGCTCTCATAATCGACTTCTTCGCCGGGCACCGGCAGGTCGAGCACGTCGCGATTGATGAAGACGCCGGATTCCCCGGTTTCGGCGAGCACGATGAATTCATGGCTGAGATCGCCGCCGATCGGTCCGGTCTCGGCGCGCATCGGAATCGCCTTCAGCCCCATCCGCGCGAAGGTGCGTAAGTATGCGACGAACATCTTGTTATAGGCGACGCGCGCCGCGGCCTCGTTGAGGTCGAAGGAATAAGCATCCTTCATCAGGAACTCGCGGCCGCGCATCACGCCGAAACGCGGACGCTGCTCGTCCCGAAACTTCCATTGGATATGATAGAGATTGAGCGGCAGGTTCTTGTAGGACTTCACATAGGCGCGGAAGATCTCGGTGATCATTTCCTCGTTGGTCGGCCCGTACAGGAGCTCGCGCTTGTGGCGGTCGGCAATGCGAAGCATCTCCGGACCATAAGCGTCGTAGCGGCCGCTCTCGCGCCAGAGGTCGGCGAGCTGCAGCGTCGGCATCAAGACCTCGATCGCACCGGAGCGGTTCTGCTCCTCGCGCACGATCTGCTCGATCTTCTTGAGGACGCGGAAGCCGAGCGGCAGCCAGGCATAAATGCCGGCGGCCTCCTGCCGGATCATCCCTGCGCGCAGCATCAGCCGATGCGAGACGATCTCCGCCTCTTTCGGGTTTTCCTTCAGGATGGGCAGAAAGAACCGCGACAACCGCATGGCAATACTCTGTGAATCAGTGCTCGCCTGCAGTGAAACCGGATTGAGAGCGAAAACACAAGGCCGGGAATGAGGAAAAGCCGCTAAGGCATCGAAATTCCTTGTCATTTTTCCGTCGACTTCAGGCTCGGTGTGAACCGCCTGTTACGGCCCCGCAAGGTCGAGTTCATCTTCGAGCGTGATCTGCTCGAAGTCGGTCACCAGTGCGTCGATCCGCAAATGCCAGCGGCCGGCGAAGGGAAGCTCCACCTTCCTCACGTGCCAATAGCCGTCCGACCCCAGTGAGGCCTTGCGTTCCATCGGCTCGATGCCGCGCTCGGGCAGGCTCAACGTCAGCAGCGCCTCCTTGGCCGCCCGCGGCGCGCCCTCGCCGGTCATGAGTTGGAGCACGAGATCATTGATCCCCGGCCTGCCCGGTGAGATCAGCACCTGCAACATCGCCCTGTCGCTGTGGATGTGGATCGTCAACGGCCTCTGAGGACCCATGGTCCGCGGCGGCGGCGTGAAACGCCAGCCGGCGACTACGGCGAAGATCGCCAGAGCGAGCCCACATTCGCACAGGATCGAACGCGTCAGCGCGCGCGTCCCGGTCTCATTCCTGGCCAGCGCGGGGGTGAGCCGGAAGCGGTTGAGCCCGGCCAGCGCCAGCAAACCTGTGACCAGGACAAGCTTGGCCGACAGGATCATTCCATAGCGTGTCTCGACCAGCGCCGCCGGTGTTTCGATCTGCACAATCGCGAGTGCAAGGCCGGTCAAGGCCAAGATGCCGACCGCGAGCGCCGCAACCCGGGAGAAGCGGTTCAAGATCGGGAGAACCGCCGAGGTCGGCTTCGACAACAGCGCGATCAGAGGCGCGAGTGCCCCGATCCAGATCGCGACACCGAGGCCATGGAGAAAGATCGCCGACCGCGTCAGCGCCTGCGGCGGTGCCGTTGCGACGTGGCCGGTCATGGCAAGCGACAAACCGACGCCAACCAGGGCGGCGATGGCAAGGGCGCACGCAAACCAAGCGGTGCGCAATGCCGCCACCGCAAACAGCATCGCCGTGATGGCCACCAGCAATGCGGGGCCGGCGCTGGTCGCGAGCGCAACTTGCCACGGCGCAGCGGTCGCGAGCGCCGCAAGCGGCAGGCCAAGAAGGTCGAGGCCAAGAGCGCCGAGAGACAGGATAGCGCTGGGGATGCCGATGGCGAGCGCCGTGCGCGGGACGGCCATGCCGGTCATCGATCTCGCAATGCAGTGCGCAAACAACACGCCGCCGACGCCGACGAACAGTCCGAGGTAGAGGCCGATCCGCGCCAGCCAGATCAACGCGCTCACACTGCCGTTAGCGGTGGCTTCAGGCTTCGCTGCCGTCGGCGTTCCGATCGAGAACAGCACCGATCCCACCACGGGATGGCCGTCCTCCGAGATCACGCGATAGCTGATGACGGCGGTGCCCTCGGGCAGATCCGCCGGCATCGCCACGGAAACGGTCGTACCCGATGCGCGGACATGCACATCATCGCGCATCCGCCCTGCGCCGTCGATCAGGCGGATCGCACCCGGCGTCACCAATTCGTTGAAGTGCAGCTTCACACTCTCGGGCGCGACCGTGAGCACGCTCCCGCTCGCCGGCTCGACCGACACGAGGGCCGCATGCGCCCATGCCGCGCTCGCGAAGCCGATAGCGAAGGCCAGGGTCGCGAGCGCGGCGAAGAGGCGCATCAGGGTTTCGGCTTCAGTTCCACGCCGGGCGCGGGCGACTTGACCTCATGCGAATGTGCAGCTCCCTCGGCTGGGATTTCGATCCAACGACTGACGCCGGTCTCGCATTCCTGCACGACAGGGAAGTACAGGGTCGTGTTCGGCTTGAGCGTGTCGGTGAGAACCGCGAGCATGATGAATTCGTCAAAGTTCTTGTCCGCCAGCTTGCCGCCGGACCAGGACACTTCCTTTGCGCCTGAAGACAGCTTGTTGCCGTGGTAGTCGTATTCGCCGACATATTTGCCTTCGACGACGTCGAGCGACCAGCCCGGCTTCGGCATCGGCTTCACCGCGACCACGCCTTCGGGAATCTGAACTCTGATCTTCACCGTCGGCGAGCCGGCGCATCCGTGCGGTACGGCAAAGACGGCCTTGTACGACGCCCCGATCGTGGCCTGCTTCGTCTCCAGAAAGACGTGCGCGGCAGCGGGTGATGCGGTCAGCAGGGCCGCGAGCGCGGCAAGGATTCGAAGCATGGTCATGAGCTCCTGATCGGCCTGGTCACTTCTTCGTTCCGGAATGGTCATGTGATTTGGTGGTGTCCTTGTGTCCGGAATGACCCATGTCGCCCGGCGCCTGGGCACCCACGCCCTGCACGTCCAGAGACAGGCTGACCTTTCCGGCCTTCTCGAACTGCAACGTCACGGGCACCTTGTCACCCTGCTTCAGCGCCCCCTTCAGGTCCTCCAGCATCAGGTGATAGCCCCCCGGCGCGAACTTGACTGTCTTTCCAGGGTCGATGGTCAGGCCCTTGTCGAGGGCGCGCATCTTCATCACGCCGTTATCCATGGCCATCTCGTGAATCTCGAACTTGCCGGCGATGTCGGCCGAACCGCCGATCAGACGATCGGCCACGGTTCCCTTGTTCTCGATGGTCAGGTAGCCGCCGGCAACCTTGGCGCCGCCAGGGGTGGCCCGGCTCCAGGCTTGCGAGATGATTAGATCGCCGGCCTTGATGTCTTCCGCGATGGCGAAGGCCATGCCGCCGAAAGAGATCAGGGTGCCGAGCAGGAAGGTGCGGATCATTGTCTTCGTCATGAGAGCTCTCCGTAGGAGTTGTCTTGGAATATTTTGGTCTACCGATGACTCTGCAGACCTTCA
This sequence comes from Bradyrhizobium sp., assembly GCA_035575945.1. GTDB lineage: Bacteria > Pseudomonadota > Alphaproteobacteria > Rhizobiales > Xanthobacteraceae > Bradyrhizobium. Next base: position 60,752 of record DATLXF010000061.1, on the reverse strand, counting down.
TGGTGAGTGCCTGACCTGATAAGTACAGTGCCTTCAAACGTCGAAAACAGCGCCCGCCGATCGGGCGATGTCGTCTTCTCCGCCTCTGCCAGCCTCGACGATAGCAATTCGGCAGCTGCATGAGGAACGCCGGCCTGTACAAGGCCCTGCGTTGTCGTGATGCCATCGCCACTGCACAGCACGATCATCCACGTGCCGGCACGCCGATGGAGCAGCACACGGCCACCACGTTGGTCCTGAGTCCACCCGGCGACGGCGTGGTCGCCGACCACGATCAATGGATCGACGGCGAGCCGCGCCTCGGGCCTGTCGAACGTCTCCAGCAGAATCCGCCGGATTGGCTCATGGGCGTCCCCGGCGCCCGCCTGTCCGCCGATCAATTGGGCTAGCGTGACAATCGTCATGACCAACTGCCGGCGACCACTTCGCCGAAGAATTCGCCGTTCTGTTGAACACAACATTACCAACGATACCTCATGCCGGCATAGACGGCACGGCCGGAACCAGGCTCGAACAAAGTCGATGTCGGGGTCGCGCGGTCAATGATGCTGGCGCTCGCGATATAGGTCTTGTTGGTCAGATTGCGCCCCTCGATGTAAGCCGAAAACGGACCCCCATTGTCGAATCCGGCTTTCAGCCCGAGCAGCGCGTAAGGCTCAGTCGTAAGCGTGTTTGCGCTATCGACGAAGTAGGCCAGCGGCACCCATTCGACGTTAGGTCCGATATAGAGGCCCAGCGGGTGCTTGTAGAGCAATTCAGCACGCAGATAGTGGACGGGCGCTCCGGGCAGCCTGTTGTTGCCGAATGTCGTGTCGTTGTCGAACCGGAAATCGTTGTAGGTGTAAGCCAGGTTCAGCCAGATCTTGTCGGGAGCATTTCCCTCCACGAAGATGTCGCGAAAGATTGCGGCCCCCGCCCCCGCCTCTATGCCCTGATGCACAGTTCGGTCGGCATTGGTCACATTGCAGTTGCCGAAGGCACTGTAGAGGCACAGCAGTTCGTTGCGGATTTCAGCTCTATAGGCGGCAAGCTCCCATGAATAATCCGGCCTCTTCATGCGCGTGCCGATTTCGTAGGTCGTCGCGGTTTGTGGGCGGATACTCGTGAAGGGTATCGTGGGAATGTTCGGGCCGCTCGCGCTCTCGCCGAAGCTCGGCACTTCGGCGCTGCGCGATACGTTGGCGAACGCCTGCCAGGTCGGATCGATCTGCCACAACAGACCCGCTTTGGGCGACCAAAGATTGAAGCGGGTTGCCCCCGATTGATCCCCGTCGCTCAGGTACCGGTCCTGCCGGTTTCGGGTCGCATACAAGAACTGCGTTCCGGCGATCGCCGCCACGTTAGGCAGGAAGTAGAAGCTGTCCTCAATATACACCGAGGTATTGTCGGATCGATCAATCGAGGACGAAAGCAATGCTCCTTTTTGTCCCGCGATGTTCGCGAACTGTTGGTTGTCGATTCTGCCATTCAAGACGTTGACGCCTGCGACCAGCCTGTTTCGAAAACCTCCGATCATACGATCATCGGTCACCTTCACGAACCCGCCGTAGTCCTTGTAGCGATAATCGAGCCATTGGAAGATCGGATGCATCAGATGCCGGTCGACGCCGAACGCGCCAAACTCGAGCTTGGTATCGTCGAACCGAATAGCGGTCTTGTTCGCCAACCTCACGGTGTCGATATTGCGCTGCCAGTCGTTCGCGACATTCCCGGGCGCTGCGATCTCCGGATTGGTCAGAGCCGACGTCTTGGAAACCGAGCCGGGAATCCGCTGCCGCACTTCATTGGCATTGAGGTAGAACCGGGTCTCGAAGTCCGGCGAGAACTGATAGCCGACGTTTCCGCTCAAGCGGTTGCTGGAGCCGAAGCTGTGATCGCGAAAGCCGTCCGAGGCCTGGGTCGAGCCGGTCACGAACCCGTCCCAGGCGCCGTTGGCGCCGCCGGCATTGGCCTGCAGCCGCTTGAAGCCGAACCCGCCCAGGTCGAACGAGACACCGTTCGGAAAGCGGTCACGCCCCGTGGGCGTCACGAAGTTGATGGCTCCCCCGAGGGAATTGGCCCCGAACTGGAGCGCGTTTCCACCCTTGTAGACCTCGACATACTTGTAGGCGGTAGGATCGAGTTCCTGGAAATCGCCGTATCCGTCGGCCGTGTTGATCGGGATCCCGTCCATATAGAGCTGCACGCCGCGCAGGTGGAAATTGCGCGACAAGCCGGACCCTCGGATGGAAAGTCGGGTGTCGTCGCCCCATTTGGGCTGCGCAAAAACGCCCGGGACATAATCCAACACGTCCTTGATCGTATTGGCTGGGGTCGAACTGCGGTAGGCCTCCGCGGTGACGAGTGCCACGCCTCCCGGCGTCTGATTGATTTCAGAAAGCGCTTGCTGTGCCGTCAGAACCGTCAGTGCGCCCGGGGCAGCACCGCCTTGCGGACTGGTCGGTCCCTGCGCAGCTGGGGTGCGCGCGCTGGTCGAGGGCGCCTGGGTGCGTAGTGGACGCGTCGGCGCAGAGCGCTTCTTGCTCGGCGAGTCGACGGTGACGGGAGGTAGCTCGCGACGACTTTCCTGAGCGTCGGCCACTTCGGGTAGGCAGAGAGCGGACAGAGAGGTAAACAGGATTACGCGCGCCGAAGCGCTTTGCAAAACATCCAGACGAGACATGTGACGATTCCTGATACCGGCACGACAGCCGGCGCATTGCGAGTCCCAAGGCGACGGCAGTCGCCGCCGGGGCGGATTGGTCGCGAGATCAGGAAATGTGAGGCGGCGCTCGAGCCTGGGCGCTCGAGCTCCTGAGGACAGCAATTGCCACCGCGTCCGCATGGCCCCAGATCACGCGCTCTGCGTGACGAACGGGGCTGGTGACCACGGCCGGCGTAGGCGAATCGAGCGGCGCGCTGGCTTGGGCGAGGCAGCACAGGGCGCACGCGCCGGCATGCGCAGTCGGCGAGCCGGTCCGATCGTCCAGGCCGCCACCTTGCTCGTTCGCGCTATGGCAGATGACGGCGGCCGACAGCGGATCGGCAATAGCCTGGCCGGCCGCGAGGCAAGCGGCGATCGGCGCCAGCACCTGCATCACCAGGGCAAGCAGGACCAGAGGCAGGAACTTTTGCAGCCGTGCGCGCATCCGCCGAACCATTTGTCTCTGACTCACTAAACACGGCAGCGGCAGACGTGTCGAGCCAGTTCCGCCGCCCCGCTTGGCCCAACGCAAATTTCGCGGAACCGTTGATCGGGGGCGCCCGCTTCGCGGCGCGTTCCCGCAATGAGGCAGTCAAACAGGCTCCGCCCATCAACAGATTTATTAAATCCGTCATATACTTAGACGGTCAGGAGCCCGATCATTTCGCCAATTGCTCTTATTTTGAACATTCGTTGCTGAAAATGATGACAAGTGAGAAAAGTTGATCTAGCATCCTCTTGCTCAGGCGCTGACCGCGAGGTCGAGGCCTGGTGGTCCAAGTCTCGGGAGGAGCCCCTGGCGCGCAAAACGCAGCGTCGCCCCGTCAATCAAGAGCAAATCTTAGAATCGGGGATAATAGGGTCGACACAATTTTCGAGCGGGGCCAGGGCCCCGCTCTTTTTTTATCCGCGCGGCTGAACTGGCGATGAATGCGGCCTCTGATCCGGTCCAAGACAGCTTCCAACGCGCGGCCTCGCGCTGCGCCGATCTCACGCCGCTGGTCTATCGACGACTGTTCGAGCTGCACCCGGAAACGCAGGCGATGTTCCGTTCGGACGGCGCCGATCTCGTCAGGGGATCGATGCTCGCACTCACGATCGAAGCCATTCTCGATTTCGCGGGGATGCGACGTGGGCCATTCCGGCTGATCGTCTGCGAGGCCGCTTCGCACGATGCGTACGGCACGCCGCGCGAGCTGTTCATCGCGTTCTTCGCCGTCATCAGGGATACGCTCCGCGATCTGCTTGGCGATGAATGGACGCCGGAGATCGCGCAGGCCTGGGACGCCCTGCTCGCCGAGATCGACGCATTCGCCGCCGCGCCCACCTGACGCTTTGCGCTGCACCAACGCGCGCCGCGACGACGCTGCGGCTGATTGCAGATTGAGTGGCAACAACTCTTGTGAGAGACTTTCGCAGATCGGCCGCGCAAGCAATGACGCGCCGACGACAAATACATGGGAGCGAGCGATGTCCGGGACGAAAGATTTCTCGACGACGAGGCGCGATCTTCTTCAGGCGGCAGCGACCGCCGGCGCCGGAGCTGCGATCCTCGGCAGCATGGGCATAAACCCCGCACTTGCAGCCGCGGTCGGACGCAGCGAAAAGCCGCTGAAGGCGGCGTTCTCCAATGCGGGTCTGCAGGCGACCTGGTGCGCACAAGGAAAGCAGGCGGCCGAATTCTGGGGCAAGCTGTTCAACGTCGAAGTCACCTGGTTCGACGGCCAGCTCGACGCCGTGAAGCAGCGCGCGGCGATCGACAACATGGCCTCGCAGAAATGGGACTTCGTCGCGATCCAGGCCTTCGGCATCGGCACCCTCACCCAGCCCGTGCAGAAGATGATCGACGCCGGAACGCCGGTGATCGACATGGACACGCTGATTGCGCCGCTCGACCAGATCAACGTCCATTCCTTCCTCGCCCCCGACAACGAGTTCATGGGCGCCTCGGTGACCCAGGCGCTGTGCAACGCGATGGGCGGCAAGGGCAAGATCATCATGACGCAAGGCGCGCTCGGGCACACCGGCGCGCAAGGACGGGCCAAGGGCTTCAACTCGGTGGTCAAGCAGTTCCCCGGCATCGAGGTGCTGGACACCCAACCGGCTGACTGGGACGTGTCGAAGACCGCCCGCCTCTGGGAAACCTACCTGACGAAGTATCCGCAGATCGACGCCGCCTTCTTCCACAATGACGACATGGCGCTCGCCGCCGCCAACATCATGAAGGCGCGCGGCCGCACCAACATCCTGATCGGCGGGGTCGATGCCATGCCGCCGGCGATTCAGGCGGTGAGCGAGGGACGCATGTTCGCCACGGTGCGCAACCCTTCCTGCCGCATCCATGGCGGCGCGATCATCGCAGGCGTCTCGGCCGTGGTCGGCGGCGAGAAGAGCGGACAGGGCATCCCGAAGAACGTCGTCACCGACGGTCCTGTCGTGACCAAGGCCAACGCCGCGGGGATGCAGTGGATGCAGGAGCACTTCCTGATCTGAGCCTTCATGCCCGAGGTGCGTTCACCCATCCTCGAACTGCAGGGCATCACGAAGAGCTTCGGCGGCGTCGAAGCGCTTCGTGGTGTCGACTTCGCGCTTCGCCCCGGCGAGATCCATGGTCTCGTCGGCGAGAACGGAGCCGGCAAGAGCACGCTGATGAAGATCATCGCCGGCGTACACAGCGAGTTCTCGGGGCGCTTCCTGGTCGACGGCCGACAGATGCATTTCCGCTCGGCGCGCGATGCGCATGCCGCGGGCATCGCCATGGTGCACCAGGAGCTCTCTGTCGCGCCCGACCTGACCGTCGCCGAGAACGTCTTCCTCGGCAACCAGCCGACCAACGCGCTCGGCCTCGTGCAATGGCGGCGCATGGCGCGCGAGGCCGGCGAGCAGCTCGCCCGCTTCGGCATCGACGTCGACCCGATGGCCCGGCTCGGCGATCTCCCGATCGGGCTGCAGCAGCTGATCGAGATCGCCCGCGTGCTGTTCTCCGGCGCCCGCATCGTCATCCTGGACGAGCCGACCTCCGCCCTCTCCCCGCCCGAGGTCGAGCGGCTGTTCGCAACGTTGCGGCGTCTGCGCGAGGAAGGCACGGCGATCGTCTTCATCTCGCATTTCATCGAGGACATCCTGCACGTGTCCGATACCGTGACCGTGTTCCGAAACGGGCGGAAGGTCGCGGAGACCGCGAGCGCGGCCACCAGCAAGGGCGCGCTGATCGAGGCCATGATCGGCCGCGGCGGCGAGGCGCTCGAGCACAGCTACACAGACGACCTGATGCTGCCGCAACCAAGCCCCGGCGCCGTGATCCTGAAAGTCGACCGGCTGTCGCTGTCCCGCAGCCTCAAGGGCGTCTCCTTCGAGGCGCGCGCCGGCGAGGTGCTCGGCATCTACGGCTTCATGGGCTGCGGCCAGCAGGAGCTGTCGCGCATCCTGTTCGGCAAGCTCAAGCCCGACAGCGGCACGCTTCTCGTCGAGGGCACGCCGAAGACCTTCGCCAGCACGGCGGCGGCGCGGCGGGCCGGCGTGGCGCTGGTGCCGGAGAGCCGGCGCGACATGCTGTTCCACCAGGAGCCGGTCTACAAGAACATCTCGATCAGCATTCTCGACCGCATCTCGGCCCTGCTGCTGAAGCCGGCGCAGGAGCGCGACATCGCCAAGCGCCAGGTCGAGCAGCTCCAGATCAGGCCCCCGGTGGTCGGGCTCGATCTCGGCATGCTCTCGGGCGGCAACCAGCAGAAGGTGGCGCTGGCCAAATGGCTGACCTATCCGCCCAAGCTGCTGGTGCTGTGCGAGCCGACCCGCGGCATGGACGTCGGTGCCAAGAACGACGTCATCAACATCGTGCGCGACCTCCGCGCCAAGGGACTTGCGATCATCGTGCTGTCGACCGAGCCGGAGACGGTGCTGTCGCTGGCCGACCGCATCCTCGTGCTCAAGCGCGGCGCGTTGGTGCGGGAATTTTCGAACGAGCCGGTCAGCAAGGACCGCCTGCTGGAGGCGGCGTGACGGAGAAGCACATGAGCAGCGAGACGGGCTTGGCGACAGCACCGCGGGCGCGGGGACTTGGGCCCTTCCTGCGCTCGCAGATGCGCAACATCGCCCCGTTCCTGACCCTGATCTTCCTGTCCACTTTCTTCGCCTTCGCCAGCCCCTCCTTCGCGACCCTGGACAATCTCGGCAACATCCTCACGCAGGTCTCGATCACCGGCATCATCGCCGTGGGCCTCACCTTCGTGATCCTCTGCGCCGAGATCGACCTGTCGATCGCTGCCATCGCCAACGTCACCGGCATCGCCGTCGCCTACTTCACCCTGCAGGAATCCTACGTCAACATCGCCAACGTGCCGCTGCCCGGCGCGGTCGCGATCATTCTGTCGATCCTGCTCTGCGCGCTGCTCGGGCTGGTCAACGCGCTGGGGCTGACCGTGATCGGCATCCCCTCGTTCATCATGACGCTGGCCATGATGCAGATCGCCGCCGGCATCTCCGCGCTGCTGGTACGCGGCCAGATCGCCTACAAGGTGCCGAGCCTGATCACCACGCTCGGCTCGGGTTCGATCGGCGGCATCCCCTGGCTCGTCATCATCGCCGCGCTGATGCTGCTCGGCGGCCATCTGGTGCTGACCTACACGCGCTTCGGCCGCTACGTCTACATGGTCGGCGGCAATCGCGAGGCGGCCGAATATTCAGGTCTCAACGTCAAGCTCATCCTCGGCGCCGTCATGGTGATCTCTGCGGTCTGCTCCGGCATCGGCGGCATGTTGGGCGTTGCCCATTTCGGCAGCGCGCAGCAGAATGAGTTCGACACCTATCTGCTCGATTCCATCGCCGCCGTCGTGGTCGGCGGCACCAGCCTGTTCGGCGGCCGCGGCGGCATCGGCAACACCATCGTCGGACTGTTCGTGCTCGGCGTGCTCAACAACGGGCTCGACCACGTCAACATCGACAGCTTCCTGAAGATCCTGATCCGCGGCCTGATCCTGTTGGCGGCGCTGGTCATCAACGTCTACGCGCAGCGCCTGAGGGAAAAAGCGGCGGAGTAGACGGCCGCCAGAGCAAAAGTGCGAAAACAACCCCATGCACAGTAGCCGGCGCCAGTGGAATCAATGGCTTGGCGCAGACTCCGCGAAATTGCGGATTTTGCGAAGTGGTTTTGACTCGTCGGGCAAAACAGGGGTATGTTGATGGCGGCGGCGTCGATCGGTCGCCGCTTCCCCGTCATTGCTGACCAACGTATTGCGAGTGTTCGACCGCCTCGTCCAACATGTCCCTTCAATGCGATCTCCAGCATCGCGCCCTATTGCATTTAGGAACCACTTGGTCTATATTGCGTGAGTGATGGCCCCTAATTCTCAACTCCCCGTCGGCCGCCCCCGTGAGTTCGATCTCGACGAGGCGGTAAGGCGCGCGATGCAGGTCTTCTGGGATCGCGGCTATCACGATACATCGTTGCCCGACCTCCTTGCCGGAATGAAGCTTTCGAAGGGCAGCTTCTACAAGGCTTTTGGCGACAAGAAATCCGTCTTCCTGCGCGCCCTCAAGCTCTATATCGACGAGGGCGTGCGGAACGTCCAAGAGGTTCTTCGATCGGATCCTTCGCCGAAGGCGGCAATCCGCAACGCTCTCGTACGGTATGCGGATTTCTCGTCTGGCAGCAAAGGTGTTCGCGGATGTTTCGCTGTATTGACCGCCGCTGAGATGTTGCCGGGAGATCCAGACATCGCAGACCTGATCAAGCGTCTTTTCGCCAGGCTTCAAGATCTGTTCGCCGCCACCGTCGCGAAAGGGCAAGCTGCCGGCGAAATCAGGAGTGGTCGCGACCCCAGTGTTATCGCGCACTTCATCGTCGCCCACGCGCAGGGCATGAGGGTTCTTGGAAAAGTTGGATCACGTCGCGACGAGATGCTGAAAAATATCGATCTCCTGATGGAGACCATTTCTTAAAGCGTAATAAGGAACCATTTGGTTCCTATTGCAGTTGTTTCGAAGGCGACACCAGGAGGTTCAATGTTCGAAGATCTCGAGAGTCGCCGGCCCGACCGCGGCGCAGCCTTGAACCGATCAGGAATTGATATGACGAACTCACACGCAAGCCAATTTGCGCGCATCGCAGTGATCGGCGCAATAGCAGTCCTTTTATCGGGCTGCGCCAGCAGCGGCGGTCTGGTTGATGCAGATTTTAGCAGCACGCCTGCTGAGTACGCGCAGCTCACGGACGGACTTCACACGATACCAGCCGTCGACCTATCCGCAATTGATCCAGAAATGTTGCGCCAGCGCGTGGACTATCCGACGGGTGAGCCCCTTGGAACGATCGTTGTCGATACGGCTGCTCGTCACCTCTACTTGGTGGAGGGAGACGGGAAGGCGATGCGTTACGGCATTGGCGTTGGCAAAGAGGGTCTTGCCTTTGCAGGCACTGCCATCATCAAACGAAAGGCAGAATGGCCGCATTGGAGCCCAACCAGGAACATGATGGATCGGGAGCCGGCGCGGTATCGACATCTCGCCGACGGGATGGCGGGCGGCCTTGGCAATCCGCTCGGTCCCCGCGCTCTATACCTCTATCAGGGCGATCGGGACACATTGTTCCGGATTCATGGAACGACCGAGCCTGAGACAATCGGCGGCGCCGTTTCAAGCGGATGCATTCGACTGATCAACCAGGACATCATCGATCTCTATAGCCGCGTCAAGATTGGAAGTCGCGTCGTCGTGATCCAGCGCAGCCGGGCGTTGGATTCTTGAGTGCGACTGGCTGGGCCAATCCCGGCTTGTCGTCTGAAAACAACTCGGAGAAGAAGCAATGAAAACTTGGCTCATCACAGGCTGCTCGAGCGGATTCGGCCAGCGGCTCGCCGTCGCCGCGGCACAGCGCGGCGATCGGGTCGTCGCGACGGCCCGCAACGTCAAGACCATCGCGGAAATGGCCCAGCCTTTCGGCGGCCGCATGATCGCCTTGCCACTCGATGTGACCGATGCGGCGGCAGCCAAGGCAGCGGTCGCGAAGGCGGTCGAGACCTTTGGCGGGCTTGACGTGCTCGTGAATAATGCCGGCTACGGATTGTTCGGCGCGATCGAGGAAGGCACGCCCGAGGAATACCGGCCGATGTTCGAGGTGAACGTCTTCGGCCTGATCGAAACCACCAGAGCCGCCCTGCCCGTCCTGCGACGTTCGGGCGGAACGATCGTCAACATGTCGTCCGGCGCCGGCATCGCGGGCGGCGGCGGCGCAGGTTATTACAACGCGGCCAAGTTTGCGGTGGAAGGGATCTCCGAAGCGCTCGCCGGCGAGCTGCAGCCGTTCGGCATACGCGTGCTGATCGTCGAGCCCGGGCCGTTTCGCACGGAGTTCCTCGGCCGTTCGATCACGATGGCGGCCAACGAGATGCCGGAATACGCCACGAGCTCGCGCAGGCACTATCGCGAAACCAACAACGGCAGTCAGGCGGGCGATCCCGACAAGGCGATCGCGGTGATCCTGCAGGCAGTCGACGCCGATGAGGCCCCGCTTCATCTGCCGCTCGGCCCGACCGCGCACGCGATCGCCGAGCGAAAGCTGGCCGCCTTCCGCAAAGACATCGACGCCTGGCGCAACATCACGATCGCCACCGATTTCGACCAGCCCTGAGCTGGCCGCGAGCTCTGTTGAACGTCAATATCTGATTGGAAGGCGATCATGATCGCAACTCTAGAGGGCTTTACCCAGCAGCTGGTGCCGGTGAACGGCATCAGGATCAATGCCGTCACGGGAGGTTCAGGCCCGCCGATCCTTCTGCTTCACGGCTGGCCCGAAACATGGTGGGAATGGCACAAGGTGATGCCGCTGCTGGCCGAGCATTTCAGCGTGGTGGCCATGGATTTGCGCGGCGCGGGCTTTTCCGACTGCCCGCAGGGCGGCTATGACAAGGCGACGATGGCGCGCGACGCGCACGACGTGATGGTTGCCCTCGGGCATGAACGCTACGCCGTGTGCGGACACGACATCGGCGGAATGGTCGCCTTGCCGCAGGCCGCCATCTATCGGGAGGCCGTGACTCACCTGGCAGTCCTCGACGTTCCGCTTCCCGGCTGGACCGGGTGGGAAGCGACCGCCGCAAGACTCTGGCACTTCGGCTTCCATATGAACCGGGACCTACCCGAGCGCCTGATTCATGGCCGCGAATATGACTATGTTTCGACCTTCATGGCCGATCGGTTCTACGATCACAGCACCTTCAATCCGGCGGACATCGAGATCTATGCCAAGGCAATGGCGCTTCCTGGCCGCACGCGCGGCGGCATGGAATGGTATCGCGCCTTCACCGCCGATCATGCGACTGCGCTCGAATACAAGAAGCAACCGCTCGAGATACCGGTGCTTGGCCTGGGTGGGGAGCATCGTTTCGGGGGACAGATGGTGCCGATGCTCAAGGAGTTCGCCACCCATGTGAGGGGCGGCTCGATCGCGCGGTGCAGCCACTATGTCGCGGACGAGCAGCCGGATGAAGTCGCAGCCGCGCTGATCGAGTTCCTCAAGGCCAATTGAAACTCGGCGCCCGCGCCGTCGTGGGCCGGGCGGGTTGCGAGGCTGCGGGCGAATTGCGCCGCAGAAGCGCGATGGATCGAGCAAACAGCAAAGGAGACTGTCATGACCGCACACGTCATTCGCGGCGTCAATCATATCGGCATCACGGTGCCCGACATCGAAGCAGCAAAATCGTTCCTGGTGGAAGCTTTCGGCGGCCAGGTGATCTACCAGTCCTTCGGACCGCAGGATCCGCCGCGGCAGGGACCCGAATTCGAGCGGGCCGTCGGCGCCTTTCCCGGAACGGTCGTGCGTGCGCAGGCGATGGTCAAGATCGGAACCGGACCCGATATCGAGCTCTTCGAAATGCACGGGCCCGAGCAAGCCCAGCCGATCCGGGCGAGCGACTTCGGCATCACGCACTTTGCTCTCTACACCGACGACATCGACGCATCGGTCGAGCGCTTCGAGAAGGCGGGAGGCACACCCCTCACCGCGCCGCGCGCCATTCCCTATGCAACCGAGAAAGGTCCCGGAAACAAGGTCTGCTACTGCCGCATGCCCTGGGGCACGACGATGGAATTCATCACCACGCCGGACCGCATGGCCTATCATGACCAGACGGATCTGCGCAGGTGGCAGGACGAGGACTGAGCAGGGCGCGAAAAGCGGATCCGCGTCGGTTTCTCCCGCTTGCTTGCGGGCAAGGCAATCGCATATGGAGCGACATCGCCTGTGGCCATCCTTCGAGACGCCCGCCTCCGGCGGGCCCTCAGGATGAGGATCGAGTGCGTTTGCGCCGGTTTTCAACGGGCGCTGGTGTCGCTCAGCCTCACCCTGAGGGACCGCCACCGGGTCCGCGCAAAGCGCGGCCCGATGACAGGCTCCGCGGTCGTCTCGAAGGGCGAGGCGCGCGCTCAGGTCTTGCGATAAAGCCATATGCGATTTCACTGCGCTTGCGGGAGAGGTCGGCGCGTCCGGGCGATGCGCAGCATCGTCCCATGCGCCGCAGGGCTATCGCATATGAGAGTTTTTCCCTGCAGCCATCCTTCGAGACGCCCGCTTGAGGCGGGCTCCTCAGGATGAGGGCGGAGTGCACGGCAGCAGTTTCGACGGGCATCGACCCTGATTAGCCTCATCCTGAGGAGGCGCGTCAGCGCCGTCTCGAAGGACGAGGCGTGCGCGCAGGCCGCCGCCACAAGTTATATGCGATAGCCCTGCCACGCGCCGGGAGTGGGCTTTCTCCTCTTGGCGATTGTCCCATTGCGGAAACACCCTCTCCCCAACCCTCTCCCGCAAGCGAGAGAGGGAGCGCACCTTCCCCTGTCGCGATCAAGCCTGATCTCATCATGCTTTAGCTCCCGATCTCCCGGTCCGGCGGCAGCCGCGAGAAGCGGAAATCGCAATGGCTGGCGCCGCCCGCCAGCGTTTGCGTCCTTTCCAGGCGGATACCTCGCGTGGCGTAGGCGTCGAAGTCGAGGCCACAGATGTTCGGTAGGATCTCGGTGTCGCCATGGCGCGTCGCGAGCTTGCAGAAGCCACAGGCCTTGTAGTCGACGCCGAATTCGAAGCTGTCTCGCGGACCCGGCTCGACGAAATCGTAGACGAAATCTTCCGGAAACTCGGTTTGGTGAGCCTTTGTCACACTCCTTGCCGCCTGTTCGCGCATCAGGGCCCGGTTCTCCGGCGACATGAACTGACGCCCTGCGGCGAGACGCTCGGCTTCGGGAATCGTCAGCAGTTGCGCCTTGTAGGTTTCCCGCTCGATCTCGCCGATCACGGGCACCGGCACGCCGTGGCGCCGCAGCACGCGGCTGATGGCCATGAAACCGGTCAGGCGCATGAAGAAATCGCTCATACGGCTTGCGGCGCCGCCGACATAGGGCATCTGGGTGAGGACGATCTCGAATTCGTCCATCACCTCCCGCCTGATTGCGTCGATATCGGAGAGATGCGCACGCTCACGGAGCATCGCTCCGGCAAGGTCTATTCGCTCGCGCATGGCGGCTTCCATCGCTTGCCGGTGAGTCTGGTAGAACGGATGAATTGCGGCCATTGGATACCCGACATGATTGGCTCATTGCTACGTCGACGACGCCGCTCATTCCGCGGCGATCGCCTCGATCTCCAGCAGCCATTTGCTGTCGACGGTCTCGACGACCACGACGGTCAGTGCCGGCTGGTGCTCGCCCAGCACCGCGCGCCGAATGGCGCGGTTGGCGACGAGTTGACTGCGGTCGGTCAGGAAGGTGGTGACCTTGACCAGGTGCTCGACGCCGAGGCCTGCCGCGGCGAGCACTTCCCTGACATTGCGCCAGGCCTGCTCGCATTGCGCCTCGAAGCCGTCGGGCACGGTGCCATCGGAATTTTCAGGCACCTGGCCGCTGATGAACAGCAGGCGGCGATGCTGCTTCAGCTCCAGGCCCATGCAGTAGCCGCCGGCGGGCGGGTGAACCGTTGCGGGATTGTGGCTGACGATGTGAGCTGGCGACATGGCGTTTCTCCGGTTTTGCGCGCCAAGCGTAGCCGGCGGCATCACGCTAGCGCAAAGCATCATTGCTGCGGTTCAGCGCAAGAAAATCTATTGCAAGGGCGCGCTCCATCGGTGTCAAAGTGCAGTTGCGATGACCTACGCCCTGCCCCCGCTCAACGCCGTCCGCGCCTTCGAAGCCGCCGCGCGCCATCTCAGCTTCAAGCTGGCGGCGCACGAACTGCACGTCACGCCCGCGGCGGTGGGACAGCAAGTGAAAGCGCTGGAGGCCCGGCTCGGCGTGCAGCTGTTCGAGCGGCTGCACAAGCAGCTCATCCTGACCGAGGCTGGCCAAGCCTATCTGCCCGGGATATCCGAAGGCTTCCGCCACATTGCGGAGGCGACCTCGCAGTTGAAGACGTCAGGCACGGTGCTGCTGCAATTGGGCGTCCACGGCAGCATCGACCTGCGCCGCCTCGAACTTGCGGCATTTCGCAGCGCACATGCGGAGATCGGGTTGCGCGTGCTGCAGCCGGCCGGCCTGCACGAGCTCGTGGAGGGCAAGGTAGACCTGCTGATCGCCCGCGGCGTGAGCCGCCATCCGGGCTATCGCTGCGAGCGGATCGATGAGGGATCGGGCGCAGGTGATTGGCTGGTTGCGCCGGAAGGCACGGCGGATTGTCCGGAGATCGTCAGTCTTCGCGTGTGGCTACGCGCCCTGCCCGCGGCGAAGCCGCTCGCAAGTCGCCGCCCGCGTCTGGTCGGCGGCGTCGGGAGTTGAGCGGTCCCGACGTTGCGGGCCGAGGCCTAGGGCTGCGTTCAACTCACCGCACCCTTACCCGCACAGAGCAAGATCGCGGTGACCATCTAGGGCGCCTCGTCTTAACCCACGCCGCAGCTAGAACGCGGATGAGGTCCGCTGTGCTCCTGATAGCCGCGCAGAAGCCGGCCTCGCCGGACGTCAGAGTCGGGCGACAAGCAGGCATGGTAACTGAAGAGCTCCTCGCTCAGGCAAGGGAGCAGCAGACCGCCTGAGGACAATCCTTGGTTCAGCGTCCGGAGCTGCCCTTATTTTTCTTTGCTTTTGGCTGGCTGTAATTCGCGCAATTGCGGCATCCGCCAGGCTTTCCGTCCATTTTACTTGCGTAGGCCGGCGAATTGATTGGTACCGCCGTCACAACAGTGAACATAAGGGCAAATAGGCCTAGGGCGAGCAGCGACGAGATCAAAGCTTTCATGGCAATCCTCGTTTTCAATAATAGATCGGCAATAGGCGTCTTTAGATTGGCCTAACGCCGTGCTGCTTAGCAAGGGGGAAAACGCTTGCGATTTCAGAGGCCGTGTAACTCCCTCAACGCAGCCTACTGCGCGGGAGTCCGCTCTGGTCAAATCGGCGCTCAGACTGCTGCGATCAATTTCCGCTCCACGCCCGGCAGCTCACCCCCTAACAGGCATTCCGCTGGGGGCGCAAAGGACCAGAAGCGGACGTTCGGCTCTGGCCACGATCCTTTCGAGAGCCTCATGAAATGCTATTCCGCTGTGGGAAGAACCGTAAGGAATTTGCGATGGCATGGGCATTGGTTGAACCCAATGGTTTCGGGGAGTTCTTCCCTAATGGTGACCAAGTCGGCTGGGACGAACAGATCAAGCGATATTTCGAAGAGGAAATGTCGGCCGAGCAAAGGGCCGCATACGACAACTGGGATGTGAGTTTTAGGGAAGGCGTGTCTCGAAAGTTTACCCAAGACCTTGGCCCGCTTGAGCCACACGAACGCCCTTCCCAATTCAGGCTGGAGAAAACACGCCAATCAATCGGATCGCTTATTCTGCTGCCCAATCGCCTGCTGGCAGTCGATGATACGCTGAGGCAAATCATAGAAGGGTTCGAACCGGGCGTGCACCAGTTCTGGCCGATGAAGATTTCCGTGCCGAAAGGCGAAACATATCCGGCCGCGTATTTCGGCATGATCATCCGCCGCTTCATCGACAGCTTTGTGCCGGACCAGAGCATCGGTTATCTGGCCCATGGGGGAGCGGATACCTATGCGGCAAACAGTCCCCTTAAGAAGGATTACGGTGGTCTAGTAGTTTCCAGAAGTGTGATCGCCGGAGCGCATCTCTGGCGCGAACGGAGGCTACTTGCCCCAAACGTTTTCATTTCCAATGAGCTGCAGGCTGAAATTACCCAGCAGCGCTTGCGCATCTTCAAGCATCACCAGCTGAAGGAGATTTAACTACGGCGCATGATTTTCTGTCCGCTTCGGGTCTTGGTCGTGTAAAATGGTACGACGGCCGACCGGTGGCCGCCGGCTCTACACCCTCAAAGCCCATCTCAGCCAAACCGAGCGCGTCTATAGCGGCGATTCGTATCTGGTCAGCTTAGGGCACAGCCGAAGTGATGGGTTGGGGCCGTTCGGCGCGCAACTGGACATCGGTCAATTTGATTGGATGGTTCGTGTGGCTGAGAAATTACTATCCCCCGGCCAACTTAGCTTTCTGTGCCTCTTCGATATGCCGCCGCTGATCGAGAAACGCCTGGCTGGACCGCGTCTTGTACAAGTCCAGATTCTCGGTCTCGCCGCCCAGCAGCGTGATCGCCTCATCGACATAGGCGAGCCGGCGCGGATCCGACTTGACCTTGCGCGCCAGCCGGTGGAGGCGCAGCGCGAGCGAGGCCCATTGTACGGCCTTCACTGCGGTGTCGGCGGCATAACGAGGATAAAACGACCAGGCCGGCTCGACCGGCAGATGCGGACGGCGCTCGTCGCGGCTCTTGAGCCGCAGCACACCCCCTTCGAGCGGATGGACGCGCTCGATGGGATGGTAGCCTTTGAAATAGAGGGCGTAGGTGCCGATCTTGCCGACGTTGTTGCCCGTCGCCGCGGCACGCCGCATCAGCGTCTCGATGTGCTCCCAGCTGTAATAGGTGTTCCAGGCGAGCTCGTAGGCCCGCTCCCAGTCGGCCTTGGACATGGCGGGGTGGCCCGTCGTGACGTGGTCAAGATCGTATTTGTTGAGGTCCGCATCCATCGCGACGCCCTTCAGGTAGAGCGTCTTGTGGTCTTCCGAGCCCGGCAGCGGCGTCAGGAAGAAGAACTCCAGCATGTCGATCGGCAGCTCATGCTTGATGATCTCGATGTCGCGGACGATCGATTCCGGCGTGTCGTTGGGAAAGCCGATGATGTAGCCGCCGATCGTCATGATCCTTGCCCTCTTCCAGGCCAGCATCATCTCGCGATAGTCGGTGATCTTGTTCTGCCGCTTCTTGGCGCCGAGCAGGCTGTCCGGGTTGATGTTTTCGAGGCCGATGAAACACCGCCGGACGCCGGCCCTGGCGCATTTCTCGATGAAGTTCGGCAGCTTGTGGCAGAGCGTGTCGACCTGGATCGTGAAACGGAGGTCCCAGCCCTCCTTCTCGCGCAGCGCGATGATGCGGTCGAGCAAACTTTCCCAATCCCTGTTGCGCGCAAAATTGTCGTCGGTGAGGAAGAAGGCGAAGACGCCCTGAGCGACGTTGGCGCGGATCACGGCCTCGATGTCGTCGGCGCTGCGGCGCCGGGACTTGCGGCCCTGCACGTTGATGATGGTGCAGAACGAGCACTGGAACGGGCAGCCGCGCCCCGCGTCGAAGCTGGTGGTGTGGCCGATGACCCTTCCGATCTGCTGGCGGGGAATGATCGGCAAAGGCCGGCTTTCCAGGTCCGGCAGATCGTCGATGTAGTTGTAGAGAGGCCGCAATCGCCCGGCGACCGCATCCTGCAACAGCTCCTCGAGCCGTCCCTCGGCTTCGCCTGCGAAGACCGACACACCGAGGTCCATCATCTCCTGAACGCCGGGATCGCGCTTCGGCAGCATCGAAAGGGTGCCGGACACATGGAAGCCGCCGATCGCAACGTGGATTCCGAGCTCGCGAAACTGTCTCGCCAGATCGAGCGATCGGGGAAACTGGTTGGACTGGACCCCGACCAGCAAGACCATGCCGGCATCCGCAGCCTTGATCGCGCGCGCCAGATCCGCGACACGCACCTTCCAGTTGGTCTCGTCGATGGCGTCGATCTCGATGTTGCAATCGGGCCCGAGAACCCCGCGGTCACGACAATCGAGCGCGATGCCGTAAAGGCAGGCCAGTGAATTCGAAGGCAGGCCGCCGCGCCACCATCGAATGACATAGCCATCGTCGTCGTAATGTGACGGCTTGAGCAGAACAAGCCGGAAAGTCTTGTTCTTTTTCATGAGCAACGGTAGCTCGATCCCGGTCAAAGGTTAACTGGTTTCCGCCAGCTCCTCGCAAGATGACAATGAACTGTGGCACGAAAACATCCGATTTCGAGGTGCGGCCAACGAGACCTGGGGTCTGCTGGCCGGCGCGGACGGCACCCTGCTGCCGATGCGGCTCTATTGAGGCCGCCACTTCGTCATTGGGGTAGGCTCCTCTCATGCGGCCCTGTCAGCCGGACAATTCCGGCTGCCAATCGCGTAGATTTCGTGCAGCGCCGGTGACGTCGCCGATCGTGCGAAACGTCGGTGCCTCCACCATCATCTTGCGCGCTAGCCGCACGGCACGGGCCTCGCAGATCGCGCGCCGTCGCGGGTCCGCGATCAGCTCGAAGTCGATGTTGTGGGCGAGACCGAAGATGCGACGGATGATCTTGGCGGCGGCGAATCCGACGGCATCGGCGAACAGGCGCTGCATGTAGGCCTGCCGTTCGGCCTCGAGGCGCACGGCGCCCTTGTCGCCGGTGAACAGCGATGGCGGATAGGCGTCCCCACTGGCTTCGGCGCGCCAGAGATCGAGGAATTTGCGGGCGAACGCGGTCCAGACCTGTTCGACCGTCTCCAGCACCCACCCCTCGAAGGCCGCCCGTTCGCCCGCGGCGCGCTCGTGGCCGGCGGAGGCGAAATAGGCCATCAAGAGGTTCGCGAGCACGGCGCCGACGTCGAAGCCCATCGGGCCGTAGAACGCAAATTCCGGGTCGATCACCCGCGTCTCGTTCTCCGTCACCATGATCGAGCCGGTGTGGAGGTCGCCATGGAGCAGCGCTTCCGGGCTTGCCATGAACTTCAACTTCAGGCGGGAGACCGCGACATGCAGCTCCATGTCGTCGCGCAGCTCTGCGGCCAGGCCGTCGAGATAGGGCGCGGTCCAGCGGTTCTGCTCGGCGATGCGGTAGGGATCGGTGAAGATCAGGTCCTCGGTGATCTTGCAAAGGGCGTGGTTGCCGGCAAAGGCGGCGATCCCCTCCTTCTTCGCGGCCGCTGACAGCGCGAGGTCGGACGTGAAGAACAGGGTCGTTGCCATGAAGGTCGTGATGTCGTCGACGAAGCTCGGATAATGACGCGCGGCAACCAGCCCCTTGCGCATGATGATGTGGGGCTCGAGCAGCTCCATGACCGTCAGCGCCAGGGCATCGTTGTGGTGCAGCACGCCCGGCACCAGGCCGGGCGCAAGCTGGGCCTGCCGGGACAACGCCAGATGTTCGTAATGGGCTCGCGACAGCGGCAGCGGCCAGCTCTCGCCGACGAGGCGGACGTAGGGCAGCGCCTGCTTCACCGCGACGCCGCCACGGGCGCCCTTGACGAGGAAGACGAGGTTCAGATTGCCGTCGCCGACCTCGGTGATGGACCAGGACGCCGGCTCGCCGCCAAGCCATGCTTCGAGCCCGGAGACGCCCGTGAGATAGTCACGCAAGTCGCTTTCGTGCAGAATTCGGTAATGCGCTACCCGGTCCCCGCTCATGACGATCCCATCCCTTATCCGGGCCGGATCGTTGCTCCCGAGGCTGCAAAGCCCGAGCCAATTCCGGCCATTCTTTTGATCGGATCGTAATCACAATCAACGCGGCCCGCCACCTTGGCGCGTCGTCGTGCCGGAGGCAGGACAATGGGCGCACGGTCATGGGCTGCGGCAACCCGCTGGGACGCTTGGTCGCCAGCCATGATTGCCGATTGAGGAACCCAAGCAGGCTGAGACAGTTTTGCGTTTCTGACCTTTGAAAGGAGCTGCCGATGCGCCGCGGAATGCCCTCAATGACTGCCCTTCTGGCGATGCTGGCCATCGCCGGATATCAGAACCGCGACAAATTGGCCGAGCTGTTGAAAGGCGCGAGCGGCGGCTCCTCTGCGGGCGGCCAGCAGCCGGCTGGGGGCTTGCTTGGCAATCTCGGCGGTATGCTCGGCGCCGGCGGAATCGGGGGCCTGCTCAATGGCGGAATCAGCGAGCTCCTGGAGCGGTTCAACCAGAACGGCCAGGGCGAGGTCGCCGATTCCTGGGTGAAGCCCGGTCCCAACAAGGAGATCTCCTCGCCGGAGCTCAAGCAGGCGATCGGCAGCGACGTCCTGGAGAAGCTCGCAGAGCAGACCGGACTTTCTCAGGAGGAGATCGTCACGCGACTATCCCGCGAACTTCCATCCGCAATCGACAAATATACGCCGGACGGGCGTCTACCGGACGCCTAGAAACAGCGGCTCAACTCAGGAAAGGTGTTACCCATGAGCCTTCTTTGGACCATTATCATCGGCTTCCTCGCCGGCGTGATCGCCAAGTTCATCATGCCGGGCGACAATGAACCTTCGGGCTTCATCCTGACGACGATCCTTGGCATCGTCGGCGCGTTCGTTGCCTCCTATCTCGGGCAGGCGCTGGGCTGGTATCGCCCCGGCGAAGGCGCGGGCCTGGTCGGTGCGGTGGTCGGCGCGATCATCGTGCTGTTCGTCTACGGCATGTTCGCCGGCCGGCAACGCCGATCGATCTGATCGTAATGGCTTCCAGATTGAGCCGACAATAGCGTCTCCGCCTGCATCCTTCGAGCGCCCGCCTGCGGCGGGCCTCAGGATGAGGACGGAGTGCGCAGCAGATGCCCCACGCGTCGATGGCAAACCGGTTCTCTTGGACGAGGCGCCCGACGGGGCAACGCATCGAACTCGATGCGCATCGGGCCTGCGGGATCGGCTCGGATGGCTACTCCCGCTCCAGGAAGCTCGAGCCGAGTTCGGCTCTCCTTTTGATCGGGTCGTAATCGCAGTAGACGTTGTCCGCCACCAGCGTGTAGCTGGCGCTGACGTTGTATTTGTCGAGCTTCACGGAGTTCAACCCGATCACCGAGGTGCTCTTGCCGCCGTTCCATCTGAACGGTGTCGAACTCTTGGACTGCTCGCAGGCCAGCACGGCTTCGTTGAAGACGTAGCCTTCTACGAACGCCTTCAGCGTGCGCACCTGCACCGCCAGCCTCCATTCGAAATATCCGATGGCGCCGAGCCCCGCGACGATCAGCATCAGAAGCACGACCACGATACGCTGAAAAGTCATTCGATGTCCCCCCGGACGCACCCCAATCGCGGATGTTCTGCAAAGCACAAAAGCGTAGCAGAAATCCAGCCTGCTGCCAGGCCGATGCACAAGGGAGATAAAATTGCAGGGGGCGCGCCAACGCGGCGTGCCCCCTGGCTGTACTGTTCACCGGAGCACGAGGCTCCTCTGTCCGCTCACGCCGCGTGCGGCAGAGAGAATTGAGGCTGGACCTGATCCACCGGATTGGTGATGATCGAGCCGCCATGGCCGTCTGCGGCGAGCGCGAAATCCGCCGCACTGTACTGTCCCAGCAGCTGGAGGGAGGCGCTGTGGATGCCGTCGGTGATCGTCAGCGTCCCTCCGGTGTTGCCTTCGTTGGCGGTGTAGCCGAGGGAGGTCGCTTCGCCGAAGGCGATGTCGCCGAGACCGAGCTCCACGCCATCCTGCCATCCCGAGATGGTCCCGCTGAACGCCGACGACTGGTCGAGCACGAGCTTGGCGGAAGCACCGCCGAACGTCACGTCGGTCAGCGTGCCGCCCGTGTGAACGTATTCCAGCCCTTGCGCACCGATCGTGGTGCGAACCGCGCTGCCTCCGGCGCCGACATGCTGCGTGCCGGACACGATGGCGGTGTCGCTCGCCGTGCCCCAGACGTGCTGCGCACCGCCATCGATGATCGTGTCGGTCGCGTTGCCCCAGCTGACCTGCACGCTGCCGGCCTTGAGGATGGTTCCGGTCGCCGTGCCGCCCGAATAGACGAGCTGCGTGCCGCCGTCATCGACGGTGGTGCGCGAGGCGTTGCCATGGACAGCCTGCACCCCGCCGCTGCCGATCACGGTCAGGTCGGCGGTGCCATCATAAACGATCTGCTTCCCGCCAAGGATCGAGGTGCCGGAAACCGTGCCGCCGGTGTAGACGTCCTGTTCGCCGCCGGCCAGGATCGTGGTCGTTACGGCGCTACCGCCGTTTCCGATCACCTGGAGACCTGCGATCACGGAGCCGCTGGCGGTACCGTAGACGTAGTCCGAGGCGCCGCTCGCCACGGTGCTGCCCTGCTCCATCCCCCAGTTGATCTGCGTACTACCGGCCTCGAGCGTGATATCGACGACCGTGCCGCTCGCATAGACCTGCATGTGCGCGCCGCTTCCGATGACGTAGTCCGACGCCGTTCCGTAGACGAATTGACGGCTGCCGGCGCCGAACGTCCGCTCACCGGCCGATCCGAAAACGTAGTTGGACACGCCGGTGTTGCCCGCAACGTCGGTCACCACGAGATCGAAGGCCTTGTTGAACTGTTCCCAGGACAGGTTGGCGCTCCAGGCCCCGTTGGCGCCGACCACCGTCGTCGAAGCCCAGCCGTTTGCCGAGGTGCCGTCGCGCAGCGTGAGGGTCTGCCCGGCGGCATCGACGTCCACCGAGCCATCGATCACCGCGGTCCAAGGGCTGGCTGACGACACGGCCGACAGCAACGGCACCGGCTTGACGGTATCGACCGAGAACACTTGCGCCTTGATCTCGGCTCCGCTTGCATCCTTCCAGGTCACGACGAAACGACCATCGGCATAACCGGCGATCGAGGGATGCGACTGATCGGAGGCGGTGCTGGTGTTCACCAGTTGCTCGCTTCCGACCTTCTGTCCATCCGCGGTGAATACCTGCAACTTGATGCTGCTGCCGCTGGCATCACCGCCCGCGCCGCTCCAGTCCTGCCAGGCAATGGCGAAGTCGCCGTTGCTGAGGGCGGTGACCGTCGGCGTGAACTGCGAATTGGCGGTCGTGGAGTTGACCAGGAATTCGCCACCGACCTTGCTGCCGTCGGCCCTGTAGAGCTGTGCCTTGATGGCGCTGCCGCTGCTGTCGCCGCCAGCCTGGCTGAAATCGTACCAGGTCACGACGAAGCCGCCGTTGGGCAGCGCGGAAATCGTCGGCTTCAACTGGTCAGAAGCCGTCGCCGTATTGACCAGTTGTTCGGAGCCGACCTTGCTTCCATCCGCCGCGAAGATCTGGGCTTTGATGCTGGTGCCGGCGGCGTCGCCGAGCGTCCCGCTGGAATCTTCCCACGTCACGACGAAGCCGCCATTGGCGAGGCCGGTCACCGTCGCATTGGCCTGGTCGCCGCCGGTTTCGGAATTGACGAGCAATTCGGGACCCGACTTGCTGCCATCGGCCGCGAAGACCTGCAGCTTGATGCTGGTGCCTTCGTCGTCCCCGCCCTCGCCGCTGTCGTCGGTCCAGGCGATGGCGAAGCCGCCATTGGCCAATGCGGACACGGTCGGCGAGAACTGCGAATAGGCCGTCGCGGTATTGACGAGCGTTTCCGATCCGACCTGCGCACCGTCAGCGCCGAACACCTGGGCCTTGATGCTGGTGCCTTCGCCGTCGCCGAGCGTCTGGCTGTTGTCGAACCAGGACACCACGAAGCCGCCGGTGGACAGGCCCGTAATTACCGGCGCGAGCTGGTCTGCGTCGGTCTCGGTGTTGATGCGGAATTCGGACCCGACCTTGCTGCCGTCGGCGGCATAGATCTGCGCCTTGATGCTGGTGCCGCTGGCATCTCCCAGCGACCCGCTGGAATCATCCCAGGTCACCACGAAGCCGCCGTTGGCGAGGCCGGTGACGGTGGGCGCCTGCTGGGCGCCGGTCGCGTTGGTGTTCACAGAGAATTCTGAGCCGACTTTTACTACGGGAGCAGCCATAGGACTGGATCGCTTTCATTCAAACGGGGCCGGCTGCGGACAACGCAGCGCGGCAACAGGTTGCGAGAGCGTCCGTATTGCATCGCAGCTTATCATATTTTTGATGATACGTTATGTTTTGTGTGAACGAGCCGTCATCCCCAGGACGCGCTGGAGACAGACTTCAACTCGTACGATGTCGCGAGAGACGAAAGCGCCGTGATTTTTCGGTAGCCGCGTCGTTTCCGGAAAATCGAAGGCCGCGCTCCGACGGCGGAATCGCCATCGAAAGACGCGGCCCTGCGAAGCGGAGTTCGCACGAGCGAACTCCGCGCAGCGACGTCCCGAGATGATGTCGTCAGGTCCGCCGAGCGGTCAGCCATTCGCTGCGCCCGATCGGGCGGTAGACCATCCGGATCTCGCCGACCGCACCGAAGAAGCCGTCGGCCAGAACGCCGTCCCACCAGCCTGCACCAAGGATCCAGGGCTGAGGCGAGTTCTGCGAGCGCAAGCCGATCGCCGCGTTGCCCACGTTGCGCAGCACCGGCGCGCCGTCGATGTACATCGTGGTGGTGAGCGTGGCGGGATCGTTCACGATCGCGATGTGATACCAGGTGTCGCGAATGATCTCGCCCGACCAGTTCGTCTGCGCATAATGCGAGACGGAGGCGGGCACCACCTCCCACTGCACTTCACGCAGGTTCGAGATGGCGAACAGAACGCTCGACGCCTCGGGATCTCCGCCCCAGTAATTGCCGGGGACGTTGCCGCGGTTTCCGACGCGACCAAGGATGTTGCCCCATTTGTGCAGGTTCGCGGTCCACCCGGCCGGTATCTTCACGAAGGCCTCGACCGTGTAGCCGTTCCAGAAGCTGCGGCCGTTCAGCGATGCACCCGCCGCCGTAAGGAAGGCGTTGAAGCGACCGACCGTGTTATCGGTGTTGGAAAACACCACGCTGCCAGCGGCCGAGGACAGACGATGCTTGTCGGTGGTCCACACGACGTCGCCGAGTTGCGCCGAGCCGATGAGCGCCGCGCGGGCCAGATTGTTGCCGCCCGCCACGTCGGGAATGATCCCGCCGACCGGGACGGCCTGTCCGTCGACAATCGTCGACGGGACGCGCCAGTGCGCCACGGTGTCGGCGACATGCGGATAGTCTTCGGTGTCCGCAGGCGGCACCACGGGGGGCGTCGGCGGTTCGACATAACCGGCGAGCAGGTCAGCGCGCACGGTCGGCAGGATGGCCGGGCCGGTGAGCGTCTTGCTCGGACTGAACCGCGTGAATTTGGCGAAACGGTTCTTGAAGTTGATCGGGATGGAAAAGCTGTTGTTCGCGCCCGTGAGTTCGGCACGATCGAACTGGTTGAGCGTCTCCTTCGGCTTCTGCACCACCCAGGGCGAGAACGACATCACGTCGATCTTGTTGTTGGTGAAATCGACCTCGTACAGGCGCATCATGGCGTTGCCGCCCTGATAGTCCATCTGATAGTCGACCACCATCTGGTGGACCGGATTGCCGAAATTGTTGGTCTTCGCAAGATAGGCGGCGCCATGGTGATGGCCGTTCAGCGTCATGAAGATCTGATCCTTGTCCCGGATCAGCTTTTCCCACAGCATCCTGCCGTAATCGGTCTCCAGCGGAGACAGGCCGTCGCTGTCGATGGCCAGCAACTGATGGTTCGACAGAATTACGGGCAGCGTCGGATTGCGGTCGATGACGTCGCGGGCCCAGGCGATGGCGCCGTCCGACGCACGCCAGGACAGCGAGAGCACCATGAACTTGACGCCGTTGGCCTGGAAGATGTGGTATTCATGAAATCCGCTGCTGTCGCGCTCGCGGAACGTGGACTGCTGTGCGGCCCGGCTGCTCGGAAACCACTTCAGAAAGGGTTCGGAATTGAGACTGCGCTGGGCATCGGTCCCCGAGTTCTGATCCCACGGATTGTGATAGTCGTAGTCCTGAACGACGTCATGGTTGCCGGCGAGGATCGAATACGGCACCTTGGCGTTTTCCAGCTTCTTCATCGCGGCATCGGCGATGATCCACTGATTCGGCTTGCCCTGCTGGTCGACCACGTCACCGAGATGGATGACGAAGCGGATGCCGTACTTCGCCGCATTGTCCGCGATCCACTGGGTCTGGGCGTCGTAGGGAGTCGAACCGTAGGCCTTCTGGAATTGCTGGCTCTCGTCGGTCGTCGCATAGCGCGAATAGAACTGCGTGTCGGGCAGCACGGCGATCGAGAAGCTGTTCAATGACGGGCCGGTGGCCTGCGCATTTGCGGCACCTGTGCCGCCCAGGGCCAGCACGGAAAGGCTTGCAGCCCCCTGCAGGATCGCGCGGCGATCGATCAAATGGCGCGTGGAATTGTTGCTGCCGGAGTGGTCGTTTCCAGCGTCGATATCGTCATTGCTCATCGGAGAGTGCCTGTTGCTACGGTCGCGGCTGCGACGGTGGCCGGTCTCTAGCGACGTCGATTAACATTCAAATTAAGGAAATGTATCATTACGTATGTTAATGCCGAAGCCGCCAGTGCCGCAGCGGGACTACGACGTGGAGCGTAAAACGCGCGGAGGCGCGAACAAGCACAGCCTTCATGCGTGGCATGCGGACGGTGCCATCAGGCGTTGCGTTCGGGATGAGAGCATTCACACGAGCGACTGGTGGAGACGGCCGCTCCGGACACCGCTGCAGACTTTTCCCCAGCTGCCACCGGTGTCAGAACGGCATCCCCATCATCTTGCTCAGGCGATCGAGCCGAAGGTAGCCGGCCTGGTAGGCGGCCATGCCGATTGCGAAAACGACCGCGGAAATCAGCGTGGTCCAGATCAGCTTGCGCCCCATCCGCGTCAGGATCGGCGCGCCGGGATCGGTGCCGGGCGCGCCGACGCCGTCCTCGTGCTGGCTGCGCACGCCGAACGGCAACGTGACGAACAGCATGACCCACCACAGCACGAAATAGATCGCAAACCAGGTCGAGAGCTGGATAACCATGCCCGGCCTATGCCTGCTCGATTTCGACCAGCGCGCCGGAGAAATCCTTCGGGTGCAGGAACAGCACCGGCTTGCCGTGGGCACCGATCTTCGGCACGCCGTCGCCGAGCACCCGCGCGCCCTCCTTCACCAGCGTGTCGCGCGAGGCGATGATGTCGACGACCTCGTAGCAGACGTGGTGAATGCCGCCGTCGGGGTTGCGCTCGACGAATTTGGCGATCGGCGAGGCCTCGCCGAGGGGCTCGATGAACTCGATCTTGGTGTTGGGCAGCGTCGCGAACACGGTGATGACGCCGTGCTCGGGCAGCGGCACGGCCTCCGAGATCTGGGCACCGAACGCGGTGCCGTAGATTTTTGCAGCCTTGACGGCGTCCTTGGTCGCGATGGCGACATGGTTGAGGCGGCCCAGCATGTGTCTTCTCCCGTTACACCGTCAGCACATGTACCAGACAGGGGGGCTTTTTGCCCCAATGTTCGTTGATGACGGCCCGGACGGCGCGTCGCACCGACTCCGCCAGCGCGTCGGGATCGCGGCGGCGCGGCCGCGGCAATCCCTCGATGGTGGAGACCACGGCATCGAAGACGATGTCGTCGAAAGCTTCGCCCGCCCTGTTCTTCTCGGGGATGCCGACCAGGTCCACCTCGGGATCGTCGGCGAGCTCGCCCTGCCCCGTCATGGCGATGGCAACGAAAGCGCAGCCCGAGAACGCCATGCGGCGCCGCTCGACCACGGCGCGGGATTTGGAATCCTCCAGGATCGTGCCGTCCTTGTAGAGACGTCCCGACGGCACCTCGCCAACGATGCCGGGATCGCCGGGGCCGAGCTTGACGAGGTCACCGTCGCGGCAGACCAGCACACGCGGCACGCCGGCGGCGCGGGCGAGCTTGGCATGCTCGTGCAGATGCAGGGCTTCGCCGTGAACCGGAATCAGAAGCTGCGGCTTTACCCAGGAAATCAGGTCGCGCAATTCGTCACGGCGGGGGTGGCCGGAGACGTGGACGAGCGCGTCGCGGTCGGTGACGATCTCGACGCCCTGGAGCACCAGATTGTTGATGATCGAGCTGACGGCTTTCTCGTTGCCCGGAATGGTGCGCGAGGAGAAGATGACGGTGTCGCCGCGGTTGAGCGTGATCTCGGGATGATCGTCATTGGCAACGCGCGCCAGCGCTGCGCGCGGCTCGCCCTGACTGCCGGTGCACAGCGCCAGCACCTTGTCCTGCGGCAGATGGCCGTAAACCTCGGGCGAGCGGAAGTTCTGCACGCCGTCGAGATAGCCGGTCTCGCGCGCGACCTGCACCACGCGCTCCATGGCGCGACCGACCACGACGACCTCGCGGTCGGCCGCCTTTGCCGCCTCGGCCACGGCCTTGATCCGGGCGACGTTGGAGGCGAACGTCGTGACAGCGACGCGGCCCTTGGCCGATTTCACGAGCTCGATGATGGTACGGGCCACCTCGGCCTCCGAAGGCGAGCGGCCGTCGCGCACCGCGTTGGTGGAATCGCCGACCAGCGCGAGCACACCTTCCTCGCCGAGCTCGCGCAATCGCTTCTCGTCGGTCGGCAGCCCCAGGGTCGGGGTCGGGTCGATCTTCCAGTCACCGGTGTGCAGCACGATGCCGGCCGAGGTGTGGATCGCCAGCGCATGTGCTTCGGGAATCGAGTGCGCAACGGGGATGAACTCGACGTTGAAAGGGCCGATATCGACGCGACCGCCCGAGGGGACCACGGTGACCGGGATTTCGGGCGCGTTGCGTTCGGCGGCGCATTTGGCCTCGAACAGCGCCGCGCTGAACTGCGTCGCATAGATCGGGCATTTCAGCCGGGGCCAGAGGTCGATGATGGCGCCGAAATGGTCCTCATGGGCGTGAGTCAGCACGAGACCCATCAGGTTCTTGCGCTCCTTCTCCAGGAAGGAGATGTCGGGCATGATCAGGTCGATGCCCGGCAGATGCTCCTCGTCGCCGAAGGAGACGCCGAGATCGACCGCGAGCCAGGCGCGCTGCTGGCGGTTGCCGAGACCGTAGATCGACAGGTTCATGCCGATCTCGCCGACGCCGCCGAGCGGCGCAAACACCAGTTCGTCGGGCTTTGCCATCACGCAGCTCCCACGGAGGCGACGGGGCCGAAGAACACCTCGCCCGCGGCCACCGGCACGAGGCGCCCCTCCGCGGTGCGAACGATCAGGCAGCCGGTATCGTCGATGGTGTCAAAAACGCCTTCCAGCGTCGTCGTTCCCGTGTGAACCGCGATCTTCTCGCCGAGGCCCGCAGCGCGCTCGAGCCAGAGCTTGCGGATCTCGGCAAAGCCACGGCCGTTGTCCCAGATATTGCGAAACTCGACCCAGGCATCGGAGAGCGCGGAGAACAGCTCTTCCGCGCTGATCTGGACACCGAGCGCGGCCAGCGACACCGCGGGCGTCGGGGTGCCCTCGGGCGCGGCAACGACGTTGGTGCCGATGCCAGCCACGACGGCGAGACCGCCAGCAACGGCCTCGGCCTCGAGGCCGATGCCGACCAGCTTCCGGCCGCCGGCGAGCACGTCATTCGGCCATTTCAGGGCGTAACGGGGGCGGCCTTCGCCGAGGCGCAGCGCTGCCTCGAGGCTCACCTTCTCCAGCGCCGCCTCTTCCGCCAGTCCGGCGGCAAAGCCGAGCGTGGCGGCGACGGCCGGGGCGACATCCATGACTTCGAGAATGCTGGCGGCGAGATTGCCGCGCGGCGCGATCCAGGTGCGCTGGCGCCGGCCGCGACCGGCGGTCTGCTCGGATGTCACGAACCACGTCGGGCCGCGCTCGCCAGCCCTGGCGCGCTCGATCGCCTCGGTATTGGTCGAGCCGGTCCGCTCGAAAGCCGCGAGCTTGTAGCCCGCGGACGCTGCGCGAGAACCGAGCGCGAAAGCCATCCTAGAACAGCGACTTTGCCGCGGCGGAGGCGACGCTCACCACGGGACCTGCGAACAGCGCGAACAGGATGTTGAACAGGCCCGCGACCGCCAGCACCGTCCGCACCTCGATCCTGACCGGGTCGACCTTCCCGGCCGGCTCGTCGAAATACATCGTCTTGACGATGGCGAGATAGTAGTAGGCACCCACCACGCTGGTCAGCACGCCGATGACGGCGAGCGTGAACAGATTGGCCTTGATGGCGGCGACGAAGACGTACCATTTGGCGAAGAAGCCCGCGAGCGGCGGGATGCCGGCGAGCGAGAACAGCAGCATCGCGAACATGAAGGCGAGCAGCGGGTTGGTCCGCGACAGGCCGGCGAAATCGCTGATCTGCTCCACGGCCTGGCCGTTGCGCTTCATGGCGAGGATGATCGCGAACGAGCCAAGCGTCATCGCGACGTAGATCACGATGTACATCAACACGCCCTGCGCGCCCTCGACCGTACCGGAGGCGAGGCCGACCAAGGCGAAGCCCATGTGGCCGATCGAGGAATAGGCCATCAGGCGCTTGATATTGGTCTGGCCGATCGCGGCGAAGGAGCCGAGCGCCATCGAGGCGATCGAGACGAACACCAGGATCTGCTGCCATTGCGAGACGATGCCGGGGAACGCAGTCAGCGTGACGCGGGTGAAGACAGCGAGCGCCGCGACTTTCGGCGCCGAGGCGAAGAAGGCAGTCACTGGGGTCGGCGCGCCCTCATAGACGTCGGGCGTCCACATGTGGAACGGCACCGCCGAGACCTTGAAGCAGAGACCGACGAGCAGGAAGACGAGGCCGAACACCAGGCCGACATTCGAGACCGTCGCAGCCGCGGCGATTCCGGTGAAGCTCACCGTGCCGGTAAAGCCATAGACCAGCGAGGCGCCGTACAGCAGCATGCCGGAGGACAGCGCGCCGAGCACGAAATATTTCAGGCCAGCTTCGGTCGACTTGGCGTTGTCGCGGTTCGAGGCCGCCACGACGTAGAGCGCCAGCGACATCAATTCGAGGCCGAGATAGAGCGAGATCAGGTCGCCGGCCGAGATCAGCACCATCATGCCGAGCGTCGAGAGCAGCACCAGGATGGCGTATTCGAAGATGCGACGCGAGGGATCGGACAGGAACTCGGTCGACAACACCAGCGTCACCGCCGAGCCGATCAGGGCCAGGATCTTCATGAAGCGGGCGAAGTCGTCGACGATGAAGCTGCCGCCAAAGGTGACCTGCCTGCCCGCGGGCTGCATGTAGATCAGCACACCGACCACGATCAGGAGCACCACCGCCAGCGACGTGACGGTGCCGGTCGTGCCCTGCCCGCGAAAGGCGCCCAGCATCAGGAGCGCCATGGCGCCGACCGCGAGCACGAGCTCGGGCAGCACCGGCGCCAGTTGATAACCTGCAATCACAAAGCTCATGGCGATATCCTGACCTGCCCGCTCACTGGAGCAGTGCGGCGGCCTTCACGGCCGTCACGGCATTGTTGTAGTTGTTGACGAGCTGCTGGATCGAAGCGGCCGACATGTCGAGCACCGGCTTCGGCCAGACGCCGAACAGGATCGTCAGCGCGATCATCGGAAACAGCGTCAGGCACTCTCGGAAGGTGAGATCCTTCATGCTCGCCAGCTGCGGCTTGACCAGCGCCCCGAACACGACCTTGCGGTAGAGCCACAGCGCGTAGGCCGCCGAGAGGATCACGCCGAAGCTGGCGAAGAACGCGGTCGGGATCGAGACCTTGAAGGTGCCGAGCAGCGTCATGAACTCGCCGACGAAGCCGCTGGTGCCGGGCAGGCCGACATTGGCCATGGTGAAGACCATGAAGGTCATTGCATAGAGCGGCATCCGGTTGACGAGGCCGCCATAGGCCGCGATCTCGCGGGTGTGCAGGCGATCGTAGACGACGCCGACGCAGAGGAACAGCGCGCCGGAGACAATGCCGTGCGAGATCATCTGGAACACGCCGCCGGCGACGCCCTGCATGGTGCCGGCGAAGATGCCCATGGTGACGAAGCCCATATGCGCGACCGAGGAGTACGCGATCAGCTTCTTCATGTCCTCCTGCATCAGCGCCACCAGCGAAGTGTAGATGATGGCGATGGCGGAGAGCGTGAAAACCAGCGGCGCGAAGTCGTGCGAGGCCAGCGGGAACATCGGCAGCGAGAATCGCAGGAAGCCGTAGCCGCCCATCTTCAGGAGGATCGCGGCGAGCACCACCGAGCCTGCGGTCGGCGCTTCGACGTGCGCGTCGGGCAGCCAGGTGTGCACCGGCCACATCGGCATCTTCACCGCAAAGGAGGCGAAGAAGGCGAGCCACGCCCAGGTCTGCAAGTTCCGCGGCACGGCCGTGTGCATCAGGGTCGGGATATCAGTGGTGCCGCCGTTCCAGTACAGCGCCATGATGGCGAGCAGCATCAGCACCGAGCCGAGCAGCGTGTAGAGGAAGAACTTGAACGAGGCATAGACCCGGCGCGGACCGCCCCAGACCCCGATGATCAGGAACATCGGGATCAGGCCGCCCTCGAAGAACAGGTAGAACAGCACGAGATCGAGCGCCGAGAAGGTACCGATCATCAGCGTTTCCAGGATCAGGAACGCCATCATGTATTCGCGCACGCGGCTCGTGATCGCCTTCCAGCTCGCGATGATGCAGAACGGCATCACGGCGGTGGTCAGGATCACGAGCGGCAGCGAGATGCCGTCGACGCCCATGTGATAGGTGATGCCGGTGGCCAGCCAGTTCGCCTTCTCGACGAACTGGAAGTCGGGGTTGGACGGGTCGAAGCGCATGACCAGGATCACCGACACCGCGAAGGTGACCAGCGTGGTCCACAACGCGATCCAGCGCGAGTTGCGCTTGGCCGCCTCGTCCTCGCCGCGGCTGAGATAGACGATCAGCGCGCCGACCAGGGGCAGGAAGGTGGTGACCGAAAGGATGGGCCAGGTTGTCATTTACTGGCCTCCAAAGCCGAACATGAACCAAGTGATCAGGCCGGCGGCGCCGATCAGCATGGCGAATGCGTAGTGATAGAGATAGCCGGTCTGGATCCTGACGACGTTGCGGGTGACGTCGAGCACGCGGGCCGAGACGCCGTCGGGGCCGAAGCCGTCGATGATGAGGCCGTCGCCCTTCTTCCAGAGCTGGTAGCCGAGCCACTTCGCCGGACGGACGAAGATGAGGTCGTAGAGCTCGTCGAAGTACCATTTGTTGAGCAGGAACTGGTACAGCATCGGCTGCGTGTTCGCGAGCTCGACCGGCAGATAGGGCCGGCGGATGTAGAACAGGTACGAGACGAGGAAGCCCAGCACCATCATCACCGTCGGCAGGAAGGCGATGTGCTTCGGGATGTGGTGCATCTCCTCGATGATGGTCGGGTTCATCTTCACGGACTCGCGGAAGAACTCCTCGACGCCGTGACCGGCGAACAGCTCCTTGAACGGCAGGCCTGCGACGAACGAGCCGACCGCGAGCACGCCGATCGGGATCAGGATCCAGAGCGGAGCTTCATGCGCGGCCTCGTAATGATGCTCGTCATGCGGCTCGCCATGGAAGGTCTTGAAGATCAGGCGCCAGGAGTAGAACGAGGTCAGGCCGGCGGCGACGACCGTCATCAGGAAGCCGTACACCGCGAATGGATTGTGCGAGACGTAGGCGGCTTCGATGATCGCGTCCTTGGAGAAGTAGCCGGCTGTGAGCGGGAAGCCGGTCAGGGCCAGGGTGCCGACCACCATCACCGCATAGGTGTAGGGGATCTTCTTCCAGAGGCCGCCCATGTTGCGGATGTCCTGCTCGTGGTGCATCGCGTAGATCACCGAGCCGCTCCCTAAGAACAGCAGCGCCTTGAAGAAGGCGTGCGTGAACAGGTGGAACATGCCGACCGAATAGGCCCCCGCTCCCATCGCCACGAACATGTAGCCGAGCTGCGAGCAGGTCGAGTAGGCGACGATGCGCTTGATGTCGTTCTGGACGAGACCGATGGTCGCGGCGAAGAACGCGGTGGTCGCGCCGAAGAACATCACGACGGCCTGGGCGGTCGGGGCGAGCTCGAACAGCGGCGACAGGCGCGCCACCATGA
Organism: Bradyrhizobium sp.; assembly: GCA_035575945.1. Lineage (GTDB taxonomy): Bacteria > Pseudomonadota > Alphaproteobacteria > Rhizobiales > Xanthobacteraceae > Bradyrhizobium. The sequence goes on along the minus strand of DATLXF010000061.1, from coordinate 27,142 downwards.
ACACGCCGGCCGTGACCATGGTCGCGGCGTGGATCAGCGCCGACACCGGGGTCGGGCCTTCCATCGCGTCCGGCAACCAGGTGTGCAGCAGGAACTGGGCGGACTTGCCCATCGCGCCCATGAACAGCAACAGGCAGGTCAGCGTCAGCGCATCGGCCTGCCAGCCGAGGAAGTTGATGGTCTTGCCGGTCAGGCCAGGTGCGGCATGGAAGATGGTCTCGAAATCGGTCGAGCCGACCAGCATGAAGACCGCGAAGATGCCGAGCGCAAAACCGAAATCGCCGACGCGGTTGACCACGAAAGCCTTGATCGCGGCGGCGTTCGCCGACGGCTTCTGGTACCAGAAGCCGATCAGGAGGTAGCTGGCGAGGCCGACGCCTTCCCAGCCGAAGAACAGCTGCACCAGATTGTCGGCCGTCACCAGCATCAGCATGGCGAAGGTGAACAGCGAGAGATAACCGAAAAAGCGCGGCCGGTGCGGGTCCTCGTCCATGTAGCCGATGGAATAGAGGTGCACGAGCGAGGACACGGTCGTCACCACCACCAACATCACAGCCGTGAGCGTGTCGACGCGCAGCGTCCACCAGACCTGGAGGTCGCCGGAGAAGATCCAGGGCAATAGCTGGATCCTGTAGTCGTGATGCATGAAGCCGACGTCGACCAGCGTCATCCAGGACAAGGCCGCCGAGACGAACAGCAGTGCCGTCGTGATCAGCTCGGCCGCGCGCGAACCCGCCGCCGGCGGCTCGGTCGGGCCGTGAGCGTGATCGTCGTCGTGATGGCTCTCGTGGATGACGGAGGCATCCTCGTGGATCGTGTCCGATGCATGGGCATGCGCTCCATGACCATGGTCGCCGTGATGATCGAGCTCGTCGCCCGAGGGATTGCGGGCATGCGCGCCGGCCAGGGCGATGAGCCCAGCCAGAATGGCGCCCAGCAAAGGCAGAAAAACGATTGCCTGAACCATTTGCTCTTACTCTTTCCGCATGATCTGGTCGGAAAACCGGTACCCACTCTTCCGGATCATGCGATCAGCCCTTCATCAGATTGACGTCCTCAACCGCGATCGAGCCGCGGTTGCGGAAATAGACCACCAGGATGGCGAGACCGATCGCGGCTTCTGCGGCCGCGACGGTGAGCACCAGCAGCGCAAAGACCTGGCCGACGATGTCGCCGAGGAAGGTCGAGAACGCCACGAGGTTGATGTTGACCGAGAGCAGGATCAGCTCGATGGACATCAGGATGACGATGATGTTCTTGCGGTTCAGGAAGATGCCGAGGATGCCGAGCGTGAACAGGATCGCGCCGACCGCCAGGTAATGTCCGAGCCCGATCGTCATTTCACCCACTCCGCGGCATCCGCGTCCGAGAGCCCCTGCCCCGGCGCCACCTGGCGCACCGCCATTGCCATGTCGGGCGTGCGCGCGTTCTGAACGTTGATGTCCTGCCGCTTGACCTTCTCCTTGTGGCGCAGCGTCAGCACGATGGCGCCGATCATGGCGACCAGGAGCACCATGCCCGAGAGCTGGAAGTAGTGGATGTACGTCGTGTAGAGCACGAGCCCGAGCGCCTCGGTGTTGGAGACATTGGCCGGGATCGGCGACGTGATGGTCTTGCTCACGGTCGGGTTGATGATCCAGGCGCCGACGGTGAGCAGCAGCTCGAAAAGGAAGATGCCGCCGATCACGAGGCCGACCGGCAGATACTGGATGAAGCCCTCGCGCAATTCGACGAAGTCGACGTCGAGCATCATGATCACGAACAGGAACAGCACCGCGACCGCGCCGACATAGACGACGATCAGCATCATGCCCAGGAATTCTGCGCCCATCAGCACGAACAGGCCGGAGGCGTTGACGAAGGCGAGGATCAGGTACAGCACGGAGTGCACGGGATTGCGCGAGACAATCACCATCACCGCCGAGGCGACGCAGACCCCGGCGAAGAGATAGAAGAACAGCGCGGGAAGGATCATCGAGAAACTCCCGTCATTCCGGGGCGCGCGAAGCGTGAACCCGGAATCTCGAGATTCCGGGTCTGGTCCTTCGGACCATCCCGGAATGACTTGGAAATCAGGATCATGCCCTCACCTCACCGGTACGGTGCGTCGAGCTCGATCGCCTTGGCGATCTCGCGTTCCCAGCGGTCGCCATTGGCGAGCAGCTTGGCCTTGTCATAATAGAGCTCCTCGCGGGTCTCGGTCGCGAACTCGAAGTTCGGGCCTTCGACGATGGCATCGACCGGACAGGCCTCCTGGCAGAGGCCACAATAGATGCACTTCACCATGTCGATGTCGTAGCGCACCGTGCGGCGGGTGCCGTCGTTGCGGCGCGGACCGGCCTCGATGGTGATGGCCTGCGCCGGGCAGACCGCTTCGCACAGCTTGCAGGCGATGCAGCGTTCCTCGCCGTTCGGATAACGGCGCAGCGCATGCTCGCCGCGGAAGCGCGGCGAGATCGGGCCCTTCTCGAACGGATAGTTCAGCGTCGGCTTCGGCTGGAAGAAATAACGCATGGCGAGGAAGAATGCCGAGACGAATTCCGACAGCAGGAGCGAGCGTGCAGTGGCGTTGATGTTGATACCCATGACGGCCCTCACTTCGGCGCGATGCCGGCGAAATGCAGCACGCCGGCCACCACGATCACCATCGCCAGCGACAGCGGCAGGAACACCTTCCAGCCGAGGCGCATCAATTGATCGTAGCGGTAGCGCGGCACGATCGCCTTTGCCATCGCGAACAGGAAGAACATGAAGAACAGTTTCAGCGAGAACCAGATGATCCCCGGCACCCAGTTGAAGGGCGGCAGGTCCACCGGCGGCAGCCAGCCCCCGAGGAACAGGATCGTGGCCAGCGCGCACATCGTGACGATCGCGACGTACTCGCCGAGCATGAACAGCAGATAAGGCGTCGAGCCGTATTCGACCATGAAGCCGGCCACGAGCTCGGATTCGGCTTCGACGAGGTCGAAGGGCGGACGGTTGGTTTCCGCCAGCGCCGAGACGTAGAACACCACGAACATCGGGAACAGCGGCCAGACGTACCAGTTCAGGATGGTCAGCTGCGGCAGCCCGATCAGGCTGGCGAGGCCGCGGGCGTGCTGGGCCTCGACCAAGGCCGTCAGGTTCAGCGTGCCGGCGCAGAGCAGAACGGTGATGATGACGAAGCCGATCGAGACTTCGTAGGACACCATCTGCGCCGCCGAGCGCAGCGCCGCCAGGAACGGGTATTTCGAGTTCGACGACCAGCCGGCCATGATGATGCCGTAGATCGACAGCGACGAGATCGCGAAGATGAAGAGAACGCCGACGTTAATGTCGGCGATCACCCAGCCGAGATTGGTCGGGATCACGGCCCAGGCGGCCAGCGCGAGCACGCAGGACACAAGCGGCGCCAGCAGGAATACGCCCTTGTTGGCGCCGGCCGGGATGATCGGCTCCTTCAGCACGAACTTGAGCAGGTCCGCGAAGGATTGCAGCAGGCCCCAGGGGCCGACCACGTTGGGGCCGCGCCGGATCTGCACCGCCGCCCAGATCTTGCGGTCGGCGAGCAGGATATAGGCGATCGCGACCAGGAGGACGACGAGCACGAGGACGCTCTGCGCGACCATGATGATCAGCGGCCAGATGAACCCGGTCCAGAATGCGCTTTCGAAGAATTCCATCAGATCACGCTCACTCCGCTGCCGTCAGCATGTGCCCGGAGGCGAGGCGCGAGCATTCCGCCATCACGGCGGATGCACGCGCGATTGGGTTGGTCAGATAGAAGTCCTCGACCAGGGGCTTGAACGGCGCCTTTTCGGGCGAGCCGCCCTTCCCTGCCAGCTTCTTGATCTGGTCGGCGGCGCCGGCCTCGATCTGGTCGAGACGGATCAGATGCGGCACGGCCTTGAAGATCGCCTGGCGGAGCTGCGCGAGCGAGTCATAGCCGAGCTTCTTGCCGACCGCCTCGGACAATGCGCGGATGATCGCCCAATCCTCGCGGGCTTCGCCCGGCGGGAACGCGGCGCGACCCGTCATCTGCACGCGGCCTTCGGTGTTGACATAGATTGCAGACTTCTCGGTGTAGGCCGCCGCCGGCAGGATCACGTCGGCGCGGTGCGCGCCGCGGTCGCCATGGGTGCCGATATAGACGACGAAGGTGCCGTCGGGCGCGTTGATCTCGTCGGCTCCGAGCAGGAACAAGAGGTCCAGCGTGCCGAAAGTCGTCATCTGCGCGGCGTTCAGCCCGCCTCCGGTCGCCGCAAAGCCGATGTCGAGCGCACCGACGCGCGAGGCGATCTCGTGCAGCACGCCAAAGCCGTTCCAGCCGTCCTTCACTGCGCCGACATCGAGCGCGAGCTTGGCGCTGGCTGCGAGGATCGCCGCGCCGTCGTGACGCGCGGCCGCGCCGCCGCCAACGAGGATGATCGGATTCTTGGCGTTCTTCAGCACGTCCATGAAGGAGTGCTTGCCGGCCGCGAGCTCGGCCAGCGTGTCGGTACCCGCGCCGAGGTGGTCGTAATCGTAGGTCAGGTCGGGCCTGGGGCCGATCACGCCGACCTTGAAGCCGCCGGCGCGCCAGCGCTTGCGGATGCGGGCGTTGAACACGGCCGCCTCTTTCCGCGGGTTGGCGCCGATGACGAGCAACGCATCCGCCTGCTCGACGCCGGCCAGCGTCGGGTTGAAGATGTACGAGCCGCGGCCGAGCGCGGGATCGAAGGCGTCGCCGCCCTGCACGGCCAGATTGGCCGAGCCGAACCTGGCGAGCAGGTCCTTCAGCGCGAACATCTCCTCGACGCCGGAGAGGTCGCCTGCGATCGCGCCGATGCGCTTGCCGTCGCTACGCGCCGCCTTGGCAGCGATCGCGGCGAAAGCCTCCTGCCAGCTCGCCGCGCGCAGCTTGCCGGCCTCGCGGATATAGGGCCGGTCGAGGCGCTGGGTGCGCAGGCCGTCGACGACGTGCCGGGTCTTGTCGGAGATCCACTCCTCGTTCACGGCCTCGTTGATACGCGGCAGGATGCGCATCACCTCGCGGCCGCGGGTGTCGACGCGGATCGCGGATCCCAGGCCGTCCATGACGTCGATCGACTGCGTCTTGCCGAGCTCCCACGGCCGCGCCGCGAAGGCATAGGGCTTCGAGGTCAGCGCGCCGACCGGGCAGATATCGACGAGATTGCCTTGCAATTCCGAAGTCAGCGCGTGCTCGAGATAGGTCGTGATCTCCATGTCCTCGCCGCGGCCGGTGGCGCCCATCTCGGGCGCGCCGGCGACTTCCGCCGAGAAGCGGACACAGCGCGTGCACTGGATGCAGCGGTTCATCGAGGTCTTGACCAGCGCGCCGAGATATTTGTCTTCGACCGCGCGCTTGTTCTCGGCGAAGCGGCTGGTGTCGACGCCATAGCCCATCGCCTGGTCCTGCAGGTCGCACTCGCCGCCCTGGTCGCAGATCGGGCAATCCAGAGGATGGTTGATCAGAAGGAATTCCATCACGCCTTCGCGCGCCTTCTTCACCATCGGCGAACGCGTCGAAATCTCCGGCGGCTCGCCCTTGGGGCCCGGACGGCAGTCGCGCACGCCCCAGGCGCAGCTCGCGACCGGCTTCGGGCCGCCCTTCACCTCGACGAGGCACATCCGGCAATTGCCGGCGATCGACAGCCGCTCGTGATAGCAGAAGCGCGGAATCTCGGCGCCCGCCGCCTCGCACGCCTGGAGCAGCGTGTACTCGGCGGGGACATCGATCTCTTTGCCGTCGATGATGAGCTTGGTCATACGTCAGTCTTTCTCAGTGCGGCAGTTCGACGAGATCGAGGCGGCGCTCAATGCGATCGAGTCGGGTTTCGACACGATCAATCCGCGGATTGATCCCGGCAACCGCAATGTCGACCCGTGCAAGTCTCAGATCGACGTGTCCGATTCTCTCTTCCATGTTTGTGACGCGCGTTTTGATGTCGCTGACGTCCGCCGCCATGCGATCGAATTTCTCGTCCAGGCGACGAAGATATACGAGCACGATATTGTCCGGCTGATCCGTCATCGGCCTCTCCTACTCCGCCGCGACCATGTTCACGGGATCGCGGACGCCGATGTCGTCGACATCGGCCTTGTGCGAATACTGGTCGATGCGCGCTTCGATCTCGTGACGGAAATGCGTGATCAGGCCCTGGATCGGCCAGGCTGCGGCGTCGCCGAGCGCGCAGATGGTGTGACCCTCGATCTGCTTGGTCACCTCGAGCAGCATGTCGATCTCGCGCTTGTGGGCGCGGCCCTCGGCCATGCGGGTCAAGACGCGCCACATCCATCCCGTGCCCTCGCGGCACGGCGTGCACTGGCCGCAGCTCTCGTGCTTGTAGAAATAGGAGATGCGGGCGATGGCGCGGATCAGGTCGGTCGACTTGTCCATCACGATCACGGCCGCGGTGCCGAGGCCCGAGCGCAGCTTGCTCAAGCTGTCGAAATCCATCGGCGTGTCGATGATCTGCTCGGCCGGCACCATGCGCACCGACGAGCCGCCGGGGATCACGGCCTTGAGGTTGTCCCAGCCGCCGCGGATGCCGCCGCAATGCTTGTCGATCAGTTCGCGGAACGGGATGCCCATGGCCTCTTCGACGTTGCAGGGCCGCTCGACATGGCCGGAGATGCAGAAGAGCTTGGTGCCGACATTGTTCGGACGGCCGATGCCGGCGAACCAGGCCGCGCCGCGGCGCAGGATGTCGGGTGCAACCGCGATGGACTCGACGTTGTTGACCGTGGTCGGGCAGCCGAACAGGCCGACATTGGCCGGGAACGGCGGCTTCAGGCGCGGCTGGCCCTTCTTGCCTTCGAGGCTTTCGAGCAGCGCGGTCTCCTCGCCGCAGATATAGGCGCCGGCGCCATGTGCGACGTAGATGTCGAACGGCCAGCCGTTGAGATTGTCCTTGCCGACCAGCCTGGCCTCATAGGCCTGGTCGATCGCGGCCTGAAGATGCTCGCGCTCGCGGATGAACTCGCCGCGGACGTAGATGTAGCAGGCATGCGCGTTCATCGCGAAGCTGGCGATCAGGCAGCCTTCGACCAACAGATGCGGATCGTGCCGCAGGATCTCGCGGTCCTTGCAGGTCCCAGGCTCGGACTCGTCGGCGTTGACGACGAGATAGCTGGGACGACCATCGGTCGATTCCTTCGGCATGAAGGACCATTTCAGGCCGGTCGGGAAGCCGGCGCCACCGCGGCCGCGCAGGCCCGACGCCTTCATCTCGTTGATGATCCAGTCGCGGCCCTTGTCGATGATGGTCTTGGTGCCGTCCCAGGCGCCGCGGCGCCGCGCACCCTCCAGCCCCCAATCGTGGAGGCCGTAGAGGTTCTTGAAGATGCGGTCCTTGTCCTCGAGCATATCAGTGCTTTCCGATCAACGAGTGGACTGCTTGTAGGCAAGTCCGGCGGCGCAGATGCCAAAGGTCAGCGCCCAGAGCGAAGCCGATTCCAGCGACGCGTTCAGGCCGAAGCGCTGCAGGAGGAAGATGAACGTGGCCGCCACGACGGCGTGCATCGCGATGAAGCCCCACTTTCCCATTGCACCGCTCCCCTGCGTTTCAGGCTGCGAAAGATCACGCATCAGGTGGTCTCCTTCAGCGTGGTCGGGCCGGTGATCGGCGCCGAGAACTGGCGGCCGTTCTGCGGACCGGGCTTGGGCGGATTGCCCGACGCAAAGCCGTCGAGCACCTTGCCGAAGCTTTCCTTGGTCAGGTCCTCGTAGGTGTCCTTGCCGATCAGCACCATCGGCGCATTCACGCAGGCGCCCAGGCACTCCACCTCTTCCCAGCTGAAATTGCCATCCTTGGACAAATGGAAGGGCTCGTGATGGATGCGGTGCTCGCAGACGTGGATCAGGTCCTCGGCGCCGCGCAGGCGGCACGGCGTCGTGCCGCAGACCTGCACATGGGCCTTCTTGCCGACGGGCGCGAGCTGGAACATGGTGTAGAAGGTCGCGACCTCCAGCACGCGGATATAGGGCATGTCGAGCATGTCGGCGATGACGCGAATCGCGGCTTCCGACACCCAGCCCTCGTTCTGCTCCTGCGCGCGCCAGAGGATGGCGATGACGGCGGAAGCCTGGCGCCCGGCCGGGTACTTCGCGATCTGCTGACGCGCGAACGCGAGGTTCTCCTCCGTGAACGCGAAGCTCGCGGGCTGGACTTCCTTCGGTGCTAATCGGCGAACGGACATAGCTTCAATCTCTCACTGCATGCGGCGCGCGGAGCTGGCATTCAGGTTCTTGGCATTGAGGGCTTCGATCCTGTCCTGCCAGAATGCGCTTGCGGTGCCGAAAACGTTGTAGCCGACATGGGTCGAGACCTTGATGCGGTCGAGGATCGACAGCTCGGTCACGGTCTCCATCCGATTGCTGAGCGGATCGAACACGATCAACTTCAGCGGGGTCTGCTCGAGGATGTAGCGCGACACGGCGTGCGAGCGGTCGCTGCCGTGCTCCTCGCACATGATGACACTGTCGGCCTGCAGCAGCCGGGCGCCGCCCTTGATCGCCTCGATCTCGACGCCTTCGACGTCGAGCTTGATCAGGTATTTGCCGCTGGCGGCCACCTTGCCGTCGTCGATCAGATTGTCGAGAGCGATGACGGGCACCTCCTCACCGCCTGCGGACGGATCGCCGGCGATGCTGAAGGCCTCGTGCTTGGTGCCCGAGAGACGCGCGGTGCCACGGGCAGAGCCAATCGCGCACTTCATGGTCTCGAAGCGGCCAGCGTTGACGCGGGCATTGTTGGCGAGCTTCGGATAGTTCTGCCCCGACGGCTCGATCGCGATCGCCCTATGGGAGCCGAACGGCCTGCTCGACACCAGCACCGACCAGTAGCCGTAATTGGCACCGCAATCGAGCAGCGTGTAGTCGACGTCGACGGAATCGGCGAATAGGAGCTCGAGCTCGTCCTCGTAATTGTAGGAGCGGTTGAGCAGCTTGCTCCAATAACCGTCGCCATAGGGAAATTCGAACACCGCGTCGGGATTGAGCCTGATCGCGATGTTGCGCTCGGGCAGGGTCTTCCGGAGCAAATTCGCGCAGGCGATGTAGCCCATATGCGAGAAGTGTGAAGAGATCTTCGATCCCGTCACCAGCGCCAAGGCAGCCGTCCGCTCCCACAGGTTGGCCCCTTCCAGGGCGCCCGAGGCGCGGTCAAACTGGATTGGCGCCTGCTGCCCCATCAGCGATCGACCTCTCCGAACACGATGTCGAGCGAGCCGAGGATCGCCGAGACGTCGGCGAGCAGATGGCCGCGGCAGATGTGGTCCATGGCCTGCAGATGCGCAAAGCCCGGCGCGCGGATCTTGCACTTGTAGGGCTTGTTGGTGCCGTCGGCGACGAGATAGACACCGAACTCGCCCTTGGGCGCCTCGACCGCGACGTAGACTTCGCCCGCGGGAACGTGGACGCCCTCGGTGTAGAGCTTGAAGTGGTGGATCAGCGCTTCCATCGAGCGCTTCATCTCGCCGCGGCGCGGCGGGGCGACCTTGTTGTCCTCGACCACGACGGGTCCCTTGCCGTCGGGCGCATTCAGCTTCTGGATGCACTGCTTCATGATGCGCACGGACTGGCGCATCTCTTCCATGCGGATCAGATAGCGGTCGTAGCAGTCGCCGTTCTTGCCGATCGGAATGTCGAAATCCATCTCGGCGTAGCATTCGTAGGGCTGCGACTTGCGCAGATCCCAGGCCGCGCCCGAGCCGCGCACCATCACGCCGGAGAAGCCCCATTCCCAGGCTTCCTTCAGCGGCACCACGCCGATGTCGACATTGCGCTGCTTGAAGATGCGGTTGGCGGTGAGCAGCCGGTCGAGGTCGTCCACGACCTTGAGAAACGGATCGCACCAGGCCTCGATGTCGTCGACCAGCTTCTGCGGCAGGTCCTGATGCACGCCGCCGATACGGAAATAGGCCGCATGCATGCGGCTGCCAGAGGCGCGCTCGTAGAACACCATCAGCTTCTCGCGCTCTTCGAAGCCCCACAACGGCGGGGTCAGCGCACCGACGTCCATCGCCTGCGTGGTGACGTTGAGCAGGTGCGACAGGATGCGGCCGATCTCGCAATAGAGCACACGGATGAGCTGGCCGCGGCGCGGCACCTCGATCCCGAGCAGCTTCTCGGCCGCGAGGCAGAAGGCGTGCTCCTGGTTCATCGGCGCGACGTAGTCGAGCCGATCGAAATAGGGGATCGCCTGAAGGTACGTCTTCTGCTCGATCAGCTTCTCGGTGCCGCGGTGAAGCAGGCCGATATGCGGATCGACGCGCTCGACGACTTCACCGTCGAGTTCCAGCACGAGACGCAGCACGCCGTGAGCGGCGGGATGCTGCGGCCCGAAATTGATGGTGAAGTTTCTGAGGTTCTCAGGTTGTTCATTCATGATCAGACCTTCGGCCCCGCCTTCTCGTCACCGGGAAGCGGATAGTCCGCACCCTCCCAGGGCGACAAGAAATCAAACTTGCGGAATTCCTGGTTGAGCCGCACCGGCTCATACACCACGCGCTTCTCCTGGTCGTCGTAGCGGACCTCGACGAAGCCGGTGAGCGGGAAATCCTTGCGCAGCGGATGGCCCTCGAAGCCGTAGTCGGTGAGGATGCGACGCATGTCGGGATGACCGACGAAGAACACACCGTAGAGATCGTAGGCCTCGCGCTCGAACCAGTCGGCGCCGGGGAAGACGTCGATCAGCGACGGCACCTGCGTGGTCTCGTCGGCCTGGGCCTTCAGCCGGATCCGGGCGTTCAAGGTCGGTGAAAGGAAGTGGTAGATCACGTCGAAGCGCTTCTCGCGATCCGGATAGTCCACCGCAGTGATGTCGGTGAAGTTGACGAAACGGCAGCCCGGATCGTCGCGGAGGTACTTGACCACCTCGACGATCTTGCCGACCTCAACATCGACCGTCAGTTGGTTGAAGGCCACCGCATGACCGGTGGCGGCGCCCGGAAGCGCGCTCACGATCGTCTGCCCCAGGGCGTCGAGCTTGGCGTCGTCCATGACGTAAAACCTTAGCGTTCGATGGTGCCGGTGCGGCGGATCTTCTTCTGCAGCAGCAGCACGCCGTAGAGCAGCGCCTCCGCCGTGGGCGGGCAGCCCGGCACGTAGATGTCGATCGGCACGATGCGGTCGCAGCCGCGCACGACCGAGTAGGAATAGTGATAGTAGCCGCCGCCATTGGCGCAGGAGCCCATCGAGATGACGTAGCGCGGCTCCGGCATCTGGTCGTAGACCTTGCGCAGCGCCGGCGCCATCTTGTTGGTCAGCGTTCCCGCGACGATCATCACGTCGGACTGGCGCGGCGAGGCACGCGGGGCGAAGCCGAAGCGCTCGACGTCGTAGCGCGGCATGGAGACCTGCATCATCTCGACCGCGCAGCAGGCGAGGCCGAAGGTCATCCACATCAGCGAGCCGGTGCGCGCCCAGGTGATGAGATCATCGGTCGCCGCCACGAAGAAGCCCTTGTCGGACAGCTCGGAATTGACCTCGAGGAAGAACGGATCACTGGCCCCGACCGGCTTGCCGGTCGAGGGATCCAGGATGCCCTTGGGAGCCGGCGCGACCACCGGACCTGTGGACGGTGCAGGGTTCAATCCCATTCCAGTGCTCCCTTTTTCCATTCATAGGCGAACCCGACCGTCAGCACGGCGAGGAACACCACCATGGACCAGAAGCCGGTCGCGCCAAGCTTGCCGAACGCCACCGCCCAGGGAAACAGGAATGCCACCTCGAGGTCGAAGATGATGAAGAGGATGGCAACCAGATAGAAGCGAACGTCGAACTTCATGCGAGCGTCGTCGAATGCGTTGAAACCGCACTCGTAGGCCGACAGCTTTTCCGGGTCGGGCTGCTGGAACGCCACGATGAAGGGCGCGATCAGCAGCACCAGGCCGATGAGGCCCGCGACCCCGATGAAGACGACGAGTGGAAGATAGTTCTGAAGAATGCCGCTCATTGGCGAGCCCTTTTTCCCGCAGCCTCAGGACAGCCACGGATTCGTCCGATTTGGAATTGTTCTGAGCCTTAGCGCAGTGCACCAATGGGCGCAAGACACGCTCTTTTCAGGCCCTTTGCCGCTCCCAAAGCGGTGAAAATCCCGGAATCACCCCGCGGCTGGTATGGAGCAGATCGCTGAACCCAGCAAGGGCAGTCACAGTCTCAAAGGGCCGGCGGCCTTCACATTGCGGCGCACTCGCGAAGGCTGTGATCGGGCGCGCTTTGTACGACCTGAAGCAGTCTTTCCTGATGCGCCAGCGCATCCAAGCCCGACAATACCCGCGCAGGCGCCCTGCCCGCGCCCGATGACATATGGTCGTCACCGACAGTCCGCCGAGCCTTGTCGCCAAGGCGGCAATCAAGGGGCTACCGCGGACCGGCGCAACAAGCGACACCTATCCACAGCTCGTGAATGCTCGGAGAGCCATGCGCCACGAAGGGGCCGGGCCTCGCTTGGCGAATGCGTCGGCGGTCGGCTCCAGACCGGCCGCGAGCGCGGCGGCGACCGCTGGGCTGGTCGCTCGCGCCGCGCTCGGATGAGCTTCGGGCCGGGGGGCAATAGCCCGTGAGCTCATCGATCTCCTGGCGGAATGTGGCCGCCCGCAGGGCGGAGCAGAGGATTGCCCCTCCTCACCACTTGTAGGAAACGCTGGCGGTGATGCGTCGGCGGTCGCCGTAGAAACACGAGGTCGGGAACGAACAGCTCGCGACGTAGATCTTGTCGGTCAGGTTGATCACGTTGAGCGCGGTGCGCCAGTTCTGCCATTCGTAGTGAAGCGCGAGATCGCCCAGCACCACCGCAGGCACCTCGAGCGTGTTGGCAGGGTCGGCCCACGAGGATCCGACGTAGCGGACGCCGCCGCCGAAGCCGAACCCTGCGAGCGGACCATCCTTGAAAGTGTAATCGGCCCAGCCCGAGACCAGCAGTTGCGGCGTGTTAGTCGGCGTCTTGCCGACCAGCGATGGATCGAGGTCCCGGCTGTTGAAGAGGTCATAGGCGGTGAAGGCACCGATCAGCTTCAGTTCCCTGGTGGCATTGGCCACCGCTTCGAGCTCGATGCCGCGTGAGGTGACCTCGCCGGTCTGGTTCTGCAAGATCGGCGTGCCCGCCGTCGTCGCCACGTTCTGGCGCTTCAGATCGAACACCGAGGCCGTGAAATAGCCGTCGAACCCTCTGGGTGCGACCTTCACGCCGATCTCGGTCTGCTGCCCCGTCTCTGGGAGAAAGAGCTGGTTGCTGGCGTTGAGACCGATGACCGGATTGTAGCTCGTCGCATAGGAGATGTAGGGCGCGATGCCGTTGTCGAAATTGTAGATCAGGCCGGCCCGACCGCTGAACCTGCTGTCCTCGCGGCTCGCGATGGCCGCGCCGGTATCCCGGGCGTCTTGTGTCGTCTCGACCCAATCGTTGCGGCCGCTCAGCACCAGGGTGAAGTTACCGAGCTTCATCTGGTCCTGAAGATAGGCGCCCGCCTGCTTCTGCGTGATCAGGAAGTTGCGGAACGGGGTTCCCGTCAGCGGGATATTGATGCCGTAGACCGGATTGAAGACGTTGATTGAAGGGACGGTCCCGAAATTGAAGTTCTGGTAATCGTCGATCTGATAGCCTTTCAGATCCACCCCGAACAGCATGGTGTGCCGCACCGGCCCCGTGTTGAAACGATATTCGAGCTGGTTGTCGAGATTGGCCTGGTTCGCGGTGTTCTTCGCGTACCAGTTGTAGCGGCCCATCGTCGCCGTGTTGATGTTGTCCCAACCGTTGCCGATGTAACCGCGATAGGTCAGGTCGATATGCGCGAACCGCGCATTCTGCCGGAACGTGAGGTCGTCAGTGAGACGACGCTCGAACTGATAGCCCAGCATCTCCTGCTCGCGCGTAAACTTGTCCACGCTGGGATCGCCGACGAAGAAGCTGGTCGGAATCTTGCCGAACGGCGCGTTCGTCACCGTGCCCTGGTAGGGCAGGAAGTTGATGCCGCGGGTGTCCGTCTTCGAGGCCGACGCGAGAACCGTGAGGGTCGTATCGCCATCCGGCTTCCAGGTGAATGACGGTGCGATGAAGTAGTTGTTGTCAGGCGTGAAGTCGACCTGCGTGCCGCCGTTCCTGACTTCGCCGACGACGCGGTAGAACAGCTTTCCGTCCTGGGGCTGCGTCGCCACGGGACCACCGACATCGAAGCCGACATAGGCGTTGCCGAAATTGTTGACGCCGGTCTCGATGTAACGGATCGGCTCCGCCGGCGGCATCTTGCTGATGACGTTGACGATGCCGCTCGGGCTCGATCCGCCATAGAGCACGGCGGACGGACCGCGCAGCACCTCGACGCGCTCCATGTTGGACGGCGGCAGCCGCCAGCTCGCGTAGGACGTGTAGAACAGTTGCAGGCCGTCGAGGAACAGTCCGATGTCGTCGGACTTGAAGCCGCGGATCAGCCACCAGTCGTTGCGGGTGTCGGCGCCGAAGGTTCCTGCCCGCACGCCGGCGGTGTAGCGTAGGGTTTCGTCGAGCTTCATCGGCTTCTGGTCGCGGATCTGCTCGGCGCCGATCACCGACACCGATTGCGGAGTCTCCAGGATCGGCGTGTTGGTCTTGGTGCCCGAGGAGCTGCGGCCCGCCACGTAGCCGTTCACCGGGCCGCGCGGCGTCTCGACGAAGCCGACATCGCGCCGCGGCAGCGGCTGTCTCCTCGCAGCGGTCTGCACCGACGATCCCGGAACGCGGCGCTGCGGGGTCGCAGCAGCGCGTCTGCGCGCTTCCGGCGCGGTGACGGTCACCGCCGGCAGGGTCTGCGCGCCGCTCTGCGCGGAAGACTGTGCAAGCGATGCCTGCGGCATCAAGACCAAAGCGGATGCGGTCGCCAGCACGGCCGACCGCAGCATTCCAAGACTGTTCAACGCGCCACCCCAAAACTGCATGTTCGCTGCGTCATGCCGCCTGTCCCCGGCATGCCTGCGGTGACGCTTATTTGAGGGCGCTGGAATTCCCTAATTGAAAGCTTCTTAGAAAGACTCTAGGCGCGTTCCAACGAGCAAGCCCTGCATATCGCGGCCCAGCGCGCTTCGGTGGCGATCATCGCGAAGCGATCGGGCCGACGCATCGGCCGGGTCAGGCCCAACGGGCCTGTCCGAATGAAACTCGCCCTCCCCGGAGATGAAACCATTTTGCGGAACCCGCGAAACCATCCGGAAACAGATCGTCCTTAGAAGAAAAGCCATAGACGGCGGCAAAGCCCGTCGGGAGGCTCAGATGAACCACTCAATTCATTCCGCTGATCGTGCGACCCACCTGAAAATCGTGGTGGTGGCGCTGGTGGCCGGCATTGCCGTGGCCGGCTTCGGGATCGCAGCCCGCACCAATGCCGATTACACCCAGACGGCCCAGTCCACCCAGGTGATCAAAGCCGGCAAGCCGGTGGTCGTCACGAGCGCGGGGACGTCGGAAATTCGCTGATACGGCTTATGTCCGGGCTGACCCATTGGCCGCCTCCGGGCGGCTTCTCGTTTTTAAGGGCAATGCTCAGCCGGGACGTTCGGGCAAGCGCAACGTCCTTGACTTCACCATGTCCCCCCTTTAAGTCCCCCCTCGTTCCGCGCGCGTCGAGCGAACCACGCGGGAGTAGCTCAGTTGGTTAGAGCGCCGGCCTGTCACGCCGGAGGTCGCGGGTTCGAGCCCCGTCTCTCGCGCCATTTTGGCAATCCCCTCATAGTATTAGCCGGAATATGTTAGCCGAACTCTGTTCGCGGGAACCTCGCCCTTTGCCGGCTTCCCGCAGCGGTCGGCAACCCGTGGCATAGTCAGCCCGCGACCGAATCGTCTACGTCTTCCAAGGCTTAGAGGGATCCCCACGCTTTCCGGCATTTCCGGGGGCTTCCCGGTCATTGAGGAGGCCAGACTTGGGTAAGAAGGATTCGGCCAAGAAGGATTTGGCAAAGAAGGCAACCTCTCCCGCCACGATCACGCTCAAGCACCTCGCCGCCGACATCGCCGCGAGCCAAGACCTGTCCAAGAAGCACGCCGAGGCCGTCCTGACCGACATGGTCGAGCTGATCACCAAGCACCTGAAGAAGGGCGACCGCGTCCGCATCGTTGGCCTCGGCATCCTCCAGGTCCGCAAGCGCGCCGCCCGCACCGGCCGAAATCCCGCCACGGGCGAGGCGATCCACATCAAGGCCACCAGGAAGGTCGCCTTCCGCCCGGTCAAGGAACTGAAGGACGCGATCTAACGGTCACGTTTCGTTAAGCCTGATCCCCCCGTTCCAGCCGCATCACGGCCCGCTTTTCTGATATACCGCCAGCTTCCCGAACATTCGGCGGTTTGACCAGAAATGTCCTCCCTCTCCTTTTCGCACACCGTGACCGAGCGCTTCCTGCGCTACGTCACCATCGACACCCAGTCCGATCCGGCGTCTCCCAGTTCGCCGTCGACCGAGAAGCAGAAGGATCTCGGCCGCGTGCTCGCTGCCGAGCTGAAGGCCATGGGCGTCGCGGACGCGCATCTCGACGAGTACGGCTATGTCTACGGCACGATCCCGGGCAATACCGACAAGAAGGTGCCGGTGATCTGCTTCTGCTCGCACATGGACACTTCGCCCGACGTCACCGGCAAGGACGTGAAGCCGCAGGTCTGGAAGGATTATCGCGGCGGCGACATCACGCTGCCGGGCGACACCAGCCAGGTGATCCGCTTTGCCGAGCACCCCGCGCTGAAAAACCAGATCGGCAACGACATCATCACCACCGACGGCACCACGCTCTTGGGAGCCGACAACAAGGCCGGCGTGGCCGAAATCATGGATGCCGCGCATTTCTTCATCAACAATCCCGACGTGAAGCACGGCACCATCAAGATTCTGTTCACGCCGGACGAGGAGATCGGCCGCGGCGTCGACAATGTCGACCTGAAGAAGCTGGGCGCCGATTTCGCCTACACCATGGACGGCGAGAGCGCCGGCTGCGTCGAGGACGAGACCTTCTCGGCCGACGGCGCCACCATCACCATCAGCGGCGTCAGTGCCCATCCCGGCTACGCCAAGGGCAAGATGGAGCACGCGATCAAGATCGCCGCCGCCATCGTCGAGCGCCTGCCTCGGGAGGGCTGCTCGCCGGAGACGACCTCGGGCAAGCAGGGCTTCCTGCATCCGATCGCCATCGAGGGCGCGCTGGAACAGGCGACGCTGTCGTTCATCGTTCGCGACTTCACCGAGGAGGGACTGAAGGAGAAGGAGGTTCTGCTCGAGGGCATCGTCAAGGACGTGATGAAGGACTACCCGCGCTCCACCTACAGCTTCGAGGTGAAAGAGCAGTACCGCAACATGAAGCAGGTGATCGACCGTCACCCGCACGTGCTGGAATACGCCATCGAGGCGATCCGCCGCGCCGGTCTCCGCCCGATGCGCACCGCGATCCGCGGCGGCACCGATGGCTCGCGGCTGTCCTTCATGGGCCTGCCCTGCCCCAATATCTTCGCCGGTGAGCACGCGTTCCACTCGCGCCTCGAATGGGTCAGCCGGCAGGACATGGAAAAGGCGGTACAGACCATCGTGCACCTCGCGATGATCTGGGAAGAGAAGGCGTAAGACCCGACCGCGGATATGGCCGGGCTTGATGGCCGGGCTTGCGCCCGGCCATATGCTTCAGAGTTACGGCATCGGCATCGCGCGCGGGCTCCGATGGAAGCGGTTCGAGTTCGCCATCCAGTTCGGCAGCGGCGCACCATCACGGTGCCGCCCGCCGGCGACGGCTGCAGCCCAAGCGACCGCTGCGCCGATCAAGGTGGCAACTGCAACCGAGAAGGCCACGATGATCGAGTTGCGCCGGGCCCGGTCGATGGCGGTCTTCGAATCTGCGATCGCCGCATTGACCCGCCGCTCGGCGTCCGGTGCCGCGAGTCCCGTCACCGCGGCGACCTGCTGCACGAGGTAAGTTCGGTCATCCGGGCTGACGCCGCTGTGGCTGGACGAGGTCATCAAAATGCGCCCGGATTCGCCGCGCACCTCCCTGAGATCCGTGTTCGGCGCGCGGCGCGGTGCGCGGAACAGCTTGTCGAGCTCGTAGCTCAACAAGGGCTCGGCCGTGGACGTATTGCTGGCGGAGCTGCGCATCGGCGAACGTTCGATCGCGGCAGCGCCGAGAAGCGCGAGTAAAGCCGCGCCGGCCATTACGGCCAAGGCCCAGGCGGTCAGCCCGTGCAGCCCATCCCTACGCTCGCCGTCATCCTCGATTGTCGCAAGCTCGGGCGCCGGCCGCGTCGTACGGCCGGCGACGTAGCCGCCAAAGCCGAAACTGACGATCGCCTGGATGATCAGATAAAGCCCGGAGAGCAGCGCCAAGGCCGCGGACGCATCGCGCCAGGTCGGGGAGGCCGAACTGACACCGAGGCCCACGGCGACCCCAAAGCCGATCAGGATGAACGACATTGCGCTCGCCGCGAGTGCACCTGCGAACACCGGGCTCCACTGAATGGTCCGAGCGGGCTCCCCCGCCAGTCCACCTTCCAGGACCTCCTCCCGCATGAGCGTTTCAACGGTCATCGCCGCGGCTCTCAGCGCAGGCCGAAGAAAGACAGGATCGCCATGATGACGACGATCAAGCCGATCAGATAAATCAGTCCGTCCATAGTCCGTCCTCCTTGATTTCTTCAGCTCGCTAATCGCGATGAATGAGGAACGTTCCATATTGGGCGGATCACCTGGAACGAACCTGGAAGATCCGGGTTATCGGCTCAAGTCCCAAGGATAGAGATTGTGAGCACATGAGGCCTCAGCCGGTCCGTCCGGCTGGGGCCTTTCCGTTGCCCGCGCCTGCCGTATGAAGACGCACGCGCCTGGATCATAAGGCGCCGGCGGCAATGCACTGCGACGGCAATTATCCCAGGGACGCTGGGACGTAACAATGTTGCGGGTCGACACTGTTCCCGCCGCCATGCTAGGCCGGTTGCCGCAACCAGAGTGACCTCGTGCCCGCCAATCGCCAGACCTCGGAAACCTGCCGTCCACGCCGCCATTGGCGGGGGCTGCTGTCCGTACTGGTTGCGGTCGTCTATCTGCTCGCAGGCGCGCTGCACGGCGCCCACGACATCGATGTCACCACGCCCGGCGGCGGTTCGGAGATCGCCGCGGTCATCGATGGCGCCACGGGCCACAGCGACCACAAGGCCATCGGCGGACATCATTGCCATGGCTGCTTCTCGCTGGCGGTAGCACAGCCCGCGTCATCGACGGTGACGATCGCGCTGGTGTCGGCGACGCGCCCGCAACCTGCGCCCCGGCTTGCCGGCATCATCCCCGACACCGACTCGCCTCCTCCCAAGTCCATCGCCTGATCGGATTGGTCGGGCGTTCCGCGCCCATGAGTGTCATCCTTCACAGGTCGGTTTCATGTTTTGCAGGAGAATGGCCGCGCGCCTGGCGTGCGCAGCGGCGTGTCTGATTGCAGGATCGGCGCTGGCGCCGTCGCACGCCCAGACGTTGACGATGCGCAGCGCGTTGTCGCGCGCGCTGGCCGCGAGCCCGCGGCTGACGGCGGCCGAGCGCGACGTCGGCATCGCCACCGGCCAGCGGATACAGGCGGGCGCCCTGCTCAATCCGGAACTGACCTACGAGCAGGACGATTCCTTCGGCTCCGGCAGATATCGCGGGACGCGGTCGGCCGAGACCACGCTCCAGATCAGCCAGGCCTTCGAGCTGTTCGGCAAGCGCGAGGCGCGGATCGCGGCCGGAGCCGCCGGCGTCGAGGTCGCCGCGATCCAGCGCAGGGCGATCAGGCTGGAAGTGCTGTCGGAGACCGCGATCGCCTTCTTCGGCGTGCTCGGCGCGCAGCGTCGCATCCAGATCCTCGACGAGCAGATTGCCGCGATCGACCGCCTGACACCCCTGCTGCGCCGCCGCGTCGAGGCCGGCGCCTCCTCGCCGGCCGAGACCGGCCGTGCTGAGGTCGCCTCCGCCCTCGTGAAAGCCGATCGCGAGCGCTTCAAGGCGACGCTTGCCAGCGCCCGGCGCGAGCTTGCGGTGCTGATGGGCGACCCCTTCGCTAGATACGGCGAGGTCTCCGGCCGGCTCGACACCATGGGCAAGCCGCCCACGTTCCAATCGGTGGTCGCCGCCATCGACGCCAATCCGCAATTGGTGCGATGGACCGCGGTCTACGCCCAGCGCAATGCCGAGCTGCTGCTGGCCCGGCTTCGGCCCTATCCGGACGTGCGGATCGCGGCCGGCTGGCGCCACTTCAACGAAACCGGCGACGACGCGGCGCGCCTGACCGTCACGGTGCCGATCCCCGTGTTCGACCGGAACCAGGGCAACATCCTCTCGGCGCAGGAAAGCCTCGCCAAGACCCGCGCCGAGCGCGAGGCCAACCGTAACACGCTGATCGTGATCGCCGGCCGCGCCTACGACTCGCTGCAGGGCTCGCTGCGCGAACTCGCGGTCCTGCGCGAAACCGCAATCCCGAAGGCGGTGGAAGCGTCCGATGCGATTTCGCAAGGCTACGGCCAGGGCCGCTTCACCTTGCTGGAGGTCCTCGACGCCCAGGCCAGCGTCACCCAGGCCCGGCTGCGAGAGCAGGAGGCGCTGCAAAACTTCCATGCCGGCGTCGCGATCATCGAGGGCCTGGTCGGCAATCCCTTCACGCTGGCGCGGGAGAGCGCACGATGAGGACCTTTTCCACCATTCTCGTCGCCATCGTTGCCGCCGCGCTAGGCGCTTACGGCTATTCCATGCTCGCGCCCGCGAAGCATGCCGACAGCGAGCACCCCGAGCATTCCGAACACAAGAAGCCGAACGACCGCGTCGAGCAGGACGAGCATGGCGCCGACCGCATCCGCATCTCCGACGTCAAGCTCGCCGCAGCCGGCGTGGTGCTGGCCGAGGCCGCGAGTGCGACGCTGACCGATACGCTCGCCTTCAACGGCATCCTGCGCGCCAACCAGGAAGCCGTGGTGCAGGTGACGCCGCGCTTTCCGGGCATCGCCAAATCGATCCTGAAGCGGATCGGGGACAAGGTCGGCAAGGACGACCTGCTCGCCACGATCGAGAGCAACCAGAGCCTCACCGTCTACGAGCTCAAGGCGCCCATTGCCGGGACGATCATCGAACGGCAGATCTCGCTCGGCGAATACGCCTCCGAGCAGAAGCCGGCCTTCGTCGTCGCCGACCTCTCCACCATCTGGGTCGATCTGTCGATCTACCGGCAGGATCTGAGGCGCGTCCGTCTCAATGACGAGGTGCTGATCGATCCCGACGACGGCCGCGGCGAGATCAAGGGCACGATCTCCTACATGGCCCCGATCGGCTCGAGCGAGACCCAGACCGCATTGGCCCGCGTGGTGCTGCAAAATCCGGACGGTCGCCTGCGGCCCGGCCTGTTCGTCACGGCGCGGCTGATCCTCGCGGCCCGCAACGTCGCCGTTGCCGTGCGCCGGAGCGCCATTCAGACGCTGGACAACAAGACCATCGTGTTCGTGCGCGAAGAGGGCGACAAGATCGAGGCGCGCCCGGTCGAGCTTGGCGATTCCGATCCGCGGCATGTCGAGGTCAAGGCCGGCCTTGCGGCAGGCGAGCATTACGTCGCGGAGAACAGCTTCGTCGTGAAGGCGGAGATGGGCAAGGGCGAGGCCGAACATGATTGAACGCCTCATCGCCGTCTCGCTGCATCAGCGCTGGCTGGTTCTCCTGCTCGCGCTCGGCACCCTCGCCTTCGGCGCCTGGAACTTCCAGCGCCTGCCGATCGACGCAGTCCCCGACATCACCAACGTCCAGGTCCAGATCAACACCCGCGCGCCCGGCTATTCGCCGCTCGAGACCGAGCAGCGCATCACCTTTCCGGTCGAGACCGCGATGGGCGGCCTGCCCAGGCTCGACTACACCCGCTCGCTGTCGCGCTATGGCCTCAGCCAGGTGACGATCGTCTTCAAGGACGGCACCGACATCTATTTCGCCCGCCAGCTCGTCGGCGAACGCATCCAGCAGGTGAAGGACCAGCTCCCGGCCGGCGTCGAGGTTGCGATGGGTCCGGTCTCGACCGGGCTCGGTGAAATCTTCCTGTACACCGTCGAGGCCAGGGCGGGTGCAAAGACCCAGACCGGCCACGATTATTCGCTGACCGATCTGCGCACCGTGCAGGACTGGATCATCCGGCCGCAGCTTCGCAACGTGCCTGGCGTGATCGAGGTCAACACCATCGGCGGCTTCGAGCGGCAATTCCACGTGCTGCCGGATCCCGGCAAGCTGATGGCGTACCGGCTCGGCTTTCGCGACGTCATGACGGCGCTCGCCGCCAACAACGCCAGTGTCGGCGCGGGCTATATCGAGCGCAACGGCGAGCAATATCTGGTGCGCTCGCCGGGCCAGGTCGGCAATGTCGGCGAAATCCGCGACATCGTGATCGGCTCGCGCGGCGGCAATCCCGTCAGGATCAGGGACGTCGCGACCGTCACCGAAGGCCGCGATCTGCGCACCGGCGCTGCGACCCGCAACGGCGAGGAGACCGTGCTCGGCACCGCCATGCTGCTGATCGGCGAGAACAGCCGCACCGTGGCCCGCCGCGTCGCGGCCCGGCTCGAGGACATCGCCAGATCGCTGCCCGAGGGCGTCGTGACGCGGACCGTCTACGACCGCACCGAGCTCGTCGAAGCCACCATCCGCACCGTCCGGAACAACCTGCTGGAGGGCGCGGCGCTGGTCGTCGCCGTGCTGTTCCTGATCCTCGGCAACATCCGCGCCGCGCTGGTCACGGCCTGCGTCATTCCCCTGTCCATGGCCATGACCATCACGGGCATGGTCGAGACGAAAGTCAGCGCCAACCTGATGAGCCTGGGGGCGATCGACTTCGGCATCATCGTCGACGGTGCCGTGATCATCGTCGAGAACTGCCTGCGCATGCTGGCCGTGGCCCAGCGCGAGAAGGGCGGGCTGCTCACGACCGCCGAACGGCTGCGCGCGATCCTGCGCGGGTCGAGCGAGGTGATCAAGCCGAGCTTGTTCGGCACGCTGATCATCGCGGTGGTCTACCTGCCGGTGCTGACCCTGACGGGTGTCGAAGGCAAGATGTTCACGCCGATGGCCCTGACCGTGCTGATGGCGCTCGGCGCTGCGGTGCTGTTCTCCATCACTTTCGTGCCGGCCGCCGTCGCCATCTTCGTCACCGGCAAGGTCTCCGAGCACGAAAACCTGTTCATGCGCGCGGCGAAGCGCGCCTATCTGCCCCTACTCCGCTTTGCCATCGACAACCGCGCCGCGGTCGCCATCATGGCTTCGGTCATCGTGGTGGCGAGCGGCATCGCCGCTTCGCGCATGGGCGGCGAGTTCATCCCGAGCCTCGACGAAGGCGACGTCGCGCTGGCCTCGATCCGGATTCCCGGCACCAGCCTCACCCAATCGCTGGACCTCCAAAAGGCGCTGGAGAAGCGTGTGATGCAAATCCCCGAAGTGAAGGAGTTCTTCACCCGCATCGGCACGGCCGAGATCGCGACCGACCCGATGTCGCCGGCACAGACCGACGGCTACGTCATGCTGAAGCCGCGTGCCGAATGGCCTGATCCGGACAAGCCCAAATCGGAGGTGATCGAGGCGATCGACCATGCGGCGGACGAGATTCCCGGCAGCGCCTATGAGATCTCCCAGCCGATCCAGTTCCGTGTCAACGAGCTGATCTCCGGCGTGCGCACGGATGTCGGGGTCAAGATCTTCGGCGACGATCTCGACATCCTGCAGGGCGCCGCCAAGCAGGTCGAGGCCGCGATCCGCGGCATTCGCGGCGCCGCCGACGTCAAGATCGAGCAGGTCTCGGGCCTGCCGATCCTCACCGTGCGCCTCGACCGCCAGGCGCTTGCCCGCTACGGCCTGAACGTCGCCGAAGTGCAGGGCATCGTCGAGATCGCGGTCGGCGGCAAATCGGCCGGCAAGCTGTTCGAGGGCGACCGCCGCTTCGAGATCATGGTCCGCCTGCCAGAGCATTTGCGCGGCAATCTCGAGGCGATCCGGGCCATTCCGATCCCGCTGCCGCCCGCCGAGGACACCGGCGCGGCCGTTCGAACCGCGCTGGCCGCCTCGCCCCTCAGCCAGATGCGCTACGTGCCGCTGTCGTCGGTTGCGACCGTTGATGCAACGCCCGGGCCGAACCAGATCAGCCGCGACAACGGCAAGCGGCGCATCGTCGTCACCGCCAATGTCCGTGCGCGCGACCTCGGCTCGTTCGTCGCTGAGGCCGAAGCGGCCGTGGCCGAGAAGGTCAAGCTGCCGCCCGGCTACTTCATCGGCTGGGGCGGCCAGTTCGAGCAGCTGGTCTCGGCCACCAAGCGGCTGACCATCGTGGTGCCGGTGGCGCTGCTGCTGGTGTTCCTGCTGCTGTTCATGGGCATGGGATCGGCAGCGGATGCGGCGCTGGTGTTTTCAGGCGTGCCGCTGGCGCTGACCGGCGGCGTCGCGGCGCTGCTGCTGCGCGACATTCCGCTGTCCATCAGCGCCGGCGTCGGCTTCATCGCGCTGTCGGGCGTGGCGGTGCTCAACGGGCTCGTCATCATCGCCTTCATCGAGCGGCTGCGCAACGAGGGGCGATCGGTCGTCGATGCCGTGCGCGAGGGTGCGATGACGCGGCTGCGCCCGGTGCTGATGACGGCCCTCGTCGCCTCGCTCGGCTTCGTGCCGATGGCGCTCGCCACCGGTGCCGGCGCCGAGGTGCAGCGGCCGCTCGCGACCGTGGTGATCGGCGGCATTATCTCCTCCACCGTCCTGACGCTGCTGGTGCTGCCGGCGCTCTACGTGCTGTTCCGCCGTGACGTGACAAATGAAACGCCTACAATGGCGCCGGATATGGCGGCGTCCCAGGAGCGCTGAATTGGGCAGCCACGACCACTACCGTCATCAGCACCATGATCACGCCGACCATTCGCATGCGCATGGAGACAATCATGGACGTGGGCACTCTCATGATCACCACGGCCATGTTCACGCGCCCGCCAGCTTCGGCAAGGCGTTCGCGCTCGGCATTTCGCTCAACACAGCGCTCGTCGTGGCCGAGGCGGTCTACGGCTATGTCGGCAACTCCACCGCCCTCCTCGCCGACGCCGGCCATAACCTGTCCGACGTGCTCGGCCTGATCGTGGCCTGGGGCGCATCGATCGCAGCCAGGCGTGCGCCGAGCGGCCGTTTCACCTACGGCCTGCGCGCCTCCACCATCCTGGCCGCGCTGGCCAATGCGGTGTTCCTGCTGGTCGCAACCGGCGCCATCGGCTGGGAGGCAATCCTTCGCCTGCGCGAGCCGGAGCCGGTCGCAGGCGCCACCGTGATGGTGGTCGCCGGCATCGGCATCCTCATCAACGGCTTCACCGCCCTGCTGTTCGCGAGCGGGCGCAAGGACGACATCAACATCGAAGGCGCGTATCTGCACATGGCCGCCGACGCCGCGGTCTCGTTCGGCGTCGTGGTTTCGGCCGCGCTCATCATCTGGACCGGCTGGCTCTGGCTCGATCCCTTAACCAGCCTCGTCATCTGCGCGGTCATTCTCTGGAGCACGACCAGCCTGCTGCGGGGCTCGATCGACATGTCGATGGCCGCCGCGCCCAAGAGTACCGACCTCGCCGCCGTTAGGGCTTTTTTGCTCGCGCGTCCTGGTGTGTCTGATATCCACGATCTCCACGTCTGGCCGATCTCGACCACGGAGACGGCGCTGACGTGCCATCTTGTCATGCCGGCAGGCAGCGACGACGCTTTTCTGATGGAGACCGCGCAGATGCTGAAGGCCTCTTTCCGCATCGGTCACAGCACGCTCCAGGTGGAGACGCATCCCGACAACGGCTGCGCTCTGGCGCCGGATGACGTGGTGTAGGATCCACAACTCCGTCCGCGTCGTCATCGCGAGGAGCGAAGCGACGAAGCAATCCCAGACGGTAGTCGCGGAGGATTCCGGATTGCTTCGCTGCGCTCGCAATGACGGTGGAGAGAGCCGCGGCCTACCCCGCCTTCGCCGTCACGATCCAGATCGCGCCCTGTAGTGGCACGCTCTGCCCCTTCAGGAGGGGCGCGAGCGCTTCGCGGATCGAGGCCTTAGCGGCCTCATAGGTCTCCGGCGGATGTCCTTGCACCGCGCGGCTGGCCGGGCCGATCTGCAGCGAGCCGTCCACCGCCGCGTCGAGGCCGCCGCCGATCGCGATGTCCATCGCGAGATTGTGCGGCTCCATCGCCACATCGGCGAAGCCCGCGCCCTTGAGGATGCGCATCACGCGCTCTTCCGAGGCGAAGGCGAACGGGCCCGGTTCCTCTGGCCCGACCGGCGGCATCTTCGGCACGTGCTTGTAGACCGCCATCAACGGCGCCATCATCCAGGGATTCTCCTTCGGCTCGCGCCAACAGACGAAGGCGAGCCGCCCGGACGGCTTCAGCGCACGGCGCAGATTGGCGAAGGACGCGATTGGGTCGGCGAAGAACATCACGCCGAAGCGCGATGCCAGCAGATCAAAGCTCGCCGGCTCGAACGGGTACACCGTAGCATCGGCCAGCACGAAGTCGAGCGGCAAGCCCTTCGGCGCAAATGCGCGCGCCTGCGACAGCATCGGCTCGGAGACGTCGAGGCCGAGCGCGAAGCCATCAGGCGCCACCGCCTTCGCGAACGCCACCGTCGTCGCACCGGATCCGCAACCGACGTCGAGAACGCGCTCGCCGGGCCTCGGCCTGGCGCGGTCGATCAGCACGTCGGCAATGGGGCCGAGCAGGCTCTCCTGCGCCGCATGGCGGTCGGCCCAGCGCTGCCCGCTGGGGCCATTCCAATAGGCGATCTGGTCGGCGTTCTGCTCGTGTCCGCTAGGCTGTTCCATTGGGGCCTCCATCGCTGCGCTGCGAGGTCATACCACGCCGGAAACAGGTCAGGCGGTCAACTGAGGTCGGGGCGCAATGTCACCGCCCCCTTGCTCCAACACCCGTGGCAAGGCTAAAGAGGCGGCGTAGGGCGGTTAGCTCAGCTGGTTAGAGCATCTCGTTTACACCGAGAGGGTCCGCGGTTCGAATCCGTGACCGCCCACCAGGCCTCACTTTGTCCAGCCCGGACACATAGGTAACGGATCGTACCTAAGACATGGGTGACAACCTCGTGCCGAACGGGTTGTCGAGGGGTTGCAGGGTTTTCTGCTCCAGGTCGAAATATCCGAGATCATAGTGCATGAAGCTGACGAG
>DATLXF010000060.1:0-5336 GCA_035575945.1 Bradyrhizobium sp. | reverse complement strand
GAATCAGGTGAGCGTGAACGATACGCTCCAAGGCGTTCTGGTGAGCTGGGGATCCGGATCCATTCTGCTCGAGGGGATTCAGAAGAATCAGCTGGCGCAGGACGACTTCATGTTCGACAGCGTGGAAGGCGGCGCCTTCGTGCCGGATCCCTCGATCACAATGGAGGGGTCCGCGCTGTTGTTCCCCGAGAACGAACAGGACGTCGTCCATGCGAATTCAGTAAGCGACAACTGGACCATCATCGCCTGATCAGGCATTTGGCCGGCCGAGCTTGCACAAAGAGGGCCCGCGCCAAGGTGCGGCGGCGAGCCGGAGTAGCTGCTGTTTGTGATCGACAACCGCAAGGAGACGTTCGACGTCGCTCCTATTCTCGCCGTCGCCATGAACCCAACCGGCCAACGAGGCGACGGCGACTAGGCAAAACTCTCCAACTGAATATTGACGGCGAAACAGGCATGTTATTACAGCGGCCTGCGCATACCAGTGTGCACACCAGATCGCCGCAGATGGTTGCCGTGCGCCGACGCCGATATGATATCGAAAGGTCCCGCTGGATCGGCTACAGGACACGTCTATAACATGCCGATGATGGTTTGAATGACGGGAAGTGCGTCGGAAGCGTGCTCACGGAGTCGCGATGCGGCAATCCGTGAACGTCGGCGACCTTCGTCGGATTTCCTGAATCGATGTTTGGGCGAGCGAAATTTGATTGGCTCGCGGATACCGTCCTTTCTGGCCCTCCCGACGTCGGCGACGGAGGCGGGGCGCACCTTTCGCTAGTATGGACATGCCGACCCCGACACCTCCGACAAACTCGTCCAGGCGGGCCCACCGAGGCGCTCTCGCTCGGGCGTTCGCGACGAGTGATCTGCGTTCGATCTGCAGGGCCGTCGACGCGGCGGTGGTCGGAGAGGGAATCGCCAAGATTGCTCGAGCTGCGAAGGTAGACCGAACGACCATTTACCGCGCATTCCGCTGCGAGAGCGGACCTGCGCTGGACACGATGGTTAGAGTGCTACGCGTTTTGGGATTGCGTCTGATCGTTAAGTTCGAGCCATATCCGTCCGCGGAGGCACCTCGGCCGGTCTCGAAGACGACGGCTCGTTCGCTCGCGACGGCATTCAGAAGCGCCGACTTGGATCTGGCCATCGAAGCGTTGGCGGAAACCGTACGCTCTCATGACAATGTTTCGGAACTGGCGCGAGCGACGATACTCTCACGGGAGAATCTCTATCGCTCGTTCGCTTTTCCTCGCATACCGCGATTTCGTACCGTCCTGATCTTCCTGAACGCACTGGGACTGAGGTTGGGAATCGAGCGGCTGCCTTCGAGAGAGAACGGATCCGCATCGCAACCATCGGTCGGCCGGCAAGCTTCGCGGAAAGGTCGCCGACCCATGCGAGCGGATCATCTCGGTCTCGGAAGCAAAGCTTCTCGCAGGAGGCTCGAGCATTGCGCGCCCTAGGCTCCTCCCGAAGCTCGGTTCACCGAAGGATACGGAACGTGCGCCGACGTCCGGACCAGTTCGCATCGGTCCTGCCTCGCGCCTTGTGCTCAGGCGCGGTTCTGTTCGCAATCCTACCGGTTTCGGCAGGGCTGTCGGACGAATTTCGGGTCGAGCGGGTTCGGGTACTCGAGCGGGGAATTTTTCATGCCAGCAGCGGAAACCTGCCGATCGCTCATAGCAGTCTTGGCGCGGTCGCAAACGTCCGGAACGCCTCTCTGGTGCGGAGCACGACTACAATCCCTGCGCGCCAGTCGCTGCGATTCGGCCTGCGGTACGTCGTCGAGGGCGTTCCCGCCGGCGCGCGTGTGGATCTCAGGCTCGTCACCGTCTTTCCGGAGGCGGGATTGCTCGATCCGGCTTCGGAGGTTCGGCACTACGAAAGTGAGTATACCATTCGCGGCTCAATCGGCGCCCAGGCCTATCGCGAGTTCATGTTTGACCACACGTGGGAGATCGTAGCCGGAGAGTGGATCTTCGAGTTTTGGCACGACGGTCGAAAGGTCGGAAGCGAGACCTTTTGCGTGCTGGACGCCGAGTCCGCGCCTCATCGATCAGACCCGCCGAAGGCGAATTGCGGCTTCTTGATCGGACGCGGGGACTCCGGGAGAGAGGCCGCGGCGGGAGGTCCTGGAAAGGCTCGTAAGACGTCGCGCGCCGTCGTTTCGCGGCGACGAGTCCGATACCGCCCCTGCGGCACCACTGCCGGGTCGATCCGGTGCGGAGCGCAATCGCGAGGCCGGACCGGATCCGCGGCAGCCTTCGTGAACTATTCCATCGCGTTTCACTTCGTCGAAGGCGGCTGCCCACGCCCAAGCGGCGAATTGATCGCGGATTGGCCGGCTTCTGGACGGCTTCTCGCTGGTGCGATGGGGGCTCAGTCGCCGAAGTCGAGATTTCGGATGCCACCGGTACGCTCGGCAATGAACCGGGAAAGGAACTGTGCTGCGTTCTGCGGCCAGAACTCGTATCCCACCTTGCTCAGAAGCTGCGTATGGGCGCGTTCATCCTCACGGCCGACCCAAAGCTCATGAAAGGCCGCAATGAGATCGGCGTCTGCGAGGTCGATCGAGCCGATCAACATTTTGAAGCAGATTACCGCTTCGCGGTTTCGAATGTCGCTGCCGTCGACCAGCATCTCGGCGTTGCGCCGAATCGCGGCACTCTCGAAGATTTCCTTCAATACCGCACGAATATGACCGACATCCGATCCCATGCCTACTCGGCAAACTTTCGCGGCCATCGCGTTTCCAGCCCGTTCGATCCGGCCAATTGAGCCAACAAGCATTCGGGGATCGTCATTGCGGCTCTTGAGACATCGAACATCGAAAGGATGACCCCGCCTGGCGCCAAACAGCGCTGCCCCATCGTTCCCGCCGCAGCTGTTGTGCGACGGTTGGGAAGAAATGCCATGCCGTATGCATACGACTAGCCTTCTATAGACGTTGAGCTCGGCGAAAAATTACAGATGCAAGCCCGTAGTTGAAGCATGCAGATCTCGCATGCCGGCTATGGATGTAGCACGCCGGCGGCAGCATGATATCGGAATTGCGGTCGCTTTCGGTTCGCCAAGGGTGCATGCGGTCTGAGCTCGGCGACCTGACCCTATCGACCGGAAGAGTTATGGCACGAACATCTCAGATTGAGAGCCGATGCTGCGGCGCGGGGACTTCAAGTAAGGATTCTCCTGCTCGACGGAAGCGATCCGCGGGAGCAAGTGGCCACCGAAAATGTTCCGCCCATTCTGACCGCGGAGCGTCGCCGCGTCGGATGGCTGTTGCGCTTTGTTTGATTGGAGCTGGCGCCGGACTTTCACTTCTCGACGTCAACACGTCCGTCACTTGTCCTGGCGAGACGATCTTATCGGGGTTTCCCGGGTGGACGATGGCCGTTGCCGCAGGCTCGTCCCTGCACCAGCAGATTCGACGCCGATGGAGGCTCTTCTTCGGTCCGTACCCGCTGCTGATGATGGCCACCTGGGCGAACAAGATCGGATTGATCAAGGGAAATGGAGAAGCGGTCGCCTTCCTCGATCAGCTGCGTCGAGCAGCGATCGAGGGAGAACTCGAGTTCTATGGACAATCGATCACGGCGACGGGCGTGGAACGCGAATTGACCAAGATACCTGCCACCCACCTTCGGACGTGCGCGATAAGTCTGGGCACCTCAGGTGTGCGGGGGAGGAATGAAGAGACATATACCTACGATCCAAATCCAACGGCTTCGTGGGCCTCGCGGCAGGTCGGCCACTTCTGCAATTTGCATGTGAGCAGGAGAGTGCTGGGGATCATTCAGAAAATCTGGGAAGACGCCCATAGGTGAAGCGGCCAGTCGTGGTGGCGATGCGAGCCGAGTTCCAACCAGTGATTCACGAGATCGGAAACGCGCGGTGGGCGGATTATTCCGTCCTAGAGCAGCGGAGCTAAGCGAATTTCAGATCATTCGATCCAAATACGTGCAGCAGAGGAAGCGGGTCGCAACCGCTCTGCCGCGAACGCCAAACTGGCTTCTTGAAATACTTCAGAAAATGATATGTCGTGATGGCGACTGTAGAAATGGAAATCTACTGGTAGGCCGGCACGCTCGGGGCAACGTATTCGCCAATCTCGGTGCCCGACGCGTAAACCCGACTTCTGAAATCGAGGCTTGTTGGCAAGATCGACGAGGTCAGCGAGAAGCGCGGCACGGTCCAGGCCGAGGCCGGCCGGATCACGGGCATCCCTCAGCCGAAGGTCTCCGAACTCCGTAACGGACGCACGAACGACTACAGTGTCGAGCGCCTCTATCGGCTGCTAAACAATCTCGGGGTCGGTGTATGCGTTGCGTTGGAAGAGCGTCCCGACTGGACGAACCCCACCCGAACATGAGCCATCCTATTCGATGGGGATGTAGTTGAAGGGGGCACGACCCCCTCAACGGAATTCGGGAGGCTGCTGCAGCGCCAGGATCAGGTTAGCCTTATCCCTTAAGGTCGGAAGCGCACCTACCACGGCGCGGAGTATGCTCCGCCGCTACGGCCAGCGCCTGCCCGTCGATACGCCTTCATCCATTGGTGGAGACGGAATCGTGAGCCAGACATCGTCTCTTGACGCGATCGCTACGGACGAGGCGAGGATCACCGGCAGAGCGCGGGTTGAATTCCGCCGACCCTTGCTTTGGGATCGACTGGCGGCCAAGTCCCTGTCTCGGACCACGGGCGCGCGCAGCTAATCGACCGCCTTCACGACATCCGGCGGCTGCGAGGCATAGTAGGCTGCCGCTTCGTTGATTTCCTGCGGTGTCATCGCGCGCGCGATGTTGCGCATCTGCTGGCTGATGTCGTTGCGGCGCTGCCCCGAGGCGAAGGCCAGCAGCTGCTCCCTCATGTAGACCTCCGACTGGCCTTCCAGCCACGGGCTGCCGACCTTGTTGTCGAGGCTGCCATGGCAGGAGCCGCAGGGCGCGATTCCCCGCAGCGGCGCGCCGTAGATCACGATGCGCGGTCTGGGAAGCTGCGGGGTCGGATGATAGGCCGGCAGCCGCGGCAGGTAGGCGTAGTACACGGCGACGTCGGCGATTTCCTGGTCGGTTAGGTTGGCGGCAAAGGGCGACATGATCGCGCTGGTCCGCGCGCCCGAACGGAAGTCGAGCATCTGCTTGTAGATCACGCTGGCATACTGGCCGGCGAGATTGGGGGAGTCGGCACGACTGAGTCCGGTCGGGCCGTGGCAGATGGCGCAGCGGTGCGCCAGCGTCGCGCCCCGCCCGATGGACTCCTGGCTCGGCCTGGCGAGCATCGTCGGGGTCAGGACCGCTTCGGTGAGGCGAGGTCCGACCTTGCCCGTCGCGACG
>DATLXF010000059.1:0-48471 GCA_035575945.1 Bradyrhizobium sp. | reverse complement strand
CCCCCCCCCCCCCCCCCCGGGAAAATTGGTGCAAAGTGTGGTCAGAGGGTAAAGTTCCTTTCGGCAGCAGCATGATTGATGCATCACGATAAGCTTATCTTGCGCCGATCACTGAGGGCAGGACATTAAGCGTCAGAGTCGAGACCCCTTCTGGGTGGGAAGGTACGCGAGAGCTCGGTCAATCTCTTGTTCGGCCTCGGCAATCGAAAGCATGCCGTTTACGGACTTCAAAAGGCCTTGTCCCCGATAATAATCGAGAAGCGGAGCTGTCTGTCTATGGTAGGTATCGATCCGCGACCGCAGCACCTCGGCATTGTCATCGACCCGACGCAACTCTCCTCGGCTCCCAGTGTTTTCGTTCCGCGCGGCAATCCGATCAATCAGTAACCGGTGATCCGCCTTCAGCTCAATCACCGCGTCGAGATCGGGGCCTCGTTCCTTGAGCCAACGGCCGAGCGCCTCAGCCTGCGGTATCGTCCGCGGGAAACCATCAAGAATGAATCCTTTCGCGGCATCGGGACCGTCAAGTTGCTTCAAGACGATAGGTTTCACGACGTCGTCCGATACAAGATCGCCGCGCGCCATGGCATCCTTAATTAGCGGTCCGACCGACTTGTCCGATGCGACCGCTGCCCGCAGTAGATCGCCGACCGAGAGGTGTACGGTACCGTACTTTTCAGCCACGCGCCGCGCCTGTGTGCTTTTGCCCGCGCCCGGCGGCCCCAAGATGACAAGCCGCATCGGCTGACCTCCTTTGCATCTTGCCGCGGATACTGATGCCCGCGCAGACCTCGTCATAGAGGCAATCGGCGATGGCGCAATCCTAGGACGCTACGACCGCGAAGATATCGAGGGCCCCGCACAAAAAGACGGCGCCATGGCTGAAATGGTTCGGGATGCGACTGTCCGTGCGGCATTTCACATGGATAACCACATCGATAATCGTTGGAATCAGCGTTCAATCGACAAAGTGCTTCCATTTCTCACTCAAATGCAGACACGTTTGCGGCAAGCGCCAGATAATTTCTTTTCGTTGCCAATGAGCCGTCATGACATGGCAGACCACCTTGGGCGTTCCATCGAAACAGTCAGTCGCGCACTGACGGAATTGAAAGAGCGCGGCATCATTGAATTTGACGGGACTCGCCAAGTGAAACTCACTCAGCCGATCGATCGTGGCCCTCGGAGGCCCTAGTGCCCGCAGCGCCCCGCAGGCTTCGCTTGTTCTTTCATGAGCGTGCCAATCATAGGCGAACCGCCTCAGTCCTGAATGCTTGGTCTGCGGTCTTTTGAACTGAAGCAAGAACTAAATACGCCACGATTGCCAAGGCGACCGCAGCGGCGACCGCGCATAGAAATGCGCGCATTCGAGTTCTCCGTCGAATAAAGGCCAGTCATCTCGTCAGGCACACGTGGAGGAGGGCGGCAGTGCGACCAGCCGCGCGTACTCCTGGGCCGTCAACCTACGGGCTGACAACGATGCGGTTGTCAACCTTGGTAACACCAGGCGCAGCCCACGCTTGCCTCCCCGCTTCCTCTCGCTCCGCCCACGACCGAACGGTGCCTTTGAGGATCACCTCGCCACCCTTGGCTTCCACGGTGATCCGGTTCGCGTCGATCTCGGCAGAGCGCGTGAACGCGTCTTCGATCTTACGTTTGATTTCCGACGGCTCCACGCGCGGCTTGATGACGATCGAATTGATCACGCCACGGACACCCTTGAGCCGGCGCACGGCCGATTCCGCGATACTTTTCTGATAGTACCACTCGACATTTCCTTCGAGAGTAATCCAGCCGTTCTTGACGACCACGCGGGTATTTTCGGACGAAAGCGGTAGCTGGCTCTTGAGCGCGGAAACGGCATCACGAGCGATATCCGGGTCGGGACGTTCGTCGACGTTCGGGAGGCGCACCTCCAGATCGTTGGCGATGCCGCGGACGCCAGACACGCGCTTGGCTGCCATTTCTGCTTCGTACTTGTCGCTCCAGCTTTTGACGAATCCAGCCAGCGTTACGACCCCCTGTTTGACCGAGACCGCGATATCGGTCGCGTCAAGGTCCGGGTTCCATTGCAGCTCGTCCTTCACGTCACGTTCAATTTCATTGTCCGTACGCATTGTCATCTCCAAAGCTTCAGCTCGGTTGCTGATCCCTATCTCGATTTCCGAAAAGCGGGGCTTTCGCAGATCAGAATTGTTCAGGTCGCGGCTTGTTGCGCATTGACCGCCGTCAATTTCCTAGCTGGATGCATCTTCTATGGTGACTTCAATAATTGGAACCGGTGAGTCCCCATTTTGGACATCCGCGGCAAGACGATTGTCATCACCGGAGCTGGTCAAGGCATCGACCGAGAATTGGCAAAGACCCTGGCTCAGTGCAAAGCAAACCTTGCGATCATCAATCGCGACGCTTCCATGCTCGAGGAGACACTGCGGCAATGTGCTGGCTTGGCTGGCTTGGACGGCATGAACAAATTCTTCACGCTCGACGTTACCGACGAGCCGGCGGTTGAAAATGCGTTCCGCAAAATCCGTCTTGAATTTGGCTCCATCGACGGATTGATCAACAACGCCGGCGTGGTGAGCGATGCGCTTCTGGTCAAGGCCGTCGACCACAAGGTGCAGCGGAAAATGTCGCTTTCAGAGTTCAAGAAGGTGATCGCCGTCGATCTGATTGGCGTGTTCCTGTGCGGGCGCGAAGCAGCCCTTCATATGATCGAGGGGCAACGCGGCGGGCTGATCATTAACGTTTCAAGCATCTCTCGCTACGGCAATGTCGGACAAACAAAATACTCAGCCGCCAAGGCGGGCGTGGCAGCTATGACCGTGACGTGGGCCAAGGAGCTTGCACGCTATAACATTCGCGTCGCTGGTATCGCGCCGGGTTTTGTCGATACAACAATGGTGGCCGAGATCCCATCAAGAATTCGAGAAAAAATTGTTTCGGGAATACCGATGCGACGGCTGGCGACTCCTGCGGAAATAAGTCATGCAGCGGCGTTTATCTTGCAAAATGACTACTACAACGGCCGCGTCCTTGAGGTCGATGGCGGGCTACGCTTATGATCCGGTTGAGGTGGTGCAATGACCTTATTGACAACTGTCAAGGCGAACCCTTGCACCATTTCAGAATGTTCTGCTGAACAGCCACGGAGAAGCCTCAATGCCGACGCAAGCTGAAATAGAGGCCGCAGCCCGCGTGCTCTGTCGGACGGTCTATTTTCAGATTCCCGCAACCGAAAGAAATTGTAGCGCCGATCAATGGCCGGACGAGGACGTTGTCGATCACAAGCAGCCTCACCGTACTACACCCTATAAGCGTTGGGAGACGTTTGTTCACGAGGCGCGGCTTGCGCTTGAAGCTGCAGAAAGCGTGAAAGGGACATAATTCAATGTCCTCCTGAAGCCAGTCGCTTCCGATGAAGATGCGCGAGGGATAGCACTGACATACCGAGCCGTTCGTAGCAACAACCAGTCTGAAAGAATGAGTCAGCAATAGGCTCTTTCGCAGATAGTGACCGGAAGTGTTTGTCCTTTGAGAGACGCCCGATGACGAAGCTAAAAATCCCGCATGGCGCCTTTGTCTTCGTTGGCGACGGCCGTAAAGCTCTATTTTTGCGGAATGACGGCGACGAACAATATCTGGACTTGAAGACTGAGCGCGTATTTGTCGACGACAATCCCCCAGCACATGAGCAGGGCAGAGATCGACCTGGGCGCGTTTTCAAGCGTGCTCGAACGAATTTGCGCAGCGCTGTGGCACAGACCGACTGGCACGAACTAGAGGAGCATCGCTTTGCCAAACGAGTAGCGACGGCCATGGAAGACCTGGCACGCGACCGTAACGCAAGAGCGCTGGTGGTTGTTGCGCCAGCACGAACGTTGGCAGACGTGCGCGAGGCGCTCCATCCTGACATTAAAAAACGCATCATCGCCGAAATCGGAAAGGATCTGACCAAATATCCCATCTATGAGATCGAGAAACACTTGCACCATTTTGTTGACTGAAGTCCAATGCTTGGGTCTGCGTCTTGCGGTATTTCATAAAGTGGCCTTCTGAGGCCTATGAGCTAACGTGACCGTGCGTGTGTGTCGATTGGCTGATGCCGTCCGGGTAGCCAACGGCATCAAAGGATTGGAGTTGACCGCATTAGAGCCGACACGCGCAGGCTGTGACATGACCCTGATATACTCCCGTGCGGACGGTGCCCGAGCCGGCTGTGCGGTTGGACGTCGTTGTGTCGGCTGGCAAACTCTGAACGCAGCCGAAGCGACAAGCCGGTCCTGCAGGGTCTGATTGGCGCGCTCGACGCGCCCCTTGACCTGTGGCGTATTGGCGCAAATGATGTCGATGTTGAGCTCATAGAGCGCGCGGCCAAACTGCGCCAGGCCGCTGGTGGGGGTCCTGCTCAGAACCGTGGGTCGTTCGGAAGATGCCGTGCTTGTCGCTATAGAAAGCCAACGGCTTGCCCCATTCCCGCAGATACGCCCTGGCCGGATGGAAGTAGTCGAACGTGTTCTCGGAGCCGGCAAAGCGCAAATGAAGCAGCTTGCCGGTCGCATCGTCGATGAAGACGATGCAGGGCGCATTTGGCGCCACGGTTCTCGAACCACCAATGGTGCGAGCCGTCGATCTGCACCATCTCACCCAAGCAGTCGCGCTGCCCGCGCGGCTGATGCAGCCGCCGCTTCCGCTCACGGCGTGACGTCCAGATTCCAGCTTCCGTCATCCATTTGCGCAGCGTCTCCTTACTGACTACTGACCGCGAGCTGACGAGCTGATGCCGTTCGATCAGTTTCTCGCGGGCAAGCGTCGGTCCGAAGTCGACGTAGTGTTCGCGGATTAGCTCCAGCGCAAAGTCGCGAACGCCATCGACGATGCGGTTGTTGGAATGTCGGCCGCGCGCCTTGTGCCGGAGAGCCGCAGCGCCATCCGGCTGGAACGTCTTCAAGAGTCGCTGGACCTGACGAACTAAAACGTCGAGCAGGCGTGCCGCCGCAAGCTTGTCATTCGCCGCTCGACACTCTTCGACAAAACCTCGATACGTCGCAGCTCGCGTTCGCTCATCAAAACCACAATCTGCAATCTCCCGCGCTCTCAAACGCGGACAGATTGGCAACGCAGGAGCGACATTCCTACTTTGCCAGATCCGGACATTTTAACTGAGCTGCTACAAAGCTGAGTCGCAGAATCTAGCTTAGGGAACATAAGCTGCTGAATATAGAAAATAATATTGTCAAATGATAGCACTGTTTCAGATTATTGGACTAGGCCACACGTGGCTATTTGGCTTCGACATCTTGCAGGTGCTGGTCTCAACGTTGAGTTCTAGCGGTGTCGGCAATCGTCGGATCACAGCGGGTGCAAAAGCGCGACGTTATGTTTCTTCGTCCTCTCCGAACGACTCGTGCAAAGACGTAAGCGTCTCTATCACTTTGTGAACCTTGGCATTCGGCGCGGCGCGCAACACGCTCATCATTGCCGCGAAGCTTTCATGCTGTCCTGCAGTGGCGGAGGACAGAATATCGCGCACGTCGCAGTTCTCTCCCGGAGGGGCAGCAGGCACCGCGCCCAGCGATAACGTCTTGCGCGGTTGTGTTTGTGGAGGAGCCGATCGCGAGACCAGTGTTAGAGGCGCAGGCTCCGGTGGCGGAGACGCAGACGCCTTCGCTTTGGTCGTCGCGACCTTTGCCCGCCGAGGGGAAGGCGCCCTGCGCGCCGGCGCGCTCCCCGCTGCCGGGGTGATGATGGGCGGCGGGGCTTCGGGCGCTGCCTGCGGCGCCTCCGGCGCCGGATTGATGGCTCCCCGCAGTGCCTCATCCTGCCAGGCCCGCAACTTTGGCAGAGGCGGTGGTGCCGCCTTGGCGCGCTCGTAAAAGGAACGGTAGGGTTTGTCGAGGTAGTGACGGATCTTCGTAAGTTCGAACGATGGCGAGTTCTTCACCATCAGGATCGACAGCCGCGACGACATTTCCCTGAGTTCGAGCGGGCTGCGCAGCGGGCGCGGCGTGTAATGGGGCGCCCAGACGCGCGGCGCGAAGATGCCTTGGTCCGGACGCTGAATGGGGGTTTTGTAGACTTGCGTCGTCTCGCCCAGCATCTCGGACACGAATTCCGATGTCTCGAGATCGTTGATCTGGATGAACAGCTTGATCTGTGAGCCCGAGACCGTCGTGATGCGGGTATGGCGACCATAGAGCTCGTCGAGCTGGGCGATGTCCTGCATGACGATCGCCATCCGGAACCCGTAACCGGCGCTGATCGTGATTTTCGAGATCAGCGAGTCCATCCGGCCGACGTGGAAGAATTCATCCAGCATTAACAGGACCTGGTGCGGTTCGTCCGGCCCCGGGATTTTCTCCATCAAGAGGTCATGGATCTGCTGAAACAGGATGCGAATGAGCGGCCGGAAGATCGAGAGCTCCGCGATGGTGCAGCCGATGAAGATTGTCATCGGCTGCCGGCGCAGCTCGCGAATGTCGAAGTCGGATGTCTCTGTCGCGGCCGAGATCAGTCCGTTGTTCCACAGGCTCATCGCCATATTGACGTTGAAGACGGCGCTGTTTCGGGTCTCCGGCTCGAGCGCGATGTACTGGTTGAAGCTGTCGATCACCCAGGTCGGCAGATGATCGCGCTCTGTCTTGACGATCGCGCGCAGCACCGTGGAGATATCTTTGCCCGTCGTGGTCATTCGCGCCACTGTGCGCATGTGTTGCGCCGTGGTGGTCAGGGGCGACGCCAGCACATAACCGATCAGGGCTGAGAGCAGCAGCCGCCCGGCGCCGGCCCAGGTGTCGTCGGCCTTCTCCGGAATGACGAAGGATGCGACGACCAAGCAGTCGGTCGCCATCCGCTCGTCGCGGCGCACGAAATCAAGCGGATTGTATCGATGGGTATCGCTCGACCCCGGTGAAAACATGAACACCTTGTTGCCCATCGTCGTGCGATGGTTCGCCAACGCATCGAAGTTCTCCCGCTTTGGATCGAAGAACACCGCCGAACCTTGCCAGAGATAACCGTTCGGCAGGACGAAGCCGGTCCCCTTGCCGGATCGCGACGGGCCGACCACGAGGATGTGGGCCGGTTCGTCGGAGCGAATCGTAGAGCCGTTCAGCGTGCCCAGAATGATCCCCTGCTTGGCGATCAGTCCTTGCTTGGCCGCTCCCATGATCGTGCCGAACCGGGCCGCCCCATAGGGCATCTGGCGGCGATTGACGAAGCCGAAGATCAATCCGCCGATACCCAACGCTAGGACGGTGGCCACGCCGTAGCCGGCGCGGATCAGGGCTTCGACGCGTGTCGGCGGATAGATCAACCGTTCGTAGAAGTGACGCCAGGCGATCAGGAAAAACTCCGCCGAGCGGTCCGCGTTCTGCTGCCGAAACAGGGCCCACCGGCTGGCGCCCTCACCCGGAAAGCGTCCAGGCGCCCAACGCAGCGCCACGGCAATTTCGTAGGCCAGGCTCCAAAGCAGACAGAACGCCAGCAGCAGAAGGATGGCAATTGCGACTCTATAGGCGACGACGCGGGCCATGCCGTCCCCTTCCTGCCCCAAGCTCCGCTGCTTCGCGCTCCTGCCGCCATTCGGCCATGCGCGAGAAATGGACCGCCGAGGTCCCCCGCCAGCCCCCGATCTTGGTCTGCTGGATTACGATCGGCAGCACCGAGCGAATGTAGGCGACGATCTCCTCGCGCTTCAGCCCGAGGCCGGCCTGCATCACCATCAGCGCCAGTTGCTCGAACGCCCCGGACGGACTGTCGGCATGGACGGTCGTGATGCTTCCGGGATGCCCGGTATTGATCGCTCGGAGGAAAGAGTAGGCCTCTGCGCCGCGAATCTCACCGAGGAAGATGCGGTCTGGCCGCAGCCGCAGCGAGGCCTGCAAGAGCATTTCGACGGTCACGCGCGCCTCGCCCTGGTCCCCCTTCGACGCCACAAGCGGCAGGTAATTCTTCTGGATCGGATTGACCTCGCGCGTGTCCTCGATCGTGAGGATGCGCT
The DNA here is from genome assembly GCA_035575945.1 of Bradyrhizobium sp. Lineage (GTDB taxonomy): Bacteria > Pseudomonadota > Alphaproteobacteria > Rhizobiales > Xanthobacteraceae > Bradyrhizobium. The sequence goes on along the minus strand of DATLXF010000059.1, from coordinate 40,469 downwards.
CGTCCTCCGGCACCTCCTTGAGAATCGCGTTCAGGAACGTCGTTTTGCCCGAGCTCGTTCCGCCCGACAGCAGGATCGAATAGCGGCTGATCACGGCCAGGCGGATAAAGTCCTCGATGCGGCCCGCCTCGAGATGCTCGCAAAGCTGACGGTCGGTCGCGGTCAAAGCCCCCTCCCCGGCCGTCTCGACCTTCTTGAACGACCCGAGGCGGCGGTAGTCGTCGAGGCGCATCTCCTTGATGACCTGCTTGCGGATGGCAAAGGCTCCGCCGGCAGTTGTCGCTGGCGGCATCACACCCTGGAATCGCTCGCCCGACGGCAGCGCGGCCGAAAGCAGCGGATGCTCCTCGTTCACGCTCTGGCCGGAGTGGCCGGCGACGCGCTCGGCAAGATGGCGGATTGCATGCTCGGTCAGGCTCGGCACCTCATGGCGTTCCATCGCGGATTGACCGAAGCGTTCGATCCAGACCTCGCCCGGTCCGTTCGCGCAGATCTCGACGGTCTGATCGTCCGCGAGCCACTCGCGAATCGGATCGAGCGCCCGATCAATGAAGACGGTCAGGTTTCGTGACAGCGCGCTCACGCTTCAACTCCGTCAGAGCTTCCTTGACCGGATCTGGATAAAAGGAAGAGAAGTCCAAGTCGCGCCGAACGAAGACGATGATCCGGCTGCCCTGGTCGAGATAGATCGTCGGCGGGATGTTGATGGAATTGCGAAGCGCTTCCTGCGCGATATTGGTCAAGGTCTGTGAAACGTTCTGAGCCGCGATCTGGCGCGCCTGCAGGCTGAGCTGATTCTGGTTCACACCTGTCTGGGTCTGCGTGACGATGCCGGTGACCGGATCCGTCGTCGTGATGACGGTTCCGTTGCCATAGCCGTTGGTATTCTGGCCATAGGCGCTGAGGAATTGCGCGGCGCCGCCAACGATCGACAACATGATCGCAGCGCCGAACCGTTCAACGTAGTGATTGTCGACGAAGCCGGCATTCCCGGCCCGGCCGAGATCGTCGGCGCCGTTCGAGCCGAGTTGCACGGAGACGCCATCCGACCGCAACAGCCTCGTCCAGACGACGAAGACCCGCGTCTGTCCTTGCGCGATTCCCGATTTATATTCGCCGATGAGACGGCTGCCCGCCGGAATCAGCACGCGTCGTCCGTCGAACGACCAGACATTCTCGGTGACGGTCGCGCGCACCATTCCAGGCAAGTCGCTCTGAACGGCAGTCTCGAGTACGCCCCGGATAAATGTTCCCTGTGCGACCAGCGCGTCGATCCGGTTATTTTTCGTGGCGCGCGAGACGTCGACGCCTGCGGCCGAGACGGATGCCAGGAAACGCCGGTTGGGATCATCGTCAGGCGCGCCAGCGGCTTGATTAGTATCGTTAGGATTCGCGGCGGCCGCAGTGGCACTCGCGTTGTCGGCGATCACTTGCGGAGCACGCAGACGCTCCCATTTTCGGCGCTCCTCCTCCTGTCGCAGACGCTCGAGTTCTGCAAGCCGCCGCGCCTCGTCGTCGTTCGGTGGCACCATGGTGAGCGGTGGCGCGGGCGCCGCCGGCGGCTGCAAGGTCACGGGGGGAGCTGGCGGCGGCGGCGCTGGCTCAGGCGGGGCCTGCGGGATCACGATCGTGCCCTGATTGGTCTGCGGACGCGGGGTCGACAGCGACGGCGCGGGAAATTGGGTGGTTGTGAACTCCTCCTTGTCGGGCGTCGTCATGGTCGGAGTGCGCCGCTGCGTCGAACTGTAGATCATCCAGGTGGCTACCATCACCGCGCCGAGCGGCACGCCGAATTTCAAAAAACGACCGAGTGCCGTGCGCCCGCGTGCGACGGAGGTCGCCGCGGCGGCTTCCATTTCGAACGAGCGATAGTCCTCCGGTGTCGGCATGCGCTTCAGCCCCCAGCGAGTGACGCCGCACCGACACGCTGCGGCGCATACGGCTCAAGCCCGTTGGGCTCATGCACATTGGTCAGGCGGCGGTTGAAGATACACGTCGACTCCTGGCCGTTGCGCAGCGTCCACTGCGGCGAGACCTTATCGACGACGACATAGGGACCTTCGGTCCGATAGTTGACGAGGCTCTCGTTGCGATCGGCGTCGACGATATAGACCGCCGGCACCTCGCCTTCGAAGCGAAACCAGGTCTTCACGCCATCGTCGAAGACGGTAACCGGCTTGTTGGCGGATGAGCCCTTGTAACCATAGTCGCTGTTGGCATTCGCGATGTTGAGGTCTTTCAGATTCGGGTTGGCGGCGCGCTCCTTTGCTGCCGCAAGGAGCCCGGCGCTCGCTTCGTTCTCGGGAAAGCGAAAGCGAACTTCGTAGATCTGCGATGATGGCGGGCGCGTATTCGACCGGAGAATGAAACTGTAGATACGTCTGTCCGTGACGACATTGAGGTTCGACTGCGCGTTCTTTTCGACCGGCTTGACGAAGATGATATTGCCCTTGCGGTTGGGCTCGACCTTCCAGGCGACCGAATCGCCGAGCGCCAGCGTCTCGATCTTCTCATCCGGCTGCAGCTCGATCATCGTCGAGGTGCCGTAGGTGGCGTCGACGGCGGTGACGTTGTCTTTGTTATAGATGACATCGCGAACACGAGGATCGAGATGACCAGGCCGCGGCGTGGCCTCCGCGAAGGCCGATCCGGCGGGAAGCACCAGAAGCAGACTCAACGCAACGCAGCGTCCGATCATGGCTTCGCCTCCGCCGTTCCAGGCGAAGGCGCCGTTTCCTGATCGCGGCGATATTCCAGCGCCTGGAAGCCGAGCGGATTTTCGAACCTCCATTCGTTGCGCATCGGTGCGCCGGTGTAGCGGAAGCGCACAAGCGAAACCCAATGGCGGGTGATCGTGTTGGTGGCCGACTTCTCGTCCGTCGAGAACCGGACGAGCGCGGTACGATTGTTCGGGAACGTAACTGACTTGATGTTCACGGCGACCTCGGTGTTGGTGCCGTAAATCTTGACCGGGTTATTGGGATTGGCAGGAGAGTAGATTTCGGTCAGCTCGCGCGCAGCGTCACCTGATGCGAGCAGTTGCGCCAGGTCGAAATTGTCCTTGAGCGCCTTCGGATCGTAAGTCTCACGCGCCTTGATGTAGCGCACGACGTTGAACATCGTGACGGCCTCGTCCTGGGTCAGCGCGCCTTCGGCCATTGGCCGCTTGACCTCGACGAAGCCCGTCGCCTTGTCCACAACGACCATGTAGGGCTCGTAGGTCTTGAGCGGCACCAGCAGGGCAAGAACGCCCAGTGCGACGATCGCGACGACGCTCATGACGCTCGCAACGATCCAGGCGAGGGCTCGCGAATTGCGGTTCCGGCGCGCGATGTCGTGTTCCCATGTCGCGCCGTCCGCGTAGTACCGCGGATCGACCCGCGCCGGCTCCGAGGCTGCCGTCTCCGTCACGGGCGACCTCCGCTGCTAGGCGCCGGCGGCACTCCCGGATTGCGGAGCTGGTCAGCCAAGCGGCGAAATTCCGCGGATTGCGCCCAGGAGGCGGCCCGCAGTCCGACTCGCGCCCGCTGGCGGGAGGCGAGCTCCTCGCGGCGCGACATCGATGCGGGGTTCAACGGGTTGCGGAAGGCGAGCCGCGCACGATTGGCCGCGGCCCCGAGGCGGAAGCCCGTGGCGGTCGCGATGACGGATCCGATCCGCGGCGCGAAAATCGGAACTCCGCCGGCGATCGCGGCCGCGACATTGTTGATCTGGCTGAGCAGCAGGACGCCGATGATCGCCATCAGCACGACGGGACCGATGGTGGCCCAGGTCGCCGATTTCGAATTGGCGACGCCGTTCAATGTGTCGATTGATTGCTGGATCAGCGAGACATAGAAGGCGAGAAAAGCATAAACCAGCACTTGGACGACGAAATACTGAACCAGCGCGCTCATCCAGCCGCCAAAAAAACGCGTCGTCGCGCCAAACAGCAACAGGATGATGAAGACCGGCGCCAGCGCGAGCAAGAGCCACATGAACATCTTCGACAAGATGATCAGGAAGATCGCGAAGCCGATCAACAACGCCATCACCACATAGAAGACCGCGGCGAAGATGTAGGGCCCCCAATTGGTGATTCCGGCATTCTGCAGGAACGCTTCCGTAGCGCTGTTCGTGGTGTTCCACATGTTCTGCAGGGCCGACTGCACGCCGTTCACTGAATTGAGATTGGCGGCCGTGCCGGTGTTGTTGGCCGTGGTCACGACATTGAGCAAGGCATTGCCGATCGCCGAGGGACCGCTGTTCAGGGCGTTGTAGGCGAAGGTCTGGAAATCGCCCCAACTCGTCGCCATTGCGTAGATGAGGAACGCCCGGAACAGACGGAAGGCATGGTCGGCCGGACCGCCCGTCGCGGTCCCCTGCCAGATGCCGACGCCCCAAAAGATGACATAGAGCGTCAAGAGCAGGCCGGCGACGCCGGTCCCGCCGCCTGAGGTCGCCGCGCTGGCCAGGGCCTGATAGGCGCTCGAAACATAGTTCTGACCAAGCTGATCGACGGTTTGCAACAATGTCGTAATGTTGAATGTGTTCCCCATCGCCGCCTCTCAGATCGGCCGCATCGGGCCGCAGCGATCGAGCGCCTCGAGGGCGGGCAGCACGGCAGGTTGGGGCATCTCGCTATAGGCCAGCGGCGTTCCGCCTTCGTCGGGAGAACAGGGCGCCTTGAGCGGCCGGTAAGCGCAACCGGCGAGCGCACCCGCGACCAGGACAATGAACACCACACGCCAGCTCAGTCTCATTTCGTCGGCGCCTTTGGCTGCGTGAAGGTCATGGCGCGCGAGGCCGACGCGGCCGCATCATCATCGGACGCGCTCTGACCGCCGGGGTTGCTCGCGACCGGAGAAGGAGGCCGGGAGAGCAGGAATCGCCCGGCTAAAAGGCCGATCGCCAGGGCGACGACGGCTATGACGATCGCTGCTCGTTTCGACACGGTCGCTCCCCGATGTCTCTCACTGGGTGAATTTCATGGCGCGCGCGGCCGCCGACTGCGCCGCGATCCGGTCGAGATTGGCCTGGTTCGCGGCGGTCGCGGCATTGTTCACAACGCCGTTCAGCTCGTTGATCGTCTGGCCCGTCTGGATCTGGACCTGCGTGTTCTGATCGACGCTGCCCTTGAGGTCCTGGGCGGTGCCGATCTGCTGCCCGCCCTGCGTGAAGGCCTGAGATCGCGTCTGCATCGCGGTTTGCGTCGAATTGATCAAACCGGAGAGCGTCGCGGCGACATTGACCGAGTTCTTGTAAGCCGTGTCCACAGGATTGGTCTGTCCGTTCGCTAGCCCCGTGATCGTCTGCACGAGCTGCAAGCCGTTGATCAGCGTCGAGACGATGTTCTGCGACCCAGCGCCCATACCCGCGAAGGAGAGCGCGCCACCCGAAATCACCGAGCCGAGCGATGGCGCTTGCGCCATCGAAAAACCGCCTCCCAGCGCCATCTGAGCGAGAGAGCCTTGCGCTTGCGACGACCGATCGCCGGTGACGGCCTGCAGCGTCTTTTGCGTGAATTGCAGAATCTGCTGATCCGCTGTGAGGATCTGCTGCGTGCTGGTCGCGATCTGTTGCGCCTTGGTGAGATTGGCGCTGTCGATCACCGGGACCTGCGCATTGGCTTGCGGGGCGACGGCGAGCCCGATGACGAAGACCGCAATTGCGAGATGAATGCGCATCAAAGCCTCCCTAGTGGCTGTTGCTGGAGATCAGCGCCGCTGCATTGGCCGCGTTCTGGATCTGCGCCAGATAGAACAGAACATTCCCGTCAGTATCGACGTAGCGCGCGCTGACGCAGGCGGGATCAGGCGGCGAGCCGGGCGGCGTGGTCGAGCAGGTCGACGGCGTGCGGCACGGATCCGATGGAGTTCCCGAGCCGATCAGTCCGGCCGGGCACGCCGGTCCCGAAATCGGCTGGCTATTGGTGTTTGACGTCGCACGCATGCCGAGCGCCGCGCGGCTCATGTCGCTTGTCATGGCGAGGTTGAGTGCGTTGATCGCGGTCACCCAGAGATTCGCCGACCCGATCGCGCCGTTCCAGGCGAGATTGTTCTGCAGCCGCGCCGCGCTGTTCATGTCGATCGACGCCATGACGGTCTGGGCGGTGCCCACCTGCTGGCTCGCGGACTGGAAGGCGGATTTCGCTGCGGTCATGGTCGAACCGCTGGCATTGAGTCCGGCCACGACATTGCCGCTCGACTGAAAGAGAGTCTGGTCGTTGAGCGCCGCGCCCTGGGCGGTCGTATCCGGGGTCGTCGGCTGATCCGGGGCATAAGATTGGATGGCCTGCGCGCCGGCTCCGCTCTGCGGCTGCACCGTCGGGTTGGTCACGCTGGCTTTCTTGCCGGTCGTGACCGCGCAATGAACGCCGTTGTTCGCATCCTGCCGCTGCGTTGTCACCGGCACCAATTTGACGGTCGTGCCCGCGGTCAGCGATTTCTGCGTCAATTGAGCGGCGTCATTCACCGGAATGTCGGCCAGCGCCGGGACCGCGCCCCCAACGATAAGGCCCGCAACCAGAACCATGCGTCCGATCATGACGCCGCCCTCCCCATGAAGACCGGCAACCATGCTGCCGGATCGTCTCCCAGCTTGGCGCGCAGCGCGTCCAGTTCGGCGACCGTCTCGGTGCGCCCCGACAGGACCTTGATCAGGTCCGGCATGCCGGCGAGGTTGAGACGCGCGACGACGCTGTCGCGGCCATGCTTGATCAAAAAGGACCGGCTCTCGGGCGCGGTCGAACGGATCCAGGTGACTTCGCGTCCCGACAAACGGAAGGCTTGCCGATAGCTCTCGTCGTCGGCTTTCGGATTGGGAAAGAAGATGTTGGTGCTGGTCTGCTCGATCAGCGTATTGGAGGCCTTGGAGCGCACGATGTCGGCCGCCGACTGGGTGCCGAAGCCGACAATGCCGTTCTGTTTGCGAATGGTCTTGAGCTTGTCACGGATAAAGAAGGCGAAAACCTCGTCGTCGAGGAGCCGCCAGCCCTCGTCGAGGAAGATCATGACGGGATCGCCGGTCAGGAGCTCGTCGATGCGGTGGAAGATGTACATTAGCGCCGCGGTGCGCACGACGGGATCGTCGAGCACGCGCGTCATGTCGAAGCCGAACACGGTCGAAAGCGAGAATTGGTCCTGTTCGTTGTTAAACAGCCAGCCTCTCTGATCGGCACGCAACCAGCTTTCGAGCCGGGCTAGGAGATCGCCCTCGCCCGCGCGGATGCGGCCGCGCAGCAAGGTCGAGAAGGCTTTCAACGTCCGCCCCTCGGGGCCGGCGCTGAGCGCCGCTGCGATGGCGTTGCGAATCACCTGCTCTTCCGAGGCCGTCAGCTCTGCGCCATTCGCCGGCCGCAGCATGAAGGCGAAGAGCTGGTAAAGAAACTCACGATTGGGCGCGGTATCAGGAAGCGACAGAGGGTTGAATCCGGTCGGCTCACCCGGCACCAGCGTCTCATATTGGCCGCCCAGCGCGCGCAGGAAGATTTCCGCCCCGCGGTCCTTGTCGACGAAGACGAGCTTCGGCCGCGGTTCGATGCGCTGGGTTTGCGCCGCGATGAAGGACAGGAACACCGTTTTGCCGGAGCCGGTGGGACCGACCACGGTGAAGTTGCCGATATCGCGGACGTGATGATTGTAATAGTAAGCCGTCTGCGACGTGGTCTCGAACACCGAGATCGCCGGTCCCCAATGATTGCCGTCCGGCCGGCCGCTCGGGTAATTGTGCAGCGACGTGAAGCCCGCGAAATTCTTCGACGAGATGATCGCCTTGCGTGCGATGTAGCCGAAATTACCCGGAAGCTGCGCCCAGAACGAGGGCTCGCAGTTGAGATCCTCGCGCACCCAGATTACTGAGCGATCGGTTAGCGCAGCGCCGACCGCCGTCACCGCAGCGCCAACCTCGGCGAGATCCCGGCCGAGGCACATCACCGTCATGTGGTGTTCGCCGTAGATCGCCTCCGAGGCGAGCAATTCGTCGCGTGCGTCATCGAGATGTTCGGCGACGATCGACCCGGCCTCATCCGACATGTCGACCTGGCGCGAGACGCGGTCGATCTGCTTGGCGGCCTCCGGCCGGTCCACGATCGCAAAGCTCTGCGCCGCGATGAACTCGTGCGGCACGCGCAGCAAATTGTCGAACGAGCCTGGTCCGGTTTGAGCCGGGTATTCCCGAATCGCCACCATGGCGGCAAAGCGGCTGTCTTCCGGCCCGGCGCCGCGGACCTCGATGGCGTTACGGCCAAAGAAGAGGCGCTTCAACGACAAGGCGTCGGCGATGTCCATGCGCGGCAGCGCCATCGGCCGCGGGATGCCGCCGTTCAGAATCTGCACCAGAAATTCCAGCGGCTCGGAGAACCAGACGCCCTCGCGGCGCACGACGCCAAGCTGACGTGCGCCATAGCCGGCGAGATTTTCACGCACAGCCGTCGCGGCGTCGCGTAGTTCGTTGAGCGCCGTTTGTCGCGCAACTGATTCGCCACCCGCGTCCTTGCGGCCCAGCACCTTCGTCAGCATGGCATCGAAGGTTCCCGCCTGTCCCTGCAGCGGGCGCCTGATGATGGTCAGATAAAGATCGTTGACGAACATCCGACGCTTCGAAAGCGCGGCGTCGTAGCGTTCGTCGAGCTCGCGACAGAGCACGTTGTCGAAGGTCGATTCGATGCGCGGCTGGACCTCGCGGCGAATGATATGCGCCGTCAGCGCGAAACGCGAGTTTGCCAGCGTCCGCACGACGTCATTGCGGCCGAGAAGCCGAGCATTCACCTCGCTCATATCCGAGGTCTCGAACGAGTAGCCGTCGAGCTTGAGCACGGTCATAACGAGGCCGTCGCGCGTCTTGATGATGTTGTCATCGACATGGCGGGTATACGGCACATGCGAGGCGACCGGGCGCTCACGCCGGGAGATCGTGCCGAAGGTCAGTTCATCGAGGAGTGCGCGCGCCACCATTGCCGTCACCTCATGCCGCGTAGCTGTCGGCGCCCCAGAATCCGCGCGAGCGCGGGGGGCATTTGGTCGACTTTACGAAAAGAATTTCGAAGATGCGGTCGTCGCGCAGCGTCATCACGAAGCCGAAGAGATGCAGCGGGATCGCGACCAGCAACATGAAGAGGTTGTGCGAGACAAGAAAGCAGACGCTCGAGACCACGCCGTTGAACATGAAATACATGTACGGCACACCCATCAGTGTCGGCGCGCGGGTCAGCGCCTTGACGAGCGGCGTGATCAGCGGGTCCTCGAGCTCGTCTTCTGTCATTGTCCGACCGCCGATTGGAAGAACTGGACGATCTGCGCCGAGCCGAACACCAGCACGATGCCAAAGATGACGCTGCCGGCGATGCCCCAAGTGAGCCGGCCAGACCAGGCGAAAAACCCGCAGGCGATGACGGCGAGGGTCGCCAATGCGGTGGCGATCGGCCCTGTGAGCGCAGACACCAATTGCGTCAAGGTCGATTGAACAGGCTGCAGCGTGCCCCCGCTCGACTGCGCTTGCGCATTCACCATGCTCAAGAGAAATAGGCTTCCGCCCAGAATTGGTCTCGATAGCGATCGTCTCATCGGCTCCCTCCCGTTAGTCGACATGCATGACGAACCCGTCGCTCCACTGCGCCGGATCGCGCGACTGGGCGGCGGGTTTTGTCTCAGTGACGGAGCCGGTTTGCGGAGGCTCGATCAGGTCGGCGACCGCAGCGGACTTGTCGCGCGTTGGACGCGACACAGCCGCGCTTGGGCTCGGCCAGGCGTAGAAGTCGTTGATGACTTGCGCGACGAAGCGCACGGTTTCGGGGTAAGGCGGCAGGCCGCGGTTCTTGTCCACCGGGTCCTCGCCGGCGTTATAGGCCGCAACGATATAGAGGGGATTGCGGTATCGGGTGGTGAGCGCCTGGAGATAGCGGACGCCGCCACGGACATTGTCGGCCGGATCGCACAGATCGACTTTGAAGCGCCGTGCCGTGTCAGGCATCAATTGCATCAACCCGAAAGCGCCCTTATCCGACAGCGCGATCGCGTCGAAATGGCTCTCGTTCTTGGCGACCGAGAGCGTGAAGTCGGGCGAGAAACGCTCCTCGGCCGCGATCCGGCCGATCAAAGCGCGCGCGTCCTCGGGCGTCATCGCCTTCGCCTTCGGACACGGCGTGGCGCCCCTGACGGTGCCGATGGTTTGAACGACGGCGACCGGCGACGCGACCGGCAAAATCCGACCGGATCCGTCGACGGCTGCGAGCCGGGTGTCCTGCGCTTGGGCGCTGGACACCACAGCCAGAAGGCCGAAACCTATTGCTATGGCGCGTCTCGACATGCCACCCCGCCCCGCATTTTCGAATAGACAATATATTGAATGTTGATACTCTGGCAACAGGAGAGATGATCGATCCACACCAGGCTCGCTTGCGGAGGGACGATGACGCGCTGTGCAGCTTTGTTGATCGGCGTGGCTGGCGCGGCGATGCTGGCCGGCGCGGGCCGCGGCGAGGCGCAGGACGCCTCCTTTGGATGCAAGGTGCTGCTGTGCGCGGCCGCCGGCAATCCGAGCTGGTCAGGGATTCCCTATTGCGTGCCCGTGATGCAGAGCCTGTTTCACAGCCTGGCGCATGGAGGGAGTTGGCCGAGCTGCTCGGAAGGCAATGCGAGCGGTCTTGGATATGAGCCTTATCAGGCCTGTCCAGCCGGGTTGACGGCGGTGCAGTTGGGTTCCGACGGCGACGCAGGCTATTCGGCGGCGCTGAACGGCAATCTATGCGCCGATTTGTCGAGGCCCTCGCAGACATGCTCGGGAGACAACGGCTGCACCACGGACTATCCGACCACGCCCCGGCAGGCGCGCGACGATCCATATTTCGTTGACATCACGACGGCCAACGGCGTGCAACGTGTCTACTTCTCGCTGCAGGGCTACTGACATGCGGCATCTGCGGCGGCTCCTCACCGTGCTGACCTTCTGCAGTATGCCGCTCGCCGCGAACGCTCAGACATCGTCTCCGGCTTGGTTTCCCGTGCCGCCAAACGCGATCTACCTGACGGGGGACAGTTGGTCGGCCGATGCTGTGACCTATCGCCTTTACGGCGTCCAAGCCTGTCTTCGCGGCACGAGTTTCACCAACGGCCACGGGCTGAAGCGCGATTGCGGGGAAGCTTCGCTCGCGATGCTCGTCGCGCTGACCCGCGATCTGCGACCGCAATGCTACAATGCCGTCGAAGTGCCGCAGACACGCACCATCTTCGTCTTTTGTGTCGCCATCCCGACGACAGGCGCAGGCGCTGGCTCCCGCATCGATCTTGGGACGGCATTGATCGCAACCGGATTCGCGTTCGCCTCGCTCAAACCCGATGGCCAACCGGTCCATCCGCCATATTGGGTCGCCCAAGAGATCGCAGCACAAAGCAAGGCCGGTCTCTGGGCGTTTGCGGATCTCCCCGATCCGAATGCGATCATTCTTAAGACGCTGCAGCGCCCGGCCGCCTCAGAGCTGACATTGCCAGCGCCCGCCGTGGCGCCGTCGTCCAATACCCCACAGCAACCATAGGAGACAGCCTTGCGAAGTACGAACCTCTTCATTCTGCGCGGCCGCGTCGGCCAAGCGCCGAAGGCCTTCAACAAGGCTGCGAAAATCAATGTGGCGACCGACCGCGCCTGGACGGATGCAAAGGGTGAGCGACGCGAAGAAACCCACTGGGTGACCGTCACGATCCTCAACGAAAAGGCGGCCCAATGGGCGATCGCCAACATCGCGAAAGGCGATGCGGTGTATGCCGAATGTCGTATCGCCGACGGCAGCTACAAGAAGGACGGCGAGACCGTCTACACGACCGATATCATCGCCAACGTCTTCCACAAGCTCGATCTCGGATCGCGCGATGACGCGGCTTAGTGCGATCCTGATCGCAGTTGCCGGGTTGGTGCTATTGCCCGGCAATGCGGGAGCCCAGTCCGCGAACGCGCCGTCGAGCATCTACACTCCGAAAACGCAGCCGCAACCGCAGCCCCTTCGTGTCGAGGTGATCGACGGCACCCGCTTCCGGGACATTGAAACCCGCACGGTTTACCGGCTTTATGGTATCGAGGCCTGCGCGCCTGATCAAACGGCCCGGCTCGGACGGCAGCCGTGGCCTTGCGGCGCCATGGCCGTAGCCTGGCTCGTCACCGCAACCCTCAACAGATGGCTTGCGTGCGGCAGCGTGCGCGCGGAGGGTGACGAGCAGCTTGTCCGCTGCGCGACTGCCGGCCATGCCGACCTCGCCGCCGACATGCTCCACGACGGCGTTGCGGTCCTCGCACCGCTGGCGCCGGACGATCTGAAGATCCCCTCTTACGCCGCCGCCCAAGCGGACGCGCGCAAAGCTTATCGCGGCTTGTGGTCGAGCACTTTCGAAATGCCATGGGACTGGCGGACGCGACGGGACCGGCAATCGGCATTGGATAATGAGGTCCGCCGGTGACAACACAATCGCGGCCAAACGCCCTCGTCCTTCCGCTTCTTCTCCTCCTAGCCGGTTGCGCTGCTCCGGCAGGTCCTGTCGTGAACGGACCGCCGCTTGGTCCGGAACCGCTCTTCGCACCTGAACAAGTCAAGCCTGGGCGATTGGAATATGCGCCCGACCGGTCGACGTTCGCGCCGATCCTGACCGAGCGCTTCCCCTATCCGACACAGGTCGAAGCCAATGCCGCCTATCTGCGCTTGTTGGCGACCGCGCCGGGGAATCGCAGCTATCCCGTCTCGATCTGGCTCTTCGGCTGCAAGCCCGGGATGCTCGACCAGCAAACCGCTCGCGTGACCCGCTATCGCGGCCCCGTCGTCCATTGCGCGACAGATTTTCTCGATGGCTCAGGTCGGCGTATGCGGCGAGAGACCGCGAACTTCTATTATTACGACGCTATTTGGACGATGCAGCCGGTCTATCCGCCGCTCGCCGCGGTTCCTTGGCGCAATCGCGAAAGGTCCCCGAAGGATTTCTGGGGGTGGCTGCCCGGCCGGCCACGATACGAGTAGGACCGCTCGTCCGTGCAACCCGCAAATGTGTCGACAAGCGAAAGACAGTATATTAGATGTCGTTCTAAGCGAAGGCGGCTCGGAGCCGTGCTGCTCATGGGGATGGGACTGATGACGGGCGAGGCGTTCACGGTAGCCAAAGCACAGTCGCTGACCCCCGATCCAGGGACCTGGCGGCCGATGTCCTACGCGGATCTGCAACGGCCGTCACAGGTGACAGCCACCTACACCGACATTTGGAAGGACGCGATCGAGGAGAACAATCGGAACTATCGCGCGCGGGGCGACGAGCGCTTTGCGGCCGGTAATGCACCGGTTACCGAAGCCCATTTCGTCATCTGGAGTGCGCGACGCTCGGTCGTTCTCAGCGCCCTCAACACCGCGACCGCCTGCGAGGTCAAGAGAGTCGATCGGGTCGCTCATGTGACGATCAAGCTCTGCCCTTTGCGCATGGCCATCTATGAAGGCGTGCAGGTGCGCACGCTGGAGGCCGGCCGTGCCTGTTTTCTCGAACCCGAAGCCGGCGCGGGCGTCGATACGACCGCGACGGCCGCTTACGCCTCCTATGACGTTCCGACCAGGACGGTGAAGATCGGAATGATCGTCAATCATGCGGCCGTCGACGGGTGTTCTTTCAATGTGCCCCTGCACTAGCACCGGTCAATCGGCACGAACCGTTCGCAGGAGAAATCCGACCATGCGCGCCACCGCCTCATGGCTGAGCTGCCTCGGCCTTGCCGGATTGATCCTTGCTTCGCCGTCGAGCGCGGCGGAGATGAGTTTTGCCTACAAGACCTCGTATCGCAACGTCGCGAAGGATCCCGACGGGATCTGGACAGGGAACGATCTTGCGATTGGCCCGAAGGGCACTGTGACGATCCACGAATTTGTTCTGCGCACGCCCAAGGGCGAACTGATCGTCTCGCAGATCTGGAACGAGGACTGCTCGTCCGGCACCTGCCCGACGCGCCTTGTCCGCGTCGACTCCGATGGACGCCGAACGGTGCTTGTCGCCGATCTGATGCATCAAATCGTACCACCCGACGATCCGCGTTTCGCCGATCTGGCTGCAAATAAGACGCTCACCCAATTTGCCCAACACCCGTTCGCGCTCAGCGAGGACGGAATGACGCTCGTCAACGGGGACTACAAATTCGCGATCACCGGAGCGAAGCCATGAATGCGCGACATGCAGTCCGTCGCGCCATCGCCGACGCGGGTCTTCTCCTCTGCCTGTCGGCAGCGGCGGCGTTTGCTGGCGAGTCGGCCGCAAATCTGACGGCGGCCGGCATCCCGTCGAACTGCGCGGACTTCGCATCCAAGGTCTCAGGCAGCGAGGGGAATTTCGGAACGGTCAATCAGTTCGGGTGCCTCGGCGCGTTCCAGTTCTGCCCGGGCACCTTCGAGCGCTACTACAGCGGCAGCGCCCAAAGTTTCCTCAACAATCCCTCCGCGCAGACGGCTGCCTGGACGCAATACGAACAGAATTCCTGGGCCCAGGCACAAAAGAACGGGCTGACCTCGATCGTCGGCCAGCAAGTTTGCTCGGGCTCGAAATGTGCGACAATCGACCAGTCGTCGATCCTGATGGCTTGCCAGTTCGGTTGCGGGTCGAACGGCAAGCTCGCGAATTACGTGGCGAGCGGGGATTGTAACGCACGCAATGTCAAGGATGGAAACGGTGTGAGCGTTTGCACCTATTTGGTGCGCGGTGCGGGCTACGATGTCTCCTGTTTCACCGGACAGAACTCGACCGTCTGCGTCCAGGCGCCAACGGGGCCAGGCGACTTTCCGACTTCGACCGGCGTTGCCGCGAATCCGCCGAGCGCTTCCTCGGCATCGGTTATCGTGGGCCCGAACGACGTCTAAGCCGGTCAGTTGATCTCCGACGGGTCGCGGATGATGAATGGCGCGAAAAAGTTGAGCTGCTCTTCAGTCGTCGCACAAAGATCGCCGCCCCGGTAGTGAGCATGCACCAAGGCCCAAAAAACCACCTCGTCTGATCGGCCCGCAAACAGGGCCTTCTGCAAGGTTCGCCCGATCAACGTGACAGCACGAACATGATCGTATCGTGTGTGCAGTTCATGAGCGACGATCTTTGTATCGGCAGTCCGAATCACCTTACTTCCTCCTGTTGCGCTTCTCTTGTTGTTAGGCTGCCGACGGCCAAGGCGCCGTCGTCAGCACTGGCGCATCGCAACCGCGCGCATCGTGGATCGCGGCCAAGGTCTCACGATTGAACGACATGCGCAGCGCGACCACTTCGTCACGGCCAATACGTTTGGGGAATCCGAGCGGCCGCACGAAGAAGCGGAGTTGCATTGCAATCACCATCAGGCGCCAGTCGATGGCGACTGTGACGGTGTCCACGCGATTCGCCATTCCCCATTCGACCACGCCTTGCGCCAACTCGAGGAACGGACTGTCGCCGCGTGGGCGCATTTCGCGTTGGCCGGGCGCGACGCAAAACCGCGTCCATTCGAAAACACGTGGGCCGCGGGGCGGGCGCCGGCGGCACAAGTCGCTGAGCACGTCGCTCAGGAGATGCGGCCGGGTCGTGGGCAGTAGACGCTGATAACCCACGATGTCATTGCCGCGTAGGCAGATTTGATGAATCGCATGGGGGTCATCGAAGCGATCGCGCTCCAAACCGTCAGCTTGACGCAACTCGTCCCAGCCCTTCTCGTCGACAAAGATCGCGTGGCGAAAGCGGTAAGCGCGATCCATCAGGGCGGCATGTCGACTGACGTCCGAACCGGAAATAACCATCAGCATGGGGAACTCCTCGGCTGTTGCAACAAGCCGAGTTGGTCACGGTCGGCGCCAAGGCGGTATGGCTACAAACCACCATTGCGGCGCGCCGCGCTGCGTGATTCCACAAATTCGGAGGTATTCTAAGGACGCGTGCGGCGTTGGACGTAACCACGTTTTCTCTTGCGGGCAAGCCATGTGTCGAGCGCAACGCGCGCGTCAGCGACCTGACCGAAGAATTCGCTGCGACGACGGCCGAGCCTTCCAATACATCCCCATTCTCGTACCAACGCGCTGTTGCCGAACAATGTCTGTTCAACGGACAGCACGTAAAACCGCGCCATGTTCTTGGCCGGATCGATGCGCTCCAGCACGATGTGGACCCGACCGAGATCGACGAAATGAGGGGATGACATAGCGAATCGTCGCACCAGCCAATGCGCGAAGTCCAATTGATATTTTGAATCAAAGCCGCAGGATTGATTCGTCGGACCGATCGATCACGCGCGCGAGGCTGCGGGTGGAGGGCGCAGCATCAATCTAATCCGCCCACGCCGCGCCAAGCACTTTCTCGGTGTTTCTGAGAACCGACGCAACCTCGGGGCAAACGTATTTGTAAGCTTTTACAGAATACGGCTTCTTGGTGATGGCCGCGATGAGCTTCGCCAGCTCGCCGAGCTTGTGCTCCTCGCCCTTGGCGATCGCGATGACCTTTATTCCGTATTTTCCGTCGACGGTGTTCTCCGTCCACCATTTATTCACGGCGTCATTCCTGGGCATGGCCTTGCCCAATTCGATGTGAACGAGCTCGCCGGCGATGACCCGGAGCCCGACCGTGCAATACCAGAGGAAGAGTTCGCCTCTCGCGTCGCGCGCAGCATGGTCGCGATCATCGCAAATGAAGAAATCGCTCTTCCTCAAATCCTTGATGCGTTTGTCGCCGAAACCGCCGAGCGCCTTGAACAGGCGGCCTTTCAGAGTGATGTCGTCCAACTGTGCCTCCCGTCTCGTTCGCTGCGGGTAGTCGGTAAATCTCGATCAGATGATCGCAAGATCGAACGCGGTGATGATTGCGGCCAAGTCGCTGCGACACTCAACCAAACGCGGTGTTCCGTGGCCAGCGAGCTTCGGCAACGCTCTGTCGAATACGACGACGTTCGTTTCGCCGTTGAGCCGCGAGTCGTAGATGATCCCGTCGGGCTGCGCCTGGTGCGACCAGACGGCGCGCGACCAGGCGCGTCCCAGGTCCTGTGAGCGCGCACGAGCGACGTCGGTTGGAATGCCCATGCGAATAAGCCCGTCGCCACGAAAGTCGACGAGATTGAGCGGCGCCGCGACGCGGATCTCGGCGCAGGTCCAGGCTTCGAGCTCGCGCCATTCGATCGGAAACGTTTGAGTGCGCCCTGCACCGCGATCGCGAAGGATGGCTTCAACGAAGCATACTTTGACGCTGCTGCCGAGATAAACCACCCCGAAGCGTTCGGGAGGAACCAAACCGGTCTCCGGATCGCTGAATCGGCTAGGCCCGAAGCCATAGCCGAGCGGATCGCGAAACCGCGTCTGGTAGAGCCGGCGCCACAGCGCGCCGCGCCCGACCTCGGTTAGGACGAGCGGGCGCGACTCGAAACCAGGCGGCGGCAGCGGATCTGTCGGAGCTTTCGTCAGGGGAAGGCGCCCCGACCGGCCGACTCCGCAGCCGCCAGCACATCGGCGACCTGCCCCGCCCTGAGGGCCTCAAGCCCCGTGCGGCCGGCGAGCTCGCTGTGCTCTTCCAGCAAGAAACGGTACACCGACCACGGATGATCGCCGAGGGCTTCGAAGAGCTCTGGCAGGCTAGGAATCAACTCGCCGGACCCGCTGACCTGCCATTTTGGGAATCGGACGCCGCGCTTCGGGCCCTCAAGGCCCAGAACTTCATGGCGCCGGCGCTTCTTGTGCACCGTCTCCCGCGTCGCCCCGATCTCATCGGCGAAAGCATCGGCCGACAGCATGTCGGGGCTGTTCAGGATTTGCGCGACCCGCACCGATCCCCGCTGGCGTGCGGCTGCCAGCGCGACGTCGAGCTCGTCCGACGGCGCGGCTGCAACCTCCTCCACCGCAATGCGCGGAGTTGCGGCCGCCGGGTCGACCTCGACCGTCATGCGAACCGATTTGCCGGTCCGTTCCGCGCGCTTCACGGCGTCGACAAAGCCGGAGAGGAGACCGCGCGTGGTCTTCCGGGTGACAAAACCCGAGGCCAGCGATGTTGCAAATTTGAGCGTCAGCGGTTCGCGCCGACCAGCACGTCCGCGGGACTCGCCGCCCTTTTTCCGTGTAACCGGCATGAGCCACCTCCGACCCCCAATATGGGGGCTTTCGTCAGGTTCGTCAACTTTGTCAGGGGTGGCAAAATTACCTCGCCAGAGGACGCTTAGTTGTCGCACTTGCGGCAGAAACGGCTCTGATCTTCCGGCGGCATGTGGACGCCGTATCCGGTGGGTACGTAACCCAGCTCGTCGCAAAGATCGCGAAAGGCCGCCCGGCAACGCTCCTTTTTAGCCTCGGCGAGCTCGCACCGTCGTCCTTGCTCCGCGTCGGACACCCCTTTCGGGCGGCAAATCGGGCAGGTTGCGCGATGGATTGTCCGTTCCCAGGCCACCAGCGCCTCGACATAAGCGCGGTGCGCGGCGACGGCCTGCGTTTCCAGCCCCTTCTTGTTTTCGTTCCAGGCCCTGCCCATCTCTTCCCTCCCCGATGAGGACAATGTCTGCGGTACGCCCCCGCAAACGAACCCTCTCTGACTCTTGGTGATCGGGGAGTTGGAAAACCGCTGTTAGACGGCCCTGTGGCCTTTAGTTCGGGTGAACCTGTTGCATACGCCACAGGCTCCCCGACCATAAGGTCAAGGAGTGCGGTGCCGTCACGGCCGGCACCAACCGCTAACAGGGGTTTTCCAAGCCCCAGGGCGGCGCGTACCGCCCCGCCCGATTCATAACCGCTCGTCGGCCGGCATTCTAGGTCCCTTCGGCAAATGGCTGATTACGGATTGTTTCTGGTGCCGTCCAAAGGGAGGCGCCGGCCGGTCCTTTCGGCTCACGCTGGCGAGGGGCAATGGGCCGCGTGGTGATTCGCAACCTTCATCTTCGCCGCCGTCCATTGGCTTGGTGCGTCTGCCCCCCTCGCGTGCTGCACCGCGCTCGTATCAGAGGAACCGACGATCAGATAGCTCCCGCTTCATCTTTCCCCGGCCGCACGGTCTCGACTTGCAGGGAGCCTTCGGGCAGCGGTCGCAGCAAGTCCTTCTCTGGACGCGTCAGATAGATCCAGTGCGCCCAATCCGTTGGTCGTAGCACCACGACCTGTCGATCATGAAAGAGCTCGACGTCCGGCGCCGGCGATGTCGTCAACATGGTGAAGGCAGGCGCCTCATTGCCCTTCCCCTCGCGCCAAATGCCGGCAATTGCCATGAAAGCCGCATCCTTCAGCGTAAAGCGATGCTTTGCCTTCGGATATTTATTGCCCGTGAACTCGAAAAACGCAGAAGCCGGAATCAGGCAGCGATTGCTGTTTGCAAAGCGTCGGTTCTCGGAGCGGAAATTGAAAACCGGACCAGCACGAGGCCGCGGAGGCGGAAATCCAAAGTTCATCGCCACCAGCTCGATGCCGTTGCCCGCCGCCCGCATCACAGGACCGAGATCGTTGATTCGAATGTCGTCGGAAACCGGAAGATCACGTTCCGACTGTTGTGTCGGGGTGCCGAGCTCCAGCGTCTGCATCATTTTGCAGTATTCACCCCACAAAATGTGCTGCTCATAATCGTTGCACATGGTTCCACATACATATGTGCGTTTGAGCATTCTTGAAGCGTGCAGTTGGGCGTCACCCCTTCGGGGTCGGGCTGGCGGCTGCGCGGAAGCCCCGAAGCGGGTCTTCCCCCTTGCGGGCGGCCATCCCTGACGCGAAAGAGCACAATGTCGCTAATTCCAGACCAGCCCCAGCTTAACGATTGGATTTGCTGTCCCAACCGCTAAACTTCGCCCGACAAATCCGATTCTGTCGGTGCTTCTCCCGCATGATCATCTGTGCCGCGTAGGTCCTGCACGTCAATTGGTCTCGGGTCACAGACAAACATGGCGGAAGCCGCATTCAAACTCGCAGCACCGGCCGGCTCGACATACCGCGAGCTGCCGCAAAACATTGAGGCTGAGCAGGCGTTGCTTGGCGCCATCCTCATCAACAATGACGCCTATTACCGGGTTGTCGACTTTCTGAAGGCGAACCATTTCTTCGAGCCCCTGCACGGCCACATTTTCGAAGTCATGGGCGAATTGATCCGCTCCAACCGGGTCGCCAATCCGATTACGCTGAAGGCCTTCC
The DNA here is from genome assembly GCA_035575945.1 of Bradyrhizobium sp. Classification (GTDB taxonomy): domain Bacteria; phylum Pseudomonadota; class Alphaproteobacteria; order Rhizobiales; family Xanthobacteraceae; genus Bradyrhizobium. The sequence goes on along the minus strand of DATLXF010000059.1, from coordinate 20,389 downwards.
TTCCGACGACGATTGAGATAGTAGGCTTCTCCGTCGCTCAGTATCTCGCGCGCCTGGCGGCGGAAGCGACGACGGTCATCAATGCCCCCGACTACGGCCGGACCATCTACGATCTCGCCGTGCGACGTGAATTGATCAAGGTCGCCGAAGACATGCTCAGCAGCGCATTCGAAGCGGCGGTCGATAGCGCGCCGCAAGAGCAGATTCAGCATGCCGAGCAGCTCCTCTATGAGATCGCGGAAACCGGCCGCTATGGCGGAGGCTTCGAGACGTTCGAAACCGCGCTCGACAGCGCCATAGACAGAGCGGCGCAGGCTTATGAATCCGACGGCAAGCTCTCGGGGCTGGCAACCGGGCTGAAGGATTTGGACGCCAGGCTCGGTGGTCTTCAACCGACCGATCTCATTGTCGTCGCAGGGCGGCCCGGCATGGGAAAGACCGCCCTCGCCACCAATATCGCGTTCAATGTCGCAAGCGCCTATGATTCGACACGGCAGGTCGACCGCGCGCCGCAGCCCACCGCCGGCGGCATCGTCGCTTTCTTCTCCCTGGAGATGTCGTCGGAGCAGCTTGCGACGCGGGTGCTCGCCGAGCAGGCCGAGATTTCCTCCTCCAGCATCAGGCGCGGCGAAATCGGCGAGACCGAATTTAACCGGCTCCTCGACCGGCGCCAGAAAATGCGCCGGATACCCCTCTTCATCGATCAGACCGGCGCTATCTCGATCGCCCAGCTCGCGGCGCGAGCCCGCCGCCTGAAGCGACAGCGAGGTCTCCACCTCATCGTCGTCGACTACATTCAGCTCATGCAGGGCAAATCCGCGCGCGCGGCGCAGAACCGTGTGCAGGAGATCACCGAGATTACGACGGGGCTGAAAGCGCTGGCCAAGGAGCTCAACGTCCCGGTCATCGCGCTATCGCAGCTCTCACGCGGTGTCGAAAACCGCGATGAGAAACGCCCGCAACTCTCCGATCTTCGGGAGTCCGGCTCAATTGAGCAAGACGCCGACGTCGTGATGTTTGTCTATCGCGAAGAGTACTATCTCAAGAACAATGAACCGAGGCCCGGCACCGACGAGCATTTCACCTGGGAAGCCGAAATGCGAGAGGCGCGCGGCAAAGCGGAGGTGATCATCGCTAAGCAGCGGCACGGCCCGACAGGGACGGTGGCGATGACGTTTCAAGGAGAGTTCACCCGGTTTTTCGATCTGGCGAGCCAGAACCAGTTGCCGCAGCGATCTGACTAGCCGACGCGGCTTGAGCCGCGCTTCGCGAGATACGGATCTCTTTCATTCGCAGCGATCAATCAGCAGGAGCCGTCCTCGTCTCAAAAGGACAGCGCGGATGTCGCATGACGTTGCGTGGGCGAAGCATCGTTCGTTGAGACCGTGACATTCGGGGCCCTGCTTCCGGGAAAGGACCACCCCGCTCTCGAATGGGCTTTCCTTGGTCCGGGCGCGGCCTTCCACGATCAACCCGCGAGGGGTTCGCTACGCAAGCGTGCGACCTCTTCGGCTGCGCCTGCGAGGTGACCGCGACCGTGCCCGAACACATCGGCGCCTGTCGAGCGGGGATGGTCCCCGCACCAAGACGGGAGCCTCACGATGTCTCAGAATCTCACCCTCGCTCAGGATCACGCCCTCGATCTCGCCCGCACGCTCATGGTGCCGGTGACGCTGTTCGAGGTTGACGGCGCGTTCGGCGTGATGCCGACGGCGGAGCTCGAGCAGGATGAAGTGACAGTCATCCACGAATACGACCCATGGACCCCGGCTCATTGAGCCGGGAGACCGGTGCCGCTGGCGCCTTGCCGCAGGCAAGGGAAGCTGCGCCGCGGCTGGAATCCAACGTGTTGGACCGCTTGTCATCGCGCCCTTGCCTCCGGCAGGCTTCGCGGCCGGTCGGTCCCGTTCCGAGCCTGTGGAACCAGAAGAACCAACCGAAGAAAGGACCGGGTGGCGGCAGCGCGCCCGGTGTGAGGATATGGAGAAGAACGATATTGAAGAGCTGCGCACCAAGGTGACGTGCGCAGCCGTGCTTGAGAAAGATGGTTGGAAGATCGACCTCAAGGAAAGCACGCGGCGCGCGCTCAAATATCGGCGTGGGGCCGACATCGTCATCGTGATTCACGAAGGTCGCGGTTGGTTTGATCCATTGTCGTCGGCCAAAGGCGATGTCTTCGATCTGGCTGAGCATCTCGGCGCCAAGGGTTTCCCCGAGGCTTGCGATCGTATCGCCGGCCTGGTCGGGTTCGTCCCGACAGCGCCGGTCTGGACGCAAGCTCCGAAACCGACGCCGATGGTCTCCATTGCCAGCCGTTGGTCCCGCCGCTCATTGCCCAGACCGGGCTCCGCCACCTGGCGGTATCTCGCCGGCGAGCGCTGTATTCCCGATAGCGTGATCGCCGCAGCCGTCGCTCAACGCTGCCTGCGGGAGGGACCGCAGGGCAGCATGTGGGCTGCGCACCACGACCTCGCCGGCCATGTCATCGGCTGGGAAGAGCGTGGTCCGCATTGGCGCGGCTTCGCCACCAATGGGAGCAAACAGCTCTTCCGCCTCGGCCCGATCGGCGCCCTGCGGATCTGCGTCACCGAGGCCGCGATCGACGCCCTGAGCCTCGCTGCGATCGAGGTTCTGCGCTCCGACACCCTGTATGTGAGCACGGGCGGCGGCTGGTCGCCGGCAACGGACCAGGCGATCCGCAGTTTAGCGAGGCGCGCTGACGCCCGGCTTGTCGCCGCGACCGACAACAACCGGCAAGGCGACGTCTATGCCGATCGAATTCACGCCATTGCGGCGGAGGCGTCAGCTCTCTACGCGCGATCGCAGCCGCGTGCAGGCGACTGGAATGAGGATCTGAAGAATCTGGTTGCACGACTGGAGAACGAATTGGCTCAGGTCAGCGCATAGGTCGATGCCGCCTGCCAGTCGGTGCGTCAAGGGAAGCTTCGCCCGCGTACCGCGGCCCTTGACCCACCGAACCGGAGAGGCGGCCGCCCCGAGGTGTTTGCAACACCCAAAGGGAAGGATCGACCGATGCCTCTGTGGACCATCGAAACCACCTATCGCCTGCCGGTCTATCGGCACAAGACCTACGAAGCGGGGACACTGGCGCAAGCCTGTCGGCTCGCCATTGAGGACGATGATTGGGATCACGAAAAGCGCGATTACGAGTCGGCCGGCGAAACCCATGTGACGGGAATCTGGTCCGGCGCAGACGCCGCCTATTCCGGCGCAGCGCAACCGATCCCCTCACACTACACCGAGACCGCGGAGCGGATCGCAAAGCAGTTCGAGGTGTTGCTCGGTCTCGTCAAGGTTTTGGCAAGTCCAGGTGGGACGCCGCCCGATCCAGTCTTCTGGCGCGAACGCGCCCAACCGGCGATCGCCAAGGCGGAAGCCATTCTCGCTGGAGCGCGCGATCCCGATAGCGAGGGAGGCGCATCGTGACGGAGTACAATGTGAAGATCGGATTCTGGCTGCGCGCCTATGACGGTTTCAAGTTGAAGCGGCCACGGACGCCGAGGCGATCGAGAAAGCGAAGACCGCCGCGAAGGCGGCCATGACGTTCGTGGCGCATCCTGAACACATCGACCTCGACGAGCGGAGGGAAGGCGTCATCGCCTTTATCGACCGCGTTACCCAGGACGGTAGGCAAACCGTGATCGAGGACGTCGCATTCGACGACGATCGCATCCATCCGGTTGCGGACGATGCCCACGGCGGCCAGCGATAGTTTCAGCGAAACCGCGCTCGCCCGTTCGTAACCCTGCTGGCCATCGCAACCTGACCCATAGCTTCGGAAAGCGCTGGGCGCAGCCTCTCGCCTGTCAACGGGCAAGCCGTTCCCGCATCGCAGGCGATGCGTGACAGGCGAAGCCTGTCTGCGCCTGGCCGCTGATCCATCGCAACGGGATCAGGAGCGAAGACGATGTGCAAGGTTCTCAACAAGCATCATTCGGGTGTGCCGGCGGGCGCCGTCTATATCGATCGAGGCTCGCGATGGGGCAATCCATTCCGGATCGGCCCGGATGGCGATCGCGCGGCTGTCATCGCGAAATACGAGCGCTGGCTCGCCGACCAGCACGATCTGTTGCGCGCCCTCGACGAGCTACGCGGCCGCAACCTCGTCTGCTTCTGCGCGCCACGGCCATGCCATGGCGATCTTCTCCTTCGGCTTGCCAATGCGACGCGCGAAGAGCGCATCGCCTGGTGGCGAGCGCTCAAGGCGGCCGCGTGATGCCCGCGCGGCCAGCCGAAGAAACAGGAAATGGGAAATGGGGGATGAACCGCTGCCGCATGCCCGGCCGGCGCGTCAAGGGTAAAGCTTCGCCCGCGTGCCGCGGCCCTTGACCCGCCGGACCGGAGAGGCGGCCGCCGGAAAGGTGTCAAGAAGGACTGAAGTGATGAGGGATCAGACGGATTGCTCGCGCATCAGTCCGGCCAGGCCAAGAGGAGCCGCCGATGCACACCTTACCCACAATCCGCAAGATCTTCGAAGGCGTCGCCACGCGCGCCGAGATGTTTCGCATGTTCAACCGCCATCGCGGCGATCCGGCCGTGGTCGAGAGCGATGCCGAGCACCTTTTCGCCGGCGAGTGGTTCGAGATCGCCGAACGCGAGCATGATTACATGCTCGAGATCCTGCCGCCGCTGTGGATGCGCGCCGACATGTTCGCGATGCGGGAGTTCATGACGGACAACGTTACCAGTATCTTCTTCGCGTTACTGGTCGACGGCCGCAAGCGCTTCTTCCACGCTTATTGCAATCTATTCGATAAGGGCTCGGTCGAGCGCATGCGCGCTGCGATCATCGCGCGTGAATCGCGGCCGGCGAAGGCGATGACGCGGGATGAGCGTCTCGAACACATCTGGTCGAGCACCCATGACGACTATCGCGGCTATGCCGGCAAAGGCTGGCCGGCGCCTCTGCAGGGCCGGCGTACGGTTCTCGTCTATTGCGGCGGCCTTGGCACCGTTCTCAAGCCGCTTTGCGATCTGACAGACGACGAGATCGCGGCCAAACTGCCTGTACAATTGCGCCATCTCCCGGCGCTCGCGGCGTAACCACGGGAGCGCTCCCATGCAAGGCAGCTACGACCGGCTTCGCGTCCATGTCTTCGCATCATGGCGCGACGTTGTGCGGGCCGCGAACACCCGCATCGCCAAGAAGCATCGCCGCGGCCTGACGATGAGAGAAGCACGCAAGCGCTTCTATCGCGAGATGCTCGGATGCCACCAAAGGCATCAGGAGCTCGTTCGCACCTTCCGGCTCTGAACCCCGACCAGGGCCGCTCCCCTTCCATCCCGGCACGTCTCGCATCCCGCCGCACAAGGCGGCGGGACGATGACGCGCGCCTTCATCTCAAGGAGACTTCCAATGGCGCAAGATGATCCCTTTACCCTCGATCTCTTCGGCAGCACCGCGCTGTCATCCGGTCTCGGCCTCGGCGTAACCGCCTTCGCCGATGGCCCAGCGGCGGGCCCAGACGGGGACGATCCCGCCCCGTCGGCAATCACGCCCGCGAGGCCTGTCACGGCAGTCGCGCGCGCGACGTCATCCGCACACCGCGAACGCGGAATGAACTTTCATCTCGCCGGCGACCGCGTACTGGCAAAAGGCTGGAAGGACCGCGCTCGCGACAACATCGCGGCGATCCGGCTTGCTGCGGCCATTGACGCTGGCGCGCGTCCCGCGACCGCTGATGAGCAGGCGCAGCTCATACGCTTCACCGGCTTCGGTGCCTCCGACCTCGCCAACTTTGTCTTCCGCCGCCCTGGCGAGACGGATTTCCGGAGTGGATGGGAAGCGATCGGCGAGGACCTGCAGGACGCCGTCGGTGATCTCGACCATGCTTCGCTTGCCCGTTGCACGCAGTATGCCCACTTCACGCCGGAGTTCATCGTTCGCGCGATCTGGGCCGGCTTGCAGCGGCTCGGCTGGCGCGGTGGCCGCGTGGTCGAGCCCGGCATTGGCACGGGTTTGTTCCCGGCGCTGATGCCGGAGGGGCTGCACGAGGCTTCGCACGTCACCGGCATTGAGCTCGATCCCGTGACGGCGCGCATCGTGCGGCTACTGCAGCCGCGGGCGCGCATCATCGTCGCTGATTTTGCGCGAGCCGAATTGCCGGCGAATTTCGACCTCGCGATCGGTAATCCGCCGTTCTCCGATCGGACCGTGCGGTCGGATCGTGCGTATCGATCCATGGGTCTGCGACTGCATGATTACTTCATCGCGCGAGCGATCGACCTGCTGAAGCCGGGGGCGTTGGCCGCTTTCGTCACGAGCTCGGGCACGATGGACAAGGCGGATACCGCCGCACGCGAGCATATCGCCAGGTCGGCCGACCTAGTCGCCGCGATCCGGTTGCCCGAAGGCAGCTTTCGCGCAAGTGCCGGCACCGATGTGGTCGTCGACATCCTGTTCTTCCGCAAGCGCAAAATCGGCGATGCGGAAGGCGATCTATCGTGGCTCGATCTCGACGAGGTCCGACCGGCAACGGCCGACGAAGGCGCGATCCGCGTGAACCGCTGGTTCGCGAAGCATCCGCATCTGGTGCTGGGCACTCACGCCCTCACTTCCGGTCCCTTCGGTGAAACCTACACATGCCTTCCTCGCGTCGGCGATGACCTCACAGTCGCCATCTCGGCCGCGGTCTCTCTCCTCCCGGAAGCCGTTTATGACGGCGAGCCGGAGATGATCGATGCACATCTGGAGGCGCTCAGCGATCCCGGTGCCGATCTGCCATCCGACCGGCATGTGCGGGAGGGCAGCTATTTCTTCGACAAGGCCCACGGGTTGATGCAGATGGTCGACGGCCAGCCGGTCCCGATCAAGGCCCGGAAGGGCCGCAGCGCCGAGGGCATTCCGGAGAAATATGTCCGCATCGTCCGAAAGCTGATCCCGATCCGCGATGCAGTTCGCGAGGTGCTGAAGGCGCAGGAGCACGACCGGCCGTGGAAAGACGCGCAGGTCCGGCTGCGCATCGCCTGGTCGAATTTCGTGAGCGATTTTGGCCCGATCAATTTCACGACGGTCTCTTTGACCGAGGATGAAGAGACCGGCGAGGTGCGCGAAACGCACCGCCGCGCCAACATCCAGCCGTTTCTCGACGATCCCGATTGTTGGCTGGTCGCCTCGATCGAGGACTATGACCTCGAGACCAATACCGCGAAGCCAGGCCCGATCTTTACCGAGCGGGTGATCGCGCCGCCTTCCGCGCCCGTGATCGCCAGCGCGGCCGATGCGCTTGCTGTTGTTCTCAACGAGCGTGGCCGCGTCGATGTCGATCACATCGCCGAGCTCTTGCATCGCGATTGCGACGATGTTGTTGCCGAACTCGGTGGCGCCATCTTCCGCGATCCGGCTGACGGGTCGTGGCAAACCGCTGACGCTTATCTGTCCGGTCCCGTGCGTGATCGGCTGAAGGCCGCGGAGGCTGCCGCGGCGCTCGATCCGGCCTACGAGCGCAACGTCACCGCGCTGCAGAGCGTCCAGCCCGCCGATCTTCGCCCGTCCGACATCACCGCACGGCTTGGCGCGCCGTGGATTCCCGCGGCCGACATCGTCGCCTTCGTCAAGGAGGCGATGGATGCCGAGATTAAAATCCACCACATGCCCGAGCTTGCCTCATGGACCGTGGAGGCGCGCCAGCTTGGGTGGATGGCCGCCGGCACCTCGGAATGGGGTACTGACCGCCGACATGCTGGTCAGCTTCTCTCGGATGCGCTGAACAGCGCCATTCCGCAGATCTTCGATATCGTCAAGGATGGCGAGAGCGAGCGACGCGTTCTCAATGTCGTTGATACCGAGGCGGCAAAGACCAAGCTGCAGAAGATCAAGGACGCCTTCCAGCGCTGGATCTGGTCCGACCCTGATCGGACCGACCGGCTGGCGCGGGTGTATAACGATCGCTTCAACAATATCGCCCCACGAGCCTTCGATGGGTCTCATCTGAAGCTCCCTGGCGCCTCTGGCGCCTTTGTTCTTTATGGGCACCAGAAGCGCGGCATCTGGCGCATCGTCTCGGCCGGTTCGACCTATCTCGCCCACGCCGTCGGCGCCGGCAAGACTATGACCATGGCGGCCGCGGTCATGGAACAGCGCCGACTGGGCTTGATCGCCAAGGCCATGCTCGTCGTTCCCGGCCACTGCCTGGCGCAGGCGGCGCGCGAATTTCTCGCGCTCTATCCCAACGCTCGCATCCTCGTCGCCGACGAGACCAACTTCACCAAAGACAAGCGGCATCGCTTCCTGTCGCGTGCGGCGACGGCGACCTGGGACGCGATCATCATCACGCATTCTGCGTTTCGCTTCATCGGCGTGCCGTCGGCCTTCGAGCAGCAGATGATTCAGGACGAGCTCGAGCTCTACGAGACGCTGCTGACCAAGGTTGAGAGCGAGGACCGCGTCTCGCGCAAGCGGCTCGAGCGGTTGAAGGAGGGCCTGCAGGAGCGGCTCGAATCCCTTGCCACACGCAAGGACGATCTCCTGACGATCTCGGAGATCGGCGTCGACCAGATCATCGTCGACGAAGCGCAGGAGTTCAGGAAGCTCTCCTTCGCCACCAACATGTCGACGTTGAAGGGGATAGACCCCAACGGCTCGCAGCGCGCCTGGGACCTCTATGTGAAGTCGCGCTTCGTCCAAACGAAAAACCCAGGCCGGGCGCTCGTCCTCGCCTCCGGCACGCCGATCACCAACACGCTTGGCGAGATGTTCTCCGTGCAGCGCTATCTCGGTTACGCTGCGCTGCTCGAGCGTGGACTGCACGAGTTCGATGCCTGGGCCTCGACCTTCGGCGACGTGTCGACCGAACTCGAGCTCCAACCCTCCGGCAAATACAAGCCGGTTACGCGCTTCGCCACCTTTGTCAACGTCCCGGAGCTGATCGCCATGTTCCGCTCCTTCGCGGACGTGGTGATGCCCGAGGATCTGCGGCAGTATGTAAAGGTGCCGGCGATCTCGACCGGCCGACGCCAGATCCTGACCGCGAAGCCGACCGATGCGTTCAAGCGCTACCAGGTGCTGCTCGACGCGCGCATCAAGGCGATTGAGGAGCGCGACCGTCCGCCGGAGCCGGGCGACGATATCCTGCTCTCAGTCATTACGGACGGCCGCCACGCCGCGATCGACCTGCGCCTGGTCGACTCGGATAACGACAATGAGCCGGAGAACAAGCTCAACAAGCTGATCTCCAACGCCTTCCGCATCTGGCAGGAGACGGCGGAAAACAGCTATGTGCGCCCCGACGGCAAGCCGTTCGAGCTTTCCGGCGCCGCGCAGATGATCTTCTCAGATCTTGGCACCATCAACGTCGAGAAGACGAGAGGTTTCTCCGCGTACCGCTGGATTAGGGACGAACTGATCCGCATGGGCGTCCCAGCCGGCCAGGTCGCGTTCATCCAGGATCACAAGAAGACTGAAGCCAAACAGAGATTGTTCGGCGATGTGCGGGCCGGCAAGGTTCGGTTCCTGCTCGGCTCGTCAGATACGATGGGCACTGGCGTCAATGCGCAGCTCCGATTGAGAGCGCTGCACCATCTCGACGTGCCGTGGCTTCCGTCGCAGATCGAGCAACGCGAAGGCCGCATCGTGCGACAGGGCAACCAGCACGATGAAGTCGACATCTTCGCCTACGCGACCGAAGGCAGTCTCGATGCGCAGATGTGGCAGAACAACGAGCGGAAGGCGCGCTTCATCGCGGCCGCATTGTCCGGCGACACCTCGATCCGTCGGCTAGAGGATATGGGCGAAACCCAGGCGAACCAGTTCGCCATGGCCAAGGCAATCGCCTCGGGGGATCCGAGACTGATGCTGAAGGCGGGTCTCGAGGCCGACATCGCGCGGCTCGAACGTCTCCGCGCCGCCCATATCGACGGCCAGCACGCGATCCGACGCCAAATTCGCGACGCGGAGCGCGACATCGAATTCTCGACCCGGCGCATCGCGGAGATCGGCCACGATATTGCGCGTCTCGTCCCGACCACGGGCGAGGCCTTCGCAATGAGCGTGACGGGCAGGCGCTACGCCGAGCGCAAAGAGGCGGGACGTGCGCTGCTGAAAGAGATCCTCACCCTGGTCCAGCTTCAGCAGGAGGGCGAGACCATGATCGCTTCGATCGGCGGCTTCGATCTCCAATATTCCGGCGCGCGCGTCGGCCGCGACAGCTACCGCTACGCGACTGCGCTGATGCGCACCGGCACCGATGATGAGATCGATCTTCCGGTGACGGTGACGCCGCTCGGCGCGATCTCGCGGCTCGAGCATGCAGTGGCCGATTTCGAGGGTGAGCAGGAACGTCTTCGCCAACGTCTCACGGATGCGCGCCGCCGCCTGGCCGCCTACCAGTCGCGGGAAGGCGGCGACTTCGCCTTCGCCGCCGAGCTTACCGACAAGCGAAGGCAGCTTGCCGAGGTGGAGAAGGCACTCGCCTCGGACGTCGCGGGCGCGGACGAAGCGAAAGCGATCGCGGCCTAGGCGAGCCTCCGCGCGCGGCGTTGCGCCGGCGTCGCAAAAAGCAATCGAACCGAAAAAGGAAAAAGGCCTCGCAGGGCACTCGGGCCGCCGACGCAGCCTCAACCGCCGCCTCCGCGATCCCGGCCGCGGCGCCCGGCGCAGGGCTGTCAGCCCCGCTTGGTCGCCGGGCAGGGATGCTCGCCGGCAGTTGCGCCGGCCACTCGCGCCCTGCGGCGGCGCAGGGGTCTTCGAGAAGAAGACGAAGAAGGACCGGCGAAATGGCGCGGTCCGCAAGCCCTGAAATGGAGATCATCCCATGAAACTGATCAAGGTCGACCCGCGTGCGCTCACGGAGAATCCCGATCCGACGCGCCGCACCAAGTCCACGCCGCAAAGCGACGCGTTGCTGCTCGCAACCGTGAAGGCCGTGGGTATCATCCAGCCGCCGATCGTCACCGCGCAGCGCGGTCGGGGCAATGGCTTCACCATTGAGATCGGTCATCGCCGCGTTGCGCAGGCGATTGCCGCGAAGCTCGACGAGATTGAAGTGCTTGTCGCCGATCCCGACGAGGAGAAGGACGCGCTGCGCAGCCTGATTGAAAACGTTGCGCGCGAACCGCTGAACCCCGTCGACCTGTGGCGTCGCATCGAGCGTCTGGTTGCGCTCGGCTGGACCGAGGAATCGATTGGCATCGCGCTCGGCCAGTCCGTGCGCCAGATCCGCAAGCTCCGGCTGCTGGCCAATATCCTTCCGGCCATGCTCGATCATATTGCCAAGGGCGACATGCCCAGCGAGCAGTATCTGCGCACGATCGCCGCAGCGACGCAGGACGAGCAGGCGCAGGTCTGGAAGAAGTACAAGCCGCGCAAGACCGATCCACAGGTGACGTGGAGCGAGGTAGCGCGCGCGCTGACCAAGACGCGCATGTTTGCGCGTCACGCCAGCTTCGGCGACGAACTCGCGCAGGCCTACGGCATCCTCTGGCAGGAGGACTTGTTTGCGCCGGCCGACGAGGACAGCCGCTACACTAACGATGTCGAGGCGTTCCTCGGCGCGCAGCAGGAATGGATGACGGCGAATCTGCCGAAGCGCGGCTTCGTCATCGAGGTCACGACCTGGGGCGAACCCAAGCTGCCGCCCAAGGCCGAGCGCGTCTATGGCAAGCCGAACAAGAGCGATTACACCGGCTGGTATCTCGACCCGCGCAACGGTTCGGTCCAGTCGGTCGCCTACCGGATGCCGCAGGCCAAGAAGGACGCAGCCAAGGGCAAAGGGTCGCGCACGGCGGAATCCGAGAGCGTCGCGCCCGCGCCGCGGCCGGATGTCACCCGACGCGGCATGGACATGATCGGCGATCTGCGCACCGACGCGCTGCACGAGGCGCTCGGCCGTGCGCCGATCGAGGACGACACGCTCACCGCGTTGCTCGTACTCGCCTTCGCCGGCGGCAACGTCTCCGTCGCATCCGGGCGCACGTCCGAATACGGCGCTCGTGCGCAGCACGCCAGACGGCTGATCGACGCGGACGGCAAGCTCGCATTCGACCGTGAGACCCTGCACCAGGTCGTGCGCGAGGTGCTGATCGACGTCTTGTCGTGCCGCGAGAACCGCTCCAAGAGTGGCGTCGTCGCACGCCTTGCGGGTGCGGCGATCGGCGCTGACGAGTTCCTCCCCAATCTGGCGACGGAGGAATTCCTCTCATGCTTGTCACGCACCGCGCTCGAGGCGTCGCTGCAGGGAACGTCGGTTCTGCCGCGACCGCGTGTGAAAGACACGCGAGCGGCGCTTGTCGCGCATTACGCCGACGGCCGTTTCGTACATCCCGCCGCGCTGTTCGCGCCGGCGGCCGACGTCGTCGCGGAATGGGCAGAGGACAATACGCCTGCCGATGATGACGACGACACGGCGGTCGATGACAGCGAGGCCGGTGACGACGAGCATGGCGGGTACGCCGAAGCCGCCGAATAGCCGCTACTGCGTCCATCCCAACCGATCCCGCCGCCGGCCGCCAACCGGCGGCGGTGTTGTTTCCACTCTCATGAACAGGAGGACTTCATGTCCGCTCAATCGATCTTCGACGACGCACCGCTCGGTGCGATCATTCAATTCTCTGACTGCGCCGCGCGGCCGCCAGCGCGATTCACGAAAAAACTCGCCGCCTGGGAGAACCACAACGGTCGTGGTCGGCTGGTTCGCAAGGCCCCCGCTTGCACGGTCGGCAACCACACCTCGCCGGCAAGCTTCAGCCTGCACTTGAACGATTACGGCAGCGCGGGCGTCGTGGTGCTCAAGGTCTTCAAGACCTTTTCGGTGGATTCTACGCTGACCTTCACCGTCGTCGAGCGTCCGGCGCCGGGATCGGTCCGCGTTCTCGACCGGCCCGGAGAGAAAGGCGAACTCGTCCATCTCGCGTGCAATCGCGCCGACGCCGAAACATGGCTCAAGAGTCACGGTTATCCGGACGCGGTGCTCGACGAGGTTGGTGACGACGCCTTCGTTACAGCATTTTGCGGCGGGAGGGCAGCATGACCGCACCTCAAACCGCTGACAAAGCCAATGATCCCACCTCCGCCGCCGCGGGGGTTTTGTTTACCCGAACCAGCGACGGGCTTCTCGTCGCGAAGGTGCTCGACAACGCCTTCGCTATGATGCCGGGCACAAATGGTCGGTTCTATCTCGCCTCGGCCTGGCTGCTCTCGCGGCCAATGGAGGAATGGACAAGGGCCGACTTCTACGGTCACGGCGGTGAACTCGCGGACGAGACCGCCTTCCGGGCTCGCGTCCACGAGAACGCTGAGCACCAACGCCAGCGTGCCGCACTCGGACGGCGCGAGATTCGCTCCACGGCGAACACGCCGTGGGGTGCCTCCCAAGGTGCGACCGTCTATGCCGACGGCGTCGTGTGTCATTCGACCGCTGGCCACGGCGGTTTCCATCTCGATGCCGCGCATAACGCGAAGGTCCACCCTGCCCTTCGCGCGCGGGGCGGCTGGTATGAAGAAGACTCGGCATGGGCTGCCGTGGCGCAGGCATTTCCGGAACTGTTCACGGACTACGAACGGCGCCACGCCGATCGCACGATCCGGGATTGGTATCCTGACGCCTGGGAGGCGATTCATGGGCGCCAGCTCCTGCCAGGCGAATCGCACGAGAAGGATCACCGCACGTTCGAGCGAGACCACGCCTCCGACTGGATCGTGATCTCGGCCATTCGCTCCGATCACCATCCCGGCATGACCGAATGCATCGCCACGCTCGGCGGTGATCGCTGCGCGGTCGAGCAGCGCCGCTATCTCGTGCCGTCCGACGAATACCATGTCGGCCGTTTCGGCTTCGTGATCAATGCGGCGCGCCACCAGCTCTACGCTGGTCCCTCCAACTTCGTCGGATGGAGGTGACCCATGCCCTGGCGCCTTATCGCCAAAGCCTTCGGCTGGCGCACAGCCTCTGACGAGGATGGCGAAATCCCGTTCCTCGTCGTCTGGCATCCCCGGCTCAGACGGCATTTTTCGGGTTCGGAAGCCTGGAAGCGCGCCGTGCGTCTCTCCATCCACGCGCCGAAATCCCACCCAACCGACGCGGATAGAAAGGAGATTCGCTCATGAAGGCCTACCTTGTCGCCGTGAATCTTCTTGTGCAGGCGCATCATCGTCCCGAGAGCGCCATCGCCGACGCGCTCAACGGCATCTTGACGCCGGACATGCGCAAACATGCTGGCACCAATTCGGCGCTAATCGACTGGGCGATCGCCGGTGACGACATCACATCATCCATCGCCGCCGTCTCCCTTCCGGATGACTACATGCCGGACGAGTCGGCCTTCCCGCTATGGCCCCCGGGGACGGTGCGATGATAGACCCTCCGGAAAGCTGCGTTCTGCTCGCGCACATGGCAGTCGCGCAAGCCGAGACGCAGCGCCATCTCGGCCTCATCGAGCGTCAGATCGCAGCACGCGCCGAACGTCTGACGATCACAGATCGGGCGAAGCGCCGGCACCAGACCTATGGCGCATCGAGCTGGACAAAAGCAGACGAGCGGGTGTTTCAGGAGCATCTCGCGGAGCTCACGCTGGCCCGTCGCGGCGAGATCGACGCTCTCACGCGCAAGCTCGATCGGCAGGAGAACGCGATTGCCGAGTTTCAGTCGCGGCATCACGTCTCCGCCGCGCACGGGTAAGGAGGCAGAGCATTGCACCAATCGGGGGTGCAAACGGCGCGAGGGAATCTTTGGGGCGCCGGCAGAGAGCAGGTGCGGTCTGGCACGACCTCTCTCTCGGTTCCGCCGGCGGTTTAACCCCTTGGCCGCCATCCCTCGGTTTGTGCTGCGGTCTGAACCGGCCGCAGTCCGCTTCAAGGGCAAGTCGCAAGCGATCGGCGGCCGCCGTCTCGTCATGGGGGGCCGCGTCCTTCGCAGGCCAAGAGGCCCGCTCGTCCGCAACCCGCCCATGCTCGCCCTGGCAGCCACCGCCCCCTGAAGCGGCCCGCTATCGCCGGTTCTGGTCGACCGCACCCGAGGGGGCGACGGCCAAAGGGGCCCAATCGCTTCCCAGGGCGAAACCGAGAAAGGATCTCATCATGACCAAGACCGCCCGTTCTCCACGCGCCTCCGCCCGCGTTGTCCCGCTTCGCCGCAGCACGACCCTCGAAATGGTCCGTCACGCCTGCCCCGACTCCGCCCAGGCGCTCCGCATCTCCGAGAGCTTCGGCCTTGCGATCCTCGACAGCGACGGCATCCGCGACCTGCACGAACGACTCATTGTCGAGACCGCTGACGCTCTTAAGGACGGACTCAGTGAACGCGCGATGGAAATCCATCTTCAACGCATCGTCGGCTCCTATGTCGGTTCGGCCCACGGAGCTGGCCAGTTCTACTCCCGCGCCGTGACCGAAGCTCGCGAAGCGACCGCCAAGCTAGCCAACGACATGCGCGACGAAGACCTCGACGGTCCCGTCGGTTTCGACAGCCAGGCACAGCGCAAGCGCGAGTTCGCAGCCGACATGGGCTTGCAAGCCCACGCGCTCCGCATGGCAGCCGAGGGGGCCGTCGCCGCCTACGAACAGGTCATCGGCGAAGCCTGGAAGCCCTTCGAGCGGCAGGCCGAACAGTCCGGTGAAGCCGTCTCCAAGAAAGCCGCCGTCGCCCAGATGACGGCTTTCGACTAGCCGTTATGGCGGGGCTTCGGCCCGGCCTCTCACGTTGAAACGTCCAGGGCCGGTCGCAAGACCGGCCGTTTTTCGGGTCAGCGGCGAAATCAGGAAAGGGTCTACGCATTGCGCCAGCACGGCCCCTCCCGGTCCGGGTCCTGCGGCGGATACGGCGCACGCGCAACGGCTTCGCCGTCCTCCGCTGTGCTGCGGCCCTATCGGGTGCGCGTGCGCCTTGTGCCGCCGCGACGGCCCCCGTGAGGGGCCGCGGCTGGCGCGGCCTCCGAAACGGAGGTCATGAAAATGAGCAGGAAGAAAGAAAACCCGCGCGCCGATATCTACGCGCGCATCACCGATCGCATCGTCGCCGACCTTGAACGCGGCGTCCGTCCCTGGGTGAGACCGTGGAGCGTTTCGAATGTTGCAGGCCGCATCACGCGTCCCTTGCGCCACAATGGTCAGCCCTATTCCGGCATCAATGTCGTGTTGCTCTGGTCCGAAGCCGTCGCCCGCGGCTTTCGCTCTCCAATCTGGATGACATTCAAGCAAGCCGTCGAGGTGGGCGCGCATGTCCGCAAGGGCGAAAGTGGAAGCCTCGTCGTCTACGCCAGCCGGTTCACGAAAACGCAGACCGACGCGCACGGCGACGAGGTCGAACGGGACATCCCGTTCCTCAAGGCTTACACCGTCTTTTGCGTCGATCAGATCGATGGTCTGCCGGAGCATTTCTACGCGCCCGCCGAGCAGCCGAAGCACGACGCGATTGAACGCATCGCGCATGCCGATTCCTTTTTTTCGCAAACCGGCGCCGTCATCCGACATGGCGGCGATAAGGCCTACTTTGCTCCTGCACTCGACTTCGTGCAGATGCCGCCGTTCGAGAGCTTCCGCGATGCGGCCAGCTATTACGCCACGCTTGGCCACGAATGCGTGCATTGGGCCGGGGCGCCGCAGCGGCTGAACAGGGACCTCAGCCGGTACCACAAAGATCGCAGCGAAAGGGCACGCGAGGAATTGATCGCCGACCTCGGCGCATGCTTCCTCAGCGCCGATCTCGGCATCGTGCCGGAGCTTGAACCCCGCGCGGATCACGCGAGCTACCTTGCGTCCTGGCTCGACGTGCTTGCGAACGACAAGCGGTTCATCTTCTCGGCGGCCGCACAGGCGCAGCGCGCTGTCGCCTATCTCCACGGCCTCCAGCCGAAGGCTGCCGAGATCGGGGAGGCCGCATAATGCAACAGCACCGTGTCCTTCAAGGTGACAGCCCTGCGGCGTCTCCAATCCGACTGCGCGTGCTGAGTCTCGGCGCCGGCGTTCAATCCACAACGCTGGCGTTGCTCGCAGCCCATGGCGTCATCGGGCCGATGCCCGACTGCGCTATCTTCGCCGACACCGCCTGGGAACCTCAAGCGGTGTACGATCATCTCGCCTGGCTGATGTCGCCGAATCTGCTGCCCTTCCCGGTGCATGTCGTCTCGGCCGGCAGTCTTCGCGATAATCTTGTCCAAGCGGCCGCCGGCGAACGCTGGGCGTCGATCCCGGCCTACACGCGTGCAGTCGATGATCGCGGCTGCGCATCGATCGGCATGATCCGTCGGCAATGCACCGGCGACTACAAGATCGACCCGATCCGCAGAAAAGTTCGCGAGCTCGTCGGCCTCACGCGGCGACGGTCGCCGCCGGAACCCGTCGTCGAGCAATGGATCGGCATCTCGATGGACGAGACGATCCGGATGAAGCCCTCCTTTGAGAGCTGGCGCGTCAACCGCTGGCCTCTTATCGAGCTACATATGAATCGGCGCGCTTGTCTGGATTGGCTGCAGCGACACGACTATCCGACGCCGCCGAAAAGTGCATGCATTGGATGCCCCTATCATTCCGATGCAGTATGGCGCGTCATGCGCGATGAAGATCCGGACGCATGGGCGGATGCGGTCGATGTCGACCGGCTCATCCGCTCCGGCATGCGCGGCGTCCGCGGCGAGGTATTTCTGCATCGGTCGGCCGTACCGCTGAGCGAAGTGGACCTCTCGACAGACACCGATCGCGGCCAACTCGATCTCTTCGCAAACGAATGCGAAGGCATGTGCGGCCTATAGCGCCGCAGGGTTGCCGTCGCTCGCAACGACCGTTGCATGTCATGGAGCCGCCGCTCACGGGCCTCCCGCCTGGAGCGGGCCGCGCTTCTGTCGCCTCTCGTCTGGATCGGCACCGATATGCCGGAAACGGCGCATGGTCTCCGACTTCGATCGGGCGTCTGTTGACCTTAGTCGGTGGTGCGTTTCGCTTATCTTCGGGTTGCGCATGTCCACGATTGTTTGCTGAGCCACGCAACCAGCGGCGAACGGCAGCGAAGAACGTATTGCGGGGCCCTGTGGAGCTTCGGTCGGTCTCACGGCACGTGCGCGGGTTCGCTGCTGTCTCATCCGATCCGTGAGTCGCCGTCTCATGGCACGCGAGGTCTCCGTCGTATCCCGAATTTCGGTCTCAAGCTCGCCCCTTTCGTCCTCGATTTGGCATGTCTGACCGAAGGCCGACGGCGCTGCGCGCTCGTCTCGCTCTTATCCCTGCAACAGCCGTCGCGACTTTCTTCCCCTGGCGCTGCGCGCCATTCCTCGCGGAACAACAAAGTCACGCCTTGGCTGCCCTCCACGATGTTACGGCCCCTGCGGGGTGCAGGTCGATCGTCTCCGGTCTGTCGCCAGCCATCGAGGTCGCGATAGGCGCGGCCCGAATAACTGAAAGGGATACGACAATGGCGACCATCGGCACCTTCACTTCGAACGGCAACGGCTTCACCGGCTCGATCCGCACCCTGACGCTGAATGTCAAGGCCAAGCTGACCCGCGTCGAGAACCCCTCCGAGAAGGGCCCGCACTTCCGCATCTTCGCTGGCACCGTCGAGCTGGGTGCAGCGTGGCAGAAGACTGCTCGGGACACGGAGCGCGACTACCTCTCGGTCAAGCTGGACGATCCGAGCTTCCCGGCTCCGATCTACGCCACCCTGATCGAGGTCGAGGGCCAGGAAGGCCTCCAGCTCATCTGGTCCCGGCCGAACCGGGACTGAGGGCTCCCGACGCAGAGGGCCCCGCCACTTAGGCGGGGCCTCTTTTTTGCGTCTTAAGACGCGCTCGCTGAAGTTCGCTTGTCCAGCGCTTCCAAGCGATCCGGCATGTCCAACAGCTTTCGCGCCGCGGCGGCAATCGCCTCGGCGATCGTGGGATAGGTCTCCGCCGAGCTCAGCGAGACGCCATCCGGAAATGTCACGGTCGCCTGATAGCCATTGCCTTGCGGCGTGGCGGAAAGCTGGATCACATGCATAGCGTGGCGCGCCTCATAGCATCCGATCGTTCGAAGCGTCGCGCCGGACCGGACGTCGTTTGCGACCGCCACGCTTCATCATCAACTCGAATAGTACATCTCGAATTCCACAGGGTGAGGAGTCATTTCGAAGCGAACCACCTCCTGCATTTTGAGTTCGATGTAGGCGTCGATGAAGTCGTCGTTGAAAACGCCACCCGCCTTCAGAAAAGCACGATCCCTGGTGAGCTCGGCAAGGGCCTCGCGAAGTGAGCCGCACACAGTCGGGATGTTCTTCAGCTCCCGCGGCGGCAAATCATACAGGTCCTTATCCATGGCAGAACCCGGATCAATTCTGTTCGTAATCCCGTCCAATCCTGCCATCAGCATCGCTGCAAATCCGAGATAGGGATTCGCGGTAGGATCAGGAAATCGCACTTCGACCCGCTTTGCCTTTGGGCTGGTGGTGTAGGGAATGCGGCACGACGCGGAGCGGTTTCGCGCCGAATAAGCCAGCAGCACGGGCGCCTCGAAGCCGGGAACCAGTCGTTTGTAGCTGTTCGTCGATGGGTTGGTGAAGGCATTGATAGCCTTCGCGTGCTTAATAATGCCGCCGATATACCAGAGGCATTCCTGCGATAGGTCCGCATACTGCGAGCCCGCAAACACCGGCTTTCCGTCTTTCCAAATCGATTGATGCACATGCATGCCCGAGCCATTGTCGCCATAGACCGGTTTCGGCATGAAGGTGGCCGTCTTGCCCCATCGCTCGGCGACCTGGTGCACGCAGTATTTCTGGACCTGCATGTGGTCAGCCATCGTCGTCAATGAACCGAACTTGGTTCCAAGTTCGTGTTGCGCCGATGCCACCTCGTGGTGATGTTTTTCCACCTTCACACCCATCTGCGCCATCATTGCGAGCATTTCCGATCGCAAATCCTGCGCCGGATCCTGCGGTGGTGCAGGAAAATAACCTCCCTTTGTCGCGATCCTATGCCCGAGATTGCCGTCGGGATATTCTCTATGCGAATTGATCGGTAGTTCAGCGGCATCCAGCGTGAAGCCTGTATTGTACGGGTCAGCCGCAAAGCGCACGTCATCGAACACGAAGAATTCTGCTTCCGGCCCGATGTACGCCGTGTCGCCAATGCCGGTTGACCGCAAATAAGCTTCCGCCTTCTTTGCGATACCGCGCGGATCGCGGCCATAAGGTTCACCGGTTGTCGGTTCCAGAACGTCGCAAACGACCGACAGCGTCGATACACCAAAAAAGGGATCAGTCGCCGCCGTAGATGGATCAGGCATCAACGTCATGTCGGATTCATTGATTGCCTTCCAACCAGCAATTGTCAATCGGCTTGCAAATTTGACCCCTCATCGGCGTCCAATTTTGACCCCTTTGGGCGGCGGGGTTTGGCGGTAGCGCTCGTCTCGTCGAAGCTGGTCGGGATAGCGGAGGCGAGACGAGCGCGGGTGATGTGATCGTCG
>DATLXF010000058.1:0-304748 GCA_035575945.1 Bradyrhizobium sp. | reverse complement strand
CGTCTACGGCCAGGGCATCTACATCGATCCCAAGGCGGAGATGGTGATCGCGCGCTACGCCTCGCACCCCATGGCCGGCAACGCCGCCAACGATCCCGTGACGCTGCCGGCCTACATGGCGCTGGCGAAGGCGCTGATGGCGGACGGTTAGGGTCGTCAGCGGCCAAGCGGCGCCGTCAGGCCTCCTGCCAATGCGGATAGGTGACATAGGCGGTGACGGCGCCTTGCTCGTGCGAGCGGATCGTGACGGTCTCGCCCTTCGGCATATGGACGATCTCGCCGGGCCCCGCGGTCACGGTGTTGCCGTCGCTCGTGACCGACAGCTTGCCTTCGAGGACGATCATGACATCGTCGACTTTCATCGTCTCCTCGAGATTTTGGTTCGGCGCGTAGCGGCCGAAGCCGATCGTGATCGGTGCGCCGTGGCGCTGGTCGATCACATTGCCGGCGAAGATATCGCCGTCATGTCCCGGTGAACGCTCGAGCGAAGCGTTGGCGAGGGCGAATTTGCGAACTTTCATGAGATCGTTCCGTCTTGTGTGGCTGGGAGGCACGAATAGACGCCGTGGCCGTTGTTTGGTTCGCCTCGTCGCACGAGGCGGTTTGACGCAGCGGAACACCCAAAATATAAGGATTGACTTATATAAGTAGAGATCGATATTGCCTCGGCAGGAGAACGCCAGGGAGAACCCAAAATGCAGATCGACGTCGCCCGGGTCTTGGGGCTTGTGACGCGATCGGTGAGGAGCTTCGACAAGGACGGCAAGCCGGCGAGCGCGGTGACACTGACGCGGCTCTACGACACCAGCGTCGACGATCTCTGGGAGGCCGTCACCTCCAGGGAGCGCATTCAGCGCTGGTTTGCGCCGGTGGAAGGCGACCTTCGCCTTGGCGGACGATACCAGGTCAAGGGCAATGCCAGCGGCACCATCACGTCCTGCACGCCGCCGACCCACTTCGCCGCAACCTGGGAATTCGGCGGCGCCACGAGCTGGATCGACGTCACGCTGAGCGGAGAGCGAAGCCAGGCCCGTTTGACGCTTGAGCACACCGCAATCATCGAGGATCACTGGAATCAGTTCGGCCCGGGCGCGGTCGGCATCGGCTGGGACCTCGCGCTGGCGGGGCTGGAGCGATATCTTGCGAGTGGCGCATCGGTCGACCATGAAGCGGCGGAGGCCTGGATGATGTCGCCCGAGGGCAAGCAGTTCATGACTACGAGCGGAGAGCATTGGCGCGCGGCGCATGTCGCAAGCGGTGTCGATCCTGACGAGGCGAAGCAGCGCTCGGACCGCACCATCGCCTTCTATCGCGGCGAGATGCCGCCCGACATCGTTCATCCCGGTACGGGAAGCTGATGCACGTCTTCGAAGTCCTCGCCGATCCCGTTCGCCGCCGCATCCTCGAGCTGCTGGCACCAGGCGAATTGGCGTCCGGTGAGGTCGTCGAACTGATCGGCGCCGAGTTCGGCATCACCCAGGCGGCCGTCTCGCAGCACCTCAAGGTGCTCAGAGAGAGCGGATTCGCCACCGTTCGCGCCGAGGCGCAAAGGCGCCTCTACTCAGTCGATGCATCGGGACTCCGCGCGGTTGACGCGTGGGTCGGCCAGTTCCGGAATTTCTGGGAGCCGAAGATGGATGCGCTGGCAACCGAGATCGCGCGCGGCAAGCGCGAGCGCCGCAACGCACCGATCGTCAAGAGAGGAGGAAAGCGGGCATGAGGATAGAAGACGCGTAAGGGTGGATTAGCAGAACGCCGCGCGAAGCGCGGCGGGCGGCGTAATCCACCACCTTTTGTTCTGCCGTGCTCAGATTGGTGGATTGCTCCGCTAATCCAGCCTACGCATTCCGCGACATCTTCTCGTACTTCTTCACCAGCCGCTCCCGCTTCAGCCGCGACAACCGCTGGATCCAGAACATCCCGTCGAGCTGGTCGATCTCGTGCTGATGGCAGACGGCGCGCAGGCCGTCCGATTCCTCGCTCAGCATATTGCCGTCGAGATCCTGATAGCTGATCCGCACCCGCGCGTGGCGCTGCACGTCCTCGTTCACCCCCGGCATCGAGACGCTGCCTTCGCGATGCAGGATCATCTCGGCCGAGGCCCATGTGATCTGCGGATTGACGTAGGTCTGCGGCCCGCTCTTGGCATCGAGCTCGAGAACGACCACGCGCAAGGGCACGCCGACATGCGGCGCGGTGATGCCGATGCCGGGCGCGGCGCGCATCGTGTCGAGCAGATCCTGCGCGAGCGCGCGCAAGCCGTCGTCGAACGCGGCGACCGGGCGGGCAGGGCTCGCGAGCCGGCGGTCGGGATAGCGGAGGATGGGGCGGATGGTCATGGATGGCTCCTACCACTCACGCATCGTTGATGCACCCCGCCTTGCGCGTCTACCAACTGGAAGGTAGATAGACGACATGAGCAATGCCTCTTCCACCTCCGACGACATCCTCGCCTGTGCGCGCACGTTGATCATCGCGGGCGGCTACAACGGCTTCAGTTATGCCGACATCGCCGATGTCGTCGGCATCCGGAAGCCCAGCATCCATCACCATTTCGCCAGCAAGGTCGATCTGGTCCGGATCCTCGTGTCGCGCTATCGCGAGGAGGCCCAGGCAGGACTGGCGGCGCTCGAACGCAACGTCTCGGATCCCGCCGAGCAGCTCAAAACCTATCTCGCCTATTGGGAGACGTGCATCAAGGATGCGACGGCACCGTTCTGCGTCTGCGCGCTGCTGGCCAGCGAGCTTCCGATCCTGCCCGCGGAGGTGGCGCTCGAAGTCCGGGCTCACTTTCGCTTCCTGGCCTCCTGGCTGACCTCGGTGCTGGAGCGCGGCAAGCGGCAGGGCCGGTTGCAACTCACCGGCACGGCCCGGGTGGAAGCCGAGGGGGTCATGGCGACCGTTCACGGCGCCATGCTGTCGGCCCGCGCCTATGGCGATCCCAAGATGTTCGGCACCATCACCCGGCCGTTGCTGGACCGGCTTTCCACCAGGCACTGACGAGAACGATCCGGCCGAAGAAAGCGCCGGCGCGACGATGCTTCGCAGCGAAACTACCAACTAGTAGGTAAGGAGAAGAGAATGAGGACCTTTGAAATCGCCCCCGACACGACCGACCCTACGCAATGGCTGAGGCAGTATTACTTCCTGCGTGCCGCCTTTTCCGTCGCCTGGGTCATCGCGGCCTTTGCGATCGCGCCGTCCTCGGCGGTGATCGCAGCAGCATTGCTCATTGCCTATCCCGCATGGGACGCCGCGGCCAACTATCTCGACGCGCTCCGGAGCGGCGGGTTGAACCAGAACCGCACGCAGGGCCTGAACGTGCTGGTCAGCCTCGCGACCACCATCGCGGTGATCCTCGCTTTGCAGGTCAGCATGAACTGGGTGCTCGGGATCTTCGGAGCCTGGGCGATCCTGTCCGGTTTGCTCCAGCTCGGCACAGCCGTGCGGCGCTGGAAGCGTTTCGGCGCGCAATGGGCCATGGTGCTCAGCGGTGGCCAGTCCGCTCTGGCCGGCGGCTTCTTCATCTTCCAGGCCGCAATGCCCGCGGTGCCGTCGATCGCGAACGTCGCGGGCTATGCCGCGGTCGGTGCGCTCTACTTCCTGGTCTCGGCGGTCTGGCTCACGGTCGGCACGTGGCGCCGCAGCGCGGCCATGTGACCGCTATGTCAGCCCGGATAGGGCGTGCCGTCCTTGTGCAGGAAGCGGCCGTCGGATGCCGGGCTCATCATGTCGATGTCGGAGCAGGTGATGAGGTCGGCTGGCGAGCGCGAGCCGACTTCGAGATAGATCGCCGTCGCATTTGACCTGTTGACCATGTGATGGCCGTTGCCGCTGGCCTTCGGGAACGCGGCGCAATCGCCGGGGCGCAGCACGGTTTCGCCGTCTTCCTCGATCAGCGTGACCTCACCTTCGAGGATGTAGACGAACTCGTCCTCGTGCGAATGCCAGTGCCGCTGGCTCGACCAGCCGCCCGGTGGCAGATGCATCAGATTGACGCCGAAATCCGTCAGGCCTCCGGCATCGCCGAGCCGCTTGCGAATACGCTCGGCGCAAGGCGCGTCGAAGGGCGCCGGATAGCCGGAGCCTTTGCGGGCCGGCACTGATGCGATGTCGATCTTCGGCATGGAGCGATTTCCTGCAATTCAGCGCACAGACGATGGGGGTGGGTGGCCGATGCCATCGTCCCGGTGTTTTGCCTGACGTGTCAATCCTGGTTCCGCCGAGATGCCGATTCTCGCAAATCATTGATCCCGCGACGGCCGGCTACTGTGCATGGGGTTGTTTTCGAGTTTTTCTGGCGGGTCCGGAAATCCTGCGACAAAAACGGCATCGGCCTGTCGGTCGGCACAGTTCCCGTTCGTCTTCCAGGCGAGACAGACCTGATCGGAGACCGAAATGCCTTCTTCGAATTATCGCTGGGTGATCGTTGCCGCCGGCGGGCTGCTCGGCTGCGTCGCCGTCGGCGGCATGTTTTCGCTGCCGGTGTTCCTGCGGCCGATTGCCAAGGACACCGGCTGGTCGGTGACCGGCATTTCCAGCGCGATGACGATCGGCTTTCTGGCGATGGCCTTCACCAGCATGGCTTGGGGTACGCTGACCGACCGCTTCGGGCCGCTGCCGGTGGTGCTGACGGGATCGATCCTTCTGACGGTCAGCCTGTTCGCGGCGAGCCACGCCACCTCACTTCTCGTGTTCCAGGTCGTGTTCGGCCTCCTGGTCGGCGCCGCCTGCGCCGCGATCTTCGCGCCGATGATGGCGACTGTCACCGGCTGGTTCGACACCAATCGCGGCCTGGCGGTGTCGCTGGTTTCCGCCGGCATGGGCATGGCGCCGATGACGATGTCGCCGCTGGCGGCCTGGCTGGTCTCCGGCCACGACTGGCGCATCGCGATGCAGATCATCGCGCTCGTGGTCGGCGCCATCATGATCCCGCTCTCGTTCCTGGTGCGTCGTCCGCCGGCGCTCGCGCAAGGCCCGGCCGCGCCAGCCGGCGAGGGCGATGCGCAGGGCGAGATGTCGATGGGCGCGGCGCTGCGCTCGCCGCAATTCCTCATCCTGCTCGCCACCAATTTCTTCTGCTGCGCGACCCATTCCGGCCCGATCATCCACACCGTCAGCTATGCCGTGAGCTGCGGCATCCCGCTGGTCGCGGCGGTGACGATCTACAGCATCGAAGGCTTTGCCGGCCTCGGCGGGCGCATAGCCTTCGGCCTGATGGGCGACCGCTTCGGCGCCAAGCGCGTGCTGGTCTCGGGCCTGCTGCTGCAGGCGTTCGGCGCGCTCGCCTATGTGTTCGCGCATCAGCTCACGACGTTCTATGCGGTCGGTGCCATCTTCGGCTTCATCTATGCCGGCACCATGCCGCTCTACGCCGTGCTGATCCGCGAGAACTTCCCGCTCAGGATGATGGGCACGGTGATCGGCGGCACGGCGATGGCCGGCAGCCTCGGCATGGCGACCGGCCCGCTCGCCGGCGGCCTGATCTACGATGCCTTCTCCAGTTATGCCTGGCTGTACATCGTCTCATGGGCGATGGGCTTAGGGGCCTTCCTGATGGCGATGACGTTCCGCCCGTTCCCGAAGCCGCAAGGCCGGGCGGCGCCGGCGGCGGCCTGAACTCGAGATCGAGGCGCGGCGTCAGAGCCGCGCATCAGAGGCGCTTCTCGAAGAACAGGTCCGGATAGGGATCGTCGTTGAAGCGCGGGATCTCGCGCCAGCCCGTGCTGCGATAGAGTTGAGCGGCTTCGGGCAGCGCGCTGTTGGTGTCGAGCCGAAGCAGCGTGATGCCGAGTTCGCGCGCGGTAGTCTCGGCCGCATCCATCAGCCGCCGGCCGAGCCGCAGGCCGCGCGCCGCGGGAGCGACCCACAGCCGCTTGATCTCGGCGTAGCCGTGATCGGTCCCCTTCAGGCCGACGCAGCCGATCGGCAGCGTGTCCGACATCGCCACGAGGAATGTGCCGCGCGGCCGCCGCATGTCCTTGGCGTCGGGGTCGCGTGACAGCGAGACGTCGAAGCCTTGCTTGAAGCGGCGGCCGAGCTCGGCGTAGTACTCGCCGAGGCAATAGCGGGCCGCATCGCTTTGCGGGTCCATTTCGTCGAGCGTGACGCGCTCGCGCGTGAGCGCAGAGGCGATCAGGTCCATTGCCGCAAGCAGCGCCTCGGCTTGCGAATGCCGCGCGATGATGCCCTCGGCCTGCGCATTCGACAGCGATTCATAGGCGGCGAATTCGCGCCGGCCCGCGCGCGTGAGCCTGGCCGTGCGCCGGCGCGCGTCGTCTTCGCGCGCGGTGGTCTCGATCAGCCCCTCGTCCTCGAGGCTGCGGAGCAGCCGGCTCATCAGTCCGGAATCGAGCCCGAGATAGTCGCGGATCTCCGCCACCTCGGAACGTCCGTGCCCGATCGCGTTGAGCACCCGCGCCGCGCCGAGCGGCCGGCCGCGCCCCAGGAACGATGTATCGAGCGCACCGATGGCGGAGGTGACGGCGCGGTTGAAGCGGCGGATGCGGGAAACGGGGTCGAGCATGATGTCTGACTTTAGTCAGATATTGTGCGCAGGTCAATCGGTCGAAACCTGGTCGGCCGGGATGTGCCCCTCATTGTGAATTGCGACCTGGCTGCGGGCGTTTACCATGGAGGCATCCATTGGAACTCGAGAACGACGGGGCGGAAAACGACATGAGCGGCCAGCAACGCAAAGCGAAGGGATCGGACCTGTTCGTCGCGGCCCTGGAGAACGAGGGCGTCGACCGCATCTTCGGCGTGCCCGGCGAGGAGAATCTCGACCTGGTCGAGTCGCTGCGCACCTCCAGGATCGAGCTGGTCCTGACCCGCCACGAGCAGGCCGCCGCCTTCATGGCCGCCACATATGGGCGGTTGACCGGCAAGCCCGGCGTTTGCCTGTCGACGCTTGGCCCCGGTGCTCTCAACCTGTCGACCGGCGCGGCCTATGCGCATCTCGGGGCCATGCCGATGATCCTGATCACGGGCCAGAAGCCGATCATGAGCAGCCGGCAGGCGCGCTTCCAGATCGTGGACGTGGTGGCGACCATGAAGCCTCTGACGAAGCTGTCGCGACAGATCGTCAGCGCCTCCAGCATTCCGACCGTGGTGCGCGACGCCTTTCGCGTGGCGATGGAGGAGCGGCCTGGTCCGGTGCATCTCGAACTGCCCGAGGACATCGCCGGGGACGAGGTGCCTGCGGTCCCCGTGATCCCTGTCCATCCGATCGAGATCCCGGTCGCCCATCGTGCCGCGCTCGACCGCGCTGCCGAGATGATCCAGGCCGCCAGGCGCCCGCTGGTAATGATGGGCGCAGCGACCGGCCGGCCGCGGTCGACCCATGGCATCGCGAATTTCGTGCGCCGCACCGGCATTCCGTTCTTCACGACGCAGATGGGAAAGGGCACCGTGCCCGGCGGCACCAATCTCTACATGGGGACCGCCGCGCTGTCGGAGCGGGATTATGTTCATGACGCGATTGATGCTGCCGACCTGATCGTCGCGATCGGCCACGACCCGATCGAGAAGCCGCCTTTCATCATGGGCCCGTCGGGCCCGAAGGTGATTCACGTCAGCTACACGCCGGCGAGCGTCGAGCAGGTTTATTTTCCGGATGCCGAGGTCGTTGGGGACGTCGGTCCGACCCTGGAGCTGCTGGCGGACCGGCTCGAAGGCAAGCTGCCGCAGGCCGCGGCGCTGCTGCCGCTGCGCGACGAGATCCTCAACCACATTGCAGACCGGGCCACCGAGGCGCGCTGGCCGCCGACGCCTCAGCGGATCGTGCACGACATCCGGCAGGTGATCCCGGAAAACGGCATCGTCGCACTCGACAACGGCATGTACAAGATCTGGTTCGCGCGCAACTATCGCAGCCGCGTTGCCAACACGCTGCTGCTCGACAACGCGCTGGCGACGATGGGCGCCGGCCTGCCGTCGGCGATGATGGCCGCGATGCTCTATCCAGCCTGCCGCGTGCTCGCTGTTGCCGGCGACGGTGGCTTCATGATGAACAGCCAGGAGATGGAGACGGCGGTCCGCCTCAAGCTCAATCTTGTCGTGCTGGTGCTGGAGGACCACGCCTATGGCATGATCCGCTGGAAGCAGGCCGTTGATCGCTTTGCAGATTACGGCATGACCTTCGGCAATCCCGACTTCGTCCTCTATGCGAAGGCTTATGGCGCCAAGGGCCATCGCATCGCGAGCATCGACAGCTTTGTCCCGACGCTCGACGCCGCTTTCAGGGAGGGCGGCGTGCATCTGGTCTCGATCCCGATCGACTATTCGGAGAACGTACGCGTGCTGGTCGACGAGCTGCGGGCGCACGAGAAGGCGAAGGCGTGAAAGCGATAGTCCGGGGCCCATGCATCGGCGAGCTCCGAGGCTTCCTGGATCCCGGCTCTGCGCAGCGACGCAAGAGCGTTGCAGCGCGGCCGGGACACGAGAGGATGACCAAACTTGTGTCGCGGTCTCATATCGCAGACACTTGCAATCACCACACCAACCACAGGAATATCAAATGACCCGCGTTCGTTGTGTCACCGAGATGGGCATGGGCGTCGACGTCCACGGCAGGGACGCCACCAAGGCGGCGAAGCGCGCGGTATCGGACGCCATCCGGCATTCCAGCCTCGGCTTCTTCCGGATGATCGGCAAGACGGCCAACGACATGTTCGTCGATGTCACGATCGGCGTCCCCAACCCCGAGGCGGTGGACAAGGAGGCGGTTGCGAAGGAGCTGCCTTACGGCACCGTGACCGTCACTGCCGTCAAGGGCGGGCTCGAGATCCCCTCGGCCACGGACGTGGCGAACGACCCCATCCTCATCGCCAATGCCGCCGTCATCGTCAGCTTCGACAAGGACTAGGCCGGTGTCCGATAGCGACGAGGCGCTGCTGGATCACCCGATCTGGAGCGCGCTAACGACGAGCCACAGGCATCTGGCCGAGGGTGGCCCGCTCGCGCGGCGCTATCCCGTCGACATGACGCCGTTTGCCGATATGGCCGACATGTCCGAGGCGAGCTTTGCCGCTCTCGGCGATCTCATGTCGGGCTCGCAAGTCGCGGTGCTGTTCACGCCCGAGCCGGTCGAAATTCCGGCCGGCTTCAAGGTGCTGCTCGCTGAGCCCGGCGAGCAGATGATCGGCTCGCCCGCCGACGCTTCGCTGCATGATGCCGAGATCGTCACGCTCGCGCCGGCCGATGTTCCCGCCATGATGGCGCTGACCGAGCTGACCAGGCCCGGGCCGTTCGCGGCGCGGACGCACGAGCTCGGCACTTTCCTCGGCATCCGCGTTCGCGGCGAGTTGGTCGCCATGGCCGGCGAGCGAATGAAGCCGGGCAAGTTCACCGAGATGACGGCGGTCTGCGTGCATCCCGATCATCGCGGTCGCGGTTACGCGCAGGCGTTGCTCGCCGCCATCGCGCGTCAGATCGAGGCGCGCGGGGAAATTCCGTTCCTGCACGTGTTCGCGAGCAATACGTCTGCCATTGCGCTGTACCGGCGGCAGGGCATGCGGATTCGGCGGCGCCTGCAGGTCACCGTGCTGATGAAGCAGGGATGAGCCGCGCGCTAGGCTTCATATCCGCCAAATTCGCGCTATACCGATCGCAACCACAATGGGGGGACGCACATGGACGCCAGAACACCTGATTTTTCCGCCGTACGGACGGCGATGCAACGCTATGTCGATCAGGAGATCATTCCCGGCGTATCCTGGGCGGTGCTGCGGGGTCGCGAGGTCGTCGACCAGCAATGCGTCGGCTTTGCGGATCGCGAGGCGAACACGATGCTGCGGTCCGACCATATCTTCCGCGCCTTCTCCAACACCAAGATCTTCGTCACCTGCGCCATCATGCTGCTGGTCGAGCAAGGTCGTATCGGGCTCGATGATCCCGTCGAGACATTCCTGCCGCAACTCGGCAATCGCAAGGTGTTGAAGCAGGGCGCGACGAGCCTGGCGGACGTCGAGCCCGCAAAAGGCCCGATCACCATCCGGCAACTTCTGACCCACACCTCTGGCCTCAGCTACGGCATCTTCGATCCCGGCACCGTGTTGTTCAAAGGTTACAACGATGCCCGTGTGCTCAATCCGCTGACGCCGCTCTCGGACATGATCGACAAGCTTGCCGACCTGCCGCTGTCCTATCACCCTGGCACGGCCTGGGAATATTCGGTCGCGACGGACGTGCTCGGCCGTGTCGTCGAAGTCGTCTCGGGCCAGCCGCTCGACGCCTTTCTCAAGGCGCGCATCTTCGATACCCTCGGAATGGCCGACACCGGCTTCTACGTCCCCGAAGCGCAGCAGGGCAGGCTGGTCGCGCTCTACAACGGCGCCGACGTGCTCGACCCGATGAAGCCGGGTCTCACGCGCGCCGACAATCTGCCGTTCCCGCAAGCCTATCGGCGGCCGTTCCCGCGGCTCTCGGGCGGCGGCGGTCTGGTCTCGACCCTGCCGGACATGCTCGCACTGGTGCGTGCACTGCTGCCAGGGTCCGACGCGCTGCTGAAGCCGGAGACGCTGCGGCTGATGATGACGAACCAGCTCCCGGCCGGGCAGACCATCCGTTTCGCAACGCTCGGGCCGATCCCCGGCAAGGGCTTTGGTCTCGGCGGCGCCGTCACCTTTGCGCCCACGCCGTTCGATCCGCCGAACTCCACCGGCGAATTCCAGTGGGGCGGCCTTGCCGGTACCCATTGGTGGATCTGCCCTGAGGCCAATGTTGCGGGCGTGCTGATGGCCCAGCGCTACATGGGGTTCTGGAACCCGTTCTTCTTCGAGTTCAAGCGGCTGGCGTATCAGGCAGTCGGAGGCTGACAAAGCCGTCAGGCTCGTTTCGCCAGGCTGAAACGAAACGAGCGGGACGCAACCGCCTCCCGCCCGTCATTCGTGTCAGTCCTTCCACGGATCGAATTCGCCTTCGCCGGCCATGGCGACGGCGAACGGCCGCAGCGTGTGCAACACCTTCACCGTGCCGGCGTGCTGGACCAGCACGTCCGGCAGGCGGCGATAGGCCATCGGGCTCTCGTCGAGATCGGCACCGATCAAGGTGACGCCGCGCTCGTTGAGCCACCGGTCCATCTCCGCACGCGAGAAGCGGCGCTTTGCTTCCCGCCGTCCGAACAGGCGGCCGGCGCCGTGCACGGTCGAATAGAGCGCTGCCCTGGCTTCCGGGCTGTCGACGCCTTCGAGGATGACGGCGTCGTCGCCCATGGAGCCGCCGACGAATCCCTTCTGGCCGGGAAACGCCGGCGTGGCGCCCTTGCGCACCACCCACAAATCCTTGCCGTCGTGGGTCTCACGCCAGGCATAGTTGTGGTGGTTGTGCACGCTCTCGGTGACGCTGCCGCCGATGATCCGGCGGACGCGATCGACGACCCACTCGCGGCCCGCATAGGCATAACGCCCGGCGAGCTGCATCGCCGCGATGTAGCGGCGTCCGAGCTCGCTATCCTCGTCGACCACGGCGGGCGGGACGTTCATGCCGTCCTTGCCGCCGGCGGCCTTGAGGTAGCGCGTCGCGGAGGTGTGCCCGAGACCGCGGCTGCCGAAGTGGACGCCGATCCAGACGAAGCCTTCCTCGTCGCGCATGAGGTCGACATAGTGGTTGCCCGATCCGACCGTGCCGAGCTGGGCCACCGCCTTCTGGCGGTAGGACTCCATGTCGCTCTCGCGCCAGGCATCGCCGTCGTCGAACAGATCGTGCTCGGCCCGTTCGGCATTGGCCCGGCCGACGCCGAACGAGATCACCTTGGCGACGTCGCGGATGATCGTCGGCACGAGGCCCGCGATGTCGTCGAAACGGGTGTCGAGCCGGGCCGCCATGTTGCCACAGCCGATGTCGAAGCCGACGCCGGAGATGCTGATCTGCTTCTCATAGGCGATCACGCCGCCGACCGGCTGGGCGTAGCCGAGATGGCCGTCGGCGCAGATGACGCCGGAGACGACGTTGCCGACCGCCATGCAGTTGCGCATCTGCGCGATGGTCGCGTCCTCGTGCGGGCCGAAGATCTTCAGCGGCGCATTCTGGAAGCGGGCATCCTGCATCCGGAACTCGGCGATCGAGCTCGCGGTCGCATTGGCCTCGCGGGCGAGATGCTCCTTGCGCGCAGCGTCTTTGTAAAGGCACCAGGCCGGCTGGCCGCGTCCTTCGCCGACGCGCGAGTCGGGATCGACACCAGCGGCGAGGCAGAGCTCGCGGGCGCGCTCCGTGTAGGGATCGGGTCGTCGCATGGTGGTGGGTCCTTGTCATTCCACGCGCACCATAACGGGGCGGGCGGATCATTTCAGAGATTTCGTCGGCTCCGGGCGCAGTCTCCTGCGTCCGGGGCCGTTGTCGTCGCGCATCAGTTCAATGCCGTTTCCGACGCCGCGATCCACGCGACCACGGCCTCGGAGAAGCCGTTGACGCGGGTCCAGGCGTCGTGGCCGACACCGTGCTGATACGAGGCCACGTTGACCATGGTGCCGCGCGACTTGGGCTCGGGCACCTGGTCGTGGCTCTGCTCGTCGGTGAAGACGATCAGGCGATCGCCCTTGCGGTCGATCTCCGTCACCGCCTTGCCGAGATAGGTCCCGCCATGCGGCTGCGAGTTGATGATCGCGTCCCTCAGCGCGAAGCCGCGTCGGGGCGGGACCTTCTCCACCTCATTGCTGAACGTGAAGATCTCGACCTCGTCGCAGATCTCGCGCGCGAGGATGGCAAGGCCACACGCGGCCTCCGCGCCCGTCATTTCCGACTGCGCGGAGAGCGTTGCGAACATCGAGCCTGACACGTCGATCAGGAGCCGCGTCCGGCCCGGGAGCCGGACATGGTCCTTGACCGACTTGAGCATCGCAGCCTCGAGCTCGGGCTCGAAGTCCGGCGCATAGCGCGCCGCCGTGATGAAGCGATAGGGCAGGATACGATCCGTCCGCATCGCCTCGATCGCGCCTGCGATGGTCTCGCGCGGGACCTGCGCGTTCTGCATCAGCCGCAGATTGCGCAAGAGCGCCAGGCCGCCGAGCTTCTTCTCGGCGATCAGCCGCTCGAAGGTCTCGCGCTTGTTCTTGCCGGCCGAGAGCGAAACCTCCCAGGTGTCGGGGGAGGCGAGCTCGCCATCGACGAGCTGCTTCCACACCTTCTCCTGCTCGGCATCCCTGGGCTTGGCGTGCACCAGGAACAGCACGTCCCTGATCCGCACCGCGCCGTCGCGGTCCCACTTGGCGAGCTGATAGGCGTCGAACTTGGTCAGCGCGCGCGCGAGACCCTTCTTGACCTGCGCCGACACCGGCTGGCGCTTGCGCTGCTGCATCGGCCCCAGCGCATCCGCCCAGTAGATCGCGAGCAGCTCCGTCATCTCGTCGGGCCGCTGGATCACGCGGGCGAGCGTGTCGGCAACGAGCACACGGTGCTTCTCGTTGCGCGCCATCTCGCGGATGACGAGCAACGGCGCGTGCCGCAGCTTCATCACCTCGCGCGCCTCGATCGCGAGCTGCGCGACCTTGGCGAGCGCGACCTTGGGCACCAGAGCCCTGATGCGGTCGGCGATCGCAACGCCGTCCTCGTAGAACTGGTCCTCCCACAGGAGGCAGTTCATCAGCGCGCGCTTCAGCTCCATCTCGGGTGTGAAGCGAATTGCGCGTCCGCCCTCCCGCGTGAAGGCGCGAACGATCTTGTTGAGCCTGACCATGATGGCCTCCTCTTGGGTTGATGGCGATGGAAACGGGTGCCGGGGAACAGGCGAGGCTGTACTGCCCTTGCGGGCAAGTCACATGCTCTACCGCTGAGCTACGGACTTTCGTCCGGAAGGACTCGAACCTTCGACATTGCGATCCGAAGTAACAGCACTCTTCACCACCGGCGGTGGGTTAAGGGACACGATCCGGGAACGGGCGATTGCTGTGCCCGACGAGCCGAAGCTCGCCGGAAAGCGCTCTATCCTCTGA
Source organism: Bradyrhizobium sp. (assembly GCA_035575945.1). Taxonomy (GTDB): domain Bacteria; phylum Pseudomonadota; class Alphaproteobacteria; order Rhizobiales; family Xanthobacteraceae; genus Bradyrhizobium. The sequence continues at coordinate 290,820 of DATLXF010000058.1, read as the reverse complement.
GCTACCGGTGCATGGGACACCGGGCGGGATTCGAACCCGCGACCTCTCGCGTGGCAGGCGAAGTAACAGAAATCTTCACCACGGATCGTGATGGGGTTGGCGGGGAACAAGCGATGCTGTTGCCGCTCCGAAGAGCAAGAGCTGAGCTACGGCATTTCTGCCGGCGAGATTTGAACCCGCGACCTCCGTCCTGGCAAGCCGGACGGCGCTCTACCGAAGTAACAGCGATCTTCACCACCGCCAGGCCGATGCTGTCGCACCGGCCGTTGATGGGTACGCTGGGGAACGGGCGATATCGGCTTTCAGTGACGACAACGCAGGACCTCCTTGCGGTGGACCTGCGCCGGGCCGCGTGCGTACCTTTTCCGAGGCCGCATCCCGGTGCGTGTGTCAAAGGCGGGCGGCATACCCGCATTGCCGTGCGGAGAAGTATCCGACATCTTCACCACCAGCGTCGGTTGAGCCGCGAGGATCGCGGCAAACCGAGTTACAAAAATTCTCTTCGCGGCGCTGTCGACGCGCCGCATGTTGCGAACCTCTGGGTTCGCTCTGCCATCGGTGTCCGGCTCATCGCCTCGTTCCCTCCGGCAGGCCCCGCGCACTTGGGCGCGCGCCTCTCCAGCGCGAGCCCCGAGATCCGGGTCTCTCGTTCCGGCCATGGCCGGGCTGTTCGGTCGGGCCGCGCGGCGGGCAACAAAAAACCCTCCGGAGCGGCAGGCTCGGGAGGGTCCGTGAGAAGCGGACGATCGATCTTGCGGTCAGGCAAGATCGCTCCCATGAGCCGGGCATGCGACATCGAATAGCTTTGGGCTATTCGGCGTGCGGACAATTCTTTCGTAGCGGTGCTGCATCGCTCGGTTCATGGTGTCTGTTGCAAGCGGAAGTGCCTGCGAGGTCGCGGGACATACGCCCGCAACTTGCGGATGTCAAGCGAGGCGCGTGTGAAAATTGCAAGACACTGACGGCAAGTCATGGATGCCTGTCGTGCCGAACTATCTCGGCCTCGACGGATTTCGCTTCGGCTGGGTCGCTGCCTGGATCGACGCGCACGGCGATCACGGCTTCGACTATTCATCGGGCTTGATGCGCCTGCTCGCGATGCCGCACGCGCGTGCGATGATCGACATGCCGATTGGATTGAATCCGAGCGGCTATCGCGTCTGCGACCTGCGCGCTCGCGAGCTGGTCGGTCCCGCCGTGTTTCTCGGCGCGCGCCGCGACCTCTGGGCCTTCCCGGACATGGCGGCGGCCAATCGGCATTACTGGGAGTACGAAGGCAAGGGCAGGGGCGTGTCGGCGCAACTCTGGAATATCAGAGACAAGATGAAGGAGGTCGACGATGCCATGACGCCGGCGCGGCAGGCAACGATCGGCGAAGCGCATCCCGAATTGATCTTCTGGAGTCTGGCCGGACGCGTGCGGCTCGAACCAAAGACCTCGCCGCGCGGCCGCGAGCAGCGCATCGCGCTGCTGAGCGACCGCGGCTTCACCCAGATCGAGCGATGGTTGAAGCTGCGTCATGGCACCGGGATCGGCCGCGACGATCTCATCGACGCCTGTGCCTGCGCGGTCGCAGCGCGCGACAGCACGCAGCGCGTCGGTGGAGATGAGCGCGACCCACGCGGGCTGCGGATGGAGATCAACTATTGAACCTTGCGTCGCTGCACGCGTTGCCTAGACTGGCTGCGCATCAACATCAGATTGCAGGTCCCGATGCCCGAGTCCCCCTTTCCTGTCCCCAACTGGGACCGTCTGTCGGTCTTTCCGATCACCCGGCGCTGGCCACCCAAGCATCCGGAATTACTTCAGCTCTATTCGCTGCCGACGCCGAACGGCGTCAAGGTTTCGATCATGCTGGAGGAAATTGAGCTCCCTTACGAAGCGCATCTGGTCGACTTCGGCAAGGACGACCAGAAAACACCGGAATTTCTCTCGCTCAATCCCAACGGCAAGATTCCGGCGATCCTCGATCCCAACGGTCCCCGCGACAGGAAACCATTAGCGCTGTTCGAGTCCGGGGCGATCCTGCAATATCTCGCGGAGAAGACCGGCAAGCTGCTGCCGCAGGATGCTTCGCGCCGCTACCAGACGCTGCAATGGCTGCATTTCCAGATGGGCGGCGTCGGGCCGATGTTCGGCCAGGTCGGTTTCTTCCACAAATTCGCCGGCAAGGATTTCGAGGACAAGCGGCCCCGCGACCGCTACGTCACCGAGGCCAGGCGCCTGCTCGGCGTGATGGACACGCATCTCACCGGCCGGCAATGGTTCATGGATGACGACTACACCATCGCCGACGTCTCCATGCTCGGCTGGGTGCGCAATCTGATCGGCTTCTACGGCGCGGGCGATCTCGTCGGGTTCGACCAGTTCAAGGCGGTCGGTGCCTGGCTCGAGCGCGGACTTGCGCGCCCGGCGGTGCAGCGCGGGCTGAACATTCCGGCAAGGCCCTGACGAGGCCTGAGGCTAGAACAACCGTCCGCCGTTCGGCACGGGCTTGCTCGGCTGCACCAGCACCACCTTGCCGTCGGCATCGGGGAAGCCGAGCGTCAGCACCTCGGAGACGACAGGGCCGATCTGGCGCGGCGGAAAATTGACGACCGCCGCGACCTGTTGCCCCACGAGCGTTTCGAGCGGGTGGTTTTCCGTGATCTGGGCCGAACTCTTGCGCACGCCGATGGTGGGTCCGAAATTGATCCACAACCGCCAGGCCGGCTTGCGCGCCTCCGGGAACGGTTTTGCGTCGACGACGGTGCCGACGCGGATGTCGACCGCGAGGAAGCTGTCGAAGTCGATGGTCGCCGAAGGGGCGGCTGCAGGATCGTGGCTGACGTGCATGGGATTGTCCGCATCTGGAGTTGGCTCGGTCCGCGATATTGTCGCGCGATGTGGAGTTTCGTACAACGCTCCAGGGGATCACGACACGACGCATGCGCGAGGAACCGCCTTGCCTACCATCATCTACGGCATCAAGAACTGCGACACCATGAAGAAGGCCCGCGCCTGGCTCGACGCCAACGGCGTGGCTTACGCGTTTCACGACTACAAGACGGCAGGCGTGGAAAAGGACAGGCTCAAGCAGTGGAGCGACAAGGTCGGGTGGGAGACGCTGCTCAATCGCGCCGGGACGACCTTCAAGAAGCTTTCCGAGTCCGACAAGGAAGGCCTCGGCGAGAAGAAGGCGCTGGCATTGATGCTGGCGCAACCGTCGATGATCAAGCGGCCGGTGCTGGAGATCGGCGGCAAGCTGCTGGTCGGCTTCAAGCCGGAGATCTACGCCAAGGAGGTCGCAGGCAGGCGCTAGAGCCTAGTTGAGCTCGATCGTCTCGGAGACGCCCGAGCCAAGCTGGTCGGCGAGGTCGACGAGTTCGGCCGCCGCGATACGGCCGGGGGCGCGGTGAAACAGGTCGCGGTCGATCACGGCGCGCAAGCGGGGACGCGGCGGCGCGTCATTTCCGCGCATCAGGTTCTTGATTTCGAAGCCGCCGTCCTCGCAGAAGGTCTTCACCGAGGCGATGACGTGGCTGACCCGGCCGTCGGTCAGGAACGGCAGCAGCAGCCGTTCATAGGCGACGACGCGTCCGCAGAGGTCGTCGACGTCGGCAACGCTGTAGACCGGACGCGCGCGCGCGACGCATTCATGGTAGATCGGCATCACGAACGGCGCGAGCCGCGGTCCGACGTAGTCGTGCAGCAGGACGCCCTTGCCGGTATGTCCATAGGCGCGCGAGATGCGCGTGCCTTCGCTCTGGATGGTCAGTTGCGGCGCCGGGCCCGAAGCGTCCACCGTGTAATAAATGAGGTCGGACAGCTCTTCGTCGAGCCGGGCGGGCTGGTACTCCCAGATCGCCGGCGAGACCTGCTGGCGCGCATAAAGTCGCAGCCACGTGTTCAGAAGATCGCGTTGCCGGATCGACTTGACGATGGAAGGGGCGGCGCTTGCAAAATCCAACGCGATTCTCTCGCACGTGAAGATGCGCGCATGATCCCGCTTGCGGGAAAATTTTCGATGAAGGCTGGCGCGGCGGACGAAAGACCGTTAACGACGGCTTGATGGCCGGTGTCTTGCGAACCGGGAGGCCGGGCAGGCGTACATCGAAACACATCCGACCAAGGGAGCATTCCTATCCCAGCCGGAGGCCTGATCTGCTCAGCTTTCCACCTTGCCTAACCCCCGTCACCTCCGGCATATTCCGCGCCCGGAGGCGGCGCCCCGGAGGGCCGCAAGGCCTCCGGATCGCCGAAGCAACAAGGACAGCCACGCGCTCTCGCGCGGGCAGGGGGAAATCTGTTTGGCCGATGAGTTCATTCTCGAAACGGAAGGCTTGACCAAGGAATTCGCGGGCTTCTTCGCTGTCCGCGACGTTGCGCTCAAGGTTCGCCGTGGCAGCATTCATGCGTTGATCGGCCCGAACGGGGCCGGCAAGACGACCTGCTTCAATCTTTTGACCAAGTTTCTCAAGCCGTCGGCCGGGAAGATCCTGTACAAGGGACAGGACATCACCGCGATGGCGCCGGCGGACGTCGCCCGCATGGGCCTGGTTCGTTCGTTCCAGATCTCGGCGGTATTTCCGCATCTCACCGCGCAGGAAAACGTCCGTGTCGCGCTTCAGCGCCAGCACGGCTCCTCGTTCGATTTCTGGCGCTCCAAGTCCGTGCTCAACCGCTTCAACGATCGCGCCCGCGAGCTTCTCAACGATGTCGGCCTCAGCGAGTTTGCAAACACGCCAGCGGTCGAGATGCCCTACGGGCGCAAGCGCGCACTGGAGATCGCAACCACGCTTGCGCTCGACCCTGAGATGATGCTGCTGGACGAGCCGATGGCGGGCATGGGCCACGAGGATATCGACAAGATCGCGGCGCTGATCAAGCGCATCTCCGCCAAATACACCATCCTGATGGTCGAACATAATCTGAGCGTCGTGGCCAACCTCTCCGACATCATCACCGTGCTGACGCGCGGACAGGTGCTCGCGCAGGGCCATTACTCCGAACTCACCAAGGACGAGCGCGTCAAGGAAGCCTATCTGGGAGCCGGTCATGCCTGACACTGCGATCGCCGAAGCTCCCGCCAAGGCTGCGACCGGCGGGACCATCCTGCAAGTCCGCAATCTCGAAGCCTGGTATGGCGAGTCTCACATCCTGCACGGGATCAATTTCGACGTGAACGCGGGCGAGGTCGTCACCCTGCTCGGGCGCAACGGCGCGGGCAAGACGACCACGCTGAAGTCGATCATGGGCATCATCGGCAAGCGGACCGGCTCGGTGAAGTTCAACAACCAGGAGATCATCCGCGCGACCTCCGACAGGATCGCGCGCATGGGCATCGCCTTCTGCCCGGAGGAGCGGGGAATTTTCGCCAGCCTCGACGTCCGGGAGAATCTGATGCTGCCGCCGGTGGTCCGCCCGGGCGGATTGCCGCTCGAGCAGATCTTCGAGCTGTTTCCGAACCTGAAGGAGCGGCTGAACAGCCAGGGCACCAAGCTGTCCGGCGGCGAGCAGCAGATGCTTGCGATCGCGCGGATCCTGCGTACCGGCGCGAGCTTCCTGATGCTGGACGAGCCGACCGAAGGGCTTGCGCCCGTCATCATCCAGCAGATCGGCCACACCATCGCGCGGCTCAAGAAGGAGGGCTTCACGATCCTGCTGGTCGAGCAGAACTTCCGCTTCGCCTCGACCGTGGCCGACCGCTACTACGTGGTCGAGCACGGCAAGATCATTGACGGGTTTGCCAATTCGGAGCTTGCCGCCAACATGGACAAGCTGCACACCTATCTTGGTGTGTAGCCGTGCAGGCGGACGATTGAGAGTGATTATTAAAGCGATATTGGGAGGCGGAATATGAGACACGGCATTTCGGCAATGTTGCTTGGGACGGCCCTGGCGCTCGGCGCGGCAGGCGGCGCGGTCGCGCAGGACAAGAACGTCAAGATCGGCGTGCTGACCGACAATTCGGGACTCTATGCCGACCTCGGTGGCGCTGGCTCGACCGTCGCCGCACAGATGGCGATCGAGGATTCCGGGCTTGCTGCCAAGGGCTGGAAACTCGACCTGATCTCCGCCGACCATCAGAACAAGCCCGACATCGGCTCCACGATTGCCCGGCAATGGATCGACGTCGAGAAGGTCGACATCTTCATGGATGTCCTGAACTCGGGCGTCGCGCTGGCGGTGAACAACGTCGTCAAAGAGAAGAACTCCATCCTGATCAACACGGGTGCGGCGACGTCGGATCTCACCAACGCGCAATGCTCGCCGAACACGGTCCACTGGGTTTATGATACCTACATGCTCGCCAACAGCACCGGGCAGGCGCTGGTGAAGGCGGGCGGCGACTCCTGGTATTTCCTCACCGCGGACTACGCCTTCGGCCATGCCCTCGAGCGCGACACCGCCGCGGTCGTGGTGAAGTCGGGCGGCAAGGTGATCGGCAACGTCAAGCATCCACTCAATACTGCCGACTTCTCGTCCTTCCTGCTTCAGGCGCAGGCCTCCAAAGCCAAGATCATCGGCATGGCCAATGCCGGCGGCGACACCACCAACACCATCAAGCAGGCCGCCGAGTTCGGCATCGTTTCGGGCGGCCAGAGGCTTGCGGGCCTGCTGCTCTTCATCACCGACGTGCACTCGCTCGGTCTGAAGGTGGCGCAGGGCCTGAACTTCACCGAGACCTTCTACTGGGACATGAACGACGGCACGCGCGCGTTCTCCAAGCGCTTCTCCGAGCGCATGAAGAACAAGGCGATGCCTTCGATGGTGCAGGCCGGCGTTTACTCGGGCCTGCTGCACTATTTCAAGGCGCTGGAGGCGATGGGCGGCAACCCGCATGACGGGGCCAAGGTGGTCGCCAAGATGAAGGAGATGCCGACGGATGACGCGCTGTTCGGCAAGGGAACGATCCGCGTGGACGGTCGCAAGCTCCATCCCGCTTATCTGTTCGAGGTCAAGAAGCCCGAGGAATCCAAGGGGCCCTGGGATTACTACAAGCTGATCGGCACGACCCCCGGCGACCAGGCCTTCCGGCCGCTGTCGGAAAGCGCCTGTCCGCTGGTGAAGAAGTAACGGTGAACGATGCAGGCCGGCGCGCCACGGCGCCGGCCTGTTTTTGAGGAATAGAAGGGACCGGGTGCGGGATCGATGCAGGCTCTCTACGCTCAGCTACTGGTGGGACTGATCAACGGCTCGTTCTACGCGCTGCTCAGTCTCGGGCTCGCCGTGATCTTCGGCATGCTCAACATCATCAATTTCGCCCATGGCGCGCTCTACATGATGGGCGCCTTCGTCGCCTATTTCCTGTTGAACCTCGGCGGCATCAACTACTGGTGGGCGCTGTTGCTGGCGCCCATTATCGTCGGCATCTTCGGCATGATCCTGGAGCGGACCATGCTGCAATGGCTGACGGGGCTCGATCACCTCTATGGCCTGCTTCTGACCTTCGGCATCGCGCTGATCGTGCAGGGCGTCTTCCAGAACTATTTCGGCTCCTCCGGCCTGCCTTACGCGATTCCGGAGCAGCTCCGGGGCGGCATGAATCTCGGCTTCATGTTCCTGCCGATCTACCGCGGCTGGGTCGTGGTGTTCTCGCTCGTCGTGTGTCTGGCGACCTGGTTCCTCATCGAGAAGACGCAGCTCGGCGCCTACCTGCGCGCCGCCACTGAAAACCCCACCTTGGTGCGGGCGTTCGGCATCAACGTGCCGCGCATGATCACGCTCACCTATGGTCTCGGCGTCGGCCTTGCCGCGCTCGCCGGCGTGCTCTCGGCGCCGATCAACCAGGTGCGGCCCCTGATGGGCGCCGACCTCATCATCGTCGTGTTCGCGGTGGTCGTGATCGGCGGGATGGGGTCGATCATGGGCTCCATCATCACCGGCTTTGCGCTCGGCGTGATCGAGGGCTTGACCAAGTATTTCTATCCCGAGGCCTCCAACACCGTCGTGTTCGTGCTGATGGTGCTGGTGCTCTTGGTGAAGCCAACGGGATTGACGGGAAGGGCCGCCTGAGATGACAACGCTGACCGACAACACGCTGCCGGTAACTCCGCGCGCAATGCGCGACGAGATGATCGTGTTCGTGCTGATGGCGCTGCTGCTGGCCGCGGTACCGTTCACCGGCGTCTACCCGTTCTTCGTGATGCAGGCGCTGTGCTTTGCGCTGCTCGCCTGCGCCTTCAATCTCTTGATCGGCTATGGTGGCCTGTTGTCGTTCGGCCACGCCATGTTCCTGGGGACGGCCGGCTATTGCAGCGCGCATGCGTTGAAAGTCTGGGCTCTGCCGCCCGAGCTCGGTATCCTCGTCGGCATCGCCGCGGCGTTCGCGCTCTCGATCATCACGGGCTACATCTCGATTCGCCGCCAAGGCATCTATTTCTCGATGATCACGCTGGCGCTGTCGCAGCTCCTGTACTTCATCTACCTGCAGGCGCCGTTCACCCACGGCGAGGACGGCATCCAGGGCATACCGCAAGGGCAGATGTTCGGAGTTCTCGATCTCTCCAAGCCAACGGTGCTGTACTACGTCGTGCTGGCCGGCTTCCTCGCCGGCTTCCTTCTCATCTTCCGCATCATCAACTCGCCGTTCGGCGAAGTCCTGAAGGCGATCCGCGAGAACGAGCCGCGGGCGATCTCGCTCGGCTATCGCACCGACCAGTACAAGTTCCTGGCCTTCGTTCTCTCCGGCACGCTGGCCGGCTTTGCCGGCTCGCTGAAAGTGTTCGTGGCGCAGAACGCCTCGCTTACCGACGTGCACTGGACGATGTCGGGCGAGGTCGTGCTGATGACGCTGGTCGGCGGCCTCGGAACCATTTTCGGTCCCGTGGTCGGCGCTTTCGTGATCATCGCCATGCAGCAATATCTCGCCGGCTTCGGCCAGTGGGTGACGGTGATCCAGGGCGCGATTTTCGTGATCTGCGTGCTCACCTTCCGCCGCGGCATCATCGGAGAAATCGCGCATTACTTCCGGCGGTCGCTTTAAGTCACTGATTCAACAGCATCGGCGGCCGCGCGAAAGCGGTGGATGACCGGCTCCGGGCGTGAGATGATACGCCCCCGCGACCATGCTGCTCTATTCGCGGGGCATCCCGGCAGCGAGTTTTCGGCTGTCCTGGGTGGTGTCCATCGTCTATGCCTGGGTGATCAAGATCCCGGCCTCGACATCGTGGCGGCGTCGACCTGGCGGGCGGTCGAGATCTTCAGGTGACGAGCTTCAGCCCGATGATGCCGGCAACGATCAGCCCAATGCTGGCAAGCCGGAGCGCGGTGGCCGGCTCGCCGAACAGGACGATGCCGAGCGTCGCCGTTCCCACCGCGCCAATGCCGGTCCAGACCGCATAGGCGGTTCCGACCGGCAATGTCTTGAGCGCAAGCCCGAGCAGGATGACGCTGCCGGCCATCGCTGCCAGCGTGACCACGGATGGGACAAGCTTGCTGAAGCCCTCGGTGTATTTCAGCCCGATCGCCCAGACGATCTCGAGAAGTCCGGCGACGAACAGGATGCTCCAGGCCATGACGACCCTCCATTCAAGGCAGGGTCGTCCCCGCGGCTGAGGTGCTGATGGGCAGGGAAGGCTGTCCTCCCCCCAAAGCTGAGATATCCAGGTGCCGATATGGGGCTGGCCGGATGCCTTCGCAATCACCAAATGAGGCTTGATCAGGCCCGTTTTCCCTGCCACACGCTCCCGCCATGTCCGACATCGCTACCCATACCGCCGAATCGCCGGCCCGTTCCCCGCTTGCCGCCGAAGTGGCGCGGCGGCGGACCTTCGCGATCATCTCCCATCCCGACGCCGGCAAGACCACGCTGACCGAGAAGCTGCTGCTGTTCGGCGGCGCCATCAATCTCGCCGGGCAAGTCAAGGCCAAGGGCGAGCGGCGCAACACCCGTTCGGACTGGATGAAGATCGAGCGCGAGCGCGGCATCTCGGTCGTCACCTCGGTGATGACCTTCGAATTCGACGGCCTCGTCTTCAACCTCCTGGACACGCCGGGCCACGAGGACTTTTCGGAAGACACCTACCGCACGCTCACCGCGGTCGATTCCGCCGTGATGGTGATCGACGCCGCCAAGGGCATCGAGGCGCGCACCCGCAAGCTGTTCGAGGTGTGCCGCCTGCGCGACATCCCGATCATCACCTTCATCAACAAGATGGACCGCGAGAGCCGCGACGTGTTCGAGCTGCTCGACGAGATCGAGAAGACGCTGGCGCTCGACACCACGCCGATGACCTGGCCGGTTGGCCGCGGCCGCGACTTTCTCGGCACCTATGACGTCGTCAATGGCGGCGTGCGCCTGCTCGAAGGCGGCGGCGCCAAGACCGGCGCGGCGCAGCAGATCGCGATCGAGGAGCTGGCCAAGCTCAACGCCAATCTCGACGTCTCCGCGGTGAAGGACGAGCTCGAGCTCGTCACCGAAGCCTCGAAGCCGTTCGAGCTCGAAGCCTTCCGCGAAGGCCATCTGACGCCGGTCTATTTCGGCAGCGCGCTGCGCAATTTCGGCGTCGGCGATCTCCTGGAGGGCCTCGGCAAGTTCGCGCCCGAGCCGCGCGCGCAGGACAGCGACCAGCGCAAGGTCGAGGCCACCGATCCGCGCATGAGCGCCTTCGTGTTCAAGATCCAGGCCAACATGGATCCGAACCACCGCGACCGCATCGCGTTCGCGCGGCTCTGCTCCGGCAAGCTCAGCCGCGGCATGAAGGCCAAGCTCGTGCGCACCGGCAAAAGCATGCCGCTGTCGAGTCCGCAATTCTTCTTCGCGCAGGATCGTTCCGTGGCGGACGAAGCCTTCGCCGGCGACGTGGTCGGCATTCCCAACCACGGCACGTTGCGCATCGGCGACACGCTGACGGAGGGCGAGGACTTCAACTTCGTCGGCGTGCCGAGCTTCGCGCCGGAAATCGTCCGCCGCGTGCGGCTGACCGACGCGATGAAGGCCAAGAAGCTGAAGGAAGCGCTGCAGCAGATGTCGGAGGAGGGCGTGGTGCAGGTGTTCCGCCCCCGCGACGGCGCTCCGGCGCTGGTCGGCGTGGTCGGCGCGCTTCAGCTCGACGTGTTGAAGGCGCGGCTGGAGGCGGAATATTCGCTGCCGGTCGAGTTCGAGGTCAGCGAGTTCCAGCTGGCGCGCTGGGTTTCCTCGGATGACCGTAAGAAGCTCGACACCTTCATCGCCGCCAACACCTCCAGCATCGCCGACGACGTCGACGGCGATCCCGTCTATCTCGCCAGGAACGAGTTCTATCTCGGCTACACCAAGGAACGCGCCGAGGGCATCGAGTTCAGCAACGTCAAGGACGTCAAGAAGAAGGTGTAGGCGAGCGCTGCCCGGCAGGCCGGACAAAGAGCCGGTGCTGGACGCGAGCATGTGAACGCGTGTGGGCTTGACGTGTTCATTCGCGATGCCACGTTGGCGTGATGTGGCGCAGCATTCTCGGCATCATCCTGCTGGCGATCCCGGTCGGCGCCGCCGACGCGCAGCGTCGCCAGATCAATCCGATTCCATTCTCGCATGAGCCGTGCAGCGTGCTCGACGAGGGGCCCTGCACGCCATCCTATTGCAGCCCGCTCGAGCCCGGCCCCTGCATCCCCGAGATCGGCTATCCCTACGGCCAGAACCTCCAGCTCACCATCCAGAGCGTTCCGTCCGAAGCCGACAGCGCCAAATACAGAAAGCCCGATCACGATCTCGACACGATCGGCGACCTCTTCGCCGCGCTGCGCAGCTGCTGGTCGCCGCCATCGCACGGCGCGCGCGCGGGCATGCAGATGTCGGTGCGCTTCAGCTTCAACAAGGCGGGTGGCCTGATCGGCCCGCCGCGTGTGACCTTCGCGACCCCGGGCGTCTCCCCTGAGATCCGAACCACTTACCTCGACGCGATCAATGCGTCGCTGAAGGCCTGCCTGCCGCTCAAATTCACGGGCGGTCTCGGCGGCGCGCTGGCCGGGCGCCCGATCGCGATCCGCTATGTCGATAATCGCGAGCTGAAGTAGCGCATCGGTTGCGAGCCGCGGCCAATCGATGATACCTCAAAGGCGGGGGGCTGCTTTGCGGGGAGGATGTTCGTGGGTCTGGTGGTCATGATCCTGGGGCTGGCGCTGTTTTTCGCGGCCCATGTTTTCACGACGAGGCGCGATGCGCGCGCGCAGGCCATCGCGAAGATGGGCGAGGGGACCTACAAGATCCTCTACTCGCTGGTCTCGCTGGCGGGTCTCGCGTTGATCATCTGGGGTTACGCCCACTACCGGGCCACCGGATGGATCGACGTCTGGTATCCACCGAAGGCGATGAAGCACATCACGCTCGCGCTGATGCTGCCGGCTGTCATCCTCGTGGTTGCGTCCTACCTGCGCGGCCGCATCTATGCGACGCTGAAGCATCCGATGCTGGCCGGCGTCAAGCTGTGGGCGGCGGCGCATCTGCTCGCCAATGGCGACCTTGGCTCCATCATCCTGTTCGGCTCGTTCCTGGGATGGGCGGTGTTTGATCGCATCACGCTCAAGCGCCGCAGCGACGGCGGCGCGCCGCCGATACCGGTCGGCGGCGTCAGCAACGATCTGATCGCGGTCGCAGTCGGCGTCGTCGCTTATCTGGCGCTGGCCTTCGCGTTCCATCCGGTCGTGATCGGCGTTCCCGTGATCGGGGTCTAGCCGATCAGCGCAAGACGGTGCCGTGTGACCGTGCGGGGAAGATAACAAGAGCAACAAGCCGAGGGCCCTCCGATGGACTGGTCGCAATCTCAGATCCCGCCGATGCGGCTGGAGACGCGCTTCGGCGACCGGGTGGTGCCGGCGTTCTGTGATCGGCCTGCGAGCCTGTGGGCAATGATTGCCGACGCGCGCGATCGCCATCCGGATGGCGATGCGCTGATCGCAGGCCATGTCCGCCTGAGCTGGCACCAGGCGGTGGAGCAGGCCGCGCGGATCGCGGCGGGCCTTCGCAAGCTCGGCCTTGCGCGCGGCGACCGCGTCGCGATCCTGCTCGGCAACCGTATCGAGTTTCCGCTTCTGCTGTTTGCCGCCGCGCATGAGGGGCTCGTGACCGTGCTGCTCAGCACGCGCCAGCAGAAGCCGGAGATCGCCTATGTGCTCGCCGATTGCGGCGCCAAAATCCTGATCCACGAGGCCACGCTGGCCGAGCGGCTGCCCGATGCGCAGGACGTGCCCGATCTGATCCACCGTATCGCCATCGACGACGATCCGGTCCGGTCACGCTTCTCCACGCTTGCCGACAACGCGCCGGCGCCTGCGCCGGTCGAAGTGAGCGAAGAGGACACCGCGATGATCCTCTACACCTCCGGCACCACGGGCAAGCCGAAGGGCGCGATGCTCGCCCATTGCAACATCGTCCATTCCTCGATGGTGTTCGTGTCGTGCCTGCAATTGGCGCACGTTGATCGCTCGATCGCCGCGGTGCCGCTCGGCCATGTCACCGGCGTCGTCGCCAACATCACGACGATGATCCGCTGCGGCGGCGCGCTGATCATCATGCCCGAGTTCAAGGCCGCCGATTATCTGAAGCTCGCCGCGCGCGAGCGCGTCACCTACACGGTGATGGTGCCGGCGATGTACAATCTCTGCCTGCTCCAGCCCGATTTCGACGGCTACGATCTGTCGAGCTGGCGCATCGGCGGCTTCGGCGGCGCGCCGATGCCGGTCGCGACCATCGAGAAGCTCAGGGCCAAGATCCCCGGCCTGAAGCTGATGAATTGCTACGGCGCGACCGAGACGACGTCGCCCTCCACGATCATGCCGGGCGAGCTGACGGAGCGCCATATCGACAGCGTCGGCCTGGCGTGTCCGGGCGCGCGCATCCTCGCCATGGGGCCTGACGGCCGCGAGCTGCCGCCCGGCGAGATCGGCGAGCTCTGGATCCAGAGCGCTTCCGTGATCAAGGGTTACTGGAACAACCCGAAGGCCACCGCCGAAAGCTTCACGAGCGGATTCTGGCACTCCGGCGATCTCGGCTCCGTCGATGCGGAGGGCTTCGTCCGCGTGTTCGACCGGCAGAAGGACATGATCAATCGCGGCGGGCTGAAGATCTATTCGGCCGAGGTCGAATCCGTGCTGGCCGGCCATCCCGCCGTGGTCGAGAGCGCGATCATCGCCAGGGCCTGCCCCGTACTCGGAGAGCGCGTCCACGCCGTCGTGGTGACGCGCAGCGCGGTCGCGGACAGCGAGCTGCGGGCCTGGTGCGCCGAGCGGCTGTCGGACTACAAGGTGCCGGAGACCATGGCGATCACGCCCGAACCGCTGCCGCGCAATGCCAACGGCAAGGTGCTGAAGCGGCAGCTGCGGGAGCTACTCGGAAGCTGAGCCGGGCAGGTTGGCTTTCCGGGCCCCGGGTCGTTAACGCCTTGATCGGGCTCGCTTTGCCTTGCCACCGCCATATCGTTAGGGTACCTCGCCGCCACGTGGGGGACGGGATTCCTGACGCGAATGCTTCGGCACGCGCACCCGGACGGGCATGGGATTAGCATAAGTGTCTGAAATATTTAACGAAGTCGACGAGGAAGTACGTCGCGAACAGCTCAAAAGGCTGTGGGAGAAGTATTCGATCTACTTCATCGCCCTGATGGTGCTGGTCGTGGCCGGCGTCGCCGGCTGGCGCGGCTATGAATATCTGGAGGGCAAGAAGTCCGCCGAGGCCGGCGCCGCCTTCGAGAAGGCCGTCGAGCTGTCGGAGCAGGACAAGCACGCCGACGCCGAGAAGGCCTTCGCCGAACTCGCCGCCACGGCCCCGTCGGGCTATCGCACCCTGGCGCGCCTGCGGGCTGCGGCCGAGGCTGCCAGCCGCGACCCCAAGGCCGCCGCGAAGATGTATGACGACATTGCCGCCGATCGCAGCGTTGGCGGCGAGTGGCAGGATCTCGCCAGGCTCCGCGCCGCGGGCCTCGTGCTCGACAGCGCCAGCTATGCCGAGATGCAGCAGCGCCTGGAACCTTCCGCCGCGCCGAAATCGACCTTCCGCCACAGTGCCCGCGAGATGCTGGCGTTGTCGGCGTGGCGCAACAACGACATGACCGCAGCCCGCAAATGGCTCGATGTGATCGGCGAGGACAACCAGACGCCGCCCGGCCTGCGCTCGCGCGCCGAGGCGCTTCAGGCCCTGCTGCCGCCCGTCGCCAAGAGTTAGCAACAGAAGCTGTCGACGGTTTTCCGACGTAAACGAGACACAAGATGCGCCGCACGCCACG
Organism: Bradyrhizobium sp.; assembly: GCA_035575945.1. Taxonomy (GTDB): domain Bacteria; phylum Pseudomonadota; class Alphaproteobacteria; order Rhizobiales; family Xanthobacteraceae; genus Bradyrhizobium. The sequence goes on along the minus strand of DATLXF010000058.1, from coordinate 275,641 downwards.
CTTGATCGCAGCCGCCGTCCTGATCGCCTTCACGGGCGTGCTGGGCGGCTGCTCCAGCTTCGATCCAAGCGACATGCTCGACTTCCTCGACACCAAGAAGAAGCTGCCGGGCGACCGCAAGCCGGTGTTTCCGGAAGGTGTCCCCGGCCTCGAGCAGGGCGTGCCGAGGGACCTGTACAAGGGCGCGCAGCAGCAGCCCGATCCGAACGCGCCTGCCGTCGCCGCTCTTCCCGCGGAGCCGCCGCCGGAACCGGCGAGGCCGGCGAAGGGGGCCAAGGCGGCGAAATCCCGACAGCCGGTCGCTGCGGCGCCGACCGAGACGCCAGCCGGCGAGGTCGACGGCGAAGCGCAGCCGGAGGCCGCGCCGGCCACGGCCGCTCCGCCCCCCAAGCACAGGATCGTCCGCAGGCGCACCACCGCGCCGCCGCCGGATCAGCCCGTCCAGCAGGCGCAGCCGCCCCAGCCCCAGCAGCAGCAGAGTGCCTTCCCGGCACCGCTGCCGAGCGGCAGCTTCTCGCGCTGATATTCCCATTGCATTTGACAGGCGCAGCCCCGGCAGCGCACGTATGACCGATGTCCTTCACGATTGCCATCATCGGCCGGCCCAATGTCGGCAAATCGACGCTGTTCAACCGCCTGGTTGGGCAGAAGCTGGCGCTGGTCGATGACCTGCCGGGCGTCACTCGCGACCGCCGCGAAGGCGATGCCAGGCTCGGCGATCTCCACTTCACCATCATCGATACCGCCGGCCTCGACGAGGGCGCGAAGGGCTCGCTGACCGCGCGCATGCAGGAGCAGACCGAGACCGCGATCGCGCAGGCCGATGCGCTGTTCTTCGTCATCGACGCCCGCATCGGCCTGACGCCGAGCGACCGCGCCTTCGCCGACTTCGCCCGCAAGGCCAACAAGCCGGTGCTGCTGGTCGCCAACAAGAGCGAAGGCAAGCACGGCGATGCCGGCGCGATGGAAGCTTTCGCGCTCGGGCTCGGCGATCCCATCCAGATCTCGGCCGAGCATGGCGAGGGCATGGGCGAGCTCTATGACGCCCTGGCCAGGTTGATGCCCGAGCCGGTCGACGACGATGAGGAGGAGGACGAGGCCGAGCTATCCGAGGAAGAGGCAGCCAGGCGCCCGATCCGGGTCGCCATCGTCGGCCGGCCCAATGCCGGCAAGTCGACGCTGATCAACCATCTGCTCGGCGAGGAGCGCCTGCTGACGAGCCCGGAGGCCGGCACCACGCGCGATTCCATCGCGGTCGAGATCAACTGGAAGGGCCGTGATTTCCGCGTGTTCGACACCGCGGGCCTGCGCCGGCGCTCGCGCATCGAGGAGAAGCTGGAGAAGCTCTCGGTCGCGGACGCGCTGCGCGCGGTGCGTTTCGCCGAGGTCGTCGTCATGATGATGGACACGCAGAACCGCTTCGAGGAACAGGATCTGCGCATCGCCGACCTGATCGAGCGCGAGGGCCGCGCGGTCGTGCTCGCCGTCAACAAATGGGATCTGATGGAGACCAAGGGCGGCGGCGCGATCTCGGGCCTGCGCCGCGATGCCGACCATTGGTTGCCGCAGCTCAAGGGCGTGCCGATCGTCGCCGTCTCCGGCCTGATGGGCGAGGGCATCGATCGCCTGATGCAGGCGATCCAGGACGCCTACGCGGTCTGGAACAGGCGCGTGCCGACGGCCGCGCTCAATCGCTGGTTCGAGCAGGCGGTGCAGGCCAATCCGCCGCCCGCCGTTTCGGGCCGCAGGCTGAAGCTGAACTACATCACGCAGACCAAGGCGCGCCCGCCGAGCTTCGTGCTGTTCTGCTCGCGCGCCGACGCGGTGCCGCAATCCTATTTGCGCTATCTCACCAACTCGATGCGCGAGACCTTCGAGCTTCCGGGCACGCCGGTGCGCATCACCCTGCGCGAGAAGGCCAACCCCTTCGCGCACAAGCGCAAGCGGCCGTCGTGAGCGACGGCGCCGACCATCTGCCCGGCGCTCCCTACGGTTTGAGTTCATTGTCATTGCGGACTGGCGCTCGCGCGCCAGTCCGGGAGGACCGTTACGCGGTCACTTCTTCACCAGCGGGCAGTCGCTGTCCTTGAGCGGCTTGGCGGCATCTTCCGCGGAGATCGTGGCGATCTGCTTGTAATAGTCCCACGGTCCCTTCGACTCCTCGGGCTTCTTCACCTCGAACAGGTAGGCCGGGATGAGGCGGCGACCGTCCTGGCGCAGCGGGCCGTTGCCGAACAGCGGATCGTCGGTCGGCAGCTCCTTCATCTTGGCGACGACCTTGGCGCCGTCACGCGGATTGCCGCCGAGCGCTTCCATCGCCTTGAGATAGTGCAGCACCATCGCGTAATTGCCGGCCTGGGTCATCGAGGGCATCGCGTTCTTGCTGGCGAGTTGCGAGAAGCGCTTGGACCATTCGCGGGTCTTGTCGTTCATGTCCCAGTAGAACGATTCGGTGAAGGTCAGGCCCTGCGCGGTCTTCAGGCCCAGCGAGTGCACGTCGTTGATGAACAGCAGCAGCGCGGCGAGCTTCTGGCCGGCGGAGACGATGCCGAACTCGGCCGCCTGCTTGATCGAGTTCGTGGTGTCGCCGCCGGCGTTGGCGAGGCCGACGACCTTGGACTTGGACGACTGCGCCTGCAGCAGGAAGGACGAGAAGTCCGCGGTGTTGATCGGGTGCTTGACGCTGCCGAGCACCTTGCCGCCGTTGGCGGTCACCACCGCCGTGGTGTCGCGTTCCAGCGCGTGGCCGAAGGCATAGTCGGCGGTCAGGAAGAACCAGGTGTCGCCACCGGCCTTGGTCAGCGCCTTGCCGGTGCCGTTGGCCAGCATGTAGGTGTCATAGGTGTAGGAGACCGTGTTCGGCGTGCACGCCTTGCCGGTCAGGTCGGCGGAGGCGGCGCCGGAATTCAGCAGCACCGCATTCTTTTCCTTGACGAGATTGCTGATTGCAAGGGCGACGCCGGAGTTCGGCGTGTCCGCGATCGCGTCGACCTTCTCGTTGTCGATCCACTGCCGGGCGATGTTGACGCCGACGTCCGGCTTGTTCTGATGGTCGCCGCTGATGACGTCGATCTTCCAGCCCTTCTTGAGCAGGCCTGAATCCTCGACCGCCATCTTGATCGCGACCACCGAGTTCGGGCCGCCGATGTCGGCATAGAGGCTCGACATGTCGTTGAGCACGCCGATCTTCACGGTCTTGTCCTGCGCGGCGGCGGACGTGGCAAAACCGAAGGCGGCACAGGCCAGAAGGGCCGCGGAGCGGCGTGCGAACGTCGTCGTCATGAAAGGTTTCCTCCATTGTCAAAAATGCGGACGGCTCTCTTGGGCGGAGCCTTTATTCCGGCTGATGGCTCTAGCCTGTCCCAGGGCCGGCGGCAATGCATCTAAAGCCGGATGGCGCTGCGTCGTAGCGTCATCCGGCGGTTAACTTTTGGACAAAATGCGTTGAGTCGCTATTTCGACGCGTCCCTTGTCGTCCGCTGCGCGGAGCAGCGTCGACCCAGGCGGTAAGGACGTGACCCCTCGCGTCGATCAGGCGGGTGCGCGGAAGCTCAACAAGCTGCGGCTCTTGTAATCGTAGAACTTGCCGGTCTCGGTCCATCCCGGCGTGCACATCGGTACGATGAACTCGGCGACCTGCTCGGGCGTGTCGAGCGTCGCGGGATCCTCGCCCGGCATCAGCGTGGCGCGCATGCGGGTGCGGACCGGGCCGGGGTTGAACAAATTGACGCGCAGCTGCGTATTCGCGGTCTCCTGCGCCCAGGCGCGTGCCAGCGTCTCCAGCGCGGCCTTCGAGGCGGCATAGGGGCTGACATAGGCGGTGGCCTTGTTGGCGGCGCCTGAGGTGACGAACACGGCGCGGCCGGCATCGGATTGCCTGAGCAGCGGCTCCATGCAGCGGATCAGCTGGAAGTTGGCCGAGACGTTCACCGCCATCACCTCATTGAAGGTCTTCAGCTCGATATGGCCGACCGGCGAGGAGGGGCCGAGCACGCCGGCATTGCCGACCAGGATGTCGAGCTTGCCGTAGCGCTCGTGCAGGCCGGCGCCGAGACGCGCGATGCCGTCGAAATCGGTCAGGTTGAGCGGCACCAGGGTAGCACTGCCGCCGATTTTCCGGATCTCGTCATCGAGCTCTTCCAGACCGCCTTGCGTGCGCGCGGTGGCAACGATATGCGCGCCGGCTTTCGCCAGTGCGATTGCGGTGGCATAGCCGATGCCGCGCGAGGCGCCGGTGACGAGAGCGATACGGTCAGCGAGGGGCTTTGTCATGGCGAGGTTTTACAGCCGTGGACGGCCGGGACAAGCCCCCGCGGCACCTGTCATTCCGGGATGGTGCGAAGCACCAGAGCCGGAATCTCGAGATCCTCAGGCGCGCAACTGCGCGCCATAGTTCGATGCTTCGCATCGCCCCGGGATGACCGCCTTCGCCGTCAGCTCGCCTCGGCCAGCAGCGACAGCTGCCGCGGCTGCGGCTCGGTCTGGGTCTGGTCGGTGAGGTGGGTTGGATAGGCCCCGGTGAAGCAATGGTCCGAGAATTTCGGATTGGCGGGATCGCGGCCAAGTTCGCCCATGGCGCGGTACATGCCGTCGATCGACAGGAAGGCGAGCGAGTCGGCGCCGATGATCTCGCGCATCTCCTCGAGCGAATGCGTCGCGGCCAGCAGGCCGCCGCGGTCGGGCAGGTCGATGCCGTAATAATCGGGATAGAGGATCGGCGGCGAAGCGAGACGGAAATGCACTTCTGTCGCGCCGGCATCGCGCATCATGCGCACGATCTTCTTCGAAGTGGTGCCGCGCACCAGCGAGTCGTCGATCAGGATGATGCGCTTGCCCTCGATCGCGGCGCGGTTGGCCGAATGCTTCATGCGCACGCCGGATTCTCGGATAGCCTGCGTCGGCTGGATGAAGGTGCGGCCGACATAATGGTTGCGGATGATGCCGAGCTCGAACGGCACGCCGGAGAACTGGCTGTAGCCGACCGCGGCGGGCACGCCGGAATCCGGCACCGGCACCACGACGTCGACCGGCACATGGCTTTCGCGCGCGAGCTGTGCGCCGAAATTCTTGCGCACCTCGTAGACCGAGCGGCCGTGGACGATGGAGTCGGGTCGCGAGAAGTAGATGTATTCGAAGATGCAGGGGCGCGGCGCCATCGGCGGGAACGGCTTGTGGATGTCCTGGCCGTTCTCGTCGAACACGATGACCTCGCCCGGCTCGATGTCGCGCACGAAGCGCGCGCCGATGATGTCGAGGGCGCAGGTCTCGGAGGTCAGGATCGGGCAGCCGTCGAGCTCGCCGAGCACGAGCGGACGGATACCGCGCGGATCGCGCGCGCCGACCAGCTTCTTGTTGGTCAGCGAGACCAGCGCATAGGCGCCCTCGATCTCGCGCAGCGCGTCGATGTAGCGCTCGATGAAGCGGGCGCGCTTGGAGCGGGCGACGAGGTGCAGGATCACTTCGGTGTCGGTGGTCGACTGCATCATCGCGCCGTGCTTCACGAGCTCGCGGCGCAGCGTCAGGCCGTTGGTGAGGTTGCCGTTATGGGCGACCGCAAGGCCGCCGGCATTGAGCTCGGCGAACAGCGGCTGCACGTTGCGCAGGATGGTGGCGCCCGTGGTGGAATAGCGGACGTGGCCGACCGCGACATTGCCGGGCAGGCGGTCGATCACCTCGCGGCGGGAGAAGGTGTCGCCGACGAGGCCGAGGCGGCGTTCGGAGTGGAAGCGGCTGCCGTCGTAGGAAACGATGCCGGCGGCCTCCTGGCCGCGGTGTTGCAGGGCGTGAAGCCCGAGCGCGGTGATCGCGGCCGCATCGGGGTGGCCGTAGATGCCGAAGACGCCGCACTCCTCGCGCAGCGTATCCCCCTCCAGATCGTCCTGTAGCTCGTGCGCGGTCGGGCCCGAACCGGCCCTTGGATCGAGATCAAGCTGGGCGTCCTGGTCAGGGTGTCGCATCTCGTCCGCGCCTTTCTCTGGGGCCAATCAACGCGCCGCAGGTTTCTCGATCAGCTTCTTCATGCCGTCACGAGCCGATTTGCTGTATCCGTCGCCACTGCCCGAAGGCTGCTGCTCGGATTCAGCTTGATCATCATCTGGTTTGTTTTTCTTGAATCTCTTCAAGATGGTGTTCTCGGGGTCGTCAGGCAAGAGGGCCATCAGCCAATCCCCGGTTCCCTGGAGCACGACGCGGGACTTGGCACCACTGACCCAGTCAGGGCGCTGCTTGTCCGGGACCAGCCAGGTGAAGAACAGGAAGGCGACGACGACGATCAAAAGCCCGCGAGCCAGCCCGAACAGAAAGCCGAGGGTGCGGTCCAGCGCACCGATGCGCGAATCAAGGATCATGTCGGAGATCCGGACCGTGATCACGGAGACCACGACGAGGGTACCGATGAACACGCCGGCCACGACAACGACGCTCGCGACCGTGTCGTTGTTGAAATAGGCCTTTGCCGTCGGCAGCAGCTTCGAGAACGAGTACAGCGTCACGATCGCCGCGGCGCCCCAGGCGGCGATCGAGAGGATTTCTCGCATGAAGCCGCGGACCATGGCGAGCAGGCCCGAGATCAGCATCACACCGAGCAGGATGAGATCGAGGATTGTTACTGGCATCGGCTGGTCGGTCCGCTCGTCCTCTCGAAAGTGCTCTAGCCGAATCGGTGCTTGGCCGCTGTCCCAAAAAGAGGGACAGACGGCTTTCCCGGCAAGGCCGCAACCATGCAATCCCATGCTGCTTTTGTGACGGCTGTATAGCGGCGGGGGCCACCGGCGTCACCTATGGCTACCCCTCTCCGCGGCGGAATCTTGCCGGTGTGGCATTTTTCTCTGCCGGTGCGTTGGATTCGCCCCGGCGGGATCCGCGGGCGGCGATTTCGGCCACCAATGTGGCCAGGCTGTTCACCGTGTTGAGCGACAGCCCGGCGTCGCCACCGGCATCGCCGCGCGCCGATTCGGGCAGCACTGCGCGCTGGAAGCCGAGCTTTGCCGCTTCCTTGAGCCGGGCGGGGGTCTGCGCCACCGGGCGCACCACGCCCGAGAGCGAGATCTCGCCGAAATAGACCGCATCACTCGGCAACTGCGCATTAACCAGCGACGACACCAGCGCCGCGGCAGCGGCAAGGTCCGCGGCCGGCTCGTGGATGCGCAGGCCGCCGGCGACGTTCAGGTAGACGTCGTGGCCGGACAGCTTGACTCCGCAATGGGCCTCCAGCACCGCCAGAACCATCGAGAGCCGGCTCGGGTCCCACCCGACCACCGCGCGGCGCGGGGTGCCGAGCGAGGTCGGCGCCACCAGCGCCTGCAATTCGACCAGGACGGGCCTTGTGCCTTCGATGCCCGCGAAGACTGCGGTGCCGGGCGTGCCGAGATCGCGCTCCGACAGGAACAGCTCGGACGGGTTGGTGACCTCGCGCAGGCCAAGGCCCGTCATCTCGAACACGCCGATCTCGTCGGTCGGGCCGAAACGGTTCTTCACGGCGCGCAGGATGCGGAATTGCTGCGAGCCTTCGCCCTCGAACGACATCACCGCGTCGACCATGTGCTCGACCACACGGGGCCCTGCGATCTGGCCGTCCTTGGTGACGTGGCCGACCAGAATGATGGCGGCCCCTGTTTTCTTGGCAAAGCGAATCAGCGCCTGCGCCGAGGCACGCACCTGCGTCACGGTCCCGGGCGCCGATTCCACGGTGTCGGTCCACATGGTCTGGATCGAGTCGATGACGATCAGCCTGGGAACCGCGCCCTCCGACAGGGTCGATACGATGTCCTCGACCGAAGTTTCGGCGGCCAGTTGCACCGGCGCGTCCGACAGCCCGAGCCGCTCGGCGCGCAGGCGCACCTGGGCGACTGCTTCTTCGCCCGAGATGTAGACCACGCGGTGGCCGGCGCGCGCCAACAGGCTGGTTGCCTGGGTCAGCAGCGTCGACTTGCCGATGCCGGGATCGCCGCCGACCAGAAGAACCGAGCCGCGCACGAAACCGCCGCCGGTGACGCGGTCCAGCTCGGTCATTCCCGAGGACAGCCGCGGCGCATCCGGGCTTTTCCCGGCAAGGCTCTCCAGCGCAAACGTTCGGCCTTTTCGCCTGGAGCGGATCGAGACCGGCACGCTGCCGCTGGTGTCTTCCTCCGCCAGCGTATTCCACTCGCCGCAGGATTCGCACTTCCCCTGCCAGCGGTTATAGGCCGCGCCGCAGTTCTGGCAGACGAAGGAGAGGGTGCTCTTGGCCATGGGGAACGGATGAGTCGGGGTTTGCATCTGCTGAATAGCACGGAACCGCGGCCTGATCGCCACGCTTCGATGATCGCAATCCGACGCGATGGATAAACCGTTCACTAACTCTGCGCCGCGGCGGCCGGGTTGATTTTGCAAAGTGTTAGCCGACGCGGGTCCAATCTTGAAACCGATCGGGTGGGAATGGAAATGCCGAAATTCCGACGAATATTGCTCGCCGCGGGCATGGCCTGCAGCATTTTCGCGTATGCCGCCGGGAGCCATGCCAAGCCTCTCGACATCGTCTTCGTCAATCCCGGCAAGACCGGCGAGGTCTACTGGGACATGGTCGCGCAGACCATGCAGGCCGCGGGCCGCAAGCTCGACGCGCGTGTCGAGGTCCTGACCAGCGAGCGGAACTACCGCATCATGCAGGAGCTCGGCTTGGGCGTGGTGGCACGTCCAGACAAGCCCGATTTCCTCATCCTGTCGAACGAGGAGTCCGCCGCCGTCCCGATCCTGGAGGCGGCGGAGGCTGCGGGCGTCAAGACGCTGCTGCTTTCGAATACGCTGATCGGCGAGGATGCGGCGCGTCTCGGGCCGCCGCGCCAGAAGCTCAAGACCTGGCTCGGCGACATCACGACCGATCTTCAGACTGCGGGCGCGCGTATGGCCGATGCCCTGATCGGGGCGGCGCGTGCCGAGAAATGGCAGAGCCCCGACGGCAAGATCCACATTCTCGGCATCGGCGGCGACGAAATCACGCCCGCCTCGATCGCCCGCAACGCCGGCCTCAAGCTGGCCGCCGATGCCGCGCCTGACGTCGTGGTGGACCGGCTGCTGTTTGCCAATTGGACGCAATCCGAGGCCGAGCGGGTCACGGCAAACTACCTGGGCTGGGCTTCCCGCAAGGAGATCCGGCCTGCCGGGATATGGGCGGGAAACGATCCGATGGCGCTCGGCGCGCTGCGCGCGGTGACCGCCGCCGGCCTCGTGCCCGGCCGGAACATCCAGGTCGTGGGCCTCAACTGGTCGGATGAAGCGCTGCGCGAGATCAAGGCGGGTCGTCTACTTCTGACCGACGGCGGGCATTTCCTGCTCGGCGGCTGGTCGATCGTTCTCCTGCGCGACTATGCCGACGGCTGCGATTTCGCGGCCGTTTCGCCTCGTGTCGAGGTCAAGACGTCGGCGATCACGCGCGACAATCTCGCTTCCGTCGGTGACCTCGTCAGGACGCGTGCGTTCGACCGGATCGACTTTACGAGCTTCCGGGCCAAGCCCGGACGCTGCGGTCACTACGACTTCTCCCTCGATGCGCTGATCACGTCGCTGCCGCTTCCGGAAGGCGTTGCGAACTGATGCGCAAGGATGAGGCGATGACCGATCCGGTTCGTAGCGAGCAGGGGGGGACGCCGCGCTTGCGCTCGGTGGTCCACGCGATGATCTGGGCCACCGTGCCCGTTCTGCTGCTGGTGCAACTGCTCGCCTCCGCCGGCGTCGAGGCATCGAGCTTCTGGTCGCAGCTCAGGCAGCTTGATGCCCGCATGGCCCGCCTCGCCGAGAGCCGGGCCGAGCTGATCGCCGAGCCGCTCTGGAAGATGCGCTACGATCAGGTCACGGGCGTACTCAACGAGATCCTGCACGACGAGACCATTGCGGCTGCCGCGGTCTATGACGATACCGGGGCCGTGATCGCCCGCGTGATCGCGCGGCCCGAGGGCCAGGCGGTCGCGGAGCTCTCGCGCCCGATCCGCTACAGCAACGGCAACATGGCGGTCGAGGCCGGCCGCATTTCGATCGCCTATTCCCGTGCGACGCTGTACGCGGATGCGGGCAGCCGCCTGTTGCTGCTGTTGGTCGTCGGCCTGCTCGCAACGTTTGCGACCCTTATCGCCATGCGGATCTCCGCCAACATCTTCATCGGCAGGCCGCTGGCCGCCATGATGTCGGCGATCGAGCGCAGCAAGAATGACGGACGGGCCTATCCGGCGGACGTCATGTCATCGAACGAATTCGGTCAGCTCGCGCGGGCCTTCAACGCCATGCAGCACACGACGTCGGCCGCGCTGGACCGGCTCGGGCACATGGCAACGCATGATCCGCTCACCGGGCTGCCGAACCGGCGCTCGCTGACCGAGCGCTTGGCCGTAGCGAGCCGGAGCGGAGGCTCGCCCGATACGCTGGTCGCGTTCTGCTTCATCGATCTCGACGACTTCAAGGGCATCAACGACACCTTCGGCCACGAGGCCGGGGACAAGTTCCTGGTTCAGATTTCGCAACGTCTTCGCAACGAGGTCGAAGCGGAGGACTGGGTTGCGCGGCTCGGCGGCGACGAATTCGTCGTCATTCGCCCTGAGGTCAGCGATGAAGCGTCGGCGCATGCATTCGCACGGCAGGTGCTGAGCGCCATTTCCGAGCCGATCCGCCTCCACGACAAGCAGGTCGTGCCGCGTGCCAGCATCGGCCTTGCCGTGCGCCGCGCCGATGATCCGGAATTGTCGCATCTGCCCACGCTCGCCGACATCGCACTCTATCATGCAAAGAGCAAGGCGCCCGGCACGGTCGCCGTGCTGGACGAGGCGCTTCAGCGCGACTATCGCCGCCGCAGGGACCTCGAACTCGCCATTCCCGCCGGCTTCGCCGAGCGGCAGTTCGAGGTCTGGTACCAGAGCCAGGTCGATCTCCAAACCCATGAGATCGTCGGCCTGGAAGCGCTGATCCGCTGGCGCCATCCCGAACATGGCGTCATCGGCCCCGGCGAATTCTTGTCGCTGATCGAGCGCAGCGGCAACAATGCGCGGCTGACGCGCTACGTGTTGACCGATGCCTGCCGCGCCTTGCAGCGGTTAGCTGCCGCGGGTCGGCCGCAGATACGGATCGCGATCAACTTGCCGCCGTCCGAACTTGCCGACCATTCGCTGGCCGCCGAGCTGGGCGCGACCTGTGCCCGCTTCGATGTTCCGGCCTCATCGCTCGAACTCGAGATCACCGAGGGGTCGCTGATCAATAACATGGCCAGCGCCTCCGAAACTCTGCACCGCCTGCGGCGCCTGGGCGCCACGATCGCGCTCGACGATTTCGGTACGGGCTACAGCTCGCTTGCTCATCTCAGGCGCTTCCCGCTCGACAAGGTCAAGATCGACAAGGCGTTCGTCCGGGAAATTCCCGACAGCGCGGAAGACAAGGCCATCGTCGGTGTCATCGCTTCGCTCGCAGGCACGCTGGGGCTGACTTTGGTCGTAGAAGGCATCGAACGTCGCGAGCAGGCCGAGGCCATGCGCGAGATGGGCGTGAGGTTCGGACAAGGCTTCCTTTATCAGCGGCCGCAGCCGTTCGAAGCCGTGCTGCAATGGCTCGACATGCAGCCTGCGGCGAGCCGCGTCCTTGCCGAGAGCCCGTCGATCGCGCCGGAATTCGCGGCCTGAGCGAGCGCGACTACGGCTGGGCCGCGTTCGAGAGCATCGAGAGCCCGGCTGCGATCATGATCGCGTCCATCACCAGACGGAACACCTCCGGCTTCAGATGCAGAACGAAGCGTTTCGCAATGAAGGCGCCTGACATCAGCGAGGAGCCCGCGATCAGGCCCTTGATGAACAGGTCGCCGGTTAGTGCGCCGAAGCGCTCGAAGGTGACCGATTTGGCGAGATAAAGTCCGAGCGACGAGGCCGCTTCGGTGGCGAGGAAGGCGCCCCTGGACAAGCCGTAGAACAGGAACAGGGGTACGCTGAGCGGGCCAGTCGAGACCACGATTCCGGTGAGATAGCCCACGACGGCGCCGCCGATCGCCAGATGCCAAAGGCTGGCCTTGAGGTCATGCCGCGCCAGCCAGTGCCGCACCGGCACCATTGCGATCAGGAAGATCCCGATGGCGAGATCGACGACGTGCGAGGGCAGCGCCAGCAGCGTCCGCGCACCGAGCGCCGCCGCCGGGATTCCCGTGACCGAATAGGCCGCGCAAGCCCGCCAGTCAACCTCGCGCCACCACGCCAGGATGCGGGAGAAGTTCGCCATGACGGAGGCCACCGCCATGATCGGCACGGCCTCCTTCGGGCCATAGGCATAAACCAGCACCGGCATCAGCATGATCGAGGAGCCAGTGCCGACGATGCCTGAGATGGTGCCGGCGAGGAAGCCGACGGTGAGGACGAAGAGAAAGGCCAAGACAGTCTCCACGAATCGGGACAGTTTAGCCTTGGCAGCGATACGGGTATTCTCGCCGGGCGGGGGAACTGTGCTTCGTACCCATCCTTCATGCTAACCGCGATCGTGATGCCGTGACCCTCACGTCTCTCAGAAGCAAAGTCCGCAGCCTTTACGAGGGTTCAACGCCGAGCGGCGTCCGGTTCCGCTATGGTCTGCTCGCCTTCGACATCGTGACGGTGCTGTTCATCATCGCAACGTCGTTCCTGCACCCCAGCGAGATCATTGAAACGCTCGATGTCCTGTTCGGCGTCCTGCTGCTTGCGGATTTCTCGGCAAGGCTCCTCGTCGATCGGCATCCGCTTCTGAAGTTCACTCAACTCGCGACATGGGCTGACATGGTCGCGATCGTATCCTTCCTGGCACCGCTTGCCGGCGAGGCGGGCGGCTTTCTCCGGATCTTGCGAACGTTGGGGCTGCTTCGCGACTACCAGATGCTGGTGAGGTTGCGCATCGATTCTCCGTTCTTCCGACGCAACGAAGACGTCATCTTCGCCGTCACGAACCTCGCCGTTTTCATCTTCGTCATGACCGGGATCGTTTACGAGACCCAGAAGTTTCGCAACGACGAGATCCGGAATTATGCCGATGCTCTGTATTTCACCGTCACGGCGCTGACGACGACCGGCTTTGGCGACATTACTTTGTCGGGCACGGTCGGTCGCCTGATCACCGTCGTGATCATGATCTTCGGCGTGACGCTGTTCTTCAATCTCGCGCGCGCACTGCTCAGTCCCCACAAGGTGCGATTTCCGTGCCCGACTTGCGGGCTCCAGAGGCACGATGCCGACGCCGTGCATTGCAAGGCCTGCGGCACAGTCCTCAATATTCCCGATGAAGGGGCGGTTTGAAGAGCTCGATCGCGGCGACATGGACGCCTTCGATGATGCCATCATGCCCGTGTTTTGCCCGACGGATCAACTTTGATTTCGCGGTACCCGCAAGTCATTGATCGGACAGGGCCCGGCTACTGTGCATGGGGTTGTTTTCAGGTTTTTGTGGCCGGCGCGCTCCCGGCTGCCGCTTGGATCACCGCAGCACGACCCAGGCCGGCGCGTGGTCGCTGGCGCCGTCCTCGCCTCGGATGTTCTTGTCGACGCCGGCCTTGGCCAGGCGCGGAGCGAGGGCAGGGCTGAGCAGGAGATGGTCGAGCCGCAGGCCTGCATCGCGCGGCCAGCGGTTCCGCTTGTAGTCCCAGAACGTGTAGATGCGCTTGCCCGGGTGCAGCTCGCGGATCCCGTCGCACCAGCCCTGCTTGACCAGCGCGGCGTAGGCCGCGCGGCTCTTGGGCTGGACCAGCGCATCCTTGTCCCAAGACCGCGTCGGATAGATGTCGATCTCGGTTGGCGCGACATTGTAGTCGCCGGCGAGCACGACCGGCAGGTCCTGCTTGATGAAGGTCTTGGCGTGGCGCCTCAGCCGCGCGAACCAGTCGAGCTTGTAGTCGAATTTCGGCCCCGGTTGCGGATTGCCGTTGGGCAGGTAGATGCTGGTGACGATGATGCCGCGCACGGCGGCCTCGATGTAGCGGGCTTCGAGATCGCCCGGCTTTCCCGGCAGGCGGTCGCGGGTGAGAATGGGATCAGCGCCGCGGGCGAGGATGGCGACGCCGTTCCAGGTCTTTTGTCCGCACCATACCGCGCCGTAGCCGGCCTTTTCGATCGCGGCCGCCGGAAATTCGCCATCACTTGCCTTCAACTCCTGAAGCGCGACGACATCGGGCTTCGCCGTCCGCATCCATGCCAACAGATTGGGCAGGCGGCGGTTGACGTTGTTGATGTTGAACGTCGCGATCTTCATGTAGAGCTACCGGCTCCTGCCGTCCGTCACCGGAGATACAATGTCCAAGTCCAGCTTTGTTGCCATCGCGCTCGCCCTCGCATTCTCCGGAGGCGCATCGGCACAATCCTCCGATCAGCGCGGTGCGTGCAAGGCGGATTACGACAAGTTCTGCGCCGGCCTCGCGCCGGGCGGCGGCATCGTCGCATGCCTCAACGCCAAACGCGACCAGCTCAGCGCGACCTGCAAGGCGGCGCTCGACAGCCGGAAGAAGAAGTAGGTGCAGGTGGCTTAACGCGACAGCGGCGGCTCGGTCGGCGATGGAGAGGCAGGCGGTGCGGCCGCCTGCGCGGGCTCCGGCCTTGCCAGCGGCTCCTCCACATTGCCGCCCTTGTAGACGCGGGCGTAGCGGCGGCCGAGGCTGGTCAGCACCTCGTAGCCGATCGTGCCGAAATGATGCGCGAGCTCGTCGACGGTGATGCCTTCGCCGAGCAACGTCACCATGTGGCCGCGCCGCGCCGCGTTCGGCGGCAGGTCGGTGATGTCGATCGCAATCAGATCCATTGAGATGCGGCCCGCGACAGGGCAGCGCTTGCCGGCCACGATGACCTCGGCCCCGCGCGTGCCGTCATTGGAGCTGGCGGCGCGGAAATAGCCGTCGGCATAGCCGACGGCGATGATGGCAAGCTTGGTCGGCCGCCGCGCGCTCCAGGTGCCGCCATAGCCGACGGTTTCGCCGCGATCGATGCTGCGGACCTGCACGATGCGCGCCTTGAGGTCGACCACCTGCTGCATCGGATTGTCGGCTTCCGGCGTCGGGTTGACGCCGTAGAGCGCAGCTCCCGGCCGCACCAGGTCGAACTGGAAGGGCGCCCCCAGGAAGATGCCGGAGGAATTGGCGAGCGCGGCCGGCACGCCCGAGAATTCGCTGGCAATGCTGCGGAAGGCCGCGAGCTGCCGCGCATTGATCGGGCTGTTGAGCTGCTCGGCCGCGACGAGGTGGCTCATTACCAGCGTGATGCCGTGATCGCCGGCATTGATGCGGGGGATGATGGCCTGCGCCTCCGACAGCGTCAGCCCGAGTCGGTTCATGCCGGTGTCGATGTGGATTGCGGCGCCCCCGTTCCAGCCGGTGCGGCGGCAGAACACGTCCCATTCGGCGAGCTCGTTGAGATCGCCGATCACCGGCCGGCAGTTGATCTTGGCGTAGTGCTCGCCGGTGTTCTGGAAATAGCCGCCGAGCACGTAGATGGTGGGCTCGGGAACGGCGGCGCGCACCTTGCGGGCTTCCTCGATGGTGGCAACGAAGAAGGTCTTGCAGCCGGCCTTGCTCAGGGCGCGCGCCACCTGCTCGGCGCCGCAGCCATAGGCGTCGGCCTTGATCACCGCCGAGCATTCGGCCGGGACCGCCGTCTTCTCGAGCTTGCGCCAATTGGCGATGATCGCGTCGAGATCGACTGTCAGCACGCCGCCGAAGGCGGCGAGCGCGGCAGCTTGATTGGCCTCCACGGAGAGCGGGCCGGACTGGGTGTTTGTCTTCGGGGCGGACGCCATTGTCATGGCGCCGTTTTACGCAAGAGGCCGGCGCGGTTCAACCCGCGGAACTCTGAGCACGACCAGATCAGTAGTCGCTGCGATCCGGCAGCTGTCCGTCATGCGCGAGGTCGCCGAAGCGCGTGACCGAGGCGTCGAAGTGCAGCTCGACCGTGCCGGTCGGACCGTGGCGCTGCTTGCCGATGATGACTTCGGCGCGGCCGACGGTGCGCTCCATGTCGGCCTGCCATTTGGCGTGCTCCTCGGTGCCCGGACGCGGCTCCTTCATGGCGAGGTAATATTCCTCGCGGAACACGAACAGCACGACGTCGGCGTCCTGCTCGATCGATCCGGATTCACGCAAGTCCGAGAGCTGCGGCCGCTTGTCGTCGCGCGATTCCACCTGGCGCGAGAGCTGCGACAGCGCGATCACGGGAACGTTGAGTTCCTTGGCCAGCGCCTTCAGGCTGGTGGTGATCTCCGTGATCTCCTGCACGCGGCTGTCGCTGGCGCGCTTGCTCGAGCCGGACAGAAGCTGAATGTAGTCGATCACCAGGAGGTCGAGGCCCTTCTGGCGCTTGAGCCGGCGCGCGCGCGCCATCAGCTGCGCGATCGAGAGGCCGCCGGTGGCGTCGACGTAGAACGGCAGCGATTGCAGCTCGATCGACACCTGGCGGATCTTCTCGAAATCGGCTTCCGTGATGCCGCCGCGGCGGATGTGGGAGGAGGGGATGCCGGTGCGCTCGGCCACGATGCGCGTGGCGAGCTGGTCGGCCGACATTTCGCAGGAAAAGAAACCGATCACGCCGCCATTGGCGGCCTTCATGGTGCCGTCGGCCTGAAGCTCCGGCACATAGGCCTGCGCGACGTTGTAGGCGATGTTGGTCGCGAGCGACGTCTTGCCCATGCCGGGACGTCCGGCGACGATGATGAGGTCGGAGGCCTGCAGGCCTCCCATCTTGGTGTCGAGGTCGCGCAAGCCCGTCGAGATGCCCGACAGCTTGCCGTCGCGCTGGAACGCCTTGGCCGCGAGATCGACTGCGACCGTGAGCGCCTGCGAGAATTTCTGGAAGCCGCCGTCGTAGCGGCCGGACTCGGCGAGTTCGTAGAGCTTGCGCTCGGCATCCTCGATCTGCGCTCGGGGCTGGAAGTCGACCGGCGCGTCATAGGCGACGTTGACCATGTCCTCGCCGATGCCGATCAGGTCACGGCGCAACGACAGATCGTAGATGGTGCGGCCGTAGTCCTGGGCATTGATGATGGTGGTGGCTTCGGCCGCGAGCCGCGCCAGATATTGTCCGATGGTCATGCCGCCGACGTCGGTATCGGCGGGCAGGAATGTCTTCAGCGTGACCGGCGTCGCGATCTTGCCCATCCGGATCAGGCTGCCCGCGGTCTCGAAGATGGTCTGGTGCAGCGGCTCGAAGAAGTGCTTCGCCTCCAGGAAGTCGGAGACGCGGTAGAAGGCGTCGTTGTTGACCAGGATTGCGCCGAGAAGGCTCTGTTCCGCTTCGATATTGTGTGGCGCGCTCCGATAGGCAGGAGTTCCGGCATCGGGCGCGAGTTTGAGAACGTTCGAATCAGTCAGGGCCATGGTCGGACGTGCTTAGCAATTTTCTTGGGCAGATGCGGGGCCGGGATAAAGCGCCGCTGCCGTCGAAAGCGGAAGCAAAAGCTGACCGCTATCAACCGATCATTAAAGCGGTGGATGATTGGCGGCCCCAGCATGCGCCGCGCTTGACGGATTTTTGCGGAACCCGCCCGTCCTGGAAGCGGCCGCAGCCGCGCTACGGAAAAATCCTGAAATCCATGAACCCTGCCGGCGGGCGCGCAGACCTATCGAGAAGGCGCGCGAAATGACGCACGCCGGACGCGTTCGGCTCGGCTTCAGACCAGCAGGAGGTAGACCAGCGCAACAAGGGCCGCCCCAACGCCGGTAACGATCAGGGCGTAATCGGTGCGGAGGTCGTCCTGCACGTCGAATGAGGTTTGGGTCTCTTTGCTCATGGCGACGGTCTAAGCCAGGCCCGGCCAGACTTATGTGAAGCAGATCACATCTCCCCGGATTCTTTCGGGGTATTGCGGGAACGGGCGGGCGGGTTCGGGATTATCCCTTTTCCGCCAGCTAGGGAACGAGGCGAGCGATGCGGCCAGAACGGCAGCAGGATTGGCGAAGCGAGGCCGGAAGTCGACGTTGGCTGTCGGGGCTGATTGCGGCCATGACCCATGCGGAACGGCCCGATGTGCGCCGCCAACCGGTTGCACCCGAAATCGTTGTTGAATTGCGGGCGGAACTGGCGCGGTCGACTGCTTTCTGGGCGTCTCGGATCTCGCCCCTCCGTCATTAGACTTATTCACCTGCCACTTGAGCTTGAGTCTCGCCGCGGCTTTCCGCGACGGAAGCCAGGCTCCCTCCCGGCGCTGCAATTTCGGGTAACCGGCACGATGCCCTGCCGGCGGGTGAGGGCCCAGATCCCGAGAGCCGGTTGCGGCCGCGCTATTGTGCTGTATCCAAAGCGGATAATCGAAGAACGCTTGTTCACCCCCCGGCGCGCGGAGCCTTCCATTCGCAGCTCAATCGGTTAAAAGGTGACCGCCGCGCGCCGATGCCGGCTGCATGGGCCTCAATTCAACGGAGATCATTGAATGTCGAGCCGAGCGCTCAGCCTCGCGACGGTATTGCTTCTGATCGCCTTCGGTGCGGCCCAGACCGCTCTCGCGCAGCCGACGAACCTCGATGCCGGCAAGACGCCCTCCCAGCTTTTCGCCCAGACCTGCAACGTCTGCCACAAGAGCCCGCGCGGACTCCTGAAATCCGTGGCGCCGGGTTCGCTGCCGGGATTCTTGCGCCAGCACTACACGACGAGCTCGGACATGGCGGGCGTCCTTGCGACCTATCTGATCTCCAACGGCGCAACAGATACCCGCTACCAGGCCAAGGACGGCAAAAAGGACGCGAGCAGCAATCCCGAGCACCAGGGCCGCCGCCCCCGCGTGCAGGACGCGGCCAGATCGGAGGGCGAGGCGGCTGCTCCCTCGGCGGAAAGTCCGCGCCAGAGGCGCGCCCTGCGACCCGCCGAGGATGGCGCGAAGCCGGAGGGCCAGTCCGCGCCCGAGGGACGAAAGAGCAAGCGCCGCGCCCAGCCCGGGACCGAGGACGCCCCGAAGGTCGATGCCACCGCGCCCGCGAGTGGAGACAAGAAGAGCGACTCGAAGACCGAGCCCGACAGCGGCAGGGCGCCGGTCGAGCCCAAGCCGGACAGCGGCCCCCGCAGCAGCAGCGATACACCGGCGCCACGCCCCGATCCGGTCCCGCAGGTGACGCCTGCGGCTCCAGCCGCCGCCAAGCCCGCCGAGCCCAAGCCCGCCGAGCCCAAGTCCGCCGAACCCAAGCCGGTGGAAGAGGCTGCCCCCAAACCGGCCGCCAGCTCCGAGCCGGCTCCGGCACCCAAGCCGCAGGAGCAGGCGCCGCCCGCGACCGCCGCAGCTCCGCCGCCGGCGCCGGCCGCGCCTTCCGGATCGCCCGCCCCGCCGATCTCTCGCTGAGCCAACCCACACGATCGGATCCGATCGACGGAGGCCGCGTCCATCGCGGCTCACGTATCGCCTTGACCGCGATTAGAGTGTTACTCTAGAGTTATGCTCCAGGAGAGCGCGATGGCGACCAACGTACGGGACGATCTGTTGGCGGCCGGGCTGGTGGTCTTCGACCGCGTCGGCTTCGAAGCCGCGACGGTGGCCGCGATCCGCACCCGGGCGCGCGCCTCCAATGGCAGCTTCTTTCACGTCTTCGGCTCGAAGAAGGAGCTCGCCGGTGCGCTGTTCCTGGAAGTCTTGCGGCACTATCACGCCGCGGTGCTGGCCGCGCTGGATCCGGTGCCCGATGCCGAGCAGGGCATCGATCGCCTGATCCGGGCGCATCTCGACTGGGTCGCAACCTGCCGGCGCGAGGCGCGCTACCTCTTCGAGATCTCGCGCAGCGAATGGACAGAGGACATCCGCGACGCCCAGCGTGCACAGAATGCGCGCCTTGCCGATGGCATCGAGCGCTGGCGCGCGCCGCTGGTCGCGAGCGGCGAGCTTCTGCCGATGACGCCGGTGATGTTCATCAGCCAGCTGATCGGTCCGGCGCAGGTCTTCTGCCGCGCCTTTCTGTCGGGCCGCGACCGAACCGATCCGCGCGTTGAGGCCGACACGCTGATCGCGTGCGCCAACCGTGCACTGAGGCCGTGTGACCGGTTCAACAAGCAATAGGGAGAGACTGCATGCGGGGGGAAGCTGATCCGGAATTCGCGCCGATTGCCGAGCGCATCCACAGCAACGTCGGCCGGCAGGGTTTCATGAACCTGGTCGGCGCCGAGCTCTCGGAATTGGCGCGTGGCACCTGCACCATCGCCGTGGAGCGCCGGCCGGAGCTGTTGCAACAGCACGGCCTCTTTCATGGCGGCGTGACCGCCTTCCTGGTCGACAACGCGACGACGATTGCTGCCGCCACGTCGCGCGGCCAGTCGGCGCTGACGGCGGAGTACAAGCTCAATCTGTTGTCACCTGCGGTCGGCGAGAAGCTGATCTGCCGCGCCCGCGTGATCAAGCCGGGCCGCCAGGTCGCGGTGGTTGCCGCCGATGTGTTCTGCGTCAGCGATGGCGTCGAGAAGCACACCGCCACCGCGCTGGCGTCGATCGCAATGCTCAGTGAGGACGTCGCCGCAAAAACGAAAAGCCCGGCCGCCTGAGGCAGCCGGGCTGGTGTCGGCCTCGTCATTCCGGGGCGATGCCGAGCATCGAATTCTGGTGCGCAATTGCGTACCTGAGAATCTCGGGATTCCCCGGTGCGCAATTGCGCACCTGCGGTCTGGTCCTTTGGACCATCGCGGAATGACGACAGTTGAACTTACTTCTCTTCCGCGGCCGGGGCCGGCGCTTCGTCGTCGAGCTGGGCTTCCGGATCGAAGAACTCGCCGGCGGCGGCGATCGCCTCGGCGGCCGCATCGCGGTCCTCGTTGCGGGTCGAGATATCCTCGCCGCGGTTGATGCGCTCGGCCTCGTCCTGGCTGCGCGCGACCGTGACGGTGATTTCGACCTCGACCTCGGGGTGCACGGCGACGGTGATCGTGTGCTTGCCGATGGTCTTGATCGGCGCATCGAGCTGGATCTGCGGGCGAGCCAGCGAAACGCCATCGGCTTCGAAAGCGATGACGATGTCGCGCACGTTGACCGAGCCGAACAGCTGGCCGGCTTCCGACGCCTGGCGGATCACGATGATGTTCTTGCCTTCGATCTTCTCGGCGACCTTGGCCGCCTCGGCCTTCGAGGCGAGATTGCGGGCTTCGAGCTCGGCCTTCATCCCGTCATACTTGGACCGGTTGTCGGCGGTGGCGCGCAGCGCCTTGCCGCGCTTGAGCAGGAAATTGCGGGCGTAGCCGTCGCGAACCTTCACGACTTCGCCCATCTGCCCGAGCTTGTTGACGCGTTCCAGCAAAATGACTTCCATATTCGTTCTCCTTTTGAAGGGTCTGTAGGTTTCGGTTGACTTAAGAGGTTGGCAGGGGTGGCGGCTGGCGGCTGCGCAGGAAGCGCTCGCGGAAGCCGAACACGGAATCCGCAAGGCCGAGGATCACCATTGCGATCACGGGCCATCCGAACACGACGACGACGGCATAGGCCGAGCTGAGCCAGAAAGTGCGGCCCTTCAACGCGAGCGTCAGCGTATGCAGCACGGCGAAGCCGGTCAGCGCGTACGCCATCAGCAGCGCGGCCGTCGCGATCTGCGCGACGATGGCGATGAGGCCGCCGGTGAAGCAGAAGGCCAGGGCGATGCAGAGCACCACGAGCGTCATCGGCGGCAGCTCGGCGGTCTTGAGATCCGGCCAGGGGCGGCTCAGCCGGCCCGACGTCGCCGTCACCTTGCCGCTGAGCCAGAGATTGAGCGTGAGCGTCATCATCGCGACGATGGTGGCCGCGGCCGGCGCGATGCGCGCCAGCGCGTCGACGAACTGGCCGGCTTCGCCCGAGGTTTGCGGATCGGTGGTGCGCAGCAGGCGCATCAGGCCGCGCCGCAAGGTGCCGATGATGGTCTCGGCGTCGGTGCCGAGCGTGAGCAGGGCGGCCATCGTGGTCAGCGTGGCGAAGCCCGCGATCCAGAGCAGGATGCGGCCGACCGGGTACCACTCGATCTCGGGGGCGGCCGCCGATTCGGGGACGGACGTATTAGGCACGACGGTTTCGACCTGGCGACCCAGCAGCGCGAGATGGCCGAGCCACCACGCCGGCAAGGCGACGGTGACGGCGAAGGCGATGCAGTAGGGCAGGCCGAACAGCGCACCGAGGCCGATCGCGGCAGCAACGCCGCCGAGGCTCGCGCAAAGCGGCCCCCAGCCGATCGCGGCAACCATCAGCGGCAGCGGGGCGAGATAGAACAGAAGCAGCGAGATCAGCGCGCCCGAGATGATCGAGGCGAACATCAAGGCCGACGCAGCGCCGGCGACCAGGGCGATCAGTGCATAAGCCATCATCAGCTGTCCCGCTCCCTTCGAGCGGTTAGAGGCGTCGGTTGCCCCAACCATCGGCGACCGGACGACCCGGAAGCCTTATGAGTTCGAAAAGTTGCGACCGGCGGCTCAACCGCCGGTCGAATTGGTCGTATCAGCGAATGACGTAGGGCAAAAGGCCCAGGAACCGCGCGCGCTTGATGGCGCGGGCGAGCTCACGCTGCTTCTTCGCGGACACGGCGGTGATGCGGCTCGGCACGATCTTGCCGCGCTCGGAGACGTAACGCATCAGGAGCTTGGAGTCCTTGTAGTCGATCTTCGGCGCGTTGGCGCCCGTGAACGGGCAGCTCTTGCGGCGACGGAAGAACGGGCGGCGTGCACCAGCTTCAGCCATTGGTCTTACTCCCCATCCGTCGTTGTGGTTTCAGCTTCGTCGCGTGGGCGACGCGGACCGCGGTCACCGCGGAAGCCGCCACCGTCACGATCGCCGCCGCGGAAGCCGCCCTCGCGGTCGCCACGGAAACCACCTTCGCGCTCGCCGCGGAAGCCGCCGCCGCGGTCGTCACGTTCGCGATCACGGTCGGCCTTGCGCATCATCGCGGACGGGCCTTCCTCGAGCTCCTCGACGCGGACGCTGAGATAGCGGATCACGTCTTCGCTGATGCGCTCCTGGCGCTCGATCTCGGCGATCGCCGCAGACGGCGCGTCGATGTTGAGCAGCACGAAGTGCGCCTTGCGGTTCTTGTTCATGCGATAGGTGAGGGAGCGCACGCCCCAATTCTCGGTCTTGGTGATCTTGCCGCCGAGACCCTCGACGATCCCGGTCATCTGCGCAGTCAGCTCTTCGACCTGCTGCGGGCTCGCGTCCTGACGCGCGAGAAAAACATGCTCATAAAGAGGCATGGACGTCCTTTCCTCATGTTGGCGCATCGCCCGGCGTCAAACCCTTAAGAGGCCTTCGGAAAGGACTCTGGGATCAAGCTCAGAAGGCGGAAACACGGGACGACGGGCCGACTGGCCCTGCCACACCAAAATCACGAATGATTTGCTGAGACCGTCCGTTCAGCTCCCGGCCGGGGTCTGCGGATGCGCGCCTTATACGGATTTTGGCCGGCTTTGCAAGGTTGGCCGCCGAGTTTGGCCTGGGTCAGCAGGCGGATGGGGACTGCCTCGTAATCTTACCCGCTTGATTTGTTTGTTTGTATGGCATACAAACAAGCGAGAGGAACCCGATGGTGGACGATTCTGCCCCTGCGGCGATCGAAGCGGGCGCCGGCGACCCCAAGCATGCCGCGCGCGCCACGCGTTCGGCCGGCCGCAAGATGCGTTCGTTGCTCCTGGACGCGGCGAGCCCGTTGTTCCGCGAGCGGGGCCTGTCGGGCGCCTCCATCACGGACATCGCGGCCGCGGCGAACGCGTTCCCCAGCCAGATCACCTATTATTTCCGGACCAAGGAGGCGCTGTTCGTCGAATGCGCCTGCCGCGATCTGCTGTATCTGGCACGGGCCACGGAGCAGGCGGCACTGAAGGCGCGCACGCCGCGGGACTACACGCATGCGCTGGCGCAGACCGTGACCGCGAGCGATTCGGTTGCCTTCTTCGCCGAGGCGCTGACATTGACGCGCCGTCGCCAGGATCTCGCGCCCTTGGTCGAGCGCACCATCGAGCGCCTGCACACTGAGGGCTCGCGCGCTTATGCGAGCCAGGTCGCACGGCATGGCTGGCGCTCCTTGCGCGCGCCCGACGAAAGCTCGCGGCGGTTCTGGGCCGTTGCCATCGGCGTCATCCTCGAAGGCTACGCCATGGGCCGCTCGCCGGAGGAGCTGTGCGCCGAGATGCTGCGCGTGCTCGGCGAGCAGGCGAAATCCACCGGCGAAACGGCGCGCCTGCGGCTCGTCGACGACGCATCAGATTCGGATGAAGAGGGTAAGCCATGACCGCGCTTCGCATGCGTGCCCGCGATTTCCTGACCGACGATCAACTGGCGGACGTGCGCCGGCGCGTGACCTGGAAGGGCGTCGCGCTGATCGCGCATGCCTGGGCACTGATCATCGCTGCCATCGCGCTGGTCGCGTGGTGGCCCAATCCGCTCACCTATATTCTCGCGGTCGGCATCATCGGCTCGCGCCAGCTCGGCCTCGCGATCCTGATGCATGACGGCGCGCATGGTTGCCTCTCCGCCGACGAGAGAACCAATCTGGCGCTGAGCCAGTGGTTCTGCGCCTATCCGCTCTTCGCGGAGACGCGCAGCTACCGGCGCTATCACTTGCAACATCACGCGCATACTCAGCAGGAGGACGATCCCGATCTCGTGCTGTCGGCGCCGTTTCCGATCACCAGGCTGAGCTATCGCCGCAAGTTCGTCCGCGACATCACCGGACAAACCGGCTATCAGCAGCGCAAGGCGCAATTGCTCAACGCCCTCGGCCCGAAGGAGTGGCCGTGGCGACAGCGCGCGGCACATTTCTGGGAGAAACTCGGCCCGCAATGTGTCGTCAACGCGATCATGTTTGCGGCGTGCGTGGCGGCTGGCGTGTGGTGGGCCTATCCGCTGCTCTGGCTGGTGCCGCTGCTGACCTGGATGATGGTCATCACCCGCATCCGCAACATCGCCGAGCACGCCGTGGTGCCCGACAGCAGCGATCCCCTGCGCAACACCCGCACCACGCAGGCCAATTTCCTGGAGCGGCTGTTCATCGCGCCCTACTACGTGAACTACCACCTCGAGCATCACCTGCTGTTCTATGTGCCTTGCTACAATCTGCCGAAGGTGCATCGGCTGCTCAGTGCCAGCCGGCATGCTGGCCGCATGGAGGTGCAGCCGGGTTACGCGGCAGTGCTCAGGCTGGCGACGGCGAAGCCCGATCAGGACGACCGGCCGAGGCAACTCGTCAGCAGTGCGCGCCGCGCGCAGGCGGGAGCGGACGTCGATGCCAACCAGACCGCCGGCGGCTTCTGAGGGGTATTTCCCGTCGAATGGTGGCCCAAGCTCCCGCCTCGGCTTGACAGTCCGGCCCCGGACGGTGTCTACGGCCCCCTTTGGAGCATGATCCGGAACCATGCCCAAGGCCGGGCGTAATCGGCTGCCGGTTCAGAACAGGGATCATGCCTGACAGCAGGGAGCGCCGATGACGGCTGCATTCACATTTCCTGGGCAGGGTTCCCAGGCGGTCGGCATGGGCAAGGCCCTGGCCGACGCCTTTCCGGTGGCGCGCGCCGTGTTCGACGAGGTGGATGCCGCCCTGTCCGAGAAGCTGACGGCCATCATTTGGGATGGTCCGGCCGAAACCCTCCAGCTCACCGAGAACGCCCAGCCGGCGCTGATGGCAGTATCGGTCGCGACCTTGCGCGTGCTCGAGGCCGAGGCTGGTTTTTCCGTGGAGCGAGACGCGGCCTTCGTGGCCGGCCACTCGCTTGGTGAATATTCGGCGCTGGCCGCCGCCGGCAGCCTGACGATATCGGATACCGCGCGCCTGCTTCGCACCCGTGGTCTCGCCATGCAAAAGGCTGTCCCGGTCGGCGCCGGCGCGATGGCCGCGCTGCTCGGCCTCGACTACGAGGCCGCGATGGAGGTGGCCCATGAGGCGGCCCAGGGGCAAGTTTGCCAGGCCGCCAACGACAATGGCGGCGGGCAGGTGGTCGTCTCCGGCGACAAGGCCGCGGTCGATCGCGCCGTGGAGATTGCCAAAGGCAAGGGCGCCAAGCGCGCGATGCTGCTGCCGGTGTCCGCCCCTTTCCATTGCAAGCTGATGCAGCCGGCTGCCGATGTCATGGCAGAGGCGCTGTCGAAGGTCACGATCAAGGCGCCGGCCGCGCCGCTGGTGTCGAACGTGCTGGCGAGCGCCATCACCGATCCCGACGAGATCCGCCGCCGCCTGGTCGAGCAGGTCACCGGCACTGTGCGCTGGCGCGAGTCGGTCGCTTATATGGCCGGGCAGGGCGTCACCCGCTTCTTCGAGATCGGCGCCGGGAAGGTGCTGACCGGCCTCGTCAAGCGCATTGCGGACGGCGCCGTCGGCATTGCGGTCGGTGGCCCCAATGATATTGCCGCCGCCAAGGATGCATTGGCCGCCGCGAAGCAGGCTTGAAGGAGTCATCAATGTTCGATCTGACTGGCCGAAAGGCGCTCGTCACCGGCGCGACCGGCGGCATCGGCGGCGCGATCGCTCAGGCGCTGCACGCGCAGGGCGCGACCGTTGCGGTCTCGGGGACGCGCAAGGAGGTGCTGGACGAGCTTGCGGCCAAGCTCGGCGAGCGCGCCTTCGTGCTGCCCTGCAATCTCTCCAAGGCCGATGAGGTCGAGGCGCTGGTGCCCGCTGCGGAAGCTGCGATGGGCCAGGTCGACATTCTCATCGCCAATGCCGGCATCACGCGCGACAATCTGTTCGTGCAACTCCGCGACGAGGATTGGGACGAGGTCATCAACGTCAATCTGACCGCGACCTTCCGCCTGGCGCGCGCCGCAACCAAATTGATGATGCGCAAGCGCTTCGGCCGCATCATCGCCATCACCTCGGTGGTCGGTGTCACCGGCAATCCGGGACAGGGCAATTATACTGCATCGAAGGCCGGCCTGATCGGCATGATCAAGACACTGGGCTCCGAGTACGCCAAGCGCGGCGTCACCGCCAATTGTATCGCGCCCGGCTTCATCAAGACGCCGATGACGGATGCGCTCAACGACAAGCAGCGCGAAGCGATTCTCAGCAAGGTTCCGGCCGCCCGCCTCGGGACTCCCGAAGACATCGCGGCGGCCGCCGTCTACCTGAGCTCGAACGAAGCGGCCTACGTCACGGGGCAGACCATCCATGTCAACGGCGGCATGGCCATGATCTGACGCTCTCCGCATAGCCCGCAGTGCAACGGCGCAGGATGCGGCAAACGGCCGTTTTCGGAGCGAAATGAGGCTTGTAGTCAAGGCAATTGAAGTATGATAACCGGACCTTCAACGGATGGGCAAAGAACGCCATTGCAGGTTTTTGAAACCCTGTATATTGGCGATGCAGAGCCTTGGCCGTCGTTCGCCGGGCCCTGCATCGGTTAGGATGGGGCCAAATCAAGTTCGTAAGCGAAGGCACTAAACGACCACGACGGCTCGTATCGTCCCGGGGGGTCGGGTCTACAGGGAACAACACGAGGTTAAGCAATGAGTGACATTGGCGAGCGGGTTAAGAAGATCGTGGTCGAACACCTTGGTGTTGAACCCGAGAAGGTGGTTGACAACGCGAGCTTCATCGACGACCTCGGCGCCGACAGTCTGGACACCGTCGAGCTGGTGATGGCGTTCGAAGAGGAATTCGGTTGCGAGATTCCGGACGACGCTGCGGAAACGATTCTCACCGTCGGCGACGCCACGAAGTTTCTCGAGAAGAACGCGAAGAGCTAAGGCTCTTCATTTCGCGGGGACAACATTGAAACCGGACGGGCCGCTTCGCAGCGGTCAGCCGGTTTCTTGTTATTGGCCGTGAATCTTGCGATGCGGAGTTTTCGGATATGAGGCGGGTCGTCGTCACGGGTCTCGGCATGGTTTCGCCACTCGGCTGTGGCGTCGAGCCGACCTGGAAGCGCATCCTCAACGGCGAAAGCGGTGCTCGCCTAATCGAGAGCTTCGAC
Organism: Bradyrhizobium sp.; assembly: GCA_035575945.1. GTDB lineage: Bacteria > Pseudomonadota > Alphaproteobacteria > Rhizobiales > Xanthobacteraceae > Bradyrhizobium. The sequence continues at coordinate 247,817 of DATLXF010000058.1, read as the reverse complement.
GTCTCCGATCTCCAGACGAAATACGCCTGCACCGTCGTGCGCGGCGACGGCTCCAACGACAGCTTCAACCCCGACAAGTGGATGGAGCCGAAGGACCAGCGCAAGGTCGACGACTTCATCATCTTCGGCATGGCCGCGGCCGGCCAGGCGCTCGACGACGCCAATTGGCATCCCGCGACCGAAGAGGACAAGTGCGCGACCGGAACCATGATCGGGTCCGGCATCGGCGGCCTCAACGGCATCGCCGACACCGCCATCCTCCTGAAGGAGCGCGGGCCGCGCCGGGTGTCGCCCTTCTTCATTCCGGGCCGCCTGATCAATCTCGCCTCCGGCTACGTCTCGATCGCGCACGGGCTGAAGGGGCCGAACCATTCGGTGGTCACGGCGTGCTCGACCGGCGCGCATGCGGTCGGCGATGCCGCCCGCCTGATCGCGCTCGGCGACGCCGACGTCATGGTCGCGGGCGGCGCCGAATCGCCGATCAGCCGCATCGGCATTGCCGGTTTCAACGCCGCGCGCGCACTCTCGACCGGCTTCAACGACACGCCCGAGAAGGCCTCGCGCCCCTACGACAAGGACCGAGACGGCTTCGTGATGGGCGAGGGCGCCGGAGTCCTGGTGCTGGAAGAGCTGGAACACGCGAGGCGCCGCGGCGCCAGGATCTATGCCGAGGTGATCGGATATGGCCTCTCGGGCGACGCCTACCACATCACCTCGCCGTCGCCCGACGGCGATGGCGGTTTCCGCAGCATGTCCGCCGCGCTCAAGCGTGCCGGACTGACGCCGTCCGATCTCGACTACATCAACGCGCACGGGACCTCGACGCCGCTCGGCGACGAGATCGAGCTTGGCGCGGTCGAGCGTCTGCTCGGCAACGCCGCCTCCAAGGTCGCGATGTCCTCGACCAAGTCGTCGACCGGCCATCTCCTGGGAGCAGCCGGTGCGATCGAGGCGATCTTCGCCATTCTCGCGATTCGCGATAATGTCGTGCCGCCGACGATCAATCTCGACAATCCCTCGATCGAGACTGCGATCGATCTCGTGCCGCACAAGGCGAAGCAGCGTGAGGTGAACGTCGCATTGTCGAACTCTTTTGGTTTTGGCGGTACCAATGCGTCGGTGATCGTTCGTCGCTTGGCCGATTAGTTTGCGTTCGAGACAAATCCACCATTTTGCCGTATTCGGCGATAGTCATGGGCGTGGGCGCGTGCATTTGGCAGGGCAAGCGATTGTCGGGCCGCGGTTGAACCGGCAGGATTCAGGTTGTCTCGATGAGTGAAAGGCCGCCCATTTCACCCCGCAGCCCGCGGGCAGCGCTCGAGCCGGAGCAGTTGCCGCCGCCGCCGAAGCGATCTGACCGTGCGCGCAACCCGCTTGTCGTCGTCGGCAACGCCATCATTACCCTTCTGCTGATCTCCATGCTCGGCGCCGGCGGCGTCTATTATTACGGCCGGCAGGTGCTCGAGGCGCCCGGGCCTCTGAAGGAGGACAAGATCGTCAACATCCCGCAGCGAGCGGGCAAGCGCGACATCGCCGAGACGCTGAACCGGGAAGGCGTGACCGACGTCAATCCCTGGGTGTTCATCGCCAGCGTCGCCGCGCTGAAGGCGAGCTCGGACCTCAAGCCGGGTGAATATTCCTTCCAGAAGAACGCGTCATTGCGCGACGTCATCGCCACCATCGTCGAGGGCAAGGTGGTGCAGCACGCGGTCACGATACCGGAAGGCCTGACCTCCGAGCAGATCGTGGCGCGGCTGTCCGACAACGATATCTTCACCGGAAGCGTGCGCGAGTTGCCGCGCGAGGGCACGCTGCTTCCCGAGACCTACAAATTTCCGCGCGGCACGCCGCGCGAGCAGGTGATCCAGCGCATGCAGCAGGCGCACAAGCGTGTGCTGACGGAGATCTGGGAGCGCCGCAATCAGGACATTCCGGTCAAGACGCCGGAGCAACTGGTGACGCTGGCGTCCATCGTCGAGAAGGAAACCGGCAGGCCCGACGAGCGCAGCCGCGTCGCCGCGGTGTTCGTCAACCGGCTGAAGCAGCGGATCAAGCTGCAGTCGGATCCGACCATCATCTATGGCCTCGTCGGCGGCAAAGGCACGCTGGGCCGGCCGATCAAGCGCAGCGAGATCACGCAGCCCTCGCCCTACAACACCTATGTGATCGATGGCCTGCCGCCGGGCCCGATCTCCAATCCGGGCCGCGCCTCGCTGGAGGCCGCCGCCAACCCGGCCCGCACCCGCGATCTCTATTTCGTCGCCGACGGCACCGGTGGGCACGCCTTCACCGAAACCTACGACGCGCACCAGAAGAACGTCGCCAAGCTCCGCGCGATGGAGAAGCAGATCCAGAACGACACGGTCGAGCCGGCCGAGGACGTGCAGCCGCCGGCGGCTGCCGCACCTGGCGCTGCCGACGCGCCCACCGCGACAACGCCGGCGCGGCCCAATCAGCAGAAGAGGCAACCGTCGCGGCCCGCCAATCCGGCCAATCCCGCGCCCGCCCGGCAGGGCGCGGTGCAGTCCTCGCCCCCGGTGGTCCAGCGCTAGGCGGTTGCGGGCCTGCGGGCATTGCGGATTCCACTTTCCGGCAAAATAGTCTTAAGTTTCGCGTGGCTTGATGGCCTTGCGAATCCCGTGTTCCTGGAGAATCTGAACTGATGGCGCTGTCGTCCATGACCGGCTTTGCGAGAAGCCACGGCGCGAGCGGGCCGTACACCTTCGAATGGGAGTTGAAGTCGGTCAACGCCAAGGGCTTTGACCTGCGCGTGCGGCTGCCGCAGGGGTTCGACGAGCTCGAGGCACACGCCAAGAAGCGCGCCGGCGAGCTGCTCGTGCGCGGCACCGTCTACGCCAATCTCAACGTCAAGCGCAGCAATGCCGCGGCTACCGTCCGCGTCAACGAGGACGTGCTCAACGCGGTCTTGAAGGCCGCCGCGCTGATCGCCGGCAAGGTCGACGCGGTGGCGCCGAGCGTCGACGGCCTGCTCGCGATCAAGGGCGTCGTGGAGGTTGCCGAACCCGAGGGCGACGAGGAGGAGGACAAGGCCGCGCGGGCCGCCGCCGCCGAGGCCTTCGACCGGGCGCTCACCAATCTCGTCGAGATGCGCAAGCGCGAGGGGATCTCGCTCGGACAGATCCTGACCCAGCGCGTCGACGAGATCGAGCAGCTGGCGAAGAAGGCCGAAGCCGCGCCGGGGCGCAAGCCGGAGGCGATCAAGGCCAGGCTCGCCGAGCAGATCGCGACCCTGCTGGACACATCCGACCGTTTCGATTCCGACCGCCTGATGCAGGAGGCGATCCTGATCGCGACCCGGGCCGATATCCGCGAGGAGCTCGACCGCATCGCCTCGCACATCGCGCAGGCGCGCGAGCTGATCGGCAAGGGCGGCCCGATCGGCCGCAAGCTCGACTTCCTGGCGCAGGAGTTCCACCGCGAGGTCAATACCTGCTGCTCGAAATCGAACGACATCGAGCTTACCAACACGGGGCTCGCCATGAAGAACGTGGTCGAGCAGTTCCGCGAGCAGGTCCAGAATCTGGAGTGATCGATGACGACGAGCGGTCCCGGAACTGACGGTGTCGAGCGCCGCGGGTTGATGTTCGTGCTGTCCTCGCCGTCAGGGGCGGGCAAGACGACGCTGTCGCGAATGTTGCTCGAGCGGGAGCCCGGCCTGAAGATGTCGGTTTCGGCGACCACGCGCGAGAAGCGACCGGGAGAAGTCGAGGGGCGAGACTATTTCTTCGTCGACAAACGCAACTTCGAGACGATGGTGGACCAGGGCGAACTGCTCGAATGGGCCACCGTGTTCGACAATCTCTATGGCACGCCGCGTGCCCCGGTGGAGGCGGCGCTGTCGGCCGGGCTCGACGTGCTGTTCGACATTGACTGGCAGGGCACACAGCAACTGCACCAGAAGGCGAGCGTCGACGTCGTTCGCGTCTTCATTTTACCGCCATCTGCGGCCGATCTCGAAAAACGCCTGCATTCGCGCGCGCAGGATTCCGACGAGGTGATCCGCAAGCGCATGAGCCGCGCCAGTCACGAGATGAGTCACTGGGCCGAGTACGATTACATCGTGATCAATCACGACGTCGATCAGGCCTTTGCCGAGGTGCAGTCGATCCTCAAGGCCGAACGGCTCAAGCGCGAGCGGCGGATCGGCCTCGTAGGCTTCGTTCGGAGGTTGCAAGCTCAGCTTCAAGCTTAGGCTGCGACAGGCGCGGCCCTTCCATCGCGAGCTGTTCCAGCATCGTCGTGATGACGTCGACGTCGACCATATCGGGGTCGCGATCGGCCGGCGCTTCGGCGCGATCCTTGCTGCCCGCTCGATTCTTGGCGCTGTCATCGGCTGTGAGCTCTTTCGCCGCGGGTTCGATCTCGAATGCGCCTTCGAACATCTTGATCTCGCCCTCGTCGCGCATGGTCGTTTCCGGCGCTGCGGCCGGGGCGGAACTATGCGACTTGCGCGCGTCGATCAGATGGACCTCCCTGCTGATGGCGGCGAGTTTTGTCACGCGCCTTGCTGGTTGCGGACGCGCCGCATCGAAGTCGATCGGGCGCTGCGGCGGTATGTCGGACGGCTCGGTATCGCGCCAGGGGGCGCGGCTCGAGTCCCCTTGCTGTGTCTCCCAATCATCCCAATAGCCCTGACGATCGGCCGCCTGGACGCGAACGCGTGCACCGGCGAAGCGGTAGATCAGGCTGCCGAGGATGCCGGCGAGCGTCAGCGCGCCGCCGATCACGAGGAGCAGCATCTGGACCGAGCCTGCTGGCTTGTCGGTCGGGCTGCTGTCTGCCGCAGCGAGCGCCACGGGCGAGGTGGATTTCAACGGCTTTGTTGTCGGCTGCGACGCTATCGCCTCCGCGGCAGGCTGCGGCGCGGGCGGAGCGGCCGCGGTCGGGACGTCGGGCCAGGGCGAAGAAGACTGAGGCGAAGCGGGCTGCGGCGTGTTGCTCTCAGCTGCCCGGTCGGCGGCGGGTTGCGGCGTTGGCGCGGCTGCGGCTTGTGCGATAGCGCTTGGTGCCTTGGCGGCGGCACCGCCCCGTGGCGCCGGATATTCCGCGCGCGCGTCCTGCACCGCGTGTTGCTGTTGCGGCGGCGACGTCTCTGCCGCCGGCATGTCAGTCGCGGCCTGCGCGGTCTTTGTGCCGTTCTTGTCGCCCGCAGCACGCAGATACCAGCATTGCCGCTTCGTCGTGCGATCGAGGCGATAGTACCAATGCTGTCCCTGGGGCGCGACGCCCTTCGGCGAAGCGAGGCACTCGGCAGCCGCATTGGCCGTGCTCGTTGCGGTCGGCGCTGTCTGCGACACCGCGGCCAGTGGCGCGCCCGCAATGATGCCGGCGACGATGGTCGAAACGAATTTTGCGGCGCGGTTGCCCATCCTGGTCTCCCGGTTACGCATGACGCAACTCTAACCAGCCCCTTCTCGTCAAAGACTTGGGTGGCAATGAGCCGCAAATCCGGAGAGGATGTGGCTTGAATCGGGCCTGCGCCGCGGTCGTTCCAATGAATCGGCGTTGACGGGCTATTGTTTCACCGAGCTCCAGGTTCCGCCGCAGCCGTCGGAGCGACGCCATGTTCCGGAGCCGCTTCGGCCCGAGAGGCGGCCCGCGCCGGTGAAGGTGACGCCCTGGCCTTGTCCGCGCGTGCTGACCGCGCCGCTGGGGCTGACGGTTCCGCTCACCCCTTCGCCGATGACCCGCCCCGAGGTGACCACGACTGCGCCGCTGGTCGAGCCGCCACAGCCAACGCTGGTGACGATCCAGGCGCCGTCGAAGCCACCGCCGCCTCCACCTCCGCCGGTTCGCCGCGGCGACGAGCGCTCCTCGGCCGGCTTGCTCCGGCGCGCAGGAGCAGCCGGTTCGGCCGAACGGTCCGACCGCGAGCCCGACAGTGACTTCTCGTCATTGCCGATCGAGCCGCCGGCGCTGCCGGACTGCGCGAAGGCGTTCGGCGCGGCGAGGAGAAAGGTTAGGAGCCAGGCGAAGGCAGTCGCACGGGTGACGGCACGGGACATGAGCAAACGATCCAAAATGAAAGGACATCAACGCCCGGAGCCGTCGGCGCAGACGTATCCGATAATCCGGCAAGCTTTGCCAGCCTTGCCGCATTCGTCAAGCGCAGCGTCCCTGGCGCGTTGAACGCTGTCGCGCTGGACCAGCGACCACGACTTGTCGGAGATGGCGAAGGCGCCGCAGCTTCGGCCATAGAACGAGAGCTCGATCGGACATTTGGCGCCGCCGCAATTGCCGCGCGCGTCTGCCACAGATGCACGTCGCGAAGCGTGATTCCACGACATGCCCCATTTGCTGTCGCCGGGACCGTAGACGATCGAGCCCCAGGGCTTCAGATCCTCGATCTTGCGCATCCGCAGCAGGAGACCTTCGGTCGCTTCGCCAGTCGGCGGCATTGCGATCCGCTGCTGGAGCTTGGTGATGGCGCGGGTCAGGCCGTCGGGCGTGTCAGGATCGAAATTGAGCTCGTAGAGCCGCTCGCTCAACTCGCTGAGCAGCGCAGCATCGCGCAAGGGGACGCGGTCGGGATCGGCGCGCAGGCGCTCCGCCGGAAGCGGATCGGGCTGCATCGCCGCGACCTGCGGGGGAGCGGTCTGCGTCGGCGGGACGAAGTAGAACGTGCCGTCGATCGGCGAGGACGACACCCAGGGCTGCTGCGCGCCTGCAGTGGCGCGCTTCACGGCAAGGCCGACCTGGTTGAAGGTCTGGAATACGTCGAGCCCCGCCACCCGGATCGTGCTGGCGAGCGCCTTGGTGTAGGGGCTGTGGCCGTCGCTGCCGTCCTGCGCGACATTGCCGGGCTGGGTCGCGTAGGAGATCAGCGTTCCCTCCGGCGCGCGCATCTGCGCAAGACCGCCATCGGCGGCGCGCAGCCCACGTGAGCCGAACGGGTTGTTGCGGCAGGCATCGAGGATGACGAGGTTGAGGCGCGTGCCGGAGCCCTGCATCTGGCGCAGCACGAGATTGACGTCGGTCATCTGGAAATCGACATCGGCCTCGCGGGTCGGGTTGGCGGCGACGGGCACCAGGTAGTTGGAGCCCGAAACCTGCACGCCGTGTCCGGCATAGTAGAACAGCGCGACGTCGGCACCCTGGACCTGCCGTCCGAAACTCTGCACCGCCATGTCCATGGCGCCCTTGTCGAGATCGAGCTGCGCACGTCCCCCGACCAGCGTGAAGCCGAGGGCGGTAAGCGTCTCCGCCATCAGGCTCGCATCCTTGGACGGATTGTCGAGCGGAGTGATGTTCTTGTAGGCGGAGTTGCCGACCACGAGCGCAATGCGCTTCTCCGCCGATGCGTGTAGCGTCGTGGCCGCGAGCAGAACTGCGATCAGGCCGGTCAGCTGCAGGACGCGATCGAAAATCCGCGCGCGCATGAAATGCCCCAAAATAATGGCAGCACTCTACCAGCTCTGTACGTGCGGGAAAAGCGTCGCGACGCGGCGTCGGCAGGCGAGGTCGCATGAACTTCGCCTTGCACCGATCACAGCCCTGCGCTGCGCAAGGTCATCGGACGGTCACGGTGATCGAACGCCTGCGAAGCCGTTCGCGACCTGCAACCACCGCAACCCCAGGATCAGACCGGTACAAGCGAGCAGGATTCCCAGCAGGCCACCCCCGACCGTCGGGCCGGGCACAGCCGATACGATGCCCGGAGCACCGGTCAGGGTCGCGACCTCCGGAGATAAGCTGCCGCGGCAGACGCTGAACGGATCATCGCCGGCGGCGCAGCCCACGAACTGGTATCGTCCAGTTGCGCCCGGCTGAGTGATGAAGACTTTTTGGGAGAGGCTCGGTGTACTCACCGTTATCGCATTCTGGCCCGGCATGCCTTCCCGCCACGTCACCAGGGTGTTGCCGGTCGCTATTGGAAATGTGCCGACTTGATCGACGAAGAATGTCCCCGAGGTATACCCAAGAAATTCGTATTGCCCAGAAGAGAAGTTGATGAACTGGTGCGCAGGCCCGCTATCGAAGGAAAGGTGGAGCGCGAACTGAGAAGAAATGTTCTGGCCCGGCCCGCACCCGCCAAGCGGATCGCAGACAACGCGGACGCTTTCGGCGCGCCCCGAGATATCGAGTTGAATGATGCTCGCTGAGGTGTCTGAGACCCCGAGGAGGCAAAGAAGCGGCGCTCCGAGCAGAACTCTCCAAGTTTGATATGCCCGCTCGCACCAATTCGGAAAGACACTCATCGAACCTCTCCTTCAGGGTTAGCGGCTGCTGCGAAAGCGGCTCACCGGCTTTGATCCGGATCCGACCGCACGCGTTCGGCCCGCTGTCACTTGCAGCCAGCGTCAGGGATCCGCTCCAGCGTTTCTCCTGCGGCGACAACGCGGAGCCGACCTTTCGATCATGGAAACCCGGGGAGCGCGTCCGGTCGTTGATGAAGATCAAGCTGTGCTCCGCCGGAGGTCATCATTGACGCGCCGTTCGATGCAAATGGCTGGGGTCGGTCATGGCGCGATACCGTCTACGACTTTCCATTCGCAGATCGAAGTGATGGGCGAGTGTACCGACACCCGGGAGCGTTGCGACGCCGCCAGGCGCATCGCCAAGGTTGCCAAACCGAGGACGGATCCGGTCCGCGGGCGTAGCGGCCCGCTGCTCGAGGCGTGGCGGAAACAGCGGGCGGACGCCTAAGCAAGGCGTTTCATCTCCTGTCAGCGCTCAGCTCAGATAGTCCGGTCTGAAATCTGCGAGCCTGTGCAGTTCGTCGGGCTGCAGCAGCTCGATCTCGCTGCCCTCCCAGGCGATCAATCCACGATGCCTCAGCTCCTGGATGGTCCGGTTGACGTGCACGATCGACAGGCCGCAGGCATCCGCGACATGGCGCTGCGTCATCGGCATCTGGAAGCAGCCGTCCTCGAGAAGGCCGACCGTCTCCAGCCTCGCGGCGAGCTCGCAGATGAGATGGGCCACCTTGGGAAGCGCCGCCTGCGCGCCGAGGCGAGCGATCCATTGCCGCGAGATCGCCGCGTCGATCAGCGTCTCGCGCCAGAACGCGCGGGTCAAATGGATCGAGCCGTCGAGCAGCTGCTTGAGCTGGCCATGCGCGACGGTGCCGACGATGGTCGGCCCGAGGCCGACGAGATCCGCATCCATGCGGGAGACCAGCAGGCTGTGCAGGCAAGGCATGTCACCCGGGACGTGGAAGGAGAGGATCTGGCTGCGGTCGCCGACGATACGCGCCTGATAAAGGAAGCCGCTCACGACAAAAACGCAGCGCGAGGCGGCCTCGCCCTGGCGCAGCACGATCTCGCCGTCCGCGACCTGGCGCAAGGTGGAGGGCAGGGCTGCGACCTGCCGGCGTTCGGCCTCGGACAGGATTTCGATCGCCTGAAGACGCGCGAGAAACTTCGGATGCGGCATGAGAGTAGCGCGGTTCAGCCGTCCCGAGGCACTTCGACCAAGCGCCGCGAGTGCTCGGCGAGAGTCCGTTCGCGCACCGGCCCGGTGCGGAACTCCCGGATGGCGCGGGCGAGCTCCTGGTCCGACATCGGACGCGCCGGCTCTTGCAGCGCGCCGTTCAGGAACGCGTCGCGGATGCTGTCGAGGCGGTCGCTTCGATCAGCTCGGAACAGGTGGCGGATGTGCTCCATGATCGCGGTGGGGCTCATGGGATGGGCGCTAAGGTCCGCTTCGGGAAGATCGGGATGGATGCGACCCCGCAGTTTTGCAAATCGGTTGGCAACCAGTGCTGCCGTCGCGAGTTCTATTCCGCTGAATGTAGGCCGGATGTATCATTTGATAGAACCGGCGCGATTTTCGGCGGCGGCATGGAAAAAGCCTGTGACGTACTGATCCGGAACCTCGGCGAGCACACGGCGCTCTCGGAGGAGGACATCGCCGAAATCCGGGCGCTCACCGTCTCGCAACGTGATTTCGAGCCGAACGAGGATTTCATCCGTCAAGGCGATCAGCCCGAACATTCGGCGCTGGTCGTGTCCGGCATGGTCGCCCGCTACCATCTTCTCGGCAGCGGGCGGCGGCAATATCTGTCGTTTCACCTCACCGGCGATTTGCCCGACGCTCAGGGGCTCTTCATCGACGAGATGGACCATGGGCTGAGCGCGCTGGGGCCTGCCTCGGTCGCCTTCATTCCGCATCGTGAATTGATCGCCGCCTTCCAGCGGCGGCCGACCTTTGGGTTGGCCGTCTGGCGCGAGACGTTGCTCGATGCCTCGATCTTTCGCGAAGCCATCACCAACAACAGCGCCAGGCCGATGAAGGCGCGCATGGCGCACCTGTTCTGCGAGCTGTTCTACCGCGCGCGCGCGGCGCAACTGGTGAGCGACAATCGCTGCCGTGTGCCGATCAGCCTCGGTCAGCTCGGCGAGACGCTGGGCATGGCGATTGCCACAGTGAACCGGACTCTCGCCGAGCTCAGACGGAGCGGAGCGATGGATCTTCGCGACGGCGAGTTGATCGTGCTCAGATGGCGTGAATTGCAGCGCCTCGGCGATTTCAGTCCGGCGTATCTGCATCAGGGGCGCCAGCCGCCCGTGCATGCGTAAAGCCCGCCCTGCGCTGGCCGTCGACGTTTGCGGCGCCGCCCGGCAGGTCCTCGAAATGCTTCTTCATCCAGGCGTTGCAGGAGCAGGCTCTCGCTTCCAGCGCTTGCGCATCGAGGATCAGGATGGCGCCGCGCCGGGTCGCGAGGATCCGCATCGCCTTGAACATCTGGATGACACGGCTGGCATAGCTGCGGGAAACGCCGAGCATGCCCGCGAGTTGCTCGTGGGTGAGAGGAATCTCGCTGCCGCCGATCCGCTCCCGCGCCGAGATGATCCACTTGGCGGCGCGTTGCTCGATCGAATGCGCGGCGTTGCACGCCGCCGCCTGGAGCAGCTGAGCGAGCTGGTGTTCCACATGGCGCGCGAGAACTTCCTGGAGCGTCGCCGACCTTTGCGCGGCCTGCTCGAGGGCACGCAGCGGCAGCCGGGCGAGGCTGCCGCCGAGCTTCACGACGATGCGCGAATAGGCCAGCAACGGGGCCCGGCCCGGAGGAACACCGACGGCGCCGTCGCGGCCCACCAGCAGGCTTTCCACCTCGCGATCGTCATCGACCGGGACCGCGTAAGCGACGAGCGTGGGGCCGCAGGGAAAGTGGATGACGGAGACGCTGTCACCGGCGTGATGCAGAATGTGGTTTGCACCGACGTCGACCAATTGCAGATGGGGCGCCAACAGCTCGAAATCCTGGACGCTGAGCCTTTGCAGCAGCTCGTTGTTCGGCCGTGCGGTCACGCTTTGTCTTGTCTCTTGCCCCGCCGGGGAATCGGCGCTGCTCGGGACCCTACGTTTCCGCGACGGAACCGACCGTCCGAAAGTGAACACAAGCGGTCGGCGAAGCCCAGAAAAGCAGGTGAATGCCGGCCCGGCGTTGCCGATGGGCCACGGCGTGAACTTTGTTCCGGTCCGGAGAACTACGGAAAAGTCGGTCGGCCCGCGTGAGCTTCACCGCCGCGCGCGTCACCCAAAGCGCGCTTCGCAGTCCCGTGCCGGTCGGCTGTGCGCGGCGTGCAAGCGGAAGGCGTCGATGGCCCTGTTGGCCAGCATCAGGTGCCGGCGCTCGCCTGTTCGGAGCTGTGCTTCGATGGCGTCGAGAAGGAAGTTCGCGGTCGCGTCCGGCGGACCGAGCTCGCCGCTCTTTTCCAGACAGCTCCAGGCGGTGAAGAATGCGCTTTCGACGGTGCAACGTATGGACATGCGCTGCCAACGCGGCGGGGCCGAAGGCGTTCCGCGCGGCGGGCCCGGCTTGCGCCCCCCCGCCGCAGCGATCGGTCAGTTCTTGAGCACGATGCGGCCGACGACCTTGCCGGCGCGCAATTCGTCGATCCATTTCTGGACGTCGCCCATCGGCTCCTCGCGCATCGGGGTCGGCTTGATCTTGCCGGCGCGGGCGAGTGCCATCAGCTCCTGGGCTTCGGCGAGCGTGCCCACCATGAAACCTTCGACGGTCATGCGCTTGTAGACCCATTGCACCATCGGCAGGGTGAACTGGCCGCCCATCAGGCCGGAGACCACGATCTTGCCGCCGCGCGCGGCCACCGCCACCGCGAAGGCCATCGACTTCTCGTTGCCGGCGAAATCGACGATCTCGTCGAAGCCGCCCTCTGTCTCTTTCAGGATGCGCTTGATCACGTCGGGCTCGGCCGGGTCGTAGGCATTGGCGGCGCCGTTCTTGAGCGCGGTCTCGCGCGCCGCCGGCGAGAGGTCGGCCACCGTGATCGGCTGCTTGAACATCGCCTGCGCGAACGACAGCCCCATCATCCCGACGCCGCCGAGGCCGATCAGCAGCAGGTTGCGCTGGCGCGGACGGTCGACCAGGCGCTTGAGCGCGCCATAGGCGGTGACGCCGGAGCACATCAGGGTGGCGGCCTGGTTGACGGGAAGGGGATCGTAATCGAGCAGGTATTTCGCGTCCGGCACCAGCACGTGGGTGGCGAAGCCGCCGTCGATGGAGACGCCGAGGAAGCGCTGCTTCACACACAGATTCTCGTCGCCATTGGCGCAGTCGCGGCACTGGCCGCAGCCGATCCACGGGAAGACGGCTTTCTTGGCGCCGACCAGGCCGGCCGGAACGTCGGAGCCGGCTTCCTCGACGACGCCGGCGATCTCGTGGCCGAGGGTGAAGGGCAGCGTCATGCCGCGTGTGGTGTCGAGCTTCTTGCCGCCGCCGAGATCGGCATAGCCGTCCTGGATGTGCAGGTCGGAATGACAGAGGCCGCAGCGCTCGATGCGGACGAGCACCTCGCGGCCTTGCGGCTTGGGCGTTTCGACAATGGTCTCGCACAGCGGCGCATCGAATTTGACCAGGGATTGCCGGCGCATCAACGCCATATTCCTTCCTCCGAAATTCTGATTGTCACGTTTCGCTGCGTATATCGGCCAATTCGCGCGCCATGGCAACAAAGCCGGCAATGGGGATGGTTTCGGCGCGCCGCGTCGCATCGACACCCGCGGCGCTCGCAAGCCGCGCAGGATCGACGCCGAGCGATTTGAGGCTTTGCCGCAGCATCTTGCGGCGCTGGCCGAAGGCCGCGGCCGCGACCTGCTCGAGCAGTCTGCGATCGCACGGCAGTGGCTCCGCGCGCGGAACGAGACGCACGACCGAGGAGGTGACCTTCGGCGGCGGCACGAAGGCGGACGGCGCAATGTCGAACAGGATCTTGGTCTCGCAGCGCCAGTTGGCGAGCACGCCGAGCCGGCCATAGGCCTCCTCGTCCTCCCGCGCCACGATGCGCTCGCCGACCTCGCGCTGGAACATCAACACCATCATCTCGTACCAGGGCGGCCAGGGCTCGATGGTGAGCCAGTTGATCAGGAGCTGGGTCGCGATGTTGTAGGGCAGGTTGGCGACGATCTTGGCGCGGTCGCCCGACAGCAGCGGGCGCGGGTCGAAGCTCATGGCATCGCCATGCACGATCTCGAGCCTGTCAGGATAGCGCGCGGAAATATCCTGCAAGGCAGGGATCGCCCGCTCGTCATGCTCGATCGCGATGACCCGGCGGGCGCCGAGCGCGAGCAGCGCACGCGTCAGCCCGCCCGGTCCGGGGCCGATCTCGATGATGGTGCAATCCTCGAGCGGCGCGGCCGCGCGCGCGATGCGTGCGGTGAGATTGAGGTCGAGCAGGAAATTCTGGCCGAGCGATTTCCTGGCCGACAGCGCGTGCCGCCGGATGACCTCGCGCAGCGGCGGGAGGTCGTCGATCGGGCTCATCAGCTTTGGGAAGCGGCCATGCGGCTCGCGAGCTCGAGCGCGGCGATCAGGCTCGCCGGATTGGCCTTGCCCGTTCCGGCGATGTCGAAGGCGGTGCCGTGATCGGGTGAGGTGCGGACGAAGGGCAGGCCGAGCGTGACATTGACGGCATCGTCGAAGGTCACCGTCTTGATCGGGATCAGCGCCTGGTCGTGGTACATGCAGACGGCGCAGTCATAGGTTGTTCGCGCGGCGGCGTGGAACATGGTGTCGGCGGGCAACGGCCCCCTGGTCTCGATGCCGTCGCCGCGCAGCACTTTCAGCGCCGGAGCGATGATGGTCTGCTCTTCATGACCGAGCGAGCCGTCCTCGCCGGCGTGCGGGTTGAGGCCGGAGACCGCGATGCGCGGTTTTGCGATGCCGAAGCGGGATGTCAGTTCGGTCGCGACGATACGGACGGTCGAGACGATCAGCTCGCTGCTGAGCTCGCCCAGCGCATCGCGGAGCGAGACGTGGATGGTCACGGGCACCACGGCGAGCTGCGGCGACCACAGCATCATGACCGGCTGCGGCAAGCGGCCGTTCTCCGCGGCGAGCTCGGCGAGAAACTCGGTATGGCCGGGATGGCGGAAGCCACTGCGGTAGAGCACGCTCTTGGCGATCGGGTTGGTGACGACGGCGCCGGCGCGTCCTTCGCGGACATCCGCCACCGCCTGCCGGATCGAGGCGAGCGCGGCCGGCGCGCTGGATGCATCGGGCTTGCCGGGTTCGGCGCTCGCGCGCTCGCCGGTCGCGACCACGGGCAGGGCGTCGGCGAAGGCGGAAGCGGCCTCGCCGGGGCTCACGGCGGCGATCCTGATGTCGGCGCCGAGCGCTTCGGCGCGGCGTGCGATCAGCGCTTCGTCGCCGCACAGGTAGAAGGGTGGCAGCCTCAGCTCGTCCCGCTTGAGCCAGGCCGCGATCGTGATGTCGGGCCCGATGCCGGCGGGCTCTCCCAGGGTCAGCGCGAGTGGTTTTGCCGGGCGCTCTGAAGAAGGCTCGGCCATCAGCGGTTTCGGTATTCGATCATCGCTGCCTTTCGGAGATCTTCAAGATAGGCCTTCTGGGTCTTCTCGTACTTCTCCTGATACATCTTCTCGCGCACCTCGCGCTTCTTCGGCGTGTCGATCATGGTGGGCTTGCGCGAGCACAGCACCACCATTTCGATGCCGTTCTTGGTGATCTCGGGTGCGGTCAGGCGGCCGATCGGCGTGTCGTCGAGCAATTTGCGCAGCGCTTCGGGCAGTTCCGCGGTGGTCTTGGTGACGGTGTCGCGAATGGTGGCGTTCGGCGTGGAGCGGAACAGCGAGTTGGCCTCCTCGCAGCTCGCCACGCGCGCGCGATAGGACTCGGCTTCCTTCTTGCGTGTGTCGAGGAACGCCGGGGAGGAGCCGCGGGGCACGATCAGCACGATCGGCTGCATCTTGTATTCGGTGCCCTCGATCTGGAGCTTGTCGCCGGTCTGGGCCTGCACGGCCTGTGCGACGTCGCGCTCGCCGACCTGGAGACGCTCCTTGTAGCGGCCGCGGACGAGGCTGGTCCAGACCATCTCGGCCTTCATGCGGCCCTTCAGCGTCTCCGGGCGGACGCCCTTGGATTCGAGCGACTTGGTGAGCTGCTCCGGCGTGATGCGCATGCGCTGCGCCATGCCCTCATAGGACTGGTTGACGTCGGCGACGCCGGGATCGACGCCGAATTTCTTGCCTTCCTTGAGCTTCACCTTGTCGTCGATCAGCTCGTTGATGACCTCCTGCCGGCTCGGGGTCTTCTGCGTCGTCAGCTGGTCGAGCTTGGAGCGCTGCTCGATGTCGAAATCGGTGATCGGATCGCCATTGACCATGACGACGATGTTCTGCGCCCGCGAGGGCGACGGCAGGGCGGTCAGCATCGCCCCGGCACAGAGGGCGAGAAGAAGTCGGAAAGCTGGCAATGGCATCGTCATGATTTTCGCTCGCAGGTCAGCCGCGTCGAGCCTGTGTCGGGGGTACGCGCGGCCGTCACTTCAAACCAGTCTTTTACTGGAGCCCGGTGGGACCGCTGGTCGTCGACGTCGTCGCCAGCGTGCGCAGGCCGATCTGGAACATGACCGCGTGGCTCAGTACGGGCGGCGCGGTGCCCGCCGAATAGCTATACGAAGTTACATAGTTCGCCGCCAGCACGAAGCAATCGTCGACATAGCCGGCCCCGAGAACATATTGGTTGATCTTGTTCGCCTCGAGGTCCCAACGCGCCGACCCTGAGACCACCCAGTTGTTCGCGACCTTCAGCGAGCCCGTGGTCAGGATGCCTTCCCGGCGGGTCAGATAGCCGAGTTCCGGCTGCGACGCGTAATTGCCGTACAGCACGCTGACCGACCACCGATTGAAGTTGGCGCGGCCTTCGGCCTCGAAGCGCTGCACGTTCCAGGTCTGCTCGTCCATGCGGGAGCGGACGCTGAAGGTGTAGGTGCTGTTCGGCGAGTAGCTGGCGCTCGCGACGTAATCCGACCGCGGCTTGTCGAGGCCGGAATTGAGGCCGGTGTTCATGGCGTCCTGGACCGCGAAGGAGTTCAGGCCGAACAGGTGATAGGACTGGCCGAACAGCACCTTGACGGCGCCGCCCTTGTCGAACTGCGTGGTGGACTGCACGCCGACATTGGCGCGGCCGCCGCCCTCGACGCGGTCGTAGCCGGAGAACTTGTCGACGCTGAACAGGTTCGAGGCGTCGAACACCATGCTCTGGGCGTCTTCGTTCGGCAGCCGGCCGGCATAAGTCTCGTTCGGCCGGATGATGATCTGCGCGATCGGCTCGAGGGTGGTCGAGCCCCAGGGCTGAATGTTGATGAAGGGATAGCGGTACTCCAGACCCACGGTCGGCATCAGGCGGAAGGCCTGGGTGTCGCCGACAGGCAGGTAGTTCGACACGCCAGGCTGGTTGGAGACCGAGGAGTTGATCGCATCGGCGCGCAGGCTGCCGAACGGCGTCCAGATCTGGCCGAACGGATCGGTGAAGGATTTGCGCCATTGCGCTTCCGCGGTGAGGCGGGTGTAGGTGCCGGGGAACCCGCGCAGCAGGCACTGCGCCGGCATCCGGGCCAGCGGATCGGCCGACGCCGTGGTGCAGAGGCTGTTGGTGTTGGCGAGCGTCGTGATCGGATCGAACACTGCCTCGTCGCGCGACAGGTTCACGAAATTGGTCTTGTAGCTGAACTCGCCGCCGAAGACGGGATAGTTGAGCACGTTGGAGTAGTCGATCACCGGATAGACGATCGGCACCTGGCTCTGGTTGCCCGAATAGCTCAGCCAGTACATCGTGCGCGCATCGAAGAAGCTGCGGTTGCCGACGCCGGTCAGATAGAGCTGCGACAGCGCTTCCGTCGGCAGCAGCAGGAACGAGCCGAGCGGATCGCGATACTGGTAGAGCCGGTAGTCCGAGAAGAAATAGTAGTCGGACATCAGGACGCCGTCCCAGCCCCACACCCATTTGTCGTTCAGCGCGAACTGACCCTTGGTGTCGACGGCGCCGCGGAACTCGCGGTCGCCTGGCTGGCCGGAGAACGCCCCGGGATCGAGCTGGTTGATGCCGTAAGCGCGGATCTGGTAGGCGCCGTCGATCAGGCGCTGGCGGAATTCGCCCTGCAGCAGCACGCCTTGCCGCGACAGAAAGCGCGGGGTGAAGGTTGCGTCCATGTCGGGCGCGATCGCCCAGTAATAAGGAACCTCGGCGCCATAGCCCGTCTTGTCCGTGCCGGAAATATAACCCGGCATCAGGAAGCCGGACTTGCGCTTCACGGTCGGGTCGGGCGTCGAGAAATAGGGCATGTAGGCGAGCGGCACGCCGAAGAATTCGAGCTGCGCCGTCTCGAAATACAGCATCTTCTCCTGCTGGTCGTGGATGATGCGCGCACCCTTGACCTGCCACAGCGGCGGCTTCTTCGGATCGTCCTTGCACGGCGCGCAGGCCGTGTAGACGCCGTTCTCGAACACAGTGTAATTGCCGCTGGAGCGGTCGGCTCGGCTCGCGGCCATGCGGGTCTGGTCGGCCGTGTCCACGCGCAGCGAATCGACGAAGCCGTCGCGGTAGTCGTCCGACAGATCCATGATCTCGGCATAAGTGATCTTGCCGTCGGCATCCGTCATGCGGATGTTGCCCTCGGCATGCAGCCGCTTGGTCTTCTGGTCGTAGATGACCCTGTCGGCCTCGACGCTTGTGCCGTTGTAGAACAGCTGGACGTTGCCGACCGCCGAGACGCGCGAATTATTGTAGTCGTAATTCACCTCGGTCGCCTGGACCAGCATCTGGTTGTCGTCAGGGGCCCTCGGCGGCTTCGGACGCGGCGGCAGCGGATTGTAGGTGAAGCCCTGGGCCTGCGCCGGTGCCACGGCGACAGCGCCGATCAAGGCGCCGAGCGAGGCAGCCGCGACGGCGGCAATCAGGAGCCTGCGGACGGACAAGCCGCACCCGTTCGCGCGCACCACCATGCGCCGCGTCAAACGAGACACGAGCCCTCGGCGGACGGCAGTCACTATCCGTCCTCCTGATAGAGCAAGGCCAAAAAGCCGGTGAGGCCGCCCACTACAACGGGCAACCACGCCGCAGCGATCGGATGCATCAACTCAGCCTTGCTCAAGTCCTCAGTCACTTTCGACAGAACGTAGAGCAGAAAGCCTGCGCCCACGCCACTCAAAACCATCTTCTGCACGCCGCCCATCCGGAAGAAGCGAAGCGATACGGAAGCCGCCAACATCACCATGGCTGCCAGCAAAAACGGCTGCGCCAGAAGCTTCTGATACTGGAGTCGGTATCCGGCTGTCGCGAAGCCCGAACTCTCGGAGGAGCGGATGTAGCTCGGTAGTTGCCAAAAGGACACAGTCTCGGGGGTGGAAAAGCTGTTGCGGACCTGCGCCTCGGTGAGCGTGGTCGGAATCTCCAGGGTGGGCTGGTCGATGGGCGGTGCATCCAGCGAGAAGCGACGCACACCCCTGAACACCCAGCGGCCGGATTCGAGCGTCGCCTCCCGCGCCTCGACCCGCTCTTTGAAATGCTGTTCGGGGTCGAACCGGAACAGCGTGAGCCCGGTCAGCCGAATGCCCTGCTGCTCGCTGCGCGCCGCGTTGATGATGGTCTGGCCGTCGCTGGTCACCTGGTTGAGCCAGAAGCCGGAGGCGTCCTGGATGCCGCCGCCGGGCGCCGAGCCGAACAGCTCGGCCTCCATGCGCTTGGACAGCTCGCGCAAATTGGCCGACATCGGATTGTAGGCGACGGTGGCGATCACTCCGATCAAGAGCGCGCTGCCGAGCGCCGGCGCGATGAACTGCCAGGCGGAGATGCCCGCGGCACGAGCCACCACAAGCTCGAGCCGGCGGGAGAGGGCGAGATAGCAGGTCATGGCGCCGATCAGCATGCAGAACGGCGTCAGCTTTTCCAGCAGCTGCGGCACCCGGAACAGCGAGGTCTCCGCCACCATGAGGGCGGAGGCGGATGCGAGCCCCGAGGTCTTGCGCACCATCTCGATGTAGTCGACCAGCACCAGCAGCAGGAAAATGCCGCCGAAGACGCCGAGCGCCGCGACCACGAAGCGGCCGGCGAAATAGCGCCCGAGTGTGTTGGTGAGCATGCTCATGCGGCCGCCGGACGTCCGAACAGCCGCGCGATCCGTGCGTTCGATCTGTTGATGGCCTCCATCAGGCCGGCGGGCGGTTCGACCACCACGCCGCCGACGATCATGGCGACGCCGATGCCGATCGCGCCCGTGACCAGCGCGTACTGGACGAGCACGGCGGCGGGCGATTTCACCGCCATCACCGAACAGGCGAAGCCGGCCATGCGCAGGCCGAACACCGCAACGATCGAGGAGCCGATCGAGAAATTGCGGCTCTGGCGCGTGGTGCGCGGTGCGCCCAGGAACGCGAAGGTCAGCACCGCAAAGGCGAACGGATAGATCGGCGCCAGGATGCTGTCGTGCAGCGCTGCACGGAACTGGCCGGGAATCTGTTTGTAGACGGGATCGTCATCGGAGGGCGAGAACAGCTCCCACAGATAGCGCTCACGGATGCCGAGGGTGACGTCGCGGCCCTGGCCCGAGAATTTCGACATGTCGAAGCCGTAGCGGCCGAAGGCCACCAGCGCCGGATCGCGCTTGCCGGCTTCGAAGCGCTGCAGATTGCCGGTCTCCAGCACCAGGAACGAGCCGGTCTCGTTCTTCACGATCTCGCCGTGCTCGGCCACGATCGAGACGCGCTCGTTCGGGTCGCGGCGGTCGTCGATGAAGATGCCGGCGAGGATGCCGCCGGGCAGCCGCTCGCGGATCCGGATCGTCAGGTTCCTGTCGAGCTGGGCGAAGCGGCCGGGCTGGAGGATGTTGGTGAGCACGTCGGCGGTGATCTCGGCGTCCCACTGCTTGATCCGCCGCATGCCGTCGGGGGCGAGATAGGCCGCGATGAAGGCGACCAGCAGCGCGACCACGCAGGTGGCGTAGAAGAACGGATAGAACAGCCGGAACGGCGAGAAGCCGGCGGCATTCATCACGATGATCTCGGAATCGGTCGCGAGCTTGTTCAGCGTGTGCGAGATCGCGATCATCAACGCGATCGGCGAGATGATCAGGACCAGCGCCGGGATCACGAGGCCGGTGATGCCGAGGAAGGTGAGGATGGTCTGACCCTGGCTCGTCATCAGGTCGATGCCGCGCAGCGCCTGCGTAATCCAGATCACGCCGGTGAGGCTGACCAGGACCAGCGCAAACGACGCCAGCGTCGTGCGGAAAATATACCTATCGATCGACCCCATGCGCTACCGCACGCTTCCCGCCAAGCCCCAACTCCGACCGGATTCCCGCTGCCCAACCAATCCCGATCCGGGATCCCCAAGGTTGGCCATCAGCTCTTCCGGTGGTTCACTTTCTCACTACCATCCCTTTGATCCGTCAACAAAATGGCTGGCCCGTGGCACCTTCAATATATGGTTAATATTTCGCTCGTTGTGGCCGGCCGGCCACGGCGGCGCTTGGCATCGGGCGGGCCGCTGGCCCATAGTAGGCTGAGCCTCAGTGAATCGTCGTTCAGCCTGGGCCGGGACCGGCGCCGCCGAACGGCGAAAAGTTACATGCATTAAAGGAGTTATCCATGTCCGATGCCATCAAGGTCGGCTTCGTCCCGTTGTCATCAGCCGCCCGTGGCATCCTGGTCGTGTTCTGCGACGACGGCCTGAAGCTCGGCCCGGCGACGGCCAAAACCCTCGGCGGCGCTGTCGAGATCGTGAAGCGCGCAGCGGCCGCCGCCGCCTTCAAGGGCAAGAGCGGGGCTGTGCTGGACATTCTGGCGCCGGAGGGCGTGAAGGCGACCCGGCTGGTCGTGGTCGGCGCCGGCAAGGCGACCGGCCTGAAGGCGAACGATTTCCTCAAATTTGGCGGGGTCGCCGCCGGCAAGCTGCCCGTCGGCGCCAGCGCCATGACCATCATCGCGGAGCTGCCCGCCGGCGCCATGACGAGCGAGCAGGCGGTCGCCATCGCCACGGGCCTTCGCCTGCGCGGCTATAAATTTGACCGCTACAAGACCAGGAAGAAGGACGGCGAGGAGGGCGGCTCGCGCGCCGATGTGTCGCTCGCGGTGGGCGATGCCGGCGCCGCGAAGAAGGCGTTCGCCGCGGCCGGCCACGTCGTCGACGGCGTGATCATTGCGCGCGACCTCGTCAACGAGCCGCCAAACGTGCTGTTCCCCGAGGAATTCGCGCGCAGGGCCAGCCAGCTCCGCAAGCTCGGCGTCAAGGTCGAGGTGCTCGACGTCAAGGCGATGCGGAAGCTCGGCATGGGCGCGCTGCTTGGCGTCGGCCAGGGCTCGGCACGGCCGAGCCGCACCGTGATCATGCGCTGGGACGGGGGCAAGAAGGGCGAGGCGCCGGTCGCCTTCGTCGGCAAGGGCGTCTGCTTCGATACCGGCGGCATTTCGATCAAGCCGGCCGGCAGCATGGAGGACATGAAGGGCGACATGGGGGGGGCGGCCTGCGTCGTCGGCCTGATGCACGCGCTTGCGGCGCGCAAAGCAAAAGCCAACGTGGTCGGCGCCATCGGCCTCGTCGAGAACATGCCCGACGGCAATGCGCAGCGGCCGGGGGACATCGTCACCTCGATGTCGGGCCAGACCATCGAGATCATCAACACCGATGCGGAAGGCCGCCTCGTGCTGGCCGACGTGCTCTGGTACGTGGCGAAGAAGGTGAAGCCGAAATTCATGGTGGATCTGGCGACGCTGACCGGCGCGATCATGGTCGCGCTCGGCACGGAGCATGCCGGGATGTTCTCCAACAATGACGAATTGGCCGACCGGCTGCTCGCGGCCGGCATCGAGAGCGGCGAGAAGGTCTGGCGCATGCCGCTCGGCCCCGAATACGACAAGCTGATCGATTCCCAGTTCGCCGACATGAAGAACACCGGCGGCCGCCATGGCGGTTCGATCACCGCCGCGCAGTTCCTCCAGCGCTTCGTCGACAATATACCCTGGGCGCATCTCGACATCGCCGGCACCGCGATGGGGGCGCCGAAGACCGACATCAACCAGAGCTGGGGCAGCGGTTACGGCGTCCGCCTGCTCGATCGCCTGGTCGCCGACCACTACGAGCGCAAATGACCCGCCATGACTGAAGTGCTGTTCTACCATCTGCAAAACATGACGGTGGAGAATGTGTTGCCGCCGCTTCTCGAGAAGTCGCTCGAGCGCGGCTGGCGCGTCGTGGTGCAGTCGACCTCGGAGGAACGCGCTGACGCGCTCGACGCGCATTTGTGGACCTATCGCGATGATTCCTTCCTGCCGCACGCGACGTGGCGCGTGAGCGACGTCGCCGAGCAGCCGATCGTGCTGGCGCTCGAGGGTGGCAATCCCAACGGGGCCAATGTCCGCTTCCTGGTCGACAATGCCGCGCTGCCCGACGACGGTGAGGCTTATGAGCGCATGGTCCTGCTGTTCAACGGCGACGATCCCGACGCGCTTGCGCTCGCCCGCGCGGCCTGGACGGATTGCAAGGCGAGGGGATTTGATGTCACCTATTGGCAGGCGGACGACCGGGGCCGGTGGCAGAAGCGCAACTAGCCGCAATTAATGATAATTTCGCACTTTTCGGGCGAGGCTGGCTTCGGCCACCTTCGTGCCGCAAAGGGATGTTGGGACAATCGCTTAGGGCTGCTCCTTCACGCGGGGAATGAATTTATCGTGCGACATCAAAAGCTTCCCGGCTCGATCATGATTGCGTTGGCCGCGGTGGCACCGCTGGTCGCGGGCTGTTCGGGCGCGAGCGATCTGCTGTCGAAGGACGCCGAGTGGTTTCAGAGACCCGGCCGTCTCTTCATCAAGAACATTTCGATCGAATCGCCGCCGCTGACCCCCGACAAACAGGTCGCGGCCGAGGACCTCGTCAGCGCCGACGGCGCCTGTCCCGGCATGGCGCCGCCGCCAGGGCCGGCCGATGCCAACGCCTCGACGACGGCGCCGATGGGTGGCACGGTCGCGCTGGGTCACACCGAATGCGACGTGGTGCGCGGCATCGGCGCGCCCTCCAATGTCAGCCTGTCCAACGATGCCGCCGGCCGCCGCGTCGCCGTGGTGACCTGGACCACCGGTCCGCGCGCCGGCATCTACACGTTCACGGCTGGCCGCCTGTCCGCGATCGAGGGCAATCCCGAGCCGCAACCGGTGCCGAGGGCGGCGAAGGGAAAGAAGAAGCAGGCGTAGGCGGGGATCAATTTCTCGGCCGGCCGACGGCCGCGGTCACTGGATCGGCGCGATGCCCACCCTCTTGATCAGCTCGGCCCATTTCGGGGTTTCCGTGCGGATCTGCTCGGCGAACTCGCCGGGCGTGCGCGTGACCGTTTCCATGCCGAGAGCGGCAAACTTCTGTCGCGCAGCGGGCGCGGCCACCGCCTTCTGAGCCTCATCGTGCAACTGCGCGATCACCGCAGCAGGCGTTCCAGCCGGCGCCATCAGGCCGAACCAGGCGGTCGCCTCGAAGCCGCGAAAGCCGAGCTCATCGAGCGTCGGGATGTCGGGCGCCGCTGGCGAGCGCCGCAACGATGTGATCGCGAGCGCGCGCAGGTTGCCGTCGCGGACTTGCGGCAGCACGGAGGCGATGCTGCCGAAGAACATGGTGACGCGGCCGGCAGTGAGATCGCTCAACAGCGTCGCGCTGTCGCGGTAGGGCACGTGCTGCATCTTGATGCCGGTCATGGTCTGGAACAGCTCGCCCGCCAGATGGGTCGAGGTGCCCACACCGGCCGAGGCAAAGGTGAGGGGAGTAGGGCTGCGCCGCGCCAGCTCGACCAGGTCGGCCACGTTGGCAGCCGGCACGTCCTTGTTCAGGACCAGGATGTTCGGCGCAACCGTGATCTGTGCGACGGGGACAAGATCGTGCGCGGGATCATAGGGCAGCTTTGCGTAGAGCGTGGGGTTGATGACGATCGCCGCGTTACCCGCCATCAGGAGCGTCGCGCCATCGGGCGCCGCCTTGGCGACGTGGCCCGCCGCGATGTTGCCGCCCGCCCCGAGCATGTTCTCGACCACGACCGGCTTGCCCCATGCCGCCGTGAACTGGTCGGCCAGAATGCGGGCTGCGACGTCGGGGGCGCTTCCCGGGCCGAAGCCGAGCACGATGCGGATTGTGGATTGCGGGTAGCTCGGCTCCGCATGCGCTGGAGCCGCCAGCCAAAAAAGCGTGATCAAGGCAAGCGCCGGCCTTAACATGTTCAGTCTCCTCGTGAGGGCGGCGGATTGTCCAGGCCGGACGATTGTCCGTCGTCACCCCGGAGGGTGATGGCGCCATCTTTTCGATGAGCCAATCGCTACAGCAGCGGTTCGAGCGTCTGTGATATCTGCGCAATCTCCCGCACCAACTCGGCGTGACTGCGGACGCCGATCTTGGCGTAAATCCGCTTGGCGTGGGACTTGATGGTGTTGCGGCTGATCCCGAGCATTGCCGCAGCCGCGTCCATGCCGCTGGTTTGGACCAGCACATTTGCCGCCCGCATTTCGGCCGCAGTCAGCCCATGGCGGGCGGCCAGCAACGCCGTACCGGCGTCTCGGCTTCCCGAGATATCGACGAGGAGCGCAATGGCCGCGGGCGATGCCGTCCTGTGATGAGAGGCGTGACCGAACGCGCGTCCTTTCACCGGCGTGACGGTGATTCCGGTCTGGCCGCCGTTCGGACGCAGCAACCGGCGGGTTGCAGCGGCGCCGCCGCGCAGGGCGTCCGCCAGCAGCGCACGGATGTCGTTCGTGATACCCGGTAGGCCGGACAAGCCGGCGCCCTCTTTCAGGCGCAGCGACAATTCTTCGGCCCGGCTGCGCGCCGCGGCATTCGTGAACAAGACGCGCTGACCTGCATCGAAAATGATGATCCCGGTGGACAACGCATCGAGCGCGTCGCGCTCGGCCTGGGCCGCCGCCTGGTAGTCGTGCATGCGAAGTCGGAGCTCGCAGGCTCGCCGCAGATGCGGCAGCAGCGATCTCAGGATCGCGGCGTCGCGTTCGCCGAAGGGGCCGCTGGTTTCGCTGCGCTCGATGTTGAGCGAGACGCGGAATTCCGGTCGGCTGACCACGTTGACGATCAAGCCGTGCGCCAGGTTTTGCGGCCTCAGCACATCGTCGTAGAAGGCGGTCCGCTTGAGCTGGGTCAGCTCGATCAGACCGTCGCTATGGACCATCCGACCCGCGGGAAACCGGCTCGAACGCATCCACGGATTGGTGACATGATAGAGTTCGTGGCGGCGCTTGCACTCGGGATCGATGCGGCCGAGGTCGTGGAACGTGTACAGCCTGCGATCGACGTTGTAACCGTGGATCAGCGCGGCCGCGCTGTGCGTCATGTCCGCGATGCCTTCGAGGGCCGAACTCCAGAGCGAGGCATCGAGCACGGCGTCGTAGATCAACCCGACAAGCGCTTCCCGCCTCTGCTCCAAGTCGGCCGGCATCCGCGATCCCTTCGGCAGCTGCACGAGCTTGCCGCCGTCCGAGGCGATCCGCAAGCGGGTTGGCTCGGCCGGGGATTCAATAGCGGTTCCAGCAGTTTGGAGGAAGTGCTCCCGTGACGGCCACGCCTCCCGATTTACTTGGTATCAAGATACCGGTACTGTGCATGGGGTTGTTCTGCAGGTTTTGAGGAGGCGGCTAGCTGACGAGGCTTTAGCCCGCCGCCTCGTCGAACTGCGTGCTCGCCTCCAGCCACTGCTCCTCCGCCCGCGCGAGCGCCTCGGCCGCATTGACGCGCGCCTTCGACAGTTGCGCGGCCTGCTTGGGATCGCGCGTGAAGATGTCGGGCAAAGACAGCGCCGCGTCGATCTTGGCGATGATCTCGCCGACGCGGGCGATCTCGGCCTCGGCCTCCGCGATGCGCTTCTTCAGCGAACCGCGATTGTCCGACTTCGGGCGCTGCGGCTTCTCGCTCGCGGCGTTGCGCTCGCGCGGAGCGGGCTCACCGTTGCGCGTGGACAGCACCAGGCGGCGATACTCGTCGAGGTCGCCGTCGTAATTGGTGACGGTGCGATCGGCGACGATCCAGAGCCGGTCGGCGCAGGCCTCGATCAGATAACGGTCGTGCGAGACCATGATGACGGCGCCGGGAAACTCGTTGATCGCCTCCGCCAGCGCGGCGCGGCTGTCGATGTCGAGATGGTTGGTCGGCTCGTCCAGGATGATCATGTTGGGGCCGAAGAAGGTGGCAAGGCCGAGCAGCAGCCGCGCCTTCTCGCCGCCGGACAATTTGCCGGCCTTGGTGTCGGCGGCCTTGCCGGAGAAGCCGATCGCGCCCGCGCGGGCGCGGACCTTGGCTTCCGGCGCATCGCCCATCAGCTTGCGGACATGGTCGTAGGCGGAGGCGTCCTCATTCAGCTCGTCGAGCTGATGCTGCGCGAAATACGCGATCGACAGCTTGTCCGCGCGGGTGACTTTTCCCGAGAAAGGCGCCAGCCGTCCCGCGAGCAGCTTGACCAGCGTCGACTTGCCGTTGCCGTTCGCTCCGAGCAGCGCGATGCGGTCGTCGTTGTCGATGCGCAGGTTGACGCGATTGAGCACCGGGCTCGCCGGATCGTAGCCGACCGAAACGTTGTCCGCAGCGATGATCGGCGGCGACAGGATCTTGTCCGGCGGGGGAAAGCTGATCTCGCGTACGTCCTCGGTGACCAGCGCGGTGATCGGCTTCAGCCGCTCCAGCATCTTGACGCGCGACTGCGCCTGGCGCGCCTTGGACGCCTTGGCCTTGAAGCGGTCGACGAAGGCCTGCAGGCGGGCGCGCTCGGCCTCCTGGCGCTTGACCGCCTTGGCATCGAGCAGCTCGCGGGCGGCGCGCTGTTCCTCGAACGAGGAGTACGAACCCTTGTAGAGCGTCAGCTTGCCGCGCTCCAAATGCAGGATCTGGTCGACCGAGCTTTCCAGCAGGTCGCGGTCGTGGCTGATCACGATTACCGTGCGCGGATAATGCGCAAGGTGATCCTCTAGCCACAGCGTGCCTTCGAGGTCGAGATAGTTGGTGGGCTCGTCGAGCAGTAGTAGGTCGGGCGCCGCGAACAGGGTCGCGGCCAGCGCAACGCGCATGCGCCAGCCGCCGGAGAACTCGGCGCAGGGGCGGAGCTGATCGGCGGCGGAGAAGCCGAGGCCGGAGAGAATCGCGGCGGCACGGCTCGGCGCCGAATGCGCGTCGATGTCGACGAGGCGGGTCTGGATCTCGGCGATGCGGTGCGGGTCGGTGGCGTGCTCGGCTTCGGTCAGCAGCGCGTCGCGTTCGAGGTCGGCCTTGAGCACGACCGAGATCAGGCTCTCGGGGCCGTTCGGGGCTTCTTGCGCCAGGCTGCCGATGCGCCAACGCGGCGGCAGGCTCACCGTGCCGTGCTCGGCCGCGAGCTCGCCGCGGATCACCTTGAACAGCGTCGACTTGCCGGTGCCGTTGCGCCCGACCAGGCCGACGCGCGATCCGGGCGTGATCTGCACGGAGCTCTGGTCGATCAAAAGGCGTCCGGCCAGGCGGATGGAAAGGTCGGTGATGGCGAGCATGCGGCCTTGTCACCGCAAGGCGCGTCGAACGCAACCCGTTTTTCTGTTAATGCTTCTCGCGCTCGCGCCGCTGCAGCTCGCTCAGGAGCTGCTCGAGATGGGTCGGCAGGCGAGGTTCGGGCCGCAGGCTCTGTTGCAGCCGCTCGCCCACGGCATCGCAAATCGAGCGGCTGGTGCGCCGGTCGATCTGTTCGCTGTCATTGGCAAAAAGCCCAGCCATAGCAAGGTTCCGTGTTCTTAAAACAGAAGACACTTTACCAAGTCATTGCCGGCGAAATAGTTTCGCTCACCGTGGGGAATGCTAGGCATTCACGTAAAAATTGTATGGCTGGGTCCTCTCCGCGCGAAGCAAAGCCCCGGCGAGGGGAACGCCGGGGCTTCTCCTGGAAGGGGACCTGGGGGGCTAAGGTCCACTTCTTGGGTATTGGGAAAGGTGCTGACGGACTCTAATAGCAGTGGTTGATCAGCCGCCATCGGGGTCCCCAGGGGGTCGGGACCAGCCGGCGCACGTAGCAGCCGCCGTAACCGTAGGACACGGGGGCATAGACGCGCGGGCCGCCCCAGCGGTAACCCGGGCCGCCGTGCCAGCCGCCACCGTGCCAGCCTGGGCCGCCATGCCAATGCGCGGAGGCCGAGGTCGGCGCCAATGCAGCTCCGAGCGCAACCGCGGCGACGGCGGCGAGCGAAAGTTTCCTCAACAACATGGTTATCTCCTGAAGACTGCCGGCGCGGTGATCCGCGTCGACTGGAAGGCCTTCCGAACGGTCTGACTGAGGTCAGGCTTCGGTTTCGTGGATCCGACCTTACGCCGGCGAAGCTGAACCGGATCCTGACGGCGGTTGCAGATTGGGTTCATCTGGGTGAAATTGTTGTCATCGAGCGGATGCGGGTCATCCCTGCGCGGAAACCGCCTGTCAGGCCGTTTCGCGGTCGCTTGCCGTCCGGCAAAGGCGCCGATATAAGCCCCGCAACCCCGAACCGCCGCTCTCTTCCCCAAGGACAACATCATGGCCATCGAACGGACTTTCTCGATCATCAAGCCGGACGCGACCGAGCGTAACCTGACCGGCGCGGTTAACGCCGTGATCGAAAAGGCGGGCCTGCGCATCGTCGCGCAGAAGCGCATCCGCATGACGAAGGAGCAGGCCGAGACCTTCTATGCGGTCCACAAGGCGCGCCCGTTCTTCGGCGAGCTCGTGGACTTCATGACCTCCGGCCCGGTCGTGGTGCAGGTCCTGGAGGGCGAGGGGGCGATCGCCAAGTACCGCGAGGTCATGGGCGCCACCGATCCGGCCAAGGCCGCCGAGGGTACCGTCCGCAAGCTCTACGCCAAGTCGATCGGCGAGAACTCGGTGCATGGCTCGGACGCCCCGGAGACCGCCGCGATCGAGATCGCGCAGTTCTTCTCCGGCAACGAGATCGTCGGCTGATCCAGCCGGCAGGTTAGAGGCGACGGGCGAAAGGACTCATTGTGGACTGGCTCTGGCAGATCTTCGATCCCGCTACGATCGGGGCATTCTTCACCCAGTTTCGCAACGAGATGGCCGAACCGACGTTCTGGATCGCGGTCGGCAAGATCATCTGGATCAACATCCTGCTCTCCGGCGACAACGCGCTCGTGATCGCGCTCGCGTGCCGCGGCCTCTCGCCGCGTCATCGGCTCTGGGGCATGATCTTCGGTGCCGGCGCAGCGGTGACGCTGCGCATCATCTTCACGGGCATCGTCGCGACCCTGATGGGGCTGCCATACCTAAAGCTTGCCGGCGGTCTCGCGCTGATCGTGATCGCAGCCAAGCTCCTGGTGCCGGAGAACGAGGACGAGGATGACGTCGAATCAGCCTCGCACCTGTGGCAGGCGATCCAGATCGTCGTGGTCGCCGACATCGTCATGAGTCTCGACAACGTCATCGCGGTCGCCGCCGCTGCCAATGGCAGCGTGCCGCTGCTGGTCCTCGGCCTTGCCGTCAGCGTGCCGCTGATCGTCGCCGGTGCGGCGCTGATCATGGCGCTGCTCGAGAAGCTGCCGGTGCTGGTCTGGGCCGGTGCGGCGCTGCTCGGCTGGATCGCGGGCGAGGTGATCGCGACCGATCCCGGTGTGGCGCCGAGGCTGCACGCGCTGCTCGACGGCCCGTTCGGGACCGCGCTGGACGGCATGCTGGGCGCGCTGCGAATGGCGCCGCAGTTCGGCCATGGCGGCGGAGGCGGCGAATATCTCTGTGCCCTGCTCGGCGTCGCGGTCGTGCTGACGGTCGGCTCCGTGTGGCGCCGACGCAGGCTGATGCAGGCCGCGCTCGTATCCTCCGAGCGCCACGCCAGGGCCTCGGCGGAGTGACGTCAAGGTTCTGAACGGTCGTGGCCTGCCTCACCAGCGACGAGAGGCGCCCACATCACAGGACGCTTGCGACATTGGCAGTTCGCGAGGGCTCGCCAGCCGCAGGTTCGGCGTCGGCGCCCAATCCGCCATCGTCGCACTTTGATGACCGGCGTGCATTGCGCTTCGCCGGACTCGCGTCGCGCGCGCAGTCAACGCGTCGCGACTCGTCACTTCGCAACCTCGAAGCGATTTAGACCTTGTCTCATTATAAACTACTGTGATTCAAGGGTACTTTCGTTGACTCGACGGAGGTTCTCGCGGCACCTCGCCCCCGACGTTCATGTTCATGAAATCGGTAGTTGCGATGTCGTCGAAAGTCATTCGTCCTGTTGATGTTCTTGCCGCTCGCATCAAGACATTCCTGACGTGCGCCAGCGGCAAGGCCTTTGCGGTTTCTGTGGTCTCCATTGCCTTGTGCGGCGACGGCGTTCTGCACGGCACCAGTGCGCAGAGTGCCGCGCCCGAGGCGGCGGGCGGAAGCACGTTGCCGGCGGTGACCGTCACCGCGGACGCGCCGAAGCCGCGCGTGCGTACACGGGCCCATCCAGTCCGGAGGGCCGGCCGCAGCGCGCCTGCGAATGATCGGGCGAAATTGCAGGCGGACGCTGATCCGACGGCTGCGAGGCCCGGTGCACTGCCGCCGACCTACGCGGGCGGGCAGGTGGCACGGGGAGGCCAGATCGGCCTGCTCGGCAACAAGGATTTCATGGATACGCCATTCAACATCACCAGCTACACGGCGAAGAAGATCGAAGATCAACAGGCGGTCACCGTTGCGGACGTCGTCGGCAATGATCCCTCGGTCCGCTTCACGGGCCAGACCGGCGGCATTCTCGACTCCTTCTTCATCCGCGGTTTTCCGATCGGGGAGGGCAATGTCGGAGAAATCGCCTTCAACGGCGTCTACGGCGTTGCACCGAACTATCGCGTGTTCACCGATTACGTCGAGCGCATCGAAATCCTCAAAGGCCCGACCGCGCTGCTCTACGGCATGGCGCCGAACAGCAGTGTCGGCGGCACCATCAACATCGTTCCGAAGCGCGCCGGTGACGTCGATCTCACACGGGTCACGACCAGCTACGCGACAAATACCCAACTCGGTACGCATCTCGACGTGAGCCGGCGGTTCGGCGAGAACCGCGAATTCGGCATTCGCGTCAATGGCAGCTATCACAACGGCGATACGCCGCTGGACAACCAGACCCGGGAGGCGCATGTCGGCTCCGCAGCCTTCGACTATCGCGGCGAGAAGTTCAGAGCCTCGCTCGATTTCATCGACCAGGAGGAAAAGTTCGACGCGCCCACGAGGCCGTTCCTGGTTGCAACCGGCGTCGCCGTCCCGACCGCGCCGGTCGGGCGGCGCAACGTCACGCAATCCTGGGAATTTGCCAAGGTCCACGACAACTCGCTGCTGGCGCGTGCCGAATACGATGTGACTGACGCCGTGACGGTGTTCGCCGATGCCGGCGGCGGCAGGACCCAGGTCGATCGTCTGTTCGGCACGCCGATGATCCTGAATCCAGCAGGCGACACCACGTCGACGCCAGGACGGTTCAAATTCGACATCGACAGGAACGTGGCTGACGCCGGCGTTCGGGCCCGGATCGAGACCGGCGCGATCAGTCACGCCGTGAGCTTGCAGGGCAGCTATTACGGAGATGAGATCTCGCGCGGCTCGGTGAATGGGACGGCGGTGCTGTCCAACATCTATGCGCCGATCGCTCGTCCGCAGCAGCTCGTCCCGGCTCCCGCGAGCGTGCCAAGGCTGTCGGACACCGAACTGACCGGCATTGCGCTGGCTGACACCATGTCGGTTCTCCAGGAGCGGCTTCAACTGACGGTCGGCGTCAGGCAACAGGGCGTCAGGTCGAACAACTACAACACCGCCACGGGAGCCGTGATCTCGGCCTACGACCAGACGGCATTCACACCCATGGTCGGCGTGGTCGTCAAACCCTGGAGCCACGTCTCGCTCTATGCCAACTACATCGAAGGGCTCAGCAAAGGCGATACCGCGCCGACGACGGCGGCCAATCAAGGCGAGGTCCTTGCGCCGTATCTGAGCAAGCAGATGGAAGCGGGCGTCAAGGTCGATTTCGGCACGCTCGCGACCACGGTCAGCCTGTTCGAGATCACCAAGCCGTCGGGACAGCTGGGTGCCGGCAACGTCTTCCGAGCTGATCAGGAGCAGCGCAATCGCGGCGTGGAATTCACCGTGTTCGGAGAAGTGCAGCCGGGCATTCGCGTTCTTGGCGGCGTGACGTTGATCGACGCGGAGCTGACGAAGACGAACACGCTGGCCAATCTCGGCAAGGCACCGATCGGCGTGCCCGAGGTGCAGGCCAATCTGTCCGCGGAATGGGACGCCGCTTTCGCGCCAGGGCTGACATTCGTCGCCAACACCATCTATACCGGGCACCAATATCTGAATGGGGCGAACACGCAGGTTGTTCCGGCTTGGACGAGGCTCGACCTCGGCGCGCGCTACACCACGCGCATCAACAACCGGCCCGTGACGGTTCGGGCTCTGGTCCAGAATGTGTTCGATACCAACTACTGGGCCGGGGTGGCGAGCTTCTCCGCACTGGCGCAAGGCTCGCCGCGAACCGTGCTGTTGTCGATGTCGACGGATTTTTGAGCCTTCACTCGATGGTGCCGAATTCCGTCACCGCCGCGCTCCAATAGACGAGCCTGGTTCCGGCAAAGGAGACCCGCAACCGGTCGAGCAGGCTGTTGGCATCGCGTCTCGCCAGGATCATCTGCACCGCAGTCTGGTCGGCGTGCCCCTTGACGCGTTCGGCCGCGGTCCGCAATCGAACGTCCGCACCGTGACCCGCACCGCGCGATGCGGTGAAACCCGAAACGAGGTCGCTCTGTTCGCCGAGATAGTCGAGCAGCTCGTCGCGGAGCTGGTCCGGCACGATTAGTGTAAGACAGACCTGCTGATCGATCATTTCGCCACCCGCGCCGTTCCGCCATAGCGGCGATAAAGGATCGGAAGGAGAATGAGCGTGAGGAGGGTGGAAGACAGCAGCCCTCCGATCACGACGATGGCGAGCGGCCGCTGCACTTCTGATCCCGGGCCGGAGGCGAACAGCAGCGGGATCAGGCCTAAAGCCGTGATGCTCGCGGTCATCAGCACGGGCCGAAGCCTGCGCATGGCGCCTTCGACGACGATGCGGTCCTCGGGGAGGCCGTGGGCGCGGAGCTGGTTGAAATGGGACACCAGAACGACGCCGTTGAGGACGGCGATGCCGAGCAATGCGATGAACCCGACCGAGGCCGGCACCGACAGGTACTCACCGGTCAGCACCAGCGCAAAGACGCCGCCGATCAGTGCGAAGGGGATGTTGACCAGCACCAGGAGAGCCTGCCGGATGGCGCCGAACGTGGTGAAGAGCAGCAGGAAGATCAGGCCGATCGCAACGGGCACGACGATCGACAGGCGCGTGGCGGCGCGTTGCTGGTTCTCGAACTGTCCGCCCCAGGTCAGCCGGTAACCATTCGGAAGCGGAAGCTCGGTCGCAACCGTCTGGCGGGCCGCTTCGACGAAACCGACCATGTCGCGGCCGCGGACATTGGCTCGAACGACGCTCATGCGGGCGCCATCTTCGCGGTCGATCTTCACCGGCCCGTCCACGCGCTGGATGCGCGCGACCTGCGACAGCGCGACATGCCGGCCCGACGCCAGCGTCAGCGGCAGGCTGGCCAGCAGCGTCGGAGCCGCCCTGGTGGTCTCGCTGCCGCGGATAAGGATGGGCGTGCGGCGTCCTTCCTCGAGCGCGGTGCCGATGGTCCGGCCCTCGATCTGGGTGCGGAGCGAGTTCACGATGGAATCCACCGTCAGTCCGAGACGGCCGGCCTCCATGCGATTGACCGCGACCGTATAGTATTGGGCGCCCTCGTTCAGCGTCGTATAGACGTCCTCCGCACCGTCGATGCCGGACAGGATGGCCGACAGCTTGGCCGCGGCTTCATTCAGCCTGGCGATGTCGGGACCGAAGATCTTGACGGCGACGTCGCCACGCACGCCGCTGATCATCTCCTGCACTCGCATGTCGATGGGCTGGGTGAAGCCGAGCGAGATGCCGGGAAACCCGGTCAGGACGTCGCGGAGCTTCTGCAGCAGGGCCTGCCGATCGTCGGTCTGCCTTTCGGCGGCCGGCTTCAGCACGAGGAAGGTGTCAGTCTGGTTGGGCCCCATGGGATCGAGCCCGAGTTCGTCCGAGCCGGTCCGCGCGACGATGCCGGCGATGTCAGGCACGGCCAGAAGTGCTCTCTGGAGCCTCGCATTCATGGCGAGCGACTCGTCGAGGTTGACGGAAGGCAACGTCTCCACGCTGACGATGACGTCGCCTTCGTCCATCGTCGGCATGAAGGTCTTGCCGAGCTTGGTGTAGGCGAATCCTGCCGCCACCAGTCCGATCAGCGCCGCCGCCATCACCTTGTGCTCGTTGTTCAAGGCCCAGTCCAATGCCGGCGCGTAGACCCGTTGCGCCGCACGGACCAGCATGGGATCGCGATGCGATGCAGACTTCAGCACATAGGAGGTCACGACCGGGACCACGGTGAGCGCCAGCAGCAGCGAGCCGGTGAGCGCGAAGATGATGGCCAGGGCGACCGGGATGAACAGCTTCCCCTCCAAACCCTGCAGCGTCAGCAAGGGGATGAACACGATAATGATGATGATAACGCCAGATGCGACCGGCTCTAGCACTTCGCAAACCGAGCGGTACACCAGGTGGATCAGCAGGGCGCCCTTACCCGGCTCGTGCTTGCCGAGATTGCCGACGATGTTCTCGACCACGACGACCAGCGCGTCGATCAACATGCCGATCGCGATCGCAAGTCCGCCGAGGCTCATCAGATTGGCCGACATCCCGACCAGGCGCATCACGATCAATGCGATGACGATAGCCAGCGGCAGGGTGAAGGCGATCACCAGCGAGGCACGCCAGTTGCCGAGGAAGAGCAGCAGGAGAACGACGACGAGGGCAGTAGCCTCGCCGAGGGCCTGCACCACGGTGCCAACGGCCCGGTTGACCAGGCGGCTGCGGTCGTAGAACACGTTGATGGAGACGCCCTTGGGCAGGGAGGGCTGCAGCTCCGCCAGCCGGCGGCGCACGTCGCGGACGAGCTGACCCGCGTTGGCGCCGCGCAAACCGAGCACGAGACCCTCGACGGTCTCGCCGCGCCCGTCCGCCGTGACGGCGCCATAGCGCGTCAGCGTCCCGACCTTGACGGTCGCGACGTCGTTGACCAGGATCGGCACGCCTTCGCGGCTGTCGACGACGATGGCCTTGATGTCCTCGATCGAGCGGATGCTGCCTTCGATCCGGACCAGGGCGCTATCCTCGCCCTGGTTCACGCGTCCGGCACCATCGTTGCGGCTGTTGGCTTCGATGGCCCGGCGGAACAGGTCGTAGGAGATACCGCGCGCGGCGAGCGCATCGTTCCGCGGCACGATCTCGAAGGCGCGGACGTAGCCGCCGAGCGCATTGACGTCCGCAACACCTGCGACCGTCCGTAGCGCGGGACGGATCACCCAATCGAGCAAGGTCCTGCGCTCGGCGAGCGAAAGATCGGGACTGTCGATCGTGAACATGAACATCTCGCCCAAAGGGCTCGTGATCGGCGCCAGTCCGCCGCTCACCCCGTCGGGAAAATCACGCGAGATGTTCGATAGCCGCTCCGAGACCTGGTTGCGCGCCCAATAGATGTCGGTGCCGTCCTCGAAATCGACGGTGATGTCGGCCAGCGCGTATTTCGTGGTCGAACGCAGAACCTTCTTATGCGGCAATCCGAGCAGTTCGAGCTCGACTGGGACCGTGATGCGCTGCTCGACCTCTTCGGGGGTCAGGCCTGGCGCCTTCATGATGATCTTCACCTGAACCGGAGAGACATCGGGAAACGCGTCGATCGGCAGGCCGGGCAGGAGTACGGCGCCGGCGCCGACCAGCAACAACACGCTCAGCAGTACGAACAGTCGCTGCGACAGCGCGAACGCAACAAGGTGCCGGAGCATCTATTGCACCAGCCCAGACAGAATGCCGCGAAGCGCCGAGATCCCGCCGATCGCGATCTTATCCTGGTCTGTGATAGGACCGGACACGACGACATGGTCCTGATCTTCGGCGATCAGCTTGACCGGCACGAGCCGGAAGCCGCCGGCCGTGGCCACGAACACCGAGGTCTGCTCGCCTCGCCGCACCAGCCCATTGTAGGGAATCTCCCATGCGCTTTCGCCGGTGGCAAGAAAGCCGATGCGGGCAGCGGCAGTCTGACCGGGATGCAGCTCTCCATCGTTGGGGATTTCAGCGCGAACCAGAATGGTCTGGGTGGCAGGGTCGATGGTCTCGGAGACCAGCACGACCGTGCCGGGGGTGGGGTAGGCCGCGATCTCTACCTTTGCGCCGACGCGGATCGCGCGGATATTGGTCGCGGGGATCGCAATCTCCGCCCAGAGCGGTGAAAGCCGCGCCAGCTTGACGAGCGGTGCGGATTGTTCGATCCGTTGTCCCGGCGACACCGTGACCTCGACCACGGATGCGGTTTGCGGCGCATTGACCGTGAGCGTGCCGCTGATCGCCGCTTGCTGGCCCAGCCGAAGAATTGCCTCGTCGGACATCCCGCTCAGATGCAGCATCTGGCGCCGCTCGGCGACTACGAGCGCGGCTTGGCGCGCTTCGGCCTGGCTAGCCTCCAGCACGCGCTGCGGCACGGCCTTTCCTTCGAACAGATCCATGTTCCGCTTGAGTTGCTGGCTGGCGAGACGCTCCTGCGCGATCGCGTGCAAATAATCGCGCTGCTGCGAGACGAAGCTTGGACTCTCGAGCACGACCAGCGGCTCGCTGGCGGTGACGTGATCACCGCGGCCGACGAGGAGATTGGCGACCATGCCGGCCACAGGCGCGCTGACGACCCACAATTGCGGCGTGGGGATCACGATCTGGACGGGATAGGGCAGTGTCAGATCGGTTCGGACCGCGACCGGGTGGCTCG
Organism: Bradyrhizobium sp.; assembly: GCA_035575945.1. Lineage (GTDB taxonomy): Bacteria > Pseudomonadota > Alphaproteobacteria > Rhizobiales > Xanthobacteraceae > Bradyrhizobium. Next base: position 210,667 of record DATLXF010000058.1, on the reverse strand, counting down.
CGCGCACACCGAGATTGCGTGCCTGCGCATCGCTCAGCTTCACCTCGTCTTGGGCCATGGACACCACGGGCCAAAAGGTCAACGCTAGCGCCAGGCAAACGCCGCCGGCCGCTTCTCGGGCACGGATCGAAAAAGCAATCCCTGGGAAGTGCATGGCGAATTAGGTCCGGAACAACGTGGCTGCACGTTAATCCGGCGCTGCGCTGGCGGGTTGATATGTGTCAACCGGCGCCGTGCGCGGACGCTTGATTCATGATGGCAATCGACGCACGCGCCCTCATGCGATCGAGCCGCATTTGCGACTTCACCGCCTCACGATCGTACCGGAGCGGCCGATCAGCCGCGCGAGCTGGCGGAATCGGCTGCCGACGCGGTCGGCGACGAGGTCGCCGAGGCGGTGCTCGAACACCAGCATCAGATTGCGGCCTTGACTGCGGAAATGCGTGGCTGGCAGCACGCCCGGACGCGCTGCCGAGATCAGATGGGCGACCCGGAACGCTGCGCCCAGGAGGCGTGCGCGTTCGAGCTGGGCCGGCGTCAGCAATGCCTGCATGGCGACCGGCGGCTGGTTTTCCTCGCTGAGGCCGGCGTAGCGATAGAACACGGACAGGCCGACGAAGGCACGTTCCGTGTGGGTGATCGCGCCGAAATTGCCGTTGACGACGAGGCTCAGCGTTTGCTCGCCGCGATGGTCGGGATGCACCCGCCAACCGATGTCTGAGAGCAGGCAAGCGGTATGGCGCAGGCGGCGGTCCTCTCCGGTCTCGCGCAGCTTCACCACGCGCGCGAGGCGATCGGTCCAGGCGATCAGCTCGTGGGCGTGCCTGGCCGAGCGCGACAGCAGTTGATTCAACTCCTCGGCCGCGCAGATCAGGCCGTCCTTGTTGCGCTCGGCCTCCGGCAGCTTCTCGTGCAGGAGGCCCTCGCGCACGCCAAAGGTCGAGAACACGATGGTCTTGGGTCTGGCAACGCGGATGATGTGCTCGAGCACCAGCGCCGCGTAGGTGAGAAGTGGGCGCCGCGCGTCGGCGACGCTCTCGATGTCGGCGAGCATGTCGGCGGCAGCGAGCCGCCGCAGCCGGCGCGAGAAGTCGAGCGCCTCGGCGGCGGGGATGGAGTAGCCGTGCATCACCTGAAGCGAGTAGCCGCTCTGGATGATGTGGATGCGCGCGAGCGCACGCCAGGTGCCGCCGACGGCGTAGAAGGTCCGGCCACGGCCCGCCTTGAGTTGCGGCACGGCGTCGAGCTCCTCGCGCACGATGCGGTCGGCTCGCTTGAGGGATTTGTGCGCGAGGTCCTGCAGCGCGAGACCGCCGAGCGGCAGGGTCACGCCGCTGCGCACGGCGTTCTTGCGCACGTCGATCAGCTCGAGCGAACCTCCCCCGAGGTCGCCGACGATGCCGTTGGGGTGGTGGATGCCGGAAATCACGCCGAGCGCCGAAAGTCGCGCCTCGCGCGGGCCCGACAGGATTTCGATCTTGACCGCGCAGATGCGCTCGGCCTTCGCAATGAAGTCGGCGCCGTTGGAGGCGTCGCGGCAGGCGGCGGTCGCGATCGCGAACACGCGCCCGACCTGCATCACGCGGCACAGCGCGCGCAAGCGCTTGAGCGAGGTCAGCGCCTTGTCGACGGCGTCGGGCGCGAGCAGGCCGGTGCTCTGCACCTCGCGTCCGAGGCCGCACAGCGTCTTTTCGTTGAAGATCGGGATGAGGCTGCGCGCCAGCGCTTCGTAGACGACGAGACGGACCGAGTTGGACCCGATGTCGATAACCGCGACGCTCGAGCCGCGCTTGCGCGGCCGCTTCACGTGGCAGATCCCCGATCAGGATTGATGGCGTTCGTTCCGGCGCGTGAGACGACGCGGCGAGGATTCCTTGAGCGACTTTCCACGGCCAGACAGACTCGGATTCGTCATGAAGTAGTTGTGCACGTTGAAAGGCTCCTCGCCCTTCGCGGTCTTCATACGCGTTGAGGACCCATCCGGCAACAACTGCCAGCTCTGCTCATTGTCCTTCAGGTTCGCGACCATGATCTGTTCGAGAACCTGCTGATGCACCGTAGGATTTTGCAGCGGACACAGCACCTCGACGCGGCGGTCGAGGTTGCGCGGCATCATGTCGGCCGACGAGATATACACAGCCGCTTTCGCCCCCGGCAGGCCGTGGCCCATGCCGAAGCAGTAGATTCGGCCGTGTTCCAGGAAGCGGCCGATGATCGACTTGACGCGGATGTTCTCCGACAGGCCGGGAATGCCTGGCCTGAGACAGCAGATGCCGCGCACCACCAGTTCGACCTGGACGCCGGCCTGGGAGGCCTCGTAGAGCGCGTCGATGATGTCGGGGTCGACCAGCGAGTTCATCTTCATCCAGACCGCGCCGGGCCGGCCGTGCCGCGCATGTGCCGTCTCGCCCTGGATGTGCTCGATGATGCGCTTGCGCAAGGTCAGCGGCGACACCGCCATCTTTTCCAGGTCGCTCGGCGCGGCATAACCGGTGATGAAATTGAAAACACGCGCGGCGTCGCGCCCGATGGTCGGGTCCGAAGTGAAGTAGGAGAGGTCGGTGTAGATGCGGGCCGTCACCGGGTGATAGTTGCCGGTGCCGGTATGGACGTAGGTCGTCAGGCTGCCGCCCTCGCGGCGTACAACCATGGAGAGCTTAGCGTGCGTCTTCAATTCGAGGAAGCCGTAGACGACCTGAACGCCGGCGCGTTCGAGATCGCGCGCCCAGCGGATGTTGGCCTCCTCGTCGAAACGCGCCTTCAATTCGATCAAGGCAGTGACGGATTTGCCGGCTTCGGCTGCTTCTGCAAGCGCGCGCACGATCGGCGAGTTGTTGGACGTGCGGTAGAGCGTCTGCTTGATCGCGACGACATCGGGGTCGCGCGTGGCCTGCTGCAGGAATTGCACAACGACGTCGAAGGACTCGTAGGGATGGTGGACGATCAGGTCCTTCTGCCGGATCGCGGCGAAGATGTCGCCGCCATGCTCGCGCACGCGTTCGGGATGGCGCGGTACGTAGGGGGTGAATTCGAGATCGGGCCGGTCGAGGCGGGTAAGCTGCGAGAGCTCGTTCATCGCCTGCACGCCGTCGACCAGGAATACCTCGTCGTCGGCGGTCGAGAGCGCATGCTGCACGAAGCTGCGCAGTTCCTCGGGCATCTTGGCGTCGATCTCGAGCCGGATCACCGAGCCGCGGCGGCGGCGCTTCAGCGCGGTCTCGAACAGGCGGACCAGGTCTTCGGCTTCTTCCTCGATCTCCAGCTCGGAGTCGCGGATGATCCGGAAGGCGCCCTGGCCGTGCACGTTGTAGCCGGGGAACAGGCGATTGATGAACAAGCCGGTTGCCTGCTCGAGCGAGATCAGCCGGACCTTGCCCTCGGCGGGCAGGCGGATGAAGCGGTCGATTTTGCCGGGCATGCGGATCAGCGCGTTCATCTGCCGGCCGTCCGCAGCGCGTGTGAGCTGGAGCGCGATGGTGAAGCCGAGGCTCGGAATGAAGGGGAACGGGTGGGCGGGGTCGATCGCGAGGGGCGTCAGCAGCGGAAATACGTTGTGGAGGAAATAGTCCTCGATCCAGGCCCGTTCCGCCTTGGTGACGTCCTTGCCGTCGACCAGCACGATGCCGATCTCGGCCAGCGTGCTGCGCAGGTCGCGCCAGATCGCCTGCTGGTCGGAGGCGAGCTCGGAAACGGTGCGGTTGATCAGCGCGAGTTGCTCGGATGGGGTCAGGCCGTCGGGGCTGCGCTCGGCGATGCCCTCGCGCACCTGGGCCTTGATGCCGGCGACGCGGACCATGAAGAACTCGTCGAGGTTATTGGCCGAGATCGACAGGAATCGCACCCGCTCCAGCATCGGATGGTTGGGATTGACCGATTCCTCCAGGACGCGACGGTTGAAATGCAGCCAGGACAGCTCGCGGTTGATGAATCGTTCGGGGCTCGACGCAATCGCGGGCAGCCCCTCGACTTCGGGAGCTTTTTCTTTAGTTTCAATGCCTTGCGCAGAGTCCATCAGAAGCCGGTCCATCCTGTCTCGCCTCAATTTGCGATCTATGCGCAAAATCCGCGGGAGCATGTGTTAGAGCGATGACGTTTCGATGACATTGATGTTCCGCGGCTGGGCTACGTCAAGCGGACTTCGCGCGGCGCGCCCGGGGACGGGCGGGGCGGCTCAGGTGTCCCGGAGCAGCTCAGCGGCCAGCGCCCTCGTTACCGGGCGGCCGAGCCGCAGAGCTTCGGTGTCGAGCAGTTCCACTGCCTGACGGGCCGCGGCCGAGGACCGCTCCAGCCGCGTCGCGAGATAGCCGACCACGCTCTCGTCCACGGTGAGCTGACGATCGGCGCAGAATTTGATGATCAGGCCGCGGAAGAGCTGGTCGTCGGGGGGGAGCAGCGTCACCACCGGAACGGCCCGCAGGCGCGAGCGCAGGTCGCGAAGCTCGATCTCCAGCGCGGCGGGCGTCTCCTGTCCGGTGAACAGGACGTAGGCGCCATCCTCACGGGCGAGATTCATCAGGTGAAACATGGCGCGTTCGTCGAAATCCCTTGCCTTGAGATCCTCGACCACCAGCGCGCCGGTGGCGAGCGCGCCCGGAACGCCTGTCGCGGTGAGCGCATTGGCCCTGGTCGAGCGCGCGCCGGCCTCTTCCGCCCATATGGCCGCGAGATGGCTCTTGCCGCTTCCCTCCGGGCCCGCCAGCCACATGATCCGGTTCGGCCATTCCGGCCAGCTGTCGATCAGGCCGAGACCTTCCGCATTGGTGGGGCCTTCGAGGAAATTGTCCCGGCTGAGGCTCTCCGCATGCGGAAGGGAAAACGCCAATTGTCGGGGATGAACGCGGCCTGCCACGCTTGCTTTGCTCCATGCCGGCATGCCGGCCCGTTTGACGAGGTTCGACTGGATCGTGCAGGAGCTAGCCCTCTGCGGGGCCAAACGCCCTTTCACTTAGCCTCGATCGTACTCATGTGCCGCAACCACTCGACGAGATAGAGCGACACGGAGGAAAGCGTGAAAACCGTGACGAGACCCATCAGGATGATATCATAAGGCGCGGGCTTGAAGCCGAAGGCAAGCGCGGCCAGGACCAGGGCCGCGAATGCGACTTGCGCGACCGTGTTGAGCTTGGACACTTTCGACGGCTTCATCTCGACCGGCCGGTCAAACAGCCAGGAGACGATCACGGCGGCGACGATCATGATGTCGCGCGAGACCACCAGGATCACGATCCAGCGCGGGATCGCGCCCCAGATGCCGAGCGCCATGTAGATCGAGACCAGCAGCGCCTTGTCCGCCAGCGGATCGAGCAGGGCACCAAGCTCGCTTCGCATGTTGAAGCGCTTGGCCAGGAAGCCGTCGACTGCGTCGCTGATGCCGGCGATCAGGAACACGGCGAATGCCACCTCCATTTGGCTCGACACGATCGCCCAGACGATGACCGGGACCAGCAAGATGCGGCCCAGCGTAATGATGTTCGGAATACTCACGAAAGCCTTCCCGGCACCGGTTCTGACCTCAAATCCGGCCCGTTACAGGCTGAACCGGTTGATATGTCTACATAGTATAGCCAGGAGCGCCATGCGAGCCATTGCGCGTCCCCGGAATTCGACGTAACCAGCCGCAAACCCACTGGAAATCGGGCATGACCGACCGCAAAAACGGCCTCACTTACGCCGATTCAGGCGTCGATATCGACGCGGGCAACCGCCTCGTCGACCTGATCAAGCCGATGGTGCGTGCCACCGCACGGCCGGGCGCCGAGGCCGAGATCGGCGGCTTCGGCGGCCTGTTCGACCTCAAGGCGGCCGGCTTCAAGGACCCGGTCCTGGTGGCCGCGACCGATGGTGTCGGCACCAAGGTCAAGATCGCGATCGAGACCGGCCTGCATGCCGGCATCGGCATCGACCTCGTCGCCATGAGCGTCAACGACCTCGTGGTGCAGGGTGCCGAGCCGCTGTTTTTCCTGGACTATTTTGCTTGTGGCAAGCTCGATCCCGAAGCCACCGCGGCGATCATTGCGGGCGTGGCCGAGGGGTGTCTCGAGTCCGGCTGCGCACTGATCGGCGGGGAGACCGCCGAGATGCCGGGCCTATACAAGGACGGCGATTACGACCTCGGCGGCTTTGCCGTCGGCGCTGCCGAGCGCGGTACGCTGTTGCCGCGCAAGGATATCGCCGCGGGCGACGCCGTGATCGGGCTCGCCTCGTCGGGCGTGCATTCCAACGGCTTCTCGCTGGTCCGCAAAATCGTCGAGCAATCCGGCCTCGGCTTCGAAGCGCAGGCGCCGTTCGCGCCCGTGATGACGCTCGGCGGTGCGCTGCTGATCCCGACCAGGCTCTACGTCAAGTCCTGCCTGCGCGCGATCCGCGAGACCGGTGCGGTGAAGGGCCTTGCCCACATCACCGGCGGCGGCTTCACCGACAATATTCCACGCGTGCTGCCGAAACACCTCGGCGTCGGCATCGACCTCGCACGCGTGCCGGTGCTGCCGGTGTTCAAATGGCTGGCGGCGCAAGCCGGCATCGCCGAGCTCGAAATGCTGCGTACCTTCAATTGCGGCATCGGCATGATCGCGATCGTCGAGCCCGCCAAGGTCGATGAGGTGACCGAGGTCTTCACCGCCGCAGGCGAGACCGTGGCACAGCTCGGCGCCGTGATCCCGGCCGAGGGCGAGCACCGCGTCGTCTATAACGGCCATCTCGACATGGCCCTGTAATGACCGGCGCTATGATGAAGCGCCGCGTCGCCATCCTGATTTCCGGACGCGGCTCCAACATGGCTGCGCTGATCAGGGCCGCCGCGGCTGCGGATTTTCCGGCGGAGATCTCGCTCGTGATCTCGAACAAAGCCGATGCGCTCGGCCTCGAACGTGCCAAGGCCGCTGGCGTGAACACGCTGGTGATCGAGAGCAAGCCTTTCGGCAAGGACCGCGCCGGTTTCGAGAAGCTGCTGCAGGCAGCGCTCGACGAACACGGCATCGAGCTGATCTGCCTCGGCGGCTTCATGCGCCTGTTCACGGCCGAGTTCGCAAAAGCCTGGTACGGGCGGATGCTCAACATCCATCCCTCGCTGCTGCCCTCGTTCCCCGGCCTCGACCCACACGGCCAGGCCTTGCGCGCCGGCGTCAAGTTGTCCGGCGCGACGGTGCATTTCGTCATCCCCGAGACCGATGCCGGTCCGATCGTGATGCAGGGCGCGGTTCCCGTCAGCGACCATGACACCGCGGAGACCCTGTCGGAGCGCATCCTCGAGGTCGAGCATCGCATCTATCCCGAAGCGCTGCGGCTGCTCGCGACGGGCAAGGTCAAGATCGAGGGCGATGTCTGCAAGACGGCGGGAAGCGCAGCGTCGGAGAATTTTCTGGTTGCGCCGGTAGTGGGCTGAAACGCGGTCTGGCTTATTCGACAAAATCTACCGTCTCGCCATTGCGGACGTATCCGTAGATGCGAAACCCCTCAGTCGTTTCCTCTCCGGCAAACCGGATGCGTGCCAGGATCGCGCGGACACGCTCGCGCTGAGCCGCCGTCTCGACAGATAGTTCAGCCCATTCCATCCAATCCCATCCGCCGATCGTCCAGTGATAGTACCATTCGCCATCCCACTCGCTCAGGTATCCAGTTTCCAGGCTCTTGCAGCGAAATCGAGGTTGCTCGGACGGAGCTAGCTCGAGCACGGCCACGCGCAGTTCGCGCCATTTTGTGTCATTGGCGACCGAATAGTAGTCGGAGTGGAGAGCCATCTGCGCCCAAACAAAATCCCCCGGCAGAGCCGGGGGCAACGTCATGATCTCTCGGCGTACCGCGAGAACGATCAGGAGACCTTGAGGTTCTCCGCGGATGCCTTGCCGCGGTTCTCCACGAGGTCAAATTCAACCACCTGGTTCTCGTTGAGGGTGGAGAGTCCGGCACGCTCGACGGCGGAGATGTGGACGAACACGTCCTTGTCGCTGCCGTTCGGCTTGATGAACCCATAGCCCTTGGTCGGGTTGAACCATTTGACGGTGCCCTTTTGCGGCATCGCTAGTCTCCTCCACTAGATACAAAAAAGACGCGGCCGCTTTACGCGTGCCACGCCACAAGCGGGCTTCCGGAAGTCTGTTCGAGTCTCGAGTCTCAATGTCGCGAAACGCACAGCCGATCGGCCAATTCCGATTGTGTCCGATATTGCAACATGAAAATCGCCCGCTAGCAAGTCGAGCGCGAGTTTGAAGGCCGGCTCCGGTTGCGGCGGAGTGCATTTTACGACCTGTGGCAGCGGAACCACAATCGGCGCAATAGCCGTAGGCGTCGGATGCCAGCCGGTTGACCCCCAATGGCAGTTCGGCACAAATCGCCTCGGAGCGCTGCTGACCGTGCTGCTTTCTGCGCCGCCACTTTGCTTTCGGGATTTGCATCATGCGCTGCGCCTCGCAGCTGACCTGGACACGGCAGACGATCGGGCTGGACCGTGTCCGTCGGATCGCGGCGGCGATCGGGATGGCGCTGGCGTTCGCAGTGATGATGGCGACGACGCCGGTCCTCGCGCAAAGCCCGACGCCGACGCCCACACCGACCCCAACGCCTACACCGACCCCCACGCCCACGCCGTCGCCGACCCCGATCCCGACGCCGACCTCGATCAGCTATGATCGCTCCGCCGGCAACGCTGCGCTCGATCTCGGCTCGAACTTCCTGGAGCGGCTCGGCAGCCAGGCATCGGGCGGCGTCAACCGGGCGTTCCGCACCAATCCTGGCGGCGGTGGCGCCTCGGCCGCGGCGGAAGATCCGCGCTATCGGACCTGGTTCGAAGGCTACGGCCTGTCGGTCCGCACCGATGCGCAAGGCGACTTCGTCGGCGACAAGCGCAAGACCTTTGGCGGCGTCGCCGGCTTCGGCGCGCGGCTGGCACCCGGCGTCAACATCGGATTCTCCATCGACCACAGCCACACCGACATCGATGTGCCGCTGGCGTTGCAATCGGCAACGCTCGACCTCACCCAGCTCGGCTTCAGCGGTTCGGTCGACAAGGGTCCATGGACCTGGGCCTTTGCGGTCGTGCACGGCTTCGGGAAGGTCCATTCCAGCCGCGACACCGGCCTGGGCTTTGCCACCGCACGCTACCGCGCCGCCATTGACGGCGGGCTGACCGAGATCAGCTACTACTGGACCAAGGACCAGGTGCGCATCGTGCCCAAGGGCGCGCTGGAATATGTCCGCGCCACTAGCGCCGCGTTCCGGGAGGCCGGCGGTCTCGACCCGCTCGACGTCGGCGGGAGCGCGCTCTCCCGCGCGCGCTTCATGGTCGGGGCCGAGATCGGCCGCTATTTCATCATCGGGCAGAAGATCCTCGATCTCTCCGCCTACGGCAAGTTCGTCGACAATTTCCATCAGGACCTGGGGTCCATTCAGGTCACCCTGGGCAACCAGAGCGTTGTGGTCCCCGGCATCGGCGAGAGCCGCCACGGCGTGGATGCCGGGGCCTCGGCGTCGCTCAGCCTGACCAACGTGGCACGGCTCTACGTCAATTACGACGGCAAGTTCCGCAACGAGCTCACCTCGCACCAGGGCACGGTCGGCTTCGAATACAGATGGTGAGCTGAAGCTCGCCCGCGCCTCAGGTCGGCGTTGCCGCGACAAAGCCCGCCAATCCAAATCCGTCCCGCGCCGCCGTCATCATCGGCACCAGCGCGTTCGGATGGATGAACTCGTCGCGGAAACAGGGATAGGTCCTCGCATCGAAGATCTTCTTCAGCCAGTCGACCACGATCTTATGACGCTCCGAGGTGCGGAACTCCTTGTGATAGGTGAGCCAGAGATCAGCATGGTGGCTGACGCCGAGATCGACCGCGACGAGTGACGCGCCGAGCGCGATCGATACCGTCGGCAGGAAGCCGATGCCTGCGCCGCGCTCGACCGCATAGAGCACGCCGACCGAGGAGTTGGTCTTGATCCCGACGATGCCTTCCAGCGATTGCAATCCGAGCACGCGAGCATAGGCGCCGTCGTCGACCTGCGGCGCGCTCTGCTTGATGATGCGGTGGTTCTGCAATTCGGCGAGCGTTGCGGGCACGCCGTACAGGCTTTCATATTCCTTGGAGACGAACGGATAGATGTGCAGGCGGCCGAGCTTGGCGACGATCAGGTCGGGATTGGTCGGCGGCTCGAGCTGGATGGCGATATCGGATTCGAGCCGCGCGACGTCGGCCTGCTCCATCGCGCAGCGCAGGTCGACCGTGATCTTGCGATAGGTTTTCTGGAAATCGATCAGTCGCGGCAGGATCCAGAAATTGCCGGGGCCTTCCGTCACCGCGACGCGCACGGTGCCCGACATGTCGCTCGAGGATCGCGAGGCGCGGCGGAAGACGTTGAAGGCATGACGCTCCATATGTGCAACGTCGGCGATCATCGCGGTGCCTTCATCGCTGAGCGTGAGCCCGCTCTGGTCGCGCAGGAAAAGCTTGCATCCGATGCTCTCTTCGAGCCGGTCGATGCGGCGCATCAGCGTGGTTGAGGTGAGGCCGAGCTCTTCGGCGGCATTGCGAAAACTTTTATATTTTGCGCACGCTAAAAACAGCTTCAAATCGTCCCAAGACGCATCCAGGGCTTCTTCACGGTGCTGCATCATCGCAGCACCCCGGTGCAATAACTGCTGCATACTCCTGATCTCCAGCCGCTAAGCTCATCGGCATAGCGGGGCATGAAAGCCTCGAACGATAGAGGCGTGACATGAGTATGGAAAGGGGCTCGTTTGCCGCAAGGCATGATTTCGATGCCTTGCAGTTGAGCCCGGATGTCGATGTTCGCTGTGCACAATTTTCCGAAATTGCTGTGCTTTCGGAGATGGCGCACCGGTTGGTACCAGGCGTGCGGATCGGCACAGCGGAGCTTGCGAGATACCTCACGCTCGATCCTCAGAGCATTTTGACGTTCAGCCGGAAGGGCAAGCTCGTCGGCGGCATGGCCTTCCTGTTTCTCAATGACCGCGGACACGATGCGTTGTTGCTCGACGAGATCTGCCTCACCGCGCCCGAGACGCGCTATCTCGCGTCGGCGAACGAAGACGTCGCAGCCATCTACATCTGGGCGATCGCGGCCACCGGCCGCGGCATCGCCGGTCTCGGCAAGGCCGCGGCTCATCTGCGTCAGATAAGGTTTCGCGGCGCGGATTGCTATGCGCAGCCGTCAACCGAGGCCGGACGCGACATCATGAGGGCGACAGGCTTTTCGCCCGTCCCGAGCTTCCAGCCCGACCTTTGGTGCTACGAGCGCCCTTGGCATCGGCACCCCATGCGCATGCCGGGCGCGGTCATCCAGTCAAGGAGCTTTGCAGATGCACGGTACTAGGATTCCTCTCGCCAAGCCCTGTTCCCGCGCCATCACCATCCGCCTCGCGCGCGATCCAAGCGATCTCATGCTCGTGACCGCCATCCGCTCGGCGGTCTATCTCGCCGAGCAGGATTGTCCGTTCGAGGAGGAGTTCGACGGCAACGACATGGTTGCCGCGCATTTCATCGGCTTCGTCGGCAGCGAGCCTGCGGGCTGCCTGCGGGTGCGCTTCTTCGGGGACTTCGCCAAGGTGGAGCGGCTGGCGGTGCGTCACCAGTACCGCCGCTCACGCGTCTCGTTCAAGCTTGTCCAGGCCAGTGTCGATTACGTGAAGCGCAAGGGCTTCCGCAAGATCTACGGCCAGGCGCAGGACCGGCTGGTCGATTTCTGGGCTCATTTCGGCGCCAAGCCGCTCGGTCACAACCGCAAGATCACGTTCTCGGATTTTTCCTACACGGAGATGCTGCTCGAGATCGAGCCGGGTCCGGACGCCATCACGCTGGACAGTGATCCCTATGTGATCATCCGTCCCGAGGGCGACTGGGATCGGCCCGGCGTACTCGATGCCTCGGCGGGGCGGTCGGTGACCTCGCCGCTGCGGGACCTCGCTCTCGCCGATCGCTGAAACAGGTGCAGCTGCGCGCAACACAATGCTGGCTTCCATGCACGATGATCCGCCAATTCTGGTTTGTGCGGATCTCCAGGTCGAGTACCTGACCCCAGGCCGCCGCCATGTCATCGTGGACGGCGATGCGGCGACGGCGTGTTGTCTGGAACTCTTGACGCTGTGGCGCGGCAATCTCTGGCCGGTGATGCATCTGAAGCGCATCGCGCATGCCGCCTGGTTCAATCCGTCATCCAGGCTGACCGATTGGATCGCACAGACCAGGCCGCAGCCGGGAGAGATGACGTTCGAGCATCCGCTGCCGTCCGCCTACAGCTCGCCGCGCTTTGTGCACCATATGTCCAGTATCCGGACGGGGCGCTGTATTCTGGTCGGCTTTTCCCTGGACGAGACCATCCTGGCCACCGCCGTCGAGGGTTTTCACCGGAGCCATCGCTACCACGTGATCACTGACGCCGTGGCTTGCCGGCAGCCTGGCACGGACGATGCCGCCCCCTACAGGCATGCAGTAGTGAATGTCATTGCGAATTTTGCTACAATCCAATCGAGCGCCGAACTGATCAGAGCCAGCGGTGCTGTTGCGGCGTAGCGGCTGCGACCGGTGGATAGGGTGAGAATTGTTGCGGGGAGACGAGCTCGAGGAGTTGGCGAGCGATCTGACGCGTGCCGCCGGGCGGGCGCGCAGACTTGGCCTGCCCACGACGGTCTACTTGCTTTCGATGGCGCTGGTCGAGGTGAAGGAAGCCTTCGCGGCGAGCGATGATGGCGACGACGACGGTGTAGCGTAAGCTGGCCGGACCGGGTTCTATGATGTCCAGTCCCGTCATGTGCGGCTTTGTGCATCGCTGCTGAGCGCTTGCCGCCCACGAATTGGCGTTGCAAGTTTTGCGCGCTGGCAATAGCCAAGGACTTGAGCCAATTGCTGTCGTCGCGGGATGACGCCGGCTCTGCCCGCGACGCGACGCTTTCAAGGATACTCGCATATGTCCATGCTGCCCAATTCGCAAGAAGCCCGGGATGTGGCCTACCAGCTCCATCCCTACACCAACGCACGCACCCATCAGCAGGCCGGCCCGCTGGTGATCGAGCGCGGCGAGGGCCCTTATGTCTTCGACGCGAGCGGCAAGCGCTATTTCGAAGCCATGGCGGGCCTCTGGAGCGTCGGGCTCGGCTTCAACGAGAAGCGGCTGGTCGAGGCGGCGTACAAGCAGATGCAGGCGCTGCCGTTTTACCACACGTTCTCCGCCAAGTCGCACGGTCCCTCGATCGACCTCGCCGAGAAGCTGGTGGCGATCGCGCCCGTGCCGATGAGCAAGGTGTTCTTCACCAATTCCGGCTCGGAAGCCAACGATACGGTGTTGAAGCTGATTGCCTATCGCTCCAACGCACTCGGCCAGCCCCAGCGCAAGAAGGTGATCAGCCGGATGCGCGCCTATCACGGCGTCACCATCGCTTCCGCGAGCCTCACGGGTCTTCCGAACAACCACCGCTCGTTCGACCTGCCGCTGCCGAACATCCTGCACACGGGCTCGCCGCATTTCTACAAGGACGGTGCCCCCGGCGAGAGCGAGGAGGCCTTTGCAAGCCGGCGTGCCGATGAGCTCGACGCGCTGATCCAGAAGGAGGGGCCCGATACGATCGCCGCCTTCTTTGGCGAGCCGGTGATGGGAGCGGGCGGCGTCGTCGTTCCGCCGTCGACCTATTGGGACAAGATCCAGGCCGTGTTGAAGAAATACGACATCTTGCTGGTCGCCGACGAGGTGATCTGCGGCTTCGGCCGCACCGGCAAGATGTTCGGCTGCGAGACCTATGGCATCAAGCCGGACGCGATCGTGGTCTCCAAGCAGATCACCTCGAGCTATTTTCCGCTGTCGGCGATCATCCTCAACGACCGCATGTTCGAGCCGATCGCAGACGAGAGCAACAAGATCGGCGTGCTCGGCCACGGCTTCACCGCGGGCGGCCATCCGGTCGGCTCGGCAATTGCGCTGGAGAATCTCAAGATCATCGAGGAGCGCGGTCTCGTCGCGCATGCGGCCGAGCTCGGCGGCTACATGCAGGGCCGCTTGCGTGAACTCGCCAGCCATCCGCTGGTCGGAGAGGTCCGCGGCATCGGCATGATCGCGGCGCTCGAGCTCGTGCTCGACAAGGAGCGCAAGGCCGCCGCCAGCACGCCCGGCGCGGTCGGCGGGATGGCCAGCCGCATGCTCCAGGAGCGTGGCGTGATCTCGCGCAACATGCTCGATGCCATCGCCATCTGCCCGCCGTTGATCACGACCAAGGCCCAGATCGACGAACTGGTCGCGGCGATCTCCGGCGTGCTGAACGACATGAAGGGCGAAGTAGCGAAGCTGACGCCGGCGTAGGGCGGCATCGGAGATGGTGGACCCTCACCCTGAGGAGCGCGCTTTTTTGCGCGCGTCTCGAAGGGCGAGGCCACCAGCCGGGCCTTCATCCTTCGAGACGCGCGTTCCGCGCTCCTCAGGATGAAGGGTTTGGTTCTGCCGTCGTTACGATGATCGTGCCGACTGCAACGCCCGCTGCACCCCGATCACGCGGCCTTTCTCGACTGCGAGTGCCAGCTCGCCGCGCTTCAGCTTCAGCGCGGCATCGCCGAACAGCTCGCGGCGCCAGCCGCGCAAGGCGGGCACGTCGGCCTCGTCGTCCGCGGCGATCTCTTCGAGATCGTCGACGGTCGCGATCACCTTGCTCGCGACCGCGTGGCGCTCGGCCGTCATCCGCAGCAGCACCTTCAACAGCTCGACGATGGCGGAGCCGTTGGAGTTGTTGCGCGGCTTGTCCAGCTTGGGCAGCTTCGAGAAGTCCCGCGCCAGCCCGCGCTCGACCGCGGCGATGATGTCCGCGCCCCATTTGGATTTATCGAAACCTTTCGGCACCGAGCGCAGATGCGCGAGCTTCTCCAGCGTCGTCGGCGCGTGGGTCGCGATATCGGTGATGGCTTCGTCGCGCAGCACCCGGCCGCGCGGCACGTCGCGGCTCTGCGCCTCCTGCTCGCGCCAGGCCGCGACCTCCATCAGCACCGCGAGGTCCTTCGGCTTGCGCACCCGGGTCTTCAGCCGTTCCCAGGCCCGCTCGGGGTGGAAATCATAGGTGCGGGGCGAGGTCAGGACCTCCATCTCGATCGAGACCCATTCGCTGCGGCGGCGCTTCTTCAGGTCGGCATCGAGCGCTGCGAACACGTCGCGCAGATGGGTGACGTCCGACACCGCATAATGCATCTGCTCCTTGCTCAGGGGCCGGCGCGACCAGTCGGTGAAGCGGTGGGTCTTGTCCGGCCGGTGGCCCGTGACCTTCTCGACCAGCGCGTCATAGGCGATGCTGTCGCCGTAGCCGAGCACCATCGCGGCAACCTGGGTGTCGAACACCGGATGCGGGATGATATTGGCCTGGTGCCAGACGATCTCGATGTCCTGACGGGCGGCGTGAAATACCTTCAGAACGCCGTCGTTGCCCATCAGCTCGAAGAACGGCTTGAGGTCGATCCCCTCAGCCAGGGCGTCGACGACCACCGCTTCCTCGGGGCTGGCCATCTGCACCACGCACAGCAGCGGGTAATAGGTGGTCTCGCGCAGGAACTCGGTATCGACTGTTATGACGGGGTGCTTGGCCAACCGGCTGCAGGCAGCCGCGAGGTCAGCGGTTGTTGTAATCAAATCCATGAACGGCCCATGACACTTGGTATCAGCCGTTCTGCCGAAAGCGCTGTGATGTCAAGGGGCTCGATGCGAATTCGAGCCTTGCATTCGCCTCGGAATCGCTTCTTCCAACGAAATTCCTATTCGTAGCGGACCCGCTGCGAGGATTTTCGCGCGCAGGGCAGCGCCACCACGAGGACGCAAATGGCGACCAGCGCCAGCCCCAGGAACTCGATAACCAACAGATCCACGGCGAAACCTCCGGAAACATCGATCAATTTGTCGGGGGCGCGTTGAGGGTCTGTTAATGGCGATGGTTACTGGCGGCGCGGCGGGCCGGATGGTGGACGGGGGGTTAATGGGCGGCGGCTCTGGTTACGCCATCAGCTTCGGCAGGCCGGCCGCGAGGATGTCCACGGCGGCGCGTACCTTCGGTGGCAGCCGGGGCGAGCGTGGCCAGAGCGCGTGGCACTCGTAGAGGAATTGCGGCTGATTGCTTAAGAGATTGACCAGCGTCCCACGATCGAGGCGCTCGCGGACCAACCAATAGGGTAGCCAGGCGAGACCCATGCCTTGTGCCGCGGCATCGGCAATCGCCTCCAGGTCGTCGAGTCGCAGCCGTCCCGATGGCATGATCTCGCGCGGAGGCCGGCCCTCCTGCGGAAACAGCCACGGCCGGACACGCCCCGAGCCGCGATAGATAATGGCTTGATGGGCGGCGAGATCGTCGATCGATCTCGGCTTGCCGCTCGTGCGCAAATACGACCGCGCGCCGCATACCACCATGCGCTGGCTTGCGATGCGCCGTGCGATCAGGCCGGACTGGTCGTCGAGATCACCGGTTCGGATTGCCAGGTCGTAGCCAGCCTCGACGATGTCGGCAATCGGATCGCCGAACGAGAGATCGAGCTCGAGATGCGGATACTTCCGCGCAAGCCTCATCAGCATGGGCGCGATGCAGTGCCGTCCGAGCAGGGCCGGCATGGTGACGCGCAGCCGCCCGCGCGGCTCCGACAACTGGTCGGCGACGACGCTATCTGCGGCTTCGGCCTCGCGCAGCACCGCCCGGCAGCGTTCGTAATAGGCCTGCCCCGCGTCGGTCAGGCTCTGGCGCCGCGTGGTGCGGTTGAGCAGCCGTGCCCCGAGGCGCTCTTCGAGGAAGCGGACGTGCTTGCCAACCATCGGCCCCGACATCTCGAGCGCATCGGCTGCAGCCGCGAACGAGCCGAGATCGACGGCCCTGACGAACACGGCCATGCTGGTCAGGCGGTCCATTGGAAACTCCTGGTTTCGACTGTTCGCTTGTTCGGGCGATTTATCCCCTTCGGACCCATCGGCATAGCTCCATTCAGTCCAACTGTTCGGAGTTTCTCGATGGCCCGCGCCGTTCGCTTTCGTCACCATGGTGATCCCGACGTGCTGCGCATCGAGACCGTCGATGTTCGGCCGCCGGCAGCGGGTGAGGTGCAGATCCGGGTCAAGGCACTCGGCCTCAACCGCGCCGACGCCCTGTTGCGAAGGGGGACCTATATCGAGCGCGCGACATTTCCGTCGGGGCTGGGCCTTGAGGCGGCCGGCATCGTCGAAGCCGTCGGGGATGATGTGACGAGCTTTGCGCCAGGCGATATCGTGAGCATCGTGCCGCCGCTGTCGATGGTGCGATGGCCGGCCTATGCCGAGCTCGCGAGCTTTCCGGCCGAACTCGTCGTGAAGCATCCGCCGGAGCTCGGCTTCGAGGCGGCGGCTGCCCTTTGGATGCAGTATCTGACGGCCTACGGCGCTTTGGTTGATATCGCCCGGCTCGGCCGAGGCGACATCGTTGCCATTACCGCTGCATCCAGCAGCGTCGGGATCGCGGCGATTCAGATTGCGAACCGCGTCGGCGCGATGGCGGTGGCGCTGACGCGGACCTCGACCAAGCGTCCGGCGTTGCGCTGTGCCGGCGCGGCCCATGTCGTCGCCTTGGACGAAGACGATATCCGGGCGCAGCTGGAGGCGATCGCCGGATCAGAGGGGGTCCGCGTCGTCTTCGACGCGGTCGGTGGTCCCGCGTTCGAGCCCCTCACCGCGGCCATGTCGCCGGGCGGAATCCTGATCGAATATGGTGGACTGAGTCCCGAGCCGACGCCGTTTCCGCTCGTCAACGTGTTGACCAAGAGCCTGGTGTTGCGCGGCTACCTCGTGCACGAGATCATCCGCGATCCCGCACGCCTTTCGCAGGCAAAGGCGTTCATTCTCGACGGGCTGTCGGATCGCACGTTGCGGCCGGTCATCGCCAGGACGTTCCGCTTCGAGGACATCGTCGGAGCGCATCGCTTCCTGGAGTCCAACGATCAGTTCGGCAAGATCGTGGTGACGATCTGATCTTGCGCAATCACAAAATGCATTCGGCGCCCCGCACGACGGAGCGCCGACGCTTGTTCGAGCGATGAGCTATGGCCTTACGGCAGCTTCAGCGAGGTCTCCGCATTGTACGGCTTCAGCGTCTCGTCGGCCGCCTTCTGGGCGGCGACGAGGGCTTCCTTCGGCTGCTTCTTGCCGTTGAGGACCAGCATCACCTCGTCCTCGAGGTTCTTGCGGACCGGGACGGTCTTGTAGGTCGCAAACCAGGGCTTGGCGACGTCGAGCTGCTCGACCGCGGTCTTGGCGTCCGGGTTCTTGCCCAGGAATTCGAGCATTTCCGGCGTCTTGTAGGCGGCCATGTTCGGCGCGAAGTAGCCGGTGGCGCGGCTCCACCAGCCGCTCTTCTCCGGCGAGGTCATCCACTTGATCAAAGTCCATGCCGCCTTCTGCTTGTCGGCCTCGAGCCCGGCCGGCATGATCAGCGAGGCGCCGCCGATCGGCACCGCGTTGCGCACGTTGCGCGGGATGAAGGCGACCTTGTAGTTGAACTTGGCGTTGTCGCGCACGTAGGTGAGCGAGCCCGTCGACAGCATCATCATGGCGGCATTGCCCGAGATGAACGATGTGCTGACGGCGGGGCCGGGCGTCGCTCCGGGCGTGTGGACCTTGTGCTTGTAGATGAGGTCGTTCCACCAGGAGAGCGCGCCCAGCATCGAGGGCGTGTCGTAATAGACCTCGCCGCCGAACTCCTCGTTGTAGTAGCGCCCGCCATTGCTCATGGTGAGCGTCTCCATCATCCAGCCGCAATAATCGTAGGCGCAGGGGATGGCGATGCCCCATTGGGTGACCTTGTCGCCCTCGCGCTTGGTCAGCTTCTTGGCCCAGTCGGTGAGCTCGGCCCAGGTCTGCGGCGGCTTCTCCGGATCGAGGCCCGCTTCCTTGGCCTTGTCGGCGTTGATGTAGAGCAGCGGCGTCGAATTGTGGAACGGCACGCCGTAGACCGAGCGGTTGATCACGGCATTGCCGTGAAGTGCCGGGAAGAACTGGCCGAGGAACTGCTCCTTGGTGGTGCCGTCGGCCTTGATCAGCGCATCGAGATTGGTGAGCTCGTTCTCGATCTGCATGTCCAGCAGGAAGTTCGCCGACATGATCACGGCGGCCGGCGGCTTGCCCGCCTTGATCGCGGCACGCGTCTTGATCAGCGTGTCGTCGTAGGAGCCGGTATAGACCGCGGTCGCCTTGACGTCGCGGTGGGTCTCGTTGAACTCCTTGATCATTGTGCCCATGTCGCGGGCGAGTTTGCCGTCGACGGGGACGGGAAAGAACAGGTCGATCTCGGTGGGGCCGTCGGCCTTCGCCGGGACGGCGAGGGCGCCTGCCATGGTGCCTATCAAGGCGAGGCCGAGCATGAGCCTGCGGGAGAACAGCATCGGAAAATCTCCTATTTGATGCCTGAGGTGACGAAAGAGCTGATGAAGCGCTTCTGGAAGATCAGGAAGGTGACGAGCAGCGGGCCGATCACCATCAGCGTGCCCGCGGCGATGGTGCCCCAGGCCTGCGTGCCTTCGGCGGTCTTGGTGAAGACGGAGAGGCCGACCGTGAGCGGCCGCTTGTCCGGCGAATTGATCACCATCAGCGGCCACAGGAAGTCGTTCCAGTGGCTGGTGACGGAGATGATGGCGAAGGCCGAGAAGCTCGGCATCGAGAGCGGCACGTAGATGTGGCGGATGCGCTGGAGCAGGCTGGCGCCGTCGATCAGGGCGGCGTCTTCCAGCTCCGTCGGAATCGCCTCGAACGCCTGGCGCATCAGGAAGGTGCCGAAGGCGGAGGCGAAGAACGGCAACATCACGCCGGTGAGCGTGTCGTAGAGACCAAGCTGCGCCACCAGCGACAGGTTCGGCACGATCAAGAGCACCGGCACCAGCATCAGCTGCATCAGGAACAGGTAGAAGATCGGCGTCTTGCCGGCGAACTTCAGGCGCGCAAAGGCAAAGCCTGCCAGCGTGATCGTGACGAACTGCACCAGGAGAATGCCGGCGCAGATGATCGTGGTGTTGAGCGTGTAGCGCGGGAAATCGCCGATCTCCCAGGCATCCCTGACATTGTCGAGCGTCGGCTTCAGGCTCGGCATCAGCTCGGCCATGAGGTTGATGCCGTCGGAGGCCGGACGCAGCGTCGCCACCACCATCCACAGGAACGGGATGAGCCAGACCATCGCCAGCAGCACGGTCAGCAGGAAACCGAGCTTCGGCGTGATCTCATTGCGCGTGGCGAGCGGGGCGTCCCTGTAGAGCCGGTCGATCAGCTTCATGACCCGCCCTCGCGGTTCGCCATGGTGCGGAAGGACAGCGCGGTCAGGCCCATCAGCGCGGCCAGCGTCAGCAGCGTCGCCGCCGAGGCCTTGCCGATGTCGTAGTGCTCGACCGCCTGCTGGTAGATGTAGAACAGCACGAGGTTGGTCGAATTGGACGGCCCGCCCTGGGTCATGACGAAGACGTGGTCGACCTGCGTCACCGCGTTGAGCGTGGCGATCACGATGACGAACAGGAAGGTGGGCTTGAGCTCCGGCAGGATGATGTGACGCAGCCGCTGATATGGCCCGGCGCCGTCGAGATGGGCGGCCTCCATCACGTCCTCGGGCACGGCCTGGAGGCCGGCGAGGAAGAACAGCATGTAATAGCCGGCGTTCTTCCAGATCGTGATCACCATGATCGCGGTGAGCGCGACGTCGGGATCGCCAAGCCAGTTCGGCAGCACCGGAAGCAGCCGGCCGATGTAATAGTCGAGCAGACCGACGTTGGGCAGGAAGATGAACATGAACAGTGCTGAGGCCGCGACCATCGGGATCAGCACCGGCAGGAACAGCGCGGCCCGCAGCGCGCTGGTCACCGCGTGGGTGCGCGCCAGCGACAGCGCGAACAGCAGCGCCAGCGCGATGCTCGGCACCGTCGTCCCGACGGCGTAGATCAAATTGTTGATGACCGCGCCGGTGAAGGCGGGATCGGCCAGCACCGCGCTGATGTTGTCGAGCCCGACGAAGCGGACCGGCGCCTTCGGCGTCGTCCGCTGATACAACGCATCGATGAGCACCCGGCCCATCGCGCCGTAGGTGAACAGCGCCAGGAAGACGAGCGAGGGCAACAGCAGCAGATAGGCCGGCAGCGAGGCTTTGGCGCTGGCGGTGAAACGCTTCAGGACGTGCCGACGCGGTGCCGCCGACCTCGCGACCGGAAGAGCCGCGGGTTCAGCGAGGCTCATCTCACCGCGCCACGAAGTTGAGCGCGTAGTCGCGACCGTCCACGCCCGCCGGTGGCTCGAACGGGAAGCGCAGACTCTGATCGAGGAAGTCGTGGCTGTGCACGACGAGATTGTCGTCGTCGATCAGCACGACGCCATAGGCCGGCGGCTCGTGGCTGGCGAGGTGCGGCGCGCCGGGACTGAGCTCGAACCAGACCTGGTGGTTGGTGCCGCGCAGCGTCGAGAACGGGATCTTGCCGAAGCTGCCGAAGATCGGCCGGTGCACATGGCCGAAGAACAGATGACGGATGCGTGTGCGATAAGGCGCGATCACCTCGGCGAATTCGGCGCTCTGCTTCAGCCCGATGTCGTCCATCGCGTGGACGCCGACCGGGAAGGGCGGATGGTGCATGAACACGACGAACTGCTGTTCGGCGGGCGCCGCGGACAGCGTCTTCGCGAACCACTCGAAACGCTTTGCGCACATCTCGCCGGCGTGGCTGGTCTCGTCGAGCGTGTCGAGGAACACGAACAGGCCGTGCTCGGTGGTGCGGGTGCCCTGCACGAAGCCGTTGGCATCGCGCGGCGCGGCCTTCAAGCTGTCGAGGCAAGTGACGCGCTTGTCGTGATTGCCCACCATGGCGACGTAGGGAATCTTCAGCGCCGCCATCGCCTCGGCGAAATTGGCGTAGGACTCAGCCTCGCCCCAATGGGTGAGGTCGCCGCTCACCACGGCAAACGCGGCATCGGACTGGTGCGCGTTGATGTCCGCGATCGCCGCGTCCAGCCGGGCGCGCGGATCGAGGCCATACAGCGTCGCGCCAGGGTTCGCCAAATGCGTGTCGGTGAGGTGGATGAACTTGAATGGCATGGCGCGCTTTGTGGTTGGAGGGCGGGCGCCTCCGGCAAGACGGCCCTTCCAGCCCGTTAGAACGCGGGTGTTTCAGTTTGATGACAGCGGTTCCAGCGAACAGAATGTGTCCACAACGCCGGACACGAATGGAATACGCAACGCGCAATCCATGCCGTGCCTCAATTAGAGATGGTGGTACGCGGTGGAGCTTTGTCACGTCCCGCAGAACGTCTGCAACACCCGCTGTTCAGCCAGCGGCGGATCGGCGTAGGCGGCGTAGTTCGGCTGATCCTCGAAGGGTTTTGCCAGCACCTTCACCAATTCCTCGAACGGCGCGTAATCATCCTCGTTCACCGCGGCCTGGATCACCGCCTCGACGCGGTGGTTGCGCGGGATGAACATGGGATTGACGGCGTGCATCGCGGCTCGCCGCTCGGCCGGGCCTTGCGGCTCCAGCGCGATGCGCGCGCGCCAGCGGCCGGCCCATTCGTCGAAGGCCGCGGGCTCCATGAACTGCGCACGGACGTCGGCGCCGTCATCGGCCGCGGCGTCACCCAGCTTGCGGAAGGTGAGGGTGAAGTCGGCCTGGTTCTTGGCCATGGCATCCAGCAGGTCCTGGATCAGCGCCTCGTCGCCGTCGCGCTCCGTGAACAGGCCGACCTTCCGGCGCAGGCCCGCCTGATAGGCGGCGCTGAACTGATCGGAGAACGCACCGAGAATGTCCTGCGCCTCGGCCACCGCCTGTTCCTGCTCGCTTCCGAACAGCGGCAACAGGCACTCGGCGAGCCGCGTCAGATTCCACAGGCCGATGCGCGGCTGGTTGGCATAGGCGTAGCGGCCCATCTCGTCGATGGAGGAGAACACCTGCGCGGGATTGTAAGCGTCCATGAAGGCGCAGGGACCGTAGTCGATGGTCTCGCCGGAGATGGAGCTGTTGTCGGTGTTCATCACGCCGTGGATGAAGCCGACCAAGAGCCATCGCGCGATCAGATTGGCCTGGCGCGCGACGACGGCCGCCAGCAGGGCGTGATACGGCCGTTCCGTCTGGAGAAGGTCCGGATAATGTCGCTTGATGACGTGATCGGCGAGCCGGCGAACCGCCTCGGTGTCGCGTCGGGCGGCGAAGAACTGGAAGGTGCCGACGCGGATATGGCTCGAGGCGACGCGGGTCAGCACCGCGCCGGGCAGCGCGGTTTCGCGGAGGACGTGCTCCCCGGTGACGACGGCGGCGAGCGAACGCGTGGTCGGGATGCCCAAAGCAAACATGGCCTCGCTGACGATGTATTCGCGCAGCACCGGCCCCAGCGCCGCGCGGCCGTCGCCGCGACGGGAGAACGGGGTGGGGCCGGATCCCTTCAACTGGATGTCGCGGCGAACGCCGTCCCGATCGATGACCTCGCCGAGCAGGATGGCGCGGCCGTCGCCGAGCTGGGACACGAAATGCCCGAACTGGTGGCCGGCATAGGCCATGGCGATGGGATCGGCTCCATCAGGAACCGTCTTGCCGGCCAGGATCGCGGCGCCCTCAGGGGTCTCCAGCACATCAGGATCGAGCCCGAGCTGGAGCGCCAGCGGCCGGTTCAGCTTGATCAGCCGGGGCGCGGCGACCGGGGTCGGCGCGACGCGGGCGAAGAAG
The DNA here is from genome assembly GCA_035575945.1 of Bradyrhizobium sp. Lineage (GTDB taxonomy): Bacteria > Pseudomonadota > Alphaproteobacteria > Rhizobiales > Xanthobacteraceae > Bradyrhizobium. The sequence continues at coordinate 187,016 of DATLXF010000058.1, read as the reverse complement.
TTCTCCGGCAGCGCCGAATAGGAGTTCTGGAAGGGGAAATGCACCGTCATGGGTTGAAGATAGGGCTGGAACGGCTGATGGCAAAGGCTTGCCCTCTGATAAGCCAAAAATGGCCCATCGGGTCCAAATCAGGGCGTTCCCTTGGTTGCCGCCCCCGTCCCGCCGGGGTAAACCCTGCCGCAACGTCGGATTGGCCGTTTCGGCCGTCCGATTCGACCCCTCCGACATTGATTTTGGGACGACCATGCATCGCTACCGGTCACACACATGCGGCGCGCTCCGCGAGAGCAACATCGGCGAGACCATCCGCCTCTCCGGCTGGGTCCATCGCGTCCGCGACCATGGCGGCGTGCTGTTCATCGACCTGCGCGACCATTACGGCCTGACCCAGTGCGTGGTCGACCCGGACTCGCCGGCATTCTCGCTGGCCGAAAAGCTGCGCTCGGAATTCGTGGTCAAGATGGACGGCAAGGTCCGCCGCCGCCCCGAAGGCACCGACAATGACGATCTGCCGACCGGCAAGGTCGAGGTCTACATCAGCGAGATCGAAGTGCTGGGCCCCGCCGGCGACCTGCCACTGCCTGTCTTCGGCGACCAGGAGTATCCGGAAGACATCAGGCTCAAATATCGCTTCCTCGACCTGCGGCGCGAAAAGCTGCACCAGAACATCATGACGCGCGTCGCGATCATCAAGTCGATGCGCCGCCGCATGGAGGAGCAGGGCTTCTTCGAGTTCAACACGCCGATCCTGACCGCGTCCTCGCCGGAAGGCGCGCGCGACTTCCTCGTGCCCTCGCGCATCCATCCCGGCAAGTTCTACGCGCTGCCGCAGGCGCCGCAGCAGTACAAGCAGCTTCTCATGATGAGCGGCTTCGACCGCTACTTCCAGATCGCGCCCTGCTTCCGCGACGAGGACCCGCGCGCCGACCGTCTGCCCGGCGAGTTCTACCAGCTCGACGTCGAGATGAGCTTTGTCACTCAGGAAGACGTCTTTGCGGCCATGGAGCCCGTCATCACCGGCGTGTTCGAGGAGTTCGCGAGAGGAAAGCCGGTCAGCAAGAACTGGCGCCGCATTCCGTTCGCCGAGGCCTTGCGCAAATACGGCAGCGACAAGCCGGACCTGCGCAACCCCATCGAGATGCAGGACGTCTCCGAGCATTTCCGCGGCTCCGGCTTCAAGGTCTTCGCGCGCATGCTCGAGGACCCCAAGAACCAGGTCTGGGCGATCCCGGCCCCTAGCGGCGGCAGCCGCGCCTTCTGCGACCGCATGAACTCGTGGGCGCAAGGCGAGGGCCAGCCCGGCCTCGGCTACATCATGTGGCGCGAGGGCGGCGAGGGCGCGGGTCCCCTTGCGAACAACATCGGGCCCGAGCGCACGGCCGCGATCCGCGCGCAGATCGGCACCAAGGAAGGCGATGCCGCCTTCTTCGTTGCCGGCGACCCCGACAAGTTCTGGAAGTTTTCGGGCCTTGCCCGCAACAAGGTCGGCGAGGAATTGAACCTCACCGACAAGGAGCGGTTCGAGCTCGCCTGGATCGTCGACTTCCCGATGTACGAGTACAACGAGGACGACAAGAAGGTCGACTTCTCGCACAACCCGTTCTCGATGCCGCAAGGTGGCCTCGAGGCGCTGAAGGGCAAGGATCCGCTGACTATCAAGGCGTTCCAGTACGACATCACCTGCAACGGTTACGAGATCGCCTCGGGCGGCATCCGCAACCACGTGCCGGAGGCCATGGTGAAGGCGTTCGAGATCGCAGGTTACGGCGAGCAGGACGTGGTCGAGCGTTTCGGCGGCATGTACCGCGCTTTCCAGTACGGCGCGCCGCCGCATGGCGGCATGGCCGCCGGCGTCGACCGCATCGTGATGCTGCTCTGTGGCACCACGAATCTGCGCGAGATCTCGCTCTTCCCGATGAACCAGCAGGCCATGGACCTCCTGATGGGCGCCCCGTCGGAAGCCACGACGAAGCAACTCCGCGAGCTGCACATCCGGGTGAACCTGCCGCAGAAATGACGCTGCCCTTGCAGCGTCATTGCGAGCGTGGCGAAGCAATCCAGAATCTTCCCGCGGAACGAGTCTGGATTGCTTCGTCGCAAGAGCTCCTCGCAATGACGAGGAGGAGAGAGCCGCCTGTCTTCCCTACAGCCCCGTCGAAGCCTCGATCCTGAACTGCGCCAGCGCGCTCTGCGGGTCGGTTTGCGAGAGCTGCATCAATTGCATCAGCGGGACCTTGGCGCGGGGCGTCAGCTTGATGGTCAGCGTCTGCCCCGCCGTTTCCACGAATCCGGCGAGCGCATCGATCGCGCCCCTGGCATCGCCGTTGGTCCCCGCGATCTTTTCGCCTTGCGCCCTGATCATCGCGACGATGGCGCTACGGGCGGCATCGCGGTTGACGTTCTGCATGCGTGCGAACTGCGCCACGACGAGATCAACCGCGCCGCCGTCACGCAGCGAGGCCTCGAGCGTGCCGGTTTCGACCTGCGCTGCATGACCCATCGCCTGCGCCGGGTCGGTCGTGAACAGGCCGCGCGGCACATTGGCGAGCGCGATGCGGGCCTGCAGCCTGGCGAGGCTGCCGAGATCGAGCGTCGCCGGCGTCAGCGCGAAAGCGCCCGACGATTCCATCCAGGCCGCGCCGAGATCCAGGTCGATCGCAAGCCTGTCCATGCCCGCCATGATCAGCGGCTGCAGCGCCGGATTGGCCGGATCGGTCGGCGTGACCATCTTCACGACGAGACTGGCCTTGCTCGGGATCGGTCCGACGAACTGCCCCCAGTTCAGGCTGATCGTATCGATGGTGACGAACTGCCGCGTCGTCTTGTATGGCGAGACCACGCCCCTGATCTCGGCGCCCTGAAGCACGCGGAATAAGCCGACTATCGCATCGGGCGAGGGCGGTCGCCCCGGCGTTTGAAGACTCGCCGCCCAGCGTATCAGATTTGCCGCGCTGAAGGACTTCAACGCGAAGCGGTCCATTTTCAGCTGGCCCTGCGGCATCGGGATGTCGAGCCCCTCCAGCGCTATGCTGTCCTGATCGTATTTGACCGCGTTGAGCCGTCCCGTTCCTTGCGGCGTCTCGACCGCTTGCCGGCCAATTTCGGCTTTGCCGATCTGAAAACCTTCGAAGAAATCAGCCACTTTCGCCATCATGTCGCGCGACTGCGCCGGCGTTGGGATCGAGCCGTCGGCCGGCACCAGCGCGATGATCTCGGCCGGCCGGAATTTCGAGGGCCGGATGGCAATGTCGTCGAAGGTGATGCCGTCCACCTGCATGCGCATGCCGGGCGCCGCCGTCACGACATAGGAGTTGACCGAGATGCGCCGATAGATCCTGTGAAGACTGTCGTCGTTCGATCCTTGCGGATCGAGCGCGGCCCTCACAGCAGTTGGGTCGAATTCGTAGATGGCCAGGTCGGACAACTCGCCGGTCATCTTCGCTGGCCTGCCCGGCTGGGACAGGTCGACCGTATAGGTGACGCGATCCATCTTCGCCGTTTCGATCTTGCCCCGATTGAGGTTCTGGACCGATAGACCTGAATAGACATAATCCCCGCTTCCGGCATTGCTGCCCGCATCGACGTTGACCGCGAGGGTCGGCACCGCGATCTCCGATGCCGAGATGGTCGCGTATTGTGCGAGGATGAAGCGGTACGTGTCCATGATCGAGCCCGCCAACGGCGGGCCGTCTGCGCGGGTCGGGCCGGAAAAATCTCGCGCGGTGACCTGCGGGATCTTGTAGTTCGCCTTCACAGTGATCCGCTCGGTGAACGTGAAGCCGACCTCTACCCCCGATGCCTCGACACTGTCGGCCGAGAAACGGGCCTCGTCGGGCTGGCGCACACCGACAGCGGTGATCCTGGCGGCCTTGAAGGTGGCGAACTGCGCCTGGGCAGGCTCGACTGCAATGTCCTCGACCGTCAGCGTCCGGGTCGCGAGCGCGAATATGATTTTGCCGTGGCTGGCTTTGCTGCCGCCGGCGCGAAGCCGCTCGAAGGCCGCCTCGACCTCGCTGGTCGCCCGGTGTTGGACATACAGATTGAAGCCGAACCATCCGCCGGCGCCGAGCACGGTAGCCACGATTAGGCCGATCAGGATTCGCTTCATTCCCAGCTCCAGTTGCTCGTTTTGCACCGCGCAACCTGCCATATTCTCGAAACGCTGCGTGGTCCAGGGAAAGCTTTGGTTTTCTGATATTTGACGGCGCGCTGTTGACGGGCGCGCAATCGGATGTTGCCACCGGGGCACCCGGCGTGCTTCATCCGGCTTCCATGAGCCGGCAATACGGTCTGCTTGGACCGCGGCTTCGGATCGTGCATTTTGAGGCCGGTAACGCGAGGCGAGACACCGCATGTCGTCCTATTCTGATGATCTTCACCAGGCGGCGCTCGCCTACCATCGTCTGCCGCGCCCTGGAAAGCTGGAGATCCAGGCGAGCAAGCCGCTTGCCAACCAGCGGGACCTCGCGCTGGCCTATTCGCCCGGCGTCGCCGCGGCGTGCACGGAGATCGCCAAGAATCCGGCCGAAGCCGCCACGTTGACCACGCGCGCCAATCTGGTTGCCGTCGTCTCAAACGGCACCGCGGTGCTCGGCCTCGGCAATATCGGTCCGCTGGCCTCCAAGCCGGTGATGGAAGGCAAGGCCGTCCTGTTCAAGAAATTCGCCGGCATCGACGTGTTCGACATCGAGATCGCCGCCGATACCATCGACCGCGTGGTCGAGACGGTGGCGGCGCTCGAGCCGACCTTCGGCGGCATCAATCTGGAGGACATCAGGGGACCCGAGTGCTTCGAGATCGAGACGCGCTTGAAGGAGCGCATGAAGATCCCGGTGTTCCATGACGACCAGCATGGCACCGCGATCATCGTTGCCGCCGCCATCACCAATGGTCTGCGACTGAACGGCAAGAAACTGTCCGAGGTCAAGATCGTGGCGTCGGGGGCAGGGGCTGCGGCCATCGCGACGCTCAATCTGCTGGTGTCGATGGGCGCTCAGCGCAAGAACATCTGGGTCTGCGACATCGACGGGCTCGTGCACGAGGGCCGCAACACCTCGATGGACCGCTGGAAGGCGGTCTATGCGCAGAAGACCGACAAGCGCACGCTCGCCGACGTCATCGGCGGCGCGGACATCTTCATCGGCCTCTCGGCGCCGGGCGTGCTCAAGCCCGAGATGGCCAAGGCAATGGGCGAGAACCCGCTGATCATGGCGCTCGCCAATCCGACACCCGAGATCATGCCGGAAGAAGCGCGACAAGTGCGCCCCGACGCCATGATCTGCACCGGCCGCTCCGACTATCCGAACCAGGTCAACAACGTCCTGTGCTTTCCCTTCATCTTCCGCGGTGCGCTCGACGTCGGGGCCAGCGCCATCAACGAGGAGATGAAACACGCCGCCGTCGAGGCCATCGCGCAGCTCGCGCGCGAGGCGCCGTCAGATGCCGTCGCGCAGGGGTTCGACACCGGCGAGACGCAAGGCTTCGGCCCGGGCTCGCTGATCCCGAGCCCGTTTGATCCGAGATTAATCCTGCGCATCGCGCCGGCGGTGGCGAAGGCGGCGATGGAGTCCGGCGTCGCGACGCGCCCGATCACCAATTTCGACGAATACACCGCGCTGCTCGAGCGGTTCGCGTTCCGGTCCGGCCTCGTCATGAAGCCGGTGTTCGCCAAGGCCAAGACCCAGCCGGTGCGCGTGATCTACGCCGAAGGCGAGGACGAGCGGGTGCTGCGCGCCACGCAGGTCGTGCTGGAGGAAAAGCTGGCGCGGCCCATTCTGGTCGGCCGTCCCTCGGTGGTCGAGGCGCGCATCAAGCGTTTCGGCCTGTCGATCAAGGCGGGCAAGGATTTCGATCTCGTCAATCCCGAGGACGATCCGCGCTATCGCTCCTATGTGCAGTCTTATGTCGAGGTTGCCGGCCGCCGTGGCGTGACGCCGGATGCGGCCCGCACCGTGGTGCGTACCAACAACACCGTGATTGCCGCGCTCGCGGTCACGCGCGGCGAGGCCGACGCCATGCTGTGCGGCGTCGAGGGCCGCTACATGAGCCATCTGCGCCACGTCCGCGAGATCGTCGGTTTTTGCCCGGGCATCAGCGACTACGCTGCGCTGGCGCTGCTGATCACCAGCAAGGGCGCTTTCTTCATCGCCGACACGCAGGTGCGGCCCAATCCGAACGCGGAAGAGCTCGCCGAGATCGCCTCGCTCGCCGCGGTCCACGTCCAGCGCTTCAACATCAAGCCGAAGATCGCCTTTGTCTCGCATTCGGATTTCGGCAGCTACGACACCGATTCCTCGCGCAAGATGCGGCTGGCGACCCAGCTGTTGAAGGACAAGCATCCGGAGATCGAGGCCGACGGCGAGATGCAGGGCGACACCGCGCTGTCCGCCACTGCGCGACGGATGGTGCTGCCGCATTCCAAGTTGGAGGGCGAGGCCAACATCCTGATAATGCCGACGCTGGACACCGCCAACGTCGCGTACCAGATGATCAAGTCGCTGGCGGACGCGCTGCCCGTCGGCCCGATCCTGGTCGGCCCGGCGCGCCCGGCCCACATCCTCACCCCTTCGGTGACCGCGCGCGGCATCCTCAACATGACGGCCGTGGCGGTGGTGGAAGCGCAGGAGCGCGCGGCACGGCAGCCGACGTTGTTCACGTAAGGGCGTCTCTCGCGTCATTGGCGGTGCGATCCCTTCTCCCCTTGTGGGAGAAGGTGGCGCGAAGCGCCGGATGAGGGGTTGTCTCCGCGAGTCGAGATCTTGCGGCTTTCGGTGCCGAACTTTTTCCCACCAGGGAGAAGGGAAGTTACCGGCACCTTTGAATTCCTCCCAGCTCGCCATTCCCCGTTTGTAAACCGGCGCACGACTCATCATAATCCGCTCGCGCGTTCCGTGCGGTAGCGCTTTGAAGAGGCCGATCATGCCAGCGTTCGTGACTTTCGGGCGAATCCTGTTCGCCGTGCTGTTCGTCTACACGGGCGCGACCAAGCTCTTTGCCATCCAGGCGACGGCCGATTTCATCGCCACCAAGGTCGTGGTGCCCGACGTCGTCGCGCCTTACGCCCAGCAGGTCGAGACCGCCACCGCCATGACAACGCCGCAGCTGCTCGCGATCGCGGTCGGCGGACTCGAGGTCATCGCGGGCCTGATGATTGCCCTGAATTTCGGCGCGCGATTCTTCGCGATGCTGATGATCGTCCACCTCGCGGTTGCGACGGTGATGTTCGACGATTTCTGGAATCAGGCGGCGCCCGACAACGCGAAGATGGTGGTCGATGCCCTGAAGAACCTCTCCATCATCGGGGCATTGTTCATGCTGATGGGATACGGCCGCACCACGCGTCCGGCCGAAGCGGCTTACGGCGACGTCTAGCGATCAATCCGCCCTCGGAGGCGCGATCTCGCGCATCCAGCGCGTGATCGTCGCGCCCTTGGTTGCATCTGTGCCGTGCTGCACACCGAGCAACGCGGCCTCGCGGGCTGCGCGCGGGGTGATGCCGTAGGCGGCCTTGAACGAGCGCGTGAAGTGCGAATCGGTGCCGAGCTGCCAGCGCCGCGCGACTTCGCTGATCCTCAAGCTCCGCGCATCCGAGTTGGCGAGGTCGAAGAAGGCGCGGTGCAGGCGGCGGCTGCGGATGTATTCAGCGATGCCCCCGACCGGCGCGAACAGCCGGTACAGCGAGGCCCGCGACAGGCCGAAATGCGTCGCGATCGAGTTGGCCGACAGGTCGCTGCTGCCGAGACCGGCTTCGATGTATCGGCGGATCCGTACCAGCGATGGGCTCGCCGCGACGGAATGGTCGAAGCCGCGCTCGACGCGTTCGAGCTCGTTGCGCAGGCACGCGGCCAGCAGCGAGACCGTGCCCTCGACGACCGATTGGCATTCGTCGGGCGTCATGCGCGGCGCAAACTCGAACAGCGCGGCAAGGTGTCCGGCGAGGAGCCGCGCGATCACGCTGCTGCCCGGCAGAACGAGGCCGTGCAGATCGTCAACCCTCAGCAAATGAGTGCCGAACATCGGGCGCGGTACGACCAGCGTGACATTTTCGAACGCCGTCGCTCTGGTCTCCAGGGTCTGGGCGAGATCGAACAGACATATGTCGCCGGCGCGCACCTGCACCGGCCGGTCGCCGGCGACGCCGTCAAAGCCGCCCTTCAGATAGAGCTGGAGGATGATATGGTCGACCCCGCTGCGCGCGATCGTCTCAGCCGTCCGGCGAAAGCGCTGGCTGCTGGCACGGCTCAGCCCGATCAGCACCTGGCCCATGGCGAAGGAGCTGAGGTCGGCGCGAAATGGACCCGGCTCGCCGGCGGCGAGCTCGTCGACCTCGAACAGCGTGGCCACGGCCTCCCGCCAGGCGGCGACGTTGGCCGCCGTCTCCATCTGATCGGCGGTGAAGCCGAATGCCGGCAGCAGCGGTGAAGTCGCGGCTGCATCGCCTTCCAGTCCGAAGGCATCGGTCGGATCTGTCGTCGCGTCGTCGGTCATGGGTGGTGGGGGCGCGTCTTGGTCGCCGAAGGCAGGCAGGGTGGGGCAGCCATGCGGGCTGTAGGTTTATATCCGCCGAAGCGGTTGCGTTCCCTCGCGCGAATCGGCGGCCGGCGCGGCAAATTCGATCCCGGCAGCCCACTCTTGCGCTTTTGTCTCAGTCTGTTGACGCCGTGTTTCTGAACGCCAAGCGCGTATTGACGTAGTGTCATAGAGATTGGCTATAGCGCCATCACCGCCGCCGGGGCCGATTGATGGTCTCGGCAAATAGGCTAGCCGGCTTTTTGCCGGCCGGCGGCGGGATCAATTTCAGGCGACACCCGAATTGCTTATGTAAAGGTATTTTAATGCCGGTACTGTGCATGGGGTTGTTTTCCGATTTTGATCGAAGGCTCACCGCCGCCACGGGGTGACGGTCACCTCATGCGCCGCGTCGAGCACATACGCCGCGCCCGGATTCATCCCATGCGACGCCAGCACCTCCTGAGGGGTGCGTTCGGGCACGCCGACGAAGCATCCCTCGCCGCCGGGCAGCCGCACATGGGGGGCCAGCGACAGCCAAAACGTGTCGTAGCGGTCCATGAACAGGTCGAACACGACCGGGCCGCCGATGACGGCGACCACGCCGGAGGCGACGTCCGCGAAGGCGCAGGCCGCCTCGAAGCTGGCATGCCCCGGATTCCACAGCGTCGCGTTCGGCATCTCCGGATCGACGGTGAGGTCCCTGATCTTGCGCGTCAGGATCAGCCGCTTGCGCTTCGGCGAGTTCGGCTGCTGCTCGTGCGAGTTGCGACCGTGCACGATCAGCGCGGCGCGATCGAGCGCCTGCTCGAAGAACAGCTTGTCGCCTTCGAACTTCAGGCTGTCGGGCATGACGCGACTTGCGTCGGCCAGCATGCCGTCCGCCGAGACGATGACGTAGCCTTCAAAGCTGAAAGACAATGGCGGTCTATTCGGAAACGGTCGTCACCACGGAATTGACCGGGCGCTGGCTCACCGTCGGAAGCTTGAGGTCCTTGAGCAGCTCCTGGTCGTATTCCGGCAGCGTCGAGGCCGGGAACTTGGCGCGCATCGCCACCACCTTGTAGCCGCCGGCCTTCAGCCGCTTGAGCAGCTCGGGAAGGGCTTCCGCAGTGTGCTTCTGGAAGTCGTGCATCAGGATGATGCCCTTGCCCTTGGTGTCGAGCTTCTTCATCACGGTCTCGACGATCTTCTCGGGCTTGGAGGCCTTGAAGTCGAAGGAGTCGATGTCGCAGGAGAAGCTCGCGACGTTGCGGTTGCCGAGATAGGTGACCATCTCCGGCGGATGCTGGAGCGCCGGGAATCGGAAGAACGGCGCGGGCGAGATGCCGCCGAGCGCCCACTTCACCGCCGCAAAGCCCTTCTCGATCTCGTCCTTGCGCTGCGCTTCGTTGAGCTTCTTGTTGTTGAGGTTGGCGTGCGACCAGGTGTGGGCGCCGACGGTGTGGCCGGCGGCGTAGACCTGCTTGAGGATCTCCGGCTCGTAGGTCGCGTGCTTGCCGATGATGAAGAAGATGCCGGTGGTGCATTCGTCCGCGAGCGCCTTCAGCACGGCGGGCGTGTTGCGCGGCCAGGGGCCGTCGTCGAAAGTCAGCACGACCTCCTTGTCGCGCAGGAAGTCGAGCTCCTTGAAATGTTCGAAGCCGAAGCCGGGACCGCCGGTGGTGTCGATCTCGACGGTGCGGGCGACGCCGAGCGCGCCCGGCGTATTGCAGGCCGCGCGCGCCGGCTGCGGGGCCTGCTTGGGCGGAGGAGGATTGACGAAGCCTGCGGGGGCGGCAGCCGCCGCGGGAGGTGCAGGCGGGGCAGCGGCAGGGCTCGACGCGGCCGGGGTTGCCGCCGGTGCGGCTTGCGTCGCGGCCGTGGGCTTTGCCGGGGTCTGCGACCATGCGGCGCCGGTCATAGCCACCGAGATCGCGCCTGCTAGAATCATTCCTGCCGCCACACGCATCTGATGTCCCCGAGATTGGCCCCGTTGTTCCGCCACGGCTTTTGGCCTGCGGCAAAATCGTCCTGCCCCAAACCATCCTAGCCTAGATGGTGGGCCATCGCCATTGCAACGGCTGTTTGACGGTCCGACACAATTGTGCCCAGCCGGATGAGTGTGCCCGCATCAAGTGTCGGCCAGTGCCTTGGCAATGGCGGTCTTGACTCGCGTGTCGGCCGGCTCGACCGCAGACGGAAAGACCTCGGCAATATAGCCGTCGCGGCCTATCAAGTACTTGTGGAAGTTCCAGCGCGGAACTTCCCTGGGTCGGGCCTCAGCGGCCCATTTGTAGAATGGGTGTGCTCTGGCACCGACCACCGCGGCCTTGGCCGTGATCGGGAAGGTAACCCCATATTGGTGGTGCGCCGTGGCCGTGATCTCGCTGGTGCCGCCCGGCTCCTGGCTGCCGAAATCGTTGGAGGGCACGCCGATCACGGTGAGCCCGCGGTCGCGAAACTCGCTCCAGATCTCCTGCAAGCCAACGTATTGCGGAGTGTAGCCGCAGAGCGAGGCGGTATTCACCACCAGCAGCGGTTTGCCGGTGAAGGCGGCGAGACGGATGTCCCCACCCGACAAAGCGGGGAAGGAGAAAGCGTAGGCCGGAATCCGGCTCATCCCGCCGTCAGCGTAGGCGCGCGCAACAGGCGCGAACGCAGCAGCTAGTGTAAGGTTCAGCACGGTTCGGCGGCTCATCATCACGGCATCCCCCGAATTGATCCGAGCGGCATGTTACCCTGCCGCTGCGAGCGGCCGCGTCAACACCACGTTATCGAGCGGGCGAAAGCGTCAATACAGGCGGACGATGAAGTCGGTGCCTTCGCCGGTCTCGCCCTGGTTGATGCCCTGGTCGGATACGATGATCGAACCGCCTGACGTCAGCATCTCGTTGATCCTCGCCATGGTCTCGACCGGGACCGCGATGCGGTCGAGCGCTTCGGCCGGGCTGTCGGGCGTGACGACAGGTTTTGCAGCCACGGGGATGACGGCGCCGCGCTGGCGCCGCGCCAGGCGGGCCTCGTCCTCGCGTGCCGCGGAACGGGCGGAGACGGGCAGCGACACCACCGACCAGCGCAGCGTGTTGGAATCGGCCTTGTCGAGCTCGGCGGTGAACACATGCGTGCCGAGCGGCCGATCGCTCTGCGCGATCGTGACGGGCACCTCGAACAGGGGCGCAAAATTCTGCCGCACGTAAAGCTTGGAATCCTTGCGGCTGATGAAGACGGCAATCTGGCCGGCGCGCTTGGGCGCCTCCAGCTTTGCCGCCGGCGCGGGATCGGCAGGGCGGCTCTCGTCCTTCGCATCCGGCGGGATGGCAAGGGCCGGAGCAGCGGCCTGGTCGGGCGTCTTTGCGGGCGCCACCGCCTGCGGCTTGAGCGGCTCGGCCGTGGTCGCGGGCTTGCCGTCGCTCCCTGGCCGGGCTGCGTCAGATGCCTCGGCTGTCTTGGCCTTGTCGGCCGCTACACCCTCGTGCGCGGGGGCATTGCCGGCGGTCGCGTCCGACATCACGGCGTGGCCGACCGAGGTGCGCAGCTCGAGCACGCTGTCGGCGCTGGCGGTCCTGGTCTCGACCGGCTTGGGGTCGGCGGCGCCCTTGTCTGCCTTGTCGGCGACATCAGGTTGAGGCTGGAGGCTCACCGTGGGCTGGGGCGCGACGCGCGACGAGGCAAGCAGGGGATGCGAAAAGCTTTGCGGCGAGATCTGGCCAGGGGCCACGATGACGCGCGCCCCCATGCGGGTCCAGTTCCACATCTTCGTCGCGAACGACATCGGCATGCGGATGCAGCCATGCGAGGCCGGATAGCCCGGCAGCGCGCCGGCATGCATGGCGACGCCAGACCAGGTGATCCGCTGCATGTACGGCATCGGCGCACCGCTATAGAGGTTTGAGCGGTGGAATTTGTTCTTCTGGATGACGCTGAACACACCCATCGGCGTCGAGTGGCCCTTCATGCCGGTCGAGACCGGAGATTCCGCGAACAGGCCGTTTTTGTCGAACACCGTCACCTTCTGCCGGTCGATCGAGACGACGATGACCAGCGGCCCCTGCGGCTTGGTGCCGGCTTCCTTCTCGACAACGCTTTCTTTCTTGCTTGCCGCGCTACGCTTTGGCTGCTTCTGGCGCGGCATTTCCGGAAGCCGATGCGGCCGGGCGTAATAGGACCCGTCGGAATAGTCCGTCCAATAATAAAAAGCTGCGTCAGCCTGGCTGGTCGCGCCGATCGCACCCGCCGCCGCCAAAACGGCGACCTGCCATAGCCGCGCCGGCTTGGCAGAAGAACCTGACCCGTTCACGCTGCTCATCCTCGAATCCATCATCCAAATCAGACGTTAGTCTCGCAAAGGGGATACGCGTTCACCAGCAGGGTGGTTCTGCAGTCAGCGACTTTTGTCCACGACCTAGCAAAAAAGCCTCACAGAGCGGTAAACGGCGGCCGTGGCCGCTCGTCCGTCGCCTTCCTCATCGCGACCAGCGTTCCTACATTGCGGGGACTTGTTACCGGAGAACTTCATGTCATCTCGTTTCCTCAGTCCTTCCGGCATCCGCTTGAAGGGCCTCGCCTTATTCTTGATCGCTCTGACTGCGCCAATGGCGGCGGCATCCGCCGCCGATGAGCCCGATCTGATCTTCCGCCGCTCAACCGTGTTCAAATGGATGAGCCCCAACGACAAGCTCGCGACCTATGGTCTCGACGATCCCGAGGTCGAGGGCGTTGCCTGTCATTTTACGGTGCCTGAGAAGGGCGGCTTCAAGGGCTGGCTCGGTCTCGCCGAGGAGGTCTCGGATATCTCGCTGGCCTGCCGGCAGGTCGGCCCGGTCAAGTTCAAGCACAAGATGGAGCAGGGCGACGACATGTTCCGCCAGCGCCGATCGCTGTTCTTCAAGAAGATGCAGATCGTGCGCGGCTGCGACGCCAAGCGCAACGTGCTGGTCTACATGGTCTATTCGGACCGGCTGATCGAGGGCTCGCCGAAGAACTCGACATCGAGCGTGCCGATCATGCCGTGGGGACCGGGGGACGTGCAGAAGTGCGGGGAGTTCTTCACGCAGTGAACGCGGTCACTCATTGACGATCGCGCGGCCTCGCAAGGTGCGAGCCGGTCAGGCGCACGAACATCTGCGGCGCGGCTTCAAAGCCGCGGCGCGATTGCTGCGCCATTTCGCCGATGCTGCGGCGCGTAGGTGATCGCTCTGCGCGGTCCGTTCGTGGAGTTTCATCGCGCGGCGTTGCGCGATTCCCCGCCGTCATGTGGCCATCCCTCACGTGAATGCGCCCGATGATGCGGGCGTCTCGGTTTCGATGGCTTGGGTCGCTGCCGAACTGCCCCCGGTTCGATAGCTCAGCCCTCGTTTGCCGTCTCATTCAGCAGCAAAACGTAAAACGCGTATGAAGTGTACGCGGCAGAGGCATGACGGCGCCGGCGCAATAGGCATGTCCGCGCTGATAGCGGAACTTGGCCGGCCACTTTGAGCTCGCGCCAGACTTGGCTGAAATGTTTGGCATTTTCCCAGAATTGTTTCGTCCTCGCGGACCGGATGAAACAAATCTCGCGAAGACGAAACCAATTTGGGCTTTTGGCGCATCACGCCCGAAACCGCCCATGGTTATCAACCTCATAACGACGACGGCGCACCGCCGGGCACCCAATTGGAACACAAATCATGCGCGCGCTCAGCCTTATCCTTGCTTTTGGTCTCGTGCTGGCTGGATCCTCTTGGGCGGGGGTACCGGACGGCAATCTCCCCGGTGTCGGTACCTTCCAATATAGGGGCTCGCCTGTCGCGGTTCCGGCTGTACAGCCGCTCATGATGGCCGCGCGCTTCTGATTCCCCACAGAAAACAGCCGACAAAGGCCACCATGTTGCTTCGTCTCTGCGCCGCGGCATTCGTTTCACTTCTGACGATCAATGCCGTTCAGGCGCAAGTGCGGTCGCCGTCCAGGCTACCTGACCCTCGCGGAGAATTCGTGCGCCAGTGTGCGCCGCGCATGCTTGGGCGTTGGGAACATCCCGAGGAGGTCTGCGGCTGCCTGCACGATCACGCCGCTGCGGCCGTCGAGGACCGCGACCTGCGCGAGGCATTGTTGCGCGGCATCAGCGAGACCGGGGTGCCCACCATCGAGACTGATTGGGTGCCGGCCTCCAAACAAAGCGAGATCGGCCCGACCTTCACCAAGATCGCCAAGCCGACGCTGCAGTGCATGTTCGATCCGGCGAAGTAGCTTCTCAGGTCATCATTTCGATTTTGGTCCGTGCCGGGGCACGCAGGAGCTGGTGCGCGAGACGCCCTTGTCGGTCATCTTCGCGCCGCGCACTTCCCTGACCTGGCCGGCGGGGCAGGTTCCGTCATCCACGAGCACGCGCTGGCCGAGCTTCAGGTTTCCGATGTCCTGCTCGCGTCCGATGGTGGCTGCGCGTGCCGTCGAGACGAGCGCAATCGAGATCAGCAGCAAGAGGCAGGTCGCGTGGCGCAACAGCATGAGGTCAGGTCCCGGCATTGATCCCGCAGTCTAGGGAGCGGCGGGCGATTCTGATAGTGAAGCTTCGTCACGCCCCGCGCGCTGCTTTTCGGCGGACGCCCAGCGCTGCGCGTGACTCTCGCGCGAGGCGTTCGGCAGAGGCGACAAGTTGTGGAACGCCATGCCCGGAGAATCCCAGCACGAAGCCGGGCAGAGGACGTCCGTGCGCATAGGTGTCGGCCAACAGCCAGCCTTCCGCGCCGGCCGCCTGCCTGGCATGCGCTGCCACCGCCGGATCGACCGAGGGATGGAAGCGGGCGACGAGATGCAGGCCTTGCGAGGGCACCGGCACGGACAGCGCGCCATCGGATGCGAATTCCAGCGTCGCGGCGAGCGCATCGCGCGCCTCGCGATAGAGCTTTCGCACCCGCTTCAGGTTCGCGGCGAACGCGCCGGAATTGAGCATGTCCGCCACCGCGCCCTCCATCAGTGTGCAGGGAAAGCGGTCGAGCGCTGCGCGGGCGGCCGTCACATCCGCGACCAGTCGTTCGGGCAGGGCGCAATAGCCGATGCGCAGGCCCGGAAACAGCGTCTTGGCAAACGTGCCCAGATAGATGACGCGCTGGAGGCGATCGATGCCGGCGAGCGACATCAGCGGCGCGCCGTCATAGCGGAACTCGCTGTCGTAATCGTCCTCGAGCACGAATGCGCCGGCCTGCCTTGCCCAGTCCAGAAGCTCGAGCCGCCGCGGCATCGACATCTGCACGCCAAGCGGAAACTGGTGCGACGGTGTGACGTAGGCCGCGCGCGCGGCCGGTGCCGCGATGCGGCCCTTGGCGACACGCATCCCCTGCTCGTCGACGGCGACTGGCACGGCGCGATAGCCGCAATGCGCGATGGTTTTGCGCGCGGTGGGATAGCCGGGGTCCTCGCACCAGACCTGGTCACTGGGTTTCAGGACCGCGCTCAGCACGATGCGGAGCGCGTGCAGCGTGCCCGACGTCAACATGATCTGGTCGGGGTCGCAACGCAGGCCGCGCGCCGACAACAGGTGGTCGGCGATCGCGGCACGCAGCTCGCGACTGCCGCGGGGATCGCCATAATGCAGGTGCTCGGGCCCGAATGCGCGCATCCGCCGGCCGACGAAAGCGCGAAAGCGCTGTACGGCGCGTTCGTCCATATGGGTGCAACCGAGCGCGAAGGCGCCATGGCTCGGAGCTTCAACCAAGATCTTAGGCCCCTTCGGAGCGGCCGCGCGCGCGGGAATGTCCGCCGCGACGAAGGTCCCCGATCCGATCGTCGCGTCGGCGAAGCCGTCGGCGATCAGGCGCTCATAGGCGCCGACGACGGCGTTGCGCCGAAGGCCGGTCTGCTTGGCCAGCGTCCGCGACGGCGGCAGCGGCTCCCCCGGCTTGACGAGGCCGGAGACGATCATTTCGCACAGCGCCTGATAGAGCCGGTGCGCGGCAGAAGCGCCGGCCGTGATGTGAGGGCCGGTGAGGTCGAGCGGAAGCTCGGTCGTGGCTCGGGTGGAATTGGTCGGAATTCTTTGCATGGAATTGGAACTATCGCAGACCAAATGCGCCGCTACAACTGCTTCCAGATTCCCCAAGTCCGAGCAGGAGCGGCCGTGAACCAGACCGAGACCTTGAATTCCTATCCGACGTCGGCCCGCAATCAGGTCAAGCGCCGGCACGACCGCGGCTTCTATGATCACGACACTGTTCACCGCATCCTGGATTCCTCGATGCTCTGCCACGTCTCCTACGCGATCGACGGTCAGCCTTATTGCACGCCGACCTTTTTCTGGCGCGAGGGCACCAGACTCTATTGGCACGGCTCGAGCGCCAGCCGCATGCTGCGCAACCAGAGCAAGGGCGAGCGCGTCTGCCTGACGGTGGCTCATCTCGACAGCCTCGTGCTGGCGCGCTGCGGCTTCAATCATTCCGCCGACTACCGCGCCGTCATGGCATTCGGCACCGCCTATCTCGTCACCGACCCCGCGGAGAAGGAGCGGGCGGTGATCGCGATGGTCGATCGCTTCTTTCCCGATCGCACCGCCAGCCTGCGACAGAGCACTGCGCAGGAGATCAAGGCGACGTCCTTCATCGCGATGGAGATCGAGGAAGCCTCGGCCAAGATCCGCGCCAAGGGTGTCGCCGACGACGACGAGGATTATGCGCTGCCGATCTATGCGGAGCGGATTCCGGTTCGCACGGTACTTGGTGCCCCGGAGCCGTGCTCGCGCCTGATCGATGGCGTCAGCCGGCCCCCGACGCTGAACGGCTATTCCGAAGGCCGGCTGCTCGAAGACGCATTGCGGGAAGCTTATTTTGTGGAGTACCCGAATGGCTGAAATCGGCTAGTTTGCGCGCTCCATGGGACCATTGGAACGTCTGGAGTTGCCCGAATGAACGCCGAAGCGCAGCAGAGGATTCTTGACGCCGTCGATAGCGGCTTTGAAGCTCAGCTTGCAACCACCCGCGACTTCGTCGCGATCCCTTCGACCCGCGGGGCGGAGGGGCCGTGTCAGGACATGATAGGCGACCTCCTGCGCGAGCGCGGCTACGAGGTCGACGATTGGCACATCGATGTCGATGATTTGAAGGATCTGCGCGGCTTCGGTCCGATCGAGCACGACTTTTCGAAGGCTCGTTCCGTGGTGGGCACTTACCGCCCGCAAACCAATGGCGGCAAATCGCTGATCCTGCAGGGGCACTGCGACGTGGTCCCGGCCGGCCCCCTGGAATTGTGGGACTCGCCGCCATTCTCCCCGGTCATCAAGGACGGCAAGATGTTCGGCCGCGGCGCCTGCGACATGAAGTCGGGCACGATCGGTGCGCTCTATGCGCTGGACGCGATCAAGGCAGCAGGCTTCAGGCCGACGGCACGGATCCATTTCCAATCGGTGATCGAGGAGGAGAGCACCGGCGTCGGCGCTCTCTCGACGCTCCAGCGCGGTTATCGCGCGGACGCCTGCTTCATTCCGGAGCCGACGGGCGGCAAGATGGTGCGCTCGCAGGTCGGCGTGATCTGGTTCCGCCTGCGCGTGAAGGGGCACCCGACGCACGTTGCCTTCGCCGGCTCCGGTTCGAACGCGATCATGGCGGCGTATCACTTGATCCAGGCCCTGCAAAAGCTCGAGATCGAATGGAACGAGCGTGCCAAGGCCGACCGTCATTTCAAGACGCTCGACCATCCCATCAACTTCAACGCGGGCGTCATCAGGGGTGGCGACTGGGCCTCGAGCGTGCCGGCCTGGTGCGACGTCGACTGCCGGATCGCCGTGTTGCCGGGCTGGTCGATCGCCGATCACCAGAAGGAGATCTTGGCTTGCGTCGCTGCCGCATCGCGTAACCACCGTTTCCTTGCCAACAACCCGCCGCAGGTCGAATGGTCCGGCTTCCTGTCGGAAGGCTATGAACTCACCGACGCGGCGGAGTCCGAGGCTGCGTTCGGCCGGGCCTTCAACAAGGTCTATGGCGGCACCCCGGAAGATCTCGTCTTTACAGCGCTGACCGACACGCGCTTCTACGGCCTCAACCATGGCATTCCGAGCCTGTGTTTTGGTGCCAGCGGCGGTGAGATGCACGGCTTCAACGAGTTCGTCGATCTGGACTCGCTCAGGAAAACGACCAAGGCGATCGCGCTGTTCATCGCAGAATGGTGCGGCGTGGAAAAGGCGTAGATTGGTGTCCCGGACGCGGTGCAGCGCGCGGACGATTCGAAGCATCTTTCCGCGTGGTACTCCGCAGAGTCGGGACCCATGTCGGCGCATGCACTGGACCCCGGTTCAGCAGCGCATCGTTGAAAGCTGCGCTGCGCCCGGGGAACGCAACGGCCCGTCGTCCGCTGCGCAATCGATGGGCTCCTCCTAACTCCTTTAAGCTTAAAATAAAGACTAGGATGCCACCCTGACCGGTGGCAGACTGGCGCCCGGTCGCAGACGAGTGTGCGGGAGTCACGATGCGCGATTGGGATGACGCTTACGCCAATTCGGGCCATATCCCGGGCTCAGACAAAATGCCCGCGCTCTGGGCGGAGCGGGCGGCGGCCTACCGCGCCGGTCTGAAGGAATTTCGCCCCGACATCGCCTATGGCGCCGGCGAGCGCCAGAAGCTCGACCTGGTCCTGCCTGACGGCGACAGCAATGGCCTCGTTGTCTTTGTCCATGGTGGCTACTGGATTCGCTTCGACAAATCGACCTGGACCGATCTTGCCGAAGGCGCGCGCCATCATGGCTGGACGGTAGCGCTGCCGAGCTACACGCTGGCGCCTGCCGCTCGCATTTCCGATATTACCGCAGAAATCGGCGCCGCGGTCGCCAAGGCGGCATCGCTGGTCTCGGGGCCGATCCGGCTCGCCGGCCACTCCGCCGGCGGCCATCTCGTCACGCGCATGCTGTGTGACGACAGCCGGCTGGAGCCCGCCGTCTACGACCGGATCGCCGGCACGCTCTCGATCAGCGGCCTGCATGATCTGCGTCCGCTGCTGAAGACGGGGATGAACGAGACGCTGCGCATGACGATGGAGGAGGCGACACTGGAAAGCGCGGCGCTGCATCTGCCGCGCGGGCATTCGCCTGTGACCGCCTGGGTCGGCGGCAGCGAGCGGCCCGAATTTATCCGCCAGTCCGACCTGATGGCCAACGTCTGGACCGGCTTCGACGTGCCGACGCATCTCGTCATCGATCCCGGCCTCAACCATTTCACGGTGATCGACGGGCTGAAGGATCCGTCGTCGCAGATCACCGCCCGCTTGATCGGCCTCGACTGAGCAAGCCCGGGAAGGTCGATCGAAAGGACTTGTCATGACGTCCAGCGATTACGATCCTGCAAGCGAAGGTGCCGAAACCGATTTCGCCCGGCGAATGTCGTATGGCGACTACCTGGCGCTGGATGCGATCCTCGGTGCGCAGCATCCGTTGTCGAAGGCGCATGACGAGATGCTGTTCATCATCCAGCACCAGACCACGGAACTGTGGATGCGGCTCGCCATCCACGAGCTCAGTGCTGCCCGCCATGCGATCTCGCGGGACGATGTGCAACCTGCGATGAAGATGTTGGCGCGAATGTCGCGCATCTTCGAGCAGCTCAACGGCGCCTGGGACGTGCTGCGCACGATGACACCCAGCGAATACACCCGCTTTCGCTCGCAACTCGGACAATCCTCGGGCTTCCAGTCGCGGCAATACCGCCTGATCGAATTCCTGCTCGGCAACCGCAACCACGCCATGCTGAAGCCGCACGCGCACGATGCGGAGACGACAGGATTGCTCGAAACCGAGCTTGCGACGCCAAGCCTCTATGACGAGGTGCTGCGGCTGGCCGACCGCAACGGGCTCGCGATGCCCGCGTCCGTCCTGGCCCGCGACGTTCGCGAGACTCACAGTTTCAACGAGGGCGTGCTGCAGGCCTGGCGCGTCGTCTATGAGGCGCCGGAGACGCATTGGATGCTCTACGAGCTCGCCGAGAAGCTGGTCGATTTCGAGGACTATTTCCGCCGCTGGCGCTTCAACCACGTGACCACCGTCGAGCGCGTCATCGGCTTCAAGCGCGGCACCGGCGGCACTGGCGGCGTCAGCTATCTCAAGCGCATGCTGGAGGTCGAGCTGTTTCCCGAGCTCTGGCGCGTGCGCACGATTTTGTAGGGATGTCCATGACCCGGCTTCGCGTCTACGACGACACCAGGGCGCTGTTCCACTTGCCCGACGGCGTAATCTATCTCGATGGCAATTCGCTGGGCGCGCTGCCGCTGGGTGTTGCGGAGCGCGTTGGCCGCGTCATCACGGAAGAGTGGGGCAACGAGCTGATCCGCGCCTGGAACACCGCCGGCTGGTACGCCCAGCCCCGTCATGTCGGCGACCGCATCGCGCGGCTGGTCGGCGCCGAGGCTGGCTCGGTGATGGTCGGCGACACGCTGTCGCTCAAGGTCTATCAGGCGCTCGCCGCCGCGCTCGACATGAATTTGTCGCGCAAGGTGATCCTGTCGGATACCGGTAACTTCCCGACCGATCTCTACATGGCCGAGGGCCTGATCGAAACGCTCGGGCGCGGCCATCAATTGCGCCTGATGGCGCCGGAGAAGGTCGAGACCGCGTTGTCCGAGGACGTCGCGGTGCTCTACCTCACCGAGGTCGACTATCGCACCGGACGCCGCCACGACATGGCGACGCTCACCGCGAAAGCGCGTGCGCTCGGCATCGTCACGGTGTGGGACCTCGCCCATTCGGCCGGCGCGTTGCCGGTCGATCTCGCCGGGAGCGGCGCCGACTTCGCCGCGGGGTGCACCTACAAATACATCAACGCCGGTCCCGGCGCGCCGGCCTTCCTCTATGTCGCGCCGCGTCATGCCAACAGCGCGCGGGCCGCCCTGTCGGGGTGGATGGGCCACGCAAAACCGTTTGCGTTCGAGCTTGCCTATGCGGCGGCGGGCGGGGTCGAGCGCATGCGCGTCGGCACGCCGCCGGTGCTGGCCATGGCGGCGCTGGAGGCTTCGCTTGATATATGGGACAGGGTCGACATCGAGGAAGTTCGCGCGCGTTCGCTGTCGCTCGGCGATCTCCTGATCAGTGAGGTCGAGCGCCGCTGTCCACAACTCAAGCTCGTCACCCCGCGCGTGCACGAGCGCCGCGGCTCCCAGGTCTCCTTCGCCTTCGAGGGAGGCTACGCCGCCATGCAGGCCCTGATCGCCCGCGGCGTGATCGGCGATTTCCGCGCGCCCGACATCATGCGGTTCGGTCTCACGCCGCTGTATATCGGCGAGAGCGAGATAGTGAGGGCGGCCGAGGTCATCGAGGAGGTGATCGCAGGCGGGGCGTGGCGACGGTCGGAATATCAGGTCGTGAATGCGGTGACGTGAGGCTGGTCTCATGCCCATGCAGCGCAGCGCTTTCCCGGCGATGCGAAGCATCGTCCGGTAGCGCTGCGCTGCCGAGCCGGGCCCGCGCGAAATCGTCGCGATCGGTCCCGGCACGGGCACAACGCTCCGCGCTGCAGCGCGCCCGGGACACGACAGTGTTGGCACTCCGCGCCGATGTCAGCACGGCCATTACCTCGGAGGTCATTGCTTTGCCGCGCGAAGCAATTCACCCTGAGGAAACAAGAAATTGGGAGGACTTGATGACACCGCTCGATAAACTCAAAGCGATGAAGATGCCGTTCGCCGAGCTCAAGGGTGTCGAGTTCGTCGAGGCCGAGAAGGACCGGGTGGTGGCGCGTATGATCGTCCGGCCGGATCTCTGCACGCTTCACCAGACCGTCCATGGCGGGGCTGTGATGGCGCTGGCCGATTCCGTCGGCGCGGCGGCGACCGTGATCAATCTGCCTGAGGACGCCAAGGGTACGACCACGCTGGAGAGCAAGACCAACTTCATCGGCGGGGCGAAGCAGGGGACCACCATCATCGCCATCGCCACTCCGGTCCATCGCGGCCGGCGGACTCAGGTCTGGACCACCCGATTGGAAACCGAGGACGGCAAGCTGGTCGCCGTGGTGACCCAGACTCAGTTGGTCCTGTAAGACTACGGCACTCTGATTTTGTTAACGAATTAGTCGCGTCTGGTGCTCGAAACTTGGGCATGTCTCCGTCTTGAAAATTATGGTGCGATGCACAATATAGGAGGCCTAGGGATTCGAACGCCTCCTCGAGGGACACCAAGAGGAGTTTTGACGTGATACTTGAAGACACCGTTCGCACCGTTCCCGGCTATGTGCGGACCCTGATCCAGCAGGAAGAATTGCCGCTCTTGCGCGATCATCTCCTGAGGCTGGATGCCGGCAGCCGCCATGACCGATTCAACGGCTTTCTCGACGACAGCTTCATCGAGCGCTACGCCGCCCGCTGCGCCGAGGACGGCACCGTGATCGTCGCCTATATCGTCGATGGCGTGGTGCGTGGTGCGGCCGAACTGCATCCGCCGGAAGGCGATTGCCTGCCTGAAGTCGCCTTCAGCGTGGAGGCCTCCGGGCGCCGCAAGGGCGTGGGCACGATGCTGTTCCGCCGACTGATCGCGGAGGCGCGCTGGAAGGGCTACAAGCAGTTGCGCATCACGACGGGTGCCGAGAATCACGCGATGCGGGCGCTGGCCAGGAAGTTCGGCGCGCATCTGGCTTTCCGCCACGGCGAATCGACCGGTACGATCGACCTTGCCAAGACGCCCGAGGCCGAGTTCGCCGATCTCGCGGCATCGCCCTTCACGGCCGGGCGCGCTCTTCTCAGCTTCAACAGCACGTGCTGGAAGCTGATCTCGAGCATGTACGATCATCGCGCCGCATAGCCCGGGATTGCGGCCATGCGAGCGGGAATCAGAAAGCGGACCGGCGAGGCCGGTCCGCTTTCTTGATTTAATTCTTTGCGATGAAACGAACGCTCAGCTGCGGGTGCCGGCACCGAAGCGGCGGACGACGCGGCGTTCGACCACGACGGAGCGCTGCGCGCCCTGTTCGCCGGCAATCACGCGCGTGGCGGTGATGCGGCTGTTGGTGCGGGCCTGCTTCTTGACCTCGGCCTGCACGACGTCGAGCGGCATTCCCATCAAGGCTGCGGCGATCTCGGCCTGCTGCGCCTGGTCGTCGGTGATGCCGACAGCGGCGAAGATCGCCTCATCCAGGGTGGGCGGATCGTGGCGGACGCGCCGCGTGCCATATTTGGTGTTCCAGTCTGCGCTCATAACGGCCTCGTTTTGATGCCGGGATACCTAGTGCTGCGAATGTTGCATTGCAATATGAAATCGGTGTGGCATCACAGCTATGCACCGGTCGGGTGTCAGGGCGGTGACGCGGCACCTGCGCCGACCTCAACCCGCTGCTGAGGCCAACGCTTCAGAGCCGCGTGTCCGGATTCCGTCAGTCCGTAAATCCCCCGTTCGGTTCGTTCGAACCAGCCATACACATTGTTAAGCAAGATCTTGCCGGCATCGGGACAGCGTTCGCGCAGTTCGCGCACGCGCATCGGGCCCTCGGCCAGCGCAGACGCGCAAGCCAGTGCCTGCTGCCGATAGGCCGTCATGATCGGCGCGCGGGTGCTGCCGCCGAGCACGGGATCGCCTTGGCGCCGCTGATGCTCCCTGACGAGACGGGAGCGCAGCTTGGGCTCGCGACGCGGCGCCGTGGTCGGCGGCTTCACCAGCACTTCGACCTGGCCGCGATCGGTCACTCCCAGCATGCCGAAGCCGAGACGGCGACAGAGATTGCGGTAGCGCGCATCGCTCTCCCGCCCCTTGCCGCGCGCCGACATCTTCGCCGCGATCCAGACCTCGTCGCTGGCCGGCGCCCGGTCGACCGCCTGCAGGATCAGCTCGAGATTGAAGGCAAGCTTGAGCTCGCCGATGACGACCACCGGCGGATCTCCCGCGCTCAGGCCGACGAGATCGCAGCCGCCGATCTCACCCTTGACCGTGAAGCCGAGCTCTTCGAGGAAGCGTTTGACGGGCAGGTAAAGCGCGGTTTCCAAGGGCGATCCGATCGAAGAATCAGTTGCCGACCAGTCTAGTGCCTTCTTGGCTCCGATTGAATCGAGTGGTGTTTGGACTATTTGGCCAGAATGCGGTCACACCCGCCCGCCCACCGGGATCAGCGCACCGGTGACGCCGCTCGCGGCATCACTGGCGAGGAACAGGATGACTTCGGCGAGTTCGTGCGGCGTCACCCATCGGGAGAAGTCGGCGTTCGGCATGCCGGCACGGTTGGCCTTGGTGTCGATGACCGAAGGCAGCACCGCATTGACCGTGATCTTCCCCTTCCATTCGTCGGCGAGCGCTTCGGTGAGACGATGCACGCCGGCCTTCGAGGCCGCGTATGGACCCATTCCGCTGCCCGCTTGGAGCGCGCCCATGGCGCCGACGTTGACGATGCGGCCGGCCTTGGATGCGGCGAGATACGGCAGCGCGGCGCGTGAGGTGTTGAGCGCGGTCAGGACATTCAGCGCATGCATACGCTGCCAGGTCGTGACGTCGCCATCGCCGACCGTTTCGAAGGCGAAGCCGCCGGCGACGTTGATCAGGACATCGAGCCGGCCGAAGTGCTTTGCCGCCGCATCGACCGCTGTCTTCGCCTGCATCGCGTCGGACAGGTCGAAACCGCCGATCTCGATGCGCGCGGCAGTTGCCGGAATTTCCGACGGTGCGTGATCGATGCAGGCGAGGCGCGCCCCGCGCGATTGCGCGATCTCGGCGACCACCTTGCCGAGTGCGCCGCGTGCGCCCGTCACGATCAAAGCCTTGTCTTGCATCATCGCTCTCCCGGCGCGGTCGGCCTACGATTCGAGATAGCGGTCCTTCAGCGCGGTCCGCTCTGCGGGGCCGAGCTTCAACCCCTCGCGCAGATAGGTTTCGAGATCGCCATATTCGCTGCCGACCGCTTCGAAAGCCGCAGCAAGATACGAGGCCTGGACGCTTCCGATGGCGTCGAGAACATCAGCAGGAAGATCAGAGGCGCTCGAGGCGTCGCGCTTGTAGTGCCGATTGGTCAGGAGGTAGTCCTCGGCAATGACGTCATCGGCCACGCCAAGCGCATGCAGGATCAGCGCGCTGGCGAAGCCGGTGCGGTCCTTGCCGGCCGTGCAATGGATCACCAGCGGCGCGCGGTCCTCCAGCAGATGACCAAACAGCGCACGAAAACTTTGCGTGTTGTGGCGGACATAGTTGCGGTAGGATTCGCGCATGAGCTCAATCGCGAGCGCTGCAGTCAGCGAACCCCTTGCGAGTTCGGCGCGCAGCGCGGCCACGACGGTCGGTTCGATCGGCAGCGAATGCACCGTGACCTCGCTAGCGACGCAGATGCCGGCCGCGCGCTCCTCGAGCCCACGGAAATCGAACGCGCTTTTGACGCCTAGCGCGCGGACGATCTCGACGTCGGCAGCGGTGAGCTGGCCGAGATGATTGGAGCGGAAGATGTGCCTCCAGCGTGTGGTGCGGCCGTCGGTGGCGGGATAGCCGCCGAGGTCGCGAAAATTGCTGGCGCCTTGCAGGGCAAGATGGCGGGCAGGGGAGTCTGACATCGGATCAGCTTGGGTTATGTTCCATTGGGCGCACGGCGGGCGTCCTTGAGTGCATGACAGGGGGAGTTCATGGCCCGGGACAAGGCCCTTATTTTGGCGATCACCATGCTGGTGGCCGAAATTTGCTCCAACCGGCAGGCGAATGCGCAGACATTCCGGAACTATCGCTGTGCGGATGGTACGCAATTCATCGTAGGTTTCTATGACGGCGACAAGCGCGCCTTCCTCCAGATCGACGGCGAGCCGGTCACCCTCGGCAGGCGGCTGGCCGTTTCGGGGGCGCGCTATTCCGGGGCCGGCGTGACGCTGACTATCGGGAAGGCCGGGACCACCACGGTCAAGCATCTGAAGCGGCCGGTCACGGCCTGCGTGGCGATCTGAACAGCGTGGTTTCTCGCGGAATCAAAAAGGACCGAAACGACGTTGTTTCGGCCCTTTTCATACTGCCGCTGCCTGGCGGCGAGCGTGCAGGGGTCTCAAGCCAAGTACGGGCATCAGCGTTCCCATTTGGGCTTGGCTTCATCGACCGCATCCTGATGATACCAGCTATCGCTGCAGATCGAGACGTTCGCAGGCAGCGAAGCGTGAGCGTCAGGAAGGCGGGTCTCCCCATTGCGTCGTCCCGCGAGAGCCGCGCGGCCCCCAACGGGAAATTGATAGATCTTCGCAGATCCGTGACTCAGACCATTGTTCAACATCGCGTTTCTCCTTGGTCGAGGCGCCTTGGCCTCCATCGTGCGCCCGACTCGTTCGATTGTGGTTACTGGAATTTCCATATCGGCCGCACAGCCTGAATTGGAAAGTGCTGAAAAGGAAATCAGTTGCCGCCTGATTTGTAGGCAATCGGAGGTCTGCACCGCCCAAGGCATCCTGTCGGTGACCAACGCGTGGGCTATTCCAAAGGTTGCTCCGAGGGGCGGTAGATATTGCGAAAATTGCCGGAGGCTGATGCGCGTTTCATCGACACGGCCTGCTGATCCGCAAGCTGCTTTCGGAGTGGGCGATTCTGCGGCTTTTTTGCAATGCACCTATGGGAGCAGGTGCGCGGCTGTGACGCAGACGGCTGGCGGCGTTCTGTTTGCGCCATGGCGAACGAATGCGCAGGGGAAATCGGCGCGGACTGCGGCCTTTTGGCACGCAAAATGCTTATTGGGGCCTGGCCGATCATGGCCGGGTACAAACGTGCGGGGCTCTCCGCCCCACCTTTCGCATCGTCTACAGAGAGGCTCAATGACCAAGTATAAGCTCGAGTACATCTGGCTCGACGGATATACGCCGACTCCGAATTTGCGCGGCAAAACCCAGATCAAGGAATTCGCGTCGTTCCCGACGCTCGAGCAGCTTCCGCTCTGGGGCTTCGACGGCTCCTCCACCCAGCAGGCCGAAGGCCACAGCTCCGATTGCGTGCTGAAGCCCGTCGCGGTGTTCCCGGACGGCGCGCGTACCAACGGCGTGCTGGTAATGTGCGAAGTCATGATGCCCGACGGCAAGACCCCGCATCCCTCCAACAAGCGCGCCACCATCCTCGACGATGCCGGGGCCTGGTTCGGCTTCGAGCAGGAATACTTCTTCTACAAGGACGGTCGTCCGCTCGGCTTCCCGGAATACGGCTATCCGGCACCGCAGGGGCCTTATTACACCGGCGTCGGCTACAAGTTCGTCGGCGACGTCGCCCGCAAGATCGTCGAAGAGCATCTCGACCTGTGCCTCGCTGCCGGCATCAACCATGAAGGCATCAACGCGGAGGTCGCGAAGGGCCAGTGGGAATTCCAGATCTTCGGCAAGGGCTCCAAGAAGGCCGCTGACGAGATGTGGATGGCCCGTTACCTGATGCTGCGCCTCACCGAAAAGTACGGCATCGACATCGAGTTCCACTGCAAGCCGCTCGGTGACACCGACTGGAACGGCTCCGGCATGCACGCCAACTTCTCGACCGCCTATATGCGTGAAGTCGGCGGCAAGGAATATTTCGAGGCGCTGATGGCCGCCTTCGAGAAGAACCTGATGGACCACATCGCAGTCTACGGCCCGGACAACGACAAGCGTCTGACCGGCAAGCACGAGACCGCGCCGTGGAACAAGTTCAGCTATGGCGTCGCCGATCGTGGCGCCTCGATCCGCGTTCCGCACTCCTTCGTCAACAACGGCTACAAGGGCTATCTGGAAGACCGTCGTCCGAACTCGCAAGGCGACCCCTACCAGATCGCCTCACAGATCCTGAAGACCATCGCGTCCGTGCCGACCGACAAGAAGGCCGCGGCCTGATCCTCCCCGCCCGGGCCGGGGGCTGGCCCGGGTTGCTCTCGACCCGCCGGAGCTGCAAGGCTCCGGCGGATTTTTGCATTTGGATGACAGCCGCTTTTGCGCCGCCGGACCGGCTCCACGAAACTTGTCAATTGCGGAGTTGAAGGAGCTGCCCGGCGTGCCGTTCCAGTCGGTGTTGACGCCGATCACCGAAGACGAAGTGCCGATTGCCGGCGGCGTCGGCGAATGCAGCATCGCCGATGGACTCTATTCGATCCATCTTCGCATGCTCGACGGCATCGACGGCGGCCTCACCGGGGTGATGCTGCTCAACCGGGGCCGTATCCTCGGCGGCGATGCCGCCTTCTATGATCTCGGCAGCTACACCGCCGCGAAGGGACGCTGGAAGGGGCAAATCCTCAACCAAGAGCACACACCGGCCAAGGACGATCCGATCTTCCGCGGCCACGAAGTCGGCATCGGCTTCTCCGGCAGTTGCGACGGCGAACAGGCCGCGCTGGAGGCCACGGCGCCGGCCGGCAAGCGCAGCCTGCGCCTGACCGCGGCCCTCAAGCTGATACATCGCGCCTGAGCACCCTTGAATTTGCCGGGGCGAGGACGCAACGTGTCGATCATGCGAACCCATCTCCTTGCGATACTCTTCGCGCTCGCCGCACCTCTGACGGCGCAGGGGCAATCGGCCGATCTCGTCTTGTGCGACCGTGTCGCTGCCGACCCCAGCGATCCCGACAAGCCGGCCGAGGTGAAGGGCGTCGCGGAGATTGCGGTCTCCGACGTCGCCACCGCCATCAAGTTCTGCAGGCAGGCGGCGCCATCCGCGCGGCGTGCGATGTTCGCGCTCGGCCGCGCCTATGCGGCCAATGGGCAGACCGGCGAGGCGATGGCGGCCTGGCGCAAGGCGGCCGACAAGGGATCGAGCGCCGCGATGGTCGAACTCGGCGTCGCCTACGCCACCGGCGCGGGCCTCGCCAAGGACGAGGCGCAGGCGCGAAAGCTGTTCGAGAAGGCGGCGCAGGCCGGCAATCCCCGCGGCGTCAGCAACCTTGCCGCGCTCGGCGGCGCGGGCGGCGCGGCGCCGGCCGACCCTGCCCAGGCGCGTGCGCTGCTCGGCAAGGCTGCCGAGACCAATGCGGAGGCGCAGTATCAGCTCGGCCTCATGCTGTCCGAAGGCGCGGGCGGCGCCAAGGACGACGTCGCGGCACGTGCGTTGTTCGAGAAGGCGGCGACGCAAAACCATCCCGGCGCGCTGGAGCGCATGGGCGCCTTCGCGCAGGAAGGCCGTGGCGGACCGAAGGACAAGGACGCGGCGAAAGCCTATTACGAGCGCGCCGCCGCGCTCGGCGACGAGGACGCCAAGAAGGCGCTGGAGCGAATTCGCTGTCCCTATGCCATCAAGGACAAGCAGGGCAAGCTCGTCACCACGCTGTGCTTCTGATCACGTCTCCCGTCGGGCGAGGCATCCGGCCGGCTCGCTTCATGTCGTAGGCGAGGTCGTTGCGGGCGTCGCGATAGGTGGTTTCGAATAGTCGGGATAGCGTCGCGCGGCCTCGCCACCGTGCGCACTAGGCCAGAGACAAAAACGAAAACAACCCCATGCACAGTAGCCAAGTCATTGAAATCACACGCCTGCGGATTTTGCGAAGTCGGTTTGACCCGCCGGGCAAAACAGGGGCATAATGGCATCGTGGCGGACGTGCGTTCCGGGCGGGTGCTGCGCGGAAAAGCCGGTGGCTTCACCGCGGGGGCGATGCTAGGGAGCCAGCTACTGCTTTTCGATTTTTGCGGGTCATGGCGTTGCTGGACGGGCTCTACAAGGTTGAATACGGCATCGCCGACGGGTTCGGCCGCAGCATCATGTGCCTGCATGACGGCAAGATGCTGGGCGGCAATTCGGGCTTCGCGCATCTCGGCAGCTATGTCGAGCGTGACGGCGAGATCGTCGCCCAGGTCATCACGGAGCGGCACAATCTGGACCCCAGCTACAAGCCGCTGCTGGGAGCGGACGTCGCCTCGATTGCGGCGCGCGGCCGGCTCTACGGCAACCAGATTCGCCTGAAGGGCGGCGCAGACACCATGCCGGGCGCCCCTTTCTGGGCCAATCTCACGCGGCTCGACGACGGGGCGCTGCCTTCGCCCGGCACGATCGGGCAGGGCGGCATCGCCAACGGGTTCTACGGGATGAGCCTGCGCGCGCTCGACGGTGTCGAGGCCGGCCTTTCCGGCGTCATGCTCCTGATCGACGGCCGCATCCTCGGCGGCGATGCGTTCTTCTACTATCTCGGCTCCTATTCCTCGGCGGACGGCCGCTGGAAGGGCGAGATGCTCAACCAGGAGCACACGCCGGCGAAAGGCGAGAACCCGGTGTTCGGCGGACTCGAGGTCGGGATCGGCTTCTCCGGAACCTGCACGGAAAACAGCGGCGAACTCGAAGGCATCGCGCTTGCGGGCAAGCGGAGCCTGCGGCTTGCGGCGTCACTCAAGCTGATGCGCAGGGCGTAATCCGCCGATCATTCCGTCGCGTTGGAGCTCGGAAGAGTATCGAGTCGGGCGTCCGGATGTCTGACTTTGGTCAGTAGCACGAGTTGACTTGTGCACGCGCGGTGTCGGCTGAAGCGTCGATTGCGACAAGCTTAGGGTGATTGATCCCGATTTCGCCACACATTCGCTAATGCCGCAATTGCCCAACCGAAGATCGCGGCAGCACCGATCCAGATCAGGAAATCGCTCCATCTTCCAGCAAAGGCGAGGACAAATCCGGGCAGTAACGTCCCCAACAGAAGCAATCGCCGCATGCCCGGGCGCGCGGTGATCTCCTTACGACGCTTCAGATCGAATTCTGCAAGAAGCGCGATGCAGACGGCGCTGAAGAAAGCCGCACCTATGCCGAGCCAGCCGAGCAGCATCATTCGGCCGACTGCATGATGGCGCCGGCGCTGAATGTCGGTTGCTCGCGACGGCGCAAAGCAAGCCCGGCCGAGACCACGCTCGCAAGCCCGCCTAGCGCCACCAGTCCATCCATGACGGGTATCGCACTCTGGCCTGCCGCGAGCGCCGCATTCCAACTGGGTCCGCCGACGGCAGTGCGCAACAATGGAATCACCATCATCAAAATGCCGGTCGCACCAAACAGCAGCGGCGGCACTCGTTCAACCGAGCGCATCACCATCGCCGGAACCAGCGCAAATGCGGCTGCAATCAGAAAAGCAACGGGAGTCCAGAACACCGTGGTGAGCGAAGGCAGGCTGATGAAATAAGCCACGGCCGCAGCCGTCATCGCCAATGGCAATCCGCCACCCACCCAGGCCGAGGCGCGGCCAAGCCCGCGCCAGCCACGTTGATCGGAGCGACGACGAACCCACAAATTCAATCCGCTCCACGCGACGTACGCGCTTGCAGCACCCAGCGCGAACCATACTGCGCGCGACCACCAGCCGGCAAAATTGCCGAAGTGAACGGGACCGATGAGGCCAAGCAGCGACGCCCCCCACGACGGCTTCAAGCCGACGATCGGCCGCTCGCGGATCAACTCGCCGGTCGATCCGTTGTAGATCAGTCGCATCGCCGTCAGATCACCGCTCCGCGGTAGCGGGAAGACGGTGATCCGCGAATCGGCACGCCCGCGGTTTTCCCATCCTGCACTCATCAGGGGGGCGCCGGCACGCTGACGCGCATCGGATAATATGCGATCGATGTCGGCAATTGCCGCCGGACGGGCGTCGATGACGTTCAGCCCATTCAGCGTCGTGACCATTTCGCGCACGTCGCCTTTGAAGGCGATTTTCGCCAACATCGGTAGCGCCACCGCGATGGCAAAGCTGAGGTAAGCGCCTGTGAAGGCAAGCACGAACGCGTGCGGCAACGTCCATGTTCCCGCGACGGAGTGCAGATCGCGCAGGCCGACGAGCCGAGCGCGTCCCCGCATCACGAAGATGTCCCGGAATAAATGCCGGTGCATCAGGATACCCGAGACCGCCGCCACCAGCATGGCAAGACCCAGGATGCCGGTCAGGATCAGTCCCCATGGATTGGGCACGTTCAGGCGGACGTGAAGATCGACATAAAAGCGGCCGAGCGCCGTGTGGGGATCATTGGCCGCAAGTTCGTTGCCAACTCCTTCCTGGCGCGAGATCACGCTTCCGTTCGGTCCGATCACGTAGAGGACGCCGCGCTCGCGGCGGACGCCGTTCACCGTTTCATCAGCATGGAAAAACGCTTGCACGTGGCCGGCGGACGTGGCCCGAAGACCGAGGTCGTCACGAAGTTCCTCGGGTGTTTCCGCTTCGAGCCGCGCCAGCACAGCCCCCAGCGGTTGGTTCAGCGGGTCGTTCACACCGAGCAGTCCGCCCGACCAGGCTTTGATCTCGTTCGAGAATACCGCCGCCGTGCCTGTCACGATGACGGCGTAGAGCAAAAGCCCGAGCACGGCGCCGGCCCAGCCATGAACCGCCACCAGCGTCTTGGTTTCGCGCGCTTTCAGATTGATCACGGCTCCTCCACGGAACTTAGCCGGCGATCATACCGCGTAATGCGATTACGTGAATGACGGCGATGACCGTCATTGTAATCGCGACGCGGCCAAGGCTCCGATCTAACAGGGCGTAAAAGAATATGACGCCCCAGATCGCAGGCATGAAGAACAACGGAAACGCGATATGGTCAACGCCTCCAGAGCCTTTCGGGATCCAGAAGGGCATCACCGCCAAGATCAGGGCGGTGAGGGCGAAGGCGCACGGCCCTGCGAGGAGCGCCCGCAGCCAGGGCTGCCAGCGGCTGCGATCCCACACCCTTGAATGCGTCGCCGCCAAACGGTGCACTCGCCTCAGAAATTGAACGTGGTCGACATCAGATAAGTGCGCGGCGCGCCGAGCGATACCGCGCTGCTGACCGTGCGGTAGGAGTTGTAGTAGGCCACGTCGAAAACATTCTCGACGCTCGCGCGGACGACGATCGGCTTGCCGTTCCACGGCGAAGCAAAGGTATAACGTGCCCCGACATCGACCCGCGTCCAGTCGGGCAGCACTTGTGTGTTGGCATCGTTGGCAAAACTCTCGCCGGTGTAGATGACCCTGCCCGTGAGTGTCAGGCCATCGATGAAGGGAGTATCCCATTCAGCGCCGACATTGAGGTTAACCGTCGAGATGCCGACCGGTATCTTGCCGTTGTAATTGAATGTGATGCCGCCCGGGTAGGTGTACCTTTGGGAAACGACTTCGCCGTTGATGATCGTCACACCGCCGAGCACCCGAAACCAGGGAGCCAATTCACCGAAAGTGTAGAGCTCGATGCCACGGTTGCGTTGCTCGCCGACGAGCCTTCGTGCAGGCAGTGGCTGCCCTGCCACAGGAACCGACGATGCGTTCGGAGCCGTGATATCGAAGTAAGAAGTAGTGAATGTAATGCGACCCACGTCGATCTTGGCGCCGGCTTCCAGTTGCTTGGTTTGAGCGGGCGGCAGAATTTCGCCGACGTTGGAATATGTTGTCGTTCCAGAAACTATTTCCGGCAGCTTGAGGCCTTCGATGTAGTTCGCGTAGAGCGAGACATTCTCGACGGGCTTCACGATGATTGCGTAGCCGGGGCTCCATACCGAGCCTTCGATATGAGAGGAGGTAGGCGGCGTCAGGAAAGTTTGGCTGTCCGCACCGACCGATTGCCGTCGGGCGCCGACGATGAGCTGCAGGCGGTCGCCGAACATCGACATCGTGTCGGCAATGCCGACGCTGCGCATGTTCGTCTGGGTTTTCAGATCCTGCACGATGGTGGTGAAGTTCGGCAGCGGGCTCGGAATGGGATTGTAGAGATTCGAATTGATGATGCCGCCAGACCTGCCGAAGGACGTGTAGTCCCGGTCGAACGTCGAATAGTTCATCGTGAAGAGATGCTTCACAGGCCCCGTGTGTCCGCCCGCGCGAAAGCCGATGTCGCTCGCGTAGTTCTCGAAGATGTCATATCCTTTCAAAGCGGGATTCGACCAGTTTCCGAGGCCGCCGACGTTGGTGATGCGCGGCGACACGTACTGAAAATCGACGTCGCTTCGGTGATAGCCGCCGGCGGCATACAGGGTGAGCCAGTCGGTCATGTCGACTTCGGCCCGCGCCATTGCAAACGAATCCTTCGTCTTCCAACTCGCCCAGTCCGGCATGTAATTGGTGCCAGGGCGAGGCGGGGACGGCACGGGAATGGTGAACGCGAAGGGCGGGCTCGATGTGAACGTTAGGAAGCGCTGTGGCGGCGTGAGGTTTTCGGCTTGGTAGCCGACATCAACGGAAACTCGTGCACGCTCGCCGCGATAATCCATGTTGAGGACCGCGTTTCCAAGTTCGTCGGTCTGTCGGTCGATCGCTGTGTTTCCGCCGCGCCCGCCACCGTTGAAGCGGATGCCGAATTCCTTGTGTTCGCCGTAGCGACGCGCCACGTCGATGAAGGCGCCGAATTGGGATTTGGAAATGTACACGCCGGTAAGTTGGGTGATGTCGAAGTCAGGAGCCTGCTTCGTCACCAAGTTGACACTGCCGCCGACTGCGCCCGCGGGCGGCATGCCGCCGAGCATGACGCCAGGCCCCTTCAGCAGCTCGACGCGCTCGAGATAGTTCGCCGAGGTCGAATAGGCAGGCGCCATGCCGTAGAGGCCGTTCATCGCATAGTCGCCGGCGTCATAGTAGAAGCCTCTGATGTAGAGGCCGTCGACGCCGTTGCCGGAAGGTGTCTTGCTCCGGACCGATGGGTCGTTGGCCAGCACATCGGCAACGGTGCGCGCCTGCTGGTCCTGCATCAGTTTCGCGGTATAGCTGACTTGGTTGAACGGCGTATTCATCACCCCGCGATTGCCAAGGAGTCCGAGCTGTGAGCCCGTGGCGACCTGACCGCCAGCATAGGGAACCGGCGGAGCACCAAGCGCGCCGGTGGCCGGCGCGACAAAGGGCACCGGCTCAACCTGACGAAATGCAGCCGGAGGAGCGCGGCGCCGTGTAGTTGCAGTTGCTCGTTGAGCACGTTGAGCCGGGCGCGCGCGAGGCGTGGTGGGATTCGGCGCGTCGACATGGACGGGCGGTAGCACCGATTGCGCAAGAACCGGCGTTGCACACCCGAGAAATCCGCCCGCGAAGGCAAGATAACTTGCCGCGCCCAACGAGAACGCACGACGAAAGAGTTTGCTCCAACACGGACGCGACATCCCGAACACCC
The DNA here is from genome assembly GCA_035575945.1 of Bradyrhizobium sp. GTDB lineage: Bacteria > Pseudomonadota > Alphaproteobacteria > Rhizobiales > Xanthobacteraceae > Bradyrhizobium. The sequence goes on along the minus strand of DATLXF010000058.1, from coordinate 151,615 downwards.
CTAAGCACAGCTTAATCCCAGAGCCGAGCTGGGCTTACCATACTGACTATGTCGGGCACCGTTTAGGGCGGTTAGAACCGCTCGAAACACGCGATTCTCTAAGATGTCTGTTGCGTGCTTGCTACGACTGGGCCTAACCCGGCCGATCTCGCCATGCCAACTCTTAGAACTGGAATAATTCAAACAAGGTCGCTGCGAAGACGAAGTCAAAAGAAGTCGGTAACCGTCACCGTTACAAGAGCGGGCGGCACCAGCACACTTCCGTTGTTGGCAAGTCTGCGCTCGCGACCGAGCAGGACCTTGGCTGCTTCTCCTAGCGGAAGCAACCATCGCGCCCCCCTCGGGTCGATGAACAGGAGTGCCAAGCAGACTATCGCATCTCGGTAAACCTCGCGTTGATGCAAAGTAGTAGGCATGGCACGGCTCTACGCAGTGCCTGGCGATCGTTCAACGGGGCAGCGGCGGTCCGCTAGTCCGCAAGCTGTTTCCGGCCTACACTCAGCAGCCGACGTTCGAGCGAGCTTCGAGCCAGGCAGCATGGAGCCAGAAGGTGATTTCAATCAAGTGCCTTCGGGAGTCTCCAATCGGCTGCTCCTACAGGCTCCGCGTCACTCCAAGCGGCCGAGACCGGGGAGCTTGAGCGCCGGGCGCCGGATATCGAGACCGAGACGGCGCCGAAGAAGTTGATCTCCAGGCCTTCGACCCAGCCAATCGAGAAGCCGATGTATCCGGCAGGCGAGGGATAGATGCCGGTGCCGGACGCCGTGACGCCGAACCATTTGCCGGTGTAGGGAAGTCCTTGCCGAACAGATGGACGGACGAGCGAGGTCTGCACCGAACAGCCCAAAACGTCACTTCGAAATCTTCACTTCGCTGCTTCCGCACTCACTATAAACATGTTCTCGAAATCAGAAACTGTGATTGCAGCACCTCCGCCCGAAAACGAGAAGGATGACCAACTGCGATTGCTGACACCGTACCTTTCTGCAGTGCTTACCGTCTGACCAGCGAACAAGAATACGAACGAGGATGGGTTCTTGATGACAAGCGTCACGCACCTCTCGTCGTGACAGAGATCGCTGGTTTGAAATCGAAATATGAACGTTTCTTCGAGCTTCAGATAGAAAACTGTCTTGGGGTCGATCTTGCCAAGCGCTCGCTCGATTAACGGCAGATAGCCTTCGAAATCGGCCAAGCTGGTTGCGGGAGTTTCGATCCTATAGTTCGCGCCCATTGAAAAAGCATCGCGTGACGAGGCCAGCGCGCCCAAGCCAAGGCACAGCCAGCATGTCAGGAGGAGTCTGTGAAGCGGAAGAAGTCTTCGAGAAGAATGCGGTTCGCTCCTCACCCGGTCGTGCGCGGGAGGGCGAAAGCCATGATCGATGGCCATGTTAGACGCCTGCCGCACCCGCGGCCGTCCCAGCATTCGCCCCTCTATCATGACAGGCCAGCGGTTACCCCAAGCCGGCCGAGACCGGGGAGCTTGAGCGCCGGGCGCCGGATGTCGACACCGAGCACGGCGCCGAGGAAATTGATCTCCAGGCCTTCGACCCAGCCAATCGTCAGCCCGACATATCCGGCGAGCGAAGCGTACAGGCCCGTGCCTGACGCGGTGATGCCGAACCATCTGCCGTTGTATGGGAAGTCCTTGCCGACCGCCGTGGGCGGCAAGACGGCCCGGAGCTCGGGAACGGAGTCGAGGGCGGCCTGCACGAAGGTGTTCGAATTCGGACCAGGCCAGACGCTGTAGTCGCCATAGGATCGAAACCTGTAGTTTTCGACCACGTTGCGGATCTTCGGAATCAGCGCCTCCGCGCGCTCGCCATCGACAGCCACGATGATATCCGGCACGGCGCCGAACCACCGCCCGTCCGGAGCGAAGCCGTTGGTGCGGATCGGCTCGCCCCAGGCCGTGTAGTCGTACCTTGTGTAGGTCGGCGCATTCTTCTCTTTGACGACGATCCAGGTGTGGATCGCGAAGATGCCGCGCCATCTCACCGTTCTGGCTCCGAACACCCGGATGACGGCCTCGCGGTGATCGGCTGCGGCGGCCAGGAGACCCGCGCTGGAGCGATCGGCCGTTTGCCAATTCTGGCGGCCATCGCCCAGCCAGAAATATCTCGCCGCCGATGCGGCAAGCGGTGCGAAGACGAGGAACAGAAAGATGAGCAACGGCTTTTTCAAGGGAGCGGTACGGCGGGGACCTTCGACAAACATATAGTTCGCATCGATGCCGAAGCCAGAGCCGCCCGCGGTGTCGAACGAGCCTTTGACCTCGATCGGAACCGTCATTGGATGGAGCACGCGCATGGACATGAAGGAAGGCGGGGCAATGACGGAAGCTTCGGGCCTGACGGACGACCAAGTCGGCATGGATCGGACTTCAAGCCGACGGCCGGGTTCCGGCTGGCAGGGAGCTTCTGCTCCAGGGGCGCGGACGCTGCCCTCGAACTCCCCGGAGCGATGGGCTGACCAGTTGCGCGAGGCGACCATGAGGGCGCCGTTGCGCTCCTTGCTCGTCGCTTTTCTGGCCGGAGCATGGATCGCTCGCCGCCGATAGGGAACTTCGGGAGGAAGCAAGCGGCTTCCGGCGCGCCGGCAGATGGAAAGGGTGGAAGATGAGACTTCTCGTTTTGGTCGTGACGATCGTTCTGGGCACCATTTCGCTCTCCATGGCGCAAAGCTCGGGAGGAGGTTCGGGCGGCACTTCATCCTCGGGCGGGGCGGGCGCAAGCGGTTCGGGCGGCACGGGCGGCACTACGCTCTCGAACGGGACGACGCTGAGCGGAACCGGCGGCTCGCCGGGGCCCAACGCTCTCAATGCCAAGGGCCAGGGGACAACGGGCCAGAGACTCGGCATAGCCCCGTCAACCCAGGAAAGCGGCGGATCGCGACCGAACTACAACTCGCCCGCCGCAAACGCCGCCGTCCAGCAGCTTGGGAACACCAACACCGGTATCCTTAAAAAGTAGCGATGATCGGGGCGGCGTGCCCGTGTCGCTTTGGTGGCGGCAGGGATCCTGAATCTTTCGGCTACTCCACCAATGCCGAAAGCCGAAGCGTAGTGCTGCCAAGCCCCGCAGTCAGCGAGGCACGCCGTTCGTGCGCAGGGATCGCACGAAATCGATCACCGCCAGGATCACGACGCCCACGACGATGATGATGAGCGGGATGGCCTTGATCCAGACCAGCAGGATTCCCAGAAATGCGATCATGAGCGCGAGGCCGATGAGGCCGGTGATCAGATTGGTCATCGCGTTTTCCTCTTCTCCCCGCCGGCAGCCGATCCGGCGCCGGGGACGTTGCGCCGGCCGCCCCCGCGGGTGCGCCCGATGGCGGTGATCAACCAGCGCGCCGTGCGCAAGAGGCGGGCGTCGTTGCCGCGGCGGCCGACGAGCTGGACACCCAGCGGAAGGCCTGTTTCCGAGCGCATCAATGGCAGGCTGATGGCGGGCACGCCGAGATAAGTCCAGAGCGAGCAGAACACCGGGTTGCCCGTCGTCTCGATGCCGGGTGCCGCGCCCGGCGCCGCGGGCGTCAGGACGGCGTCGTATTCGTCGAAGATGGGGTCCAGCGCCTGGTTGAGCGGCGCAATCCCGGCCAGAGCGTTGCAATAGTCCATCGCGAGATGCGTTCGGCCTCGCGCGATCGCTTGGCGCAGCCGTGTGCTCAGCCTGTCGCCGCCGCGCTCGTGGTCGCGTCGCAGATTGTGCGCCATGTCGACTTCCATGATGATGCCGTGCATATCGACAGACTTGTCGAAGCTCGGCCCAAGCTCGACTTCGCTGCAGGCGTCGCCCAAGACCTCTACGAGCTCGGCAAAGGCTTCACGCGTCACCGGCTCGGCCTGATCCCAGACCGGAGAGCGCACGAAGGCAAATCGCGGCGGCAACGGCGGCTCGCTCGCCGCGACCGCAGAGAATGGCGGGCGCGCTACAGGCCGCGTGTCCGGATCCTCCGGATCGAAGCCAGCCATGACCTCGGCCAGCAGGGCCGCGTCCTCGACACTGCGCCCGAACACGCCGACATGATCGAGCGTCCGCGAGAGTTCGAGCGCGCCGCTGCGCGGAATGAGGCCATGCGTGGGCTTGAAGCCGACCACGCCGCAGAAGGCGGCAGGGCGGATCACCGAGCCGTTGGTCTGCGAGCCGACGGCACCGGGCACCATCAGCGCCGCGACGGCCGCGGCGGAGCCCGAGGACGAACCGCCGGGCGTGTGATCCGGGTTGTGCGGATTTCGGGTCTTGCCGGGATTATAGTAGGCGTACTCGGTGGTCACCGTCTTGCCGAGGATCACGGCGCCCGCCATCCGCAGGCGCGCTACGGCCGCCGCGTCGCGCCGCGGCGTGCGCCCGGCCCACAGCTCCGAGCCGAATTCCGTCGGCATGTCGCCGGTGTCGAAGATGTCCTTGATGCCTACGGGCACGCCATGCAGCGGGCCCGTGGCCTTGCCCTGCTTGCGACGATCGTCGGCCGCCTCGGCCTGCCGCATCGCGTGGTCGCGATCGAGAAACGCCCACGCCTGGATATCGCGATCGACCTCTTCGATGCGCCCAAGGCAATCGCCGACGAGTTCCACCGAGCTGAGTCGGCCGTCGCGGATGCCGGCCGCAGCCCCGGCGAGGCCGAGCGCGCTGAGACTCATGCGCAGCCTTTCGTTGGTTTGCGGAGCCCGCTCATCGCGAACCGTAGAGGTAGTTGGGCAGCCACAATGCGATCCCCGGGAAGATGTAGACCAGTGCCATGGTGAAGAAGACCAGTCCGACGAAGGGAAGCGCGCCGGAGAAGATGTCGGTCAGCTTCACCTCGGGCGGCGCCACGCCCTTCAGATAGAAGGCGGCCATCGCGACCGGCGGCGTATTGAACGCCGTCTGCGTGTTCAGTGCCACCAGGATGCCGAAGAAGATCGGATCGATGCCGTACTGGGGAAGCAGCGGCAGGAAGATCGGCACGAAGATGATGATGATCTCGGTCCATTCCAGCGGCCAGCCGAGCAGGAAGATGATCAGCTGGGTCAGCAGCAGGAACTGGATCGGCGAAAGGTTCATCGAGGTGAAGAACTGCTCGACCACCGTCTGTCCGCCAAGGACGGCAAAAACCGCTGAAAACGTCCAGGATCCGATGAACAGGTAACAGACCATCGCGGTGGCGCGCACGGTCAGATACACGGATTCGCGTATCATCTCGTAGTTGAGCGAACGATAGGCGGCCGCCAGCACGATGCTCATGAGGGCTCCCACCGCGGCCGCTTCCGAGGGCGTCGCGAGTCCCAGCAGGATGGCGCCGAGCACCGAAACGATCAGCAGCGCGAGCGGCAGGAATGACGTGGCGAGCGCCCAGATGACCTTCGAGGTCGGCACGTCGGTCTGCTCGCGCGGCAGCTTCGGCGCGAGCGCGGGATTGATGATCGCGCGTGTCATCGCATAGAGGACGTAGAGCCCGGCCAGCAGGAAGCCCGGAAAGAACGCCGCCGCATAAAGCTTCACCGCCGAGACGCCGGCGGTCGCTGCATAGACGATCAGCAGAATGCTCGGCGGAATCAGGATGCCGAGGCAGCCGCCGGCGCAGACGACGCCCGCCGACAGCTTGGGATCGTAGCCGGCTCGCAGCATCGCCGGCAATGCCAGCAGCCCCATCAGCGTGACGACGGCGCCGACGATGCCGGTGGCGGTCGCGAACATCGCGCAGGTGATCAGCGTGGCCACCGCAAGCGCGCCCGGCACGTTCTTCATCGACAATTGCAGCGAGTAGAACAGGCGGTCGAGGATGTTCGCACGCTCGATCAAATAGCCCATGAACAGGAACAGCGGAACCGCCACCAGCACATCGCTGGACGTGACCTCGAACGTCTTCTGCACCAGAAGCGTGAAGATGCGGTTCTGGAAGAACTCCTGACCGGGGGTGTAGTAGGCATAGTAGCCGAACGAGACGCCCATCGCCATCAGCGTGAAGGCGATCGGGAAGCCCAACATGATGATGAAGATGAAAAGGCACAGCATCAGCATGCCGAGTTGCGGATCGGTCATGCGCCTGGTCCCTTCTCGTTCTGGGGGTGAGCTGCGTGCTGCTGATGTTCGCGGATGACGAGGCTTTCGGTCTCCTCCACGTCGTGCAGGCGTTGCGGCCATCGGCCGGTGCGGATGCACAGCACGCAGCGGATGATTTCGGCGACCCCTTGCAGGAACAGGAGGAAGCCCGTGACAGGGATCAGCGCCTTCAGCGGAAACACGGGGACGCCGGCCGGACTGAAGATGCTGACTTCGCGGAAGCGCACCGACATCTGGGCGTAGTTAAAGCCCGAATACATCAGCGCCGCGATCGCCGGCAGGAAGAACAGGATATACAGGACGAGGTCCATCGTCGCCTGGGTGCGCGGCGACCAGAGGCGGTAGACCACGTCGGCGCGGACATGGCCGTTTCGCGAGAGCGTATATGCCCCGGCCATCAGGAACATCGCGCCATAGGTGATGTAGCTGATGTCGAAAGCCCAGGTGGTCGGCGCCCGCAGCACGTAGCGCACGAACACCTCGTAGCTGACACCCAGCGTCAGGACGAGAATCAGCCAGGCGAACGCCTTGCCCACCCACGTGCTGAGCTCATCGATGAAGAACAGGAATTTCGTCATGCGAGCTGAACTCGCTGCGAGCAGACCATCCGGATGTCCCCCTCCCAACTCGCGGGCGGCGCTTCAATTGCGCCGCCCTTTCACGTTCGGCGTCACGCGATGCGTCGCGACGGCCGTCAGACCTTGAGCACGCCCGGGAAATGATGCTCGAAGGCGCCCCGGTAGTCGGTCGCGTTGTTCATGTTGTAGTAGACCACGCGGCGCACCCATTCCTTCTGCGAGTCCATCACCTTCTTCATGAACGGATCCGAGCCGAGCTGGGCGATCAGGCCGTCCCACGCCTTGATCTGCGCATCGAACACCGACTTCGGCGTCCGCTGGACGTTGACCTTGTCCTTGTTGATCAGCTCCTGCAGGTCCTTCGAGTAATAGTCCATGGCCTTCCATTCGTTGGCGGAGGACACGGCTTCGGCGGCATATTGCAGGATCGCCTGCTGTTCCTTCGGCAGTGCATTGAACTTGGTCCGGTTGAACATGATCTCGAAATATTCCGTCGCCTGGTGATGGCTGCCCATCATGTAGTTCTTGGCGACGTCCTGCGCGCCGAAGCGCCGGTCCGAGGTCGGATTGTTGAACTCGAATCCGTCGATCACGCCACGCTCCATCGCGGGCACGATCTCGCCGCCGGGCAGCTGGGCGACGGATGCACCCATCGCCTGGAAGAGATCGGCGGCCAGACCCACCGTGCGATATTTCAAGCCCTTGAGATCGGCGTCGCTGGTGATCGGCTTCTTGAACCAGCCGAGCGGCTGGGTCGGCATCGGCATGGCGAAGAAGCTCTTGATGTTGACGTTCATGATCTTGGTCTGGAGCTCTTCGAACAGCTCCTTGCCGCCGCCGTTGTGGATCCAGCCGAGGCCTTCGTTGGCGTTGAAGCCGAACACCGGGCCCGTGCCGAATAGGGAGGCGGCCTTGTGCTTGCCGTACCAGTAGACGGTGACCGTGTGTGCCGCGTCGATCTGACCGCCATGAACGCCGTCGAACACCTGGAACGGATGCACGACCGAGCCGCCGACCAGATAATCGATGCGCAGCCGTCCTCCGGCCATCTCGTTGACGCGCTTCACATAGTCTTCGGCCATCTCGTTGAAGACGTCGGCCTTGCCCCACGAGCCCTGCATCTTCAGGGCTACTGTCTGCGCCCGGCTGATTTGCGGCATGGCGATTGTAGCAGCGCTGGCTGCGCCGGCGGTGAGCAGAAACTTGCGACGAGACGGTCTGGTCTTTTCAGACTTTGCAGGCATGGACGTCCTCCCTGGCGGCTTGATTGTTCGGCGCGTTTGGACGCGCTCGTCGTCGTCGACCGCTGGAGGTATGCCGCATTCCAGCGACTTTGATCACACTCTGGACGCATTGCCGTCATCCGACAAGCGCCCCGGTGTCGCATTGATCTTAGACGTTCGGCGCTACGCAGGCCGATTCATGTGCCTGTCGCGGCGCAGCAAGAATGGAGCCGGCATCGGCAAGGATCGCATTTGCCGGGTGCGATGTTCGTGCGCGATCGCTGAGCCGCGGCGGGACTGTTGTCGCGAGGCAAGCTGACCGTTGCGAGACCATGCTGGCGCCGTCGCTGCATGTGCTGCGTTGGAGATGAGTGCCCGTCGGCGTAGTGCGGCATCCCACTTCGTCTTGCCCGGAAGTCGCGGACTTCGGGCGCAGGGTGGGATAGCTCGGGGCGCCCCCACCAGAGGAAGCGGATCGGCCGAGCCAATTCCGTACCCCGCCGGGCTTCCCCTGGCCGCTCGCATGGCCTATGACGCTGCAACGCAAAAATCCCTTCAAAATGACCTCATGATCCGCCTCGACAACGTCAGCAAGCAAGCCGGCCACCAGATCCTGTTCATCGAAGCCTCCGCGGCCCTCAACAAGGGCGAGAAGATCGGGCTCGTCGGCCCGAACGGCGCCGGCAAGACCACCCTGTTCCGGATGATTGCCGGCGAGGAACTGCCCGACGAAGGGCAGGTCTCGACCGACCGCGGCATTACCATCGGCTATTTCAACCAGGATGTCGGCGAGATGAGCGGCCGCAGCGCGGTCGCCGAGGTGATGAATGGGGCAGGGCCCGTCAGCGAGGTGGCGGCCGAGCTGCGCGAGCTCGAGGCCGCGATGGCCGATCCCGACAAGGCCGACCAGATGGAGGAGATCATCGCCCGCTACGGCGAGGTGCAGCACCGCTTCGAGGAGCTCGACGGCTATGCGCTCGATGGCCGTGCGCGCGAAGCACTCTCCGGCCTCGGCTTCAGCCAGGAGATGATGGAGGGCGACGTCGGAAAGCTCTCGGGCGGCTGGAAGATGCGCGTGGCGCTGGCGCGCATTCTGCTGATGCGCCCCGACGTAATGCTGCTCGACGAGCCCAGCAACCATCTCGATCTCGAAAGCCTGATCTGGCTCGAGAAGTTCCTGCGCGACTACGAAGGCACGCTGCTGATGACCTCGCACGACCGCGAGTTCATCAACCGCGTGATTTCCAAGGTGATCGAGATCGACAGCGGATCGCTCACCACCTACACCGGCGACTACGAGTTCTACGAGCAGCAGCGCGCGCAGAACGAGAAGCAGCAGCAGGCGCAGTTCGAACGCCAGCAGGCGATGCTCGCCAAGGAGATCAAGTTCATCGAGCGCTTCAAGGCGCGCGCCTCTCACGCGGCGCAGGTGCAGAGCCGGGTCAAGAAGCTCGACAAGATCGAGCGGGTCGAGCCGCCGCGGCGTCGCCAGAGCGTCGCGTTCGACTTCCTGCCGGCGCCGCGCTCGGGCGAGGACGTCGTGGCGCTGAAGAACGTGCACAAGGGTTACGGCTCAAAGCGCATCTATGACGGGCTCGACTTCATGATCCGCCGCAAGGAGCGCTGGTGCGTGATGGGCGTCAACGGCGCCGGCAAATCCACGCTGCTCAAGCTGGTCGCCGGCGCGAGCGAGCCGGACGAGGGCACCGTGGCGCTCGGAGGCAGCGTCAAGATGGGCTATTTCGCTCAGCACGCGATGGACCTGCTGGACGGCGAGCGCACCGTGTTCCAGTCGCTCGAGGACGCGTTTCCGACCGCGGGGCAGGGGAGCTTGCGCGCGCTCGCCGGCTGCTTCGGCTTCTCCGGCGACGACGTCGAAAAGCGCTGCCGCGTGCTCTCGGGCGGCGAGAAGGCGCGCCTCGTGATGGCCAAGATGCTGTTCGACCCGCCGAACTTCCTGGTGCTGGACGAGCCGACCAACCATCTCGACCTCGCCACCAAGGAGATGCTGATCACCGCGCTGTCGGACTTCGAGGGCACCATGCTGTTCGTTTCGCACGACCGGCATTTCCTCAGCGTCCTGTCGAACCGCGTGCTGGAGCTCACGCCCGAGGGCATCCATCAGTATGGCGGCGGCTACACCGAATATGTCGCCCGCACCGGGCAGGAGGCGCCCGGGCTGCGGAGCTAGGACATGATCCGGAGAAGTGCGTCGCGGTTTTCCTCGAGGTTTATGTACGCAGACAAAGAACCCCGCTTCCGATGGGCGCTCTTCGTCGAGTCACTGCTTTCACCATGCATGTCAGAACGGCGATGCTCGATGGTCGAGAAGCTGGATCATGCCAGACAGGTTGTCTTTCGGCTGCGCCACCAACCGAGCAGGCCACCGCATACAAGGACCAGGCCGGGCAGGCCCGCGCCAACGATCGGACCAGGGACCGCTGCGATGCTCAGATCTCCACTCAAATCCAGCGTCAGGAGCGGTGTAGGGTCGAACGGGGCCCCGTCGAAGCGGACCAAGGTAGGTGTGATGTTGATCGTCACCGGCCCGCCCAAGAGGTCACTCGCCTCCAGAACCACCCTCCAGGTCGTGACATCGTACAAAGGTCCCGTCGTGTCCGGCGCCGCCGGCGTCGCGGTGATGTCTCCGTAAAGGCCGTCGGTAGCGGAAGACCCCGGTGTTTGCGGAAATGAGTTAAGCACCAGGTTGAGCAGGTTGGCGTTGCTGGGACTGGAAATTGACATCAGGAAATTGCCATACACCACATCGCCCGATTGTCGCAGATCCAAGGTGAAGTCCAGGTTTCCGCCGAGGGTACCGTTGATGGTGACCGATGTGGTGGTCGCACCTGAAATCCAGTCAGTCACATTGATGGTATCGGCGCGGGCTGCACCGCCGACACAGACGGCCAGCAACAGGCCGACGGAAGCCAGGGCGCGGCCTAAGCAAAGTCTGAAATCGGGCATCGAACTTCTCCTGTTACTCTCGACAACTCTCGGCTTCTGATTGGTCGGGATATCTTCCATCGCTCAAACATTGAACTCGAACGGCTGGAGGCTTAGAAGCTGGCTCTGGCTTACGCCCAGTAGCTGAATGTGCTCGTTGACCCCCAACGTGATCACCGTGTTATTCCCGGGGCTGCTGTCGGCAAGGATCTGGTCGACCGTCAAGCCGGCGAACCCCTGGAAGTCCAGCACGTCCTTTGTCGGGTCGAAGTCCGCGATGGTCGTATTGAAGTTGCCATCCTTGAAGACGAAGGTGTCGTTGCCAGCACCGCCCTTGAGGCGGTTGGTTCCGTTGTCGCCGCCGATGACGTCGTTCCCGCTTCCCCCGGTGATGACGTCGTTCCCGGCGCCGCCGATCAGGACATCACCATTGTTGTTGCCGGAGATCGTATCGTTGCCGGATCCGCCGATGACATTGTTGACCACTCCGGCAAGCTTCTGCAGGCCGGTCGGCGCACTGAAGGCGATACTGGCGCCGGCGGTCCCGCTGAGACTGACGGTCGTATTGGCCGAACTCGCTTGGAAGTTGAAGGAGTTCGGCCCGTCGTTGACGGCGAGGGAGACCGTTACGAGATTGCTGTTCGACGTGCCGTCGGATGCAACATAGGTGAAGCTGTCGCTGCCGGTGAATGTCAGCAGGGGCGTGTAGTCGAACGAGCCATCGGAGTGAAGGACGAAGGACGACGCATGCGCCGGGCCCGCCTGCAGGACCGCACTCAGCAGCGCGCTATCGACGTCAGCGTCGTTGGCGAGCACGCCGGGGGCGGCAACATGGAGCGCTTGATGCAGGTTGGTGGCGTAGCTATCGCCGCTGGCGACTGGCGCGACGTTCTCGACGACGACGTCGTCGACCTTGACGTGGTAGTCCTGCATGGCGCTTCCGCCACTGTTGTCCTTCACCTTCACCAGCAGATCATAGACGTTGTCGCCGTTGCCATCCGTCGGATTTTCGTAGTCCGGAGCGTCCTTGAAGGTGATCGCGCCGGTGGAAGCGTTGATGTTGAACTTGCCGGCATCCGCGCCGCCGACGATCTCGTAGGTCAGCGTCTGCCCCGGATCGGGGTCCGATGCCGACACGGTCGTCACCGCCTTGGTGTTTTCCGGCACGTGAATCTGATCGTTCGGCCCGACGATCACTGGCGGATTGTTCGTCAGGGTCGAGTTTACCGGCGCGACAAAGGTCTTGAACGAGCCCTCCTTGATCAGGATGCCGCTGTCGAGGAATGCATCGCGGTCGTCCCGCACCTCGATGGTCAGGGTGTTGACGGTCCCTGGCACCACCAGGCCGCTGATCGTGAGCGTATGCGTGTAGGCATCCGCGCGGATCTGATCCGCCAGCGGTCCTGTCGTCGGCAGGTTGTAGACCAGGTCGCCCGACCCAGAATAGACGAGGTTCTTGATCGAAAGCGCGGCGCCGTTCGACAGCGAACCGATATCGACGCCGTTGAGCTTGATCGCGAAGATATCGGTCGGATCGCTGCCGTCGAATTCGGGCAGCTCCTCGGAGAACAGCACCGCATCGAACGAAAACGCGGTGTCGCCCGGCTTCGGCGTGAAGGTGTAGGTGAGCTTGGCGCTGTCGTCTTCCTGGCCTACGGTGCCGAGGTCGGTCGACAGGTCGCTGGTCCGCTCGATCGTATCCGCCGAGGCGGATACGAAACCGCGCACGGTCTCCTCGAGGCTCACGCCTGATTCGGCGATGTAGAGATACAGCGGCTGCGTCGTGGCGACGGCTGTCGTCAGGTCGAAACCGATTGCGCCGTTGTCACCGAGGGTCACGCGTTGGCCGACAGCCCCGGTTGAACCGGTGGCATCGAACGTGCCCAATGTGGCGAGGCCGTCGAGCAGTCCATTTGTGTGACCGTTCAGTTCGGCCGATTGAAAATTACCGTCACGCATGAAGCCGGGCTTCAGCACGACGCCGTTGTTGCTGTAGTCAAACACATCGAGCTTCGAAATGCCGTTCATCGTGGCAGCCGAGCTCGTGCCGCCAATGAACTGCCGGCTGAGCACGATCGCATCGAGATCGAAACCACTGAACTTGCCCGGCGAACCGCCTGCGCGCGAACCGCTGTCCTCGATCAGGAGCGACTTGATGTCGATGCCGAGTCCCGTGAGGTTTGCGCGATAGATTGTCGTGCCGCCGGTATCGCCGACCCGCGTGAAGGTGAGCGGGATGCTGCCTGCAATCGACGTCGGGCCCGACGTTTCGTTCCGCCCCGCTAGATCCGCCGCACGACCCGTCGACAGGATGATGCCGGAGCCCAGTCCGAACGGATCGCCGTTGAAGGTCGCGAACGACTCGGCGTTCCCCTCCACCGTCAGGGAGCCGTTCACGCCGCTCGCGCCTTCCAGCGCCGCCTCCAATGCTGCCGCGGTCGGAGCCGCCGTGATCCACGGTGTAGCGAGCGTCGAAAGCGACATCAGCGATATTGGGCCGCTGCTGCTGTCGAACCCGGACGGCAGTGCCGTCAGCGCATTCGACGGCGACGAGTTCGGCACCCATGCCTCGTTATCGCTGACGATGTAATCGGCGTTGAGATCGAAATCGCCGTTCACATTCCTGACCTTGGCGATCAGGTCGTCATAGCTACCGTAGCCGCCATACCCACCGTACCCGCCATACCCACCGTAGCCGCCATAACCACCGGAGTCCTCGTGATGGACGTAGATATAGGCATCGCTGCCGACGAACTCGACGCGATAGTCCTCGCCATCGTGCAGCGAGATGGTGTCGCCCTCGCTGGCGTCGAAGTCCTTGATGTCGGCGTAGTCGAGATCGCGGCCGCCGTCGTAGGCGGCGCCGTTTCCGGTGCCGAGAACAAAGCGGTCCGCACCCGAGCCGCCGGTGAGGAGGTCGACCTGGGTAAAATCGTTGATCCCGACGCTCGCGCCGCCGTCAAGGAAGTCGCTGCCTTCGCCGCCATTCAGCTCGTCGTCACCCGCGCGGCCGATCAGTATGTCGTTGCCACCTTCGCCGAACAGCTGGTCGTCGCCGCCGCGATTCTCGCCCAGCCAGCTGCCGAGATCGCGGTAGACCGTGTCTGTGCCGTTCAGGACGTCGTCACCCTGCGAGCCCAGAACCGACAGGCCTTCGATGCCGGTGAAGCTGACCGAAGACGTCACCGCATTGGGATTTCCGGCGGCGGATGCGGTGTAGCCTCCCTGGTTGGTCCACAGCGTGCTGTAGTAGGCCGTTCTGTCGGTTGCGACGAGGAAAGACGAACTGCGTACGTTCTGGTCTGATCCGAGGCTCGAATAGTCGAGGAACAAGCGGTCGCCATTGGCTTGAACAAAGGCGGCGCCCGGGGTGCCGTAACCTCCCGGATCGCCAACCGAGTCTTGACCGCCATCGACGATGTCGAAACCGAGGCCGGACAGGATGAGGTCTTCACCGTCGCCGGTGTCGAAGTGGTTGTCGTGCACGCCAAGCTGGGCAACGAGATCGTTGCCGGCGCCGGTTCGGATATCGCCGAGATATTCGAAATGCTCGGCGCCCGCACTATTCGAGAGCGAGAAGTTCGCGCCGCGATTTTCGGTCGCTCCTTCCTGGCCGATCAGGCTCAGGTTCTGGCTGGTGAAGGAGAGATCGATCGACAGGGTGTCGAGACCGCTGCCGCCGTCGAGATGAAATGCGGCAGGTTGCGACGCGATGCCGCCGCCGAAGTCGAGCGTGCGATTGACGTTTGTTCCCCAAGCGACCGTATCGTTGCCGCTCCCGGTGTGAACGTCGTCGGCGCCGCGCCCTGCAATGACGATGTCGTCACCGCTGTTGGTGTAGATGCGGTCGGCCGATTGACCACCATAGACCGTGTCCGCCTTGGAAGTCCCGGTGAGCCAGAGCCGCTCGATGTTGGAGAAATTGACCTGGTCAAGCTGGCCGTTGTTGCCGGCGTTCTGCCGGGTGAGCTGGCCTCCGGTCGTCGACCCGAGCGCGAAGCCGCCGATCACGCCCTGGCCCACGTCCGCCTCGTAGCCGGCGTAGACGACACGCAGGACGTCGCCCGGCAGATCAGCCGGCACGTTGCCGGAGGCACGATTGCCGCGTCCGTCGACCGTCTCCACGGCCTCCTGACCGGAGATATTCGGATCGAGAATGTTGTCCAGACCGTTTCCGCGCAGCGTGTCGGCGTAGCGCGAGCCGAGCACGTTCTCAACCGTCTCGCCACCGAAATTGTACGTGTCACCTGCCGCCGTTCCGCCGGCTCCGACGCCCAGCAGATCGACAGTCACTCCGCTGCCGGAATCGTCGTAGAGCGTCCAATCCCTTCCCGTACCGCCGACAATGGTGTCGCCGCCTTCGCCGCCGATGAGGATGTCGTTGCCGCCGTCACCATTGATGAAGTCGGCGCCGTTGCCGCCTTCGATGGTGTTATAGCCGAGGTCGCCCGTGAGCGAATCGCTCGCGCCCGTACCGATGAGGTGGTTGAAGGAGCTGATCCCGCGGCCGCCCGCTGGCGCGGGGACCTCCATCCCGATCCTGTCGCCACCCGCACCCGCGCCGACCCCAAGATCCACAGTGACCGGACCGGTCAGATGGGCATAGGTCAGGATGTCGTAGCCGCCCGGACCGCCATCCAGCAGTTCATCACCGTCACCGCCGCCAAGCACGACGTCGTTGCCGAAGCCGCCGAGCAGGACGTCAGATCCGCCGCGACCTTCGAGATAGTCGTCGCCGCTACTGCCGTCCAGCACGTTGCGGAACTGATTGCCTTGCAAGCTGTCGTTGTTGATCGAACCCTGTACATCCTCGATGGAGTAGAACTTGTCGCCCTCGGCGTCGCCGCCATACTGGTAGACGCGCGTGAGGTCGATATACACCGCGCCCCAGGAGGTAATGTAGGTGGTGCCGTCCTCGCCGCCGTTGCTGCCGGCCGGCACGAATCCCCCCGAACCGTTCAGCAGGTCGCCGCCTTCGCCGCCGAGCAGGAGGTCATTTCCGAAACCGCCGAGCAGGTTGTCGTTGCCCTTGCCGCCCTCGAGGAACACGTTGTAACGGGCGTAGTCGGCACGGATGTAGTCGTCGAAGTCGGTGCCGATGGCTCGCTCGATCGACACAAACTGATCGCCCTCCGCATCTCCGCCCGAGCCGTAGTAGGCGGAGTCGGACAGGGTGATGTAGATGCCGGTCGGTGTCGGCAGGTCGCGGTTGGCCTTGGAGTAGTCGACGGTATCATTACCTTCGCCGCCATCGAGGAAGTCGGCACCCTTGCCGCCCTCCAGCGTGTCGTCGCCCTTGCCGCCGCGGAGAGTGTCGTCGCCGTCTCCGCCGGAGAGCGAGTCCGCGCCCGTCTGGGTGTTGGCGAGGTCATCGCCCCACAGTTCGTCGCGTGCGGCACCACCGATCAGCGTATCGTTGCCGGCTCCACCAAACATCACGCTGTTGACGTGCACGTCATTCTGGATGACGACGAAGTCGTTTCCGGCGCCGAAGTCGGCCCTGATGGTGGTGGGAATCGCCACGCGCTGGGTGACCCCGAACGCGCTCACATCGAGGAAGCCGGGCTCGATTTCTCTCGGAGAATCATCCTTTGGATCAATGTCCTCGCCATCCGGATCCGGCTTGCGGGCCGATGCAATCACATAACCTTCGGTGTTCGGGTTGTTGGGATCGACGAGGTGAACTTCCTTGCCGGTGTTGTCGGCGACGATGCGAAGGTTTGCCCGCGGGCCGACATTGAGCTGGAGATCAATTCCTTCCATCGACGCGAGGCCGGGTGCGGAGGCCGAAGCCACCACGGTTTCCGGCGGGCACTCGAAATCCGAGAAATCAGCGAGCGTGGCGCCCGCGAGAGAAATGTTCTTCTCGACCGAGAATGGTCCGAACCCGACCTGGATATAGAGATGCACGTCGACATAGGCGCGCCCGTTGATGTCGAACGCACAGCCCCAGTCCGCGCTGAACGGACGGAACTTCTCGTCCTTGAAATAGGCATCGGTGTTGAAACCGAACTCGGCCGCGACGCCGGCCTCGCCGGCAACGAAGTTGATCGCCGCGCCACCGCTGATGCTGGTGTTGAGCCAGCCGACAGGCTCATAGGCGAATGGCACGCCCGTGGCCTTGTTGAGGCGGCTCGGACCGTGCAGATCGGGATCGTCCGGCTTGGTGGTGAAGTAGAAGCCATCGAAGAAGTTCTTCGTTGCCAGGCCGCGCGTGTCGTAGCCGATGTCGATGTCGATGCCGGCTGCGAGCGCACCCTTCAGCGTGAAGCCGAGCGGGCCGAGCACCGGGAAGAAGCCACCTGCGGCCACCTCGAAGCTGAATTCCGGCACATCGTACTTGATGATGTCGACGGGAACGGTGTTCTGGAAGAAAATATTGAGAACGGTTTCGGGATGCTCGAACAGCGAGAACTCGAAGCCGGTCGAAGTTGCTTCGGGCGGCAGCAGGTCGTCAACAACCTTGAGGAAGTCCTTGGCGATGTCGGAAAGCTCACTCAGCGCGCCAATCTTCGAGGTGAGCTGATCGATCACTGCGTCAGGATCGATGTTCGAGGTCGTGGCGCCACCGAACAATGAACCGCCGCCGATGTCGATTTCGCCAGAGCCGTCCGGTGCCGCGAACTTGCGCAGCTCGGCGATAATC
Organism: Bradyrhizobium sp.; assembly: GCA_035575945.1. Taxonomy (GTDB): domain Bacteria; phylum Pseudomonadota; class Alphaproteobacteria; order Rhizobiales; family Xanthobacteraceae; genus Bradyrhizobium. The sequence continues at coordinate 134,175 of DATLXF010000058.1, read as the reverse complement.
TTAACTGCACGGTAGAAGTTGCCGATTGGCTGCTGCAAGGACGGATTCGCATAGGCCGCGAGGTCGCCGATCGTGATGATGCCGTCACCGCCGCCGCTGATTGAGCCGACTTTGTCGAACTGATCAAGCAGCGGGGTGAACGCCTGGGCGATCCCGTTCAACGCCGGCATGGGCTCCATGGCGATATCGACGATGGTACCGAGCGCACCGTGATTGAAAATGCTGGCCACATCGCCCAGCGTGTCTCCGACGAGACCGAGGTACTCCTTCAGATTGATGGTGACGTGCTCAAGCCCGAGCGTCGGCGCAGTGAACGTTTTTCCGTCGGTTCCGAAGCTGAAGGTGAGCTCACCATGAATCTTCGGGAGAACATCGGCGAGGAAGGTCGTCTCGAACTTGAGATCGAGACCGACATCCGCCTCTACCGTCGGGGTCGAGGAGAACGTCGTTCCGGCGTAGTCGACATCGATCTTGAACGTGGCCGTGAATTCGTCCCTGGCTGGGTCGGCGTCATCGACCTCAATCTTGGCAAGGCCGAGGTCCGCCGCGGTATCCTGAATCGAAAAGCTCGCTCCGATGCCAACTTCGACCTCCGGCGCGCCATCCACCATCGTGAACGTACCGTCCGAATTGATGGAGATCTGGGCCTGCAATTTGGCGCTGAAGTCGGCGTTACCGCTCGCATTAATCTTGAAGATCGGAAGCTCATCGACGGCGATATTGAAATCTTCCGTCTCGGCCGTCACCGTCGTGTTGAACGCAAGGCTTATGTCGCCGCCCGCCGAAACCGATGCGGTGACGCCGGGAATCTCATTGAGTTTGGCGACTAGCGCGTCCGCGAGGCTTCCGCCAGCGCTCTGCGCCTCCGCAAGCGCATTGTGTATCTCGGTTTTCAGCGCGGCGAACGGATCGAGTGTATCAACCCCGCCAACCTTTTCCGCGACGCTGCCGATAGCGCCGATGAGAGGAAGGTCGCTATTACTGACCTCGGAAACGATGCTGTTCTTGATCTTGTCGAGAAATGCGTTGATTTGGGATTCAAATTGAGCGGCGGTGACGGCCATGGACGCCCCATTTTTCTATCAATTGTCATTATCAAGAAGAAAAAACGTTCTTGGCTTCTCGAGTAATAAAGGCCGAGGAGCCAGCTCTTAAAAATTTAGCATACATTCAAATCGTGCATCGACGCAATCGCAATCAGGGTTCCAAATGCATTGAGCTGCACGAGCATCGCGCTGCTCGGAACCGCGATCAAAGCATCACTGCACGGACTACGTACACAGCGACAGCGCAGCATCGGCGATTATTTCGGACGCATCATGCGAAAGCAGTGGGGCGATCGTTCGACCGATCTGCGATGCGCGCTGGCGAATGTTCACATCAGCACACAAAGCATCGATGCTGGCGACGATCGAGTCCGCCGTGACATCGCTCCAGGGCATGAGCTTGCCGACGCCAAGACGTGCCACCGTCTCGCCAATGAGACGCTTCTCGAGGTCCGGCGCAAGTACCAGTTGCGGCAGGCCGGCTGCAAGCGTCATCGAGACCAGTCCCAGTCCGCCGTGGGAAACAACGATGCGACTACGCGATGCAATATCGACGAGTTTCTGCGGACGCGGTTCGAAGATGACGCCCGCAGCGCGGAGTTTCTCCAGGTATATGCCGGCGAGATTGGGGACGTGTATTCTCACCCTCGACCCGTATCGCGCGAGCGCGTCATAGATGCGTTCGGCGCCGTGAGCAGTCTCCGAAAAATACACAAAAATCTCATCGCCTTCAGCGACATGCACCGGACTCCAGTTTGGGAGGATTGGTGCGAGCATGCGCTCGCGCCGAGCATTATCATAGGGATCGAAGAGCGCGAAAGAGTGCGGCATCCTGCGCTCCGCGGCCATGATCTCGGGCAGTCGCTCCAGCGGTCGCCTGCCGCATCGTTCGAGAGCGACGTTGATGACCTCGAGCAGCGCGGGCTCGGGAAACGCCGGACTCGAGTTCCATAATGGCGGATAGGTTTCCAAATGGTCCGGTGGCAGCGAGAAGCCATTGCCGCTCGCGACGACCGGGAGACGCCCGCGGGCCGCAAGCTGCAGCATTGGTGCGAAGTCGGCGATGGCCGCGTCGGGTCGCGTTGCATTGAGCAGGCCGTCCCATCCGCGCACGAGAAATTCGACAACCCCGGAATCTCGCAGGCCGAGAACTGCAAGAATGTCACCGAATGTCACGGTCGGTTGCCGGCCGCCGAAGCCAGCATTGATAAGCAGGCCCGGCCAAACTGGTGCCTGCACGAAGACCCATGATTCATCGAGGGGCCGCAGCGCTCGCATCGCGTCGAGCCGTTGGACCGCAAACGTGACGCGAGCGCCCCGGCGTGTCAGTGCGCGTGCAATTCCGCCGAGCGCCGTCACATGCCCCCTGTTGGCGCCGAGTTCCCAAGCGAGGAGGACGTGAGGGTTTGGCATGCAAGTCCCAGACTGGCAGATCGCAAGACTTTACACGGCGGCCCGGCCAGTCGCCACGCCCGGACGCCTGCTCAGGAACAGCATTTTCCTTGCGTGACGTAACACGGATGAAACAATGCTCAGGTGCCGCTGGTCGCAAACCCCCGAGACGGGTCATTCACCTGTCATTGCTGCGTCAACAATTTTCGAAGGACTTGCGGGCTGTCGTCGCGGGCGACCTCATGCGTTGCCAGATCCAGTGCAGCGAGCCGGACTGATCGGCGAAGGCTGTTCACCTCGCCCCGCAAGAGGGGCGAGGCGAAGAGAGGCCGGGCCTTACGCGCCGGTCTCGCACTTCTTCATAAAACTGGTCTTGGCCGCGCCCGCCAACGGCTTTCCGTCGGCGCTGACGGCCTTGGGCGCGCAGGCGTCTTCCTTGCACTTCTTCAGGAACGAGGTCTTGGCGGCGCCGGACAGCGGCTTGCCGTCCTTGCCGACGGCCTTGCTCTCGCAGGTTTCTTGCGCGAAGGCCGAGCCCGCCGCGAAGCTGGCAACGATTGTCGCGAGGAAAATTCGCTTCATCATGGTGTCTCCCTAACCAGAAATGGCGGAGCGGATTGGAACCGGGAATCGTGGCGCAATCAAGCAGGACCGGCCCGAGGCGTCCGGACTCCTGCCGGTTTTTCGACGCGATCCTCTCTGTTGCACCGCTCGCTGACCCGGCTGCGCGATGCTGATAGTTTCGCACGGACGAAACGGAGGGAGTATCGTGATGGACGCCGCGATCGCGAACGACCGGGAAGCCGCCGACGGGCACTCGCACCTTGTTCGACCGCAAGACATGGAATGGCAGACCACGCGCTTTCCGGGCTGCGAAGCCAAGACGCTCTTGTTCGACCGCCGCACCGGCCTGATGACCGCCTTGATGCGCTTTGCACCGGGTTCTGTACTGCCCGACCACGAGCATGTCGGGATCGAGCAGAGCTGGGTGATCGAGGGTGCGCTGGTCGACAAGGAGGGACCGGCCGAAGGGGTCGCCTGCAAGGCCGGCGAATTCATCTGGCGCGAAGCCGGCAGCCGGCATGCCGCCTGGTGCCCGGACGGCGCGCTGATCCTGGCGATCTTCCAGGTGCCGAACAAGTTTTTCGAGGCAGACGGCCGCGTGGTCGATGCCGCCGGCCAGGACTGGGACGAGACTTGGGGGCAGACCGGCGCGCAGCGCGCGAGGAGCGCCTGATCGCCCTCACACGCCGCGCGCGAGCAACCCCTTGAAGTCGGCGCGTGCGCGCTCCGCCTCGGCGCGCGCGACGTCGGAGGCGTCGCCCATGCCGAAATAGCCGTGGATCAGGCCAGGGCCCTCGTGGTGCTTGACGCGGACCCCGGCGGCCCCCAAGGCCCGCGCATAGGCGGTGCCCTCGTCGCGCAGCGGGTCGAACCAGGCGGTGGTCACGACCGCGGGCGCGACACCGGCGAGGGATGCTGCGCGCAGCGGGGAGACGCGCCAATCACTGGCGTGAGCGGGATCGGCGAGATAATGGCGGCAGAACCATTCCATCGTTGCCCGCGTCAGGAAGTAGCCCTCGGCATTCTCGGCGCGCGAGGGATACCGCGCGTTCTCGTGCGGGTCGGCGTAACAACCGAGCACGTCGGTGACGGGATAGACCAGGAGTTGGGCGGCGAGCCTGATGCCGGCATCGCGGCAGGCGATCGCGGTGGTCGCCGCGAGGTTGCCGCCGGCGCTGTCGCCTGCGACGCCCAGGCGCTTGGCATCGCCGCCGAATTCCGCGACGCGGCCAAACACGTCGCCCACCGCGGCAAAGGCGTCTTCGAACGCGCCGGGAAAGCGCGTCTCGGGCGGACGGCGATAATCGACGGAGACGACGATCGCGCCGGTTTCGATCGCAAGGTTGCGCGCCTGCCGGTCGTGAGTTTCGAGATCGCCCGCAACCCAGCCGCCGCCATGGAAGAACACAACCGTCGGCGCCGGCGTGGTGCCGGCCCGGTAGACCCGTGCATCGAGCGGGCCCGCACCGCCTTTCACCCTGATATCCTCGACGCTGTCGACGGTTGGCGGTGGGACCGCGGCGCGCGAGGCAGCCAGTGCGCGCAAGGAATCGCGGGCGCTCTGTGGCGTCATGACTGTGGGATCGCGCATCGGCATGAGCGGAATGATCTCGGCGATGACGGGATCGAGCGGCGCGGCCATGGCGGGTCTCCTCGCGAGGTTCTTGGTCTTGCTTGCGGCTCAGCATAGGTTTTGCGTCTCGCATCGGCAACGGCATCATGTGCCGGCTCGGAGACGCGGTCCTCTTGACCTGCGTGGCGATGGGCTATCCGGACGGTGATTTCTTTCGCGATGCAGTTCGCTCGCACCCGCGAGCACGACGACGAGTTCGTGCGTTACGTCAGTTTTTTGTCGATCGGCACGAGGGAGGGGGAATTATTCTCTGAGCGAAATATTTGCTGTGGGGTCGCGAGCGGCCTCTTGAAATCTCCGAGGCGCGGGAGGAACATTGTGCGGACTGAGAGGTTTGTTGCTGGCGCGAGGGAATTGACATGCGGCGGCTGGCTAGCCTGGTTCGGCGGTTGTTTGGTCCGCGGATGCGGCGTCCGATCGACAACGATCCAAGTCTTCCATTCACACCCGAAGAGTTCGGACGCCTGATTCGCAGCGGCCGGCACGAGGACATGAAGCTGCTGGCGGAAGGACTGGCCTGTCGCTCCATCCCGCGGCGCGCCAGCCATCGGGCGACCCATTGAAGCCGCGTCACCGACCGGAGGGCCGCGCTCACCGCGTCAGCGCGACCTGCTTGAACGAGTGGACCAGCGCCTTTTCCAGCTTGCCGTTCATGCCGCACAGAACGTCGTAGGCCTCCGCCCGCGGCATGGTCGGCTTGTAGTGCCGGTGCTCGATCAACGCTGCGAAGATGTCCGAGATCGTTAAAATCCTCACGATGTCGCCAATGCTCTCGGCGCAAAGCGCATCGGGATAGCCGCTGCCGTCGAGGTACTCGTGATGGTGGCGAACGGCATCGAGTATCTCCGGCGAGATCCCATCCTGGTCCTTGAGAAACTCGTAGCCGGCGGCCGGATGCGTTTTGATCAGTGCGCGTTCCGCGGCATCGAGGCGGTCCGGCTTGTCGAGGATGGCGAGCGGAATCTGCGCCTTGCCGATATCGTGAAACATGGCAGCGGTGTAGAGACGTTCCAGGTCCGTCCTGCCGACGCCGAGGCTCAATCCGAAGTCGATGGTAACGCCGGTCACGAGCAGGCAATGCTGATAGGTTCCTTCGTGATGGCGCCGCACCGTCATGAGCCAGTCCGTCAGGCCGTGCCGGGTGATGCGGTCGGCGATCAGGCGACCGGCCTCCTTCGCACCATCGACGTCAAGCGGCTGGCCCAGGGTCACGGAGGTGAACATCGACGCGATCGCGGTGGCGGCGGTCTCGATCGCATTGTCGGACTGCGCGGTCGTGCTCGACGAGGCCGAGGACGGGTTGGCAGGATCAGACAACCCAGCCAGCAGCCTCGCCCGGTTGATCGTGCCCGGCAGCACCAGCGTCGCCCCAAGCGCATAGGCTTGCGAAACGCCGACGTGAGAAGCGTGCTCCACCAGGAAGACGCGCTTCTTCGCTTTTGCGAGCTTGCCCGAGCGTTTCTTGATCGCCGCGATGTTGTCGACATCGCGAAGCTCCGCGCGAATGACGATGGCCGACGGCACCTGCGACAGCTTGGATTCGGCATCGAGCCGTTCGCCCGCGACGGTGAAGCGCTCCTGGAGAATCGAGCAGACGCCGGCCAGCTTGTCGGAACTGTCGGCCAGGACATGCACCAACGGGCGCGACGCTGCGGTGACGGCGATGCCGTCGCGATTGGTGGGCCTGGGTGCGGTTTGCGCGTTCTGCACGGGTATGACCTGGGATGTCGCGGGTCCAATCGGCGGGACGAATTCTCGCTCTATTTGGCGGAGCTCTGCATTGCGGCAGCCGGCGTACTTGCCTGCTTCTTCTTGCCTTGTGCGGTGACGAAGTGGAGGCCGGCCGTGGTGCCGTCGATCCACACCAGCTCGCAGCGCCGGTAGGCGAGCCCCGTCGACGACAGCAGCATGAAGAATTCCTTGGCCTGCAGCACGTCCAGCGTGCCCTCGACCTCGACCTTGGCTCCCGTCTGCGATATGTCGAGCAGGACGCAGCTGCGCCGCCAGGTGCCGTCCGAGCCCATGAGATTGACCGGCTGCCTGTGGTCCATCTTCACGCGAGAGGCTTTGCGACCGTCGAACTTCATCGGCTAACACCCATCTTTTTTGCGCCGCGATGTCCACGACTGCTGTCCTTGGCGCTTGCGGCAATTTCTCCCCAGCGAACCGTCCACTGGCTGGTCGACAGAAGCAGCGTGTCGAAAATGTGCTGCGCGCGTTCGCGGTCGGCGAAAGACAGTCTGGTGCCGCAGCGGTTGCTGAGGATGGCAAACGTGGTCTGCCAGTTCAGCCGCGAGGCACGGCAGGCCATGACCAGACCCTCGCAATCCTCGTCGGTCATGACATGCTCGACGATCTCGATGGGAGCCCCCGACAGCACCGAAAGCGCCGTGATGAGGTTGGCGGTCTCGCCGCGGATGGCGAAGCGGTTCACGGTGGAATCGTTGAGCTTGCCGATGCGGCTGAGTGCGGCGATCTCCGGCCGCGCGCTGGCATAGGCGGCCGGGGAGGGCAGTTTGACGACGATTGACGCCGCCGTTGCGGCTTCGAGCGCGGCGGTGGCGTTTGCCCCCATGCCGGAAGTCGGCGCGGCCGACAGCAACTTCCGCATGACCGGGTCGGGCGTGTCCGGCCTGAGCGCCAATGCCTTCGTGAGTTCATCGTCCGTCTGGCACGTCTCAATCAGCGCAACATAAGCGGCGTCGGAGAATTGTGCGTCCGCATTAGCGATCAACGCCAAACAAACGCTGCGTGCGCGGCCCTTGATCAGCGTTTCGATCACGACGGGATCGACAGGCGTGCGGCGGGCGATCGCACATTGCTGGCGTTCGCCGCGTGCGGCCGCGATCGTGGTGAGATCGGTCGTGGACAGCGACCGCGATCGGAGCAAGACGGGGCACGCCACCTCCGGATCAGAGTGCGAAGCGAGACGTCGCACCGTTTTTCTCGGAGCCGCCTCGAGCTCCGCAAGCGCCGCGCTGACTTCAATCAGCGCGTTGGCTTCGACCCGCTCGATCAGCCGGAGCAGAACGCCGTCGACCACATTGGCGAGCAATTCCTGTGGCCGTTCGCGACTGCTTGTGAGCAGCTGCAAGATGCCGGAGAGGATGCGAGTGCAGCGCTCCACCGGACACGTTGCAACCGCGGTCTCCAGCTCGACCAGAATATCGGCAGGCGAATTTGCCATCATGGCAGGGGCCTGAAATGAAATAGATTTCACGATCAACGGCGCTCATTCCGCCCTAAAGACGTTAATTAGAATTTGAGGGGCCGACGCCTCGGGTATCGGCACACCGTCAGCCTTCCGGGAAACGTTATCGAAATTCGGCGAGACGGGGCGTCCCGGCTCGTTCTTGCAATTGGACGCTCGCCATTTGGGCAATACACGTTACGATTGCTTCCATCGGTTCAGGGGAAAACCGAAGGAGGGAAGCGAACCGGTACCGCGGCCGGGCGCAGGTCTAACGCGACGCGGCACTTCTTATTTCCATGGCAAGTATTGATGACGTGCCCGGGTCGGCACTCAAGACGTTTCGCTTTTCAGACGTCGACGAATTTCGCAGTGCCATACGCGGGCTGAATTTCGAATTCACGCCTTTTGCGCGGAAGATTTCGGCTGCGCAGACGATACTGTCGTTGCCTGGCTGCGACGTGAATCTGACCCACGCTTTTCCTCGGGTGGTCGATGCACAGCTCCTCGGGAATTGCACTGCGGTCGGCTTCACAATGGACGATCTCGACGTGCCCGTGCGCTTCAATGGTTCGCAACGCGCGCGACCGGTCGTGGTCATCGGCAGCGGCGGTGCGTCCTACACCGCCGTCGAGGAGGTGCAGCGGCAAATCGCCTCGGTAGTGTTCAGGCCGGAGGTAACGGATCGCGGCTGGCCCCCCACGTACGCGAACTTCAAGATCTTTGAGGTCTCCGCGGCCGGCCTGCAGCGGCTGCGCAGCGTGGTCGGCGGGGTGCTGGCCGAGGCGTCCGGTCCGGCCCAGGCACCGGAGCTTCTGTTGAGGGGCGCGGCGATGAAGGAATCCCTGCTCGGCGCGGTCGATGAGGTCTTTGAAACGGTCATTTCGGCCCGCTGGACTTTGGGACCCAATGACGGACGGAGTTTCAGGATATTCCAGGACATCCGGGCGCTGCTCTCCGAAGACCTGTCGCAGCCGATTTACAGCGACGAGATCGCGGGCAGGCTCGGTCTGTCGGTGCGCACCATGCACGACGTCGTCCGCCGCTATCGCGGCATGAGCCTGCACCGCTACTTGCGTCTGCGCCGGCTGTGGCTGGTGCGCCAGCGGCTTCTTGCCGGGGCCGATAGCGTCAAGGCGGTCGCGCTCGCGTTTGGTTTCTGGCATCTCAGCGATTTTTCCAGAAGCTACCGCGACCAGTTCGGCGAGACCCCATCACAAACGCTGCTGCGCAGCCGCGGACAACACTGACAAACAGGGGTAGGGACGGACGCCGGTTTCGTGCTACCGTCCTGCCATGAGCAATCGCATTCTCGTCCTCTACGGTTCCTACCGCTCCGACCGCATGGGCATCCGCCTGGCGAACTTCCTCATCAACCGGCTGCGCAGCCGCGGCGAGGACGTCGAATTCGTCGACGCCAAGGCGATCGGCCTGCCGATGCTGGATCGCATGTACAAGGAGTATCCCAAAGGCTCGGCGCCCGCGGAGTTGGAGAAGCTGGCCGGCCAGATCCGTGACGCCGACGGATTCGTCTTCGTTACCGGCGAATACAATTGGGGCATTCAGCCCGGCCTGAAGAATCTCACCGATCATTTCCTCGAAGAATGGTTCTGGCGTCCGGCCGCGATCGCGAGCTATTCGGCCGGCCGCCTGTCCGGCGCGCGCGCCGCGACCGCCTGGCACGGCACGCTGTCGGAGATGGGCATGGTGGTGGTGTCGAGCACCGTCGGCGTCGGTCCGATCGCACAGACATTGTCGGCAGACGGCGAGCCGATCGGCGATGGCGGCAAGGCGTTGGAACGCGCGTTCCCGCGCTTTGCCGATGATCTCGCCTGGTGGATCGAAGCGGCGAAAGCACAGCGGGCAAGGAAGGCGCCGCCTTATTAGGCGGCACGGACCTCGCCGAGGAAGCGTTCGACCTGTCCGGCAAGGTCGCGCGACTGGGTCGAGAGTTGCTGCGCAGCTCCCAGAACCTCCCGGGCGGCAGCACCCGTGTCGTCGGCGGCGCGCTGCACGCCGGAGATGTTGCTGTTGACCTCCTGGGTGCCGCGGGCGGCCTCCTGGACGCTGCGGGCAATCTCCTTGGTGGCCGAGCCCTGCTCCTCGATCGCGGCGGCAATCGCGGTGCCGATCTGGTCGATCTCGCCGATGACATCGGCGACGTTGCGGATCGCGGCCACGGTCTCGTCGCTCGCACTCTGGATCGCCGCGATCTGCTCGGAGATCTCCGTGGTCGCCTTGGCGGTCTGACCCGCGAGCGACTTCACCTCCGAGGCGACCACGGCAAAGCCGCGGCCGGCCTCCCCGGCACGGGCGGCCTCGATGGTCGCGTTCAGCGCAAGCAGGTTGGTCTGTTCGGCGATGCTCTGGATCAGCGTGACGACGTCGCCGATCTTCTGCGCGCCGTCGGCAAGCGCGCGCGCGGTATCCCCGGTGCGGCGGGCGTTGTCGACCGCGCGGGCCGCGATCGCGGTGCTCTGGGCGACTTGGCGGCTGATCTCGGAGATCGAGGAGGTCAGCTCCTCGGTGGCGCTGGCGACCGTCTGCACGTTGGTCGAGGTCTGTTCGGAAGCAGCAGCGACCACGGCGGCCTGGCTGTTGGTCTGGGCCGCGGTCGAGGTCATCGATTGCGCCGTGCCTTCCATCGTCGCGGAGGCGCGGGACAGGCCGCCGACGAGCTCGGTGACCTTGGCCTCGAAGGCGCGGGTGAGCTCGTCGAGCGCCTGGGCGCGGCGCATTTTGCCATCGTTTTCGGCCTGCTTCTCCGCCGCGAGCCGGTCGGCCCTGATCATGTTGTCCTTGAACACCTGAACGGCTGCCGCCATCGCGCCGATCTCGTCGGAGCGCTCGGCCCCGGGAATGCCGTCGGCAACCTCGCCGTCGGCGAGCCGCGACATCCGCGTCGTCAGGGTCACGATGGGGGCGCAGACGCGGCGGCGGACCATCACGATGAGGCCGGCGCTGGCGATCAGCAGGGTAACGAGGCCGATCAGCGCGATCGTGAAGCTGGTACGCGCGGCGGAGGACGCGCCGGCGAGGATCTGCTCTGCGTTGTCATAAAACGCGTCGCGGACGCCGATGATGGATCCGAGGCCCTTTTGCGAGGCCGCGTAGTAGGTTTCGACGTCGTGCTCATACTTGCCGGTGGCGGCGCCGTCCTTGACCAGCTTGAGTTCGCGGCCGAATTCCTCGACGTAGCGGGAGTTCATCGTGTCCAGTGCGGCACCGACGTTTGCCGCCGTCGCCGGATTGCCGCGCAACTCCATCAACGCCATCACGATCTGGTCGTTGCGGCCCTGCATGCGCGCCACGTCGGCCTTCTCGGCATCGGTCGCCACCTTCTTCCCGCCGACGAGGTTCTTGTGCACGCTGGCATTGAGGCCGCCGATGTCGCGGAGCGTCATGGCGATATTGGCGTAGTTGGCCTGGCGATAGGCATCGCCATTCAGGATTGCCATCCGACGGACCTGCTCGTTGAGCAGCGCGGTGACGCCGGCGTTGAGCACCGCGTTGTCGGCAACGACCTTTCTGGCGGCATCTTTGCGCGCCTCTGCAGGTCCGGCGATCGCCCTGTCGATGGCCTCGCGCAGCGCCGTGAATTTCGAATTGATGGCGTCGATCTCGGTGCCGATCGCGTTGCCGTCGTCGAACGAGCCGGGCAGCTCCTTGCGCAACGCGTTCATGCGGTCGCGGGCGCCGTCGGTCTGCCTGCGCAGCTTGTCGTGCTCGGAGAGTTGCTGCGGATCGACGGTGGCCGGCCCGTAGAGGATATTGGTGGCAAAGCCGCGCTCCGGGTTGAGATAGCGCGGGATGTCACTCGCAGCCCGGACGATTGCGAGCCGCCCCTGGGCTTCCCCGACCCGTTGCATGGTCTGATATTTCGTCACGGCGACGTAAACGGCGAGGCCGCCGCCGACGGTCGAGAGCGAGACGATGGCGCTGGTCAGCAGCGTACCGATTTTCATGATCTATCCGGCAATCGACGGAGAAATATTTCGCCCAGACGATAGGTTGCCGATGTTAATCCCGGGTTTACGCTGCCGGCCTCCGTCAACTCAGCGGGATGTCCGGTCGAGCTTCGCCAGAATTTCCAGTGTCGCGTCGTCGCGTTCGCCCGCGAAATACCGGGTGATCGCTTGATCGAAGACCGGCTCGCCGGACACCGCGCCGAACAGCGTCATCGACGATCGGAATTTGGCGTCGTCCGGCGCTCCGAGGATCGCGTTGATGGTGCGGCCCTCAACGGCGAGCACGAGTCGCGTGCATTCGACCAGGCGCGCCCCGAGGAGGGGGTGGTCGAGGTAGGCGGCCGCCTCGGCGCGCGACCCGATGGCGTAGCGCTGCGACATGGCGCTGAAGCCGAGGCCTGCGATCTGCGGGAAGACGAACCACATCCAGTGAGTCTGCTTCCGGCCACGGGCCAACTCGCCCTGGATGGTGTGATAAACCGGGTCCTGGGCCCGGACAAAGCGGTCGAGATCGAATTGATCGGTCACGGGATACCTCAGAGGGGTTAGCCGGCCCCGATTATGCCTAACTTTTGGCTCCCAATGTGGTAGCTGGTATATAGAGTCTCCGGGTGGGGGTGGGTCTCCCCGGAGGTCGATTTGGGGATCTGATGGTTTCCGACGCAGCACATGCCGAGAGGCTGTTGTCGCGCCGCCGTGTCGGGCGAGCCGAGAAGATTTTGCTGTCTTTGGCAGCAATTGCGCTGGCGCTGGGCGCCGCCGCGTGGGTCACCGACATGGGCGGTTCGACTCCCTTGCTCTCGGCTGCGCTGCCGCCGGCCAACGCGCCTTCATTCGAGGACCGTTTCGCCTCGGCCGCCGCCAACCCGACGCCCCACGAGCTTGGCCTGCGGGTGTTGGAGCGCTCCGCCGTCAACGCAGTGCAGCTCAGGCTGCGGGACGCCAAGGCGATGCTCGCACAAAGGCTTCAGGGCGACGACTGGCGTTCGATGCTGACCGATGACGAGCGGGCTGCGGACGACGAGCGGAGGGCCTCGCTGCGTGCCGGCGCCGTCCCGATGCCGCGCTCGCGTCCGGTCCAGGCGGACCTGGCCGCCCAGATCGCGTCCAGCCAGGCCTATGCCGATACCGGTTCGAGGGCCGACAACCGCAATTTCTTCGAAAGGTTCACGGACAAGATCAAGCTGGCTTCGCTGACGCCCGGCGACGGTCTGTTCAGCAAGGCGCCGGATCTCGCCGCCCTCGGCTACGATTCGCGGACGGCGGTCTATGACATCTCGGCCAAGGCGGTTTATCTGCCGAGCGGCGTGACGCTGGAAGCCCATTCCGGCCTGGGCGCGCTGATGGACGACCCCACTTATGTCGACCGGCGGATGGTTGGCGCGACGCCGCCGGCGACCTACGACCTGAAACCGCGTGAAAAATTGTTCCACGGCGTCCGGGCGCTGCGCATGACCCCGGTCGAGGGCACCAGCGCGCTTGGCCGCGTCGGCCTGCTCACGCACAACTACCTGCTCGGACCCCGCGGCGATTCCAACGGCTGCGTCTCGATCAAGGACTATGATCGATTCCTGAAAGCCTACGACAATGGCGAGTTCAACCGCCTGGTCGTGGTGCCGAGCCTGCGAGGCTCGGCAACCGCTTCGCAGCGTGCGAGCACCGATTCCTGATATTGCCTGCGACGGCCGGGCTGCTGCCGTTTCCCTTTCCTTGAGCCGTCCTCGTCCAGAAGCAGCCCATGAGCGATCCCTCAAGTTCCGAAACCCCGCTGCGCACGACGTTCAAGATCAAGCTGAACGGCGACACGCTGGCGATCGCGACCGTCGGTCAGGCCTATCAATTCCTCACCAACTTCAAGTCGGTCGAGTGGATGGAATTTCGCGCGCTGCACGAGGACGCCGTCGCGGCCCTGGAAGGCGCCGCCGGTAATGCCATGCTGGCGGTGCAGGCGACCAACGCCGTGCGCGCGCTGTTCGTGAGCGCCAAGCTGCTCTGAGAGCTCCGCACGGGCCTTCTCCTCGCAACTTGAACTCCGCTATAGGAACGGGCAAACGGTCCGCGAAGACCGTCGCCACAAACCCTTATGTTAGAAATCTGCTTTAGGGAGATCCATCATGAAACGCCGTACATTCCTCAAAGGCGGCGCAGTCGCCGGCGCGACGACGCTGGTTGCTGCTCCTGCGGTCGCGCAGAGCGCGCCCGAGATCAAATGGCGCCTGACCTCGAGCTTCCCCAAATCGCTCGACACCATCTACGGCACGGCGCAGACCTTCGCGAAATATGTCGCCGAGGCGACAGACAACAAATTCCAGATCCAGACCTTTGCTGCCGGCGAGATCGTTCCAGGGCTTCAAGCGCTCGATGCCGTCAGCACCGGATCGGTCGAGATGGCGCAGACCCCGCTCTATTTTTACATTCGGCAAGGAGCCCGCGCTCGCCTATGCCACCGGCGCGCCCTTCGGCATGAACCATCGTCATCAGGAATCATGGTGGCACTTCGGCGGCGGCGCCGACCTCACCAATGAAGCGCTCAAGCCGTTCAGGACGCATGCGATCCTCTGCGGAAATTCCGGCACCCAGATGGGCGGCTGGTTCCGCAAGGAGATCAAGACCGTCGACGACCTCAAGGGTCTCAAATTCCGCATCGCAGGCATGGGCGGGCACGTGCTGGCAAAGCTCGGCGTCGTGCCGCAGCAGATCGCGGGCGGCGACATCTACCCGGCGCTGGAGAAGGGGACGATCGACGCGGTCGAGTTCGTCGGTCCCTATGACGACGAGAAGCTCGGCTTCTACAAGGTTGCCAAGTACTACTACTTTCCCGGCTGGTGGGAGGGCGGTGCCATGCTGCACATGGTCGTCAATGACGAGAAATGGGCCTCACTCCCCAAGCAGTACCAGGCGATCGTCAACCAGGCGGGCGCGGCGGCCGGCGCCTGGATGGTCGAGAAGTACGACAGCGTGAATCCGGCGGCATTGAAGCGCCTGATCGCCGGCGGCGCGGAGCTGAAGGCATTCCCGCAACCGGTGCTGGAAGCCTGCTACAACGCGACCCAGGACCATCTGAACGAGCTCGCCGCCAAGAGCGACCTGTTCAAGCGCACCAAAGACAGCCACGACGCGTATATGAAGGAGGTGCTGTTCTATACGCAGATCGCGGAGAATTTTTACGACAATTATCTGCTCAGCAAGACGCGCAACAGGAGCTGATTGAGGGGGCGCGATGTCCACGCCGCGCACCGCCATTCCGGGGCGCGCCTCTTGGCGCGAGCCCGGAATCCATTTCACCGCGTGTTTTGCGGTCCGATGGATTCTCAGATGCGCAATTGCGCATCGGAGTTCGCGACTTCGTCGCGCCCCGGAATGACAGCGGACCGGCTGTTTATGCCGTGCCTAACCCCAGCTTCGCGTAGATCCGCCTTGCATAGGCGCCGAACGCATCGGTCGTCTTCAGCGGAAGGTCGCGCGGGAAGGGCAGGTCGATCGGGAAATAGTCGGCCATCTTCGCAGGTCCCGCGGTCAGCACCGCGCAATGCGAGGACAGGAACACCGCCTCCTGGATCGAGTGGGTGACGAAGACGATGGTCTTGCCGCTCTCGCGCCAGATCCTCAGCATCTCCAGATTCATCTGCTCGCGTGTCAGCGCATCGAGTGCGCCGAACGGCTCGTCCATCAGGATCAGCTTCGGATCGTGAACGAAGGCGCGGGCGATCGCGGTGCGCTGCTGCATGCCGCCGGACAGCTGCTGCGGGTATTTCTGCTCATAACCGGCAAGGCCAACCAGATCGAGCAGATCGCGCGCCCGTTCGCGCGCGGCCTTCATGGGCAGGCCGACGATCTCGGCCGGCAGGAGCACGTTGTCGAGGATGGTCCGCCATTTCAGCAGCAGCGCCTGCTGGAACACCATGCCGATGTCGCGGGTCGGATCGAACGGGCTTCTGGCATTGCCGATCTTGACGGTGCCGCCGTCGGCGCCGTGCAGGCCGGCCAGGATCTTCATCACCGTGGTCTTGCCGCAGCCGGAGGGACCGACCAGCGAGACCAGCTCGCCTTCCCGCACGTCCATGGTGACGTCGGACACCGCGAGGAACTCGGCGCCGCCGCTGCGGTAGACCTTGCGGACGCCTTGCAGGCTGATGAAGGGGGCCGAGCTCATGTCAGCCATTTGTCCAGGTTCGCGGCGACGAAGGCGTCGTCGCTGAGGTCGGCATGCTCGCGCGTGACGCGATCGATCTCCTCCTTCTGGCCGGGGCTGAGACCCTCGTCGGGGTCGAGGCACCACAAACCCTTCATCAGGCCCTGGCGCCGCAGCACGTCATGGCAGCCGGCGATGCAGCCGTGAAAATTGTTGGCGACGTCGAAGAAGGCGCTGTTGCAATCGGTGACGCGGGCATCGAGCGCCAGCAGGTCGGCGGGCACGCTGTCCTTGTGCCGCGCCGCCTTGCAGCGCTCGAACTGTTTGATGGCACTTGCCGTCCACACCGACCAGTGGCCGAGCAGGCCGCCTTTGAAATAGGTGCGGGTGGTGACGCCGTTGTCGCGCAGGTCGAACGGCAGCATCAGGTCGAGCAGGATATGGTCGTCATTGCCGGTATAGAGCGCGACGCGGTCGAGCGCGCCGGCGGCGGCGACGCCGCGCAGCACGTCGAGCGTCCGATAGCGGTTGAACGGGGCAATCTTGATCGCAATGACATTGTCGATCGAGGCGAAGCGCTGCCAGAACCGGCTCGACAGCACGACGCCGCCGACGGCCGGTTGCAGGTAGAAGCCGACCAGCGGAATCTCGGCGGCGACGGACGTGCAATGCGCGATGATCTCGTCCTCGGAGGAAGCTTTCATCGCCGCGAGGCTGAGCAGGCCGGCATGATAGCCTATGTCGCGCGCGGTGCGCGCCTCAGAGACCGCCTGCCGGGTCGGGCCCGCAAGGCCTGCGACCATCGCCAGCGGACGCTGGGTCCAGTTCGCCGCGGTCTCGGCGGCGAGTTCGAGCACGGGGCGGTAGAGGCCGACCTCGCGAATCGCGAACTGGGTGGTGTGCACACCGACGGCGAGGCCGCCCGAGCCGGCGTCGATGTAGTAGCGCGTCAGCGCGCGCTGATGCGTCTTGTCGAGCTGGCGCTCGGCGGTGAGGGCGAGGGGATGCGCCGGCAGCACGGTGCCTTCGGCGATCAGCTTGCGGACGTCGCTGTTGATCTGGCTGTGGTGCATGATGTCCTATCCGAATTCGGGGCCTGCGACGGCGAATGGCGTTTCCTTCGCCGCATTGGTGGCGGGGCCGAACCGCATCCGCTGGAACGGTCGCTCGATGGTCCAGCCAGAGGCCGTCAAGCCGTCCAGGAACTGGCTTTGCGAGGCGACGGCGTCGATCAGGAGCGGGCCGGTCTCCGATGCTGCAATCGCGCCGACCAGGGCCTGCGCATCGGCAGCGTCATCGGCGAACAACGGGCCGATATGGCGCGCGGTCCTGCCGTCGCGGACCAGGGCGATCGCACCACTGCCAGCAGCGATCCGTGACCCCGCGCGCTGCGCGAAGGCGGTCAGCAGGGCGGCGCGGTCGAAGCCGCTGGCGCGCCGGTCGCGGGCGCAAAGTGCCTCGAGCGTCGCGGCTGATATTGCAGGCGCGGATGACGGCGCGGCGTTGACCAGCTTCAATCGGCGCAACTGCAAGGTTGGCGTGAACCCGAGCGGACCATAGACCTTGGCGCCGTCGGGTGTCGCGTCGAGCCAGCTCGTCAGGCCCTTCTTGCGCGCGGTTTCCATGCAAGCGTCGACGAGTCGCGTTGCCAAGCCGCGGCGGCGATGCGTGCCCGAGACCAGCACCATGCTGACCCAGGCGTTGTTGCCGGAATAGGGTAGCAGCGCCGCAGTCGCGACCAGCCGCGCGCCGTCGCGGATGCCGAACACGATGCCGTCGCGCAGGAAGATGCGCCAGTCTTCTTCGGTCTGATTCCAGTGCGCTTCCGTCGAGAGCGCGAGCCCGGCGTTCGCATCCTGCTCGGACAGCTTGATGACGGGCGGGCCGTTAGTAACGTCCATCGCGCACCTCGTATTTGGTGGGCTTGCCGAGGCTCGGCATGGCGCGGGAGACCCAGTCCGCGGTCCAGGCGATCAATTGATCGGTGTCGACGACGGGCAGGCCGAACAGGCCGACCGCTTTGGACGTGTCGGTCAGCCAGGCCGTCGGCTCTTCCTTGCCTGTCAGCACCGGCGCGCGGCCGAACCTTGTGCCGAACTTCATCGCGAGGTCGCGCACCGCCAGAATCTCGTGGCCGCTGACATTGATCGGCGAGGTTGGCGTCGTGCAGTGAGCGAGGCAGCGCAACGCTTGTGCCGACGCATCGCCCTGCCAGATGAAATTGACATGGCCGAGACTGAGGTCGATCGCCGAACCGTTCAGCACCTTCGTCGCGATGTCGTGCAGCACCCCATAACGCATGTCGATCGCGTAATTGAGGCGGAACAGCCGGCCCGGCGTTCCGAACTTGCCCGAGAAGTACTCGAACATGCGCTCGCGTCCGACGCAGGACTGGGCGTACTCGCCGGGCGGGTTCGGCGCCATGTCCTCGGTCGAGCCTTTGCCGTCGACGGGGACGAAGGGGTAGACGCAGCCGGTCGAGAACGCCACGATGCGCGAGGCGGGGAAGGCCTGCGCGACCAATGCCGGGACGTGCGCGTTCATCGCCCAGGTCAGCGCCAGATCGCCCTCGGCGCCGAACTTGCGGCCCGCCATGAAGATGACGTTGGGCGCCTTCGGCAAGGCGTGAATGGCCTTCTCGTCCATCAGATCGCAATTGATGGTCTCGACCCCGCGTGCGTGCAGCCACTCTTTCACACCGGGGTCGCTGAAGCGCGCCACGCCGATGACGCGGCGATCGGGCACGGCGGCTTTCGCCAGGCCCGCCAGCGTCGGCCCCATCTTGCCGGCGACGCCGAGGATCATGATGTCTCCCTCGACCTTCGCGAGGTCGTCGATCAGGGCCTGCGTCGGCCGGCACAGGAGCTCATCGAGCGCCGCGACGTCAGGGATGGTCTTCGGCAGGGTCTCGCGGGTGAGCAGCATGGGTTGGTCCCTGGTCCTAGTTCTGCCTGGCGTCGCCGACCACGAACATGCGTTCGAGGGCCAGCACCAGGCCGTAGAGAGTGACGCCGAGCAAGGTCAGCAGCACGACCGCCATCACCATTGCAGGCGTGTCGAGCGAGGACTGCACCTGGATCATGAGGTAGCCGAGCCCGCGCTCGGAGGCGATGAACTCGCCGACGATGGCGCCGGCGACCGCGAGGATGGCGCCGACCTTCATGCCGGAGAAGATGTAGGGCAGTGATCCCGGCAGCTGGATCTTGCGGAACAGGGTCCAGCGCGAGCCGCGCAGCGATTTGACGAGGTCGAGCAGGTCCGGCTCGACCTCGCGCAGGCCGCGCGCGGTGGTGAGCAGGATCGGGAAAAAGCAGATGCTGAAGGCGATCAGGATGTTCGGCACGATGCCGTAGGAGAACCAGACGATGAAGAGCGGGCCTAGCGCGACCTTCGGGATCATGTTCAGCGTCACGAACAGCGGTAGCAGCAGGAGGCTCAGCAGCGGCGCCCAGCTGAAGATCACCGCGAGCGTGACGCCGACAACCGCGCCGAGCGCGAAGCCGCCGAGGATCTCGACCGCCGTCACCAGCGTGTTGGTGCCCCAGGCGTAGCCAGCGGTCCCAAGCGTCTGCAAGGTGGCAAGCGGCGAGGGCAGGATGAATTTCGGCACCTGGAGCGCGTCGACCGCGACCTGCCAGAATGCGAGAACGGCGAGGTGCACGATCACGACGACCGCAAAGCTGCGTGCAGCGCGTGCTCCGTCTCCGGCCACCGATCGCTCCCTGTTCCCGGCAGCCAATCTGCCGCGGGTCCCGAGCCTAGCCGGCCTTGCGGGAAGTTTCAACCAGTTGGTTGATTAAGGCCGGAGCGAATGCAGCACGAGGTCGGCGACATGGCGGCGCCGGACGCGCTGCTGAGCGCGGCTCGACAAGTCCTTGCCGAAGATCGCCGAAAGTGTCGGCGTGTTGGAGAAGAAGAAATAGCTGAGGCCGGCGATGGAGATATAGAGCTGGACGGGGTCGATGCCCTTGCGGAACACGCCGGAACGCACGCCCTCGTTCAGAATGTGGGAGACGCTTCTCACCAGCGGCGAGTGCATCGCTTCCAGCCGTGTCGAGCCGCGGACGTGGGGTGCGCCGCCGCGGTTCTCGTCGTTCAGGAGCACGATGAAATCGGGGTTTTCCGCGAGATGATCGAACGAAGCTTCGATCAGCTTGCGGATCGCCTTCTCCGGCGGCAGGCCTTCGAGGTTGAGCCTGCGCTCCTGCTCGCGAATGTCCTCATAAACCCATTCGAGCACGGCGAGATAGAGCGCGTCCTTGTCTCCGAAATAGTGGTAGACGAGCTGCTTGTTGACCCCGGCGCGCTCGGCGATCTCGTCGACCCGGGCGCCCGCAAAGCCGTGCCGGGCGAATTCCTGGCGCGCCGCGGTCAACAGTTTCTTGCGAGTGGCGACGGGGTCGCGGCGCTGCGGCACGGTGTCGCCAGATCGTTTTCCGGGCATTTCCAACCAAACAGTTGACAAGTTGAGGGCGGGCTTGTTGCATTGGTATCCTCACATGGGGAGAGCGACAAGCCGGGTCGCGGCAACGAGGAGAAATGCGATGAAGCGTTTGCAGGCGGCGGGCTCGGCCCTGATGTTGGCCTTCGCGCTCGGTGTGGCAGTCGCGCCGGCGCAGGCGGGCGAGGCGGTCAATCTGATCCTGAACTGGACGCCGACCGCCGACCACTCGCCATATTACTACGCCAAGGCGCAAGGTTGGTACGAGAAGGCCGGCATCGATCTCACCATCGAGACCGGCAAGGGCTCCGGCGTCTCCGCCGCCAAGGTCGGCTCCGGCGGCTCGCCGTTCGGCGTCGCCGATCTCGCCACCATGCTGGTGGCCAAGAGCAAGGGCGCCGACACGGTCGCGGTGATGAGCGTCTATGCCAATACCGGGCAGACCTTCTACTGGCTGAAGAGCTACGGCGTGAACGGGGTCAAGGATTTCGCGGGCCACAAGATCGGCAATCCGCCCGGCGATGCCTCGCGCGTGATGTGGCCGGCTTTCGCCAAGGCCGCCGGCATCGCGCCCGACTCCGTCGGCTTCGTCAATGTCGGGCCGACCGCGAAGATCGCGGCGCTGAAGAGCCATACCGTCGACATCATCAGCGACTTCTACAACGAGCACGACCTGAAGGTCATCGAGTTCGGCCAGGACCTCGGCTACGTCAACTGGAAGGATATCGGTCTCAACCCGTATGGCAATTCGCTGATCGTCAATGGCGCCTATTTGCAGAAGAACCCGAAGGTCGTCGAAGATTTCGTCCGCGTCACGCAGAAGGCCTTCGCGGCTTGCGTCGCCGACGTCGAGCCGTGCCTGAAGGCGCTGCTCGACCAGGTCTCCGGCCTCGACAAGGCGAACCAGGAGCGGCAGTGGGAGCGCATCAAGTTCCTGATGACCGACGAATTCACGACGACCAAGGGTCTCGGCTGGATCGACGGCGAGCGGATGAAGAAGGACTACGAACTGGTCCAGACCTATCTGGGCATGGAGAAGCCGTTCGACGTCACGACCGCGTTTACGACAAAGATGCTGGATCCCAGCATCAAGATGGATGCGAGCAAGGTGCAGAAGTGAGCGGGCTCGACTGCCCGCTTCGTCAGCCCCTCTTCATGTCGTAGACGTGCTCGGGTCCGGGAAATTCACGCGACCGCACGTCGGCGGCATATCGTTCGACCGCCGCTGCGATGGCCGGACCGAGATCGCCATAGCGCCGGACGAATTTTGGGGTTCGTGTCGAGAGCCCGAGCATGTCCTCGAGCACGAGCACCTGGCCGTCGCAGGCCGCGCTCGCGCCGATCCCGATGGTGGGGATCGCGATCGTTTCCGTGATCTTGCGCGCCAGCGGCTCGGCCAAGGCTTCGACGACGACCGAGAAGGCACCTGCCTCGGCGACCGCCTTCGCATCGTCCTCGATCGGACCCCAGTCGATCTCGCTGCGCCCCTGGGCACGGAACGACCCCAGCGTGTTGATGGATTGCGGCGTGAGGCCGACATGACCCATCACGGGGATGCCGCGCCCGGACAGGAATGCGATCGTTTCCGCCATGCGGACGCCGCCTTCGAGCTTCACCGCGCCGCATTGCGTTTCCTTCATGATCCGCACCGCGGAATTGAACGCCTGCTCCCTGGAAGCTTCATACGACCCGAACGGCATATCGACGACGACCAGCGCCCGCTTCGATCCCCGCATCACCGCGGCGCCCTGGAGGATCATCATGTCGAGCGTGACCGGCACCGTCGTCTCGAAGCCGTGCATGACGTTGCCAAGGGAATCCCCGACCAGAATGACGTCGCAATGCTGATCCACGAGCGCGGCCGTGTGCGCGTGATAGGAGGTTAGCATGACGATCGGTTCGCCGTGCTTGCGAGCGCGGATGTCCGGCGCGGTCTTGCGTCTGATGGATGACTGAATCGACATGATGGCTCCGCCTGCGGGGCGCGCATCGAAACCAGATGGTACCACCGTGTCAATCCGGAAAGCGGGCCTGCAACCACATGGACGACATGACATTCGGAAGCGAAGCGGCATGCCCCGCTTGCGCCTGACTGCTCCCAGCGCGCCCCGGACACGGCAGCGACGCTCCCACATCAAGTCGCGGATAAATTAACCGGCCGTTAACCATGTCCGCCGCATCGTTAACCATTCAATAACAGGGAACGAGTCGGCCGCCATGGAGGCTGCAGCAAAAGTCCAACGTCAAATGGTGCGCCTGCGCGGGCGCTCCTATGTGGCGTTCGTGTTCACGCCGACGGTTCCGGTGCAGGACTGGCTGCAGGAGATCGACGCCACCATCGCGCGGTCGCCGGGCTTTTTTGCCGGCCGGCCCGTGGTGATCGACCTGGCCTCGGTCGATCTCAGCCAGGCCGGCATCGGCCATCTCCTGACCAGTCTTCAGGACCGCAATATCCGTGTGCTCGGCATCGAGGGCGTGGAGGAGGGAAGGCTGACGCCGATGATGCCGCCGCTGCTGTCGGGCGGGCGCAGCTGCGTGGTCGAGCCGAGCGCGCCGAAGAAGGCCGAGGCGAAAGCCGAGCCCAAGCCGACGTCGCTGCTGCTCGAAAGCCCGGTACGTTCAGGCCAGACGGTGATCTTCCCGGAAGGCGACATCACCATTCTCGGCTCGGTCGGGTCTGGCGCCGAGGTCGTGGCTGGCGGCTCCATCCACGTCTACGGCGCGCTCCGCGGCCGCGCCATGGCGGGCGTGAACGGTCACACCAGCGCACGCATCTATTGTCAGAAGATCGAGGCCGAACTGCTTGCAATCGATGGCTTTTACCAGACCGCCGACGATATCGACGAGGCCCTGCGGGGCCGGCCGGCCCAGGCCTTCCTGCAAGGCAACACCATGCGAATTACCGCGCTGAACTGACCAGAAGGAGACAATCGATATGGCCAAGGTACTGGTCGTGACATCAGGCAAGGGCGGGGTCGGCAAAACCACCACCACGGCCGCGCTGGGAGCAGCGCTCGCGCAGCGCGGCGACAAGGTCGTTGTCGTCGATTTCGACGTCGGCCTGCGCAATCTCGACCTGGTGATGGGGGCCGAGCGCCGCGTCGTGTTCGATCTCATCAACGTGGTTCAGGGCGTCGCGAAGCTGCCGCAGGCGCTGATCCGTGACAAGCGGCTGGAGAATCTCTGGCTGCTGCCGGCTTCGCAGACTCGCGACAAGGATGCGCTGACGGAAGAGGGCGTCGGCAAGGTGATCGCGGATTTGCGCAGCCGTTTCGACTGGGTGATCTGCGACAGCCCGGCCGGCATCGAGCGCGGCGCCTCCATGGCGATGCGTTTCGCCGACGAGGCCGTCATCGTCACCAATCCCGAAGTCTCCTCGGTGCGCGATTCCGACCGCATCATCGGCATGCTCGATTCCAAGACGGTGCGGGCCGAAAAGGGCGAGCGGGTCGAGAAGCACATCCTCATCACGCGCTACGATGCTTCGCGTGCCGCGCGCGGCGAGATGCTGACCATCGACGACATCCTCGAGATCCTGGCAACGCCGTTGCTCGGCATCATCCCCGAGAGCCAGGACGTCTTGAAGGCGTCCAACGTCGGCACGCCGGTGACTCTGTCGAACGCGGATGGAGCGCCCGCACGGGCCTATATGGACGCGGCCAAGCGCCTCTGCGGCGAGAACGTGACGATGCATGTTCCTGCCGAGCGCAGAGGTCTGATGGATCGTTTGCTTCGACGGAGGGCTGCATGAGCATGGGTCTGCTTCGACTTCTCCGCGGCAAAAAGGCCTCGGCACCCGTCGCGCGCGAACGGCTGCAGATCCTGCTGGCCCATGAACGCGGCCTACGCGGCCAGCCCGATCTGCTCGGCGTGCTGCGTGAGGAGATTCTCGCAGTCGTGTCCAAGCATGTCACGCTGGATCCGACCAAGGTCATCGTGCGGCTCGAGCGCGGCGACGAGGTCTCGACCCTGGAGGTCGACATCGAGGTACCCAACGATTTCGAGCGCAAGAAAGTGGCGGTCGCGTAGGGCACGCGATCGCCAAGCCCGCTTGGGGTGGGTGAGAGGGCGGTCCGCCGGGCATGGCGGGCCGCCCTTGTCTCGGCTGACATTGATGGCGGAACGAGCGCAGGCTTTCGTTCGTTGTGGAACTGCAGCGGCGGCAGCCTGCGCGCTACGTCGCAGTTCCCTTAAGCCAAGCGGGAGAGCGCCCATGATGTCCGAGGTCCAGGTCCATACCGTTGCCCGGCAGATGCTCGAACAGCACGGACTGGCTGCGATCGCGAAGGCCGCCGAGCAGGCCCAGGCCTGCGAGGGCCGCGGCGACGCCGACGAGGCCAGGGAGTGGCGTCACATCGTGGACGCCATGAAGATCATGCGCGGTCCGCATCAGGGCTGACTGGTCCAGCCGCGAACCTTTAACGCTCTCCGCGATCGGCGCCTTGCGGCGAATTGCGATTTTGTGTCTGCGCCTGCCCGCGTTCGCCGATCGCTTTGCATGGCAGCGGCTCCCACGAACCGTCTGCCGCCTGCTGATAGGCACTGCACGATGACGAGGTCGATTTTTCCTCGCCCTTCTGGGCGTCGGGATTCTTCGCCAGCACGGGCGTAGTCAGGACGGTGACCGCCGCAATCGCGCCGGCGAAAACGACATGGATATTCCGCATGAGGATCTCCTGTTCGCATCGGAAGAGGCCGCATGCTGTGAAAAATTGTGACGATTTTGGGCCGGACGAGGGAAGCTGTCGCGGCGTGCTTAACGCCACGACATCGCCTGGCTAGCCACCTTTGCTGCGGATCAGGCCGGCGAGATTGGTCTTTTGGGCTTCGCACCAGCCGGACATGCCGAGGCGGCGCTGGTCCAGGTCGGTCGCCTGGGTCGCGATCGCAGCCTCGGCCATCAGCGCGTCGTCCTGCTTCTCGCCCATCTTGCCGCCAGTATGCATCCAGGCAATCGCCTTTCGGACCTTTTCGGTGGTGCCGTCCGGCAGTTGCATCTGCTGCGCCCTCTGCACGAGATCCTGATAGACGAGATCCGTGTTGGAGCATTCGACCTTGGCGGCGAAGGCCTGCAAGACCATCGTCACATAGGTCGAGCGTAGCGGCGCATCGCCCGCCACGGCCGGCGCGGGCAACAGCAACAGGCCTGCGATGAGGAAACCAGTGCGCATCCTCGGGACCTCCTCCGCTTTTTTGGCAGGCTAGCGTCCGGCGTGCGGCTCGGCAATGGGACCGGAACGCAATTGTCGCCGGCCGCGGCGGCAGCTAACCTGGCGCATTCCAGCCCGGAGCGCGCCATGAGCCTGTTCAGCACGCCGTTCGATCCCGCCCGCGACACCGCGCTCGTCACCGGCGCCGGCAACGGCATCGGCCGCGCGATCGCACAGGGCCTGGTCGGCGAGGGCGTCCGCACCGTGTTCGCCGATCTGAGCGAGGAGCGGGTGCGAGCCGCGATCGGCGCCAGCGAGAGGCCCGACCTGGCGGTGCCCTGGATCGGCGATCTCGGCCGGCTCGAGGCCTGCGATGAACTGCTGGCGGCGGCGCGTGCGGCGCTGGGCGAGGTTACGCATTTCGTCCATAGCGCCTCGCCCCCGCGACGGGAGGCCGACCATGTGCTCGCGGTCGACCGCAGGACCTGGCAGGAGATGCACGCCGTCAATCTCGATGCCGGGTTTCACCTGGCGCGCGAGCTCGCAAGACGGCTGATGGCGGCGCAGCGGCCGGGCTCGTTCCTGTTTCTCACCTCGCTGCATGCGGGCACCCCTCGCAACCTCGCGCATTATTCGACGGCGAAGGCGGCCATGGCGATGCTGGTGAAGGAGCTCGCGAAAACGCTCGGTCGTCACCGCATCCGCGTCAACGCGCTGGTGCCGGGCGCGATCGCTGCCGGCGGCTTCGTCGCCGATCCCGCGCTGGCGCGGCACATTCCGCTCGGGCGTCTTGGCGAGGCCAATGATCTCGCACCGATGGCGCTCACCGTCTTGTCGAACAAGCTGTCGGGCTACGTCACCGGCGCGGCCTTCGTCGTCGACGGCGGATTGTCGCTGACGAACTGGTTCGAGCCGCCGGTGCTTGATTAGGCTAGCGCCGCCAGGCCGGCACCGGATCGAGCGGCGTGCGATAGACCTCTTTCTGGTCGCGATCGGTGACGCGAACCGCGCAGCCCTTCTGCTGTAGTTCCGGCTTGACCTGCGATAGCTCGCAAGCCAATTGGTCGGCGCGATCGGAGGCAACCTCGATGTCCTCGAGGATGATTCCACCCTGGTTCTTGAACTCACCACCAACCACAAGATCGAAAGAGTAGTAGGGCATCGTAATTCCCCGGTGTGACGATCTGAGCTTCAGTGCAAGTCTTCAGTGCAAGTCTTCAATGTTCGGTGAAGGTCTTCAGTGCAAGCCTTCAACCCATGTTGGATCAGTACCACTGAGTCGATATCTGCCGAATGAATAGACCGCGCAATCTCTGTGCTTATGGCGCAGAAATGATGTGCAGCGTCCACGCTCGTTAAGACTTTATTAAATACGCGGCGCAATCATCAGGTATGGAATTGCAGCAGAACCGGGCTCCGGGAACCGGCAGCTGCAAGAGAAGGCCGGCGGCATAGATCCCGACGGCCTTTTCTCTTGAGCATAGCAGCCCGGACTCAACTTTTCGCATCGACTCGGACTGCATGCGCATCATCGTTGCTGTCGCGCCCTCAGCTAGCGCAGCGGCATCGGCGGACGCACGATGGGCCCATCGTCGTCGGCAACGGCTTGCGCCGTCGTGGCCGGAGGCGGAGCTGCGGCTGCCTGCGAGGGCGGTGGTGGAGGTGCGAGGGGCGTCGGCGACGATGCCGGCATGTGGGTCCGCGTCACAGCCGGCTTGGGCTTGCGAACCGGCGGCGCGGCGGGCTGCGGTGGGAGTGTAGCAGCGCGTGCGCGCGGATCGACCGGCCTCGGCTCGACAGCGGCTGCGCGGGGCGCAGGCGGCTTCGCCAGCTCACGCACCATCTGTTCCTGTCCGGCCTTCAACTCGGCGATGTTGGCCTTGAGCTGCTCGATCTGCTGTGCCATTGCGGCGAGATCCCGCGTCATCGACTGCACTGACTGTGCCGCGTCGACGGACTGTGTTGCCGCGGGCGCGGCTGCAGCGAACTGAACCGGGTGCGCCGCCGCAGACGGATCGACCGCCTGATCTGCGGTGGCTTCCGCTACGGGCGGTGCGGCCTGCGCCGCGGTTTGCGATGTCGCGGGGAGCAAGGTGTCGACAGGCAGCAACGAGGTCAGCGCCGGCGTCCATTCGGCCAGCATCTGCCTTGCCGTGTCGCCGTGCTTCTCCCAGGCGATGCTTGCGGCCACGCCGGTGCCAGCAAGCAGGAGTGCGACGGACGCACCGCGCAGCCACGTGCGGGCCCATGATCGCTCCGGCCTGACGGGACTATCGCCGGACGTGACGCGGACGGCCGGGTCGACCAAGGGCGCTGCGTCGGACTTTCCGTGAACGACTTGGACGGTGGGCTCGGGCCCGCGCGCCGGCTCCAAGGTGAACCTCGGCTCCGCGGCGAGCTTGGGTTCTGCAGGGAATCTGGGCTCCGGACGCGGCGCGATCTCCGGTGCGAGCGCCGGCGACACGCTGGCGGGCCGCGAGGCCAGCACGATCTCGGGGGAGATCTGGACCGCGTCGTGCGGATCGTTGTCCTTGACCGTGTCCTTCACGATCTCATCGACGATTTGCTTGGCGTTCAGCGTCGCGAGCATCGCAGCTCCTTTAGCCCAATGTTTGAGGTCCGAGTGGTCGCAATGTCGCAGGGCCCGATCCGAGGTGCCGCCGTGCGATCCCGTGACGCACGACTCCAGTCGGGTTTGACCAAAGCAAGGCGAGCGGATGGAGATGATGCGACGGTTCTTCCGCTATTTGTGGTGATGGAACCCGCCGGGTCGAACACGCGTAATTGTTCGGTTTTGCCTTGCTTTGTGCACGATTTTGGCACCATGTGGCGATGCTGGGGATGTTGCTATCCGTTATCGGGGGCCGGCGGTGCCAAGATCTTTACTCGTTCTGTTCGTCGCAACTTTGCTGCCGCTGGGCGGCTGCATGCAGACGACACTCTCGCCATCGACAGATGCGAGCATGACGCCGCGCGACCGTCAGTTGCTTGCGCACGCGCCGTATGCCAAGGCGAACGTGCCTGAGCAATATCTTCGTCACATCGTCGATTACCACCGCAAGGAACAGCCGGGCACCATCCTGGTCGATACCGATGCGCGCTACCTTTATTACGTGCTGCCCGAGGGCAAGGCGATCCGCTACGGCGTTGCAGTGGGCGAGGAAGCCATGGCGTTCTCCGGCGTCGCGCGGGTCGGTCGCTTGGCGGAATGGCCGGACTGGGTACCGACCGCGGACATCCAAGCGCGGCTCGGTCCGTATCCACCGCGCGTCCCCGGCGGCCCCGCCAATCCGTTGGGGGCGCGGGGCATCTATCTCTATGCCGGCAACAAGGACACGCTCTACCGCATCCACGGCACCAACCAGCCCGAATATATCGGCCAGGCGATCTCGTCGGGCTGCATCCGGATGCGCAACGAGGACGTCATCGATCTCTACGACCGCGTGAAGCTCAATTCGATGGTCGTGGTGCTGCCGCCGGGACAGAGCGCGCAGGCGGAAGCGCGCCGGCGCTGGCGCGGATAGGCATTCGAACCAAGCGTCCGCTTGTCGACAATTTTATCCGTTGTCTTGCGCGAACCCTAACGCTTCGCGTCTAGCGTGCAGCGAGCAAGGGGTTGCTCGCATGTATGTCGTGAAGAATTCGCCGCGCGCGCTGTGCGCTGCGCTGATTCCGCTGGCTATCGTCGAAGCCGTGCTGCTGGTCTTCGCCGTCGCAGGCGGGCAGGTGACCGATCCGGTCGGGGTGCCGGCTCCGGACCAGTTCCTGATTGTCTATGCCGGCCGCATGGCCATGAACGCAGCCTTCCTGTTCGCCGGGCATATCGTGCTGCGGCAGTGGACGATATCGAGCCGGCTCGCCTATGGCCTGATGGGCGGCGTCATGGCGGCGGTGAGTTACGGCTTTGCGATCCGCAATCATATTCAGCTTGCAGGGCCTGGCGACGGCACCGTGATCACCATCGGCTTGCTGCCGGCCATTGCGGGAATGATCGGTGGGTTCCTTTACGGCCAGTTCGCCGGAGTACGCCCGGTTGAGCGCGCCGCGATGCAGGCTTCCGCTCCGGCTGAAAAAGCGGCGCCTCCGCTGACTTTCAACGGGCCGGTCCGCGTCCGCACGTCATTCGCGGGCATCGTCATAGCCGCGCTGATACCGACGGTGCTTGCAACTCTGCTGCCCTATACGCTGCTGCCTCTCCTGATGAACGGTTTTGCGGACAAGAGCACCGCACATATTTTCGCTGCGGTGATCCCAGCGCAGACCTTCATGGTCATGATAGCGATCTCGGTCATTCCTTCGAGCATCTTCATGCTCTGCGTCCACCACGTCGCGCGAGCCATGAGCCGCCGCAACGCGTGGGAATATGCAGCGATTGGCGCGGTTGCCGCGTTCGCCTGCAGTTCGCTACTCGCATTCGCGGTGCCGCTGCTCGCCTATCTCGTGGTGCCAGCGGCATTTTCCGGGGCTGTGATGGGGGCGCTCTATCGCCGGTTCGCCGGGATTGAGCCGATGCCATTGCCGGAGGCCGTGATCGCGACCGATCCAAATGCGCTGGTCGACGCCGATCACCCGTCGCGGAACCAGCACGGCGTCATCCTCAACAACTGATCGTCACGGACCGAACTATGAAAGAACTTGCGGCGCTTGGCGCGGGAATTGCGATTGCGGCCGTGGCGGCTCTCTGGTTCACGACCGGGCCCGTGCTCGTGAACGCGGACGTGAAGCCGCTTCAGCAGAGCGAAAACATGCCGGCCTTCAGACCCATTGCGTCGGAGTTGGCCGCCCGGGCCGGTCAGAACGATCGGCGATCTTCTCGGCCCGATGCGCGATGAGATTTGAATCCTTCGTCATCGCGATTCAGTCGTTGTTTGCGACTGATCTTTTCGAAGGCCGCTCCGCGCTTTTCCTGATGCTTTAGTTCTCCGGCCGCGCAATCCGCCATTGCAGCGTCATGGCATTGCCGTTGGCATCGCCGGGCGCCTTGTCGGCGGACGAGGTGTAGAGCGGGCGATAGCGGTACGCCCACATCTTGGTGCCGTCGTCGCGGTTGATCACGGTGAAGTCGCCGACAGCCCTGGCATCGGCCATCGCCGTCAGCGGAACCCAGCTCTCGGTGCACTTGCCGTTGCAGTTCGACGTCTTGCCGGTGGTGTCGCGCTCGTAATAGTAAAGCGTCATGCCCTTGAGATCGACGAGCTTGGGCCCCTGTTTGGTCAGGATCACCTTCGCTGGAGCGGTTGGCGCCTCGACCTTGGGTGCCGGGGGATCGCCGCCGCCATGCCCGCCTGCGACCGCCTGAACGGTTGAAAGCCCGATGGCCGCGGCCACAACGAGGAACCTGAACATTCCGCAACTCCACCCGCAAAGTTAATCGCGCGTTAAGCGCCCAATGCCGCCGATGTTAGCAGCCGAAGGTTAGTTCCTGGTTTCGTGCACTGCGAAAATGCGGACAGGGGTCCGGGATCATACATGCGCAGCACGCAGCGGGGCGCGGCTGAGCTCGTTGCCGGCGGCGATGGCCTTGCGAAGCAGCCGCATCAACTCCTCGCCTTCCTTGGCGCTGAGGCCGCGCAGCATGATGCGCTGGGCGGACTCGACCGCCGGCGTGATCTTACGCAGCGTGCGCCGGCCTTCGTCGGTGATCTCGAGTTCGCGGGCACGGCGGTCGCGACTGGAGGGGCGGCGCTCCGCGAGGCCCTTCTGGACCAGGCGATCGATCACGCCGGTGATGGTGGTGCGGTCATAGGCGATCAATCCCGCGAGCGTCACCTGGTCGAGCCCTGGATTGGCCTCGATGGTTGCGAGCGCGGCGTATTGCACCGGCGTGAGATCGAAGCCGGCGTCTTCGACCTCCGCCAGGAATACCGCGACCGCGATCTGCTGGAAGCGGCGCGCCAGATGCCCCGGCATGTCGTTGTTGTCTTTCACCGAATCCTCCGGAAGTCGCCGCGAGATGAGGGATCGTTGACAAGCATACTGATAGTCAGCATACTGAGCAATACCAAAAGCAACAGCGTTTCCGGGGAAGAGGTGCTCATGCAATTCCATCTCAATGGATTTCAGCCGGGCGATCCTGAGATCGCCGATCCCGCCGAACGCGTCCAGCCATCGGGAGCGGCGGGCGCCGTGCCCGACGAGGTCGATGTTCTCATCGTCGGCTGCGGGCCTGCCGGGCTGACGCTCGCCGCCCAGCTTGCGCAGTTCTCCGACATCAAGACCTGCATCGTCGAGCAGAAACCAGGCCGGCTGCTGGTCGGCCAGGCCGACGGTATCGCCTGCCGCACCGTGGAGATGTTCCACGCCTACGGCTTCAGCGAGCGCGTGCTGAAGGAGGCCTATTGGGTCAACGAAACGACGTTCTGGAAGCCGGATGAGCGGAGGCCGGCGAACATCATGCGTAGCGGCCGCGTCCAGGACGTCGAGGACGGCTTGTCGGAATTCCCGCACGTCATCCTGAACCAGGCGCGCGTCCATGACTGCTTCCTCGACGTCATGCGCAGGTCGCCGGCAAAGCTCGAGCCGCATTACAGCCGGCGCGTACTCGATCTGAAGGTCGATCCGGCCGCTGTTTCCGTGACGGTGCGCCTCGAACGCGTTGATGCCGGGAACGAGGGCAAGGTCGAGACGCTCAGGGCGCGCTACGTCGTCGGCTGCGACGGCGCACGCAGCACGGTACGCAGGGCCATCGGGCGCGAACTGCATGGCGATTCCGCCAACCACGCCTGGGGCGTGATGGACGTGCTGGCGGTGACCGATTTTCCCGACATTCGTTTCAAGTCGCTCGTCCAATCGGCCGCGGACGGCAGCCTGCTGATCATCCCGCGCGAAGGCGGCTACATGGTCCGCATCTATGTCGAGCTCGCAAAGCTCGATGTCGGCGAGCGCGTCACGAACCGCAACATCGCGGCCGAGGACGTCATCGCCAAGGCGCGGCGGATCTTGAACCCGCATACGCTCGAGGTAAAGGAGATCGCCTGGTGGTCGGTCTACGAGATCGGCCAACGCCTCGCCGACAAGTTCGACGACGTGCCGGAGACCGAGATCGAAACGCGGCTGCCGCGCGTCTTCATCGCGGGCGATGCCTGCCATACGCACAGCCCGAAGGCCGGGCAGGGCATGAACGTCTCGATGCAGGACGCCTTCAATCTCGGCTGGAAGCTGGCCGCCGTGCTGCGCAGGCGGTGCGCGCCGACCCTCCTGCATTCCTACTCGGCCGAACGTCAGGCGGTCGCGAAGGAGCTGATCGATTTCGATCGCGAATGGGCGGGTATTCTCGCTTCGGCCGCCAAGGCCGGCGGCGCCGACACCGCCAGGACGCAGGACTATTTCGTCAGGCACGGCCGCTACACCGCGGGCACGGCAACGCATTACCGGACATCGGCGCTCACCGGCGCGACGTCGCATCAGCACCTCGCGCAAGGCCTCGTCATCGGAAAGCGCTTTCATTCGGCGCCGGTGATCCGGCTGGCGGACGCCAAGCCGGTCCACCTCGGCCACGCTGCAAAGGCCGATGGCCGTTTCCGCATCTACGCCTTTTCGCCTGCGGAAGATCCCGCGGCTGCCTGCTCGGCCATTCGCGCGCTATGCAGCTTCCTGAGCGAGGCCCGGGAGTCACCGGTGAAGCGATACACGCCTGCTGGCGCTGACATCGACAGCGTGATCGACCTGCGTGCCGTCTTCCAGCAGGATCATCGCGAGCTTGCCGTCGCGGCGATGCCGCCGTTGCTGCTTCCGCGCAAAGGCCGCTATGGCCTGATCGACTACGAGAAGATGTTCTGTCCGGACCTCAAGAGCGGCCAGGACGTTTTCGCAATGCGCGGCATCGATCGAAAAGCCGGCTGCATGGTGGTGGTGCGGCCGGATCAATATGTCGCGCAGGTGCTGCGCCTCGACGACTATGCCGGCCTTGCCTCGTACTTCGACGGCTTCATGCAGTCCGCGGAGTGACGCTCGCAGCGTTCTGCCCGGTAGCATTCGATCCGGAGCCGGCGTCGGGCCTTTCGCGCGGCCTGAGTTCCGTGCGCGTACAATTTATGAAAGTTCTTCGCGGGCAGATTTCGTCGATCGTAATATGTATACTCAAAGCTGTAGGCGTCCACTCGGGGCAGCGGGGCACCGGAGGATGACGATGAGACAAACCCAAGCGGAGACGCGCCGTCAGCAAAGTGTCGCGAAGCGATCGATGACCAAGGAGGCAAAGCAACTGGCCGGCCTGATCGCCGGACTGCGCGAATCCCTCGCAGCGATCCACAAGGAGCGGGCGAGCGCAAAGCTCACCGGCGTCGAGATCGGGATCCTCGACGAGCGGCGCAACAATCTGCTGCTCACCATTGCAGCCCTCGACGACCGCCTCTCGGCGGTGCAAGGCCTGATCAATCTGGGTCGTCCCCACGTCATCCGCGTGCACTGAAGCGCATGAGACCGGATGAATGGTCTGGCGCTTCAGGCCGTTTCCCGCCGCGCGCCTCGCGGACGGGCACCAAATTGCCACGCTCCCGGCGAATTGCCGCCAAAGCCCGCTGCCACGAGGAGGCCGGGTGCAGGGCGACGCAAGGGGATACGAATTGGCCTACAAGATGGTCGCAGAACGCGACAACGCAAAATACAGTTTCGCACGCGAGAGCCGGCTGCTCATCGTGGCGAAGGCAAAGGTGTGGGCGAGCGAGGGATGGCAGGTTGTCATCACCGACCAAGACGGCAAGGCTTACGCGCCGCCCGAATTCGATCAGCTGTCGGCGGCGTGACCCCGCAAGGCAAGGTGACGGTCCCTCCCGCCATCAACGCACCGTGGTCTCCGAGAACAGGTTGATGACCACGACCCCGGAGACGATGAGTGCGATGCCCACGAAGGCCGCGGCGTCCAGGATCTGGCGGAACAGGACAAAGGAGACGGTGGCGGTCAGGATGATGCCGACCCCGCCCCAGATCGCATAGGCGATGCTCAGCGGAATAACCCGAATCGCCACCGACAGGGCATAGAACGAGGCGACGTAGAACAGCACCATCGCCAGCGTCGGCAAGGGTCGGGTGAATTGCGCCGACTGCTGCAGGAACGCCGACGCGGTGACCTCGAACACGATGGCGAGGGCGAGAGCCGCGTAGGCATTGAAGGCGGAGGTCATGCGGAGAGTGTGTCCGGGCCGACGATGACTGACATATGACGGCGCATACCACGCGGGGGTGACGTGCCTGCGACAGCCCGGAGCGCGGCGAAAAGGCTCTGTCGGTCGGCCCGGCTTCGTGACATAGCAACGGTCGAACGTGGCTTCAATCGATTCGCACCGAAAGCTCGACGTCGTCGGCGAACGCGGTGGACATATAGCCGCTTCCGGGCTTTCGCATGCGGGAGAGATAATCGGGGCTGTCGTCGGCGTTGTCTGCAACGATGATCGCGCCCGGCTTGAGACGGTCTTCGAGCAGATCGAGGATATCCGGGTAGAGCGCCTTGGCACCGTCGAGCAGCACGAAATCGATCGTTTCGGGCAGATCGGACTTCAGCGTCGTCAGCGCATCGCCCTCGCGAATGTCAACGAGATCGATCACGCCGCCGGCCGAAAGGTTGTCCCGGGCCCGCGCCGCTTTGGACGACTCGAACTCGCAGGTGATCAGGCGGCCGCCGCCATTGTCGCGCAGTGCTGCGGCCAGATGCAGGGTCGAGATGCCGAACGATGTGCCGAACTCGACGATTGC
The DNA here is from genome assembly GCA_035575945.1 of Bradyrhizobium sp. Taxonomy (GTDB): domain Bacteria; phylum Pseudomonadota; class Alphaproteobacteria; order Rhizobiales; family Xanthobacteraceae; genus Bradyrhizobium. The sequence goes on along the minus strand of DATLXF010000058.1, from coordinate 98,969 downwards.
CTTCGCGCGGGAGCTGCGCGCCAGCATATAGAGCAGGCTGCCGGTCTCGCGTGAGACCGCGAGCGGTGCGTCCTTCAGGCGTCCATAGAGGTCGCGGTAAGCGGTCTTGCTCCGCATCATCCGCGCGCGGTCGGCGTCGGACAGATCGGCAACGGCGGCCAGCGTTGCGCCGCTTGCGGCTTCGGCCTCGTAGAACAGTCGATCCAGCAGCGGCGCAAGCGATGTGATGGCTGGGGTGCTCATTGATGTCTCCAGAGTTGGGGGCGCGAGCTTGCGCGAAGATCTAAATACGACTAATTCGTCGCATTTCCTATTCGCATAGCTCGCAGGCATCATGTCCAATCGTCGAAGCCCTTCAGTTTCCTCGCGAAAGCAGCCGCAACAGGCCCGCTCCACGGAGTTGGTGGCGGCCATCCTGGATGCCGCTGTTCAGGTTCTGGCGAAGGAGGGAGCGCAGCGCTTCACGACGGCGCGCGTGGCAGAGCGGGCCGGCGTGAGCGTCGGATCGGTCTATCAATATTTTCCGAACAAGGCGGCGATCCTGTTCCGTCTCCAGAGCGACGAGTGGCGGCGCACCAGCGGGCTGCTCGCAGGCATCCTCGCTGACCGGGCGAAGCCGCCGCGGGTGCGGCTGCGCACACTCGTTCACGCCTTCATCCGCTCCGAGTGGGAGGAAGCTGTCATCCGAATCGCGCTCAATGACGCCGCGCCGCTCTATCGCAATGCGCCCGAGGCGCGGGACGCACGGGCGGCCGGCGAGGGCATCGTCGCCGCCTTCATGCGCGAGGCGCTGCCCAAAGCTTCGAATGCGACGCGCACCCTCGCCGGCGAACTGATCGCGAGGACGCTGAGCGAAGTCGGCAAGAGTTTTTCGGAACAGATGCGGAGTGACGCGGAGATCGCAGCCTACGCCGACGCCATGGCCGACATGTTTTGCGCCTATCTTGCGAGGTTGTCGCGGCGCTGAGGATTGCCGGCATCGGCATTCGAAGGTTGATTGTTGTTCAGATTTCGGGAAATTATGGGTTAGCCTCGCCGCGTTCGTCATCCAATTCATCGAGTCGCCGCGCCATGCACGTTCTCCGCGCCCAATTCCGCATCGAGACGCAGCGCGCGCTGGAATTTGCCGCATCTCGCGGCTTCGGCGTGATCGTGGCGGCGGACGAGCGCGGGCCGCGAGCCTCGCACGTGCCGTTCGTGCTGACCGAGCGCAGCGGGCACACAGTCGTGCAGATTCATTTCACCGCCAAGAATCCGCTTGTGGCGCTGGCCGATGGCAGCAGACGATTTCTGCTGATCGTTACCGGCGACGATGCCTATGTCTCCAACGACTGGTATGCCTCGCGCGACAACGTCTCGACCTGGCTTTACGAAGCGGTGCACCTGTCGGGCGTAGCTCATCTGCGCGGGCTCGACGAGAACCGCGGACACGGCGATGCCCTGCTCGCAGTCTCCGAGGCGCGCTTACCGAAGGAACCCTGGGACCTCGCGCAGATGGAGCCGGGCAAGCGCGAGAGCATGCTGGCTGCGATCCGCGTCGTCGATCTCGTGGTGGATGAGGTCGAAGGGCAGGCCAAGCTCAACCAGCACAAGAGCGATCCTGACCATGTCGCGGTCGCCGATCGATTGGCGCGGTCGGAGGAGTCGGGTCACCGGCGATTGGCGCGGAAGATGCAGGCGCTGCGGCCGGGGCTTGGATACGAGATGCCGTAACGCTTGCGCCGCGGCACGTTTGATCTTACGGACCTCCCTCATGCTCGTCATCTCCATCCAGAGCCAGGTGGTCCACGGCCATGTCGGCAACAGCGCGGCTGCCTATGCCATCCAGGCGGAGGGCGTGAACGTGGCGGCCGTGCCGACGACGCTGCTGTCGAACCATCCGCGCTATCCGAGCCTGCGCGGGCGGGTGCTGGAGAGCGAGCTCGTCGCAGATCTCCTGAAGGGGGTCGAGGAGCGCGGCCTGCTCGAGGAGGCCGCGGTGCTCGTCACCGGCTATCTCGGCTCGCCCGGCAATGCCCTCGTGATCGCTGATTTCGTCGAGCGGGCGCGCGCGCGGAATGCCAACCTCTGCTATCTCTGCGATCCCGTGATCGGCGACGATGGCCGCGTTTATGTCGCCGACGGCATTTTGGACGTGGTCCGGCACCGGCTGCTGCCGGCGGCGAACCTCACGACGCCGAACCAGTTCGAGCTCGAGCTGCTCTCGGGCGTGACGATTGCCGATGCCGAGGGCCTGAGCGCGGCGTGTGCGGTGCTGGCGAGGGCAGGACGCACCGACGTCGTCGCCACCGGTTGCGCCCTCGCTGACACCGCGGCGGGGCAGGTGGAGACGATCCTGTGTGCCGGCGGGCGATTGTCGCGCTTTGCGACGCCACGCCTGCCGATCCACCCCTACGGGACCGGCGATCTCCTGAGCGGGTTGATCGCGGCGCACCTGGCCAAGGGCGAGACGCTGCAGTCAGCCGTACGGCTTGCGGTCGACACGGTCTTTGCGGTGCTGGCGCGTACGCAGCAAGCCGGGTCGGCCGAAATGCGGCTCGTGCCGCTGCCGACCACGGAGCGGACGCCGTAATCGGTCAGATTGCGCGCTTTCAGGTTGCGCGCTTGGGGGCGGACTGCGCGGATTTCTGCGGCTTGGCCGGGCTCTTGTGATCGCCGGCGGCGTGCGCCTTGGGCGGTTTGGCGCTGGCGACGGCGCGCGGTTTCTTCGGCTTGGCGCTGGCAACGTCCTTGCGATCGGCGGTGCCGCGCTTGGAGATGTATTCGGCGCCGTCGATCGGGCCGACATGCGGCGGATCGCGGCCGAGATAGGGACGGCCGATGCCGTACGCCTTGCCGTTAGTGTCGACCCATTTCCACAGAATCTCGGTCGAGACCCAGCGCTGCGCGCGGTTGTTGCCCTGGGTGCTGACGATGTCCGCGGCCATGCCGTGCCCGTAACCGCCACGGGTGCTGCCGCCATGATAGGAACGGTTGGAGGCGGCCTTCAGGCCGCTCGCGATCGACTGACGGTAGTCGTCGCGGAATGCGCTGGTGATGCCCGGCGACAGGCCGGCGGCTTCGGCCGCGAGCATCATGCGGAAGAGCTTCAGCTTGAAGCTCTTGTCCATGCCGCCGATGACGTAGTCCATCATCGACATGCCGGCACGCTCGGCCGCCTTCGGATCCTTCCAGGTGAAGTCCTGGTCGACCAGCTTGGTGAAGCTGCGCATCACCGTGACGGTCTTGCCCTTGCGCTTGACGGTGACGGCGCGCCGCTCCTGCACCTTCATCGTGTCTTCCTTGGCGGTGCGCTGATAGAGCGCCCAGAGGTAGCGGTCGACACAGGCCTCGATGACGAAGCATTCGTCGAGCACGGCCACGGTGTCGGCAGGCGGAGATGCCTTGCTCGCAGGCGCGAGGGGGCCGCTCGCGATCGCTGCGGGGGACGGGGCATCCGTCGCCACGATCTCGGTGGGATCGGCGGATGCGAGCTTGACGGGCTGCGGGGTCGTGGCGGGCGCGGAAGTCTCGCTGAGAGTAATCTCGCTGCGAGCGGTCTCGCTGACAGCCACCTCGCCCACGGCGGCCTCGCTGACAATGGACTCCGGTTCAGGCGACATCAGCGGCGCGTGCGCCGCTTCCGTCGGCAGGACCAGCAGCGGGTCGGCCGAAGCAAGCTGAATCGTGCCGGCAGGCTCCTCGGGCATTGCCGGAGCGGGCGCCGCCGCGACGACGGCGGCGATCTGGGCGGTCAAGGCGACACCGTCCTCGATGGTTGCAGCGCGCGGCACGTCTGCGAGATCGAGACGGCTGAGATCCTTGGCGCGCAAGACGGCAGCCGCATTGGCGCCGCTGTTCTCGATCAGGGCCGGCGCATAGGCGGACAGCGACAATGCCAGCCAGCCGGCGAGAACGGCACAAGGACACGATACCGCCACCAGAAGAGACCGCCGATCGTTCATGATCCCTGCCTCCAAACGCTTCTGTTCGATCCAGCTTGTTCGAACAGTGATGATGCAAACAGTGTTGGCGAAACAGTCTTGCACGGAAAGGCACGCAGCGCGTCGATTGTTCGGGGGACGGTGTGGCGGCGCAATGGCGTAATCGGCGAGCCTTGGCTTTTCAAGGCGAAGTGTTGCCGATGTGCAACGCGAGTTCCATGCGGGTTTTGCCGCAACTTCGCTGCGGCTGGCGCGTTGGAGGCGCCATGACTCATCCCACACTTCATCCGATGGACGCCTTCGACCCTGCCGAACCGGCCATCCTGCATGATCGTCTGTCGGACACGATCATCACCTGGACGGCTGATCAGGCCGAGGACTACCGGCGTGCCAGCCGGCCCGGCGAGGATGGGACGGTGGCCTGGAAGACTTATCTCTTCGACGGCTGGGGCAACGTGCTCGGGGGCTGAGCGAGCGTGGCATCGCTGCAAGGCCTTGCGCGCGCGCCGTAGCCGTCATCGCGACTGCGTGCCAGCCCTGCAGCCTCGTGGGTTGAGCGGTTCAGCGCGCCGACATATCGGTTGATCCATGGATCAGCGGTCGAGCGGTGCCGACGCTCAGAAAACGGATGCCGCGCCGGCCCTGCTCGGCGTGGTCTGCGGCCTTGCGGCGGCGCTGTTCTGGGCGCTCGGCTTTGCCGCCACGCGGCACGGGCTCAAGGCCGGATTCACGCCGGTCGATCTCCTCGTGCATCGCTATGTCTGGTCGGGGATCGCGTTCCTGCCCCTGGTGTTGCGCGCCGGAATGTCCGATCTCTGCGGCATCGGCTGGAGCAGGGGGCTCGTGCTGATGGTGCTCGGCGGCCCCGTGATGTCGCTGATCTCCTACAGCGGCTTCCTGTTCGTCCCGCTCGGCCATGGCAGCGTGATCCAGCCTTCTTGCGCGACGCTCGGCGGGCTCCTGCTCGCCGCGGTCGTGCTGAAGGAGCGGATCTCCGCCTCGCGCCTGACCGGCGCGCTCGTCATCGTCGGAGGCCTCGGCGTCATCGGCGCGGAATCGATCGGCCATATCGGGGCCGACGGCATTCAGGGCGATCTGATCTTCGTGCTCGCCGGGTTCATGTTCGCCGGCTTCGGCGCGATGCTGCGACGCTGGCGCGTCTCGGCGGTGCCGGCTGCGCTGGTCATCAACGTGCTCTCGCTGCTGCTGGTGCCGGTCTACGTCGCGACCGTCGGCCTCGCCCACATGGCGGCCATCGGCGTGACCGAGAACGCCATCCAGGCGCTGGCGCAGGGCGTGCTTGCGGGCCCTGCCGCGCTCTATCTCTACGCCGTCTCCGTCCAGCGCCTCGGCGTTGCCCGCGCGGCCGTGTTTCCGGCCTGCGTGCCGGCGCTGACGCTGCTCACCGGCTGGCTGCTGCTCGGCGAGCCGCCGACGATGCTGCAGACGGCGGGACTCGTGACGGTGCTGTGCGGTTTCTACCTGGCGCAGCGGCAGAGCTAGCGGACCTCACGCCTTCCGCACGAACTCCGATTTCAGGTTCATCGCACCGATGCCGTCGATCTTGCAGGCGATGTCGTGGCCGTCGCTAGCATCCTGCAGGCGGATGTTGCGCACCTTGGTGCCGCCCTTGACCACCGAGGACGAGCCCTTGACCTTGAGGTCCTTGATCACGATGACGCTGTCGCCGTCCGCGAGAACGTTGCCGTTGGCATCGCGTATCCCCGCAGCCTGCGCCGTGTCCGCGGCCGCCTCCGCCGCGCCGCTCCATTCATGGCCGCATTCCGGGCAGACCCAGAGATCGCGGTCCTGATAGGCGTGTTCGGAATTGCAGCTCGGGCATTTCATCGTGTCGGTCATGATGGCTACTGTCTCGCGGTTCGTTCGCGGCGCGACCGTAGAGGCGGGGAACGGGAAAGCAAGGAAAAGCTGCGCGTCGCACGGCGGCGAGCTTGGTGCCGGTGCTATGTCACCGAGCGACACGCGTTGAGCTGCATCAATGGCGCTGCGCCGGATGGTCGTATCCTCCTTTCGGAAGTCACCGGAGATGGCGCGATGGACGACACGCTCAGAGCAAAAATCCAGGCCTTGCTGGACCAGCACCGCACGATGCGGATTGCGACCGTTCGCTCCGATGGCTGGCCGCAGGTGACGACCGTCGGCTATGCGAACGAAGGCTTCACCATCTACTTCATCTGCGGCATCGACAGCCAGAAGGCGCAGAACCTGGCCGCCGACGACCGCGTGTCGCTGGCGATCGACGACGACCCGGCGGAGGTAATGGAGATCACCGGCCTGTCCATGGCGGCGCGGGCGGTAGCGGTGACCGACCCGGCCGAAGCGGCGAAGGCGATCGCGCTGGTGATGGCGCGCTATCCCGAGCAGAAGGCGCTCGGCCTTCCCATGCCAAAACCTTCCGCGGTGCGGCTGATCCGCCTTACGCCTACGGTGATCTCGCTGCTCGATTACTCCAAGGGATTCGGCCACACCGATCTCGTGACGTGCTGAGCAAGCGGGCGAGCCGTTGCAAATCCAGGCTGGTTTCGACGGGGCAAACGGTGAGGTCTTGGCGATGTCGCACAATGTTCGAATCTCCATCGGCATCGTCATCCTGATCGCCTTGTCGATGCTGTTTTTGTTCGGCGTCGTCCACACCGCAGCCGCGGCGTCGAGGACCAGCTCGCGCGCGATCGCCGAAGGACATCGCCTGGCGCAGGCCTGGTGCCAGTCGTGTCACGCGATCGAGCCGGGCAGGGACGGCTTCTTCGACGAAGCGCCGAGCTTCCAATCCATCGCCGACCGCAAGGGCACGACCGCGCTCTCGCTCAAGGTGTTCTGGCGCACCAGCCACCGGACCATGCCGAACCTCGTGATCTCGCCGGAACAGGCCGAACTGCTCTCGGGCTATATCCTGAGCCTGCGGAGCAATTGAGGGCCTGGTCAAACCAGTCCCGCGAAAACAACCCCATGCACAGTAGACATCTCCCTGGAATCGCTCAGGGTCTCAGTCGAGTCGGAAAAATCGAATAGGATTTGCGACGTCGGGCAAAACAGTGGCATGATGGCATGGTGGCGCTCGTCCAGATGGCGAGCTGAGAGCGCGAGCGAGATCCCCGGACCTGACGTGCGGCGCCGTCCCCAATTACGCGCGCGCGAGATTCGGGCTACGCTTGCTCCGTAACTGCCGACGAGCCCCTCATGACCTTTCTCCTCAACATCGACGTTCCCGACGTCGCGAAAGCCACGATCTTCTACACCGAGGCCTTTGGCCTGACGGTCGGCCGCCGCTTCGGCACCGACTTCGTCGAGCTCAACGGTTGGCCCGCGCCTGTCTATCTCCTGACCAAGCAGGCGGGCACGTTAGGTGCCGGCGGTGAACGCCGCCGCTATGAACGGCACTGGACGCCGATGCATATCGACGTCGTCGTCGACGATGTCGACGCGGCGGTGGCGCGCGCGCTCGCTGCGGGTGCGATGCTCGAGGCAGCCGCGCGCGATGCGCCCTATGGGCGGATCGCGATGCTGGCCGATCCGTTCGGGCACGGGTTCTGTCTGCTGGCGTTCAGCGCGCAGGGATATGACGCGCTGCTTGGAAGTGCCTAGCCCGGATGAGCAAAGCGACATCCGGGAATATACCGCCGTGAGGGGGCTCGGATATCGCTTCGCTCATCCGGACACCATCGCTGGCGAACGGCGGGCTACGATCGGGGCGAGATGGCAAAGACATCGAAACGAAAACTGAAGACCTACCAGACCTCGCTCGGCTTCTACGATCAGGCGATCGCCGCCCCCTCGATGAAGGCCGCGCTTGAGGCCTGGGGCGCCAGCTCCAATCTGTTCCACCAGGGCATCGCCAGTGAGACCGACGACCCCGACATCGTGGCGGCGACCCTGGCGAAGCCGGGCGTCGTGCTGCGGCGCCCGGTCGGCTCTGACGGCCGCTTCACCGAAAGCGCCGAACTGCCGACGGATCTCGGCGAGGGTGAGGCGAGGCCTGGGCGCAAGCCCAGGAAGCCTCCGGCCAAGAAACCTGCGGCCAAGGCCGTGAAGAAGCGATCCCGTGAGGTCGACGACGCGGCGGCGCGCAAGGCGGCTGCGGCGTTCGAGAAGGAAGAGCGGAGGCGCGAGGCCGCGCGCCGCAAGGAGGAGGCCGCGCGCGCCAAGGCGCGTGAACGCCGCGACAAGGCGGTTGCCGCCGCGCAAGCCGCGTTCGACAAGGCGCGGCGCGAGCACGAGGCCAAGATCGAGGAAATCGAAGCCGCGCGCGCCGCGCTCGACGCGCGCGCCGATGCCGAGCAGGAGCGCTGGGACAAGCAGAGGCTCAAGCTGGAACAGGCCCTGCGCCGCGCGCACGAGTGAGGGGGCAGGCTTGATTGCGGCGCTGGCGGTGCACGCCCTCTCCCGCTTGCGGGCAGGGCAATCGCATATGGGTCTTTGAAACACCTGAGCGCGCGCCTCGCCCTTCGAGACGACCGCTTCGCGGTCCCTCAGGGTGAGGCTAAGCGGCACCGGTGCCCGTTGAAACCAGCGCAACGCACGCGGTCCTCATCCTGAGGGCCCGCCAACGGCGGGCGTCTCGAAGGATGGCCACACGCGAGATCCCATATGCGTTTGCCCTGCGCAAGCGGGAGAGGCCGAGCAAGCCCGCGGCGGTCGATTCAACCCAAAGCGCCATAGCCTCATCCCGCTGGCGCTCATGATTTCGTCACATCGACCGGCGGCAGAGTTGCGGTTCCATCCCTATATGAGCTCGAGCCCCCTATAGGTACGTTCATGCTCGAAAAATCTTCGAAATCTGCAAGTCTGAAATCTGCAAGTCTGAAATCCGAAAGTCCGAAATCTGCGCGTCCAATGCTCGTGCGCTCACGTCGCCCGGCGCCGGTGCTGGTGTGCGCAAAATGCCTCAAGCGCAGCGACGAGGGTCGCGATGTCAGGCGTGCGCTGAAGTCCGAATTGAAAGCCGGCAAGCGCGACGGCATCAAGCCGCCCAAGCTGGTCATGACCGGATGCTTCGGCCTGTGTCCGAAGAAGTCGATCGTGGTTGCGAGCGGCGCCAGCCTGATGCGGCAGGAATACGTGCTGGTCGCCGATCGCGACCAGGTGCCGCGCGCGCTCGCGCAGTTGAACGAGGCGCGTGGCGAGTGAAAGTCCGCATCGGTCGTTCACGCAAACTCGACGACAAATTCGCTTGCCATGCCGCGCGTCCTCTCGCACTCTGCGGCATAAGGAGACCAACGCAAATGAAGACAAAGACCATCGCCTTTGCGCTCGGAACCGCCTTGGTGCTGGGGAGCCTTGCGAGTTCGGCCGCCGAGGCCCGGCCGCGGAAGGCGCAAGTGGTTCGTGCCCCGCAGGACAGGCTGATCGTCACGGCGCCCGTGCTGCGGCCGACGCCATGGGATTACAACATCGTCCCGCGCTATCGTTATCGGCCCGAGGACGACAAGGTCGATCCCTATGGCCCGCCGCTGGTGCCGTCCTACGTGCGCTATGAGGGCTGGCGCTGGCCGTATTGGTGGTGAGGAGCGGCCTGTCGGCCGGATGAGCGAAGCGATATCCGGACCGGTGTTGCCTTGGCATTCCAGTGCAATCGCAAGAGGCTTTCTGGAAAGACCTGAGCGCGCGCCTCGCCCTTCGAGACGACCGCTTTCGCGGTCCCTCAGGGTGAGGCTAAGCGGCACCGGCACCCGTTGAAACCAGCGCAGCGCACGCGCGCCTCATCCTGAGGGCCCGCCAACGGCGGGCGTCTCGAAGGATGGCCACAGGCGAAACCACTGCCATATGCGGGAGCCCTGGCTGGCATTCCCCGGATGTCGCTTCGCTCATCCGGGCTACGGTCGGGAGCCCGATCGGTTCCGGACCTCGAGGATCGACCGCGTCCTTGCCCGTGACAACCCTTGGCTGTAGGTTGCGCTGCAGAAGAGTTGTTTTGGGTAGATGGATCGGCTGAAATGACCGTGGTTGAGAGCGTGGCATCCGAGCAGCTTTCGGAGCCGAAAATGCCCCCGGGGGTGCTCACCGAAGGCCCGGTGGTCGACGCCAAGTTTCGCGATTCCTACATCTCGTTCGCCATCATGGTCGGCGGCTCGATCGCGGCGCTGGTCTGGGCATTCTGGCAGGGTATCGGCTGGGTGGAGGTTTCAGTCTTCGCCGGCACGTTCATCATGTCCACGATCGGCATCGGCTTCATGCATCGCTACTTCGTGCACCGCAGCTTCCGCTGCGGGCCGGTGATGCGGACGATCTTCGCCGCGCTCGCGACCATGGCGGTGCAGGGCTCGATCCTGAAATGGGTGAGCAACCACCGCCGGCACCATCTGCACTCCGACCGGCCCGGCGACGTCCACAGCCCGTACTATGACGGCTCCGGCCACGCCTATACCAGCTTCGCCAAGGGCATGTCGCATGCGCAAGGCGGCTGGGTGTGGGACCGCGAGACCACCGATGCCACATACTACGCCAAGGACATCCTGGCCGACCCGATCGCGATGTTCTTCACGCGGACGCGCTGGTACTGGTACGCGCTGTCGGCGCTGATCATTCCGGGCGCGATCGGCTACGCCTTCGGCGGCGTGCATACGATGATCGGCTGCGTGCTGTTCTCCGGTCTGTTCCGCAGCTACCTCATGACCATGGCAACCTCGCTGGTCAACTCGGTCTGCCACAGCGACGGCCGCTGGGGCTACCGCCGCTTCGACACCCATGACGGCACCACCAACGAGCTGGTGACCACGCTACTGACGTTCGGCGAGGGGCTGCACAACAACCACCACCGCTTTCCGCGCGATGCGTATCTGTCGCACGCCTGGTACGAAGTGGACATCAACGGGCTGATCATCCTGGGGCTGGGGAAGCTCGGGCTGGTGCACGACATTTTCGCTGCGGGCGCGCGTCAGGAGGCGCGGCCGGCCGGGCTGCGCGACCCGGCGCCGGCGCCGGACGAGGCGTAGCCAGCGACCTCACGCCGTCGCCTTGTGGGCGGCGCCGGTTGAGACTTCCTGGGTTTCGCGAGCGCGCTACCCATCCTATGGGCCGCTTCCCGCCTTCTCACCCCGGCTTGCGTCCGCTGATCGCGTGGGCGCGGGCGCTGCAGGTGATGCGGCCGTCGCGGTCGGCCGGGAGATGTGTGCTCAAGCGCTGCTTGAGCGTGGCGATATCGGCTGCCGGCATCGCTGCGACGACGGGTGCGAGGGAGGGGGACTTCGTCTCCAGGGTCCAGAACTCGTCTAGATCGCGGAACGTGCGCTGCACGGTGATCTCGCGGCTCTCGATCTGCTCCAGCCCGGCGGCGCGCCAAAGGCCCTGGAGAGCGGCAAGGGTCGACACCTCCATGTGCGGCGGACGCGTCGGCGACAGCCCCATCGCGTTCATTTCGCCGACGATCGGATCGAGCGGGAATCCGCCGCCCAGCATGTCCCACATATAGGTCGCAACCAGGCCGCCGGGACGAACGACCCGCGCCAATTCGGCGACACCTCTCGACGGGTCCGGCACGAAGACGAGAACCAGTGCCATCACCGCGGCATCGAAACTCGCGGCCGGAAACGGCAGTGCCATGGCATCGCCGGTCTGAAACGCGGCGCCGCGTGCGCCGGGACGCGTGCGGGCAAAGGCGAGCTGTCCCTCCGAGGGATCGATGCCGTGCACGTCGGTCGGGGTGCAGCGTGCCAGGATCAGCTCGGTGAAGGCGCCGCTGCCGCAGCCGACGTCGATCCAGCGCAGCCCTTGCGCCGGCTTCAGCCAGTCGAGAAAGACCTCGCCGACCGAACGGCTCCACACGCCCATCACCTGCTCGTAGGCGGCACCGTCATCGAAGCGAAGCTCGGGCATGGAGCGGCTCCCTCGGCGTTTCCACAGGCGCAATGCTCGGGCGACGAGGTTAACACATTGGTCATTTCTTTGCGGGCATTTTCACGACCTCAGTCAGCGAGGAGGCACCATGTCCGACATCACCATTCCCGGCGGCAAGATCCGTTCCTTCGTCGAGCGGATCGAGAACCTCGACAGCGAGATGCAGGAGCTGAGCGAACAGAAGAAGGAAGTTTTCGCGGAAGCCAAGGGCGAGGGGTTCGACGTCAAGATCCTCAAGGAGATCATCAAGCTGCGCAAGGAAGACAAGAACGAGCGCGACGAGCGCGAGAGCCTGCTCGACCTCTACATGCGCGCGATGGAGACGGCCTCGCCGGAGCAGGCGAAGGCGGCGTGACGGGATTGAGGTCATCGACGAGAGATAGCCGCGACCCCGGGGATCGCGGCCATCACCCCGCGCGAAGCAGGGCGAGGCTTACGCTGTTCAGCTTCGACGCCGCTTGGTGGCCTGGCCCATCACCCTGGGATGGGAGAAGTCGGCTTCGCTTTCGAGGGATTGCGCGGGGTTGCTGACGGGACCGGTGAAGGCGTCCGCCCACTCGCCCAGCATCTCGTCGCGGTCCGGCCAGGAATCCATGGATTCCTGGTCGCGATACATCGCGAAGGGGCGCAGCGTGCTCTCGTAGAAATCGACCTGGGCGTGGCGGCGATATTGCGCGCCCTGGTAGCCGTTCAAGTGCAGCAGCTGCGCGAGCGGACGGCGGTAGCGGCGGTCCTGGTCGATTGCGGGATAGCCGATCGGGATGGTGCCATAGGCCGTCATCCATGCGGGATAGCCGAGCACCTCGGCGAGCTCGCGATTGGTCTCGGCCTCGCCGCCGCCGGAGAGCCAGGCCGAGGTCAGCCCTTCCGCGGTGACGCCGAGCTGGATGTTCTGGATCGCCGCGCCCAGCGAGCAATAGAAGATCGCCTCGTTGTTGTCGCGATACTCGGCATCGAACTCGGGTGAGGTCGCCTGCGGAAAGCAGACCTTCCAGCGGGGATCGCCGAGCACGAGGACGATCGCGACGGTGTTGGCCAGATAGGTCTTCTTCACGGCAGGAAAGCCCTTGGCGTGATCCACCAGCCGCTGCGCCTGGCGCAGGAACACCGCGAGCACCTTTTCCCGCATTGTGGGATCGTCGATGACGATGAAGTCCCAGCACTGCACGTTCGCCCCCGACGGCGCCCAGCGCCCGCAATCCACGATCCGCTCCAGCACGTCGCGGCCAACGCTGCGGCCCGGCTCGAACTTTCGCACGCTGCGGCGCTTGCGAATGACGTCCTGGAAAAGAGGGGCGTCGGTCATGGAGCGGTCCTCCCGGTGTTGTGTTTGGGGGAGTGTAGGGCGAGAGGAGGGGGGGAGGAAAGCGGGGCGCGTGGGGGCCGACGGATGGGTCACGGCTCGCGATGTCGTGTGAGGAACCAAATGCGAAAGCACTCGATTGAGTGACATCACCTCACACGCAATGGAGACACGGATGGAACTGTCCGGGAAAAAGATCGCAATTCTGGCCACCCACGGCTTCGAGCAATCGGAACTCGAAGTGCCCCGTGACGCCCTCAAGGCGGCCGGTGCGACGGTTGAGATCATTTCGCTGCAAGCCGGCGAGATCAAGGGCTGGGACGAGAAGGACTGGGGCCGCCCGGTCAAGGTCGACAAGACCCTCGACCAGGCCGCTGCCGCCGATTACGACGCCCTCGTGCTGCCCGGCGGCCAGATCAACCCCGACCTGCTGCGCGTCGAGCCGAAGGCACTTCAATTCATCAAGAGCGTTTTCGACGCCAGGAAGGTCGTGGCCGCGGTCTGCCATGCGCCCTGGCTGCTGATCGAGACCGGCATCGCCAATGGCCGCCGGATGACGTCCTACAAATCGATCAAGACCGACGTCGCCAATGCCGGCGCGAAATGGGAGGATTCGGAGGTCGTCGTCGACCAGGGCCTCATCACCTCGCGCAACCCCGGCGACCTCAAGGCCTTCAGCGCCAAGATCATCGAAGAAGTGAGGGAAGGTCGTCATACGCAGCGGAGTAGCGCGGCGTAGTCGCTGTTACGGGTGACGGTGGCCCTGGCTGGCGCAATCCAGCCGGGCCGCAGATCGGGCTACCGTCATTCCGGGGCGCGCGAAGCGCGAGCCCGGAATCCATTGCGCCACTCGTCGGGCCGCCCGATGGACTACGGGCTCGCGCCCAAGCGGGGGCGCCGCGGAATGACGACGCCCGACCATCAATAACGACTGCCGCTGCCCTTCTGCTGCGTGATCCAGTCCGACAATGATTTCGGTTTCGCCTTCACCATCCGGACGGGCGATGCCTTCGGATTGCCGCGCAGGCCCTTCGTCGAACCTGCACGCGATGCTTGCGTTGCGTTGCCTCTCGAAGCTGCCGTCGATGCTTCCGCCGCTTCCTTCTCCAACCGCAACTGCTTCAATCGCGCCATTTTGATGCGCTCCGCCTCGACTTCGGGTCGCTCGGCGAGAAGCGGCTTGTGCTCAACAAACTCCGCCGTGACGACGACCCCAAGAATGGTCGTCTCGCCGAGCGCCTTGCAGGCCTCGAGCCGATGCAGTCCCTCGACCAGAACGAGGCGGTCTCCGTCGCGCCTGATGGAAATGGGGGTCTGCTGTCCGATCTCCAGCATGCTTTCCGCGATCTCCGCGATGGTCTCGGGCTTGAGGGCCTTCTTCTGCTTCGTGGGAACGAAGATCTTCTCGATCGGGAAGCTTTCCGGTTTGGGCATGACTTGAACTCCGCTTCTACCGGGCCCGCCGGAACCCTTGCCGGGGTGGCTGGAGTTTAGGAGGGAAGGGCTCGACAGCAAAGGCAATTCCGGGGGCGAATGAGCATTTGAAGCCGGGACAAATCTGCGAATTAGGTAGCGCTAAAGCAAGACCTTTGTCGTCCGCATTGCGGTTCGAATTAATTGGCGATTGTCTCATTTCGCGGTTGCCAGCAAGACGAGCCGCTGTATTGCGCTAACCGCGCGCCCTAAGGAGGGAACGCTGTTTCCCGCGATAGCACGAAATGGATCCCAATCACTCTGGACAAAATCGATGATCCAAGCGGCATACTCTGGCCCAATTGGTATGCCGGAGCCCTGAATGGGAACCAGTCCTTCTCGGACGCCACGTTTCTTGGAGTGCCGAGCCAAATTGACAATCTCGCGCTTTGGGTCAGGCAACACCTCAGGGTGGCCGGGAACACGCGAAGTCGAAACTCCAATTGCGCGAGCTAGAGCTTCGCGGTCTCCGAGAAGCCAAGCCTCCACCTCACGCACGGCGACGCGGAAGCACATTCGCGGATTGGCGTTCGGCAATGCCGCTCGGACCAAGGCAGGCGCGCATTCAGCATCATGATCTAGATCACGGATTGCTACCCAAGGATAGTGAGCTGCGGCCGCATTGTACTTGGGAAGGTTGGACCGAAACTTCGCCTTTCCGCGAGTTACACGTTCCATGCCTGGCGATGCCCCGCAAGCAAGGATAAGACGTCGTGCGACCGCAGCGTCTGTATCTCCCTCCACGAGGTAGTGAATCTCAGGAACCGATCGCATCAAACAAAGAAAGTTGCTCGACGCCCCTGGGGCGCGCAAGAGGCATAGCCGCTTCTCCAACAGACAGGCCGCTTTCGACCAAGGTGCGAATTTGCGGATTGTTTCCTGCCGTCTCAATCGTCGTGCCGTTCTCACCGGGTATCAACCGGTGAACTTCATTGAGGCCAATTCCATCTGCCTCGACTAGCGCATCTGAGTGCGTGGTCATGCACACTTGTCTTCCGGAAAGTCTTTGCATCCGCGCGATCATAGATGGGAGTTGCCGCACAACATCAGGATGCAACGAAAGTTCGGGCTCTTCGAGGAGCAAGGGACCATCCCTTTCTCCTAGCGACCAGAGAAAGCCGATCAATCTAAGAGTACCGTCAGAAAACACCTCTTCGGTTTGATATGTGGGATTTGGACGCCAGTGCTTAAAACCCGCCTTAAGATGAGGTCGCCCTTCCTTGTCGTGGTCGAGCTTTAGATCAACAAATTGTGGAACAGCAATCTTAAGGGCCTCAGCCACGCGGCGTAGACGTGCCTCCCTCGTGCGAGGAGGCGTTTCATTGATTCGCTTTAGCAGGTCGCCTCCATAGGGGTCTTCCGTCCGGTCAAGAGCTCTACGAGGATCTCGGACAATTTGTGGGACGACGTGAAGGTAGCGGATCGAACTGAGAAATTCGACCAACTCGCGAAACTTCGCTTGATTTGTGGCCTGCTGAATCAATGATTGGCTAAATCTGAAAGGTTCGGGCGAATCCGCCGATCTCCTTTGCTCAAGCACAGGCTTTCCATTTCGTTTGATTTCCTCCTCTTCGACACTTGGGAATTTCTCTCGACCAAACCGCGTGAAGCGGATGCGGTATGACCAAGACGCCGGATGCTCGTCATTGCCAATATCGACGTCTATTTCCACATAACTTACGCGACGGGCCTGTAGGCATCGAACCGCACTCAAGCCATCTCGTAGTTCAAGCGCAGTGCTAAACCCTCCAGCTATGGGTTTGACAATGTCTCTAAGAAAACGAATGGCGTCTAGCAAATTAGATTTTCCAGAAGCATTCGGTCCAATGAAAAATGCTCGCTTTGTAAGCGAGACGTCTGCCGACTGGAAATTGCGCCAGTTTGTCAGCTTAAGCCGAGTCAATCGAAGCGTATGCGGCTCAGTTCTTGCCATCGTCATTCCAGCGCGGATGCGGATAGGTGGGGCAACGTATCCTATTGAGTTGCCGAAAGTAAGAGTTCGTCTGATCGAGATTTGGGGGCATTCACCGTTGGGGGTGCTTTTTGAGTGGAGGTACGCGTAGGTTTGGGCGATACGAAAGAGGGCGGCCTTAAGGCCGCCCTTCGTGGATGCCCCAGGGAGATCTTGAGGCTTAACCTTCGCTCCGTCTTAGCCCTCAGCTACACCCCGTCGTGCTGCCGCACGTATCGCACTTCATGCACGTGCCATTCCGCACCAAGGTGAAGTTGCCGCACTCCGAGCACATCTCGCCCTCGTAGCCCTTGGCCTTGGCTTCCGCGCGGCGCTCGGCCTTGCTGGGGACGGCGGTCGCGGCGCTGCCGGCCTTGCTCCATTGCAGGGCTTCCAGCTTCTCCGTCGGAGACAGGTCGTGCTGGACCTCCTGCTTCAGGGCGACGGCGCCTTCGATGGCGTCGCCGAGGCGGGCGCTGGTGGCGTGGGCCGCCATCGCCGTGACCTTGCTGCCGCCTGAGGGCGCGCTGTCGTTGCCCTGGCTGATGGCAGCCGAGCCGCCGCGCATCACGACCAGGTTGTCGGTGCGCGAGCGGGTGAGGCCGCGCGAGACCAGTTTTGTCGCGTGGTGGCCGCCGTCGTCCTCCGGCTCCTTGCCTTCCTCCACGCCCTTGCCGAGCGCATCAAAACCCGTCTCGTTGGGATCGACATGGGCGAGGTCGAAGCGGCTGAGATAGCTCACCGCGAGCTCGCGGAAGACGTAGTCGAGGATCGAGGTCGCGTACTTGATGCTGTCGTTGCCCTGCACCGGCCCCGCGGGCTCGAAGCGGGTGAAGGTGAAGGCGTCGACATATTCGTCGAGCGGCACGCCGTATTGCAGGCCGAGCGACACCGCGATGGCGAAGTTGTTGATGAAAGAGCGCAGCGCCGCGCCTTCCTTGTGCATGTCGATGAAGATCTCGCCGAGGCGGCCGTCATCGTATTCGCCGGTCCGGAGATAGACCTTGTGGCCGCCGACGACCGCCTTCTGGGTGTAGCCCTTGCGTCGGTCCGGCATCTTCTCGCGCTCGCGCATCACGATGATGCGCTCGACCAGCTTCTCGACCACCTTCTCGGCCACGTGGGTGGCGCGCGCCGCCATCGGCTTCTCGTGCAGCAGCTCGACCGCATCATCCTCGTCCTCGTCGTCGCTGATGAGCTGCGAGTTGAGCGGCTGGCTGAGCTTGGAGCCGTCGCGATAGAGCGCGTTGGCCTTCAGCGCCAGCTTCCACGACAGCATGTAGGCGGACTTGCAGTCCTCCACCGTGGCGTCGTTCGGCATGTTGATGGTCTTGGAGATCGCACCCGAGATGAAGGGCTGCGCCGCCGCCATCATGCGGATGTGGCTCTCGACCGACAGATAGCGCTTGCCGATCTTGCCGCAGGGATTGGCGCAGTCGAACACCGGGTAGTGTTCGGCCTTGAGGTGCGGGGCGCCTTCCACCGTCATCGCGCCGCAGATGTGGACGTTGGCCGCCTCGATCTCGCGTTTTGTGAAGCCGACGGCCTGGAGCAGGTCGAAGCCGGGGGCTGCGATCGCCTCGGCGCCGATGCCGAGCTGGTCGCGAATGAAATCCTCGCCGAAGGTCCACTTGTTGAAGGCGAACTTGATGTCGAACGCGGTGGGCAGAGCCTTCTCGACCTTGGCGATGGCTTCCTCGGTGAAGCCCTTGGCCTTGAGGGTCGAGGCGTTGATGCCGGGCGCGTTGGAGAGCGAGCCGTGGCCGACGGCGTAGGCCTCGATCTCCGCGATCTCGCTCTCGCGATAGCCGAGCGCGCGGAGCGCGGCCGGCACCGCGCGGTTGATGATCTTGAAGTAGCCGCCGCCGGCGAGCTTCTTGAACTTGACCAGCGCGAAGTCGGGCTCGATGCCGGTGGTGTCGCAATCCATGACGAGGCCGATCGTGCCGGTCGGCGCGATCACCGTGGTCTGGGCGTTGCGATAGCCGTGCTTCTCGCCGAGCTCGAGCGCCGCATCCCAGGCCGCCTGGGCGTGGCTGACGAGGTCGGCTTGCGGGCAGGAGACGAGGTCGAGCGGCACCGGGTTGACGCTGAGCGCTTCATAGCCGTTGGACTGGCCATGCGCCGCGCGGCGATGGTTGCGGATCACGCGCAGCATGTGCGCGGCGTTCTTCTTGTAGCCGGGGAAGGTGCCGAGCTCGGAGGCGATTTCCGCGGAGGTCTTGTAGGTGATGCCGGTCATCACCGCGGTGAGGGCACCGGCGATCGCGCGGCCTTCCTTAGAGTCATAGGGCAGGCCCATGGTCATCAGGAGGCCGCCGATATTGGCGTAGCCGAGGCCGAGGGTGCGGAACTCGTAGGATAGCTCGGCGATCGCCTTGGACGGGAACTGCGCCATCATGACGGAGATTTCGAGCACGAGGGTCCAGAGCCGGCAGAGATGCTCATAGCCCTCGACGTCGAAGCGCTTGGTCTCGGTGTCGTAGAACGTCAGCAGGTTCGCCGAGGCGAGGTTGCACGCGGTGTCGTCCAGGAACATGTATTCCGAGCACGGATTGGAGGCGCGGATGTCGCCGGACGCCTTGCAGGTGTGCCAGTCGTTCATCGTGGTGTTGAAGTGCAGGCCCGGATCGGCCGAGGCCCAGGCGGCGTAGCCGATCTTCTCCCAGAGGTCGCGCGCCTTCAGCGTCTTGGTCACCTTCTTCGAGGTGCGGGCGTTCAGATTCCAATCGCCGTCGGTCTCGACCGCGCGCAGGAAGTCGTCCTTGAGCGAGACCGAGTTGTTGGAGTTCTGCCCCGACACGGTGAGATAGGCTTCCGAGTCCCAGTCGGTGTCGTACACGTCGAACTGGATGTCCTTGTAGCCCTGTTTTGCAAATTGGATGACGCGCTTGATGTAGTTATCGGGCACCAGCGAGCGACGCGCCAATTTGATTTCCCGGCGGAGCGCAGGGTTCTTCTCGGGGTCGAAGCAATCGTCGCCCGAGCCTTCGCAGTTGACGCAGGCCTTCAGCACCGCCTTGAGGTGCTTCTGGTTGATCTTGGATCCGGTGACGAGGGCGGCGACCTTCTGCTCCTCCTTCACCTTCCAGTCGATATAGGTCTCGATGTCGGGGTGATCGACGTCGACGACGACCATCTTGGCCGCGCGGCGCGTGGTGCCGCCCGACTTGATCGCGCCGGCCGCGCGGTCGCCGATCTTGAGGAAGCTCATCAGGCCGGACGAGCGGCCGCCTCCGGAGAGCTTCTCGCCTTCGCCGCGCAGGCGCGAGAAGTTGGAGCCGGTGCCGGAGCCGTATTTGAACAGGCGCGCTTCGCGAACCCAGAGGTCCATGATGCCGCCCTCGTTGACGAGGTCGTCGCTGACGCCCTGGATGAAGCAGGCATGCGGCTGCGGATGCTCATAGGCCGACTTCGACTTGGTCAGCTTGCCCGTGAAGGGGTCGACGTAATAGTGGCCCTGGCCGGGGCCGTCGATGCCATAGGCCCAATGCAGGCCGGTGTTGAACCATTGCGGCGAGTTCGGTGCGACCATCTGCATGGCGAGCATGTAACGGAGCTCGTCGTAGAAGGCCTGGGCGTCCTCGTCGGACGAGAAATACTTGCCCTTCCAGCCCCAATAGGTCCAGCAGCCGGCGAGGCGGTCGAACACCTGCTTGGCGCTGAGCTCGCTGACATAGCGCTCCTTCTCGGGGAGAGCGGCGAGGGCGTCCGTGTCGGGCACGGAGCGCCACAGGAAGGAGGGGACGGATTCCTCCTCGATCTTCTTCAGGCGCGCGGCAACGCCGGCCTTGCGGAAATACTTCTGGGCGAGCACGTCGGAGGCGACCTGCGACCACTCGGCCGGGACCTCGACGTTCTCGAGCTTGAACACGACCGAACCGTCGGGATTGCGAATCTCCGACGTGGTCAGCCGGAATTCGATTCCCGCATAAGGTGACTGTCCCGAAGTGGTGTGGCGCCGCTCAATCCGCATGTCTTGCCCCGTCCTTATTCTTGACCGGTCTCGCCTCCGTTCAGGCGTGCCGGGTCGTCATTTCATTTCGCGTCGCCTTAAGGCCGTCGGCCTTTGGGCTCCGCAGTTCAGCCGGTGGACCCGGCCCTTGTTCTCCGGACGCGATGCTCGGTGCGCGCACCTCACATCCCGCCGCCTGTCAAGACCCATCCGCCCCCAAGGGGATGGGCCCGACACGCGTTCAACGCCCCACGCCATCACTTCAACCAATGCCATCCGAGCCTGTTGCCGGCCCGTTCTGACGCCCCAGGAGTTCCGCCTGTCGAGGGCAGACAAGCCCTCATCCGCTGCCTTTGGCTGGCCGGCGGAGCTGAAATTTGCGGTGCCCTTTGGGGGAGTGCCGGCGGGACGCAAACTCACTCGCGCCGAACGGACCGAAAGCTAGGACTCTCCGTTGCGCCCGTCAAGAACTAGTGCGAGTTCCTGAATCAAATACTAAATATGGTGGATTGTGGGGGATAACAGGGGTCTTCGCCGCGCCTGTTGTGGACCCAAGTATCAGTGAGTCCTCAGGGATTCCCAACTGAAAAAATTTGCATGCCGCGCTGCGCGGCGCCTTCATCCCGCTGTTCACAGGGCAGGTATATTTTTGAAGGATGGGATTGCGTCAGCAGGACTCACGTAGCCCTACGGAAGGTGAGGGCAGGCATGCCCGCCAGGCTGGTGGCCCGGCCCCCGAATCCGGGCCAAGCTGGCGCTCGATTTTGCCGGACTAACCCACATGCTTGATTCGACGACGCCGGGCTTGCGATCGCGCATCGCCCCGGCCGGCCTGATGTTCCTCGCGATCACCTCGATCGGCTGGGGCTTCAACTGGCCGGTGACCAAATTCCTGCTGGGCGAGCTGCCGCCGCTGACGCTGCGCGGGGTCACCGGCGTGCTCGGGGCGGTGCTGCTGGCGCTGCTCGCCGTGCTGAGCGGGCAGAGCTTGCGCGTTCCGGGCGGGGTGTGGCCGCGCCTGCTCACCGCGGCCGCGCTCAACGTCACCGGCTGGATGGTGCTGATGGGGCTGGCGCTGCTGTGGCTGCCGGCGAGCGAGGCGGCGCTGATCGCCTACACCATGCCGGTCTGGGCCTCCATCATCGCCTGGCCGGTGCTCGGGGAGCGGCCGACGTTGCTGCGCACGCTCGGGCTGGTGCTGGCCTTTGCGGGGCTCGGCTCCATCATGGGCGGCAACGGCATCGCCGCCAGCGCTGAGAAGCTGCCGGGCATCATCATGGTGCTCGTCGGCGCGTTCGGCTTCGCCCTCGGCACGGTGCTTTCGAAGAAGTACCCGATCCACCTGCCGCCGCTCTCGGCGGCAGCCTGGCAGATCGGCATCGGCTGCCTGCCGATCTCGATCGTCGGCCTCCTGATCGAGACCACGGACCTGTCGAAAGTGACGCCGCTCGGCTGGTGGCTCTTGGTCTATTCGGTCGTCGGGCAGTTCTGCATCGCCTATGTCAGCTGGTTCGCAGCGCTCGCCCGCCTGCCGGCCTCGGTCGCCGCGATCGGCACCATGGCGGTGCCGGTGATCGGCGTCGTCGCCTCGGCGGTCGCGCTCGGCGAGCCGCTCGGGCCAGGGCAGATCGCCGGCCTGGTGTTCACGCTGGCCGCCGTGGTGCTGGCGACGCGGGGCTAGCCGCCCAGCGCCTTCCGGATCATCTCGGCGAGCTGGTTGCGGCGGTAGGGCTTGGTCAGCAGCATCACGCCGTCGTCGAGCTTGCCGTGATGGACGATGGCGTTGTCGGTGTAGCCGGAGGTGTAGAGCACCTTCACGCCCGGCCGGCGCCTTTCCACCTCCTGGGCGAGCTCGCGCCCGCTCAGGTCGCCGGGAATGACGACGTCGGTGAACAGCAGATCGAAGCTCTGGCCGGCCTCGATCATGTCGAGCGCGGTCTTGCCGTCCGGCGCGGCCACCGTCTTGTAGCCGAGGCTCTGGAGCTGGGTGGTGACGAAGCTGCGCACGAGATTGTCGTCCTCGACCACGAAAATGGTCTCGGCGCCGCCCGCGGCCTGCGGCGCGACGGCGGCTGCGATCTCCGCGATGCCTTCGCCCGGCGGCAGATAGAGCTTGATCGTGGTGCCGTGGCCTTCCTCGCTGTAGATCTTGATGTGGCCTCCGGACTGCTTGACGAAACCGTAGACCATGGAGAGGCCGAGGCCCGATCCCTTGCCGACCTCCTTGGTGGTGAAGAAGGGCTCGAACGCCTTTTGCTGGACGTCCGGGGGCATGCCGGTGCCGGTGTCGCTGACCGCGAGCATGACATAGGGGCCCGCCGTCACGTCGGCATTGGCCTGCGCATAGGCTTCGTCCAGCACGACGCGGTGGGTCTCCAGCAGCAGCTTGCCGCCGTTCGGCATGGCGTCGCGGGCGTTGATCGCCATGTTGAGCACGGCGTTGGTGAGCCGGGACGGATCGATATGCGTCGTCATCGGCCCCTGCTCCAGCACGGTCTCGATCTGGATCTGCTCGCCGAGGGTGGGGCGCAGAAGCTTGGCGATGTCCGCGATCGCGGCGTTGATGTCGACGTTGCGCGGCTCGAGCGGCTGCCGGCGCGCAAACGCGAGTAGATGCTGGATCAGCTCGGCGCAGCGCTCGGCGGCATCGTCGATCAGCCGGGCCGTGCGCTGCAGCTCGGGCTGGTCCTTCAGACTCTCCACCAGCGTCTCGGTGTTGCCGGAGATGACGGTCAGCATGTTGTTGAAGTCGTGCGCGACGCCGCCGGTCAGCTTGCCGATCGCATCCAGCTTCTGCGACTGATGCAGCTGCCGCTCGGTCTCGCGCGAGGTCGTGGCATCGTGATAGACCAGCACCGCGCCGGAGACATTGCCTTGCGCGTCCCGCATCGGCCGGCCGCTGATCATGAGATGGCGGGGAGAAGCGCCGCCGTACGGGCGGACGATCATCTCCAGCTCTTCGAACTGCTCGCCGCGCAGCACTCGCGCCGATGGCAATTCGTCCGCTGCGAGCGGAGTGATGCCGTCGCCGTGAAACACGTCGGACATCGTGCGCAGATTGCGCAGGTTCATGCCGGCGCGATGCAGCAGCATGCGCTCGGCGGCCGGATTGGACAGCAGGACATCGCCATCGGCGTCGATGACCAGCACCGCCTCCGCCATGCTGCGAAACGTGCTCTGAAGCACGTTGACCGACAGGCGCAATTCGTCGTGTGCGGTGACGAGGTGCTCGGTGCGCTCGGCAACAGCCGCCTCGAGCGCCGCCTTGGCGGCCTGCGTCTGCTCCAGCGAAGTTTGCAGCTCACCGGTGGCGCGGCGGCTTTCACGCAAGACCAGCGCGACCAGGAGCAGGATGAGCACGGCGCCGGCGACGTCGATGCCGAGCAGCACGATGCCGGTGCGCCGCGAAGCCTGGGAGCGGGCGGCGAGCAAGCGCTCTTCTTCCGCGCTCAGACGGTCGAGATTGCGCATCACCGTCTCCATCAGGCCGCGGCCTTCGGCCCTGGCGTTGAGCTCGGCCAGGCCGGCCTCGTCGTTGTCGGCGCGCAGTCGCATCGCGGTGGCAGCGATCTCGATTCGGCGCAGCGCCAGCGGCCTGGTGCTCTCGAGCAAGGCGACCTGATCGGGATTGTCGCGCAGGCTGCGCTCGAGCTCGGCCAGGGCCGGCGCGATCTCGGCGCGAGCTGCTTCGAATTCGGTGGTGAAAGCCGGGCTGTGGAAGATCTGAAAGCCCCGCGCGGCGCTCTCGGCCCGGCGCAGCAGCAGGCGCAGATCGGAGATCTCCTTCTGCACACGCACGGTATGATTGACCCATGCCGCGTCGGACCGCGCCTTGACGTCGAGGGCAATCGAGGCCGCGGTGATGATCAGGAGGATGGCAAGTCCGATACCGAGAATGACGCGCTGCGTTGCAATCAAGGGGCTTCTTTCTTGTCCTTCGGCTGCGCGCTCTCGCCCCCACCGGTGAGGCATTCCCGGATCGTGGTCAGCAGGGTGTCGGGCGTGAACGGCTTGCGCAGGCAGCGAGTCGCGCCGAGTTCCAGCGCCATGCGGAGAAAGTCGGGAGAGGGCGAGGCCGATGAGGCGAAGGCGTAGCCCGACATCGCGATCAGCGGCGTGCCAGGGGAGCGCTCGTGAAAGATGCGAATGGATTCGAAGCCGCGCATATGGGGCATAAAGATGTCGACCAGCATCGCGTCGAAAGCCTGCGATTCCAGCGCAGCCAGCCCTGTTTCGCCGCCGTCGGTAAGCGTTACGTCGAAGCCCTGACGTTGGAGGAGGACCTCGATGGTCGCGCCAACCAACGGATCGTCATCAACCACGAGGATACGCGGCATGACAGTTCCCAGCAAATTCGAGGTCCCCGAGAGGGTGATATCCGCGAATCGTCCGCTGGGTCAATTTTGGATTGGGTCAATATCGATATGCACGGTGCAGTGCACAGGACCCGCTGAGGTTCCGCGGGTGCGGAACCGACCAAAACCATTCCACAGCCTGCGTCAGTTCGGGCCGCAGGGCAGGGGCGCTCACCAGGAATAGCGCACGACACCTTTGCCAGCGTAGCTGCGAACGGCGTTCGCGAATTCACCCTCAAAAGAGGCTGCAACGGACCAGCCGTTCATCCACCGGACTTCGGCCGACGCGCTGGTCAACGCGCTGTCGTGCTGCGGGGCGGCACCGTTGACGACGAAGCTTGCGCCAGGCAGCGCCTGGAATGTCGCCGCTATCGAACGGTCCGAATTGAACTCGTGCGCCCAGGCGAATCGAGCGCGCAGCGTCAACAATGCGTCGGGCAAGGCGAACGATCTGTCGCCGCGGAAGCCGAGTTCGCTGCGACTATTCGTGACGCTCTTCGCAGAATAGGCGAGAGCGAAGGCCGGCGTGCCCACCAGGGCCGATTCCACATAGGCGGGCAGATCGAACGTGGTGAATTGACCTGCGGCGTAAGGGGTCAGACCGAGGCCGCCGAACCCTGGCATTGCGAAGCGATATCCACCTTCGATGCGGCCGGAATAGGCATTCGCATTGAACTCGGCACGTAGCCGGTCGACGCCCGCGACCGTCACGATGCGATCGGTGGTGACGTCCTGAAAGCCGTAGGCAAGCGCCGCAGAGACATAGGCGGGTCCGGATTTGTGGCGAACGAATGCGCCGGCCTGGAATAGGTCGGATCGTCCATAACCGCTGTTGTCGACGGAGAAGCTGGTTCCGCCGCCCGCGAGCGCGAAGCCGGCGATTGTGTCGGGAGAGACGCGATAATCGGCGCCGACGGCGACGCCAGCCAGGCTGCTCGTCGTCGTGTTGCTGCCGAGGGAAGCGTTTCCGTCCGTGGTCTGCGTGCCGCCGAAGCCCGCGGCCCACACGCGCCAGCGCGGATCGTGGGTCTGTGCGAAAGGGGCCTTGGCGAACATCGTCGCATAGGCCTCCCGTTCCGCCCGCGATGGTTGAGCCCGATTGTCGGTTGCAAAGGATGAGACGCCGGGCGACGCCGCCAATCCCTCGCGACCGGCGATGAAAGGATCGGTCAGGACGCCCATGAACTGGTTCATGGCGTTGAATGTGGTTTGCTGGCTCCCGGTCGCGGCCTCGCCGGAGGCCTGGGTGAGGCCGGCCGACGTCAACGTAGCGTAGATCGACGCAATGCCGCCATTGGCGTTGAAGTAATTTGCGAGCGCGTTGCCCACGGCTTGCTGATTGGCGTTGAGGCCGCCCGGAATCGCAAAGTTGACGATGAGGTCGAGGTAAACGTCGTTGGCGCCGTAGCTCAAACTCGCGCTGAAGTTGGGCGACAGATTGCTGGCGAATGCACCGAACGTGCCGCTGACGCCACCGCTCGCGTTGAGGATCGTGTACTGCTTGCTGACATAGCTTCCGGGCGCGAAGACGGCTTGCACGCTCGCCCCTCCGAGGGTCGCCGTTCCCGCGACGTTGGTGCGGTCCGCAGCGGCGGGGGAGACTTCGACCATATAGGTCGACGCGGCCGTCAACGACAAACTGCCCGCCACCGTCAGGGTTCCGATCGAATTGCCGGGTGCGAGCGTGCCGCCGTTAACGACGACGTTGCCCACCGTGCCGGTTCCGCCGAGCGCGCCACCGGAATTCACGGAGATTGCGCTTACCGACGTGATCGTGCCGTCAGCCAGGAGCGTGCCGCCGTCGACGTTGACAGGACCTGCAAACGTGCTGGTGCCGGTCAGGCTCCACACCGAGCTGCCGGTCTTGTTGAAGGTGCCGAAGCCTTGGTACTGCCCCGTCGAAGCGAGTTCCGAAATGTCGAAGGTGGCGGTTCCAGTGCCGCCAAGCTGGAAGATGTCACTGCCGGTGCCGGCCACGGTCCCGGCGATGCTCGAGCCCGGGGCGAGAGTCAGCGTATTCCCACTTCCCGCAAATTGGACGGCATTCAGGAAACCACCATTGATGCTGCCGGCGTTGTAGATCGAGACACCTCCGCCGCTGAATGCACGGACCCCATACCTGAAGCCGCTGATGCTGCCCTCATTGTAGATCTGGCTGTTGGTGCCGACCGCAACGCCGGTATTATTGCCGCTGGAGATGACGGCGCCGGCATAGTTGTTGATCCTGGAGTTGTCGCCGGCAGCCACACCAGCCTGGCTGTTGCCCGAGATGGTTCCATAGTTTGCGACCTCGCCGACCTGATTGATCCTGACGCCATACGCACCACCCGTGATGCTTCCACCGGCCTGATTTGTCACGATCCCATTCGTGAATGCGCTGGCGCCGTCAAAGGCAGTGCCGGTGATGGTCCCACCGTTGACGAGAATGAGGCTCCTCCCAGAGACGCCATAAGCCCCTCCCGTAATCGATCCTCCAACATTGTTGGTGACCGTGGTGTCGTCCCGGGCGTCGATACCAAACCCGAGGCTGTTGATGCTGCCGTAATTCGTGACGCCGATCGGATTGGTGCCACCGGTGCCGACGCCGGCCCGCTGACCTTCGATGGTTGCGCCGACGCCGTTGAACACCGTTCCTTCACCGAGATAGATTCCCCGAGAGTTGGCCGCCGTGCCGGTCACCGATGCGCCAGCCGAAACCGTAACGGCGGCGGCGCTTTCGGCGCCGGTGCCGTAGCCATGTGCTCCAGCGCTTGTGCCTGGTGCGCCGCCACCCTGATCGATCGTTGCGCCGGTGCAAGTGGCATTCAGGCCCGGCTGGCCCGCCGCCTGCGGTGTGCAGTCAGCCGAGGCCGGACGGCCGGTCAGCACGACGATCGAGACGACCAGCGTGCCCGCAAGGCTGACGATGAAAGCTCGATGTCGTTCGGGGGCGTCGGTGGTGAGAATCGTGTTGCCGGGGTCGCGGGCACATTTTTGCATTGTTCTTCCAGTGTCGGGCTGCGCTGTTTCGACTCGTTCAACCGTGGATAGCGAACGGCGAGCCGCGATGCGTCGCCTAGACGGGTGACGCCATACCGCTCGAACGACGACTGTGGCTTGCAGGGCACACTGACTCACCGCCGGGCGGAGCGTGTGCGCGAGGTTTCACACCGAGATCAGTGCATGCGTTCTCACCCGACCGGATGATGACGTGCGATCTCGCGATGCCTTATCGGGTTAGCGTGATCCCGGTGGGGCTTGCCGTGACGCTTGCTCGCGAAGAGATGCATGCCCGCATCCGTTCGTGTGGGAGATTGAGGATGAGCAGACTTGTGATGCGCACCGCGCGAATTTTGTCGCGCTCGCCCGAACGAGCGCAACTCGTCCGGGGATCCGATCGGCGCCCCAGGCGAGCATCCTGCGTTTTCGATTTTCTCGTCTTCGCCGCGTTGCTGATCGGTTGCTCTCTTTACGACAGACCAACTTCGAAGATTGTGCGCAGCGGCCGGACAGACGATGTGCACGTGAAGGTCGTGCCAGTCATCTCGCCAAGCGCGAGCCGCGAATACAGGAAGGACTGAGATCGTGGCCATGCAGATATCCGCCTGCATTTTAGGCAGTCACTCACGGGTGAAGACTGAGGGGTCGCTCACCCGATCGGGTGAGGCATCCTGCCGCGAGTCGCGGTATCATCATGTTGCCGTCTTAGGTTGCTGCTGGCTCGGTTGCCGACGGTCTTGAGCGGAGGGTGTGAATTTGTCGAACGACAAGATCGAGAAAGTGCTCGACCTCATCTACGACGCTGCTGCAGAAAACGATCTGTGGCCGCAAGCGCTCACGGCAATTGCGGATCTCACCCATAGCGAGGGAGGGATGCTGTTCGGTCAGTCTTTCACTGCGAAACAGGTCTATTTCGATTTCAACGGTCGCCTGAGCGATGAATGCAACCGTACCTATCAGCAGCGGCATATGCAGAATCCCTGGTCGCAATACATGGAGACGCAGCCGGTCGGTCGATTGGTGTCGTCCGACGAAGCGATTGCGCTGGCCAGTCTTCGGAAGTCCCTGTTCTACGACGAGGTACTGCAACCGCAGCAGATCGCGCACAATGGGATGATCGGGCTGGCGGCGCGTGAGGATTTTCGTGCCGCGTTCAACATGTGCCGCACGGCCCAACATGGGCCGTTCGGTCCCGACGAGCATCGGCTCCTGGAATGGCTGTCGCCTCATCTGTGCCGGTCCGTCGCGCTCGGATTCAGGATCGACGGTTACCACGCCATGCAGCACGCAGCTTTCGACGTCCTGGACAAGCTGGCGGATGGCGTCGCGGTCCTCGACCGCAAGGGGCGAATACTTTTTGCCAATGCAGCGGTGCGACACCTTTCGGAAGACGGATCGTTGCGGCTGCACCACTCCGTCAGCACCCATTCCCCTACGCATTCGCAGCGGCTCAGCGAGCTGATCCGCGCGGCCCTGCAGGGGGCTCCCGGCGGCACCTTGAGCCTACCGCGCAACATCGACGGGCGTCTCTTGACTATTCTCGTCTCCTCGATCCGCGGCAAGGATATCGGGCGTCTGTCGGATGAAGGCGTCAAGGACGCCGCGGTAATGGTGTTCGTCGTCGATCCCGCAAACCGGCGGTCGATCCCGCTCGGACAGATCATGGACGCTTACGGCCTAACCCATGCCGAAGCGCGCGTGGCACTCGCAGCGTCCTCCGGCAATACGATTCAGGAGACCGCGCAGTCACTCAATCTGTCGCCCAATACCATCAAGACCCATCTTCGCCGTGTCTTCGCCAAGACGGCCACGGCTCGTCAGGCCGAACTCGCCGGATTGATCGCGGCGATCGGCGGCGTGCGGATCGGGAATTCGGGACATTGACGTTCATGACGTGAGCCGCGCCGTTCCGCTGCGGCCGGTGGCGCGCAATCCGCCGAAACACAAAGGCGGCACCGGTCAACGACCGGCGCCGCCCTGTATGTCGTTCAGCCTGCCTTAGGGGCAGGGATGCCGCTTGCCATCGTAACCGAGATAGGTGCCCGAGGCAGGATCGTAGGATTTGAAGCGCTGCGCGCAGTATGCAGCGGAGTCGCCGCCGCCATCCTGCACTATCGCAACTGACGGCTCGTCGTAGTAACCGTAGTCGTAGGGGTCATCGTAGTAGCCGTAGCCGCTGCCGTAGTAGGCGTACGAGCCGATCCCGCCGATGGCGGCGCCAGCTGCGAAGCCGGGCCAGAAGCCGCCGCGGCGATGATGATTCCAGTGGCGGCCCCCGCCGCCGTGCCAGTTGCCGCCCGCAATATGGCGAGAGCCGCCGTAGGACGGCGAGATCCCGGGACGGGATCCCATGCCCCCTGCGAAGCTGCCACCGGGACGGGCCGCAGGTCCGGCCGCGAAATTGCCTGTGCTCGGACGCATTGCGGCCCCACCGCCGCCGCCGCCGATGGATGCACCACCGCCGCCGCCCATGGATGCGCCACCCCCGCCGCCCATCGATGCGCCGGCACCTCCGCCGCCACCGCGAGCGCCACCCGGTCCTCCCTGTGCAAAGCTCGGCGAGGTCATGGGTAGGACAAGCGCAAGCGCTGCGGCAGCGCTCAAGACTTTCAAAGTGTTCATGGTTTGACTCCTTTTCCCCCAAGCAAACCCCATGGTTGGGCAGGAGTTCCTGGGATCGTGTCGGCTGCGCGGAATAGCCTCGTGCACGGCCGCTGTACCCGACCTGAACGGATCGGGTCCGATCCACCGGGATGCATGTCGAAGCTGCACATCGTGCGAGCCTGCCGAACTGGACATTTTGCCGTCCGGATGGCATCAGGGCCCGACGAAGCAGGGCCCGCGCCGCATGAAACAGTTCTTCCTGAAGTTCTTCACCTGGTGGAATGGCCAGACCTTTGGCACCCAGCTCTGGACCAGGCGGTACGGAGAACTGGTCGGCCAGGACGAGCAGGGGAACCGTTATTACCGCACCCGCGGCGGCTCGATCGATCCGGCGCTCGGCTTTGAGCGGCGATGGGTGATCTACAACGGCTACGCCGAAGCGAGCCGGATCCCGCCGTCCTGGCATGGCTGGATGCATCACGTCATCGACACTCCGCCGACCGAGACCGACTACCAGCCTCGCGAGTGGGAAAAGCCGCACCAGCCGAATCTGACCGGTACGGCCATGGCCTACCGGCCGTCCGGCTCGACGCTCGCCAGCGGCAAGCGTCCGAAGGCGACCGGCGACTATCAGCCTTGGACGCCCGGCTAGCCCGAAGATCCCTCTCTGCGAACGGCCATCGTCAAAGCGGATGCACATGCATCCGCGCCACGCCGCTGTGGACAACGGGAACAGCGGGGATGCCGCTTGCGGACGCGTTGCCTTGGGGCGGGCGATGCGGCTCAATGATGCCATCTTGCGGAGATGGGAGACCATCGCGTTCGGTTCGGGCAACAGTTCGCGACTGTCCCGAGATGCAGTGGCTGCCGAGGAAGGGACTCGATCGGGAGATAGGCCCCCGGTCTGGAAGCTCCGAAATCGCCCGATGTGAATGTGCAGCCGCCGTAAGACAGGAAAGGCCGCCTGGGAAGCCGGGCGGCCTTTTTCTGTTTGCAGCGCGTTCGGGACCCGAGGCAACAGCGGGTTACGCCACCCGCTCGGCCGCGCGCTTCACCGCCTCGAGCCGCCGCGCCTGGTTTTGTGCGCCGCGCTCCCTCAGCAGCGCCAGCACTTCGGCCGATGCGGTGTCGGGAGAGCCGGCATTGAACGGCGGGGCCGGGTTGTATTCCATCTGGAGCTGGATCGCCTCTGCGGTGGTGCGATCGACCAGGATCGAAACCAGCGTCAGCGCGAAATCGATGCCCGCGGTGACACCGCCGCCGGTGATGCGGTTGCGGTCGACGCAGACGCGGGTCTTGGTCGGTGTCGCGCCGAACTGGCTCAGCATGTCCATCGCGCTCCAATGGGTGGCCGCGCGGTAGCCCTTCAACAGGCCGGCGGCGCCGAGCGCCAGCGATCCCGTGCAGACCGAGGTGACGAATCTGGCGCCGTCAGCCTGCCGGCGCAGGAAATCGAGCACCTCCTGATCGTCGAGCAGGTCGTTGGTGCCGTGGCCTCCGGGCACGCAGATCACGTCGAGCTGCGGGCAATCCGCGAAGGTCGTGGTCGGCGTCAGCGTCATCACGGAATCGCTCGGCACCGGCTCGATCCTTTTCCAGATCAGATGCAACTGTGCGCCGGGAAGCATGGCGAAGACCTGCAAAGGGCCGGTGAAGTCGAGCTGGGTGACGCGCGGGAACACCAGGATTCCGATCTGAAGCGGTGACGACATGAGACCTCCGACAATGCGCTTGACGCGCTCAGCATGGCATGGTGCAGTTTTGTCTCAAATGGCATAATTCCCTCGCTTTCGGACATATCCATGCGGCTTGGCCCATGATCGGCATCCTGATCTTCCCCGATTTCCAGCTGCTCGACGCGGCAGGCCCGATCTCGGCGTTCGAGATCGCAGCGCGCTGCATCGGCAAGGTGCCTTCCATCCGGGTGCTGGCGGCGAGGCCCGGGCGGGTGCGCAGCTCGTCGGGTGTCGAGATGATGGCGCGTGACTTCAAGGCGGCGAATGCGATCACGACGCTTGTCGTGGCCGGCGGCGCGGGAGTTGCGGACGCCGCGCGCTGCGAGGTCACGCGGGCCTTCATGCAGCGGCTGGCGAAGCGCGGTATTCGGGTTGCAAGCGTCTGCTCGGGCGCCTTCGTGCTCGCCGAGGCGGGACTTCTCGACGGCCGCCGCGCCACCACCCATTGGGGCCGCACGCGCGATTTCGTCGCGCGCTATCCGAAGGTCAAGTTCGAGCCGGACCAGATCTTCACGCGCGACGGCAATGTCTGGACCTCGGCGGGCATCACCGCAGGCATCGATCTCGCGCTCGCGATGATCACCGAGGACCATGGCGAGGAGGTCGCGCAAGCGACCGCGCGCCAGCTCGTGCTCTACCACCGCCGCAGCGGCGGGCAGTCGCAATTCTCGTCGCTGCTGGAGCTGAAGACGCCGAACGGCCGCTTCGGCGCGCTGCTGTCCTGGGCGCGTGAAAACCTCGACGCACCACTGACCGTGGAAGACCTCGCCGATCGCGCCGGCATGAGCGCCCGGCATTTCGCCCGCGCCTTCGCCGCCGAGACCGGCGCGACGCCGTCCAAGGCGATCGAGCGGCTCAGACTCGAAGTCGCGCGCGAACGCGTGCAGTCCTCGCGCGAGGCGATCGAGCTCGTTGCCGAAACGACGGGCTTCCGCGATCCGGAGCGGATGCGGCGCGCGTTCATCCGCGCGTACGGCCAGCCCCCGCAGGCGCTGCGGCGCGCGGCGCGGGCGGGGTAGGGGCGCTTGCTCTTGAACTCGGCGACCACGGCGGAAGAGCGGAGACCGGCGTCGCTCAGAAGCGGAGTTCGGCGATGCTCACTTGTTCGGTTCTTCGCGCGCGCCGGTCTTGGGATCGGCGTCGAATTACATCTTCTGGCCGTTCTTGACGCCTTCGCCCTCGCACTCCATCGTCGGCCTCGAGCTTGGGCACAAGAGCCGGACTCCATGACCCTGGGCTTTCCACTCGCCCCATCGGCATCCAGTCAGGTCCCGGCTGATCAGATTCGCTGCCGAGGCCAGAGCGGCGAAGCCGAGAACCAAAATCGTGGCAGACTTCATCGCAGCCTCCTTGCGGTGTAAGGGCTTCCACGGGGGCCCCGAACTGACGTTCCTCCGCGGGCTGGACGCGCCGCAGAGGCGACCGGCGAGGGCGGCGTGAGAATAAGACATGCGGAACCGCGTCTGCGGCCGATGCTCTCACGCCGCGACGCCGGCTCGGGGACGCCCGCCTTCGGGCCCGGTAAGCCGGCTTGGCCAGCCGGCGCCGGGAGGGGCAGGGATGCCGCCCTTCCCCCGCCGTATTCGCCGTGTTAACCGGATGGCCTGCGAGCGGCGGTATCCCCCTGTAAAATGTCCAACGAGCCCGATTCGCTGTTGAAGCCGCGCGAGATGTTCAAAACCTTTTCCCTGACCGGTCTTGCGGCGCTTTTGGCCGCCACCGCCCTGACGGCAGCGACGCCGGCGCAGGCGCAGATCGGCACGATTTTCTCCGATCCGCCGCCGTTGCGGCCGCCCGGCAGTATTCCGCGTGGCCAGCCCCAGCCGCAGCAGTTTCCGGAGGACGACGAGGAGGTGCCCGAACTGCCGCCGCAGGGCCGGGTGTTGCCGTCGCGACCGTTGCCGCCGCCCCCGGGGCGGCAGGGCAACGTGATGCCAGGGCCGGTCGAAAGCCAGCCCCTGGCGCCGCCGCCGGGCTCGACCCTCGCGCCGCCGAGCCAGCCGCCGTCCGCGGCGATCGCTCCACCTCCGGGAGCGCCAGGTCAGCGCCAGCCGCAACAGAAGGGTGCGCCGGGCGCCGTCCCGCAGACGCCGGCGAGCCTCCAGCCCGGCGACGAGGTCGTGACCGAGCCGCCGGCCCAGAAGATCGTGAACAAGAAGGCGACCTTCTCCGGTCTCGACAAGATCACCGGACGCATCATCAATTTCGACGAGGAGATCGGCGAGACCGTTCAGTTCGGTGCGCTCCGGGTCAAGACGAACGCCTGCTACACGCGGCCGGCCACGGAGGCCGCCAATACCGATGCGTTCGTCGAGGTCGACGAGATCACCTTGCAGGGCGAGGTGAAGCGCATCTTCTCGGGCTGGATGTTCGCGGCCAGCCCGGGCCTGCACGGCGTCGAGCATCCGATCTACGATATCTGGCTCACCGACTGCAAAGAGCCGCAGCAGACCATCGCGACCGCGGCACCCGATCCGGCAGTCAAGCCTGCGCCTCCGCCGCCGGCACAGAAGAAAGCCGCGCCAAAGCAGGTGCAGCAGCGGCCGCCACAGCCGCTGCCGCCCATCCAGCAGCAGCAACCGGCACCGCCGCCTCCGCCGCCGGAACAGCGGCCCGGTCTGTTCGGGATTCCCGGCTTCGGCCGTTGAGCCGGCAAACGATCATTGCCGCGAGGCGATGATCTCGAGCGCGCGCGCGCCGGGAATGGCTTCGCCGGCCGACAGCCTCAGGAAATCGCCGGGCTCGCCGGCGAGCGCCTTGTCGAGCAGCGCCGTATAGCGTCGGCGCGAAATCTCGATCGCGCCAAAGCTCTTCAGATGCTCGGTGACATACTGCGTGTCGAGCAGCTCGAAACCGCCATGGATGAGCCGCGCGACCAGGTGCACCAGCGCGACCTTCGAGGCATCGCGCGCGGTGTGGAACATGCTCTCGCCGAAGAACGCCCGCCCCAGGCTGACGCCGTAGAGCCCGCCGACGAGCTCGTCGCCCTGCCAGGCTTCGACGCTATGGCAATGGCCGAGCTCGAAGAGGCCGCCATAGAGGTCGCGGATG
This sequence comes from Bradyrhizobium sp., assembly GCA_035575945.1. Lineage (GTDB taxonomy): Bacteria > Pseudomonadota > Alphaproteobacteria > Rhizobiales > Xanthobacteraceae > Bradyrhizobium. The sequence continues at coordinate 63,788 of DATLXF010000058.1, read as the reverse complement.
CGCTTGTTGATCCAGGTGTCCTCGCGCCCTGCTTGCGGCGCGGCGCATCCGGCGATGGTCGCCTTGAACGCCGTGTTGACGGTCACGCGAAAAACGTCCGACCGCACGGTGCGCGCGAGCCGCGAGGCCACGCGAAAGCCGTCGAGCGGGATGACGCCGCGCAGCTCCGGCTCGACCCAGAACAGGGTCGGATCCTCGGCGCTTTCCGCCATCGGGAAGATGCCGCAGGCATAGGCGCGCAGCAGCACGTCCGGTGTGATTTCGGAAGGGGCGGAGTCGCGCGACGTCATGGCTTGCCATCCTAGCAGGATCGCAATGCGGTTGCGATGGGTGCGCCCCGCTCAGTTCGCGGCGGCGGTGCTGGGCTTGCTGAGACTTGCGGGCTCGCGGCTGAACTTGAGCACGATCCTGGTCCCGGAATGCGCGGGATCGCGAGCGACCGTGGCATCGAGCTTGGCGGCCATCGCCGCGACGATGCGCTGGCCCATGCCGGTGGAGCGCGGATCGGCCTTGACGTTGTCGCCGACCCCGTCGTCGGTGATCGTAAGCAGGAGATCCTCTCCCTGCGAGGTCAGCTCGACATGGATCGGGCCGGCGCCGTCGGGATAGGCGTATTTCACCGCATTCATCACCAGTTCGTTGACGACGATGCCGACCGCCACCGCGCGGTCCGGATCGATCTCGATCGGCTCGGCCTTCAGCGTCAGGCGCGACATGCGGTTGCCTTCCGCCGACCGCCTGAGATCCTCGAGCAGCGAGTCCAGATATTGGTTCAGCACCACGCTCTTCAGGTCCTGCGACGTATAGAGGCGACGGTGCACCTGAGCGACCGCGGCGACGCGGCCCATCGCGTTGGTCAGCGCGGCCTTGACCTCGTCCTGCGCAGCCGAGCTTGCCTGAAGGTGCAGCAGCGAGGCGATGATCTGAAGCGAATTGCCGACGCGGTGATTGACCTCGCGCAGCAGGAGCTCGCGCTCGGCGGCGAGCGCCGCGTAGCGGTCGCGCGAGGCGTGGATCTCGGCTTCGGCTTCCTCGCGCGCCCTCTGCAACTCGGCCTGGCGCAGCGCGCCTTCGGCGGCGACGTGGAGCAGCGGGATGAAATCGCCCTGGACGTCCTTGACGAGATAATCGGCCGCCCCCGCCTTCAGCGCGGTGACCGCGATGCTGGAATCCTGCGACGCCGTGACGAACACGACCGGCGGGGCGCCCGGGATCGCCATGATCTGCTCGAGCGTCTCCAACCCGTCGAGGCCCGGCATGTACTGATCGAGCGCCACCACATCGATGGCGACTTTGCTGGTGTTCTGGGCGCAGGCACGGCGGATTCGCTCGAGCCCTTCCTCGCCGCTGGCGGCATGAACGACCCTGTAGCCGCGCCGCGTCAAGCCGCGATCGACCAGTCGCGCCAGCGCGTCGTCGTCATCGATGTAGAGCAGTGTCGGCGTGGGTTGGTTCATGGGGTGGCGGGCGGGACCTGGATGACCGAGAAGAACAGGCCGAGCTGCCGGATGGCATTGGCGAAATTCTCGTAGTTGACGGGTTTGGTGATGTAGACGTTGCAGCCGAGCTCGTAGCAGCGCTTGATTTCCTGGGAGTCGTCGGTGGTGGTCAGCACCACAACGGGCGAGGCCTTGAGATATTTGTTCTCCTTGATCTGCCGCAGGATGTCGATCCCGGTCATGTCGGGGAGGTTGAGGTCGAGCAGGATCAGGAGCGCATTGCCCTTCTGCACGAGGCCGGAGCCGTCGGCGCCGAACAGGTGCCGCATCGCGTCGGTGCCGTTGGTGAACGAAACGATCTCGTTGTTGACGCCCGAGCGGCGGATGTTGCGCTCGATCAGGCGGGCGTGGCCCTCGTCGTCCTCGACCATGATGATACTGACAGGCTGGGTCATCGATCTCTGTTCCGGTTGCTCACGTTCCAGGCGATCGGCAGCGTGATCGTGAAGGTGCTGCCTGCGTTCAGTTCCGATGATACCGACATGGTGCCGCCGAGGCGACGCACAAGTGCACGCACATGCGCAAGACCAATGCCCTGGCCGGGCTTGTCCTGGGTTCCGGCGCGGCGGAACAGGTCGAATATCCGCTGGTGATCCTTCGGGTCGATCCCCCGGCCGTTGTCGCTGATCTCGAAGATAGCGTAGCCGAGCTTGGTCCGCCCGCGAATTCTGATCTCGCCGGGCACGCCGGGCTTGAGGTATTTGATCGCATTGTCGATCAGATTGGAGAAGATCTGCTCGAGGGCGAGACGGTCGCTCACGAGGTCTGGCAGCGGCTCGAGATGAATCTGGGCCTGCGCCTCGGCCGCCTGGTGCGCCAGCGTGGAGACGATGGCCGAGATCAGCTCTCGCGTGTCGATCTTGACCGGCTGGAATTCGCGCCGGCCCTCGCGGGTGAGGTTGAGGATCGCCGAGATCAGCCGGTCCATCTTGGCGATCGACGACTTGATGAAGCCGAGCGCTTCGGAGAAATCCGCAGAGAGCTGCTTGTCGGCACCTTCAAGCGCGACCTCGCCCGGCCCGGCGGGCGCGAGCGGCGTTCCTTCCGCGGAAACGCGAGCAAGGCTGCCGATGCGGCGGAAGATGTCGCCGCCGAGCTCTTCGAGCTCGCTGGTGAATCCCATGATGTTGACGAGCGGCGAACGCAGGTCATGGCTGACGATATAGGCAAAGCGCTGGATCTCCTCGTTGGCTTCGCGCAGGTCCGCGGTGCGCTCGTCGACGATGGCTTCCAGATTGAGGTTGGCATCGCGCAGGCGCGCTTCGGCCTCGTCGCGGCCGCGCGCCGAGCGGCGCACCAGCCAGATCGAGATCAGCGCCAGCACCACGACAAGGCCCGACCCCACGCCCGTCATCGAGGCGGCGACGGTCTGGCTTCGGTCGGCGCTGACGGTGCGGAGGCGGAAGAGGCGCTCCTCCTCCTGGATCATGGCGTTTCCGATCGCCGCGATCCTGGTCGTGGCCTCTTGGGCCGCGGCCTCCCGAACCACTGCCAAAGCCTTCTCCGGCTGGCCCTGCTGGACCAAGGCCATTTCCTGCGCGAACTGGCCGAGGCGGGTCTCGATCGCCGCGCTCAGTTTCTCCACGTTCGCGCGTTGCGCTGGATTGTCGGCACTCAGACGCGTGAGCTTGTCCAGAGCGGGGATAATGGCGGCCACGGCCTTTTCATGGTCGGCCCTGAAATTGTCCGCCCGGGTCAGCAGGAAGCCGCGGGCGCCGCTTTCAGCGCGCCGGATCTCCAGCAACAGGGCGTGGATCTGGTTTTCCACCTCGATGGTATGAACCACCCATTTGCTGTCCTCGCGCGCCTTGTTGACGAGGTAGACGGAGCCGGCGCTGATCACGGTCAGCACCAGAAGTCCCGCCGCGAACAGCAGGATCTGCCAAAATGCGCGCCGTCGCTGGGCCTCAGCCGTCACGGCGGTTTAACTCATGCTCGGTGAAGTCCAAAACGCCCCCTTGGAACCTACCCCAACCGTCGAGAACGCGCTCGGGGCCAACCGGTTCCACACCGCGACGCAGATCATCGCGGAACTGGTTCCGCCTTACCTGCCAGATACTGCTCCAGCCAATGGATATGATAATCGCCGTTGATGATGTCGTCCTCGCGGACCAAGGCACGGAAAAGCGGCAGCGTGGTCTCGATGCCCTCCACCACCATCTCGTCGAGCGCCCGGCGCAGTCTCATCAGGCACTCGGCGCGGGTCTTGCCGTGGACGATCAGCTTGCCGACCAGTGAATCGTAGTAGGGCGGGATCGTGTAGCCCTGATAGACGGCGGAATCGATCCGGACCCCGAGGCCGCCGGGCGGATGATACTGCAGTATGCGGCCGGGCGAGGGGCGGAAGGTCTGCGGGTTCTCGGCGTTGATGCGGCACTCGATCGCATGGCCGATGACCTGGACCTCGTCCTGCCTGGCGGGCAGGTCGCCGCCGGCGGCGATGCGGATCTGCTCCAGCACGAGGTCGATGTCGGTGATGCTCTCGGTGACGGGATGCTCGACCTGGATGCGGGTGTTCATCTCGATGAAGTAGAACTCGCCGTCCTCGTAGAGGAATTCGATGGTGCCGACGCCAAGATATTTCATCTCGCGCATCGCCTTGGCGCAGGTCTCGCCGATCCTGGCCCGTGCGGCGGCGGCGAGGACGGGCGAGGGGCCTTCCTCCCAGACCTTCTGGTGCCGGCGTTGCAAGGAGCAATCGCGTTCGCCGAGATGGATCGCACCGCCTCGGCCGTCGCCGAGGATCTGGATCTCGATGTGGCGCGGCCTCTGGAGGTATTTTTCCAGATAGACCGAGGCATCGCCGAAGGCGGATTTGGCCTCGTTGGCCGCTGTCGACAGCGCCACCTGGAGGTCGGCCTCGCTGTGCGCGACCTTCATGCCGCGGCCGCCGCCGCCGGCCGCCGCCTTGACCAGGACCGGGAAGCCGATCTGCCTGGCGATCGTCATCGCATCGTCATCGGGACCAACGGCGCCGTCCGAACCGGGGACAACGGGGATGCCGAGCCGCTTGGCGGTCTTCTTGGCCTCGATCTTGTCGCCCATCAGGCGGATATGCTCGGCCTTGGGGCCGATGAAATGCAGATTGTGCTCGGAGAGGATTTCCGCAAAGCGTGCGTTCTCGGACAAGAAGCCGTAGCCGGGATGCACGGCATCGGCGCCGGTGATCTCGCAGGCGGCGAGCAGCGCGGGCACGTTGAGATAGCTGTCCTTGGACGCCGGCGGCCCGATGCACACGCTCTCGTCCGACAGCCGCACATGCATGGCATCGGCGTCGGCGGTGGAGTGCACGGCGACGGTCGCGATCCCGAGCTCCTTGCAGGCTCTGAGGATGCGAAGGGCGATCTCGCCGCGGTTGGCTATGAGGATCTTGTCGAACATAATGTCCTGCAGCGAATGGCGAGCGGCGAATGGCGAGTAGGGAAGGCTGACGCCATTCGCTATTCGCTATTCCCCATTCGCGTCACTCAATAATCACCAGCGGCTCGCCGTACTCGACCGGCTGGCCGTCCTCGACCAGAATCTGCGTCACCGTGCCGGCGCGTGGCGAAGGGATCTGGTTCATCGTCTTCATGGCTTCGATGATCAGCAAGGTCTGGCCAACCGAGACCTTGGTGCCGACGTCGATGAAGGGCTTAGCGCCCGGCTCGGGCGCCCAATAGGCGGTGCCGACCATCGGCGAGGTCACGGCGCCCGGATGGTTGGAGAGATCGGCCGCGGCGGGGGCCGGCCCGGCCGCGCTCGCGGCTGCCGGCCCCGCGCTGGCAACGGCGGCCATCGGCATCGGCATGGTCGCGGCAACGCTGATGTTGCGGGCGACGCGCAGGCGCAAGCCCGCGCGCTCGATCTCGATCTCGGTCAGGCTGGTCTCGTCGAGCAGCAAGGCAAGCTCGCGAACGAGCGCGGAATCCTCGCTGGAAAACTTTGCGGCTGCTTTGTCGTCTGGCTGGCGCGCCATGTTGTTGATCCGAATGTTCTGTTGAAAGGGAGCGTCAGGCGTTGGGCTTGATGCCGAGCTTGGCGGCAAGGCCCTGGATGGCGAGGCGGTAGCCCTCGATGCCGAAACCGCAGAGCGATGCGAAAGCTGCGCGCGCGGTGTAGGAGTGATGACGAAAATTCTCGCGGGCGTGGATGTTGGTCACATGCACCTCGACGGCTGGAATCTGCACCGCGAGCAGTGCGTCATGCAGTGCGATCGAGGTATGGGAATAGCCGCCGGCGTTGATGATGATGCCCTTCATCCTGCGGCGGTGCGCCTCGTGGAGGAAGTCGATCAGTTCGCCTTCGCGGTTGGATTGCCGGCAGTCGGCCTCGAGACCGAATGTCGCAGCCGTCTCCCGGCACAGCGCCTCGACGTCCGCCAGCGTTGCATGGCCATACTTCTCGGGCTCGCGTGTCCCCAGCATGTTGAGGTTCGGCCCGTTGAGGACGAGGATCGTGTCGATTGCAGGTTCGGCCATTCCAATCCCGGACGAGGTGCTCGGCGTGGCGGGGTTATAGGTAACAATGCGCGTGAGGGGAAGCCTTGAAGGGCCTTAAGGGCCGGTTCAAGCACCTCATCCAGTGCGCAAAAACCTGTGCGGAAACTACGGAAATTGCTTGTTAACCAGTTGCAATCGTGGCTGCCGGTAACAGCAAAGGGGGCGGGCATTGCTGCCCGCCCCCTGAGATGCCGGTATCCGGCCTTAGCCTTCAATGATGTACACGATCTCGCGCGTCTGCGGACGGACGATCACGTATTGGCCGCGGACGAAGATCACTTCGTAGCCACGCCACTGCGGGTAGATCTCGACGATCCGGGGCGGCAGCGGGTGGACGCGGACGGACGCCGGAATCGCGGTGCCGACCGAGATGTTGAAGTTGACATTGGTTGTCTCCTCGATCTTGGTCGACTTGATGGCGGAGGAGATCTCGGTCCGCTTCTCGGCGGGCGGTGCCGCCGCGGTCGCGGAGGCGTTGCCGGTCGTCTGGGATTTGCTGTCCGTGCTGGCCGGACGGTTCTCGGCATTGTTGCTCTTGGCGGCGCCACCGGCCTTGTTGTCCTCGGCCTTCATGTCCTTGGTGCCGGACTTGGTCGTCGAGTCCGAGCTCTTGGACTTGTCCATCTGACCTTGTGCGCGGTCGTCGGTGCGCTGTTCCTTGGTCGCGCCGGCCTTGTCGTCGGCCGCGTTCTTGTTCATGGCGCCGCCGGAGGACCGCTCGTCCTTCATCGCGCCGGATTTCTCCATGGAGCTGGAGCCGCCGGCCTGGCCGACCGAACCCTTGTCATTGCTCATGGAATCGCGGCCCATCGCGCCGCCGCGCTCGGCAGCGCCGCCGGAGGGCTGAGACTGCTGAATCTGCGCGCCACCGGCGCCGCCACCGCTGTCGCGGCCCATCGTGCCCTGCGCATTCGCCAGTCCAGTGCCCGCGACGAGAGCGGCGGCGGCAACCGAGATCATAAAACGGTTCAACATCGAAAATTCTCCTCAGGTGTTATCGCGTCATTGCCCGCGCCGACAACGAAAGGAGATTTGAGTTGTTCCGGAACTTCGGCTGTTCCGCGGCATTTGTTTGTTGAACGCCGGATGAATGACTTTGCACGGACGCGCCAACATCCGGCGAACGACAAAGGCCGGCTCTTCAGCCGGCCTGTCTGCGTGCACGCGTTGTGACTGCCGCACCAGTAAGCTGCCTTCGTTAACAGGTCGCCTTGCCGCAACGGGCGATGCCGATCTTCTCCTTGAGCGCCTCGACGCCAACCGCGCCGACCACGATCTGCTTGCCGATCACGTAGCTCGGCGTGCCGTTCATGCCCATCGCTTCGGCGAGCTTGAAGTTCTCCTCGATCGTGGCGCGCACCTCGGGACTGGCGATGTCCTTCTCGATTCGCGCCGTGTCGAGGCCGGCTTCCTTCGCCGCCTGGATCGCGCGCGCCTTGTCCGCCGCGCCGCGGCCGTTGAGCAGTCTCTGGTGGAAGTCGAGATATTTCTTGCCCGAGGGGTCCTGCATGCGCACGGCGACTCCGACCTGGGCCGCTTCGACCGAGCCCTGGCTCAGCACCGGAAATTCCTTCAGCACGACCCTCAGCTTCGGGTCGCCCTTCATGATCTCGAGCATGTCGCCCATGGCGCGCTTGCAGTAGCCGCAATTGTAGTCGAAGAACTCGACGAAGGTGACGTCGCCGTCCTTGTTGCCGAGCACGACCTGGCGCGGCGAGTTGAAGATCGCCTCGGCGTTCTGCGCGATACTGGCCTCGTGCTTCCGCGTTTCGGCCGCGGCCTGGCGCTTGCTGAGCTCGGCCATCGCCTCCTCGAGCACCTCGGGATGGCTGACGAGATAGTTCTTGATGATCTTCTCGATCTCGCCGCGCTGAGTATCGGAGAAGCTGTCGGCCGAGGCGGGCGCAGCAGCGCCGAGCATGGCGAGCGCAAACAACGCGGGAGCAAGCAGGCGCAGCGAAGGCATAGTCAAATCCTCTTATCCAGAGCGGGTTTCGAGAAACGTCCCGGCGGACCTAAGCTCGTGTCGTGACGTCGTGGTATCGGGCGTCGTTCGAGTTGCGTCAATTGCGCGACGACGGCTTCGCCGCCACGATGTCGTCGGCCTTGACCCATCCGGGCGTGCCGACGGCGAAACGGGTTTTCGCACGCGTGGCAAGCTCGCGGGCGGTCTTGTTGTCTCCGCGCAGATAGGCGGCCTGGGCCGAGGCGAGATCTGCCTCCGCATAGTCTCCCTTCCGGCCATAGGCCATGGCCAGCTGGGTGTAGCCGAGCGCCGCTTCGGGCTCTCGGGCCACCGCGGCGCGGAGGATTCGAATGGCCTCGTCCGTGTAGGCCTTATTATCGGTTCCAACCAGAGCCTGCCCAAGTAACATCTCGATGAGGGGGGCGTTGTTGGAGAGTGCGACAGCCTTGCGCAGTGGCGCGATCGCTTCGGCCGCCTTGCCGCTTTCCAGGAGCGCCTGGCCGCGCACCTCGTAGAAGTACGGATTGTTCGGCTGCACCTGGATCAGCGCGTCGATCTGGGCGAGCGCGCTACGCAGATCGCCATGCAGATAGGTGCTGATGGCGCGGGCATAGCGCGCCGGCAGGCTGTCATTGGTCTGGGGATAGCGGCGGTACACCGTCTCCGGCCGCTCCATGAAGGCGGAAATCTTGGCGCGCACCATGTCGTGGCGGAGCTGGAGGGCTGCATCGTCTTTCTTGTTCCAGTAGGGACTGGAGCTGGCGAACTCTTGCAGCGAGGCGACGCGCTCGGCCGGCATCGGATGCGACTGGAGATAGGGATCGGCGCCGCGCGAAGCGAACAGGCTCTCGCTGGTGAAGCGCTTGAAGGTCTCGTACATGCCCTTCGGCGATTGCTGGGTGGCGGTGAGGAATTTCACGCCGGCGCGGTCGGCATTCTCCTCCTGCTGGCGCTGGTAGGACAACAGCGTACGGCGGATCATCTCCTGCGGAGCGGCAATCGCCGCCGCGCCGGCATTGGCCAGGCCGTTGCTGCCCGCGCTGCTGCGCTGGGTGCTGCCCGCCGCGATCGCGCCGGCGCCGAGCAGCATCGCGATGATCATCTGCGTCTGGGCGGTGGCGAGTTGCTCGCGCAGCTTGGACAGATGGCCGCCCGCCAGATGTCCAGTCTCGTGTGCGAGCACGCCGATGATCTGGTTCGGCGTCTCCGACTGGAGGAGCGCGCCCCAATTGACGAAGATGCGCCGGCCGTCCGCAACGAAGGCGTTGAACGAGCTGTCGTTGATGATCACCATCTGGATGTTGTGCTTCTCCAGACCCGCGACGCGCAGGATCGGGCGGGTGTAGTCGCGCAGCAACTGCTCGGTCTCGGTGTCACGCAGGACCGGAGGCCCCTTGGCCTGCGCGCGCGCGGCCGAGAACGGCGTCAGCGCAATCGTCGCGGCCGTGACGAGGGCGGTGAGGGCGGAGGCCTTCTTGCGCAATGCGATCTGGGACGACATCAAGCGGTCTTGGTCAAACGGGCTCGGTCAAGAGGTCTTGGTCAGCAGCTTCATAACTGGTTTTGGCGATTGGCGGCGGACCGGATACGCGATATGGGCTATCAGCCGCGCCCCTTATGAGCCGTACATTGCGGCCAGTCTGGGGCGCAAGCGCCCTGTTTCCAAAGACCGTTCCAAGGGCCGTTCCAAGGCCCGTTTCAAGGCCCGGACGGATCGGTCGCCAGCCCAATAGCAGAAATCGATGCATGATGCGACATTGAGGAACCGGTTGGGGCAGTGGCTTGAGCCCTCCCGCCGCAGCGATGTTCCCCCGTTCATGGTGATGGACGTCATGGCCGCTGCGGCCCGGATCGAGGCCGCCGGAGGCCATGTCATCCATATGGAGGTTGGTCAGCCCGCGGCCGGCGCACCGCGAGCGGCGACCGCAGCCGCCCATGCGGCGCTCGAGGCGGGGCGGATCGACTATACCTCCGCGCTCGGCATCCCCTCGCTGCGCGGGCGAATTGCCCGGCATTATCGCGACACCTATGCCTGCGACGTCAGCCCCGAACGGATCGTCGTCACGACCGGCTCTTCCGGCGGCTTCGTCCTGGCCTTCCTGTCGATGTTCGAGCCGGGCGACCGCGTCGCCGTGACGGTGCCGGGCTATCCACCATACCGCCATATCCTGACCGCCCTCGGCTGCGAGCCGGTGCTGATCGAAACCACGAACGAGACGCGTCACGCGCTTACCGGCGAGGCGCTGCTTGCTGCCCATCGCAAGGCACCGTTGAAGGGCGTGCTGGTCGGCAGTCCCGCCAATCCGACTGGCACGATGATGTCGCGCGAAGCGCTCGCCGGACTCATTGCGGCCGCGGAAGACGCCGGCATCCGCTTCATCTCGGATGAGATCTATCACGGGCTCGACTATGCCTTTTCGGCCGTGACGGCGGCGGCGTTGTCCGGGCACGCCCTCGTGATCAACTCGTTCTCGAAATATTTCTGCATGACGGGCTGGCGCGTCGGCTGGATGGTCGTGCCCGAGGTCCTGGTGCGGCCGATCGAGCGGCTCCAGCAGAACCTCTCGATCTCGGTGCCGTCGCTGTCGCAGATCGCAGCCGAGGCTGCCTTCGACGGCGCGGCCGAGATGGAGGAGATCAAGCACGGCTACCAGGAAAACCGGCGCATTCTCATCGAGGGATTGCCGAAAGCGGGCCTCAGCAAGTTCCTGCCTGCCGACGGTGCATTCTACCTCTATGCCGACGTCTCGGACTTCACCCCGGACAGTTTCGAGTTCGCCAAGCAGATGCTGGAGCAGGCCCGCGTTGCGGCGACACCCGGAATCGATTTCGATCCGATCCATGGACGCTCGTTCGTTCGCTTTTCCTATGCACGTTCTCCCGAAGAGATGCGGGAGGCAGTTGACCGGATCGCTCGCTGGCTTAAATAGCCACCAGTTTTCGCCAGCCTTCCGGAGTTCGACTTGTCAGACCGTTCCGCCCCGTACGCCGCCGCACCACATTCGTCTCTCGCCGCCCTGATGTGGCCGACCCGACCGGGCGAAGCCGTGGGTAGGCTGCGGGCCCTCGTGCTGATCGCGCTTGGCACGGCGCTGATGACGCTGTCGGCCAAGGTGAACTTGCCGCTGCCCTACGTGCCGATGACGCTTCAGACATTGGTGGTGCTGATGATCGGCGCCGCCTATGGCTGGCGCCTCGGCAGCGCAACCATGGTCGCCTATCTCGCCGAGGGCGCAATGGGGTTGCCGGTGTTCGCCGGTCCCGTCGGTGGGATTGCTCCGCTGGTCGGCCCGACAGCGGGCTATCTGTTCGGATTCGTACTGGCGGCCGCCGCGACCGGCTGGCTCGCCGAGCGCGGCTGGGATCGCGGCGTGATCGCCCTGTTTGCGGCGATGGCTGTCGGCCACATCATCATTCTGGCGGCCGGCTTCGGCTGGCTGGCGTTCGGGCTTGGTCTCGGCGCCGCTAAGGCTTGGCAGGTCGGCCTCTTGCCCTTCATCGCGGGCTCACTGGTCAAGAATGCGCTCGGTGCGACTCTGATGCCGGCCGCACGCCGCATCGTCGAGCGTCGCGGGTAAACACACGAGCTAAAATCGCTCCGGCCGGTACGGCGTGGGATCGACCGCGGGCGTTTCGCCGCTCATCATCTCCGCGAGCAGGCGTCCGGTCGCAGGCCCCAGCGTAAAACCCTGGTGGCCGTGGCCGAAGTTCATCCAGAGGCCGGGGTGGCGCGGGGCGCGGCCGAGCACCGGGAGCATGTCGGGCGTGCAGGGCCGCGTGCCGAACCACGGATCGGGCTCGACCCGCTTGCCGAGGTCGATCAGCTCGCGTGCGGAGGATTCTGCACTGGCGAGCTGCACCGGGGTTGCGAGTGCGTCCGCGCCGGTCAGCTCCGCGCCCGTGGTGATGCGGATGCCTCTCGCCATCGGGCCCATGGCATAGCCGCCGGTCTTGTCGATCAGCGGCAGGTCGAGCAAAGCGCCACCACTGTAGTGCATGTGGTAGCCGCGCTTGCGCACGAGCGGAATGCGATAGCCGAATTTGTGGAGGAGGTCGGGTGACCAGGGACCGAGCGTCACGACGGCGTTGGCCGCGTCGATGCGGCCCTGGTCGGTGTCGACCGACCAGCCGGTCGCGGTCTGTTGCAGCGACTGCGCATCGCCGAGCACGATCCTGCCGCCGAGACGCTCGAACAACTCGGCATAGGCCGTGACCAGCGCGCCGGGGTCGGACACCGTCCAGGTGTCGAGCCAGTGGATCGCTCCGGGGAGATCGTCGCGCAGGATCGGCTCGGCCTTGGCGAGCTCGCTGCCCGACAGCACGCGAAAGTTCACGCCGAACTCCAGATGATCTTCCTCCGCAGCCTTGATCGAGATATCCAGTGAAGCGCGGTCGCGGTACAGCGCGCGATAGCCGGCGCGGCGGATGAGGTTGTCGGCATGCGCCTCGCGAATGAGGATGTCGTGCTCGGCCGTCGCGTAGGCGATCAGCCGTGCCCACGCCGCAATCGCCTCGCGATGCCGCTTCGGCGCCGAATGCCACCAGTAGCGGAGCAGGGGCTCCACATGGAGATGGAGGGAGGAGAGGCTGTAGCGCACGTCGTTGGTGCGGCCGATGGCGATCTTCAAGAGCGAAGCGAGATCGCGCGGCATCGCATAGGGGCGCACCGCTTCAGCCTGGATCATCCCGGCATTGCCGTAGCTGGTCTCGCGGCCCGGCTCCTTGCGATCGACCAGCGTGACCGACCAGCCGCGCTGCTGCAGATGCAGCGCAGCACCCACGCCCACCATGCCGCCGCCGAGAACGATCGCGCTTTGCATCGCAGCTGACCTCACCAAATCAAAACCGCCCGGCTTGGCCGGGCGGTTTCAACTCCAATGTTCCCTTTACTCGCCGCCGCCGAAACGGCGTGACCACCAGCCGGCGCGTCGCGGAGCGGCCGGGGTTTCACTGGCGGCCTCCGGCACGGGCTCAGGTGCCGGCGCGGCAACCGGCTCGGTCGCCTGCGCCTCAGGCGTTGCGGGCTCGGGATTGCTGTTCACCAGGAAGCTCACCTTTTCCCGAACGGTGGAGCGGCGCCGCGCGGCCTTGTCGGCGGGCTCTTCCTCCGGCGCTGCGGTCGCGGCGGCGGAAGCCGGCTCCGGCTCCGTTCGCGCATCGGCGCGCGGTTCAGGCTGCGCGACTTGCGGCTCGGCGGTCTGCTCGGCATGAGTGTGCTCGGCATGGATGTGATCGGTTTCGCCGTGCGCCGCCTGCGCAATCGAGGGCGCAGCCTCGCTGGAGAAGCCGTCGAAATCGGCTACGGCCTCGGCAGCTTCCGACGGCGGGCTGGCGCCGAGTTCGTCGCTGATGGAGCCGGCAAGACCTTCCTCGCCGGCACCGCGCCGACGGCGTCCGCCGCGGCGACCACGACGGCGCCGGCGATCACCGCTACCCGGTTGCTCGCCACGGGCCGCCTGCTCCTCGCCTTCCTCGCCGTCCTGCTCGGACTCGGTCTCGTCCTCGGTCTCACCGGCAATCATCGCCGGCTCGGGCAGGCCGGCGGGCGTGTCCTCGCGCAACTCACCTTCGCGCTGGGCACCGCGGCCGCGCCTGCGGCGGCGGCGCTTGCGGCGCTGGCCGTCTTGCTCCGAGGCTGACTCGCCGGAAGCCTGCTCGTCGGCAAGACCTTCGGTCTCGTCGGTTTCCACCTCGGCTTCGGTCTCGATGTCGAAGCCGTCTTCGTCGTCATAGGCCTCTTCGACCTGCGGCGGCGGGCTCGCAGCGGCCTGCGCCACGAGCAGCGCCTTGGCTGCTTCGAGCGTGTGCACCTGCTCGCCGCGGTCGATCACATAAGCCTGCGGGCCGCTGACGCTCGCGTCGGCAATGACCGAGAGCGTGACCTTGAAGCCGTTCTCGAGGTCGCGCAGATGGCCGCGCTTGTGGTTCAGCACATAGAGCGCGACGTCGGTGCGGGTGCGGACCACTAGATTGTGGGTCGCGCCCTTCATCAGGATCTCTTCGAGACCGCGCAGCAGCTGGAGCGCGACCGAGGACACCGAGCGGACGTGGCCGGTGCCGCCGCAATGCGGGCAGGGATCGGTCGAGCTCTCCAGCACGCTGGCCCGGATGCGCTGGCGCGACATCTCGAGCAGGCCGAAATGCGAGATTCGGCCGACCTGGATACGCGCGCGATCCTGCCGGAGGCAATCGGACAGCTTGCGCTCGACCGCGCGATTGTTGCGCTTCTCGTCCATGTCGATGAAATCGATGACGATCAGGCCGGCGAGGTCGCGCAGGCGGAGCTGGCGGGCAACCTCTTCGGCCGCTTCCAGGTTGGTCTTGAGCGCGGTGTCCTCGATGTGGTGCTCGCGGGTCGATCGTCCGGAGTTGACGTCGATCGAGACCAGCGCTTCGGTCTGGTTGATGACGATGTAGCCGCCGGAGCGCAGTTGCACGGTCGGCGAGAACATCGCATCGAGCTGGCTCTCGACGCCCATGCGCGAGAACAGCGGCTGGCCGTCGCGATACTGCTTCACCGCACCGACGTTGGCGGGCATCAGCATCTTCATGAAATCGCGCGCTTCGCGGTAGCCGGCGTCGCCGGCAACCTGGATCTCGTCGATCTCCTTGTTGTAGAGGTCGCGCAGCGAGCGCTTGATCAGCGAGCCTTCCTCGTAGACGAGGGTGGGGGCCTGCGACTTCAGCGTGAGGTCGCGCACCGTTTCCCACATCCGGATCAGATATTCGAAGTCGCGCTTGATCTCGGGCTTGGTGCGGGCCGCGCCCGCCGTGCGCAGGATGATCCCCATGCCCTCGGGCACGTCGAGATCCTGTACCACCTCCTTGAGGCGGGAGCGGTCCTGCGCGCTGGTGATCTTGCGGCTGATGCCGCCGCCGCGAGCGGTATTGGGCATCAGGACGGCGTAGCGGCCGGCCAGCGAGAGGTAAGTCGTCAGCGCCGCGCCCTTGTTGCCGCGCTCTTCCTTGACGACCTGGACCAGCATGATCTGCCGGCGGCGGATCACTTCCTGGATCTTGTACTTGCGCATCAGCCGGCGCTTGCGACGCGCCAGCTCTTCCTCGACGTCGTCTTCCTCGTCGTCGACCGCGTGATCGCCGCCGTTGACGTCGTCCTCATCATCGCTGCCCGAGGCGCGACGCGAGACCGGGATGTCGTCCTCGTCGTCGGCCGAGTCGTCGCGCATCAGCGCTTCACGGTCGGCGACCGGGATCTGGTAGTAGTCGGGGTGGATTTCGTTGAACGCCAGGAACCCGTGGCGATTGCCGCCATATTCGACGAACGCGGCCTGCAGGCTGGGTTCGACGCGGGTCACCTTGGCGAGGTAGATATTTCCACGGAGCTGTTTGCGGGTCTGGCTCTCGAAATCGAACTCTTCAACCCGGGTACCGTCCACGACGACCACACGCGTCTCTTCGGCGTGTGCTGCGTCGATCAGCATCTTCTTCGACATTAAGGAAGTCTCCACGGCGCGCGGCGGGCGCTAGGCCCGGGCGCCGATATGAATGAAGGGCGCGCGCGTCGCCGTCCGTCGCCCCGCCAGCGCGGTTGCGAAGGGTCGGATGCCAATGGCGGACGGGTGCGGCGCAGCCCATTGAGGTTTCGTTTTCCCTGGCCACGCCGTGGGGCGTGGTGGAGTTGTTTTGCCTGTCGCGCCGGAATGGCGCGGTCGGGATGGCGCGTCGTCGCCGGGAGGCGTTAGAGCTCGACGCGAGCCCCTCGACACGGCCTGGAGGGGCGTCCAGCCCGCTCCCGCGTCCGCGTCTCGAACACTATCTAGTCTGCCGCTTTCATGGCGAAAGGGTTCAGGACCACTTCGCCGCTCCAACGGACCGCGCGGTGTCGTGACGATCACGGCCTCCGAGCGCGGAGCGACTGTAGCAACATTGGCGCACAAAAGAAAAGCATTCGACGGAGCATCTCGACTTAACCCTTTCGCTACCGGGGCTGAACGATATTGACGTTCGGTTCACCAGTTCCGGCTACGCGGGCGGGGATGCGCAAGGCTCTTATCAATCTGGCTCGAATGGGATGGGTCCGCGCGGCGTTGATCGTCGGCGGGCTGACCCTGGCGGGCGTCGCGGTCGCGACCGCACAGGGGCCGGCGGCCCCGGCCGGGGTGCAGAAGGTGCGCTTCGGCGGCGACCGGAATGAGACGCGCATCGTCATCGACCTGGATCGCGCCGCGGCGGGCCGGCTGGTTTCGGACGGCGCCGACGGCCAGCGTCTGGTGATGACGTTGCCCAACGTCATCGTCTCCGGCGATCTGCAGGGGACGGGGCAGGGGCTGGTCAAACGCTGGGTCATCGACGAGGCGGCGGGCGGCGCTCGCCTTCGCCTGGAGCTGTCCGGCCGCGCCGAGGTGCGCCGTCGCTTCCTGCTGCCGCCCGGAGACGGCGCGACAGCCTATCGGTATGTCATCGATCTTAAGGCCGTCGACGGCGCTCCCGTGGTGGCGGCCCCGCCGCGCCTGACGGTCGCTTCGGCGCCGGTCAAGATGACGCCGCTGCGCCTCAAGAAGGTCATCGTCATCGACGCCGGCCATGGCGGCAAGGACCCCGGTTCGCTGGGCGCGGACGTCTACGAAAAGGACGTCACCCTCGCCGCGGCCAAGGCCCTGAAGGCGCGCCTCGAGAAGACGGGTCGCTTTCAGGTGGTGCTGACCCGCGAAACCGACACGTTCGTGCCGCTGGAAGGCCGGGTGCAGATCGCGCGCCGCGCGGACGCCGACCTCTTTATTTCTCTGCACGCCGACTCGGGACCGGACGTGAACACCCGGGGCGCCTCGGTCTACACCCTGTCGGAGAAGGGCACGGATCGGGTCGGCCTAGTGCTGGACAAGAACGACTGGCTGACCAAGGCCAATATGCCGGGGCGCGATCGGGCCGTGAGCCAGATCCTGCTGGACCTGTCGCAGCGCGCCACCAAGAATCGCTCCGCCGCCTTCGCGCAACTGTTGCTGGCCAAGGTCGGCGAGGAAACGACACTGCTGCCGCGCAGCCACCGCGACGCGGGCTTCTTCGTGCTGCTGGCGCCGGACGTGCCCGCCGTTCTGCTGGAGATGGGTTTCATCACCAATCCCGAGGACGAGCATTTCCTGACCTCGCGCCACGGTCGCGAGCGTCTGGTCGACGCCGTGGGCGATTCCATCGAGGCCTATTTCAGCGCCGAACTTCGGAAGTCGTAAGCCTCGCGGCTGTCCTGGCGCTTCCCCTTTGCGCTGTCGCGCTCTAATCACAGGAACGATCGTTCGCGTGGAGCCGAGCTCGACGCGACCACGACCCTGTTTACGGTTCGGCGGCAAGCGATCTAGTGAAGGGTGTAAGGCGGGCGCCGTGGCTCGTCCGACGGAGGTCGCGTGGATCTGAAACCCACCGAACGATGGATGGCCATCGCGGGCGTGGCCGTGCTGTCGGCCATCGCGGTCGCGGGCTTCGCGATCGCGATCTATGCGGCCTGGCTGTTCCACGACATGCCCGACGCCGGCGAGTTGCAGGACTATCGTCCGCCGACGGCGACGCGCGTCTATGCCTGGGACGGCACCCTGATCGGCGAATATTCCAAGGAACGCCGTATCTTCATTCCCTACGACCAGATCCCGCCGCAGCTGGCCCAGGCCTTCCTGGCGGCCGAGGATCGCAACTTCTTCCAACACGGGGGCGTGGACGTCTCGGGCCTGTCCCGGGCCATGCTGAAGAATGTCGGCAACGCGCTGCGCGGGCGGCGCCTGGAGGGCGGTTCGACCATCACCCAGCAGGTCGCCAAGAACGTTCTGCTGACCAGCGACGCCACCGTCGGCCGCAAGTTCAAGGAAGCCATCCTGGCGCATCGCCTGGAGCAGTCGCTGACCAAGCAGCAGATCCTTGAGCTCTATCTGAACGAGATCTGGCTGGGCTATCGCTCGTTTGGCGTCGGCGCGGCCGCCTATAACTATTTCGGCAAGTCCTTGCCCGAGCTGACCCTGGCGCAGTGCGCCTATCTGGCGTCGCTGCCCAAGGGGCCGGACAACTATCATCCGATCCGCAACAAGGCCAAGGCGATCACCCGCCGCAACTGGGTGCTGGGGCAGATGGTCGAGCAGGGCTGGGTCTCCAAGGAGGACGCGGCCAAAGCCATGGCCGAGGATCTGGTTGTCCAGGCCGCGCCCAAGCGGGCCGCCTATCGCGACGCGGACTATTTCGTCGAGGAGGTGCGCCAGCGCGGCGTCGCCACCCTCGGCCCCCGCCTGAACGAGGGCGGCTACTACATGCGCACCACGCTGGATCCGCGCCTGCAGACGGCGGCCCGGATCTCGCTGATGGATGGCCTGGAGAAGTACGACCGCCGCCATGGCTGGCGCGGGGCCTGGGGGCACGTGGAGCCGACGGACCTTGCCTGGGAAAAAAGCGCGCTGGGCAAGGCGATCCCCTCCGAGCGGACCGGCTGGCGTCCGGCCCTGGTGACCTCGAACGACGGCCACGTGCGTCTCGTCCGCAAGGAGGGCGAGGGCCAGATCGTGAGCGAGGACATGGCCTGGGCCAAGGCCGGCAAGGGCCTGAAGGCGGGCGATCTGGTCTTCGTCGAGAAGTCGCCGAACGGCGGCTATCGTCTCCGGCAGATCCCGGCGGTCAATGGCGCGATGGTGGCGATGGAGCCCTATACGGGCCGGATCGTCGCCCTGGTGGGCGGCTACAGCTATTCTCTGTCCAACTTCAACCGCGCCACCCAGGCGATGCGTCAGCCCGGCTCGTCGTTCAAGCCGTTCGTCTACGCCACGGCCCTGGAGAACGGCTACACGCCCGCCAGCGTGGTCGTCGACAGCGCCATTACCCTGAAGGGGGCCAACGGCCAGGACTGGAGCCCGGAGAATTACCACAAGGAATTCTACGGCGCTCAGCCGCTGCGCCGAGGCCTGGAACTGTCGATCAACGCCATGACCGTGCGGCTGGCCCAGAGCATCGGCATGAAGAAGATCGTCGACATGGCCCAGCGCGCCGGCGTGGTGCGCAATATGGACCCGGTGCTGGCCATGGCGCTGGGGGCGGGCGAAACGACGCCGTTCAAGTTGACCGCCGCCTATGCCGCCTTCGTCAACGGTGGACGCCGCGTCGAGCCGCACCTGATCGAACTGGTCCAGGACCGCGAGGGCAAGGTGATCTTCCGCGCCGACAAGCGTGATTGCGAGCGCTGCGAAGCCGGCTTCAACGGCGATGAAAGCCCGCGCTTCGCCGCGCCGGGCGAGCAGATCATGGACCCGATCACGGCCTATCAGATCACCTCGATGCTGCAGGGCGTCGTCCAGCGCGGCACGGCCGCCGCCGTCAGTTCGCTGGGCCGTCCGCTGGCGGGCAAGACGGGCACGACCAACGAATATCGCAGCGCCTGGTTCGTCGGCTTCTCGCCGAACCTGGTGGTCGGCGTTTTCGTGGGCTTCGACGACAACCGCTCGCTGGGCGAGGCCGAGACCGGCGCGACCGACGCCGTGCCGGTGTTCATGGATTTCATGAGCGAAGCCTTGAAAGGCCAGCCAATCGTCGATTTCAAGCCGCCGAAGAACGCCAAGTTCGCTCTGGTGCGCGGCATCCGCGAGGCCTTCCGGCCCGGCACCGAGCCTAAGGTCGAGATCGCGCCGACGCCCGGTCCGATCCCGTACCAGCAGGAATTGCCGCCCGGACTGCCGCCGGTTCCGCAGGCCGCGCCCCAGGCGGGCAAGCCGGCGCAAAAGGTCGATCCGCTCAGCGGTCTCTACTGACGCATTGCGTGGGAGCGCGACGCGCGTTAGAGCCTGCCCGGCTCGGATCGTTCGATCCGCGCCGGATCAGCGGGCTCGGGATTCAAAAGTCTAGAGCGCGCCCGAGCGGGTTGACCGCGCGCACTTAACCCTGGCGCGCTTGATCCCGCGCCCTTCAACACTGTCACGGAGTTACGTGATGCGACCGGATGTCGAGGCCGCCGCGGCCGACATCGAGCAGTCCGTGGGACTGCTCAGGAGGCGTCTTTGACTGGGACGTCGCTCTCCGCAAGCTCGATGAGCTGAACGCCCGGGTTGAGGACCCGACCCTTTGGGACCGCCCGTCCGAGGCCCAGGCCGTGTCGCGCGAGCGCGCCAACCTGGCCGCCAAGGTCGAGGCCGTGCAATCGATCGAGCGCGACCTGAAGGACGCCCTCGACTATGCCGAGCTGGCCGACATGGAGTCCGACGAGGACTCGCTGAACGACGCCCGCGCGCAGCTCAAGGCTATCAAGGAGCGCGCCGGTCGCGCCGAGCTTGAGGCCCTGCTGTCCGGCGAGGCCGACGGCAACGACTGCTATATCGAAATCAATTCCGGGGCCGGCGGCACAGAGTCCTGCGACTGGGCGGGCATCCTGCTGCGCATGTACACGCGCTGGGCCAACGCCCATGGCATGACGACCGAGCTGATCGAAGAGACCGACGGCGACCAGGCCGGCATCAAGTCGGCGACCCTGCTGGTCAAGGGCCAGAACGCCTATGGCTGGCTGAAGACCGAGGCTGGCGTGCACCGCCTAGTGCGCATCAGCCCCTACGACAGCAGCGCCCGCCGCCACACCTCGTTCGCCTCGGCCTGGGTCTACCCCGTGGTCGACGACAATATCGAGATCGAGATCAACCCGTCCGACGTGCGGACCGACACCTATCGCGCCTCCGGCGCCGGTGGTCAGCACATCAACAAGACGGACTCGGCCGTCCGCCTGACCCACATCCCGACCGGCATCGCCGTGGCCTGCCAGGCCGGCCGCTCGCAGCACCAGAACCGGGAAGAAGCCTGGAAGATGCTGCGCGCCCGCCTCTACGAGGCCGAACTGCAGAAGCGCGAAGCCGCCCAGCAGGCGCTGGAAGACACCAAGACCGATATCGGCTGGGGTCACCAGATCCGGAGCTACGTCCTGCAGCCCTACCAGATGGTCAAGGACCTGCGGACCAATGTCGAAACCTCCGACACGCAAGGCGTGCTGGACGGCGATCTCGACGCCTTCATGGGCGCTTCGTTGGCCCAACGCGTCGGGCATACCCGCGACGGGGGCGAAGCGTAGGCGCCGCCATGACCCCCGCCCTTTGATGGGCGGGGGGGGCGTGAACCGCGACGCCGCGGCGATTTAGCCGGTGACCGGCTTGGCCTGGGCGATCGCCAGCGGCTCGGCTTGCGGGGCCGTCGGCGCCGGCTGGGCCTGGGGCGCGGGGCGCTGGAACTTCAGGCTGCGGCCCTGGAAGAAGGCGCCGGTTTCCATGGCCAGCTGTTCGTGGGTGATGTCGCCGTCGACATAGGAGGTGCCGTAGAGGCGGACCTGCTTGGAGGTGATCGAGCCGACCACGCGCCCGCGCACTTCGACGACCTCGGCATAGACGCCGCCCTCGACATGTCCAGTCTCGCCGACGGTCAGCCGGCCGACGCGAACATCGCCCTTGACCACGCCGTCGATCTGCAGCTCGCCCTCGCCGGTGACGCCGCCCTCGATGGTCAGATCGGCCGAAAGCAGGCTGGCCACCTTCGGCGGCGCGCGGCGCTGGGAGTCGACCTGGGCCGCCGCCGTCGGAGCCGGCAGCGGCTCGATGCGAGCAGGGGTCTTGGACCCGGACTTAGCTTGCTTGCTGAACATACTCACCAGCCTTCAAGAAGCGGTTGGGGTTCTGAGCCTTGCCATTGACCCAGACTTCGTAGTGCAGATGCGGGCCGGTCGACCGTCCTGTCGAGCCCATGCCCCCCACGCGCGAACCGATCGCCACGTGTTCGCCCACATGCACCGAGATGGCGGCAAGGTGGGCGTAGCGGGTCTTGAAGCCGCCGCCATGGTCGATTTCGACCGTATTGCCGTAACCCGAGCGGACGCCGGTGAACGACACGACGCCCGGCGCCGTGGCCATGATCGGCGTGTAAAAGGCGCCCGGGAAGTCCAGGCCCGAATGGAAGGCCGGACGGTGCGTGAACGGGTCGAAGCGAACGCCGTAGCTGGACGACAGGGCCGGATTGTTGGTCGGACGGTAGAACGGCAACCGCTTCGAGGCGGAGGTCAGCGAGCGCATGTCCGACATGTCGTTGGCGGCGTGCTGGATGCGGCCGGCGAAATCCTCGTCCACGTCCAGGACCGCGGCGAGGGCGCGCGGATCCTTGGCCTCGATCAGCGGGCCGCCCAGCGACGCCCCGCGACCGGTGAAGTTGCCCGCGTCCAGGCCGGCCATGCGCATGGCCAGGCGTAGGCGTTCGGCGCGGCTCTTGGCGAAGCTTTCCGCCGCGTCGACCAGGCGCTCCTGGTCCATGCGGGTGGCTTGGATGCGCTGAACCGGGCTGGCGGCCAGCAGGCGCGGCTTGGCGACCTTCAGGGCGTCGGCGGCGCCGGGCACGCCCTTGAAGTCGGAAACCAGCAGGGCCAGGGCCGCGTGGCGCTTCTCGACCGAGGCGGCCAGGTCTTCCAGCGAGCCATTGGTGGCCGACAGCTGGGCCACGGCGCTGTTCAGGCGCGCCTGCCTGTCGGCGTTCAGGCGCTCGTAATAGGCCCTCTGCTTGATCATCTGCTGGTCGGTGGAGCTGACCGCCAGGGCGTCCACCATCATCGAGGCGGTGCAGACGCCCATCCACAGCGCCGCGCCGGCGATCGCCGCGGCGCCCAGCAACTGCTTGTTGGTGGAAAAGACATATCCGCGCATTTCGCCGCCAGAGCGAATGTAGACATGCCGTTCAGGAAATAAACTTTCGAGAGATTGCCGCAGTCGCTTGAAGCGCTCAATCGCCATCGCCCGAGACCCCCGTTTCAGGTCCGGCGATATGCTACGATAAAGCGGAAACGCGCAAGACTGTTCGCGCCCGAAGTGAGCGCGAATCTAAAAAAGCGACTTTGCGCCCTAAGCCTTAACGTTTCCTAAGCGGCGAAGTCACGGCGAATGGTGACAATCACGCGAAATGGACACAGGTAGAGGCGCCGATACAACACATCGTGGACGTGGTCCGTTTCCCCGCGCGGGAAAACTACTTGATCGCCTTGGCCGCGTTCATCACGGCCTTGATGTGGCCCGGCACCTTGACCTTCCGCCAGACCTCGCGAATGACGCCTTCGCGGTCGATCAGGAAGGTCGAGCGGTCGACGCCCATGTACTTGCGGCCATACATGGATTTCTCGACCCAGGCGCCATAGGCCTCGACGACGTCGCCGAGGGGATCGGCGGCCAGTTCGATGGTCAGGTCGTGCTTGGCGCGAAACTTGGCGTGAGAGGCGACGCTATCCTTGGAGACGCCGACGATCACCGCGCCCAGCTTCTGGAATTCCTCGACTTCCGACGAGAACTGCAACGCCTCGGATGTGCAGCCGGCCGTGTCGTCCTTAGGGTAGAAATAGAGGACGATGTTCTTGCCTTTCAGCCCCGAGAGACTGACTCGGCCGGTATCGGTCGGCAGGTCGAAATCGGGAGCCTTGTCGCCGGGCTGCAGCATCGAACGCGTCCTTGATGTCCGTTAGGGAAACCATCGTCCCGGCCCTTGGCTACGCCAGGGCCGGAACGATAATCAACCCCATAACTAAACGGGCTTCACCAAGACGATCTTCTTCTTGCCGGCGGCCAGCTTGACGACCCCTTCGGCCAGGTCGGCCGAGGTGATCACGCGATTGGCGTCGGCCTCGGCCTTGTCATTGACCTTCAGGCCGCCCCCTTGGGCCAGGCGACGGGCCTCGCCGCGCGAGCCGGCCAAGCCGGCGTCGGCGAACAGGGCGGCCAGCACGATCCCAGCCTCAAGATCGGCGGCTGGCACCTCGAAGGTCGGCAGGTCGGCCGACAGGGCCCCTTGCTCGAAGGCCTTCTCGGCGGCGTCGCGCGCCTTGCGAGCCTCTTCCTCGCCGTGGGCCATGCGGGTGGCCTCGTCGGCCAGCACCTTCTTGGCCTCGTTGATCTGAGCGCCTTCGAGGGCTTCCAGCTCGGCGATCTTGTCCAGCGGCAGGTCGGTGAACAGCTTCAGGAAGCGGCCCACGTCGGCGTCCTCGGTGTTGCGCCAGAACTGCCAGTAGTCGTAGGGGCTCAGCACATCGGCGTTCAGCCATACCGCCCCTGCGGCGGTCTTGCCCATCTTGGCTCCCGAGGCCGTGGTCAGCAGCGGCGTGGTGAGGCCGAAGGCCGGCTTCTGGTCCACGCGACGGATCAGCTCGACACCGTTGAGAATGTTCCCCCACTGGTCGGAACCGCCCATCTGCAGGGTGCATCCCTTAACCCGGTTCAGCTCCAGGAAGTCGGTAGCCTGCATCAGCATGTAGTTGAATTCGAGGAAGGTCAGCGGCTGCTCGCGCTCGAGACGCAGCTTGACCGAGTCGAAGGTCAGCATGCGGTTGACCGTGAAATGCGAGCCATATTCCCGTAGGAACTGGATGTAGCCCAGCTTGCTCAGCCATTCGTCGTTGTCGACCAGCACGGCGTCGGTCGGTCCGTCGCCAAAGGTCAGGAACTTCTCGAACGCGCGCTTGATGCTGGCGATGTTGGCCTGGATGCCTTCCTCGGTCAGCATCTTGCGGCTCTCGTCCTTGCCGGAAGGATCACCGACCTTGGTGGTGCCGCCGCCGACAAGGACGATCGGCTTGTGGCCGGCCTGCTGCAGGCGCCGCAGCATCATGATCGAAATAAGGTTGCCGACGTGCAGAGACGAGGCCGTGGCGTCAAAGCCGACATAGGCCGTGATCACGCCACTGGCCGCCGCGGCGTCCAGTTCCTCAGGATGGGTGATCTGGTGGATGTAGCCGCGCGCCTCCAGGGTTCGCAGGAACTCCGACTTGAAGGGCGAGGCGGCTGACATGGTTCGACTCTCTGTTTTGAATGGCGGGCCGTCTAACACGGCGGCGTCGGCTTGTGAGGATTTCATTTCACGACTCCGGGGAGGGCCGGAGCGCATGATCGACTGTTGAGAGAGCGACCCCGGCGAGGCGGGGGCTAAGCGACGTGTCTGGTCGGCCTCCCGCTATGGCAGCGGGCGGTAATACGGACGGGCCAGGACGCGCGGGTCTATCATGGGGCCTAGCTACCGTTGGCGGAGCATGGCAGTCAACGGCTCATGCGTATCCTTGGATTTATGACCGGCACCTCGCTCGACGCCGTCGACATGGCGGTGCTGGAGACCGACGGCAACGACATCCAGGCCTTCGGCCCGGCGGGCGAGCGAAAGCTGCGCGAGGAGACGCGCGATCTCCTGCTGAAGACCACCGACATCGCCCGCGCCTGGCCGCGTGGCGCGCCGGAGCCGGCGATCTTCGACGCGGCGCGCAAGGCCGTCGCCGACGAGCACTTCCATGCCGCCAGCGATTTCCTCCGGGAACACGGCCTGACCTGGGACGCCTTTGATCTGCTGGGCGTGCACGGCCAGACGGTGCTGCATGAGCGGCCATCGGCCCAGCGTCCGGGGCGCACGGTCCAACTTTTGGACGCCCAGCGCCTGGCCCGGGCGACGGGACGACCGGTGGCCTTCGACTTCCGCACGGCCGATGTCGCCGCCGGCGGGGAGGGCGCGCCGCTGGCGCCGATCTACCACGCGGCGCGCGCCCGCGCTTCGGGCCTGGCCGCGCCGGTCGCGGCGCTGAACGTCGGTGGAGTGGCCAACATCACCCTGATCGGCTCGGGCGGCGAACTCCTGGCCTTCGACACCGGTCCTGGCAACGGCATGATCGACCTGATGCTGCAGGGGCGGGGGCTGGGGCGTTTCGACGAGGACGGCCGGCTGGCCGCCGCCGGGCGCGTCGACGAGGCGGCGCTGAAGGCCCTGCTGGCGAGCCCCTATTTCGACGCGCCGGTTCCCAAGTCGCTCGACCGCTACGACTTCTCGCTGGACCCGGTGGCTGATCTGTCGCCGGAGGACGCGGCGGCCACCCTGGTCGCCTTCACGGCCGAGGGTGTGTTCCGCGCCTTCTCGCACGGCGGCGAGACGCCCAGCGCCTTGATCGTCTGCGGTGGCGGGCGACACAACCCGATGATTATGCGGACCTTGGCCGAGCGAGCGCCGGTCCCGGTCGACACGGCCGAGGCGCACGGCTGGCGCGGCGACAGCATCGAGGCCGAAGCCTTCGCCTATCTGGCCGCCCGGACGGCGAAGGGCTTGCCGATCAGCTTCCCCGGCACCACGGGCGTGAAGGCGCCGATGACGGGCGGGCGGATCGTTCAGCCTTAATGGATCTCGCCCTAGGAGCTGGGGGCAGTTAGTGCAGCTTCAAGCGTCCCGACACGCGCTGCTGCAGCAGCCGCGCGATGGCCAGAGTCGCCGTGCGGCCGACGCCCAGGATCGCCCGGTGGTGGTCGAGGTGCAGCGACATATAGGCCCACTTGGCCAACAGGCCCTCGATGAAGAAGTTCGGCCCGCCCAGACCGCCCATCAGCGCGCCCACGCCCTTGTTATCGCCCAGCGACACCAGAGAGCCGAAGTCGCGATAGACGAACGGCGTCTGGACATGACCTTGGCGCAGTCGCGCGATCAGGACCCGTTCCAGATAGCTGGCCTGCTGGTGCGCCGCCTGGGCGCGGGCGGGAACGGTCTTACCGTCCTTCCAGGGCGCCGCCGCGCAATCGCCCAGGGCCCAGATGTCGGGCGAGGAGGTCTCAAGTCGATCATTGACCACGAACTGGTTGCCGCGATTGGTCTCCAGGCCGAAGCCTCGGTTCGCCTCTGCCGCCTTGACGCCCGCCGCCCAGACGATCAGGTCGGCGAGGACGTCGCCCCGGCTGGTCTCCAGCCGGTCGGCGTGGACGGCGAGCACCTTGGCGTCCGTCTTCACCGCCACGCCCTTGCGCTCAAGCGCGAGCTTGGCTTTGTCGGCGATCTCCGGGGGCAGGCCGCCCAAAATTCGCTCAGCGGCCTCGACCACCGTGATGTCCAGCCGGAAGCGTTGCTCGTCGCCAAGGCTGCCCAATAACTCCCGGTGCGCCTCGATCAGTTCGGCCGAGAGTTCGACGCCCGTGGCGCCGCCGCCGACAATGGCCACGCGCATGATCTTGTCGGTCGAGAACGAAGCCCTGGTGAAGGCGGCCAGCAGCCGCGCATGGAAAACCTCGGCGTCTTCGGTGCGCTCCAGCAGATAAGCTTGCTCCGCGCCGGGCGTGCCGAACAGGTTCGAACCCGAGCCGATCGCCAGCACGCCATAGGTGAAGGTGATGGTCCGCTCGGGCGCCAGGACCTGGCCGCCCTGGTCGGTGATCGCCTTCAGGGTCAGACGCTTGGCGCCTGGATCGAAGGTCGCGAGTTCGCCGAGCAGGAAGTTGAAGCCATTCGATCGGCCCAGGATAGAATACGACACGCCCTCCTGGTGGACGTCCAACGTGCCGGCCGCTACCTCGTGCAGGGTCGGCTTCCAGATGTGAAAGCTGGAGCGATCGATCAGGAGCACCCTGCGCTTGCCCCCATGGGACGCGATGCGCCGGCCTCCTAGGCGACGGCCCAGCCGCGACGCCAATTCCAGCCCGCCGGCGCCCCCGCCAACGATGACGATGTCATAATGCATCACGCGCCCTTGATATTCATCAATTGATGAAAAATAGGTTCGTGACCAGTGTTACGCTAGCGGCGCCGTCACGCCAGTGACGCAACGTCGCACCGCCTCATGGAAAAGGCCTCCCGAAAGGAGGCCTTGCCCAGCTGTCTAGATCGGATTTTCCGCCAAGCGCTTGTCGAGATAGTCGCTGACGCTTTTCTCGACGCTGGGCAGGTGCTCGGCCCAGAAGTGGGTGGCTTTGTCGATGACCTCGTAGTCGATCGTGATGCCCTTCTGGGTGCGCAGCTTGGTGACCACGCGCTCCACCTCGACCGGCGGGGTGATGGTGTCGGCCGAGCCCGTCAGGAAGAGGCCCGAGGCCGGGCAGGGGGCCAGGAAGCTGAAGTCGTACATGTTGGTCGGCGGCGACACCGAGATGAAGCCGTCCGTCTCGGGCCGGCGCATCAGCAGTTGCATCCCGATATAGGCGCCGAAATCGAAGCCGGCGACCCAAGTCTGGCTGGCGGCCGGATTCGAGGTCTGCAGCCAGTCCAGAGCGGTGGCGGCGTCGGCCAGTTCGCCGATGCCGGCGTCGAACTCGCCCTGGCTGCGGCCGACGCCGCGGAAGTTGAAGCGCAGAGTCGCGAAGCCGCGCTTCATGAACAGGTGATACAGCTGAACCGACACCGGGTGGTTCATGTGACCGCCGGCCTTGGGGTGCGGGTGCAGGATCAGCGCGATGGGCGCCGTTTCGGTCTTGCCCGGAGAATAGCGACCCTCGATCCGCCCGGACGCGCCGGTCAAAATCACATCAGGCATGTGGTCCCCTTCCGCTGGCGACGGTCCGCGTCCGGCCTTTTTGAGACTCGGAATACTTGACCGCCGCGCTTGGTCTTCCTAAATCGCCAACGCGTAGCGGGCCACCGAGCCCGCGCGCGAAGTCGCGGCTTGTAGCACACGCAAAAGCCGATGCGCGCGGAATCTGCAAGGGGTAAGGCGATGCGCCTGAGCACCAAGGGGCGATACGCGGTCATGGCGATGACCGACCTGGCCAAGCGCCAGGACGAAAGCGAGGGCCGCGCCGTGGCCCTGGCCGAGATCGCCGCGCGCCAGCAGATTTCGCTTTCCTATCTCGAACAGCTTTTCGCCCGCCTGCGCCGCAAGGGGCTGGTGATCAGCGCGCGCGGCCCGGGCGGCGGCTACCGACTCGCCAAGGCCTCCGCCGAGACCTTCATCGCCGACATCGTGTTGGCGGTCGACGAGCCGCTGCGGGCCACCCGCTGCAACTTCACCAAGGGCCAGGCCAAGGGCTGCATGGCCGGCGGCGAGCGCTGCATGACGCATAATCTCTGGGAAGAGATGGGCCGGCAGATCCACGGCTACTTGGCCAGCGTCTCGGTGGCCGACGTGCTGGCGGGCGAACTGCGTCCAGCGCGCCCGATGGAGATCGCGGCCGAGTGAACGCCTCCCGCACATCGGTCTATCTCGACTACAACGCCACGGCGCCCCTGCGGCCGGAGGCGAAGGACGCGCTGCTGCGCGCCCTGGAGAGCCCGGCCAATCCCTCGTCGGTCCACGCCGCCGGCCGCGCCGCCCGCGACGTCGTCGAGCGCGCCCGCGCCGAGGTCGCCGCCTTGGTCGGCGTGCCGGCCGGCTCGATCACCTTCGTCAGCGGCGGCACCGAGGGTAACGCCCTGGCCATCGAGAGCGCCAAGGTCGCGGGCGTCGAGCGGATCATCCTCTCCGCGATCGAGCACGACGCGGTGACCGAAACGGCCAAGGCATCCGGCCTGCCGGTCGAGGTCCTGCCTGTGGATAACTATGGCGTCGCCGATCTCGGCTGGCTGGCGCAAGCGCTTGAAAAGCCGGGCAAGGCTCTGGTCTGCCTGATGCTGGCCAACAACGAGATCGGCGTCATCCAGCCTGTGGATAAGGCTTCGGCCCTCGTCCGCGCCCACGATGGCTGGTTGCATGTCGACGCCGTCCAGGCCGCCGGCAAGATCGCCATCGACTTCTCCGGCCTCGGCGCCGACACCATGGCGCTGTCGGCCCACAAGCTGGGCGGACCGCAGGGCGTGGGCGCGCTGGTCGCCGGAACCCGCGCCACCGTCACCCGCCGCCTGCACGGCGGCGGTCAAGAGCGCGGCCGCCGGGCCGGCACCGAGAACGTCGCCGGGATCGCCGCCTTCGGCGCGGCGGCCAAGGCGGCGCGGGAAGGCCTTGCCTCGATGGCCGAACAGGCCCAATGGCGCGACGCCCTGGCCGAGCGGCTGAAGGCGGCTGGCGCGGTCGTGCTTGGCGAAGGCGCCGATCGCCTGCCGCAAACCCTGTGTTTCGCCGGCGAGGGCTTTGGCTCCGAGGTCCAGGTCATGAACATGGATCTGGCCGGGATCATGGTCAGCGCGGGCAGCGCCTGCTCGTCGGGCAAGGTCAAGGCCAGCCGCGTGGTGGAAGCCCTGGGCCGCGCCGATCTCGCCCCGTTCGCCCTGCGTGTCAGCGGCGGTTGGGCGAGCACGGAAGACGATTGGATCAAGTGCGGCGACGCCTGGCTCGCCGCCTGGAAGCGTATCGGCGCCCGGCGCCGGGAGGTGGCTTAGTGGCCGCGGTCAAAGAAACTGTCGAAACCGTCGCCGCGCTCGAGAAGTACGAGCACGGCTTCACGACCGAAATCGACCAGGAGTTTGCCCCCAAGGGCCTCTCCGAGGACATCGTGCGCTTCATCTCGGCCAAGAAGGACGAGCCGGAATGGATGCTGGAATGGCGGCTTGACGCCTATCGCCGCTGGCTGGCGATGGACGAGCCCGACTGGGCCAAGGTCAGCTATCCGCCGATCGACTATCAGGACACCTATTACTACGCAGCACCTAAGTCGAAAGAGGGCCCCAAGAGCCTGGACGAGGTCGATCCGGAGCTGCTGGCGACTTACGAAAAGCTCGGCATCCCGCTGAAGGAGCAGGCGGTTCTGGCCGGCGTCGAGGGCGCGCCGCGCTACGCCGTCGACGCCGTGTTCGACAGCGTCAGCGTCGTGACGACCTTCAAGAAGGAGCTGGCCCAGGCCGGCGTCATCTTCTGCTCGATGAGCGAGGCGATCCGCGAGCACCCCGAGCTGGTCCGCCAGTACCTGGGCAGCGTGGTGCCGACCTCGGACAACTATTTCGCCTGCCTCAACAGCGCGGTCTTCTCGGACGGCAGTTTCGTCTACGTCCCGCCGGGCGTGCGCTGTCCGATGGAGCTGTCGACCTACTTCCGGATCAACGCCAAGGATTCCGGCCAGTTCGAGCGCACCCTGATCATCGCAGACAAGGGCGCCTACGTCTCGTACCTGGAGGGCTGCACGGCCCCGATGCGCGACGAGAACCAGCTGCACGCGGCCGTGGTCGAGCTCGTCCTGCTGGACGACGCCGAGATCAAGTACTCGACCGTCCAGAACTGGTACCCGGGCGATCCGGAGACCGGCAAGGGCGGCATCTACAACTTCGTGACCAAGCGCGCCGACTGCCGCGGCGACCGCAGCAAGGTCAGCTGGACCCAGGTCGAGACCGGCTCGGCCATCACCTGGAAGTATCCGTCCTGCGTGCTGCGCGGCGAGGGCAGCTCGGGCGAGTTCTATTCGATCGCGGTGACCAACGGCCATCAGCAGGCCGACACTGGCACCAAGATGATCCACCTAGGCGCCAACACCCGCTCGCGGATCGTCGCCAAGGGCATCAGCGCCGGCAAGTCGACCTCGACCTATCGCGGCCTGGTCTCGGCCCACCCCAAGGCCAAGGGCGCGCGCAACTTCACCCAATGCGACAGCCTGCTGATCGGCAAGGACTGCGCGGCCCACACCGTGCCCTACATCGAGGCCCGCAACGGCCAGTCGGTCTTCGAGCACGAGGCCACCACCACCCGGCTGTCGGATGACCAGCTGTTCTACTGCCAGCAGCGCGGCCTGTCGGAAGAGGAGTCGGTGGCCCTGCTGGTCAACGGCTTCGTCAAGGACGTGCTGCAGCAACTGCCCATGGAATTCGCCGTCGAGGCCCAGAAGCTCGTGGCGATTTCGCTGGAAGGGTCTGTGGGATGACGTGTGTCACCCTCTATCGACCTGTTGGCACGGCGGAGCTGAAGCTGATCGAGGATTCCGGTTGGATTGAGTTCCCGCCGCGTTTGCCCGAGCAGCCGATCTTCTATCCCGTGACCAACCAGGATTACGCAGCCCAGATCGCTCGCGATTGGAACGCTGTGCATAACGATGACAGGCGCGGCTACGTTACGCGTTTCGACGTCTCGGCAGCCTTCTTGAGCGCCTACGACAAGAAGGTCGTGGGCGGGCGAGAGCACGAGGAATACTGGATCCCCGCCGAGGATCTTTCGCTGTTCAACGCCGCCATCGAAGGCCAGATCGAGGTCGTCGAGACATTCGTCGGTGATGACGCGGCCACTCAAAAGACCCGTGAGACCAATGCTTAAGATCCAAAATCTTCACGCCCGCGTCGAGGACAAGCCGATCCTGAAGGGCGTCACGCTGGACGTGCCGGCCGGCGAGGTCCACGCGATCATGGGCCCGAACGGCGCCGGCAAGTCGACCCTGTCCTACGTGCTGACCGGCCGCGACGGCTATGAGGTCACGGAAGGGGCGGCGACGCTCAACGGCGAGGACCTGCTGGCGCTGGAGCCCAACGAGCGGGCGGCCAAGGGCCTGTTCCTGTCGTTCCAATATCCCCTGGAAATTCCGGGCGTTCCGGCCCTGACCTTCATCCGCACCGCGCTCAACGCCCAGCGCCGCGCGCGGGGCGAGGACGAGATCGCCGCCCCGGCCTTCCTGAAGCTGGCCAAGGAGAAGGCCGCGGCGCTGAAGATCGACTTCGAGATGCTCAAGCGCGGCCTGAACGTCGGCTTCTCGGGCGGCGAGAAGAAGCGGATGGAAATCTTCCAGATGTCCATGCTTTCGCCGAAGTTCCTCATCCTCGACGAGACCGACAGCGGCCTGGATATCGACGCCCTGAAGATCGTCTCCGAAGGCGTCAACGCCCTGCGCTCGCCCGAGCGTGGGATGCTGGTCATCACCCACTATCAGCGCCTCTTGGACTACATCAAACCCGACAAGGTCCACGTGCTGGCCGCCGGCCGCATCGTCGCCTCGGGCGGTCCGGAGCTGGCCCTGCAGCTGGAAGCCGAGGGCTATGACCGCATCGTGGGGGCGGCGGCTTGACCCTTTCGACCGCCCTCAAGACCGGCGACCTCTCGGCGCTGCCGTCGCGGCGTGACGAGGACTGGCGCTGGACCGACCTGCGAGGTCTGCTGAAGGTCCTGCCGCCTGCGTCACCCCAAGGCCGAGCTTGGTTCTGGGAGAACCCGCTTTCCGGAACCCTCGACATGACAGGGGGTGTCGTCAACGGTCGCGGACCCACGGATCTCGCTGTTGACGCAGGCGAAGAGCGCTTCGTCGGCTGGCGCTTCATGTCGGCGACGGATGCAACAGCGCATGGCGCCGAGCTTTGGGTCGACGTCGGCGAAGGCGCTAAGCTGACCTTGATCGAAAGCTACGAAGGACGCGGCACGGGCTACGTTTCGGACGTGGCGGTCAATATCCGTCTGGGCAAGGACGCGATCGTCGAACGGATTATCTTCGCCGACGACGATGCGGACGCCATCTCGGTCGTCACCGCCGACGTCGCCCTGGCCCCCGGCGCCAAGTTCGCCCAGACCGTCCTGACCTCCGGCGCGCGCCGCCAGCGGATCGAGACCCGCGTCCGCCACCCCGGCGCACACGCCGAGGTTCGCCTGGACGGGGCCTATCTGCTGGACGCCCAGCGCCACGCCGACCTGACCAGCGTCGTCACGCACGGCGGCCTCGACGGCGTCACCAGCCAGCTGACCAAGGGCATGGTCACCGACCAGGCGCGCGGCGTCTTCCAGGGCCGGATCGTCGTCGAGAAGGGCGCCGACCAGACCGACGCGAGGATGGGCCATCACGCCCTGATCCTGTCGGACAAGGCCGAGATCGACGCCAAGCCCGAGCTGCTGATCTTCGCCGACGACGTCTCCTGCGCCCACGGCAACACGATCGGCGCCCTGGACGACGAGGTGCTGTTCTATGCCGAGCAGCGCGGCATCCCCGAGGCCGAGGCCAAGGCCATGCTGACCGTGGCCTTTGTCTGCGAGGTGATCGAGCGCATTGGGCACGAGGGCGCGCGCGACGCCGCCGCCGCCTGGGTCGTCCGCAAGCTGGGGAGCGAGGCATGACCAGCGCCGCGCTGACACCCCCATCCCCGACCCCTTCCCCGCAAGGGGGAAGGGGCTTGGACGTCGCGGCGATCCGCGCCCAGTTC
This sequence comes from Bradyrhizobium sp., assembly GCA_035575945.1. Classification (GTDB taxonomy): domain Bacteria; phylum Pseudomonadota; class Alphaproteobacteria; order Rhizobiales; family Xanthobacteraceae; genus Bradyrhizobium. The sequence continues at coordinate 30,105 of DATLXF010000058.1, read as the reverse complement.
CCAATCCTGGCGCGGGAAGTCCACGGCAAGCCGTTGATCTACCTTGACAGCGCCGCCAGCGCCCAGAAGCCGGACGCGGTGCTGGACGCGATGATGGGCCTGGCGCGGACCTCCTACGCCAACGTCCATCGCGGCCTGCACACGCTGGCCAACGAAACGACCGAAGCCTATGAAAAGGCCCGGGAAACCGTGGCGCGCTTCATCAACGCCGACCGCGACGAGGTGGTCTGGACCAAGAGTGCGACGGAAGCGGTGAATCTGGTCGCGTCCTCGTTTGGCCTCAGCCTGAGCGCTGGCGACGAGATCGTGCTCTCGGAGATGGAGCACCACGCCAACATCGTGCCATGGCACTTCCTGCGCGAGCGCAAGGGCGTCGTTCTGAAGTTTATCCCGGTGCTGGATGACGGGCGCCTGGACATGGAGGCCTATAAGGGCCTGCTGTCCGACAAGACCAAGATGGTCGCCGTCACCCACATGTCGAACGTGCTGGGCACGGTCAACGAGGTGGCCGAGATCGTTCGCCTGGCCCACGCGGCCGGCGCGCCGGTGCTGCTGGACGGCTGCCAGGGCGTGGTTCACGCCAAGGTCGACGTCAAAGCCCTGGACGTCGATTTCTACGTCTTCTCCGGCCACAAGCTGTACGGCCCGACCGGCATCGGCGTGCTCTATGGCAAGGCCGAGCGCCTGGCGGCCCTGCCGCCGTACCAGGGCGGCGGCGAGATGATCGGCTCGGTTTCGCTCGACAAGATCACCTATGCCGACCCGCCGCACCGCTTCGAGGCCGGCACGCCCGCGATCCTCGAGGCCGTCGGCCTGGGCGCGGCGATCGAGTGGCTGAACGGCTTGGACCGCGACGCGATCTTCGCCCACGAGCACGCCCTCTACGAACGCGTCGCCAAGCGGCTGCGCGGCGTCAATGGCGTGCGGATCCTCGGCGAGGCGCCCGGCAAGGGCGCGGTGCTGTCCTTCACGGTCGAGGGCGCCCACGCCCACGACATCGCCCAGGTGCTGGACCGCTACGGCGTCGCCGTGCGCGCCGGGACCCACTGCGCCGAGCCCCTGATGCGCCGTTTCGGCGTGACGTCGAGCGCCCGCGCCTCGTTCGCCCTATATAACACCGAGGCAGAGGCCGACGCGTTCGTCGACGCGCTGGCCAAGGCCCGCAGTTTCTTCAGTTGAGCCGCTTCATGACCGACGCCGCCGCCGCTCCCGAACCCGCTTCGGCCCTCTCGCAAGACGAGCTGAACCGGCTGACCGACCAGCTGATCGAGAAGCTGAAGACGGTCTATGACCCGGAAATCCCGGTCGACATCTATGAGCTGGGCTTGATCTACAAGGTCGACGTCTCGGACGACAGGGACGTGGCCATCGAGATGACCCTGACCGCTCCGGGCTGCCCGGTGGCCGGCGAGATGCCCGGCTGGGTCAAGGACGCCGTCATGGAGATCCCGGGCCTGAAGTCCTGCGCGGTCGACCTCGTCTTCGATCCGCCGTGGGACGCCTCGCGCATGAGCGACGAGGCCAAGCTGCAGTTGAATATGTTCTGATCGGTTCAAACGCCATGGAAGCCGCCGTCTCGCCCCGTCCCCGCCGCCCGCGCCCCAAGGTCGTCACCCTGACCGACGCCGCGGCCGCGCGCGTGAAGGAGATCATGGCCAAGGCCGACAAGCCCTATGTCGGCCTGCGCGTGGGCGTGAAGAACGGCGGATGCGCCGGCCAGGAGTACGTGTTCGAATACGCTGAGGAGAAGGGGCCGATCGACGAGGTCGTCGAGGACAAGGGCGTCATCATCCTGATCGAGCCGAAGGCCGTGCTCTTTTTGATCGGCACCGAGATCGACTACGAGGTGACTAAGCTGTCCTCGAAGTTCGTGTTCCATAATCCCAACGAGACCGACGCCTGCGGTTGCGGCGAGAGCGTGACGATTCAGCCGGCGGCCGAGGTTCAGGACTGATGTTGGCCAGAACCCCCGCCTGCGTCGAATGCGGTCTGCCGTGGGGCGCGCCGAGCTTCAAGCACGAGGACGAGGCGCCGCTCTATTGGTCGGATACCGGCCTGCTGTGCTCCTCGACCTGCGCCCAGACCCACTTCGGCAAGCGGAGGGTCGAGGGGACATTCGTGGCGATCCCGGCGGAGTGTCCGGTCGAGGTTTGAGCCGGGCGAAACCTTCTCCCTAGGGGATAGGCTTCGCTGTAACGACCTTCGTTTCTATCGGCACGTTCTTCCGCCCATCCCATTCCACAAGCACTGACTCCCGCGCGGGCGCGCCGCGCGCCTCCGCGATCAGTTCGTTGGTGCGTGTCTCGACCACCCGCTCCAGCTCCGCCATGAAGACGTCCTTCTCCAGTCCCAAGGGCAGGGGCGGCAGGAGCTCGACGGTGGCCACGCCGGGAGTCTTTTGCTTTTCCGTTTGCCGCCAGAAGCACCCCAGGTTCGTCGCGACCGGCACCACCGGCAGGCAGAAGTCCTTGCTCATGTGATAGACGCCCGTCCGGTAGCGGAACCGCTCGCCGGGCGCGGCCAGGTGGCCTTCGGGATAGATCAGGATGCGCCGACCCTCGGCCGCGACCTGGGCCGCGCTCTTGGACAGGGCTTCGCGCGCTTCGGGACCGCCGCAGCTGTCGACGACGATGGCGCCGAACTTCTTCAGGATCGCGCCGACCAGCGGGAATTTCTCCAGGTGGTCGCCGGTGACGAAAGAGAGGTTGTCCACGTGAGCGAACATCACGAAGCCGTCGCCCCAGCTATGATGCTTGGCGGCGATGATGCACGGGCCGGCGGGTAGGTTCTCCTGGCCCTTCAGCTGGACCTCCACGCCCGCGAGGCGATCTAGCGCCCAGAGCATCCGGCGACTGTAGAGCCGCAGCGCGAAGGTCACCGCATCGCGTCCCGGCGCCAGCGCGGCGAGGGCGGCCGACAGGCCGTAGAAGATCGACAGGACCCAGTAGTAGGCGTTGAAAAGCGCGCTGCGCATTGTGTTCGATCCTAGCGAGCGAAGAGCACGGCCTGGACGGCCGCCGTCATGAGTGAAGCGTGAGCCGAGAGGGCGTCGTCGCCCAGGCGGCCATAAGCTTTGTTTTGGGCGGTCTGGGTGATCACGCCGATCGCCATGGCGGCCAGCACGCGCGGGTCGCCCGGCGGCAGCTCGGCATTGATCATGGCGCGCTTGATCACGTTTTCGACCAAGGTGACCGGGTCGCGACCATCCTCCTGATAGTAGGGGAGGAAGTGGTTCAGCTGCAAAAGGTGGAACGAGAACAGCAGCCAGTCCTCGTCGGCTACCGCGCAATAGGCCTTCACCAGCGCCATGGCCTTGGCCTTGATCCCATCGACGGCGGCGGCTTCGTCCTCGATCAGTCGCGAGAGCCGCCGATGGCAGTCCATGAACAGGCCGACCGCCAGCGCGTCCTTGCTCTTCCAGTGGCGATAGATCGCGCCTTCCGAGACCCCGGCGCGGGCGGCGATCGCCTTGGTCGTGGTCGCGTCGACGCCGTCGGCGACGAAGGCTTCGAGGGCGGCGCGTTCGATGCGGGGCTTGGCGCTCATGAGACAAGCATCGCGCCGTGCCCTTGAAATGCAAGTGAGTAATCACTTACATTTCCGTGATCGACATTGACCCGGCGCGGCCGGGCGGCGACACACGGCCATGGTCCAGACGGTTTTGATCTATTCGATGGGCGAGGTGATCGGCGACGGCCTGATCAAGCTGCCCTTCATCGCTGGTCTGCGGGCGGCGTTCCCCGATGCGCGGATCACTTGGTGCGCCGCCAAGGGCGACACCGTCTACACGGGGCCGCTGAAGACCGTGGTCCAGGGCTATATCGACGAGGTGATCTTGGAGGGCGCGAACGGCGCCAGCGTGCTCGACAGCCTGCCTTGGTCCAGGCCGTTTGGCGGTCGTAAGTTCGACCTCGTCATCGACACCCAGGAGAACCTGCGGCGCGGCGGCGTCGCCCGGCGCGGCGCGGCGGGGCGTTTCGTATCGGCGGCGCGGCAGGCGCGGAGCCAAGATTGGCCCGTGGCGGTGACTGACCGCCTGGCGCGACTGCTGACGCTGGCCACGGACGGGCAGGGCGCGCCGAGGCCCCTGGCGCTGACCCATCCCGACGCCCTGAAGGCCGCCGAGATCCTGCTGCCGGCCGGTCAGACCTATGTCGGCCTCGCGCCCGGCGCGGGCGGCCAGGACAAGCGCTGGCCGCTTGAGAACTATCTCGACCTGGCGCGTCGGATCGTCGCCCAGGGCTGGACGCCAGTGTTCTTCTTCGGCCCCGACGAGGCCGAGGACGCGGCGATCGCCGCGCGCGAGATCCCGCGGGCGGTGCAGCCCGAACGCAATCGGACGGACGGCCTGCCGGTTAAGGGGCCGCTACTGGTCATCGCCCTGGCCGGACGTCTCGCGGCGGGCGTCGCCAATGACGCCGGCCCTGGCCACATGCTGGCCGCCGGCGGCGCGCCCTTGCTCTCCTTGCAACAGGACCGCCGCAAAGCCGTGAAGTTCCGTCCCGCCGCCGAGCGGCTTGAGATGCTGATCGCGGAGGACTACGGAAGCGGCATGGGCGCCTTGCCGACCAACGCGGTCTGGGCGGCCGTCGAAAAGTTGGTGTCCGGAGCGTCCTGAATGTCCATCCTCGCGCCGATCTCGGCGGGCGAACTGGTCGACAAAATCACCATCCTGCGGGTGAAGGCCGAGCGGATCGGCGATGCGGCCAAGGAAGCTAATGTCCGCAAGGAGCTGGCCCTGCTGGAGGCCACCGCGCGCGAACATCTGCCCGATACCGCGGAGATCGCGCGCTTGACCGACGAACTGACCGACGTCAACGCCGCGCTCTGGGACATCGAGGACGGCAAGCGCGACTGCGAGCGCCGCCAAGACTTCGGCCCGGACTTCGTGGCCCTGGCGCGCCGCGTCTACATCGACAACGACAAGCGCGCGGCGATCAAGCGCGCGATCAATGAGGCCGCCGGCTCCGAGATCGTCGAGGAGAAGAGCTACAAGCCGTATCTCCAGGCGTCGAAAGACTGATGCAAGTCGTTCGCGGCGCTCGGGAAATGGTCGCCGGCATGACGCCCGAGCTTAAGAACGGAGTCTATGTCTTCTGCGCCGCCGGTGATCGGGATTGGTGGGCTTTGGAGCCGTTGGCGATGTTTCGCGAAGCCGAGGGTGTCAGCCTGATCCTGGAAGCCGAAGCGGCGAGGTCAGCGGGCTTCTCCGTCGACGCGCCGATGGCGATGATCACCCTGAACGTCTATTCCGCCCTCGACGGCGTCGGCCTGACCGCCGCCGTGGCGACGGCGCTGGCCGAGGCCGGGATCGCCTGCAACATGGTCGCGGCGCTGAACCACGACCATGTCTTCGTGCCGGCCGAGCGCGCGGCTGAGGCCCTGGCGGCGCTTAGGGCCTTGCAGGTTTCGGCTACCGCCCCTTGAACGCCGCCGCGCGCTTCTGCAGGAAGGCGGTGACGCCTTCGAGGAAGTCCTCGGTCTTGCCGGCGAACTTCTGAGCCTTGCGTTCGGCGTGCAGCTGGCCGGTCCAGTCGGCGTCCAGGCTGTCCCACACGAGCTTGCGGATCGCGCCTAGCGCCGCCGGGCCCCGCGCCAGCTCCTGGGCGATCGCCGTCGCCGCGCCGATCAGCTCTTCGTCGGGAACGCAGCGATTAACGAGGCCCCATTGCAGAGCGGTGGCGGCGGGAATCTTGTCGCCCAACAGCATCATTTCCATAGCGCGCGCCTTGCCGATCAGGCGCGGCAGCAGATAGGTCGAGCCGCCGTCGGGAACGAGGCCGATGCGGCGGAAGGCCTGCAAGAAATAGGCGCTCTCGGCCGCCACGATCATGTCGCCCATTAGGGCGATCGAGCAGCCGACGCCGGCCGCCGGACCGTTCACCGCCGTCACGATCGGCAACGGGAAGTCCCGCAACAGCGTCATCAGCGGATTATAGGTGTTCTCCAGCGCCGAGCCGGCGTCTGGCTTGCCGTCGACGTCCAGTTCGCGGCCGGCCGCGCCGCCGCCCGACAGGTTCGCGCCGGAGCAGAAGCCGCGGCCCTCGCCGGTCAGGATGACGGCGCGCGCCTCGACCTTGCCGGCGGCGATCGACGAGAAGGCATGGATCAGCTCGCGAGCGATCTCCAGGCTGGCGGCGTTCAGCGTCGCCGGATCGGCGAGGGTGACCGTGGCGACGCCGCCTTCGGTCGAGACGCGGATCTTTTGATAGTCCCCATGGGCGGTCATGACGCGGGCTCCCTAAGTTCTTTGGGGAGACTCTAGGCGCCTTTGCCGCTTGGGAAGGCTAGCGGAATCTTCAAAAGCAAACGCCGCCGATCCTTCGATCGACGGCGCTCGGCGGTCTTTTGATGAATGGCGTCAGGCGGCGTTCGCCGACGCGGGCGAGGTTTCGGCCGAGGTGACGCGGTTGCGGCCGCCGCGCTTGGAGGCATAGAGCGCCGCGTCGGCGCGTTCCATGATCGAGTGGCCGCTTTCGCCCGGCTTACGCTCGGCGAAGCCCGACGAGATGGTGATCGCGCCCAGGTCCTCGTTGGTCGAGCGACGCTTGAGCATCCGAGAGGAAACCTCGACGCGAATTTCCTCAAGGGTGTTGGAGACGGCCTTGGCGGTCTCGCGCGGGAAGATCATCGCGAACTCCTCGCCGCCGTAGCGGGCCGCGAATCGCGGCGGGGCGGCGACGCGGCCGATGACCGACGCGACGTAGCGAATGACCTGATCGCCGGTCTGGTGGCCCCAGGTGTCGTTGAAGCCCTTGAAATGGTCGATGTCGAGCACGGCCAAACAGATCGTCGTGCCGCTTTCGTCAGCCTCCTGGCAGGCGCGATCTAGTTCTTCGTCGAACGCCTTGCGATTGGCCAGATTGGTCAGGCCGTCGGTCGTGGCGTCGCGGCGGACCTGTTCGAGGTGCTCGCGCAGGCGCTCGACCTCCGAGGTCGATTCGGCCAGGCGCGCTTCGAGCGACCGGTTTTCCTTGGCGACGCGCCGGGTGGCTTCGGCGAGGCCGCCGACCAGGTTCTTGATGGCTTCGACGTCGGTGGTCTTGTCCAGGGTCTTGCTGGCGCCGGCCAATTCCTTGCCGAAAGCCGCGTTGGACTTCTGGGCGTTCTGGATAGCCTTGGAGACGGCTTCCAGTTCCTTGGACAAGATGTCGCCCGCGTCGCGGATCTGCTGGTTCAGTCTGGCCTTGGGCAGATAGGCGGCGGCCAGTTCTTCGGAGACCAGCTCGGTCATCGGTTCGCCGAGGGAAATCAGACGGGTCAGTTCGCGGGCCAGGGCACCTTCGGGATCGGCCACATAGTGCGTCCACAGCTCGAAGTTCAATGCCGTTGGCCAGACCTGATGGCGCTCCATCAGTTCCAAAGCGCGCGAGGCGATCTTGTAGGCTTCTGGACCGCGTAGCGTGGTTTCGACGTCCGACATGTCTTCTTCCTTGGTCGACGCGGCCCCCTGCGGCGACGCCGATCACTTGGAGCGCGAGCATAGGCCCTAGAGTTCTTACGAGCCGTTAAGAACGAACGCCGTTCGCTTGCGCGATGACCTAGTCTCGCGCATGGTGAACGCTGATAAGGTGAGCCTCGCGCCGACAGGGCGGGCCGCGGGAGGAGCGACAGATCATGAACGCACCGGTTAATCTGACTTTGGACGCTCACAAGGCGCTCATGGACGACGTCTTGCGGAGGCAAAAGGCCGCGCACCTGCGCGACGGTCCGCCCAGCGCGGAGAAGCGGATCGACTGGCTGAACCGCTGTATCGACCTCCTTGTCGGGCATCAGGCGGAGATCGCCAAGGCGGTCAACGCTGACTTCGGGGCGCGCTCGGCCGACGCCACGGCCCTGACGGACGTGGCCGGGTCGATCGGCCCGCTGAAGTTCGCCCGCGACAACCTCGCCAAGTGGATGAAGCCCGAGAAGCGCAAGACGACCCCGGCGATCCTGGGCCTGTTCGGCGCGAAGGCTCAAATCCAGTACCAGCCCAAGGGCGTGGTCGGGGTGATCAGTCCGTGGAACTTTCCGGTCAACCTGACCTTCGCGCCACTCGCGGGCGTGTTCGCGGCCGGAAACCGGGCGATGATCAAGCCATCGGAATTCACGCCCGCCACCTCGGACCTGCTCAAGGCGATGTTCGCCAAGGCCTTTTCCGAGGAGGAGGTCGCGGTCTTCGTCGGTGGACCCGAAGTGGGTCAAGCCTTCTCGGGCCTGGCCTTCGATCACCTGGTTTTCACCGGCGCGACCTCCGTGGCCAAGCACGTGATGCGAGCGGCGGCCGAGAACCTGGTGCCGGTGACGCTGGAATTGGGCGGCAAGAGTCCGGTGATCCTGTCGCGCGGCGCCGACATGGCCACGGCCGCGGCGCGGATCATGAACGGCAAGACCCTGAACGCCGGACAGATCTGTTTGGCGCCCGACTATGTGTTCGCGCCCCAGGACCAGGTCGAGACCTTCGTCGAGGAGGCCAAGGCCGCCGTCGGCCGCTATTTCCCGACCATCAAGGACAATCCCGACTACACCGCCGTGGTCGCCCAGCGCCATTACGACCGCGTGAAGGGCTATGTGGATGACGCCCGCGCCAAGGGCGCTCGCATCGTCGAGATCAATCCGGCCGGCGAGGACCTGTCGCAGCAGGAGCACCGCAAGATCGCCCCGACCCTGATCCTGGACCCCACCGACGACATGAAGGTGATGCAGGAGGAGATCTTCGGACCCGTCCTGCCGGTGAAGACCTACAAGTCCGTCGACGAGGCCGTCGACTATGTGAACGCCCGCGAGCGGCCGCTGGCGCTCTACTGGTTCGGGACCGACGATGCCGAGAAGGATCGGGTGCTGGCGCGCACTACCAGTGGCGGCGTGACGGTCAACGACGTCATCTTCCACGTCGCCCAGGAGGAGCTGCCCTTCGGCGGCATTGGTCCGGCCGGCATGGGCGCCTATCACGGCCACGACGGCTTCCTCGAATTCAGCCACAAGAAGGCGGTGTTCCAGCAACTGAAGAAGGACATCGCGCCGATGCTGGCGCTGCGTCCGCCTTATGGCGAAGGCATCCGCAAGTACTTGGCGGATCAGATCAAGCGGTAGCGTCGAGGCCTCGGCCCGGCGCGCGCTGGGCGGAACATGAAAAAGGCGCCGGATGATCGTCCGGCGCCTTTGACGTTCGTGGGGCTGGAGAGCCTCAGTTGTCGGTATTGGCCTTGGCGACGCCCGGCGTGGGGCGGGCCAGGAAAGCCGGGATGTCGGCGCCGAAGCCGACCACGCGCCGATCGTCGTCGTCGCGGTCCCGGACCGGCTGGACGCCGCGCACGGGACGTTCGGGGCGCTCGGGACGGGCGGCGCGCGGTTCGGCCTCGATCGGGGCCGGAGCGACCGTTCTCGGCTCGCGCGGCTCGCGGTCGCGGCGCGGCCTGCGTTCGCGGGCCGGACGCTCCTCAAGGGCTTCCGGCGCGTCGGCGGCGACTTCGGCGGGCGTCTCGGCGGCGTCCTCGGAGCGCCCGCGACGGCCGCGGCCGCCACGTTCTTCCCGGTCGCCGCGATCACGGCCGCCGCGCTTGCGATCGCGGTCGCCCTCGCGCTTGACCGTGACGGCGTTCGAGTAGTCGAGGTCCAGCTTCTCTTCCTCGGGCGTCGAGCCGATCAGCTTGATGACCTTGTCGAAGCCCTTGTCGTCGGACGGCGTCACCAGCATGTAGGCTTCGCCGGTGCGCCCAGCGCGGCCCGTGCGGCCGATCCGGTGCACATAGTCGTCGGCGTGGTGCGGGACGTCGTAGTTGAAGACGTGGCTGACCGCCGGAATATCCAGGCCGCGCGCGGCGACGTCGGAGGCCACCAGGATCTTCAGCGCGCCCGAACGGAAGTCCGCGAGGGTCTTCATCCGCTGGGTCTGGTCCAGGTCGCCATGGATCGGGGCGGCGTCGAAACCATGCACCTTCAGCGACTTGGCGACGATGTCGACCTCGGTCTTGCGGTTGCAGAAGACGATGCCGGTCTCGATGCCGGCCTTCTCGATCAATGCCCGCAGAGCCAGTCGCTTGGCCTTGGGATCGGAGGAGGGCACCTTGACCAGGCGCTGGGTGATGTTGGCGTTGGTTGTCGCCGGGCGAGCCACCTCGATCCGGACCGGGTCGCGGAGGAACTGCTTGGTCAGGCGGGTGATTTCCGGCGGCATGGTCGCCGAGAAGAACAGGGTCTGCTTCTTCGGCGGCGTCAGCTTGAAGATGCGCTCGATGTCGGGGATGAAGCCCATGTCGAGCATCCGGTCGGCCTCGTCGACCACCATCATCTGCACGCCGGTCATCAGGAGCTTGCCGCGCTCGAAGTGGTCGAGCAGGCGGCCGGGCGTGGCGATCAGCACGTCGACGCCGCGGTCCAGCTTCTTTTCCTGGTCGCCGAACGAGACGCCGCCGATCAGCAGCGCCCAAGAGAGCTTGGTGCCCTTGGCGTATTTCTCGAAGCTGGCGGCGACCTGGTCGGCCAGTTCGCGGGTCGGGGCGATGACCAGGGCCCGCGGCATCCGGGCCTTGGCGCGGCCCGAGGCGAGGCGATCGACCATCGGAAGGGTGAAGGCGGCGGTCTTGCCGGTGCCCGTCTGGGCGATGCCGAGGACGTCCTGGCCCGCGAGGGCGACCGGAATGGCCTGGGCTTGAATGGGGGTCGCGGTGGTATAGCCGGTGTCGGCGACCGCCTGCAGGGTCGTGGGCGAAAGCCCGAGGTCGGAAAATTCGGTCATTACACGCTGGTCTGATCCGGAGCCGCCCGTGCTTGGGCGAGCGGGCGGCGCGGATTCGCCAGACCTGCTCCGAAGTTGGGGATAAATAGGCCGAAAGTCGGCAAAGTCAATCTCCACAAGGCGATAGGGGGTATTCGGAGCTTTGCTCGGAACGACTGTGCGGACCTGAAAACGCCGTGGCGCTGGCGCCGCGTCGATGCTCGCTCTATATCCGCCGACACATGAGCATCGACCACGACTCCCGCCTCCGGCGCCTTCGGTTCCGCGCCTGGCATCGCGGTTTCCGGGAAGCGGACCTGATCCTTGGGCCGTTTGCGGACATCCATGGCCCGAGCCTGACGCCCGAGCAGTTCGACACCCTGGAAACCCTGCTGGAACAGTCGGACCGCGAGATCTACGCCTGGATCGTCGGCCAGGAGGCCACGCCCGAACGGTTCGAGACGGACGTCATGGCGATGATCCGCGCGTTCAGGTTCCAGGCGCACGCCTCGCGCCCCGCCGGCGACGGCGCCTGACCCTTTAGATCAAGAGACCCGATGGCCTACGACGCCAAACAGATCGCCAAGGCCGCCGGCGGCCTGACCCTCGCCGGCGCGCCGGAAGGCTTCGACGCGCTGGTGATGGCCGACATCGCCCGGGCGCGCGGCGGCCTGACCGCGTTCGTGGCCCGGGACACCGCGCGCGCCAACGCTTTCGTCGACGCCCTGAAGTTTTTCGCGCCCGAGATCGAGGCCGTGCCAATGCCGTCGTGGGATTGCCTTCCCTACGACCGCATTGGTCCGTCGTCGGGCGTCTCGGCCACGCGGATGGCGACCTTGTCGCGCCTGGCCAGGGGCCTGGGCGACGGCAAGCCGGCCATGCTGGTCATCGCCGCGCCAGCGCTGTTGCAGCGTGTGCCGACGAAGGATGTGCTGCTGCGCGCCAGCTATAGCGCCAAGGTCGGCGCCGTGGTCGATATCAAGGACCTTGAGCGCTATTTCGCCGTCAACGGCTATGCCCGCGCCTCCACCGTCTCCGAGCGGGGCGAGTTCGCGATCCGCGGCGGCGTCATCGACGTCTATCCGCCGGCCGCCGAGGAGCCCGTTCGCCTCGACCTGTTCGGCGACACGCTGGAGAGCATCCGCGCCTTCGATCCCGAGACCCAACGCTCGACCAAGCAACTGACCGAGATCAATCTCCTTCCGGTCAGCGAGGCCTTGCTGGACGCCGACGGCATCTCGCGCTTCCGCAAGGGCTATGTCGCCGAGTTCGGCGCGCCCGGCGACGATCCCTTGTACGCCACCGTCAGCGAGGGCGGCCGTCGCGCCGGGTTGGAGCACTGGCTGCCGCTGTTCTACGAGCGGATGGCCAGCCTGTTCGACTATCTGCCGGCCGGCGCCCTGATCGGCGTCGACCACCAGGCGACCGAGGCGCGGGACGAGCGCCTGTCGATGATCCTGGACGCCTATGAGGCGCGGTCGCAGGCCGATCGCAAATCCTCGTACCGCCCTCTGCCGCCCGAGGCGCTGTATCTGACGGTGGAGGAGTGGGAGCGGGAGATCGCCGATCGCCCGAACCGTCGCTTCACGCCGTTCCAGCCGCAGGGGCTGGACGTCGTCGACATGGGCGCGAAGCTGGGCCGGGTCTTCGCCGCCGAACGCGCCCAGGACAGCGTCAACCTGTTCGAGGCCACCGCGGCCCACGCCCGCGATCTCGCGGGCAAAGGAAAACGCGTGCTGTTCGCCTCGTGGTCCGAGGGCTCGTCCGAGCGCCTGGGGACCATGCTGGGCGATCATGGTCTGAAGAAGATCCCGTATGCCGGCTACTGGCAGGCGGCCAAGGCCAATGACCCCAAGGTTCCGCAGCGGGTCGTGCTGCCGCTGGACCACGGCTTCGAGACCGACAGCCTGGCGGTCATTTCAGAGACCGACATCCTGGGCGACCGTCTGGCGCGGCCGCGCAAGAAGCGCCGCGCCGCCAACTTCCTGGCCGAGGCCTCGGCCCTGACGCCGGGCGATCTGGTCGTCCACATCGATCACGGCATCGGCCGCTACGAGGGCCTGAAGACGCTCGACGTGCAGGGCGCGCCACACGACTGCCTGGACCTGCTCTACGGCGGCGAGGCCAAGCTCTATCTGCCGGTCGAGAATATCGACCTCCTGACCCGTTACGGCGCGGCCGACGCCGACAACGTTCAGCTGGACAAGCTGGGCGGCGCGGCCTGGCAGGGACGCAAGGCCAAGGCGCGCGAGCGTCTGCGGGTCATGGCCGAGGGCCTGATCCAGATCGCAGCCGCGCGCCAGCTCAAGCATGTCGAGGAGACCGATCCGCCGTCGGGCGTGTTCGACGAGTTCTGCGCCCGCTTCCCCTACGAGGAGACGGACGACCAGCTGAACGCCATCCACGACGTGCTGGAGGACTTGGCGTCCGGCAAGCCGATGGATCGCCTGATCTGCGGGGACGTCGGCTTCGGCAAGACCGAGGTGGCCCTCCGTGCGGCCTTCGTCGTGGCGATGAGCGGCAAGCAGGTGGCCGTGGTCTGCCCAACGACCCTCTTGGCCCGCCAGCACTACAAGACCTTCAAGGACCGTTTCCAGGGCTGGCCCGTGAAGGTCACGCGTCTGTCGCGCCTGGTCACCGGCAAGGAAGCCGCCGACACCCGCGCCGGCCTGGCCGACGGCAGCCTGGAGATCGTGGTCGGCACCCACGCCATTCTGTCCAAGCAGGTGTCGTTCAAGGACCTGGGCCTGGTCATCGTCGACGAGGAACAGCACTTCGGCGTCAAGCACAAGGAGAAGCTCAAGGAGCTTCGCGCCGACGTGCACATGCTGACCCTGACCGCCACGCCGATCCCGCGCACCCTGCAGATGGCGCTGTCGGGCATCCGGGAGATGTCGATCATCGCCACGCCGCCCGTCGATCGCCTGGCGGTGCGCACCTACATCAGCCCGTTCGATCCTGTGACGCTGCGCGAGGCGCTGCTGCGCGAGAAGTACCGTGGCGGCCAGTCTTACTACGTGGTGCCGCGCATCAAGGACCTGGAGGACATCGAGAAGTTCCTGCGCGTCCATGTGCCGGAGGTGAAGTACGTCGTCGGCCATGGCCAGATGGCGGCCACCCAGCTGGAAGACGTGATGACGGCCTTCTACGAGGGCCAGTACGACGTGCTTCTCGCGACGACGATCGTCGAGAGTGGGCTGGATATCCCCTCGGCCAACACGTTGATCGTCCACCGCGCCGACATGTTCGGCCTGGCCCAACTCTACCAGATCCGGGGCCGGGTCGGCCGCTCCAAGGCGCGCGCCTACGCCTATCTGACCACGCCGGTCGAGAAGTCGCTGACCCTGTCGGCGGAAAAGCGCCTGCAAGTGCTGCAATCGCTGGACAGCCTGGGCGCAGGCTTCCAGCTGGCCAGCCACGACCTTGACCAGCGCGGCGGCGGCAACCTGCTGGGCGACGAGCAGAGCGGCCACATCAAGGAGATCGGGGTCGAGCTCTATCAGCAGATGCTGGAGGACGCGGTCGCGGAGCTGAAGCAGCGGCAGGGCCAGGAAGCCCTGCTGGAAGACCGGGGCTGGTCGCCGCAGATCAATACCGGCGCCGCCGTGATGATCCCGGACGACTATGTGCCCGACCTGAACGTGCGCCTGTCGCTCTATCGCCGTCTGTCGGAAGCCGAGCAGGCCGCCGACCGCGAAGCCCTGGCCGCCGAAATGATCGATCGCTTCGGCCCCCTGCCGCCCGAGACCGACTCGTTGCTCAAGGTCGTGGCGATCAAGGGGCTGTGCCGCGAGGCCAATGTCGCCAAGATCGACGTCGGTCCCAAGGGCGCGGTCGTGGCCTTCCGCAACGACGAATTCGCCAACCCGCTGGCGCTGGTTCAGTTCGTGGCCAAGAACAGCCTGATCTGGAAGGCCCGACCCGACCAGAAGGTCGTGGTCAAGGGCGAGTGGGACACGCCGGCCCAGCGGCTCGACGCGGCCGAGAAGATCCTGACCGCGCTGTCCAAGCTGGCCAAGGCCTGAGCCCGAACGCCTTCCATCGGTGCCGCGCCGATGGAAGGCTTGGGCCCCTCTAGCGCTTGCGCACGAACACCGTGCCGGCCGAATAGCCCGCGCCGAAGCTGCAGATCAGGCCGGTTTCGCCGGCGGCGAAATCGTCATTGGCCGAATGGAAGGCGATGATCGAGCCGGCCGAGCTGGTATTGGCGTACTCGTCCAGGATGATGACGTTCTCGCCGGGAGCGGGGTCGCGGCCGAGCACCTTGCGCCCGATCATCTCGTTCATGTTGATATTGGCCTGGTGCAGCCACAGGCGCTTGAGGCCGGTCGGGTCGACGCCCAGGTCGGCGGCGTGTTCGATGATCATCTCGCTGACCATCGGCACGACCTCGCGGAACACCTTGCGGCCTTCCTGGACGAACAGCTTGTCCTTGGCGCCGACGCCTTCCGGCGCGGCGCGGTTCAGGAAGCCGAAGTTGTTGCGGATATTGTTGGAGAACACGGTCTTCAGGCGCGTTCCCAGGATTTCCCAGCCGCCCTTGGCCAGGTCCGCGTCCTCGACGATCACCGCCGTGGCCACGTCGCCGAAGATGAAGTGGCTGTCGCGGTCCTTGAAGTTCAGGTGGCCCGAGCAGATCTCGGGATTGACCATCAGCACGGCCTTGGCGCTGCCGGTGGCGACGAAGTCAGCGGCGGTCTTGATGCCGAAGGTGGCCGACGAACAGGCCACGTTCATGTCGAAGGCGAAGCCGTCTATGCCCAGCGCCTGCTGCACCTCGATGGCCATGGCCGGATAGGGGCGCTGCATGTTCGAGGCCGCGCAGATCACCGCGCCGATCTCGGACACGGGCTTGCCCCAGCGGGCGATGGCGTCCTTGGCCGCCTCGACCGCCATTTCGGCGAGGATGGAAATCTCCTCGTTGGGACGCTCGGGAATGATCGGACGCATGACCTCCGGATCGACGATGCCGTCCTTGTTCATCACGAAGCGCGCCTTGATGCCGGAGGCCTTCTCGATGAACTCGGGCGAGGAGGGGGCCAGGGCGACCACCTCGCCGGCCGCGATGGCCTCGGCGTTGGCGGCGTTGAAGCGCTCGACGAAGGTGTTGAAGGCCTCGACCAGCTCGGCGTTCGAAATGCTGTGAGGCGGGGTGTACAGCCCCGTGGCGGCGATGACGGCTTGCGGCAAGGCGACGGTCCCGATGATGCGCGCGGGCCTAGGAGCCCGCGTTCTGACGTTTGTTTGACCCGTAGATAGCATGGATGGCGGCGCCGTCATCCCCGTGGCTTTGGGGCCACGACACGCAATGGCCTTGAACCCGGCCGTGAACCGCCCCACGCCCGCCGCGTTATCCGCATAGCCCTAGGCTGGCTGAGGGAGCTGAAGAGTACGCGTAGCATAGGAGTTCAACGATGAAGACTCTCATCGCCACTACCCTGGTCGCTGGTTCGGTTCTCGCGGCCCCGCTCATGGCTCAGGCCCAGAATTCGACGGAGGTCTACGGCTCTCTGAATTATGACCAAACTCGGACCCGAGGCGCCGACACCGGCGCTATTCAAGGGCGCGTGGGCGCCAAGTTTACGCCTAATTTTGGCGTTGAAGCCGAAGCCGCTGGCGGCGTCGATGGCGACACCGTCTACACCCCGGGCGGTCCCGCTCACGTGAAGATGGAGCACCAGGTCGCGGCCTACGCCGTCGGCTACCTGCCGGTGACCCAGAACCTCGATCTTCTGGGCCGCGTCGGGTATGGGTCGACGAAGTTCAGCACCAACAATCCGGCCGCCACCGACTTCGACGGCAGCCATGACAGCTGGAACTATGGCGTCGGCGCCCAGTACAAGATCGACGACAAGAACGGCATCCGCGCCGACTGGACCAAGTCCGAATACAGCAAGAGCGACTTGAGCTCGAACACGGTGTCGCTGGGCTACGTCCGCAAGTTCTAGGCGTCGGCTCGAAGTGAAGACGGCGCGCCTCTCGCGGGGCGCGCCGTTTGCTTGGGCGGGATCAGCTGATGATGGTCGGCTGATCCGGCGTCGCGGGCGTGGCCGCGTAATAGTGGTTGTGGATCACCGGGCCGGCGCCGGGCGGACCGGGGCGGCCTTTGGGATCCTCGCCATAGCGGTTCGGGCCAGGCGTGCTGTCCAGAAGCGTGAAGATCAGGATCACGAAGCTGCCGAAGGGGATGAAGCTGATCAGCAGCCACCACCCCGACTTGTCCGTGTCATGCAGGCGCCGGACCGTGACGGCGAGCGCCGGAATGATCAGAGCTATGAAGAAGAGCAGCGCCAACAGGGTGAACAGGCCAACGAGGATAGCCACGGGCCCATCCTGTCGACCGCTCGTCGTCCCATAGGCGACCGAAGCAATGATGAAGAAGCCGGCGGTCACCAGCAGCTGGAAGAGCGCGAACAGCCAGTACTCCGACCGCCTGGCCCGGCCTTCGAACACCGCGAACTTGCGTAGCGGCTCAAGCATCAAGCTCATCACACTTCCCCTTTTGGCGACGCCGAGGCGGCGCGCTCAACCCTAGGGGAGGATAGCCAAGGCCGGTGGTGTTGGTAAAGCCCGGGGCTCGCGCTTGACGCCCGGGCCTGGATCGTCAATCTGAACGGCAATAAGTTATCGGGGGGATGCGTCGGTCTTGGACAAGGCGCTGTTGATTCAGCTGGGCGGCTCCGCGGCCGGTATCGCTGTGCTCGTGGGGTTCACGGCCTGGATGGGCGTGGCGCGGCCGACGCCGCCGCTGGACGCCGAGTCGGCCCGGGCATTGCTGGCGCTCGAATTTCCCGATCAGCGGCCCGACAGGGTCTGGATTTCCGCCGATGGCGCGGCCGTGATCGCGCGCGATGGCGACGCGGCCTTGGTGCTGTACCGGCGGGGCGACGGTTACGTCGCGCGAGACCTGCCGTGGAGCGCGATCGCCAGCCTGAAGCCAATCAACGGCCGGGTGAGGCCGCGCTTGTCCGACGCCCGTCCCGTCCTCGCCGTCAAGGACGATGTCTGGCCGCCCAGAGAGTTCGCCTGATGCTCAAAGCGCCCTTCGACCCAGTCCAGCTGGCCATCCCGTTTTTCATTCTAGCGATCGTTCTGGAGATCCTGCTGGGCCGCTTCGGCAAGGCCAGGGCCCACTACGAGGTGCGCGATACGGCCACGTCGCTGACCATGGGTCTGGGCAGCACGATCGCCGGCGCGCTGTTCGGCGGCGTGATCTTCGCCACGACGGTCTGGGTCTATCAGCACCGTCTCTTCACGATCCCGATGAACGCGGTCTGGGCCTGGATCGCCGTCTTCCTGCTGGAGGACCTGACCTACTACTGGTTCCATCGCCTGGCGCACGAGCGGCGCGTCTGGTGGGCCAGCCACGTCAACCACCACACCTCGACCCACTACAACCTCTCGACCGCCCTGCGGCAGACCTGGACCGGCGGCGTCGCGGGCACCTGGCTTCTGTGGCTGCCGCTGTCCTTCCTAGGCTTCCCGCCGGCCATGGTGGCGATCCAGAAGGGGATCAGCCTCGTCTACCAGTTCTGGATTCACACCGAGGCGATCAAGCGGATGCCTGGCTGGTTCGAGGCGGTGTTCAACACGCCCTCGCATCACCGCGTGCACCACGCCCGCAACGCCCGCTATCTGGACGCCAACTATGCCGGGATCCTGATCATCTGGGATCGGATGTTCGGGACCTTCATCCCGGAGGTCGACGAGGAGCCCTGCCGCTATGGCACGGTGAAGAACCTGGGCAATTTCAATCTTCTGCACAATGTTTTCCACGAGTGGATCGGCATCGCCAAGGACGTGGCGGGATCGCCGCGTCACGCGCTGGGCTACATCTTCGGCCCGCCCGGCTGGAGCCCGGACGGCTCGCGCGACACCTCGCACACGCTGAAGGCCAAATGGCGGGCGCGGGTGGGGGCGGACTCAACGGATCAGCGGATCTAGGGGCTGAATTTGATTGTTGTTCTTGGTTCGGTCGATGTTCAGCCCGAGAGCCTGGACTTGACATTGCGGGTGGCGCTCGAGCATTGCGCGCGCTCGCGTGAAGAGCCCGGGTGTATTTCCCACGAGTGCTTTCAGGCGGTCGGGCGACCAAACCTGCTGCAATTTGTCGAGGTCTGGTCGGACATGACCGCCCTGCGCGCACACTTCGCGGTCGACGCCTCGAAGCAGTTCGCGGCGCAGATGGGAAAGCTCGCCGTCAAGCCGCCGGTCATGCGCATTCTGCAAGCCGAGGAGCTGGGCTGAACTCGCCGGGCCCCTGACTCTTTAGTCGCGCAATAGCGGCAGCGAGAGACCCGTCGCCTGGCGCGTCGCCAGCATTTCCCTGCGGAAGCGGAACAGCTCGGCCGGGCGGCCGCCGGTCTCGGCGTCCAGGCGTCCCAAGCCCTCGACCAGTTCCTCGCGCTCGACCACGCGACGGAAGTTCTGCTTGTGCAGCGGCACCCCGGCGATGGCCTCGACCGTGCGCTGCAGGGTCGACAGGGTGAATTCCTCGGGCGTCAACTCGAACACCACGGGGCGGTACTTGATCTTGCCGCGCAGGCGCGACAGGCCGGTGGCCAGGATGCGCCGGTGGTCCGAGATCATCGGTTCGCCCAGGGCGGCCGACAGAGCCTTGGGCTCGGCCGGATCATGACCCTCGGCGCGGGCGGCGTCGCGGGCGGCCTCGGGGGCCAGGCCCGCCTCATAGAGCAGCTCGTAGCGCTCCAGCACCCGCTCCTCGTTCCAAGGGGCGCCGTCCAGGGCGAAGGCGAGGCGGGCGCGCGACCATCGGGCCGCGTCCTCGCCCGCCCAGCGACGCAGCGCCGGCGCGATGGCGTCGTCCAGCAGGGCGGGGCGACCATTGCGCCAGTCCTCCCAAGGGAAGAACCGGCTCCAGGGGGCCCAGGCCGTGTCGGGGGCGTCGGTGTCGACGGCCTTGGGCGTCAGGCCCAGATAGCCGACCGAGACCACGCGGGCCGCGCCGGCCCCGACCTCGGCGCGCGGCGCCTCCCGGCCCTTGTCGCCAAAGGTGTAGAGCTGTTCGACATAGCCCAACTGGAATCGGGTCTGCTGGGTCACGAAGGCTCGCAGCCCAAGCTCGAAAGTGCGGTGCGCCTCCGGATCGAAGGGGCCGAACGGCAGGCCCGAGAGCGGGGAGGCGACATCGGTGACGGCGTCGTGCGGTCGCACGGTCAGGACCACGGCCTCGCCGTCGCGGATCGCCACGACCACCGCCGACAAACCGATGACGACGGAGGCGTTCATTCGGTTTCGAACGCCGCGCCAGGGGCGCTCTCGTAACCCGCCGCGCGCGACAGCACGTGGAAGCGTTGGACATATCGCGCCTGGGCCTCGAACGGCGGCAGCGGGGTGATGCGCAGGTCGTAGCCGGCCGGCGGCGCGCCGAAGATGGCCAGGGATTCAGCGTGCTCGAAACCCGCCAGCTGCGTCGCCTCGAAGAAGGCGCAGGCGCGATCGGCCTGCTTGATCAGCTTCTTGATCGGCGCGGGCGTCTTCACCGGCAGGCCGAAACGAATGTGGATCGCGTCCTCCAACCTGGCCTCGAAGTCCTTGTAGCTCATGCCCAGCGCCGCCTTGAACGGGCTGATCATATCACCGATGACATATTCGCTGGCGTCATGCAGCAGGGCGGCCAGACGCCAGCGCGGCTCCAGGTCCGGCTTGATGTGCGCGGCGATCTCCTCGACCACCAAGCTGTGCTGCGCCACCGAGAAGCCGTGATCGCCGACCGTCTGACCGTTCCAGCGCGCGACGCGGGCCAGGCCATGGGCGATGTCCTCGATCTCGATGTCCATCGGCGACGGATCGAGCAGGTCCAGCCGTCGTCCGGAAAGCATCCTCTGCCATGCGCGGGGCGGCTTGCCCTTGGTATGCAGCCCTTTGGCCACGAGATCGTTCCTTGCGGTGAAGGTGGTTGACTGACCCATGGATTGAGAAAGATCAATGTGGTCGTCGCCGTCATCTGTGGAAATGCCCTCAAAGGGAGTTCGATCATGAGTTGGGCGAGAATCATGGTCCCGCTGGCCGGGACCGCGACCGACAAGGGCGTTCTGAGCTCCGCCGCGGCCCTGGCGGCCGCCTTTCAGGCCGAACTGGCCTGTGTTCATACGCCCGCCGACATGGCCGACCTTATGCCGTGGATGGGCGAGGGGTTCATGGGCGGCGTCCAGGTGACGGCGCTGGAAAGCCTCAAGGAAGCCGCCCAGGAGGGTTCCAGAAGCTGCGGCAAGCTGGTGGCCGAGACCGGCTATTCGCGCTCGCGACTGATCAGCCTTGAATCGCCCGTGTGGGCGGGGTTGGCCATGGAAGGCCGCCTGTCCGACGTCGTGGTGTTCGATGACGCTGCCGCGCGCGGCAAGGGGCCTCTGGCCGAGTCCTTCCAGCAATTGGTCGCTGACGAGCAGCGTCCCACCCTGGTCGCGCGCGAGGGCTTCAAGGTCGACGGGGTCGCGCTGGTCGCCTGGGATGGCGGCAAGGAGGCCAGTCGCGCGATGCGGACGTCGCTGCCTCTGCTTCAGAAGGCCCGTTCGGTGGTTGTCGCGGGCGCGGCTGGCGCGTCGTCGCGGGCTTTCGACCTGGACCGTCTGGCCGAGTTTCTGGCTGCGCGCGGCGTCCAGGCGCAGGTCAAGGCCCTGGAAGGCTCCAGCGACGCGGCGGGCCTCCTGCTGGGCGCGGCGCGCGAGGTGGGCGCAAGCCTGCTGGTGGCCGGCGCGTTCGGTCACCCGAGGCTGCAGGAATATATCTTTGGCGGGACCACCCGCTCGCTGCTGAACAGCGACGGCCCCTCGCTGTTCCTGTCGCACTAGCGCAAGCCGCGTGTGGCCTGAGCTAGATTTTGTCTCGCATCGCTTTCGCCGAAAACCCGCATTCACTTTCCGCGCGATGCTCTGAAACCACAAAAACAAGGGAGGCCCCATGTCTCTTTCACGCATCGTCATGCGCTTGGCGCGCAATCCGGGAACGGAGTTCTCCGGCGGCGACGACCATCGCGGCTACGCCCTGACCGCGCCCCTGACCGAGGACGGCCACCTCGACGAAGCCGAATACGCCAAGGTCAAGGATCGCTGCGACGTTCGCCGCTTCGCCCCCGACGAGGACCCGGTGGACGGCCGCCTGAACCGCCGCGGCGCGCGTTGGTTCTTCGACTACGACGACGCGGATGAGACCGACGACGAGCCCCTATATCGGCTGGGCCAGCATCGCTTCGCGCTCGGCGAATATGTCACCGTCACCGACGAAGGCGGCCAACCGCTGACCTACAAGGTGATGGAAGTCACGCCGGTCTAGCGGGCGTCTCGTTTGGATAGATCAAGCATCAGCCGCCGACGTTGTGTCGCAGCAGGGCCTTCATATCCTTGAAGATATCATGGTCGCCGGTGTCGCGGGTCTTGGCCTTGACGACCGCGACGGCCAGCGGGCCGCCCTTGGGGCCGCGCGCCTCGTAGCCGGCCAGGCGATAGCCCTTGGGCGCCTTGTCGTTGGCCAGGATGAAGGTCGAGCGCACCAGATTGTCGCCGGCCTTGCGGGCCTTGATCTCGGCCCCGCCGTTGCTGGCGTTGATCGACACGTCGCCGTCGCCGTGCTCGTCATCGCTGGCCGCGCCCGCGACAGCGCTCTTACGATCGTCATCGGACAAGTTGACGTTCTTGTTGATCTTCACCTCGGCCGCGCCGCCGTCGCTATTGATGGTCAGGTGACCGATGCGAATGTCCGCGCCGTGCTCGTTGGAGTCGATATTCACGCCCGGCAAGTGAATGCTGGTGTGGCCCTTGCTCTTGGCGTTGGGGGGCTTGGGCGGCGGCGGAGGCGGCGGCATCACGCTCTTCAGCTCGGCCTCGATCGGCGTCAGGGCCGACTCGGCGTCGCCGCTGGTCAGCTTGACCAGACGCAGCTCCACCGTCGCCTTGTCGGTGGCGTAGGCGCACGACTGGCCGTCCGGCGCGACGCTGACCCGCTTTAGGTAGCCCTGCTTTTCCGGACAATCCAGGCGGTCGATGACGCGAACCGGTTGACGACCCAGCTTGGGCGCAGCCGGCTTGGCTTGATCGCCATGGGTTTCGGCGCGCTGGCAGGCGGACAGGCCAGCCGCGCCGATCAGCAGCGCGGCGGCGAGCCATTTGGAGTGACGCATGGGTTTCCTTGGGATCTTCCCTGGTTTGAGCGGGAAGGTGAGCGTGCAACGTCCGCGCGTCCAGTGAAATCCCGGTAAGGGCTACTGACCGGGGCGGCCGCCGGACCCTTCGCGACGCGCCAGGAAGGCCAGGCGTTCGAAAAGGTGGACGTCCTGCTCGTTCTTCAGCAGAGCGCCATGCAGCGGCGGGATCAGCTTCGTGGGATCCTTCTCGCGCAGGACCTGATCGTCGATGTCCTCAACCAACAACAGCTTCAGCCAGTCCAGCAGCTCCGACGTCGACGGCTTCTTCTTCAAGCCCGGGACCTTGCGCATGTCGTAGAAAATACGCAGCGCTTCGGAGACCAGCTTCTGCTTGATGCCGGGGAAGTGGACGTCGACGATGGCCTGCATCGTCGCCTCCTCGGGGAAGCGGATGTAGTGGAAGAAGCAGCGGCGCAGGAAGGCGTCCGGCAGTTCCTTCTCGTTGTTCGAGGTGATGATAATGATCGGGCGGACCTTGGCCTTGATCGTCTCGTCGGTCTCGTAGACATAGAACTCGTTGCGATCGAGTTCCTGCAGCAGATCGTTGGGAAACTCGATGTCGGCCTTGTCGATCTCATCGATTAGCAGGAC
Source organism: Bradyrhizobium sp. (assembly GCA_035575945.1). Lineage (GTDB taxonomy): Bacteria > Pseudomonadota > Alphaproteobacteria > Rhizobiales > Xanthobacteraceae > Bradyrhizobium. Next base: position 6,655 of record DATLXF010000058.1, on the reverse strand, counting down.
CGGGCGCTTAGGGCTCTCGAAAGCCTCCCAGAGCTTGCCCTTCTTGATGTAGTTGCGGACGTCCTTGACGCGCTCCTCGCCCAGCTGGCTGTCGCGCAGGCGAGTGACGGCGTCGTATTCGTAGAGGCCCTGCTGGGCCTTGGTCGTCGACTTGATGTGCCAGGTGATCAGCGGCGCGCCCATCGCCTTGGCGACCTCGTAGGCCAGGACGGTCTTGCCCGTGCCGGGTTCGCCCTTGATCAGAAGCGGCCGTTCCAGCGCCACGGCGGCGTTGACCGCGACCTTCAGGTCCTCGGTGGCCACGTAGTCGGAAGTGCCTTCGAAGCGTTGGCTCATGCCCTTCTCCGCCGGAATCGATCCGGTTCGAACAGTTGTTCAAATTGAACGGAGCAAACTACCGGCGCAAACGCGCTTGGCAAGAGCGCTTGGTTTCAGACGGGTATCGCATAGCCCTTGGCGCGGAGCTTCGCGGCCATCGCCTCGCGCTTTTCAGCCCAGTCTCGGGCCAGCAGGCCAAGCCCCACGACATCGACCGGCGCGCCGTTCTTGACGACATGTTCGCGAAAGAGCGCTTCGCGCTTGAAGCCATGCGCCTCGTGCAGCCTCCAGACGGCCTCGTTGGAAAGCAGCACCTCGCACCACAGCTTGGTGAGGCCCAGGACGCCGAAGACATGTTCGATCACCCAGAACTCGACATAGGAGCCCACGCCCAGTCCCCGGATGCCGGGATCGGCGAGATAGTAGGCCCAGGCGCAACGACCGTTGACCCTGTCGATGTCGCTCAGATTGGCCAGGCCCACGGGGGCGCCATCCACCTCGATGATCCAATAGCGCCGGTCGCCGCGTGGCCGGATGGCGTCGAACCAGCGGTCATGCTCCTCGCGGCTGATGAGGTGGTCCGAGTACATATAGGCCGAGACGGCGGGGCTATTGCGCCATTCCAGCAGGCGCTCCCGGTCCTCATCGGTGATGTCGCGCATCCGCACGGTCGTGGTCATGAGCGAGGATCTCCGCCTAGGGTCTGGAGGTCGGGTCTCCGCGCGACGAGGGCTCTGACATCGTCCGATGAAAAGTCGGGATGGGCCGCGTAGAGCGCGGCGTAGACGGCTCGAACGAAGTCCAGGTCGTCGGGGCGGTCGACCGTCCAGCGCGCATCGCCTTCGTCGCGCGCCTGGGTCAGGGTGACCAGCCTGTAGCGCTCGGGGCGTCGATAGAGGAACGGCGTGACGTGTTCGCGGTCGTAGGGATCGATGGTTTCGACGTGGGCCTCGCGCAGGGCGCTGGCGCGGAAGATCTCGACGTCGAGGCCCTTGGGAAAGGTGCGCGTGTCGCCCGTGTTCGACGCGTAGTCGGCGCCGGACTGGTGGAAGAGCGCGATCGTGTCATCGATGACGGTCGGATCGGCCAGGGGGCAGTCGGCCGTCAGGCGCACCGCCGCGGGCGCTTCGGGCGCGGCGTCCAGGGCCAGAATGAAGCGCGACAGCACATCGTCGAGGTCGCCTCTGACGACCTCGACGCCGGCGTCCTTCAGGGTTTTTGCCAGCACGTCGTCGTCCGGGCGCATCGATGTGGCGACGATCAAGCGGCTGATCCTCTGGGCGCGGCTGACGCGCTCGATCTGCCGAAGGATCATCGGCGCGCCCACCAGATCGGCGAGGACCTTGCCCGGCAGTCGGGAGGAAGACATCCGGGCCTGGAGGATGGCCAGCGTCATGGCCTTAACGCTCGGCCGCCAGCGCCGCGAGCGCGCCGCCGACCTCTTGCATCGCGTCCGTCCAGTCGCCGTACTGGCTGGCGATGAAGCAGCGCGTTTGGGGATACCAAGGATAGCGGTCGGTGCCCAAGCGCGTCCAGGCCGCCGCGCCGGTGATCATCCAGATCGCCGCGCCGCACGCCCCGGCCAGGTTGATGGTGGCGTTGGAGAAGCCGATCGTCAGGTCGACCGCCACGCACAGCGCGGCGACGTCGTCCAGATCCTGCTTGAGGTCGATGCCCGGCGGCTGCCAGATCTCAACGCCGAAGGTCTCTCGAGCGTAGGCGATTTCGGCCTCGCAGTCGCCATACTGCAGATTGACGAAGGTGACCCCGGGCGTTTCGAGCACCGGCCGCCAAGCCTCGAACGGCGAGAACTGTCGACCGCGCTCGGCGTCCAGCTTCAGGCTTTTCCAAAGCAGGCCGACCTTGGGAGCGGGCCCAAGCTTGGCGAGCTCCGCCTTCCAGTGGGCGACGCGCTCGGGATCGGCCGTCAGATAGCGATCGCGGTCGGGGAAGGATGCGACCGTTGGCCGCAGGCTCGGCAGAAAGTCCCCGATCGCGGCCCAGTAGTCGAAGCGTTCCCAATCCTCGATCTCCGGCGCGGAGCGATAGACGCGGCCCTCCAGCGAGACGGTGCGGTGGGCCGTGACCTCGACCGTCGGAAAGGCGCGCTTGAAGAGCGGGATCAGACGGCGCTCGACCGCCAGGGACAACGAACCGTCCGGCCCCAGCGCGTCCAGGATCTCCGGCAGCAGGCCCGCGAACATCACCTCGTCGCCCAGACCTTGCTCGGTGCTGATCATCAGGGTCTTGCCCCTCAGATCCTGCCCCGACCACCGGGTTCCGGGGATCTGGAACAGCGGAGCGTGGCTCAGGGCCGGCGAGAAGCGAGCCTCGTAGGCTTCCCAGCCTTCGGCGACGCGGCCCAGGGCCAGCAGGATCGTGGCCTGGGCGAAGCGCATCATCGCCAGGTCCTCGGCCGAGTCGGGAAGCTTCATCGCCAGCTCGCAGTCGGCCAGCGATCCCTCGACATCCCCCATGTCCAGCTTAGCGAAGGCGCGGTTGTGGTAGGCCTTGCCGAAGTCCGGCGCCAGCCGCAGCGCCTCGTCGAAAAAGACGATGGAGCCGGCGGCGTCGCCGGTATTGCAAAGCACGGTGCCGAGGGTGTTCCAGAGAATCGCCGCTTCCGGATGGGCGGTGAGCGCGCCTTTCAGAACCTCGATCGCCTCGCTCTCGCGATTCAGCTCCCGAAGCGCGCAGGCGAGATTATTGGCGCCTTCCACATCGTCCGGCCGCGCCAGGCGATAGTGGGCGAAGAACTTCATCGCGATTTCCGGCATGTTCATCCGGAAGGCCAGCCGCCCTAGGTCGCCGGCGACGGGGCCATGGTCCGGCAACAGTCTCAGCGCCGCCTCATAGGCTCCGAGCGAGGACGCGAAGTCGCCTTGCTTTTCGCGCGTGATGGCCAGGATATGCCAGGCTAGGCCCAGGCGTTCATCCTTTTCCAGCAGCTTCAGCGCCAGCTTGTCGGCCTTGGGGTAGTCGCGCAGGTGAACGGCCTGGACGGCGCGGCTCAGGGCCTTGGCATGTTCGGCGTTCTTGGTCTCCTGGGCGGCGCGTTGCAGGCGCGCCAGGGCCTCGGCGGAGGTCGAATCGCCGACCGCGCTGGCGATCGTGCCGCGGTGGACCGCGACGGCGCCGGCCTCGACCTGATGGGGGAGGGCGCTGGCGGACGTTTCGAGGGCGCTTTTGCGGGCCATGGGCCAACTCCTGGACTGGCGTTAACCATGTTTTGAGGCGTTATGCTTAATCGAGTCCTAAGCTGCGTCCGACCGTCGCAAGGGCGGCCGTCTGGCGGCAAGATGGCGTTAACAGATGTTCGCCTAGCTTGCCGTCGAAGCCGCCGTTCTCGGCGGAATCGGGCTCGCAGCGTTAACGGAAGGGAGCGGCGTCAAGTGCCTCTGAAGCTGTCGCTGAAGCCCGGCGAAAAGTTTGTTCTCAACGGCGCCGTTGTCCAGAACGGAGATCGGCGCGGTGTTCTGGTGCTCCAGAACAAGGCCTCCGTCCTACGAGAGAAGGACATCATGCAACCGGATCAGGTCACGACGCCCGCGCGTCGGATCTACTTTCCGGTGATGATGATGTACCTCGACGAAGGAGGGGCCGAGAAGTTCTACGAAGAATTCGCCGGCCGCCTTAATGAGTTCATGGGGGTGGTCCGGAACCCTACGGTTCTCCAGGACTGTATCGCCATTTCGAAGCACGTGATGGCGCGCGAGTACTACAAGGCTCTAATGCTGAGCCGTAAGTTGATTGAATACGAAGACGAGAGGTTGGGGCATGTCTCTTCGGGCGTATCAGCAGGCGGCGACGCGAGCTGAGAATCCCCGTGAAATGGAGTACCGCCTGTTCGGTCAGGTGACGCGCGCCCTCATGGACGCGTCCAAGGCCTCGGTGGACGACATTGCCACGCGGATCGACGCGCTGGACTGGAACCGCAAGGTCTGGTCCGCGCTCGCGACCGACTGTTCGTTGCCCGAAAACCAGCTGCCGATGGATCTGCGCGCCAGCATCATTTCGCTCAGCCTTTGGGTCAGTCGGCACTCCAGCGCCGTGATGCGCAAGGAGGAGGATTTCGAGCCTCTGATCGAGATCAATCGCATGATCATGCAGGGCTTGTCGGGACGGGTCGACGCGGCCTGATTCTTTTGTCTTCGCAAGACTGAACGTCTTGCCTATCAAGATCCGGAAAAACCTGCCGCCCGGCGAATGCTGCATTCGCCGGGTGGTTTCGTTTTGGGCGGTCATTCAAAAAATTATCAATTAAACCAGTTACTTAATCGCCCTTTACGCGCGTCGGCCAGTTGGCCCGCCGCTTGCGACGGTTCGCGCGGGCAAAACGCCCGCCCGGCAATAGGCCGGACAAATCCCACCAAAACGGTAGGTATCCAATGCTCAACTCGATCAACACCAACACCAGCGCCATGATCGCGCTGCAAAACCTGAATTCAACTGCTTCGGAGCTCGCTCAGACACAAACGCTGATCAACACCGGCAAGAAGATCTCGAGCGCCAAGGACAACGGCGCGATCTGGTCGATGGCGAAAATGCAAACGTCGAGCGCGGACTCGCTGAATTCGGTCAAGGACTCGCTGCAGCGCGGCCAGTCGACGATCGATGTGGCGTTGGCCGCGGGCGACACCATCACCAGCTTGCTCAGCACGATGAAGGAAAAGGCTCTGGCCGCTTCCGACACCTCGCTGAATACCGCCTCGTTCAACGCGCTGAAGGCCGACTTCGAATCGCTCCGCGACCAGATCACCAAGGCCGCGACGAACGCGAAGTTCAATGGCGTCAGCCTCGCCGACGGCACGACCGCCAAGCTTGCCTTCCTGGCCAATTCGGACGGGGGCACGCTGACGATCAATGCCCAGACCCTGTCTCTCACCGGCCTGGGCCTGACGGCGACCTCGACCTTCACCGATGCTGCTTCCGCGAAGACGATGATCGCGACGATCACTGCCTCGCTGCAAACGGCGACGAACAAGCTGGCCTCGCTCGGCACGGCCTCGACCGGTCTGGATACGCACCTGACCTTCGTGGGCAAGCTGCAGGACAGTCTGAACGCCGGCGTCGGCAACCTGGTGGATGCGGATATGGCGAAGGCAAGCGCCAAGCTGCAGTCGCTGCAAACCAAGCAGCAACTGGGCGTGCAGGCTCTGTCGATCGCCAACCAAAGCCCGCAGTCGATCCTGTCGCTGTTCAAGGGGTGATCCCGATACGCCGGACGGCCTTCAAAAGCCGTCCGGCGCCTCTTTCCCGCTGGGTGCGCATATTGTGCCCGGCAATAATTGCCTATGGCGGCTCGTCATCGGCAGAAAATGCCGGGAGCATTCAGGCTTAATAGAAGTTTAATTCATATTTTTCAGTAACTTATAAAAACATGTCCGCCCGGCAATATTGGCCCGGCAATTGCTACAGACCTTTTCGAGCAAAACGCTCCCGGCAGCCAAAATGGCGTCGGACACCTTGAAAAGGGAATTAGTCGTATGGGCTTGAACAGCATCAATACGAACGCGAACGCTTTCGCGGCGCTGCAAAATCTGAACTCGACCAACAGCGACCTCGCCATGGTGCAGCAACGCATCAGCACCGGCAAGAAGGTCGGTAGCGCCAAGGACAACGGCGCGATCTGGGCCACCGCCAAGAACCAGCAGGCGAACGCCGACAGCTTGAATTCGGTGAAGGACTCGCTGCAGCGCGGCCAGTCGACCATCGACGTCGCTCTGGCGGCCGGTGACACCATCACCAACCTGCTCAGCCAGATGAAGTCGAAGGCCCTGGCTGCGTCCGACACCTCGCTGAACACGGCCTCGTTCAACGCCCTCAAGGCTGACTTCGAGTCGCTGCGCGATCAGATCACCAAGGCCGCCACCAACGCCAAGTTCAACGGCGTCAGCGTCGCTGACGGCACGACCTCCAAGCTGACCTTCCTGGCCAATTCGGACGGCTCGGGCTTCACCGTCAACGCGCAGACCCTGTCGCTGGCCGGCATCGGCCTTTCGGCCAGCTCCACGATCACCGACGCGGCCTCGGCCAAGACGATGATCACCACGATCACCAACGCCCTGCAGACCGCCACGAACAAACTGGCCTCGCTGGGCACCAGCTCGACCGGTCTCGACACCCACCTGACCTTCGTCGGCAAGCTGCAAGACAGCCTGAGCGCCGGCGTTGGCAACCTGGTGGACGCCGATATGGCCAAGGAAAGCGCCAAGCTGCAGTCGCTGCAAACCAAGCAGCAACTGGGCGTCCAGGCGCTGTCGATCGCCAACCAGTCCACGTCGTCGATCCTGAGCCTGTTCCGCGGCTAAGGATTTGGAAGAGGGGGGGGGGGGGG
>DATLXF010000057.1:0-5592 GCA_035575945.1 Bradyrhizobium sp. | reverse complement strand
GTCGGCTGAGGTCAAGGCGGATCACGAGTATGCGATACAGCTCCAGGAATGGCTGAAGCGGGAGTGGCTCACTTATCCCGCGATGCTGATGGAGGGAGAACTGCCCAACTACTTCACGATCAACGGGAAGGCCTATCCGGCTACCGACACCGTTCCGATGAAGATTGGTCAGACGATAAAGCTGAGATTCATCGGGACCAACAACAACTTCGTCCATCCGATGCACGTGCACGGCGGACCATTCCAGGTGGTCGCGGTGGACGGCATCACGCTTTCCGAAAGCGCTCGTTACCAAGCCGATACCGTCAACGTGGGTCCCGGCCAAAGGTACGACGTGATCTGGACCGCCCGCAAAGCCGGCAAATGGCTGGTGCACTGCCATATTCCCCACCACACGGCGAACAACAACGTCGAGCAGGACGGCGGCGGCGGCTTGATGCTGGTCTTGAACGTTCAGTGATCGCGAGGAATCGTTTGTCGGCCGTGGCTTGCATGGCAAACGCGCACTGGACGCAATCGTCGGATACAAGGTGGTCAATGACATTTCCGCCCAACTTCGGATCGAGAAACGACCTGCCGTAGTTGGGTCATGCAGAAAGGCTGGGCCGCTTTCGACCCGACGGCCCTGGCTCGTTCCGGCGGATTTTGTACCGATCCGGGCGCGCTCGACATAATACCGTCGTGTTAAATGGCGAGCAGCGCACGCCTCGCGATCACCCGCGGAAACCGTCCACGGATCGGGACCGGTCAAGCCCTTCGTCCTTTCTTGGCGGCCACGGTCCTGCGAATTATGGCCCCGGCCGTCGATCCATCTAGGCGTTTGTCCTTCAACAGCTTGGACGCGATCGCCCGCAGCGCCGGTTTGCGCTGCAATAGTAAGGCTCGCACGGCTTTCTCCGCCTTCGCAAGTTCGCGGTTCGCCGCCTCCCGGACTTCGGGGTACGAAAGAAGTTCGTCGGTGCGGCCGACGTCGCCGAGGTAGAGCAGCTTGGACTTTCCGGCGATGCCCAAGGATGCACACATCCCCGCGGCCATCGAGGCCGCGACCTGCAGATCGGAGCCTTGTCGCCCGCCCGCACCATGGGAAGCTGCGGAAAGTAGAAGCTCCTCGGCCGTGCGGCCTGCGAGAAGCACCTGAAGACGACGTGCGTAGTCGTGATAGGTGCCGGAGAAGGGCGGCGCTTTCGTTCGGGTCGTGCATCCTCCTCTGATTCCGACCGCGGCGATATTGGCGTGGACGTCGGCTTCGTTTCCGAATAGTTCGATCTCGGAAACCAGATGACCGGCCTCATGGATAGCGGCAATCTCCAGATCGACGGCGGCGCGGTCGTCGTTTCCGACGATTGCCGCACGTAGATCGGAGAGAGCGAGGTCGCGGCCGCCGTGACGGGCGGACCTTAGCGCATCATTCGTGATCCGCTCGACCTCGGCGCCTGTTGAGCCGAGGGCCAGCATACAAATCTCGGACAGGTCCGTCTTCTCAAGCCGCCCGTTCAGGCGTACCCGGAACATGCGCTCCAATTCCCGTTCGGTCGGAAGGCTGATGCGGATGATCTTGCCGAGACGACCTGGCCTCAGAATCGCCGGATCGCAGCGGCCGATGTCGTTGGAAGCCCCGACGCAAACGATTCCTTCGCGAGATGCCGCGCCGTCGAGCTGCGCAAGCAGGCCGTTGACGACCTCAACGACATAGTCCGCATGCGCGTGTTTGACTTTCGATCGGTCGGCAAAGCTATCGATCTCGTCTATGAAGAGGACGCTCGGCGCTTTTGCGCGCGCCTGCTCAAAGTCTCGGCGCATGGCGCGCAACAAATGGCCGAGATGCGCTTCATCTGCACCCTGCCACTGCGACAGCGAACATTCGATCAGCGGAACGCTATATGATCCGCTCGACAGGAAGGTACTGAGCGTCTGCGCGAAGAGGGTCTTGCCGGTGCCGGGGGGCCCGACGAGACACACGCCAGCACTCAGAGATGACCAGGATAGGTCTCCTCGGCGCCAGGCGTCGAGATCCACCCTCAGCTCGCGTGCCCACCTGACTGCCTCGTCCATGCCATGCAGATCGTCCATGGCGATGTCGCGACCGGACTTGAGATTTTGCTTCGCTGCTACGAGCCGGCGCAGTTCATGCATGCACTCGGCGGGCGTGCGATCGAAGCGGATCGCGACGATCAAATCGCTCGCGGTCATGAGCGCGGCCGAATTTTCGTCCAGATAATCCTTGCACGTCCGCCCAGTCACGATCCGGATGCAGCGCGCGATCGTGGTCGCGTCGATAGGCGGAAAGGCGATCCGCGTCGGGTTCGCCTTCAGAAGGCTCTTCGGCAGGTGGGTCTCGGCCGCCGGCGAGATGGCCACGATCGGCAGCGCCAAGGAAACCGCCGCGAGCGCTTCCCGCTCGCGCTCGAACTCCGCTTTTCCCTTGCTCGGCTCCTTGGCGACGATGAGAAGCAGATCGCTGTCTTGCCGCTTGCCGACGTTGTTGTTCACCTTGTGCACGCGCGTGAGGTCGTCGAGGATGGTGCGCTGCCAGGTGTCGAGCACGCGGTCGAGCATCTCGGGATCCGGAACGTCGATCGCCACCACCGGCGAGCGGCTTCGGAGAATTTCCTTCAAGTCGGGCCGCGCATCGACCAAACGGGCGAGGATAAGCCTCGCGGCGACCCTGGCCGGTGTGACCGGATATACGGGAAACTGCCGCCGTTCGCCGGCGGCAACGGTTTCGGCGCGATCAGCGTCGTCGCCTTCCTCGAAGGCGCTTCGCTGTGCCGCCAGTCTCAGAGCGCCGAAGCCGCCGCCGGTCTTCCCCTTCCCCGTGCCGGCGTTGCGTTCGACTACCGCCGTTTTGACGGGGACCTGCGCCGTCGACCGCTCGGTTTGGTCGCGTTCGGCTTCGGCCGCACGGACGCCGCTCCGAAAGCGCCACGACTCCAACCAGTCTTCCTTGTACGCCTTCCGCTCAAGGCTCCCGAGGCGGGCAGGAGGGGCCGGTGACCCGGGCGAAGGGCTCGCATGCGGCAGCGTGCGCTTCCCGGGAGTAGGATACGGTCCGGTATCGTCGATCGCGGATTCCGATTTGGAAGCGGCTCGGCGCTTTCGGTTTGGCGCGGTGGCGGCGGGACGCGGCGGACTTATCATTTGCTACTTTCCGTCGATCGCGATGGTCAGCATCGGATCGAAACCGGTACGCTCGTCCGCGTAGCCGATTGGATTCGACAGGATTCGAGTCTTGCCGCGACGAAAGTCCGTACGGTGGTGAGTGTGGCCGAAGACCCAGAGGTCCGGTTGATGGCGGTCGATTAGCGGCAGCATTTCCGAGAAATATGCTGCCGATACGATGCTCTTTTGCTTGCTCGGCTGGATGCATTCGATCGAGACCGCCGCGTGCGTGATCACCAGGGTAGGACCGTCATGCGGTTTCGAAAGCTCTTCTTCCATGAACGCGCGCGAGCGCATGTGCAGCATGCGCGCTTCTTCCGGCCGGAACCTCATCCACGGATCGCTGCTCCACTTGATGCGCTTGTGGTCGCGCATCTCTTCGCGCGCGCTCCGCATCGCGGCGGGCCTCAAGGACTCGCCGTAGGCGTCGTAGCTCGTCCAGAGCGTGCATCCCAGCACGCGCAGACGTCCCAGCGTGACCGCCTGGTCCTCCATGAAACGGATGCCCAATTTCTCGGCAACGCGACGTCCCTCGTCGACCTCGCGCGACCACACAGATCCCCAGAACTCGTGATTGCCGGCGACCATCAGGATCTCGACGGGATGCGGATAGGCGGCGCGCAGTTCGGTGAGCGAGGCGGCGAGTCCTTGGCGGGTATCGCCCGCGACCACGATGGCGTCGACGCCCTCTATTAACCGCGGAAAACCGCCGAAGCCTGCGCAGTCCGAGTGAGCGTCCGAAAAAGGCTGCAGGATCACGACTTGCGCCCTCCCCGCATCTGGCGGGCCCGCGGCGGCCGGGATGCGGAATAATCGCGCGCAAGGTATAAATTCCTGACGAGCCAAGAGGTCGCGAGCCGATTGCGGTGAGATCCGTCCAGCGGCATCGACCTCAGCCTGAGGGAGAGCGTAAGCGCCGCCGCCGCATTGTCGAACGCGCGGCACAACAGCACGGTCATCGCGAGATCGACCTTCAGCGTGATGCGCTCCGGCGGTTTTTGGGCCAGCACCAGTCGTATCGCCGCCGCCGCGTCACCGTGGACCGCGTCTCGCCAATCCTTGACCGTCGAAGAGATCGATCCGACGCAGGTTTCGACCTCCGCGATCTCGGCTTGCCCGAAGTCCAGCGCCGACAGCGTGCGCCAATAGTTTAGAGCGCGCTCGGTATCGCTCTCGCCGGCCGGGCCGCTGTCGTCGTCGCGACGCATGACTGATCCTTCAAGCCTTTCCGCGACGTTCCGGCCGGCCTCCATGGCCTGGCGAACGGCGCGCTTTCGTTGATGTGATAAGTCACATAGCACGCCGCGCGGGAGAATGGTAGCATAAAGCTACGGACGGCTGGAGATTTGGTTAACGACAGATTAGGCCATCCCGTGCAATGTCAGACGAAGCGCAACATCAGGCGCTCGAACCGATCGTTGCGATGGCCGAGATCCTCACCCCTTCACTCATTCGGGCCGCCAGAGCCCTACTTCATATGGACCAGGTCGGACTCGCCGAGTCGTCGGGAATTTCTCGGAAGACGATTTCGTTGATCGAGGCCGACGACTCGCCACCGGCTCATCCTAAGCGACTGGAAGTACTAAGAAATCTGCAAAAGCATTTCGAAGAAGAATGTGGCGTGGAGTTCACGTTCGCAAGCCTGCGGAGCGGAGAAGGAGTAAAGCTGAAGCGGGCCTACACCCCTAAACCGAAGCCAAAATCCTAGCCCCGCGGGCGACCGAGCGCGGATCGACCTTGGACCGATATCGATCGCCGTCACGTTGTCCTTCCCGCTGGCATCGAGCGCGGCCGCCCGGGGCTCACCTCCGAGCGGCGTATTTGCGCCGGTATGCCTCGAGGAAGTCGCGGTCGTCGCAAATGCAGCGGCCGCTAGGATCCTTTGCCCGCGGATCAGCCAGGACCGGCGCCAGCGGTCGCAGAAGATTGACCCGCGTGGCCGTGGTTGGCGCGGTCGGCATTCCGATGGCGTGCTTGACGAGATCGGCCGCGAGCATGATGCCGGCGAGCACCGACTGGAACGCCATGGGCACGACGGCGGTGCCCGCGCTGTTGCCGCCGGTCAGATTGACCATAAGCCCGCCGCAGACAGCCTTCCGATAGAAGGTCCGTACCGGCTGGCCGACGAACATTTCAAGCTCCTCGAACGGAACGCCGAACGCGGTGGCGACGCGGCGGACGAACGGCTCTGACACCGGCTGATCCGTCTGCAACAGGTTGCGGATTTCCATATGAGCGTCAGGAATCCTCAGCTCCTCCGACACTCTTTCATGTTCGTTCTTAACCGCGCCGGTCGGCAGGTAGAGGCAGGCGAGGCATGCACCACCGTCGGCGAAATTGTGCCGGGAGACACCTAGATCGACGTCCTGGGTCCAGGCATTCACGATCCATTTGGGCAGCGACGCTTGGAGCGCGATGCGGTCTTCGGCGGTG
>DATLXF010000056.1:0-400903 GCA_035575945.1 Bradyrhizobium sp. | reverse complement strand
TGATGGTGTGGACCAGGCGGAAGATGTTATCCAGAATCTTGGCGTTGTTCGGCTCCTGCTCGAACTTCACCAACTGATTGTCAACGGTGTCCAGGCTCTCGCTGGTCTCCGTCAGAAACTCCCGCAACAGATCATCCATGAAAACAGGCCTTCATACAGGAAGGGCGCGCACGAGGCGTGATGCGCCATCTCGGAATGGAGCCAGCTTCACCGCAAAGCGTTTAATATTGGTTGAGTATGTGCAAAAGAACGGAACCAACAAAGAGATAAGGCGCCACGGACATGCCCCAGGCGCCTCGTAAAGAATCGATTAAGAAGTCGGACGCGACGCGCCGTTTACGAAGCGGTAACGATGATAGCTTCGCCTTCCGGCTTGAGGGTCACGGTGAGCCCGCAGGCCTGCGCCAGCAGCCGCGTATAATAAGGCTGGATCGCGTGCGCGTCCGCAGCAGGACCGCGCTCGCCGCTCAGGAGCTCGGAGATGTTCTGCGGCAGGCGGGCATTATGCCCGGTCGCGGTGATGCGAAAGCTCATCGTCTCGCCCTCGCCGATCGGATCGATCGTCAGCATGCCGCCGCGCGGGATCGTATGCTGGGCCACGACCAGCATGTTGAGCAGCAGCTTGACGCGATTCTTCGGCAGCAGCAGCCGCGGCAGATTCCAGGTGATGGAGCACTTGCCGTCCTCGATATGGCCGCGCGCCATCGTCTGGGCGTCGCCGAGATCGATCTGGGCGCCGGAGGAACCGGCGGCGCCAAAGGCAAGACGGCAGAACTGGAGCCGGGCGGAAGCGGTCTTGGCGCTCTTGCGAATCAGGTCGAGCGCGAACTCGCGGTCTTCGGGCTTGGGATCGTCGTCGAGCACTTCGAGCCCGTTGACGATGGCGCCAACCGGGCTGATGAGATCGTGGCAGACCCGCGAGCACAGCAGCGCGGCAAGTTCGAGCATGTCGGGAGCGGTGGTAGTCGCGGGCGACGAGGCGTCAGACATAAAAGGGGGTCCTGGAGGGTTCCTGGAATTGCACGGCGCTGGACGCCGCGAATCACGCATGCTTGACGGATGCGGTGACTTCTAACATTCGCGAGCCCGGGGCAGCTAGCGTGCGATCGGATCGAAGCCGCCAAGGGGCCCGACGCGAATCAACCGGGCGAATCGGTCAAGGAGGACCAAAATTGCCGACGAACGAGGTATCCAGGTGAAGCGCATCATCGACGGGGCAGCCGCAGCCGGCCTGATCGAGCCGCTGACCACGCTGGTGGTGAAGGCAGGCGAAGCGATCCTGGCCGTCAACCGCGCGGCCATGCGCGTCGAGGGCAAAACGGACGGCTCGCCGGTGACCGAGGCCGACCTCACAGCCGACCGCATCATCGCCGACGGCCTTGCCCAGCTCGCGGGCGACGTGCCGACGCTGTCGGAAGAGCGGACCCAACTCGCCTCGCCGCCCTTCCAGGGCAGCTTCTTCCTGATCGATCCGCTTGACGGGACCAAGGAGTTCGTCGCCGGCCGCGACGAGTTCACGGTCAATCTTGCCCTCGTCACATCAGGCGTGCCGCTGCTCGGAATCGTCAGCGCGCCGGCGCTCGGGCTGCTCTGGCGCGGTGTCGTCGGCCACGGTGCCGAGCGCGTGACGTTCGACGGGGCGACCATCACGACCGTCGAGCCGATCCGCACCCGCAAGCTGCCGGCGCGGGGCGAGCCCTGGGTCGCGGCGGTGAGCCGCTCGCACGGCGATGCCAGGAGCGAGGCGTTCATCGATAACAGGCCCAACGCCGTGAGGATGACCTGCGGCTCGGCAGTGAAATTCGGCCGGATCGCGGAAGGCAGTGCCGACATCTATCCCCGTTTCGGCCCGACCTCGGAATGGGACGTCGGGGCCGGCTGCGCGGTCGTGACTGCCGCCGGCGGCAAGGTGACCGACGGCAAGGGCGGCGAGCTCCGCTTCGGCCAGCACGGCGGCACCGGTTTCATCATCCCCGAATTCATCGCCTTCGGCGACCCGCAGGCGGCAGGCTGCTACTGACCGGCCGCCCTATTGGCCGAGCTTCTCCTGGAGGGCGGGCCAGCGCTTGCCCACCTCGTAGAGGATACGGTCGGGATCGGCGACGAAAGCGTCCCGCGTGGCTTCCCGGTTGAACAGATAGAGCCGCTGCGCCACGATCGCGAAGAAACGGGGGTTGCCTGCGACGGTGACGCCGCGGGCGATATCGGCCGGATCATAGCCGCCGAACTGCGGTCCATAGATCTCTGGATGGGCCAGGAAGGACGCGCGGTTGCCCTCGTTGCGAAAGCGCCAGACCGCACCCCACAGATTGGCCTCGAACTCCGCCGTACCCTGCAGGGCCTGGCCATCGACGAAATAGGCGACGGGGTCGAACCCCTCGATGGCGACGCCGCTGAAGCGGTTGACGACGACCCTTTCGGTGGTGGCAGCCTTCGCCGGCTCCCGCGCGCCGATCAGCCCGATGCCCGACAGCAGACAGACGAGGAGGCCGATCAAGGCAATTCCGGGGCGCAAAGGGCTATCTTCCTGCCGTTGTGCCGTCATAGTTGCTGCGGATAACATCCGAGTCGAGGGGACATCCGGCGAACCTAGAGCCGTGCCTGTTGGCATGAGGTTAAGGAAGCGACCGGATTCGGTACCAGGGGTTCTTTATGACTTTCGCATCACGCCTTGCAGCGCTCGCGCTTGCCGCGATGGTCGGCTGGATCGTGCCGGCCTCGGCCCAGACGGCGCCGCCGCCCGACCTGCCGCCGCCGCAGCGGACCCCGACGCCGAGCACCTATGGACCGGACGAACTCGTCACGGCCGGCCACCGCTTCTTCGGGAATGTCTCGCGCGGGCTCGCCTCGATCATCGAGAAGGCGGTCAGCCAATGGGGCCTGCCCAACGGCTACATCCTGGGTGAGGAAGGCTCCGGCGCATTCGTCGCCGGGTTGCGCTACGGCGAAGGCACACTCTACACCAAGAATGCCGGCGACCTCAGAGTCTACTGGCAGGGCCCGTCGCTCGGCTTCGACTGGGGCGGCGACGGCGCGCGCACCATGACGCTCGTCTACAACCTTCCCGCCACCAACGCGATCTACCAGCGCTTCGCCGGTCTCGACGGCTCGGCCTACATCATCGGCGGCTTCGGCATGACGGCGCTCACCGCCAACAACATCGTGCTGGTGCCGATCCGCTCCGGGCTCGGCCTGCGGCTGGGCGCCAATATCGGCTATCTCAAATACACGCCGCGCGCGACCTGGAACCCGTTCTAGAAACCTGCTTCTCCAAGCCGGTGAGGGATCAAGGTTAACGACAGGCCGGGGCTGGCTTTTTGCCGCCCTGCCATGGCATGGTCGTTGGTGAATTTTTCCTTAAGCTTGGGAGTTCTGGCCCATGGTCGAACCGATCATGTACCTGGCGATCGGTTTCCTGCTCTCGATGCTGTGCGGGCTCGCCATCGTGCCGCTGGTGCACAACCGCGCGGTGCGCCTGACCACGCGCCGGCTCGAGGCCGCCACCCCGCTGTCGATGGCCGAGATCCAGGCCGATAAGGACCAGCTCCGCGCCGAGTTCGCGATGTCGGCGCGGCGGCTCGAGATGAGCGTGGAGCAGCTCAAGAACAAGACCACGAGCCAGCTCGCCGAGCTCGGCAAGAAGAGCGATGCCATCAACCGCATGAAGATCGAGCTCGGCGAAAAGAACGCCACGATCTTCGCGCTCGAAGCCCGCGAGAAGGCGGTCAAGGAGCAGCTCCGCGCCACCGAGGAGGAGTTCAGCGCCAAGACGGCAGCCTTGCGCGAGGCCGAGATCGCGCTGGCCGACAAGCAGGCCGAGCTCGCCAGGATCAACTCCGAACTTTCCGACCGCTCGATGATGGCGGAGAGCCGGCAGGTCGAGCTAGTCGCCGTGCGCGCGCAGATCGAGGAGCTGAAGAACCGCGTCGGCGATGCCGAGAAGGAGTTTGCCGCCACGCAGGCGCGCCTGGCGCAGGAGCGGACCGAGTCCGAGACCGCCTCGCGCGAACTCGCCGAGGCGCGCGGCCGCGTCGAGAATCTGAGCCAGCGCGTCACCGAACTCGATCGCCAGCTCATCGTGCAGGTCAAGGAAGCCGAGATGCTGTCGGCCCGCGTCGCTGATCTCGAGGGGCGCCTCGCCACGCAAGGCAAGCTGCTCGCCGAGCGCGACTACGAGAACAATCAGTTGCGCCAGGCCAACGAGAGCAACGAGCGCGCCCTCAAGGAGCTGCGCGTCGAGATCGCGGGCCTCAGCGGCGGCCGATCGTCGACGGCCATGGAGCAGCTGCGCGCGGAAAAGGCCGCGCTGGAGGAGCAGTTGCGCACCGCGCGCGAC
Source organism: Bradyrhizobium sp. (assembly GCA_035575945.1). Classification (GTDB taxonomy): domain Bacteria; phylum Pseudomonadota; class Alphaproteobacteria; order Rhizobiales; family Xanthobacteraceae; genus Bradyrhizobium. The sequence goes on along the minus strand of DATLXF010000056.1, from coordinate 396,567 downwards.
GAGCGCGCGAAACTCCAGCGCGACATCAATGCGATCCAGCAGCAGGCCGAGAGCTCCTGGGCGACCGAGCGCATGGAGAACGCGCTGCTGCGCGAGCGCATCAACGACATCGCGGCGGAAGTCGCCAAGCTTGCCATGCAGCTCGAAGGCCCGAACTCGCCGATCGAGGCACTGCTCGCGGCCGAGGCCGGCCAGCCGCCAAAGCCGACACCGCGCCCGGCGAACGATGCCGCAACGGGCAGCGCACCCGCCGCTCGCCTGCCCGAAGGCGGTGGAACACTGGCCGAGCGCATCCGCGCACTCCAGGCCCACGCCTCCCGCGCCCGCCAGCAGGGCGCGTAAGCGAGCCCAAATCGCCGCCTCCGTCGCGAATGAGGCGACCGAGGCGAGGTTTTCCAGCCCCGCGGCGCCGGGAAACTTGACACCTCAGGCCCGCACTTCTAAATCGCGGGCTCCAAGGCACCGGCTGGCCGACAGGTTCGGCCGCCTGCATGATGGGTCCCGGGCGCATAGCTCAGCGGGAGAGCGTTCCCTTCACACGGGAGAGGTCCAAGGTTCGATCCCTTGTGCGCCCACCACGCTTCGCCAAAGGCTTCGCGTGGCACAGCCACGCCCAATAGTCGCGAAGCGTGTCCGGCGGTGCTCGAAGAGCGTGGACGGACTGGGGTCTTGCCTCCGCTCCGTCGAAATTCGAAAACAACCCCATGCACAGTAGCCGGCGCGAGCAGAATCGAGGGCCTACCAATTTCCCGAATTTTGCTGAGGCGTCGGGCAAAACAGGGGTAGGATGGCATCATCGGCAGGAGCCATCAAGGGCAGACCTGGATCGGCAGACCTGGATCGGCAGACCTGGATCGGCAGACTTGGATCGGCAGACTTGGCAAAGGCGGACCAGAGCCGCGGCCCGGCCTCCCCTTCACAGGCCGGATCGTCCCCTCACCGCTTGCGCGCTCGCGCGACGACGAACCACAGGGTCGCATTGGTGAGCTCGGCGGTCACCTGGTCCGGCGTCGCGGGCGGCCCATCGCGGTGATCGACGACCAGCAGGCATGGGCCCGGCTTCACGATCGGGATCGACGCGACGCCGTCGGCGTCGGTCTTGAACCTGGGGATGTCCTTCTCGGCAATCGCGGTCCTGGCATCGCCGCGTTCGACCGCGGCGCCGGACAGCGGCTTGCCCTTGAACAGTACCTTGACGCGCAGCGCGCCGCCCGGCTGCACCTCGGCCGGATCGGACAGCGGTACGATTTCGAGTTCGTGTCCGAGCACCTCCTGCCAGGGCGAACCGGGGCCCGAGATCGCCTTCGCGAATTTTCCCGACCAGAGGCTTTCAGCAGCATCCGGCACCAGCCGGCGCGTGGCGTTGCGGTAGACGCCGCTTGCGGTCTTGACCCAGACTCCGTTGTCGTAGCGTCCTGCTATCAGCGTGTGTCCGCCGTCGTCGAACGGCTTCGAGCGCGCGACCTGGACGCCGGCTTCCGATGCCGCTGCCAGGCCGTCGAGCAGCGAACTGCGTCCGCTCCCCGTGATCGCGACGAGGTCCACGACCTTGTCGGCAAAGGCAGGTGGCCGGTCGTCGGGATGACCGTAATTGACGATGACGCGGCGCGCGCGGGCCGGGCCCGACAGGCTCAGCCACATGTCGTGGGCCATCAACGGGCCGACCGAGCCGAGCAGCAGAGCGGCCGAGACGAGAGCGCGTTGGACGAACGGGAGGCACGGAGTCATTTGGTCACCAGTCCAGTGTTTGCCGCAGCCGTCACGGTCGGGAATCGGTAAGTGAGGCCCGCAAGCACGGCCAGCCTTGGTTGCGCGCTGACGAAGATGTCGGAGGAATTGGCACCGGTGGGATCGCCGAAGTTGATGGCGATCTCGCTCAGGCGGTCGCCGGGATACCACGTCGCCTGGCTGAACGCGGTCCAGCCCTCCGGCCAGCTATAGGCCAGCTTGCCGGTGACGCGCGAGTAGGGCGAGGTCGTGATCAGGCCGTCCTGCGTCAGGTTCTTCTTGCCGACGAACGTCACGTAGGCAGAGCCGGAAAGCATCTGCGCGTTGCCGGTCGCCACATTGAAATCGACGCCGACATTGGCGACGTAGTTCGGCACGTTCGGCACGAAGTAGGACGGCGCGGCATCGACCAGGCGTGCGCGGACGCCGCCGTAATTGGCGAACAGCGACAGGGTGTTGACGGGATCGGCGACCACGAACACCCGCGCATCGATATCGTAGCCGTCGCGCTGTGCCTTGCCGAGGAAGGTGACCGGCAGGCCGGGCGCCGCCTGAAACGCCTCGTTGGTGGAATCCGTGCTCCAGTAGCTGGCGAGGAACCTGACGCGGTCGAAGGTGAACTGGACGCCGCCCTCGCGGCTGACGATGCGGAACGGCTGGATACCGGGATTGCCGATCAGCTCTGCCGGGACGTCGATGCTGCGGAAGCCCTGACCATAATTGGCAAACAGCTCGAGCCACTTTACGGGCGTGATCGCGACGCCGAGCTTCGGGCTGGCAATGCCGTTCGAGATGTTCGGCGTGCCGCCCGGCGTGATGCGGTCGCCGATGTCGTAGTAAAATTGATCGTAGCGTCCGCCGGCCGTGAATTTGAGCCAGGACAGCGGCTTGACCTGGACCTGCCCGAAGCCTGCGACGTTGGTCTGCGTCAGTCCGACATTGACGACCGCCGGACCCGTGATGGCACGCGCGGTGGTCGGTGCCTGGAAGGCTTCGATGACATCCGTGCGCCAGTTGCCGCCGAGCAGCACCTGCACGGGGATGTCGTCGCCGATGGCGCCGGTCCAGACCTTGCTGAGCCGGCCGCCCACCATGGTGCGGTCGTCGTGCTGCACGCGCTGGCCGCCGCCATAGTCCGCAAAGCGGTTGGAGAATTGATGGTTGACGAACAGCGTACCCTTCAGTTCCTGGTCCTGCGCGCCGGAGGCGTAGTTGGTGACGAAGTTTTCGAGCTGCTTGTTGCCGCCGTCGGTCCGGTTTGTCGCCGACCGCTCGGAGATCGTGCCGGCGGCGATGGCGTCACGACTGGCATAGCCGGGAGCGCCATATTCGGTGCCGTAGGCCTGCGCGCGGAACGAGATGGTGGCGCCGTCCGGCAGCGTCGTCGTGACCTTGTTGAACGAGTTGTAGCGGTTGACGAAGCTGTTGTCGCGGTAGCCGTCGGTGTGATAGCCCTCGAGCGCGAGATAAGGCAACCACGCGCCCTGCGTGGTGCTGTAGGTCGCGACGCCGCGGCCGGTCCCTTGCGTACCGCCTGACACCCCGATGCTGGCGAACGGCTCGGCCTGCTTGGTCGTGATGTTGACCGAGCCGCCCATGTTGGAATCGCCGTATTCGACCGAGAACGGCCCGCGCACGATCTCGATGCTCTTGACGGTCTCCGGCAACAGCACGTTCAGGTCGGCATAGTTCGGCGTGTGCAGCGAGGAGACTTCGTTGAGCGGCACGCCGTCGATGACGTAAGCGATGTCGCGTCCGTGCTCGGCGTCGGTGTAACCGCGCAGCGACAGGCCGTAGCCGACGGCCCCCTGCCCGTAATTTGCGACGTTGAAGCCGGGCAGCGAGCGGAACAGATCGCCATAGGTCGACACCGCGAGCCGGCTGATCGCCGGCGCGTCGACAACGGTGACGCCTGCCGGCAGGGCGGTCACCGAACTCGACACGTCGCCACGGCCGGCGGTTGCGCCGTTCGCATTCCAAGGCCCCGGAGAGGATGCCGGCTGCGTGGCGCGTGGGCGCTGCGCGCCGGGCGCGGCAGTCCGGGCTTGCGACGGCCTGGATTGGCGCGCACGGTTTGGCGTCGGCTCCGGCGCAACGACCGTGACCGGCGGCAACGCACCTGGCACGGTCGATCCCGGGCCGGTTTGCGCGTTGACGGATTCGCCGGTTGCAAAGCCGGACAATGCGATGCCTGCGACAGCCAGGCGCCATGAACTTCTACGCAATTTTACCCCCATCGTCGGTCGCGGCGCTTGTCAGCCCCTGCACGCCGTATGACGATCCCGTCAGATGATCATAGCCCAGTATGACAAATCGAGTCGATCGTCATACGCGCATGAGCAAGTTGCGCGCCAAAGCAGGGGCGGCGTGGCATTCTGGGACAAGCCCGTGGGATTCAGTCGCCTTTGGGAACGTGCCGGGCCAGCGCGCGTCGCTGATGGCAGCCGAAGGGAGAAGTTCTGGCAACCGGCTATCCATCGGGGGTATCAAGCGGCCAGGCATGAGAGTCCGTCCTGGACAACCGGAGGAGCAACGCATGGCGACCATCTTCATCACCGGCAGCACGGACGGCCTCGGCCGCGCGGCGGCGCAATCGCTGCTGGATCAGGGTCACCGCGTGGTGCTGCATGCACGCTCAGCCGACCGGGCCGCGGCGCTCGGCGAGCTCACCGCGCGTGCAACGGGGGTGGTGATCGGCGATCTCGGAAGCGCGGTTGAAACGAAGAGCGTCTCAGATCAGGTCAACGCGATCGGGCGAATGGACGCGGTCATCCACAATGCCGGCGTCTACACGCGGCCGAGCCGCGGCGCGACGCCGGAAGGCCATGCCGAGACCCTCGCCATCAACACGCTTGCGCCGTACATGCTGACGGCCCTGATCGCGCGGCCCGGCCGGCTGGTGTATCTCAGCAGCGGATTGCACCGCGGTGGAGAAGGCTCGCTCGACGATCTCGATTGGACGAAGCGGGCCTGGGATGCCTCCAAGGCCTATGCCGAGAGCAAGCTGCACGTCGTTGCGCTCGCCTTTGCGCTGGCGCGACGTTGGCCCGAGGTCCTCTGCCACGCCGTCGATCCCGGCTGGGTGCGCACGAGGATGGGCGGCGCAGGCGCGCCGGTCGATATCGACACCGGGCAACGAACGCAAACCTGGCTGGCGGTGAGCGAGGATCCCGCCGCCATGGTCAGCGGACGCTACTGGCATCACCTCCGTCAGGAGCAGCCGGCAAGCGAGGCAACCGATCCGAAGTTTCAGGACGCGCTCATTGCCAAGTTGAGCAAGCTGACGGGAGTTGAGCTGCCGGAGTCTTAGGGCACGGGCGCAATGACGGAGCCGGCTTCACGCCGCCCGCTCCGGCCGCCACGCCGCATAGAGTCCGACCAGGGTGCCCAACGCGGCCAGCGCGGCCGCGAGCAGCACCTGCAACTCGCCATTGTCGGTGGGGCCGACGGACGACACGATCCGGGTCACGATGACGAACAAAATGCCGACGGCGGCCGTGGCGCCCACGCAAAGATAAGCGAGTTCGCGCGTCAGGTTGCGGCCAAGCAGTCCGAGCGCCGTGAAATACATCGCACAGGCGTTGGGATGAACGAACAGGGCAATGCGCGCGTATGGACCGTAGGCGTCGAACAAGGACTCGCAGCGGCGAAGCGCCGCCTTCGAGGCCACCCGCTGAAGAAACGGCCTCAAGAAGCGCGCCTGTCCATAGCTGAGAACGGCGCCGAGGATGATCGCGAGCCACGCCGCGACGAAGACGGAGCCATCCACGGCCTTCGGACTAAGCGCCACTGACATCAGGATCAGGGCGGTGCCGGGAAAATAACCGAAATAGGGGAAGACTGCTTCCACCAGCACGCAGAGAAACATGAAGGCCGGAAACCATGCCGACCCGGTCGCGCCATGGACGATCGCGTTGAGGTCGAACAGACTCGTCCTATAGAGGAGCAGATACATGCACATGGCAAGACCAGCCAGCGCATAGAACGGCAAAGCCCCCGAAAGAAACCGTCTCATCCAACCATCGCGACCTGTTTGGCGGAGACGACGGCCTCGCGCTGTTCCGATCATGCTTTAGGCGAATCAGATGGCCCCTGTCGAGAGCGCCCTTTGCCGCGCAATCCTCGCCTGGCGCGGCGCGCTGCTACGCAATCGACAAAATCTCGATCTCCTGCGCGCCGGAACCTACGACGTCTCCGACCGCCTTTTCCCATCAAGGACCGCGCCACCGGCGAGACGTACGAGATCGTCCCCGCCTTGGGATCGGCTTCGTCCTCGCCGACGATGCGGTAGGTCTGCACCCGGCCGTCAGCGCGGCTGAAGGTCACGGTGCTGCCGAAGACGACGAGATCGGTCGAGGCCGGATCGGGCATGAGCTGCGCCGTGCGCAAGCGCTCGGTGAGATAGCGGGCATCGCGCAGCGGCACGGCCGACTGCCGGCGCTTCTCGTTGACGTCCTCGATTGCCTGCGCGGCTTCATAGGCCTTGCGCGCCTCGGCGAGCTGCTCCTGCAACGCGAGAAGGCCGGCTTCCGTCACGAGGTTGGGATGCGGCGAGATTGGGCGATCCGGCAACAGCGTCTCGGACGCGGTTTCGGCGCTCTCTTCCTTGGTGAAGGCGACGCTCAATTGAAAATCCTGTCGAGCTGTTTCGATGACGGCGCCAGGCGCCGCGAAAGGTCGAACTATATCTCAAGTTCGACGAAACGACGGAGCTTGAAGACGAGGTCCGGCAGGGCCTGGCGGAACCGGGTCGCGTTCTGGAAGCTGGTCGAGAACGGAGCAAAGGTCAGCATGGCGTTCCAGTTCCGGTAGCCATAGACCGTGACCGAGACGCCGGAAGCCGGAAAACCGTCCATCTTGCGCAGCTCGCCGAGCACGAGATCGGCGATGGCCTCGGCGGGAAGCAATTTCCTGCCGTCCGGCGTGGTGGCGATCTTTGCCGGCGGCTCGGCCGGCTTCGTCTCGGCCGGCGCGGTCACTGGTGGAGGCTCGGACCTGATCTCGGGTTCAGCCGGCGCGGCATCGAGGGCGGGCGGCTCGACCGCCTCGGGCTCGTTCGCCGGGGCCGTCGGGGGAGCTTCGGTGAGCGGCGGCGGGGTGTCTGCGCGCTTGTTGCCGCCCAGGATGCTGGTGATCATGGCCACCAGACCAGCATCCCTTCCGTCCTCGCTCATTCCGTCCCCCGGACTTTGGCCTCTGGAGCGAGGCGATATTCGCCTCGCTCGATCACGCATCGGATCGCCACAATGTGGTTTGATCCCATGGCCAAGGCCATCCTTCAATGAGCAACGGCGACGCAGCCGGTGCGACCGCCCGCGGCCCCCTACGCGCTGTTATTGCTTATCGAACGGGATGTACTGCTGGTACTGCTTGGGGACCGAGCTACGGTAGCGGGACGGCACGGTGCCGGTGTCGACCGAATGATCGATCTCCTGCTGTCGGGTCATCTTCTTCTTGGCCGGCTTCTTGGAGGCGCTCTTCTTGGCATCGGTCGGCTGGCTGGAGCTGTCGCTGGTTGCGCCTGGCGCTGCCGTTGTCGCAGCCGGAGCGGTGGCAGTCGCGGCAGGAGGCGCCGCGGTTCCGCCGGCCGCTGGTGCTCCTTGCGCCAGGGCCAGCGGCGTTTGCATGACCAGCACCAAGGCTGCCGTCGCGGCCAGCAAATATGATTTCTGCATCAGAACCTCCAAAAATGCCTGATCCGAATGGTCCAAACTAGGCCTCGGGCATCGACGCCTGCAAGTCCGTCGACGATAGGTCTGATCCCACGCCGGAACTGTGGTGGAGATCACATTGCAAGCCATGGCCTGCGTCATGATGTGCCTCATCTCGAACGCACCGCGCCATGCCGACACAAACACAGGCATGACCGGGCAACAGCTCGCCGCCGGGAACGCCCAAAATGGCGGTCCCACCTGCATCGAAGGAGAAAGACATGCGTCGCACCATCCTCACGCTTGCATCGCTCGCAACCTTGATCGCCGCTGCAGTGTCGGCTGCGCCGGCCCAGGCCGCGAATGACAGATTCTGCCTGCAAGGCCGCAGCTGGGGCTATCCCGGCAACTGCCAGTTCGCCACCTATCAGCAATGCGCCGCCTCGGCTTCCGGCACGTCGGCCTATTGCGGCATCAACCCGCGCTACGCCTATTCGCAGCCCTACTATTACTGACGGGAGCGCGGCTAAAGACCGTGCGGCGTGCGTGACAGCGCACGCCTAGCCTCGGCGGATCAACCGCCGGGGCTACGCATGTCATTCATGCGCCTCGCAGCTGCATCGCCCCCGAACTCTCACGTGTGATGCCGAGTTGTCACAACTGATCGCAAACCGCAGCGCGGGCGAGGGTTGCGGATTGCCTCGTGTGCAGCAAGTCCTGACAATCCGACTCGAACTACTCATTCCGATTCGCATTTCAGGACAGGCTGGTTGGGGACGTCGTGCACAAGGCCGCATTCATCGCATACAGCTGCTTCATGCTCGCCGCTCCGGCCATCGCCGCCGACCTGCCGATCAAGGCTGTCAGGGCTCCCGAGCCGCTCAATCTTTGGCAGGTCGAGGTCGGCGCACGGTACTGGTATAGCATCGGCCGCACCGCCTACGACTTGCACACCACCGGCTCGCGATATTCTCCGGTCATCTCGCGGCTCGACTATCACAACATGAGCACGCATTCGGGAGAGGTTTTCTTCCGGGTCGACAGTCCCATGAAGTTCTTCGTCAAGGGCTACGGAGGATTTGGCGGCATCACCGGCGGCACCATGAACGACGAGGATTTCCCGCCGTTCTTCAACGGGCCGTACACGAAGACGGAGAGCCAGACGCGCGGCTTCCTGGGCTATGCCAACCTCGATGTCGGCTATTCCTTCTACGAGTCACGTCCCGTCAATGCGGAGCCGCGCCTTCGCCTGGGCGGCTTCGTCGGCTACCATTACCGCGGCGAGCTGGCCGATGCATGGGGATGCCGACAGACGGTGCCCGGCGGCCAGATCTGCGAAGGCGCCGGCGTCCTCGCCGGCAACGTCAAGGTCATCACCGAGCGCGACATCCTGCACTCCGTACGCGCCGGCGCCGTGGCCGATCTCTGGTTTACGCCGGCGCTCAAGCTCACCGTCGATGCCGCCTACACCTATTCCGACGTGAGGGCTTTCGACACGCACTACTTCACCTTCGGCACCGAGCCGTCGCGCGGCTACGGCCACGGCTTCCAGCTCGAGACCGTGATGTCCTATGCCGTCACGCCCAACGCAAATGTGGGCATTGGCGCCCGGTACTGGCACACCGGAATCAACGACTTCACCGAGCCTGCGAGCGGCGCGGCGGGGCAGGCGCAGATCTATCAGGTCGACCGCTACGGCACCTTCATCCAGAGCAGCTTCAAGTTCTGAGCGAGGCGACTGGCGGCCCCGCGCGGCGTAAGGGGCCGCTCGCTACTGCAAGCGACCCCTTACCCTCTCGACGGACGAAGGTTGTCGTCCCAGCTTACGCGCTTTTGTGGTCGTGCTTTAGAAAACCTCTACGCCGGAATCCTTGATCACCTTGCCCCAACGGCCGTAATCGGCCTTGATGATGTCCGTGAATCCCTCCGGCGTCGAAGTGGTGACGAGCAGTCCCTGAGCCTCCAGGCGGGCTCGAACATCGGCTTGAGCTCCGATGCGTACGACTTCCGCATTCAGGCGCTGGATGATTTCGGCCGGGGTCCCTGCGGGCGCGACCAGGCCGAACCAGGAATCGACGACGAAGTCCGACACGCCGGCTTCCGCTGCGGTGGGGACGTCGGGCAGCTGTGACGAGCGTTCGCGGCTGGTGACGAGCAGGCCCTTGATCTTGCCGTCACGGATCTGGGGCGCGAGCACGGTCAGCGTGTCGAATGACATGTTGACGACGTTGGCCAGGAGAGCGTTGACCGCCGGGGCGCTGCCCTTGAACGGCACATGCAGCAGCTTCGTGCCGGTTTGGCGCTGAAAGAGTTCGCCGCTCAGATGGCAGAGGGTGCCAGGACCGCAGGACGAGTAGGTGAATTTGCCGGGATCCTTGCGCGCGGCGGCGACGAGATCCCTGGCGTTCGAGATCGGCGTGTCCGGACTGACTGCCAGCACGTAGGGGACCGTGGCCAGGTTCGACACCGGAACGAAGCTCTTGAAGGGATCGTACCTGATCTCCTTGTTGATATGCGGCAGGATGGTGAGCTGGCCGGCGGGAGCGAGGGACAGGGTGTAGCCATCGGGGTCCGCAGTGGCGGCGGCTTCGGCCGCAATCGCAGTGCCGGCGCCTGCCTTGTTCTCGATCACGACGGGCTGCTTGAGCGCTTCGCTCAGCTTGTCCGCGTAAATGCGTGCGACGGTATCGGCGGCGCCTCCGGGAGGGAACGGCACGATCAATTTGATGGTGCGGCCGGGCCAGGCGCTGGCGCTTGCGGCACTCGCATTCATGAGCACCGATGCGGTCAGGACCGACGCGGCCAGCAAGGCAAGAGATCGAACGAAGCGCACAGCAGGAATCCTCATTGAGTTCGACAAGCCCGCACGTCCGTTTGGCTGGAATTCGCCCAGGACTTGCCGTGGTAGACCCCTCAATAAATGCGATGCGGCCGTCCTCTCGGCAATGGAACCACGTTGCAAATGCGCGCCGGTCGAAAGAGGATTACTTCTGTCCGATGCGCGATGACGAGAAGATGCGCCTAAGAGCCTGCGCAGACGCTGAAGGATCGCGGAAATCGGGGTTGGCAAGACAGCAGCGAAGGCAAGGGCCTAAGAGGCCGCTAGGCCGCTCTCCTGCAGCCGGCTTGCGAACCAGCGCGACTGCGCCTCATCGAGGGCCGCGCTGACATAGACTTCCGACATCGTGACCGAATGTCGGTCCAGCACCAGCAACACGCCAATCCAAAACGGAAACCAGACATGCACGTCGGTCAGCGCCCTTAGCTTGTGCTGGTCGTGCTCCAGCGGCGTGTGATTGCTGGCCTTGCGGATCTCGACCGCGAGCAGGTTGTTCGGGATCTCGCGCTGATGCACGACGACGTCGGGGTAGATCGATTTACCGAGATGGTCGTCGGTCGAGATGATGGACCCGCGCGGCAGGTGCAGCGTGCGCTCGCCGAGCCGGTCGTAATTGCAGTCGACCGCCCAGCCTGAGAACTGCTTCTCCAGGTGCACGGCGAAACGGTGCGTGACCGCCCGCTCGCCCACGTCCTTGTCGAACAGGAAAGTCTCGTGAGCGTAGAAGTCCCGGAGCGCGGCGATCACCTTGTTCAGCTCGGTCTGCATCGTGCCTCCGAACTCGCGGCGCTCCGTCTGCCGGCGTCCTACATCTGGACTTCGATCAGGCGCGGCCCCGGCTCGGCGACGGCTTCGGCCAGCGCCTTGTTGAACTCGTCGGCGTTGGTGACGGCGCGGCCGGGCACGCCCATGCCCTTGGCCAGTGCCACGAAATCCAGCGTCGGACGGTCGAGCCGGAGCATGTCGTTGGCGCGCTGGCCGGGCTCGCCGGCGCCGACATTGTCGAACTCGCCGCGCAGGATCTGGTAGATGCGGTTGGCGAACACGATGGTGACGATGTCGAGGTTCTCGCGCGCCTGCGTCCACAGCGACTGGATCGTGTACATCGCGCTGCCGTCGCCGACCATGGTGATGACCTTGCGGTCCGGGCAGGCGATCGCCGCGCCGATCGACAGCGGCGTCGAGAAGCCGATCGAGCCGCCCATGTTCTGGAGCCAGTCGTGCGGCGCCGCCGCGGCCGTCGGCGGGAAGAAGGCGCGGCCGGTGGTGAGCGACTCGTCGACCAGGATGGCGTTCTCGGGGATCGCGTACGCAATGGCCTGCGCGATCGAGGCGTGGGTCAGCGCGCCGGTCGGCTTGAGCAGCTCGGCCAGGGCCTGCGGCTTGACGTCGTTGGCGCTGGCCTTGACCGCGCCGGCGAGCGCTTCGAGCGCCGCGACCGAGTTCTCGCCCCAGGAGGTCATGCGATGCACGTCGCAGCCTTCGGGCCGGAGCACGCTCGGCTTGTTCGGGTAGGCGAAGAACGCGACGGGATCGTCGGACTCGACCAGCACGATATGGCGGAACTTGGCCAGCATCGGCAAGGCCTGGTCGATGACGTAATGGATGCGGTCGATCGAGAAGCGGCCGCGGCCGCGCGCCATCTTCGGGCGGAAGGTCGGGCCCATCACCGTGCAGCCGGTCTTGCCGGCGATGCGCTCGGCCAGCGCCAGGCCCTGCTCGCTCAGCGCGCTGCCGGTCATCAGGAGCAGCGTGCCCTCGCCATCGCCGTGCAGGATCTTCGCGGCCTGCTCGACCGCCTGCGGCGAATAGCTGGCGCGCTGCTGCTCGGCCGGAACCTCGGCGATGCCGTCGGCCTCGTTCCAGGCGGTATCGGCCGGCAGGATCAGGGTGGCGATCTGCGGCGGCGCGCTCTTGGCGGCGGCAATCGCGGCGGCGCCGTCCGCGGCGACCGATTTGGCGTCCGGCGAGGTGCGGACCCAGGAGGACATCGGCCGGGCCAGGCCCTCGATGTCGGAGGTCAGCGGCGCGTTGTAGCCGATGTGGTAGACCGCGTGCTGCCCGACGATGTTGACGATGCCGGAATTGGCCTTCTTGGCATTGTGCAGATTGGCAAGGCCGTTGGCGAGGCCGGGGCCGAGATGCAGCAGGGTCGAGGCCGGCGTTCCCTTCATGCGGAAATAGCCGTCCGCGGCGCCGGTCACCACGCCTTCGAACAGGCCGAGCACGCAGCGCATGCCGGGGACGCGGTCGAGCGCCGCGACAAAATGCATCTCGGAGGTACCCGGATTGGTGAAGCAGACGTCCACCCCGCCCTTGACCATCGTCCGCACCAGGCTTTCCGCGCCGTTCATTCTTTTTGCTCCGCAATCGATCTTTTGAGGGTGATCCGTCCGATCAATCATTGTTCGCGCGTCCCGTCAAAGCAATAGCCGCCATCGCCGCCCTGCCCCGCGCGGGCATGTGCCGGTTTGGCTAATGGCCCGCGGCCAATCGTGGTTGCCGAATTGGTAACGCCAATCGGCGGACATGCCCCGCCTCACGGCGCCGTGGCTTGCGGAATCCTCCTAAATATGGCCTGTGACGTTGATTGAATCGATTTCTTGCTGGGGAGACAAATGATCCGGTTTTTTGCCGCGCCGATTGCCACTATTGCACTGCTGTGGGCCATGGCGGGCGGCGCCTTCGCCGAAGAGTTCGATTCACGCGACGTCATGGGCGGCGGCCCGAACTTCTTCCGGTCCGGCGCCAATCCCGTTCCCCGCACCACCGTGATGTACAACGGCAACTACGCCCCCGGCACGATCGTGGTGAACACCGGCGAGCGGCGGCTGTATCTGGTGCTCCCGAACGGGCAAGCGCTGCGCTACGGCATCGGCGTCGGCCGCGACGGCTTCCGCTGGGGCGGGGTGCACAGAATCACCGCCAAGAGGGAGTGGCCGGACTGGACCCCGCCGCGCCAGATGCTGGCCCGCCGCCCCGACCTGCCGCGCCACATGAAGGGCGGCGTCGACAATCCGCTCGGCGCGCGCGCGATGTATCTGGGCTCGACGCTGTACCGCATCCACGGCTCCAACGAGCCGGAGACGATCGGCCAGGCAGTGTCCTCGGGCTGCTTCCGCATGACCAATGACGACGTCACCGACCTCTATAGCCGCGTTGCCGTCGGCACCACGGTGGTGGTGCTGAACAACTGACCCGGCGCCCCCTGAAGGGCGAGCATGGCGCTTTGCGCCTTTGCCTACCTACGGCACCGGGCGTTCAAACGTGGGAACCCGCAGGACGCGTGAATCTGCGGTCTTGTGCGCGCAAGGCGAATGCGGCAGCGTCGCGTGACGATGAGTGCATTGAATCCGTTTTGGGCTGTCTTTCGCGTCGCGCTGCTGGCGCTCGCGGCGACCGTCTGCGCGGTTGACACCGCGGTGGCGGCCGGCGCGGGCGAGCTGCCCGCGATCACCTCGCGTCAGCGCACGGAGAAGAAGAGCTTTACCGACGGCGAGATCGTCGAAGGCTTCCTGAAGACCGCGTTCGGCGCCGAATATCACCTCGCCGGCCGCGTCGACCGCATCCGCAAGTTCGACGGGCCGGTGCGCGTCTACGCCGAAAGCGAGCGCGCCGACCGCAAGACACAGCTCGCGAAGGTCGTCGCCGACATCGGCAGACGGGTGCAGCATCTCGACATCGCCATGATCGAGACCAACGGAGCGGCGAATGTGCGAGTGAAGCTGGTGCGCGACCGCGACCTCTTCCGCACCCTCACCAGCTTCTACGGCGCCGAGAAGGCGCGCGAGATCCGCTCCTCGCTCGACCCGCAATGCCTGTCCGGCTTCCGCAAGAACGACAATTACGAGATCGAACATTCCGACGTCATCCTCACCGTCGACAACGGCGATTTCACCTTCCTCGACTGCGCCTATGAGGAGCTGCTGCAATCGCTGGGGCCGATCAACGACACCGCCAGCGTGCCCTGGACGATGTTCAACGACAACGTCTCGATGGGCTATTTCGACGTTTACGACCAGTACATCCTCAACCTGCTCTACGACCCCCGCATCAAAGCGGGCATGACCGTGGCCGAGGTCAAGGCCGTGCTGCCCGCCGTGCTCGAGGACGTGCGCGCCTGGGTGAAGCGGGTGAATGATCTGAAGGAGTGAGTCGGGTCGTCATTGCGAGCAGCTCTACTGCACCAGATCGGCGACGGTGGTTGCAGCTTTCAAGCCAGTGCCGGTGAGGACCACGACCGTGGTCTCGCTCGGCTTGATCGATCCGGCGGCCGCGAGCCTTTCCAGCGCCGCGGCGGCGCTGGCGCTGGTCGGCTCGGCGAACAGGCCCTGGCGCGCCAGACGCCGCAGAGCCGTGACGATCTCCTCCTCAGTGAGTGCTAGGGTGCCGCCGCCGCTTTCGCGAACAGCGGCGATGATCTCGCGCAGGCGCAAGGGATGTTTGATTGCGGTGCCCTCCGCGATGGTCTTGCTCACCTCGCGCGCGACGGGCACGTCGACGCCGGCCTGAAAGCTCGCATCGATCGGCGAGCAATTGAGCGGCTGCGCTGCGAACAGGCGCGGCAGCCTCGATATCTGCCCGGCCTTCAACAACTCGCGGAAGCCGAAGGCGCAGCCGAGCAGGCTGCTGCCGGCGCCGACGGGGACGATGACGTTGTCGGGCGCGCGAAAGCCGAGATCTTCCCAGATCTCGTAGGCCAGCGACTTGGTGCCCTCGAGGAAGAACGGCTGCCAATTGTGGCTGGCGTAGAAGGTCTGGCTCGACTGGCGGATGGCCTCGGCCTCGGACTCCTCGCGCGGGCCTTCGACGAGTTGCACCGTCGCGCCGTAACCGCGGACCTGCGCGATCTTGGCCGGTGAGGTCGAGGCGGGCGCAAGGATCTTCACGCGCAGACCGCCGGCTGCGCCCAACCCGGCCATCGACGAGCCGCCGTTGCCGGAGGAATCCTCCAGGATGGCCGAGATACCGATCTGCCGCAGGAAGGACAGCATCACCGCAGAGCCGCGATCCTTGAAACTGCCGGTCGGGTTGAACCATTCGAGCTTGAACAGCGGGCGCAGCCCGCCCCAGCCCTGCTGCACCAGCGGCGTGCAGCCTTCGCCGAGCGTGATTGGGCTCCTGATCTCGACCGGCAGCGCTGCCCGGTAGCGCCACAGCGAGCGCGTGCGCGTGTCGACATCGTCGCGCGAGATCCCCGCCCCCGGCGTCACCAGCAGCGGCGTGCGCTCGTCCGAGCACCAGCGCGGTTGGTCGAGCGGGTAGAGCCGTCCGTTGCGGGGGTCCACATAGCTGGCGGCGGGCATGGCAGTCTCCAGTACGGGGCGGCGCTTACGGACTCGTATCCGCGCAACCCAACCGATCGCCCCTTGAAAACACGAAAAATGACAGTATTTCAATCCTTTAAACTGGCCGCGCAGGCGCAGCGGCGAGATCGGGCGGTGCAGCCCCGCGGCGCTCGAGACGCGCGGGCCACGACCGCAATGCGGCACCCAATCGCCCCCACGATTAACTTGTCTGTCGTCGCCGGCCGCTACAATATGTTGGATTGAGCTTGCGCCGCCGGTTCGGCCTCGCAAGCGAGCCAGGCCCGTCCGAGCGGCGGGCCGTTGGCTTTTTGGGAGCCTGGACATGAGCCGCGCCAACCGCACCGACCACATCCGCCTGACCTCCCATCCGGAGCCGGGCCGGAAGGCCGCCTTTCCGATTCATTGGGGCGCGGCGGACGCCCGCGCCCGCGGGCCGATCGTCGGCACGGTGTCGCGCAGTGGTGATCGCAACGTGATCGGCAGCCATGGCGGGTCCTACGCGATGTACCGCGCGCTCGCGGTGTCCGCCGGCGCGCTCGATCCGATTCGCAGGCCCGACCTCACCAACACCTTTCCGGCCGCGACCATCGGGCCGTTCGAGCAATGGCGCGATCCCGCGAAGATCGTCGCGCTCGATCCGTGGGGGCACCTCGTCGCGGAAAACTTCCGCCAGGAGATCGCCGAGGGCGCCGACATCCGCCCGAGCATCGCGGTGACGCGGGCGCGGCTCGACCTGCCGGAGATCCGCGAGGCGCTGACCGCGAAGCGGCTGCGCGCCGACGGCGAAGTCGTGCACGGCAATGGCAGCGTGTCCGTGGTGAAGATCGCGATCGATCCGGTCTGGTACCTGCCGGGCCTCGCGGCACGCTTCGGTACCGGGGAGACCGAGCTGCGGCGGACGTTGTTCGAACAGACCGCCGGCATGTTCCCCGAACTGGTGACACGGCCGGACATGAAGGTGTTCCTGCCGCCGATCGGCGGCACCACGGTCTATCTGTTCGGCGACGTGACGAAACTGCCTGACCATCGCACCAAGATCACCTGCCGCGTGCATGACGAGTGCAACGGCTCCGACGTGTTCGGCTCCGACATCTGCACCTGCCGGCCCTATCTGATCCACGGCATCGAGGAATCCGCGCGCGGCGCGCAGGAAGGCGGGCTCGGGCTCGTCGTCTACAACCGCAAGGAAGGCCGCGCGCTCGGCGAGGTCACCAAATTCCTGGTCTACAATGCGCGCAAGCGCCAGGAGGACGGCGATGCGGCCGCAGCCTACTTCGAGCGCACCGAATGCGTCGCCGGCGTCCAGGACGCGCGCTTCCAGCAATTGATGCCGGATACCATCCACTGGCTTGGCCTCAAGCGCATCGACCGCTTCCTCTCGATGAGCGACATGAAATACGACGCGCTGACCTCGCAAGGCATCGACATCCTCGAGCGCGTGCCGATCCCGCTGGAGCTGATTCCCGCCGACGCCCATGTCGAGATCGCCGCGAAGAAGGCGGCCGGCTATTACTCGACCGATCTCGCGCCGGAAAAGGACGTGAACGGTGTGGTCGGGCGTTCGCTGGAAAAATACTGATCGCGCGATGCCGGATGCTTTGGAACGACAGGCCCGCTCGCTGCTCACCGCAAGCGCGGTGCGCACGCGGGCGCGGCAGATGCTCGAAATCGGCCTCGCCGGCGGGCTCACTCATTTCACGGTCGATCTCGGCCGCATGGACGTCGTCGCGGAAGCCGTGCTTGCGGTGACACGCAAAGCCTACCCGGCCCTGGATATCCCCTTCCACGCGCGGTGGCGGCATTTCGTGCTCGGCGGCGTCGACCGCTGGGCGCGGCTCGCCGACGCCGCATCGTGGCCGGACCGCGCGGCGCAGGCGCGCGCGGAGTTCGACCTCGCCATCGTCAGCGTGCTGCTCGACGCCGGCGCAGGCGCGGCGTGGCGATACCGCGATGCGGTGACGGGACAAGCCATCGGGCGCTCGGAAGGGCTTGCGATCGCGAGCCTCGACATGTTCGCTGATGGTCTCTTCTCGGGCGATGCTCGTGCATTCAGGGCCGACGCGGAAGTGCTCGCAAAGCTGCCAGCCGCTGCGCTGAGTTCAGCTTTTCATGTGACCGACGCCAATCCGCTGCTCGGCCTCGACGGACGAACCGATCTGCTGCAGCGTCTGGGTCGGCTGGTCGCCGCGCGTCCGGAAATCTTCGGTTTGCACGACACGCCGCGGCCCGGCGGTCTGTTCGATCACATCGCGGCGCAAGCGGATGGCGCCACCATCACAGCGCCCGCGATCCTGTCCGCGGTGCTGGACCAGCTCGGCCCGATCTGGCCGTCGCGTCTCGAACTCGCCGGCATCCCGCTCGGCGATTGCTGGCGTCATCCGGCGATCAAGACCGATGACGCGACCGCGGGCCTCGTGCCGTTGCACAAGCTGTCGCAATGGCTGAGCTATTCGCTGATCGAGCCGCTCCAGCGCGCCGGCTTTACCGTCACCGACATCGATGGCCTCACGGGGCTCGCCGAATACCGCAATGGCGGCTTGTTCGTCGACCACGAGGTGCTGCGCCTGCGCGATGCCGCAGACGCGGAGAGCGCGCATGAAGTGGATTCGCGGCTGGTCGTGGAATGGCGCGCGCTGACCGTTGCGCTGCTGGATCGTCTTGCCGAACTGGTTCGCGCACAGCTCGGCCGCACGCCCGAGACCCTGCCGCTCGCCAGCATTCTGGAAGGCGGCACATGGGCCGCCGGCCGCGCCATCGCCTTCGCGCGCCGTCCCGACGGCTCGCCGCCGCTCAAGGTGATCAGCGACGGCACGGTTTTCTAAACCCTCTCCCCTTGTGGGAGAGGGTGCCTCGCGAACCGAGGCGGGTGAGGGGTATGTCTCCGCGGGCCCATCTCTCGGTTGAGTTCGCGGAAGCAGACCCCTCATCCGGCGCTTCGCGCCACCTTCTCCCACAAGGGGAGAAGGGAAGAAGAGAGCATCCCATGGAAGGCGTCACGATCGTCGATCATCCGCTGGTGCAGCATAAGCTGACGCTGGTGCGGGACAAATCCATCTCGACCAAGTCCTTTCGCGAGCTGATCAAGGAGATCGGCATGCTCCTGTGCTACGAGGTGACGCGCGATCTGCCGCTCACCGATACCGTCATCGAGACGCCGCTGGCGACGATGCACTCGGCCAAGATCGCCGGCAAGAAGCTGGTGTTCGTGCCGATGCTGCGCGCCGGCACCACCTTCGTCGAGGGCATGATGGACCTGGTGCCGACGGCACGCGTCGCCCATATCGGGATCTACCGCGAGCCGCACAGCTTTGCCGCGGTGGAATACTTCTTCAAGTCGCCGTCCGATCTGGGCGAGCGGCTGGCGATCGTGGTGACGCCGGTGGTGGCCACCGCCAACACCGCCGTCGCCGCCATCGATCGGCTGAAGGAGCGCGGCGCCAGGGACATTCGCCTCGTCTGCCTGATCGCCGCGCCGGAGGGGCTCGAGCGGCTGCGCGGATTCCACCCGGACGTGCCGATCTGGACCGCGGCGGTGGACGACGGCCTCGACGACAACGGTTTCATCCTGCCCGGTCTCGGCGACGCCGGAGACCGCGCCTACGGAACGAGGTAGCATTCGCGGCACCGCTGCGGTTCATGCGTTCGACCCGGCCTCAGGCTCTTGGAACAGCTTGCGGCGCGCGAGGTTCTCCTGCTTTGCAATGGAGAGCCACGATGACCTATCAGAATGACGACCGCTGGCGTGACAGTGCGCGCCGCAACAGCCCGGTGGGCTGGGCGGTGGGCGCCATCTTCGTGATTGCCGTGATCGCGGCCGTCTTCTTCTATAATGGACGCGAGTTCGGTCCCCAGACCACGACCCAGGATGCAAACACGGCGCCAAACGTCACCACCGGGTCGAATCCGCCTCAAGCCCCGGCGAAGTGACACGCTGAGGGAGGATCGTCACACCTTTCCGCTGCGGCAGATCCCCTTCAGTGCCTGCCACTCCTTGTCGGTCAGCAGCGGCGGACCGGTGACGGGACGATCCTCCCGGGTCATGCGGGCGAGGCGATCCTCGGTGAGCGGGTGGCTGGCGAGGATATTCGCCAGACCGGAACCCTCCTTGCCGGTGATCCGGAACATCAACTCGGCTGCAGGCTTGGGCGAGCGGCCGAGCGCATGCATGATCTCGATTGCGAAGGTGTCGGCGTCCGTCTCCGCTTCGCGTGAATAGGAGGCTTCGACCAGGCTGCGCGAGGCGAAGATCACGGCCGAGGAGCCGGTGACGTCGCCGAACAAGAGGCCGATCAGGAACGAAGTGCCGCCGTTGTAGATCAGGCCGCGCATGTTGTCGTGATGCTTGAGATGGCCGAACTCGTGGGCGAGGATGCCGGCGAGCTCGTCGGGATTTTCGGCCTTGTCGAGCAGGCCTTTCAGCAAGAACACCTTGCCGCCGGGCAGCGCGAAAGCGTTCGGTATCGAGCTCGGCAGCACGCCCGCCGTGGTGGTCTCGTCGAGGCCGGCCGCATCGCGCAGCCGGTTGACGAGCTTGGTGAAGGCGGCCTTGCCCGCGGGGTCTTCGCACACGCTGCGGCCGAAGATGGTCTTCATCTGCACTTCGGCGGCGTCGCCGATGCGCCGCTCGACGGGCTTCGGCACCAGCGGCGCGAGACGGTCGGCGGCAAGCGGCACGCCGAACAGCACGACGCAGACGATCGAGACGGCCGCAGCGACCGACCAGCCGACGATCCTGCCGATACCGCCACGCGTGGTCTGGTGCTCGTCCAGGCGCAGGCAGCGGGCGGTCACATCAGCGGCGAGTACGGCATCGCGGATTTCCAGCCGAGCCAAAGGCGGGGCCGACGTCGCAGCCAGGCGCAGGATTCCGGGGGGACCGTCGGCGCGGCGAATGTCGGCATAGGCCCAGCGAACGGGCGTTGCGCCGTCTTCGGCGATCTCGAGCGCATCGCCGAGCGTCAGCGTCACCTGCCGCCTGCGGCTCGACACGCCGTCGAAGAAGATGGTTGGCCTCTCCGACTGCGCCGGGGTCTCGGCAAACACGTCACTCACGGCTCAGAATCCCGCGACATCGAGTCCGTCGGCAAAACCTTCGCCGAGCGCGCCAGCGAGCCGGCCGCTGCCGCGCACATCCGCCGCCGCCGCGATGTCGTGCACCTCGACGGTCTGCAGCACCTTGGCCCAGAGATCGCGCTGGAGGTAGACGCGCATCACGATGTTGACGGCAAGCGCGACCGCGAAATAGCCGATCACCATCATGACCACCATGGGGATGCTCTTGCCGGCATTGTCACCCGCGAACATCTCTTCCGCTGAAACGCCGCTCAGCGCGACCACGAACATCATTCCGCCGGCGACATAGGCACCGAAAGCGACCGAGAGCAGCGTCCACCAGCCGATCACTTTCCAGTACAGGCCGTAGAACGCGTCGTGCGGCAATTGCGAGGACAGGCGGACGCCGCCGATGCGGATGCCGTCGAGCCACCAGCGCCATTGGCGCGCCTTGAACTCGGCATAGAGGAACGGAGCAAGCGGGAAGACGACGATTGCAACCGGGCTGAGCAGCCACAGCCACCAGCCGCGCTTGAAGAAGGTCCAGCCGTCGGCTTCGAAATCGCCGCGCAGATCGCCGTAATGGGTGTGCTGCATCTTGTAGCGCTCCAGCGCAGCCTCGCGCCAGGGCAGCGCCAGGCCGAGCGTCAGCAGCACGAGCAGGCCCCACAGCATGGCGCGCAGGGAATAGGCCCAGCCCGAGCCGTCCATCCAGAAGCGGACGCCTCGCCAGACCGTGCGCGTCAGGCGGTAGCGCCGGGCGCGAAAGATCGCGAACTGGCCGAAAGCATAGAAGGCGAGGAACAGCGGCGTCGAGGCAAAGCCCTGCCAGCGCTCGAACTCGATGCCGACCAGAAAATAGGCGAGATAGATCGGCACCAGGATCGCGAGCGCGAACAGGAAGCCGACCAGAAGCTCCTTGGCCCGGCCGGTATATTCGGCGGCATCGCCGTCGATCGCGGTGTGGGTCCACAGGTGACGGCGGATGTCGGTGACGAGCCAGAACCGGTAGAAGCCGAAGGTGACGACCTCCAGCAAGGCGCCCTTGGTGACCAGCTTGCGAAACTCGGAACGGTTGCCGGAAAAGTCGACCCGCGTCGGCGGCAGAGGCGGGGGTA
Source organism: Bradyrhizobium sp. (assembly GCA_035575945.1). GTDB lineage: Bacteria > Pseudomonadota > Alphaproteobacteria > Rhizobiales > Xanthobacteraceae > Bradyrhizobium. Next base: position 374,870 of record DATLXF010000056.1, on the reverse strand, counting down.
ACGGTTCTGAGCCAACGGGGGCCCACTGCATGTTGTTCACGGTAGCAACCTCGGGATGCGGTATTCTTCCTGGCAAACTATAGATCAGAGGTTAGTCGATCCCCAAGATGAGCGGGTTCGATTTGGCTCGATTCCGGTCCGCTTTTGGCATGATTTCGCGACAATCGGTGTGCGGAGGATCACGCAGGGAGGATCGTGGCCAGTCTGTAGCCCGGGTGAGCGGAGCGATACCCGGGAAGGCGAGCGAAGTCCCAGATGTCGCTTCGCTCATCCGGGCTACTTACTCCCCTCTCGCAAGGGTTGGATGTGGCAAAACTCTCCCTTGCCCCGGCGCGCACAACCGGCTGTAATTGCGCATCAAATGCCGCAGCGCAGAATTCAACGACGCGCGGTTCACATCGAGGGAGAGAGTGGTCATGCATGGGACCATCGAGAACGCGTCCAAGCTCGACGCGTTACGAGCGCGCGCCAATTCGCTGCCGCTGGAGCAGTTCGATCCGGGCGACCCTGAATTGTTCAGGACCGATACGTTCTGGCCCTATTTCGATCGCCTGCGCCGGGAAGACCCCGTGCATTACTGCAAGGACTCGATGTTCGGCCCGTACTGGTCGGTGACGCGCTACAACGACATCATGGAGATCGAGACCAACCATGCGGTGTTCTCCTCGGCCTCCGCGCTCGGCGGCATCACGATCCGGGACATCGATCCGGATCTGCGCCGCGAAAGCTTCATCTCGATGGATCCGCCGCGCCATGCCGCTCAGCGCAAGACCGTTGCGCCGATGTTCACGCCGACGCATCTCGACAATCTCGCCATCAACATCCGCAGGCGTTCGGCCGAGTGCCTGGACAACCTGCCGCGCGGCGAGGTGTTCGACTGGGTCGACCGCGTCTCGATCGAGCTCACCACGCAGATGCTGGCGGTGCTGTTCGACTTCCCCTGGGAAGATCGGCGCAAGCTGACGCGCTGGTCCGACGTCGCCACCACCATTCCCGGCCCCGACGGCCTCGTCGCCACCGAGGACGAGCGGATGGCCGAGTTGACGGAATGCGCGGCCTACTTCTCCCGGCTCTGGAAGGAGCGCATGGCCCAGCCGCCGAAGAGCGATCTGTTGTCGATGATGGCGCACAGCGCCGCGACGCGCGACATGGACGCCAGGAACTTCCTTGGCAATCTCATCCTCTTGATCGTCGGCGGCAACGACACCACGCGCAACACCATGTCCGGCTCGCTGCTCGCGCTGACCCAGCATCCGGAGCAGTATCGCAAGCTGCGCGACAATCCTGGCCTGCTCGACAGCTTCGTCCCCGAGGTGATCCGCTGGCAGACCCCGCTGGCGCATATGCGCCGCACGGCGCTCTGCGACCTCGAGTTCCGCGGCAAGCAGATCAAGAAGGGTGACAAGGTCGTGATGTGGTACGTTTCCGGCAACCGCGACGAGGAAGTGATCGAAAAGCCCTACGAGTTCATCATCGATCGCGCCCGCCCGCGCACGCATCTTTCCTTCGGCTTCGGCATCCACCGCTGCGTGGGGCTCCGGCTTGCCGAACTCCAGCTCAAGATTATTTGGGAAGAGATTCTTAGGCGTTTCGACCATATTGACGTGGTCGGCGAGCCCAGGCGGGTCTATTCCAGTTTCGTGAAGGGCCTGGAAGAGCTGCCGGTGAAGATTGCGGCGTAGATCGCAGCGAGATGGGTTTCAATGCCGCCTACGAGGAAGGTGCGCCCCCTCTCCCGTTTGCGGGAGCGGGTTGGGGAGAGGGTATCTCCGCAACGGGACAATTCCCTAGAGGAGAAAACCCTCACCCGGCGCCCGGGACGATGCTTCGCATCGCCCGCAACGCGCCGACCCTTCCCGCAAGCGGGAGAGGTTTAAACAACAACTGGAGCAACCACGATGAACATCCAAGCACCGGTTAAAGTGGACAAGGCCGAACGCATGCGCAGGGCCCGTGAGGAGGCCTATGCGACGCCGCTGTCGCAATTCCACCCCGGCGCGCCCCGGCTGTTCCAGGACGACACGCTGTGGCCCTGGTTCGAGCGGCTGCGCAAGGAAGAGCCGGTGCATTACTGCACCAACGCGCCGATCGAGCCGTACTGGTCGGTGGTGAAGTACAACGACATCATGCATGTCGACACCAATCACGGCATCTTTTCCTCGGACTCCAAGCTCGGCGGCATCTCGATCCGCGACGTGCCGGAAGGCTACGACTATCCGAGCTTCATCGCGATGGACCAGCCCCGGCATTCGGCGCAGCGCAAGACGGTGTCGCCGATGTTCACCCCTCAGCATCTGGACGAGCTGGCCAAGCTGATCCGCCAGCGCTCGCAGACCGTGCTGGACAACCTGCCGCGTAACGAAACCTTCAATTTCGTCGAGCGCGTCTCGATCGAGCTGACGACGCAGATGCTGGCGACTCTGTTCGATTTCCCGTGGGAGGAGCGGCGCAAGCTGACGCGCTGGTCCGACGTCTCGACCGCGCTGCCCAAGAGCGGCATCGTCGCCTCCGCAGAGGAGCGCCGCCGCGAGATGGACGAGTGCTACGCCTACATGTCGAAGCTGTGGAACGAGCGCGTCAATTCGGCGCCCCGCAACGACCTGCTGTCGCTGATGGCGCACAACGAGGCCACGCGCCACATGGACCCCGACAACCTCATGGGCAACATCATCCTGCTCATCGTCGGCGGCAACGACACCACGCGCAACACCATGACCGGCTCGGTGCTGGCGCTGAACGAGAACCCGGAGCAGTACGACAAGCTTCGCGCCAATCCGGAGCTGATCGATACCATGGTGCCGGAAGTGATCCGCTGGCAGACGCCGCTGGCGCATATGCGCCGCACCGCGCTGCAGGACACCGAGATCGGCGGCAAGCACATCAGGAAGGGCGACCGCGTCGTGATGTGGTACGTCTCAGGCAACCGCGACGAGGAGATGTTCGACAAGCCGAACGAGTTCATCATCGACCGGCCGCGGCCGCGCACGCATTTGTCCTTCGGCTTCGGCATCCACCGCTGCGTCGGCATGCGCCTCGCCGAACTGCAGCTCAAGATCGTCTGGGAGGAGATGCTGCAGCGCTTCGACCGCATCGAAGTGGTCGGCGAGCCCAAGCGGATCTATTCCAGCTTCATCAAGGGGTACGAGACGCTGCCTGTGCGGATTCCGGGCTGATTACGCTTCCCCGGCAACTGATCTCTATATCCTCACCCTGAGGAGCCTGCGGAGCAGGCGTCTCGAAGGGCGAGGCCACCGGCCGGGCCCTCATCCTTCGAGACGCGCGCAAGAGCGCGCTCCTCAGGATGAGGGCAGGCATCCCGGCTATAAAATTCCGGCATGACAGCTCGCACCAGATGCGAAGACACGATGGCGCGCGGCCGTTCTACCACATGCCATCTAACTCAGCTTGATGTCCCACACGCCGTCCTTGCGGCAGGCGGCGACCTCCTCGCGCAGGAGGGCGGTGATGGCGAGCGAAGCCGTCGAGACCGGACGGTCGATCGGAGAGGCGAAGATGAGCTCGCGCGTCATCGGCTTGGATACGGGCGCGGTTTCCAGTCGCCCGTCCGTCACTTCGCCATGGACCGAGGACGGCGGCAGCAGCGCGAAGCCGAGGCCTTCCTCGACTAGGCTCGTCAGCACGCGGAATGAATCCGCCTCGAGCTGGACGTCGAGCTTGATCTTGCGCTGGGCGGCGGCGTGCTCGATCAGCGCGCGGAGGCCGTGCGAGTGAGAAGGCAGCACCAGCCGTTGCCGCAACAGCCAACCGATGTCGACGCTCTTCTTGCGCGCCAGCCCGCAACCGCGCGGGCCGACCGCGACGATGTTGTCGCGCCCGAGGCTCTGCACGTTGAGATGCAGATCGGCCGAGCGGCCATAGAGGATGGCGAGGTCCATCTCGCCGCGGTGCAGCCATTCGACCAGATGGCCGCTGTAGCTCTCGACGATGCGCAGCGAGATGCCGGGAAACGTCTCGACGCAGCGCCGCGCAAAGCGCGCCGACAGCACACAGCTCACGGTCGGAACCAGGCCCAGCACGACCTGGCCGGACGGCGGCCCCTTGGACGACTGGATGTCGTCGCGGATCTGGTCGATCTGCCGTACGATGCCGGAGGTGCGCGCGAGCAGCAGCCGCCCGGCCTCGGTCAGCACCATGCCGCGGCCGTTGCGGGTGAAGAGCTCGGTGCGCAGCTCGTGTTCCAGCAGCTTGATCTGCCTGGACAGCGCCGGCTGCGCCACGCGCAGCGTGTCGGAGGCCTTGGACAGGCTGCCGAGCTCGGCCACGCAACTGAAGGTCCTGAGCTGCCGGAAATCCATGCTTGCCAATCCTGGAAGGCTACTCCATACGCTATAACAAACGAGCATAGGGGGCGGGCGTTGTTTTCACAACGCCCGGGGATCGGCCGGCGTTATCTTAACTGCCGCTACCAACGGGAAACGCCATGAGTGAAGATCACCACACCGAAGATTACGCCGACATCCGCGACGCCGTCGCCAAGCTCTGTGCGCAGTTTCCCGGCGAGTATTGGCGGAAGCTCGATCGCGAGATGGCCTATCCCAAGGCCTTCGTGGATGCGTTGACCGAGGCCGGCTATCTCTCGGTGCTGATCCCCGAGGAATATGGCGGCGCGGGGCTGAAGCTGTCGGCCGCGGCCGCGATCCTGGAAGAGATCCAGCGCGCGGGCTGCAATGGCGGCGGCTGCCATGCCCAGATGTACACGATGGGCACGGTGCTCAGGCACGGCAATGCCGAGCAGAAGGCAAAATACCTGCCGAGGATCGCGAGCGGCGAACTGCGGCTGCAGGCGTTCGGCGTCACCGAGCCGACCAGCGGCACCGACACCTCATCGCTGAAGACCTTCGCGCGCAAGGACGGCAACGACAGCTACATCGTCAACGGCCAGAAGATCTGGACCAGCCGCGCCGAGCATTCCGATCTGATGGTGCTGCTGGCGCGCACCACGCCGAAGGAGCAGGTCACGAAGCGCACCGACGGCCTTTCCGTGTTCATCGTCGACATGCGCGAGGCCAAGAACAACGGCCTCGAGATCCGCCCGATCCGCACCATGATGAACCACGCCACCACCGAGGTGTTCTTCACCGACATGAGGGTGCCGGCGGAGAACCTGATCGGCGAGGAGGGCAAGGGTTTTCGCTACATCCTCTCCGGCATGAACGCAGAGCGCATCCTGATCGCCGCCGAATGCGTCGGCGACGCAAAGTGGTTCATCGCAAAGGCGACGAACTACGCCAAGGAGCGCAGCGTGTTCGGCCGGCCGATCGGCCAGAACCAGGGCATCCAGTTTCCGATCGCCAAGGCCTACGCCTCGATGCGCGCGGCCGAGCTGATGGTGAAGGAAGCGACGCGCAAATACGAGGCCGGGCTCGACTGCGGCGCCGAGGCCAACATGGCCAAGATGCTGGCGGCGGATGCGTCCTGGGAAGCGGCCAATGCCTGCATCCAGACCCATGGCGGCTTCGGCTTTGCCGAGGAATACGACGTCGAGCGCAAGTTCCGCGAGACGCGGCTCTACCAGGTGGCGCCGATCTCGACCAACCTCGTCTTGTCCTTTGTCGCCGAGCACGTGCTCGGCATGCCGCGCTCGTACTGAGGTCAGGCCATGGGAGCACTTGAGGGGATCAGGGTGATTGCGGTCGAGCAGGCGGTGGCGGCACCGTTCTGCTCCTCCCGCCTGGCCGATGCCGGCGCGGAGGTGATCAAGATCGAGCGGCCCGAGGGCGATTTCGCCCGCGGCTATGACGCGGCGGCCAAGGGGCAGAGCAGCTATTTCGTCTGGCTCAACCGCGGCAAGCAATCGGCGGTGGTCGATCTGACGACGAAGGAAGGCCGCGCCGAGCTGGAAAAGCTGATCGCCAGCGCCGACGTGCTGATCCAGAACCTGAAGCCGGGATCGATGGACAAGCTCGGCTTCTCGCGCGAGCGGCTCTTGAAGGACTATCCGAAACTGATTTCCTGCACCATCACCGGCTATGGCGACGAGGGCCCCTACGCCCATCGCAAGGCCTATGATCTCTTGATCCAGGCCGAGAGCGGGCTCGCCTCGATTACCGGCAATCCCGACGGCGCCTCGCGGGTCGGCATGTCGATCGTCGACGTCGCGACCGGCGCCACCGCGCATGCGGCGATCCTGGAGGCGCTGATCGCGCGCGGGCGCACCGGCAAGGGCGCCGATATCCGCATCTCCATGTTCGACGTGATGGCGGACTGGTGCACCGTGCCGCTGCTGAATTCCGAAGCCGGCAATCCGCCCAAGCGCATGGGCCTGCGCCATCCCTCGATCGCGCCCTATGGCGTGTTCACCTCCAGGGACGGCAAGGATATCCTGATCTCGATCCAGAGCGAACGCGAGTGGAAGACGCTGTGCGCGAAGGTGCTGGACCAGCCGGACCTGCCGGCCGATCCCCGCGTCGCCAACATGGTCGAGCGCGTGCGCAACCGCGACTTCACCGACACGACGGTTGCGGATGCTTTCGGCAAGATGACCCGCGACGAGCTCTTGAAGCGGCTGTCGGATGCCGACATCGCCTTTGCCGAGGTCAACACCATGGCCGACCTCACCAACCATCCGCATCTGCGCCGGATCGAGGTCGACACGCCGAACGGTCGCGTCAGCTATCCCGCGCCGGCGCCGATCATCGTCGGCGAGACGCGCTCCTATGGCGCAGTGCCCGCGATCGGCGAAAATCCAAAGTCCAAGAAGTAAGAGAGCGAGGCGTCATGACCGAGAAGCTCGACATCGATCATTTGCGGCAATGGATCGGCCGCAGCACGGAGGCGACCGACATCGTCACCACGCAGCTCGTGATGGGCCTGCGCGCGACGCTGTTCCAGGAGGTCGGCGAGCCCAAGAAGGGCGACGCCGCGCCGTTCACGGTGCATTGGTGCCTGGCGCAGCCGGTGTTTCCGATGTCGATGCTCGGGCCCGACGGCCATCCGACCCGCGGCGGCTTCCTGCCCCCGGTGCCGCTGCCGCGCCGGATGTGGGCCGGCGGGGAGATCGAATTCCTGCAGCCGCTCTGCGTCGGCGATGAATCGACCCGGACCTCGCGCATCGCCGATGTCCAGGTGAAATCAGGCTCGACCGGCACGCTGTGCTTCGTCTCGGTCGAGCACAGCATCTCCTCGCCGCGCGGCACCGCCATCCGGGAGCGGCAGGACATCGTCTATCGCGAGATGACGAGCAGCGCGCCGGCGGGCGGCAAGGCTCCGCCACCGCCGCCGAAGGCGCAGCACCGTGAGACCCATGTCTCCGATCCCGTGCTGCTGTTCCGCTACTCGGCACTGACGTTCAACGGCCACCGCATCCATTACGACCGCGACTACGTCACCAAGGTGGAAGGCTATCCGGGCCTGATCTTCCACGGCCCGCTGCAGGCGGCGCTGATCATCGAGATGGCGGCCAAGCTTCACGGCGGCAAGGCGCCGAAGAGGTTCACCTATCGCGGGCTGCAGCCGCTGTTCGAGGGCACGGAGTTCTCGGTCAACGCCAACGAGACCGCTGATGGCATGGAGCTGTGGACCGCGAACGCGGAGGGGCAGCCGACGATGAAGGGCACGGCGGTGTGGTGAGCCACCGCTGTTAGACCCTCACCCTGAGGAGCGCGCCCCTTCGCGCGCGTCTCGAAGGGCGAGGCCACCAGCGGGGCCTTCATCCTTCGAGACGCGCGAAGAGGGGCTCCTCAGGATGAGGAACTAAGAAGGGAACGGAAACCAATGGCCAGGAACGGCAAGAGCGGCAGCAAGTCCGTCACCGTGAAGCAGGCGACGCTCGACCTGTTGCGCGCGTTCGGCATCGACCGGGTGTTCGGCAACCCCGGTTCGACCGAGTTGCCGTTCCTCAGCGACTGGCCCGACGACATCGACTACGTGCTGGCGCTGCAGGAAGCTTCCGCCGTCGGCATGGCCGACGGCTATGCGCAGGCAACGCGCAATGCCGGCTTCGTCAACCTGCATTCGGCCGCCGGCGTCGGCAACGCGCTCGGCAACATCTACACCGCGCACCGCAACCATACACCGCTCGTGATCACCGCGGGCCAGCAGGCGCGCTCGATCCTGCCGCTGCAGGCGTTCCTCTATGCCGAGCGGCCGTCCGAATTTCCGCGGCCCTACGTCAAATTCAGCGTCGAGCCCGCGCGGCCCGAGGACGTGCCCGCCGCGATCGCGCGGGCCTACTACACCGCGATGCAGCCGCCTTGTGGTCCCACCTTCGTGTCGATCCCGGTCGACGACTGGGCCCATGCCTGCGCACCGGTCGAGGCGCGGAAAGTGAGCCGCGAGATCGGGCCCGAGCCTGACGCCATGAAGGCGCTGGCTGCGGCGCTTCGCAGCGCAAAAAGCCCTGCCCTCGTGGTCGGCCCCGGAATCGACCGCGCCGGCGCGGTCGAGCTGATGGTGCGCATCGCCGAGAAGGCGAAGGCGAGCGTCTGGGTCAGCCCGTTCTCGGCGCGCTGCTCCTTTCCCGAACGTCACCCGCAATTCGCCGGGTTTCTGCACGCATCGCCTGCGCAGCTGTCCGATGCGCTACGCGCGCACGATCTCGTCGTCGTCGTCGGCGCGCCGGTGTTCACCTTCCATGTCGAAGGGCACGCCGCGATCTTCGACGGCGGCGCGACCATCTTCCAGATCACCGATGATGCCGATAGCGCCGCGGTGACACCGGTCGGTACCAGCATCATCGCCACCGTGAAGCCGGCGCTGACCCTGCTGCTCGACCTCTTGCCCGAAAGCAAGCGCGCGGCACCGAAGGGCCGCACGCTGCCGCCGGCGCCGCAGGCCGCCGATCCGCTGCCGGTGGAATTCCTGCTGCACACGCTGTCGCAAGCGATGCCGGCAGGCGCCTCGCTGGTCGAGGAAGTTCCCTCGCACCGGCCGGCGATGCAGAAATTCATGCCGATGCCGGGCCAGGACAGTTTCTACACGATGTCGAGCGGGGGCCTCGGCTACTCGCTGCCGGCTGCCGTCGGCATGGCACTGGGCAAGCCAAGGCAGCGCACGGTGTGCCTGATCGGCGACGGTTCGGCGATGTATTCGATCCAGGCGCTGTGGACCGCCGCGCAGCGCAAGCTGCCGCTGACGGTCGTCGTCATCAACAATTCCGGCTACGGCGCGATGCGCTCGTTCAGCCAGGTGATGCAGGTGCGCAACGTGCCCGGGCTGGAACTGCCGGGCATCGATTTCGTGCGGCTCGCCGAGGGCATGGGATGCGAAGCGGTTCGGGTGACGAAGGCCGCGGAGCTGGACGAAGCGCTGAAGCGCGGCATGGCGCATGCAGGCACCAACCTCGTCGAGGTCGTCGTGGATTCGGCGGTGCCGGTGCTGTACGGGCAGAAACACTGAGGCGTGCGTATTGCGTAGCCCGGATGAGCGAAGCGATGTCCAGGGCTGCACCAGATCCCGGATGTCGCTTCGCTCATCCGGGCTGCGGCTCATCCGGGCTGAGAAACTACGACGCCAGGAAACCCCCGTCCGCCGCCAGCACGTGTCCAACCACGTAAGACGACGCATCCGACGCCAGCCACACCACGGCTTCCGCCACCTCCTCCGGGCTACCCATCCGCCGCAGCGGCAATCCCGCGCTCACCGTCGCGATATCGCCGACGCCGGAGCGCAGCATCATGTCGGTGACGACGCGGCCGGGCGCGATGGCGTTGATGCGGATGCCGCGCGGGGCGTTCTCCATCGCCGCAGAGCGCGTCAGTGAAATCGCGGCGGCCTTCGAGGCCGAATACAGCGAAAAGCCGGGATTGGGATTGCGCACGCCGCTGACCGAGGCGTTGACGACGATGCTGCCCCGCCCCTGCGCCAGCATCGCCGGCAATTGGTGGCGCAGGCACAGGAACAGCGCCCGGACATTGGTGTCGAACACGTTGTCGTAGATGTCCGTGCCCTGCTGTTCCAGCGGCGCTCGGCGCTCCTGGAAGCCGGCATTGTTGAAGGCGACGTCGAGTCGGCCGCATTGCGCGACCGCGGTGCCGACGAGCCGGGCGACCTCGTCCTCGCGCGTGATGTCGGTCTGAATCGCGATCGCGTTCGCGCCGAGTTCGCGGCATGACGCGGCGGTGGCCTCGATCTCGGCCTCGCGCCGGCCCGCGACCAGGATCGCCTCGGCGCCCTCGGCCGCCATCCGCAGCGCGGTGGCACGGCCGATGCCGCTGCCGCCGCCGGTGACGAGGCAGACCTTGCCGCTCATCCGCCGGCCTGCCGGCAAAGTCCCGCTCATCGCCCACTCCAGACGCTTGCGCGCGGCGTTGCGCCCATATAGTTGTATGATACAACTATATGGGCAGAGTCAAGCCATGGCCGAACTTTCGCTGATCGACGACATCCGCGCCGCCTCGCGGTTGATGGTGCGCGAGCTCGGCTTCATGGACGCGACGGTCGCGGCCTCGGACTATCCGCCCTCGGCGGTGCACACCATCCTGGAGATCGGCATCCGTGGTCCCATGACGTCGGGCGAGCTCGGCGACTTCCTGCGCCTGGAAAAATCCAGCGTCAGCCGCATGGTGCGCAAGCTGATCGATTGCGGCGAGCTCAGGGAGACGCCGGACGAGCTCGATGCCCGCAGCAAGCTGTTGTCACTGACGGCGAAGGGCCGCCGCACGCTGGAGGCGCTGCATGCCTTCGGCCGCCAGCAGGTGCGCGGCGCGCTGGCGACGCTGACGGAAGCGGAGCAGCGCAAGGTGCGCGAGGGCATGATGCTCTATGCGCGGGCGTTGCGGGCGAGCCGGGTGGAGGTGGAAACGGCGGTGTGAGGTCCGTAGCCCGGATAGTCCTCGTCATTCCGGGGCGGTCCGCAGGACCGAACCCGGAATCTCGAGATCCCGGGTTCGATGCGTTGCATCGCCCCGGGATGACTAATGGTCACTGCCCGAACTCCTCCCGCATCCTGGCCTGGATCTTGGCCATGCCGCCGATCCAGCGGTCGTAATTCTCGGTCTTCTTGCGCATGTAGCCGAGCACCTGGGGGTGCGGCAGGATCAGGAAGGTCTCCTGCTCGAGGCCGGCGAGCACGTCTTTCGCCACCTGCTCCGGCGTCAGGTCGCCGTCGCCGGACTGCGGGCCTTTCGGGATCGAGCGCAGCATGTTGGTGTCGACGCCCTGCGGGCAGAGGATCGAGACCTTGATGTTGTGGGCCTTGTGCGAGATCGCGAGATTTTCCGCAAAGCCGACTGCGGCGTGCTTGGTGGTGGAATAAGCGGGGCTGCCCACTTGCGACAACAGTCCCGCGGCGGAGATGGTGTTGAGGAAATAGCCGCCGCCGCGCGCCCTCATGCGGGGCACGAGATGCCGCGCCGCGTAGACATGGGCCATGACATGGATCGCCCAGCTGCGCTGCCAGGGCTCGTCCGAGGCGCCGCCGGCGTTCTCCGACATCGGATCGAAGCCGCCGCCGATGCCGGCATTGGAACAGAACAGCGCGATCGGCCCGAACTGCCGCTCGGTTTCCTCGATGACGTGGGCGATGTCCTTTTCCTGCGCGACGTCGCATTTGAAGGCCGCGCCGTCCACCGTGGCGGCGACTGCCCTGGCATTGGCGGCGTCCAAGTCCGCGACCACGACCTTGGCTGCGCCCGCATTGTGAAACGCCTCGCACATCGCCTTGCCGATGCCGTTTGCGCCGCCCGTGACGACCACGACCTTGCCGGTCACCTGCATGCGACGTCTCCTCTCGTCTTATACCGCTTCGCGGAAACTTCTCAGCTCAACACGAGGTCGAGCACCGCGGTATAATGGCATGCCGCCCCGGCCAAGACAAAGCCGTGCCAGATCGCATTCTGAAAGCGCAGCCGCCGCCACGCGTGGAAGACCACGCCAAAGCTGTAGAGCAGGCCGCCCGCCAGGATGAAGCCCAGCACCAGCGCGGGCAAGGCCTTGACGACCTGGCCATAGAGCATCACGCCGCTCCAGCCCATCGCGAGATAGATGCCGACCGAGACGCGGTCGAACCGGCCGGGATAGAGCAGCTTCAGCACGATGCCTGATATGGCCACGCACCAGACGCCGGCGAGCAGCACCAGAGCGAACACGCTGTCCTTCAGCTCCAGGATGAACGGCGTGTATGTCGCCGCGATCAGGAGATAGATCGCGGAATGGTCGAAGCGGCGCAGCAGCCATTTGGCCGGCGAGACCGGCCAGAGATTATAGGTCGCCGACAACACCAGCATCGAGAGCAGGCCGGCGACATAAATGGAGACGCCGACGATGTCGGTGGCCTCGGCATAGACCGCGGTCAGCACCACCAGCACGGTCGCGGCAATGATCCCCGCGAGCACGCCAATCCCGTGGACGATGCCGTCCGCGATCAGTTCGGCGCGGTCGTAATGCCAACCGATCACGTCGGCGGCGGCGTGGACGGAGGTGGAGGCAATCTGCTTCAGTTGGAAGACGGTCATGGCAATCCGCAAACGTTAAGACGAGGTTCTCTCGATGGGTCTTTTGGGATCAGCGCGTCGTTCGACCGGCTGATCGCCGACAATAGCGGAGGAAGTATGAAAGCTTGATTTTCCCTACGCAATTGCCACTTTTGTGAACGGCCGCACGTCCCACCCGCCCGAGATCCGTTAACGTTCAGATGGCATTCAGTTTCCATGACATGGTCGAAGAAGCGCGGCTGTCGGCGCGGGCGCTGATCGACTACGGCGAGCATTTCTTCAATCCGACGGTGCGGCTTGGTGTCACCGGCCTGTCGCGCGCCGGTAAGACCGTGTTCATCACCGCGCTGGTCCACGGACTGACACGCGGCGGCCGGTTTCCGGTATTCGAGGCCTATGCCTCGGGCCGGATTGCGCGAGCGCACCTTGCGCCGCAGCCTGACGATGCGGTGCCGCGCTTTGCCTATGAGAGCCATCTGCGCGCGCTGGCCGAGGAGCGGCGCTGGCCGAACTCGACGGTGGACATCAGCGAGCTCAGGCTCGTCATCGAGTACCAGCGCCCGAACGGCGCCGACCGTACGCTGACGCTCGACATCGTCGACTATCCCGGCGAATGGCTGCTCGACCTGCCGTTGCTCCAGAAGAGCTACGAGCAATGGTCGGCGGAGAGCCTGGCGCTGTCGCGCGAGGTGCCCCGCGCGCATCTGGCCTCCGACTGGCATGCGCATCTTGCGACGCTCAAGCCCGAAGCGCGCGAGGACGAGCAAGCGACGCTGACGGCCGCAAGGCTGTTCACGAATTATCTGCGCGCCTGCCGCGACGAGCGGTTTGCGATGAGCCTGCTGCCGCCCGGCCGCTTCCTGATGCCCGGTAATCTCGCCGACACGCCGGCGCTGACCTTCGCGCCGCTCGACGTGCCCTCGGGGCGGCAGGCGCCCGACGGAACGCTATGGGCGATGATGGTGCGCCGCTTCGAGGCCTACAAGGACGTCGTGGTGCGGCCCTTCTTCCGCGACCATTTCGCGCGGCTCGATCGCCAGATCGTGCTGGCCGATGCGCTGTCCGCGTTCAACTCCGGCCCCGCGGCGCTGCACGATCTCGAAGCCGCGCTGGCCGGCATCCTGGATTGCTTCAACATCGGCCGCAGTACGCTGCTGTCCAACCTTTTCCGCCCGCGCATCGACCGCATCCTGTTTGCGGCGACCAAGGCGGACCATCTGCATCATTCCAGCCACGACCGGCTCGAGGCGGTGCTGCGCCGCGCCGTCGCTGGCGCCGTTGCACGCGCGGAGAACACCGGCGCTCTGATCGACGTCGTCGCACTCGCCGCCGTCCGCGCCACGCGCGAGGCGCAGGTGGCGCATGGCCGCGACAAGCTGCCGTCGATCCTTGGAACCCCCGCTGCGGGCGAAAGCGCGGGCGGCGAGTTCTTCGACGGCAACACGGAAGTGGCGACCTTTCCGGGCGACCTGCCGCTCGATCCCGAGCCGCTCTTCAACGGCACGGATGCGTTCCGCGGACTCTCGACGCAAGCCGCCGGGAACAGCGATTTCCGCTTCCTGCGCTTCCGGCCGCCCAAGCTGGACCGCGAGGGAACGGACGAGCCGACGCTGCCACACATCCGCCTCGACCGTGCCTTGCAGTTCCTGATCGGAGACAAGCTCGCATGAACGACCGATCGAAGCCACGGCGGCCGGTAACGTTCCGGCTCGACGATCCCGGCGTCGTCGTCACCGAGGCCGACGAGACGACACGGCTCGGCCGCGCCACCATCCAGATCACGCCGGAGCCGGATCCGGCGCTGCTGCCGGTGCCGATCGAAGCCGTGCGGCCTGCGCGGCGGGGTTTTCCCTGGGGCGCGCTGTTCTGGTCCGGGCTCGCCGGCCTGACGCTGCTGGGCACCGGCCTCGGCGTGGTCCATCTGGTCGAGGATTTATTCGCGCGCAGCGAAACGCTCGGCTTCGTCGGACTTGCCTTCGCCGCCGTCACCGCGGTGGCGCTCGCGGTGGTGATTGGACGCGAGGCGTTCGGGCTCGCGCGTCTCGCAACGATCGAGAAGCTGCATGCGCGCGCGGCCGCCGTGCTCGCCAGCGACGACCGCAAGGAAAGCCGCGTCATCGTGCAGGACCTGCTCAAGATCGCACACCAGAATCCGCAGCTGGCGCGCGCCCGCGCTGCGCTGGAGAGCCACACAAGCGAGATCATCGATGGCGCCGACATGATCCGGCTCGCCGAGCGCGAACTGATGTCGCCGCTCGATGCCGAGGCGCGGCGGCTGGTGTCGTCAGCTGCGCAAAAGGTGTCGATCGTCACGGCGGTAAGCCCGCGCGCGGCGATCGACGTGCTGTTCGTGTTCGTCGCCGCGCTGCGGCTGGTCCGGCAGCTCGCCTATCTCTATGGCGGCCGTCCCGGCGCGCTCGGCATGATCCGCCTGCTGCGTCATGTCATCGCCCATCTCGCCATCACCGGCGGCATGGCCGCGAGCGACAGCCTGGTGCAGCAGATGCTCGGCCACGGCATCGCGGCGAAGCTGTCGCAGCGGCTCGGCGAGGGCGTGCTCAATGGCCTGCTGACGGCGCGGCTGGGGCTGGCCGCGATCGACGTCACGAGGCCATTGCCGTTCGCCGCGCTGCCACCGCCGAAGCTGTCGGACCTCGCAACGGACCTGCTGCGGAAGAAGGATGGGGAAGAGTAGCAGCGGCGCTAGACAAGCAAGCGCCGCTCGAATTCGCCCGCCAGCACCTTCCACCAAAACAGCGGCGAATCCTTCGGCGGTGACAGCTCCGGCGTCCAGTCGGTGAGTTTCTCGATCGCATAAGTGTCCATGACGACGCCGCGCCAGCGGCGCTCGGCTTGGCCGAGCCGCTCGCGCTTCGCGGGGATATGCTCCCACAATGATGAACGATCATCCGGCTCGCGGCCGACATAGATGCCGGCGTGGCCCCTGATCCTGTCCATGCCGGGATCGGCAAAATCCTGGAAGCGACCACGCTCGTTGATCTCGACCACGGGCACGCGGCCCCGGAACAGCCAGCGCATCATGGCATAGGTGCGGTAGTCCGTGGTCGCGATCCAGGTCGCTCCCGTTTCGTCGAGCGCGGCCTGCGCGCGCGCGGCGACCTGCTCGTAGCCGGCCTCGGCGCCGATCGGATCGATCCTGCCGAGCAGATTCCAGGGTGCGACCACGTAGTAGAGAAACACGATCACGACAAAGCCGATGCCCGAGACGATCGCCGTCCTGGCCCAGAACAGCGACGACTTGAGCATCCGAGCCGACCATCCCTCCTTCGTCATGATGGCGAGGTTCACGGCAGTGGCCGCGAAACCGACCGGCCACATGAACATCGGCCAGGTATCTCCAACCCGCAGCGTCAGCGACTTGAAGAAGAAATAGAGAAACGGCACCAGCACCGCGGTCGACAGCAGGATCGCGACCGGCTCGCGCCTGCGATAGCCGCGCCAGGCCGTCATGACCAGTCCCGACAGCACCACCGGCAGCATGACGAAGCCGACCAGGCCGAATTGCAGGCCGATGTAATCACCCATCGTGCGCAACGAGATGCCGTAATTGGCGGTGGCGCGCACGCCCTGGAAACGGAACGAGGCCCAGTCATGCTGCGCGTTCCATATCAGCACGGGCGAGAATACCCCTATCGCGACAACCATGGCGAGATAGGGATAGGGACTGCGCAGCCAACGCCAGCGCCAATCCGGCACCAGCAGAAAGGCGGCAACCGCCGGCGCGAACATGATCGCGGTGAATTTCGACAGCATCGAGAGGCCTGCGAACAGGCCGGCCGCGAGCCACCAGCGGCCGTCGCCGCCTTGCGCGAGCCGCACCAGCGACCACATCATGGCCGTCGCGAAGGGGATCATCGCGACATCGGGCGCGACCTTGGCCATCAGCAAGCCGTAGTAGAGCGCGGCCTCCGGCATCAGCACCGCGAGCACGATCGCGCGCGCATCATGCGTGAGGCGGCGGACGATGTCGGCGAGCAGCAGCTGCGTCACCAGCATCGCGACGATGCCGCCGAAGCGGACCCCGAGCGCGGTATCGCCGAAGATCGCGGTACCGATACGGATCAGCCAGGCGATGCCCGGTGGATGATCGAGGAAGGCGAGCGCCGCTTCCTGCGACCACGTCCAGTAATAGGCCTCATCCGTGCGCAGCTCGATCACGGAGGCGTAGACGATGCGCAGCAGCGTCATCGCGGCGACGACGAGCACCGCAACAAGGATGAGCCGGCGTTCGGCGCCGCCGGGCTTCGCAGAGATGTCGGGAGCGATCGTCACGGCGGCGCTTTTCCCCAAAGTGGCAGGGGGAGTCAATCTGGGGATGGTGCCGCATACACCGCTGTCGTCCCGGGCATGTCATGCAACCTGTCCACAAAGGTCGTTTAAGGCTACGCTGGCCGTTCTCCTTCATGAACTGATACAATCGAATCATGGCCACCGCTCCGATTCCGATGTCCGTCGTCCGCGCTACCGGCGTGCGGCAGGTGCGGCTCATCTGCGGTATCATCCTGTTCGCCTACGTAGTCAGCCATTTCCTCAACCATGCGCTCGGCAACATCTCGGTCGAGGCCATGGAAACCGGGGTCGTCTACCACACCCTGTTCTGGCAGTTCCTGCCGGTCTCGATCGTGTTCTACGCGGCTGCGCTGACCCATATGGGCCTCGGCCTCTATGCGCTGTATCAGCGCCGCCAGTTCCGCTGGCGGGCGATCGAGCCGCTCCAGCTGGTGCTGGGATTGAGCATTCCCGCTCTGGTCATGGGACACGTGATCGGGGTACGGCTCGGCTACACGCTGTACGATCATCAGAAACTCTATCCGCAGGAGCTCTATCTGTTCTTCGTCGCGGCCCCCGCCCGGCTCTGGCAAATGACGATCCTGCTCCTCATCGCCTGGGTGCACGGCTGCATCGGGATTTACTTCTGGCTGCGCCTCAAGCCGTTCTTCCCGCGCGCGGCGCCCTACCTGCTCGCAGCCGCCGTGCTGATTCCGACATTATCCCTGCTCGGCATCTATCAGGGCGGCCGCAGCGTCGAGATCGAGAGCGACGATCGGGACTGGCGTGCGCAAAATCTCGGCCGCCCTCAGGTCGGCACCGTCGCAGAAAACAATGCGCTCGACCGCATCGCCGGCGGTCTCACCGTCGGCTATTTCGGATTGCTCGCGCTGGTCCTGGCGGCGCGCGGCGTGCGGGCCTGGCGCGAGCGGCGTGGCGGCATGATCGCGCTGTCCTATGGCAACGGCAAGACGGTGCGGGTCCCCAAGGGCCTCTCCGTGCTGGAAGCAAGCCTGCGCCACAACGTGCCGCATGCCAGCGTCTGCGGCGGCCGCGCGCGCTGCTCGACCTGCCGCATCCGCATCATCGGCGATCATGACGCCTTGCCGACGCCGTCGCAGCGCGAGGCTTTCGTGCTCACCCGCGTCGGGACCGCCGATCCGTCCATCCGGCTCGCCTGCCAGCTGCGGCCGACGTCCGACCTTTCCTTCTTCCAGCTCTTCACGCCTCACACGCATGCGACGGACGGGGCCTCGGCATCGTCCGCGATCGGCCAGGAGCGCTATCTCGTCAGCCTGTTCGTGGACATGCGCGGTTCGACCCAGCTGGCGGAAAAGCGGCTGCCGTTCGACACGGTCTTCATCGTCAACCGCTTCCTCGGCGCGGTGTCGCAGGCCGTGATCGAGAACGGCGGCCAGCCCAACCAATTCGTCGGCGACGGCATGCTGGCGCTGTTCGGGCTGTCGGCGGATCCGCAAACAGCCTGCCGGCAGGCGCTGAAGGCAGCCTCGGGAATCGCCGTCCATATCGACGAGCTCAACGAGCTCCTGAGCCACGATCTGCGCCAGCCGATCCGCTTCGGCATTGGGATCCACGGCGGCGAGGTCATCATTGGCGACATCGGCTATCGCGATCACGTCGTCTTCACCGCGCTCGGCGATGCCGTCAACGTCGCCGCCCGCCTCCAGGACATGACGAAGACGCTCGCCTGCGAGGCCGTCGTCTCGGAGGAAGTGCACCGCACCGCCGGCCTTGCGGACGACCTGCCGCATCAGGAGGTCGCGATCCGCGGCCGCGACGAGCCGCTCGCGGTGCGCGTGGTGGCCGACGCGCGGGAGCTGGCGGCGCTGGTCGACCGCAGCGAGCGCGTTGCGGCGTGAGCGCTGCGCAGGCACCCGTCAGGACACGCGCGGGTCAATTGACCGCGAAACGGGCAAAACCGGCAAGAACGCCGCGAAGTTGAGCGGAATTCGGCGAAATGCCGATGTGGTTTGCGCTACCAAGCCCGCCACATTCCGCGTATCCTGTTAGGACCGAACCGGCCGGTTGGCGGGGACTGGCGGCTCGGAGATTTCGGAGGAAGACCCGCGGAGAAGTCGTGATGGCTAAAGGTACGGTCAAGTGGTTCAACCCGACGAAGGGTTATGGATTTATCCAGCCTGCGTCGGGCGGCAAGGATGTGTTCGTGCATATCTCGGCAGTGCAGAAGGCCGGTCTGTCGACCCTGAACGAGGGACAGACGGTGGAATACGAAGAGATCGCAAACCGGGGCAAGACCTCCGCAGAGAACCTCAAAGTATAAAGCCCGCGCAGCCTTTGCTGCCTCCCGGATTTGTCCGGGAGCGGGCCAAGAAAATTTCAAGAAGACGGCCGGTGCATTCGACGACAGGCGTTGCGATTGCACGAGGATAGCTATTTTCCCTTAGAAGACCGCTGATTCAACGCCACGGCAATGACAATCGCGACGGCACGTCGTCAGCCCACCGGCAACGGTGCGTCGCGCTTGATCTCCTCCATCACCGCATAAGTCCGCGTCTCGCGCACGCCCGGCATCGACAGCAGGGTTTCGCCGAGAAAGCGTCGATAGGCGGTCATGTCCGCGAGCCGCGCCTTTACAAGATAATCGAAGCCTCCGGCAACCATGTGACACTCCAGCACTTCAGGGGCGAGTTTCACCGCGCGCGCAAAGCGCTCGAAATTATCGGGTGTGGTCTTGTCGAGCAGCACCTCGACGAACACCAGGAGGCCGAGGCCGAGCCGGTCCGGGTTGAGCCGCGCGCCATAACCTTCGACAAAACCCTCGCGCTGCAGGCGCTTCAGCCGCTCGCCGATCGAGGTCGGCGACAGCCCGATACGCTCGGCGAGGTCGACATTGGCAATGCGCCCATCCTCCTGGAGGATCAAGAGGATTTTCCGGTCGATGCGGTCGAGATCCATACTTTGTAAGCCTGGACGACTAAACATCTTCATTTTCTAACGCAAATCCAGTAGATTGTCTATCGAACTACGGTCTTATGCGCTTTATCCTGAATTTCCACCACAGGACAGGCCATGCCGAGCACCCCACCACCCTTCTCCGCCCCCTACGCACCCGATGACGGCGAGATCGCCGCGCGCCTGTTGCCGGCCTCGCACCTGTCCCCGTCGCAGGAGGCGCGGGTCGACCGCACTGCGACGCGGCTGATCGAGGCGATCCGCAAGCGCGACGATCGGCTTGCAGGTCATCTTGGCGGGGTCGAGGACATGCTGCGGGAGTTTGCGCTTTCGACCAAGGAGGGGCTGGCGCTGATGGTGCTGGCTGAAGCGCTGCTGCGCGTGCCCGACGCGCGTACCGCCGACCAGTTCATCGAGGACAAGCTCGGCGAGGGCGACTTCATCCACCACGAGACCAAGTCCACGGCATTCCTGGTCAACGCCTCGGCCTGGGCGCTCGGCCTGTCGGCCCGGGTGATCCAGCCCGGCGAGACGCCCGACGGCACTATCGGCCGGCTGGTCAAGCGGCTCGGTGCGCCGGCGGTGCGCACCGCCACGCGCCAGGCGATGCGGCTGATGGGCAATCATTTCGTGCTGGGCGAGACCATCGAGCAGGCGCTGGAGCGGGGCCGGCCGCGCTCCGGCCAGAAGCCGCGCTATTCCTTCGACATGCTCGGCGAAGGCGCCCGCACCGCGGCGGATGCGAGACGCTACTTCGACGCATATGCCAGCGCCATTGAAACGATCGGCAAGGCGGCGGGCAACCATCCCCTCCCCGACCGCCCCGGCATCTCGGTCAAGCTGTCGGCGCTGCATCCGCGCTTCGAAGCGATCAGCCGCGGCCGCGTCATGGCCGAGCTGGTGCCGCTGCTGCTGAACCTCGCACAGCGCGCCAAGGCGCATGACCTCAACTTTACCGTCGACGCCGAGGAGGCCGACCGGCTGGAGCTGTCGCTCGACGTGATCGCGGCGACGCTCGCCGATCCCTCGCTTGCCGGCTGGGACGGATTTGGCCTCGCGATCCAGGCCTATCAGAAGCGCGCCGCCGCGGTGATCGACTATGCCGATGAACTCGCCCGCGCGCACGACCGCAAGCTGATGGTGCGCCTCGTCAAGGGCGCCTATTGGGACACCGAGATCAAGCGCGCGCAGGAGCGCGGGCTCATTGGCTATCCCGTATTCACGCGCAAGGCGATGACCGATCTGAACTTCGTCGCCTGCGCGACGAAGCTTCTCGCCTTGCGGCCGCGCATCTTCCCGCAATTCGCCACCCACAACGCGCTGACGGTCGCGACCGTGCTGGAGCTCGCAGCCGATGGCGGTGGCTTCGAGTTCCAGCGCCTGCACGGCATGGGCGAGGCGCTCTACGAGCAGCTCTCCAAGGATCATCCCGACATCGCCTACCGCACCTATGCGCCGGTGGGCAGCCATCGCGATCTGCTCGCCTATCTGGTGCGACGGCTGCTGGAGAACGGCGCCAACTCCTCCTTCGTGGCGCAGGCTGCCGATTATCGCGTGCCCGTGACGGCGCTGCTGCAGCGCCCGGCGGACGCCATCGGCCGGCCGCAGGCGGCGGCCCATCCCAAGATCCCGCTGCCCGCAGATCTGTTCGCCCCGGAGCGACGCAACTCGCGCGGCGTCGAATTCGGTGAGCGCGCCGCACTCGACCGGCTGGTGGCCGATGTCAGGGGCGAGGCAGCCGATCTCAAGCCTCTCGCTGATGCAACGCCGGATCAGGCCAACGCGGCGGTGACGGCTGCGCGCGCCGGCTTTGCCGGCTGGAGCAGGACGCCGGCAGGCACGCGCGCGGCGGCGCTGGAGCAGGCCGCGCATCTGCTGGAGAGTCGGAGCGCGCATTTCATCGCCCTGCTGCAAGCCGAGGGCGGCAAGACGCTCGACGACGCGCTCTCGGAGCTGCGCGAGGCCACGGATTTCTGCCGCTACTACGCCGCGCAGGGCCGCAAGCTGTTCGGCGTCGAGGTCGCGATGCCCGGCCCGACCGGCGAGAGCAACGCACTCGCCATGCGCGGCCGCGGCGTCTTCGTCGCGATCTCGCCGTGGAATTTTCCGCTCGCGATTTTCCTGGGACAGGTCACGGCCGCTCTGATGGCCGGCAACAGCGTCGTCGCAAAGCCTGCCGAGCAGACCCCGCACATCGCGCGCGAGGCCGTCGCGCTGCTGCACGAGGCCGGCATCCCCGGGAGCGCATTGCATCTGGTCACCGGCGACGGCCGCATCGGGGCCGTGCTGACCGCGCATCCTGATGTCGCGGGCGTCGTCTTCACCGGCTCGACAGAGGTGGCGCGCTTGATCAACCGCACGCTCGCGGCCAAGGACGGGCCGATCGTGCCGCTGATCGCGGAGACCGGCGGCATCAACGCGATGATCGCGGACGCGACCGCGCTGCCGGAGCAGGTCGCCGACGATGTCGCCACGTCGGCCTTCCGATCCGCAGGTCAGCGCTGCTCGGCACTGCGGCTCCTGTTCGTGCAGGAGGACGTCGCCGACCGCATCATCGAGATGATCGCGGGCGCGGCGCGCGAGCTCAGGATCGGCGATCCCTCTGACGTCGCAACCCATGTCGGGCCGGTGATCGACGCGGAGGCCAAGCAGCGCCTCGATGCGCATATCGCGCGGATGAAGCGCGAGGCGCGGCTGCACTTTGCAGGCCAGGTGCCGGACGGCTGCTTCGTCGCGCCGCATATCTTCGAGCTCAAGGAGGCCGGCCAGCTCACGGAGGAGGTGTTCGGCCCGATCCTGCATGTCGTGCGCTATCGCGCCGAGAACCTCGCTCGTGTGTTGGAAGCGATCGAGCGCAGCGGCTATGGGCTCACGCTCGGAATCCATTCGCGCATCGACGACACCATCGAGGCCATCATCGACCGCGTCCAGGTCGGCAACATCTACGTCAACCGCAACATGATCGGCGCCGTGGTCGGCGTGCAGCCGTTCGGCGGCAGCGGCCTGTCCGGAACCGGCCCCAAGGCCGGCGGCCCGCACTACCTTGCGCGCTTTGCCATCGAGCAGACCGTGACGATCAACACCGCGGCCGCCGGCGGCAATGCTGCACTGCTTGCGGGAGAGGAGTGAGGCCCTGCGCCAGGCGCCGTTGCATCCCGGGAAAACATCGGTCTAATGCTCCCATCACTGGCCCGCGCCAATTCCAGCGTGCGGGAAACAAGCGAGGGAGCGACGCCGCGATGGAGAAGGGCATTTTTGCGGGGCTGAAGGTGCTGGACTGCGCGAGCTTCATCGCAGCGCCCGCGGCCGCGACCGTGCTGTCGGATTTCGGTGCCGACGTCATCAAGATCGAGCCGCCCGGCACCGGCGATCCCTATCGCAACCTGCCGAACCTGCCGGGCTATCCCAGCGGCGAGCACAATTTCGCCTGGCTGCTGGAGGCCCGCAACAAGAAGAGCATCGCCCTCGACCTCGCCAAGCCGGAAGCGCAGGCCGTGCTGTACAAGCTCGTGGCCGAGGCCGACGTCTTCATCACCAACATGCCCCCGCCGGTGCGCGCCAAGCTCGGCATCACCTATGACCATCTCGCCCATCTCAACGACCGGCTGATCTACGCCTCCTTCACCGGCTATGGCGAGAAGGGCGAGGAGGCCAACAAGCCCGGCTTCGACAGCAACGCCTATTGGGCGCGCTCCGGCCTGATGGACCTCGTCCGCGCCGACACCGACACCACGCCGGCCCGTTCAGTGGCCGGCATGGGCGACCATCCCTGTGCCATGGCGTTCTACGGCGCCATCGTCACCGCGCTGTATCAGCGCGAGAAAACCGGCAAGGGCTCACATGTCGCCTCCAATTTGATGGCGAACGGCGTGTGGGCCGCGAGCGTGCTGGCGCAGGCCAAGCTCTGCGGCGCCAAATTCGGCGAGCGGCGGCCGCGCGAGCGCGCGCTGAACGCGGTGGCCAATCACTATCAGTGCGAGGACGGCCGTTGGCTGATCCTGTCACTGCTCAACGAGGAGAAGCAGTTCCCGACACTCGCCAAGTGCCTCGGACGCGAGGACCTGATCGACGACCCTCGCTTCGCCACCAAGGCCGACCGTCACGCCCGCTCGGTCGAGCTGATCAAGATCCTGGATGAGACCTTCGCTACCAGGGACCTCGCCGAATGGCGAAAGATCCTTGACGGCAACGGCCTCGTGTTCGGCGTCGTCGCCATTCTCGACGACATCCCGAACGACAAGCAGATGCTCGACAACGAGGTGCTGGTGCCGTTCGAGAACGACACCATGCTCACCATCAACAGCCCGATCTGGATCGACGGCGCCAGGAAGGTCCAGCCGCGCAAGCCGCCGGCCGTCGGCGAGCACAGTGACGAGATTTTGCGCGGCGCGGGATACGACGAGGCGGCGATCAAGCAGTTGCGGGGCTCGGGAGCGGTGGGCTAGGCCGGCGTTTACTTCCGCGCGATCAAGCCGCCCACCAATTCCAACAACTCCGCCTTCGCCTCACGGCGGAATCCAGCTCTGGGCGTGGCGAGTTGACGAAACAGCAAGCCGATCAGCGCCGAAACGAACAACTCGGCGTGGCGGCGTGGGCTTGGTGACTTCGCGGCTTTCAGCGCAAGCTCCGCACTCTGTCGCCACGTGTCAAACCACTCGGCGACCACGGGCCGATAGCGGGGCTGCCTCGCGGCAGCCAGGAAGGCCTCATAGCAGGCGATATGCGTCTCGGCTTCTCTGCCGAGCTCTCGGACGTAGAAGTCGACCAGCGCGTCGATCCAGGCCTCGACCTCGAATGCCTTGTCCTGAAGGCTGAGGGCCAACGCGCGCAGCCGACCGACCTCGCGCGCCAAGGCGAACTGCAGCGCCGCCTCGACCAGCGCGTCGCGGGATCCGAAATGATGCGTGACCGCACCGAGCGAAGCCCCGGCTTCGGCCGCGACCGCCCGGTGAGTCACGCCGTCCAGCCCATGTCGCCCGATGATTCGGAGCGTCGCCTGCATCAGGGACCGCTCGCGCTCGCCCGACTCCGTTTTTGAATCCCTGCTCATCCGGCCCCTAGCATCCAGCCCTTGACCAATTGCAGAACAAATGTTCTGTTATGCGGATCATATGTAGTATTGCCGTCCGCGTCCCCGAAGGCAAGGAGCGTTCAATGCCCCACTACCGCCTCCACTATTTCCCCGAGTCAGGCAACAGCTACAAGCTGGCGCTGATGCTGACGCTCTGTGGCGAGAGCTTCGAGCCGGTGTGGACCGATTTCGCCGGCGGCGTCACGCGCACGGCGGAATGGCGCCAAGCCATCAACGAGATGGGCGAGATTCCCGTGCTCGAGCTCGACGGCGTGAAAATGACGCAGACCGCGCCGCTGCTGCTGAAACTGGCCGAGCGATACGGCCGTTTCGACGCCGAGACGGAGGAGGAGAAGTTCGAGCTGCTACGCTGGCTGTTCTGGGACAACCACAAGCTCACCGGCTACATGGCGACGTATCGCTTCATGCGCGCCTTCACCGAGAAGAACGATCCGCAAGTGCTGAAGTATTTTCGCCGGCGGCTCGAGGACTTCCTCGGCATTCTCGACGGCCACCTCCAGCACAACGCCTTCGCGATCGGCGCAAGGCCGACGGTCGCCGACATCTCGATGATGGCCTATCTGCACTATCCGAGCGACGAGCACGGCTTCGATTTCGGAGCGAGTCATCCTGCCATCCATGCCTGGCTCGGCCGCATAGCCGCACTGCCGGGCTGGAAGCCGGCCTATGAGCTGCTGCCGGGACAGCGGATGACGAACTACGCGAAGTGAGAGGCGGCCTACCGCAGCGCCAGCCAGCCGAGCGTGAACAGGAGCCCGCCGACGAATACGGCCGTCGCGATGGCCCAGATGCTGACGCGGGTGCTGCCTGCGACCTGCTTGGCTTCCTCATTGCGCGCGATCTCGCGGTTGCGCTCCTTATTGGCCTCGCTGGTATTGGTCATGAATCATCCAAATCGCTTGTTGCCTGACCTTGCATGCTAACGCGTCTTGATGAAGCACATGCCGATGCGGCGCGAGGCCGCGGCGGCCTGACAAGTAAGACCGTTAGCACAGCTCCATGACGTAAAACTCTTGTCCGGCGTTCCCGATCCCCGAATCGGCAGGGAACAATGTGCGCCCCAGCCGTCCTGATAGTCGGTGCCGGCGAGCCCGCTGCTGCCCCGGGTCTGCGGCCGGCTGGCAAATCCGCGCGAAAAATCAGGATGTTTGCCCGCAGCAAAGGCTGCCAGGATGTCGCGGCGGCGAAGCTGGTCGCCAAAGAAATGCGGCGAGGCCGGTACGATGCTGGAATTCGGCGGCTTGTCCGCGAGCGAATCGACTCCGGGGAAGTGGAAGCCGCCGATGCCGCGGGTCTGGTGACAGCCGGCGCAGGTGATGTCGTTGAGACGGCGCTGGAAGCCTGCGACCGAACGGACGTTCTCCATGTCGATGCCGCGCGCCGCGGCCTGTTGCAGCGCGCCGACGACGTCATTGTCGGTGAAGACGGGATCGCCCTTGCCCTCTCCTCTTGCTTCGCCCTGCATCAGCCCGAATTCCGGCTGCAACTCCGAGGCGTCGAGGCCGGCAGGGGTCGGCACCACCGCGGCCCTGGCGAGGAATTTCTCGGGGATCTGCACGGTGCCGCGATCGAACGCGCGCAAGTTTTCGGGCGCGAGCAGCCAGGCCTTGAAGTCGCGCCGCAGAGCATCGTCGGCGAGGATGCGGTCGCGGTCGATCTGGTTCTCGAGCGCCGCCTCCTCGAACGTCTTGGTGGCAACGTCGTACTTGAAGACTTTGAGCAGGTAATCGGAGCGGAAGTCGTGCAGCGCCGATTTCGGCGCGACCGAGACCTGGATGTTGGTCTCGATGCGGTCGAGCATGGCGTCGCCCCGACCGAGCAGCAGCTCCTGCCAATTGCCCCTGTCGAGCCAGCGCCGCGCAATGTCGGCGCAATTGACCGGCTTGCCGCTCGCATCCGCCTGACCGGGATCGCGCGCCTTCAGCACGAGATTGAGCGTCATCGGCAGGTGCGTGGCAGCCTTGCCGCCATCCGGCCTGCTATCGAAACGCGCAAGGCGGTAGATCAGCCGGATCTCGCCGCAGGACTCTGGCGAGACATAGGCGCGGTCCATGCGGTTGACGATGCCCGCCAGCACGAAACGCGTGTCGCGCGATTTCAGATTGGCGAGGTCGAACAGCTGCACGTCGAAGCCTTCGCCGGCGCCGACGGTCTCACCCGGATAAGCCGCCTTGTAGCGCGCGATGTAGCGGTCGAATTCCGCCTCGATCGCGGGCGGAATGTCTTTCAGCTGCGGCAGCGTGGCGAACATCAGCTCGGTCGTGAGCGGGGCCTCGGCATTCTGCTCCGGCGACAGAAGGCGCGCGATCGCCAGCGTATTGGTCTGGTCGAGCTGGCGCAGGAGAGCGGGGTCGATGATCGCCGTGCCGCGCGTCAGCTGCGCAATGTCCGTTGCCGAAAGCGAAACGCCGCCGCCCAGCCATGCGGCAGCAACAATGAGAATTCGCAACACGCGGCTCATGCCCTGAGGTAACACCGCGCGGGGACGCCTATTCAAGCAAAAAGGCGCCTCACACGGCAGTGAAGCGCCTCTTCTAGAGGTCGGATCTGAGCCGTCAGCGCCCGACGATCAGACCCCTGCTGGTGACGACGACCCAGCGGCCATCCTGGCGGCGGATCGCATCGACCCGGCCGACGCCGGGAATGGGGTCGCCGGGATAGACCTCGTAGAGGCCGTCGCGGCCCTCGATCAGCGCGCCGCCATTGCCGGCGCTACGCAGCCGCCATCCGTCGATCGTGGGCAGGCGCCCGACCTCGGCCTTGGGAGCTGCGGGCGCCGGGACCGGTGCCGCCGCGGTCGCGACCTGGGTCGGCGCAATCGAGCCGGTGGTCTCCTTGGGCACCGCCGCCGCGGCCTGCGCGGGCGCGGCCGGCGGCGTGGCGCGGAGCTTGTCGACGGCCTCGGACAGCTTTGCGATCTTCGCCAGCGGCTCGGCCTGCGCCTTCTCGAGCTTGTCCAGACGGTCATTGGCGCGATTAGACTGGGCGATGCCGGTTTTGGAGCTCTGCTCGACACTGGCCTTCAGCGCGACGAGGTCGGCATCGATCCGGGTCACGGACGCATCCAGCGCGCTGGTGTCGGCGACCTGCACCGGAGCCTGGGCGGGTGCGGCGAAATGCATCATACCCGCGGTCGCGAGCGCACCGCTGATCGCACCGACGCTCGCCGCAATCGCCACCACCGCGGCCATCGCCGACAGGCGGCGCTTGCTTCCGGCTTCGCGCGGCTCATCCGCCTTCACATGCGGAGCAAAATCCTCGCGCTCCCAGGCGCGGTCGGCAGGCGGCATGACGATCAGCTTGCCGGGCTTCGGCTCGGGCTTGACCTCGGATGCGGCCTCCATCTTGGCGTCTGGCTTCGGCACCTCGATCCGCGGCGGCTCGACCTTGGGGGTTTCCTTCACCGGATCGGGCTTGGGCGGCGTCTCGTGGTCGGGGGCGATCGAGGGGGCGTCGATACCGGCAGCAGCCATGACGCGGTGCGGCGCTGCGACTTCGACAGCACCGGACTCCTGGGCAGCCTGCTCGGACAATGGTTCGCTCACGGCGCAAATACTCCAGTCTCGGTTGACTTTTTGGTAACTTTCATTGCTTGCGAATTCCTTACTTCGGGACCCGCTTACCGAAATTTTAGGAAGTTATCCGGGGCCGAATTGGGCCGGGAAGATGGAACCGGTGTGGCCGCGTGAAACAATTCGTAATCGCGAGAAGATGAACGGCGGCGTAATGGAGCGGAAACGCGCGCTCCGTTCAGATCACGACCGGCGCATCCGGCAGTTCGTTGCTCTGCGACCCCTGCGGCGGGAAATGCTTCGCCAGCTCTTTCGACACCGCTTCGATGCCGGCGATGACGCCGCGCTCGAATTGGCCGGACGCGAACTCGGCCTCCATCGCGTGGCAGATCGTCTCCCAGCCACCGGCGCCAACCTTCGCGTCGATGCCGCGATCGGCGACGATCTCGACGTCACGGTCGGCGAGCAGGAGATAGATCAGGACGCCGTTGTTGTGCGCGGTGTCCCAGATGCGCAAGTGCGAGAACAGGTCGAGCGCGCGCTCGCGCGCCGGCTGGTTGCGGAACAGCGGTATGCCGTCGAGCGCGCCTTCGACCACGAAGCGGACCTGGCCGGAGTGCGAGGCTTCGCCCTGCCTGATCGCCTGCTCGATGCGGGCGAGCACATCAGGCGGAAAGATCTGCCTTGCCCGCCAATGATGCTGCACGAGATGTCTGGCGATGCGCTTGATGCCCATGACCCCTACCAGCTCCCCGAGGCGCCGCCGCCGCCAAAACTGCCCCCGCCGCCGCTGAAGCCGCCGCTGCTCGATCCGCTGCTCCAGCCGCCTCCGGACGAGCCGCTCGACCAGGAGCCGCCGCGCGAGCGTCCGGTGCCCGGCGCCATCGCCGAAAACAGGTCGGCGACGAAGCCAATGACGAAGCCGAGGGCGCCGAGCGCCATGGCGAGGGCGAAGGAGCCGAGAATGAGCCAGGTCAGCGCCGCGATGATGCCGCCGACCGCGAGCGAGCCGAGCAGCCGCCCGAGAATGGCCCGGAAGAATCCGCCCACCCCGATCGCGGCGAACAGCGTCACGATCAAGAGCGGCGCGAGATCGTCCAGATTGTGGGCGAAGTTGACGCTGCGCGAGGGCGCCGGCAGCGGCTCGCCGTCGATCACGCGAATCATGCGGTCGACACCATCGGAAATGCCGCCGGCGAAATCGCCGGTCCGGAATTTCGGCGTGATGATCTCGTCGATGATCCGGCGCGAGATGACGTCGGTCAGCGCGCCCTCGAGGCCATAGCCGACCTCGATGCGCAAATGCCGGTCGTTCTTGGCGACGACGAGGATCGCGCCGTCATCGACCTTCTTGCGGCCGATCTTCCAGGCCTCCGCGACGCGGATCGAGAACTGCTCGATGGTCTCCGGCTGGGTGGTCGGCACGATCAGGACGGCGATCTGGCTGCCCTTGCGGCTCTCGAAGTCCTGCAGCTTCTGCGACAGCGCGGTGACGTCGCTGCTTGCGAGCGTGCCGGTCTGATCGACCACGCGGCCGGTGAGCTCGGGGACGGCGACGTCGGCGCGGGTGGGGAAGGCAAAGGCGAGGAATGCGACGGCGAGTAGCACACGCCAAAAGCTCGCCGTCATCGCCCGGCTTGCCGTCTTCGCTGGCGGTCCGCCGGCCCAATACTGCGGTGCCCGGCGGAGCCGGGACCGGGCGATCCAGTATCCCAGAGACGGCCGCGGGATACGGAGAAGCCGCGGCGTACTGGATTCCCCGCCTTTGCGGGGAATGACAGTGGTGGGTGGGGCGAAGACCATTCGCAAAACGGTGCGCACCTACTTCGACGGCGCGGGGGCCGCGTTGAAGTCCACCTTCGGCGCGGTCGAGATTGCCTTCTCGTTCTCGACCGAGAAGTTCGGCTTCTCCTTGTAGCCGAACATCATCGCCGTGAGATTGCTCGGGAACGAGCGGATGGTGACGTTATAGTCCTGCACCGACTTGATGTAGCGGTTGCGCGCCACGGTGATCCGGTTCTCGGTGCCCTCGAGCTGCGACATCAGGTCCTTGAACAAGGCGTCCGACTTCAGCTGCGGATAGTTCTCGGTGACGACCAGCAGCCGCGACAGCGCGCTGGAGAGCTCGCCCTGGGCGGCCTGGAATTTCTGGAACGCGGCGGGATCGTTCAGCACCTCGGGCGTGGCCTGGATGCTGCCGACCTTGGCGCGGGCATTGGTGACGCCGAGCAGCACGTCCTTCTCCTGCTGCGCAAAGCCTTTCACCGAGTTGACGAGGTTCGGCACGAGATCGGCGCGGCGCTGATACTGGTTCACGACCTCGGACCAGGCGGCCTTGATCTGCTCGTCCTCGCTCTGGATCGCGTTGTAGCCGCAATTGGTCAGGCTCAGCGAGGCAAGGGCGGCCAGCACGGTCAGGATCTTGCGCATCAAATTTCTCCCGGTGAAATCCGGCGCAAACTATCAGATGGGACACGCTAGGCGCCAGCAGCCCAACGTCATTCCGGGGGGATGCGCAGCATCGAACCCGGAATCTCGAGATTCCGGGTTCGCTTCGCGCCCCGGAATGACGGCATGGATGGAGGTCTCCAGCCGACTGACGCAAGCCTCTTGCCTCTCACCGGCCGACATAGTCAACTCCGGCAAAACAAAAACGGGAACGCCAGGGGAAACGCGATGAGCTCGTTCGAGACCATCCTCGTGGAACGGCCGGAGCCGGCGATCGTCCGTGTCGTGATGAACCGGCCCGAGGCGCGCAACGCGCAGAACTTGCAAATGACCTACGATCTCAACGCCGCCTTCGACGCGGCGGTGCAGGACGATACGGTCAAGGTCATCATCCTCGCCGGCAACGGCCCGCACTTTTCGTCCGGCCATGACCTGCGCCCCGGCGGCAAGAATACCGCGGGCGTCGATTTTCCGCCGATCGGAAATTGGGGCGGCTTTGCCGAGCCCAATGCCCATGGCCGCTTCGCCCGCGAGCAGGAAATATATCTCCAGATCACCCGGCGCTGGCGCAATC
Source organism: Bradyrhizobium sp. (assembly GCA_035575945.1). Taxonomy (GTDB): domain Bacteria; phylum Pseudomonadota; class Alphaproteobacteria; order Rhizobiales; family Xanthobacteraceae; genus Bradyrhizobium. Next base: position 343,628 of record DATLXF010000056.1, on the reverse strand, counting down.
TGGCAAAACCCACCATTGCCGAGGTGCACGGCAAGTGCATCGCCGGCGGGTTGATGCTGGCCTGGGCCTGCGACCTCATCGTCGCCAGCGACGATGCGCAGTTCTGCGATCCCGTCGTCACCATGGGCGTCTGCGGCGTCGAATGGTTCGTGCATCCCTGGGAACTCGGTGCGCGCAAGGCCAAGGAGTTCCTGTTCACGGCCGACAATTGGAGCGCGCAGGAGGCGCACCAGCTCGGCATGGTCAACCAGGTCGTGCCGCGCGCGGAGCTATCCTCGCGCGTGCTGGAGCTGGCGCGCCGGATCGCGGCAAAGCCGTCCTTCGCGCTGAAGATGACCAAGGAGGCGGTGAACCGCTCGGTCGACGTGATGGGCCAGCCCGCCGCGATCGACCAGGCCTTCGCGCTGCATCAGCTCTGCCATGCCCATAATCTCCAGGAGTTCGGCATGATCGTCGATCCCTCGGGCCTGCATCCCTCCGTGCGCAAACCGCCGGCCGCCGCGGAGTAAACACGATGGACCTCGATCTCAGTGACGAGCAGAAGCTGCTGCGCGACAGCGCGGAACGTTTCGTGGCCGGCAGCTACGATGCCGCTCACCGGCGCAAGATGGCGAACGATCCGCTCGGTTTCAGTCCCGCGGTATGGAAGCAGTTCGCCGAGCTCGGCTGGCTTGCGCTGCCGCTGCCCGAGGAGTTCGGCGGGCTGGGCGGCGGCGCGGTCGATGTCGGCATTTTGATGGAAGCCTTCGGCCGCGGTCTGGTTTCGGAGCCCTATGTCGCCACGGTCGTGCTGGGAGCCGCGTTGATCGCCCGATGCGGCACCGCGGAGCAGAAGCAGGCGAGCCTGCCCAAGGTGGCGGACGGATCATTGAAGCTTGCCTTCGCGCATTCCGAGCGCGCGGCCCGGTTCGATCTCGCCAAGGTCGCGACATCGGCGACCAGGACGGCGCAAGGCTGGCACCTGTCGGGCAGCAAGATCACCGTGCTCGACGGACATGCCGCCGACGAGATCATCGTCTCTGCAACGATGCACGACCATCGCGGCCCGTCGGGACGGATCGGCCTGTTCCTGATGCCGGCGACGGCGGAGGGCGTCGCGATCTCCGACTACGCCCGCCTCGGCGGCGGGCGCGCCTGCAACATCGAGCTGTCGGACGTGCACCTGCCCGAAGACGCGCTGCTTGGAGACGGCAGCAACGCGCTACCCGCGATCGAATGGGCGGTCGACCGCGCCATGGCAGCGCTCGGCGCCGAGGCCGTCGGCATCATGCAGACGCTGCTCGACACCACGCTCGACTACACCAAGATCCGACAACAGTTCGGCCGGCCGCTGTCCGCCAACCAGGTCATCCGCCACCGCCTCGCCGACATGGCCATGCAGGTCGACGAGGCGCGCTCGATGGCGCTGCGGGCGGCGTTGAAGGCCGATAGCGCGCCGACCGAGCGGGCCCGGGCCGCGGCGGGCGCGAAAGCCAAGATCGGCAAATGCGCTCGCTTCGTCGGCGAGCAGTCGATCCAGCTCCATGGCGGCATGGGTGTCACTGAGGAGCTCGAGGTCGGCGCCTATTTCAAGCGCCTCGTCGCCTTCGACACGCTGTTCGGCGGCAGCGCACATCACTATGCTCGGCATGCCGAGCTGGGACGCAGGGCCATCTCGGCCTGACAAGGAGCGCATCATGGATCTGTCGTTCAATGCCGAGGAGCGCGCCTTCCAGGACGAGGTGCGCGGATTCATTGCCAGCAACCTCACCGAGGAGATGAAGCGTGCGACCGCCCTGACGCCATCGGTGTTCTCCGATCCCGATATCGGCATGGCCTGGCAGCGCGCGCTCCACGCGCAAGGCTGGGGTGCGCCGGGCTGGCCGGTCGAATATGGCGGCCCCGACTGGACGCCGGCACAGCGCTGGATCTTCGAGACGGAGTGTGCGCGCGCCGGCGTGCCCAACGTCAACGTCATGGGCGTCAAGATGGTCGGACCGGTCATCATCGGCTTCGGCAGCCCAGAGCAGAAGAACTTCTACCTGCCGCGGATTCTCTCCGGCGAGGACTATTGGTGCCAGGGCTATTCCGAGCCGGGCTCCGGTTCCGACCTGTCGTCATTGAAGACGCGCGCGGTGCGCGACGGCGACGACTACATCATCAACGGCACCAAGATCTGGACCACGCACGCGCATCACGCCAACCGCATGTTCGCACTGGTCCGCACCAGCGACGGGCCGCGGCAGCAGGACGGCATCAGCTTCATCCTGATCGACATGAAGACGCCCGGGATCACCACCCGCCCGATTCTCACCATCGGCGGCGACCACGAGGTCAACCAGGTGTTCTTCGACGACGTGCGCGTGCCCGTCGCCAACCGCGTCGGCGATGAAGGCAAGGGCTGGACCTACGGCAAGTATCTGCTGGAGTTCGAGCGCGGCGCGGGCATCGCCTCGGCCAAGCTGCGCGAGGGGCTGAAGGCGATCGCGGATCTCGCCGAGTCCGACCTGACGGGCCGCGCCATCGACAGTCCGGATATCGCAACGCGCATCTCGGAGGTCGAGGTCGACATCGACGCGCTGGAGATGACTGAGCTGCGCGTGCTCTCGGCGCTGCAGACCGGGCAGAACCCCGGCGCGGTGTCGTCGATCCTGAAGCTGCGCAACAGCGAGATCCGCCAGGCCGTGACGCGGTTAGGGGCCGACGTGATCGGCCACGACGCGCTTCACGTCGAGCCGATGCGGCCGCTCTACAAGCTCAACCACGAGCCTGTTATCCCCGAGGAGATGCTGACGGTGATGCCCGAATATCTCAACGGGCGCGCGTACACGATCTTCGGCGGCACCTCGGAGATCCAGCGCGACATCATCGCGAAGATGATGCTGGGCATTTGAAGGGCCACGACCCTCTCTTTCGTCATTGCGAGGAGCTCTTGCGACGAAGCAATCCAGAATCCCTCCACGGATGGACTCTGGATTGCTTCGCTACGCTCGCAATGACGGTGCTACCCCGCTGACTTCGCGTCCCGGATCGCCTGCCAGACTTTCTGCGGCGTCAGCGGCGTGTTCAGCTGGGTGATACCGAGCTCGGCGAGCGCATCCATCACGCCGTTGGTGACGCAGGGCGGACCGCCGATGGCGCCGGATTCGCCGCAGCCCTTGGCGCCGAGCGGATTGGTGCGGCAGGGCGCGGAATCGTCCAGAGTCACCACGATCGGCGGCACGTCGTCCGCGCGGGGGATGCAGTAGTCCTGGTAGCTCGCAGTCAGAAGCTGGCCGTCGGCATCGTAGGAGACGCCTTCGTACAGCGCCTGGCCGATGCCTTGCGCGACGCCGCCATGGATCTGCCCCGTGACCAGCATCGGGTTGACGGCCACGCCGACGTCGTCGACCGTGGTGTAGCGCACGACCTTGGAGACGCCGGTCTCGGGATCGATCTCGACCTCGCAGATATGGGTGCCGTTCGGCCAGCTGGGACCATCGACCTCCCCTTCGGAATCCACGCTGAGCTCGGCGCCGCTCTCCTTCTCGGCGAGATCGAACAGGCTGATGCGGCGGTCGGTGCCGACCACGGTGAGCATGCCGCCCTGGTATTCGATGTCCTCGACCGAGGTCTCCAGCACGTTCGCGGCCTTCTCGCGCGCCTTCTGGATCAGGTCGTTGGAAGACACTGCGACGGCGGTGCCGCCGACGAACAGCGAGCGCGAGCCGACGCTGCCAAAACCAGTGGCGAGATCGGTGTCGCCCTGGACGACGTCGATCTTGTCCATGGGGATGCCGAGCGTTTCGGAGATCATCTGGGTGTAGGTGGTCTGCAGGCCCTGCCCCATCGCCATGGTGCCGGAATGCAGCACGACGCGCCCTTGCGAGGTGGCGTGCAGGCTGACCTTCTCGGTATGCGCACGGCCGCCGGTCCATTCGATGTAGGAGGTGAGACCGCGGCCGTAGAGCAGGCCTTTCTTCTTGGCCGCCTTCTTGCGCGCGGCAAAGCCGTCCCAGTCGGCGAGCTTCACGGCACGGTCGAGCATGTGGGCGAAGGCGCCGGAATCGTAGACCTGACCGACGGCGTTGGTGTAGGGCAGCTGCGCCGGCTTGATGTAATTGGCCTTGCGGATTGCGCGCGGATCCATGCCGATCTTTCGCGCGGCGGCGTCGAACAGGCGCTCGACGATGAAGACGGCCTCGGGGCGGCCGGCGCCGCGATAGGCCCCGACCGGCGCGGTGTGGGTCATCACCGACTTCACCTCGAAATGCACCAGCGGCAGATCGTAGACGCCGGTCTGCACGAACGGGCCGAGCACCAGCGGGATGATGTTGGCCGCGCCCGAGGAGTACGCGCCGGTGCAGCCGATCGACTTGACGCGATAGGCCAGCACCTTGCCCTTCTCATCCAGCGCGAAAGACGCCGTCGAGGTGAGATCGCGGCCATGGGTGCCGCCGACGAACTCGTCGGTGCGGTCGCCGCGCCATCGGATCTTCTTGTTCAGCTTGGTCGCGGCATAGGCGACGATGCCGTCTTCGGGATAGAGGTTGGTCTTCTGGCCAAAACCGCCGCCGATGTCGCCGACCAACACGCGCACGCTGTCCTTGGGCCGCTTCAGCACGGCCTCCGCCAGCACGTCGCGGGTCGAGGCGGGCGTCTGCGACTGCACGTGCAGCAGCAGGCGGCCGGTCTTTTCGATCTCTGCGATGGTCGAGCGCGGCTCCATCGCCGAAGGCACCAGGCGCTGGCTGACGAGATCGAGCTCGACGGTGTGCGCCGCCGTGGCGAAGGCCTCGTCGACCTTGGCGGCGTCGCCATAGCTCATGGCGCCGACGATGTTGTCGGGCGCCTCCGGCCACACCACGGGCGCGCCTGGTTTCACGGCCTCGACGGGATCGACCACTGCGGGCAGAACGTCGTATTCGACGCCGATCGCCTCGGCGGCGTTCTGCGCCTCGGCACGCGAGGTAGCGACCACCGCGGCCACGGCCTCGCCGGCATAGCGCACGACCTCGTGGGCGAGCAGCCGGCGCGGCGGCACCGTCATCGGCTTGCCGTCCGGGCGCTTGAAGATGTTCAGCGTCGGGATGGTGCCGATGTCGTCCCTGACGAGATCCGCGCCGGTGTAGATCGCGGCAACGCCCGGCATCGACGCCGCGGCGCCGGTGTCGATCGAGACGATCTTGGCGTGGGCGTGCGGCGAGCGCAGCACGTGCAGCCACAGCGCGCCGTCGGCCGGCTTGTCGTCGATGAACTGTCCCTTCCCGGTGAGCAGCCGCTGGTCTTCCAAACGCTTGACGGGCTGCCCCGCCCCGAAACGCAAATTGCCGGGAAGAATGTTCATTCCGCTTATCCCTGAGATCTCGAAACGTCGGGTGCGTTGTAGCGGATTTTCGGGCCATGACAACCGAGTGGCGAGATCGATTGATCTCAGTTCGCCAACCCCTGCCCCGCTTCGTCTGGAGCAACGATCGAGCATGCGCCGCGGCGCACGGCTGCGCGAAATTCGGACGGTGATACTCCCGTCTCCTTCTTGAAAGCAGCGTTGAAGGTCGACCTGGAGTTGAAGCCGACCTCCTCGCAAACCTCGATGATCGAGAGTTTGGCCTCACCGAGCAGGACGCAGGCGTCGCGAATGCGCCAATGATTGATGAATTCGTAGAAGCTCTTGCCGAGGATCTCGTTGAGCACCTGGGACAGGTAGTTTTCTGGAACTTGGGTGTGATTGGACAATTGGCGCAGCGTTATTCCCTGATTTCGGTAAAGCCGATCGTCCGTCATGGCCCGTTCGATCTTGGCCGCGATGCGTTTGGCGCGTTCCTCGCCCAGCGCAGAACGCTGGTACTTTGGAGTTCCGGCCTCGCTCGTTTCGACGATGTCGGCTGCCTTGGCAGCCCAGTGACGCTCCGGCTTGAAGATCACCTGCTGCCAAAGCACCATGAAGGAAAGAGCATAGACCCACGCGGCTTCGACCAGAACCTCTGCGTCCGGACAGACTTGCAGAAAGTCGGAATTGGCGCAAACGATCATGACGAGGTAGACGGCCCAGGTCAGGGCGCAAATCCCGATCATCCATTCGAACCAGGTCAGACTTCGTCCTTCCACCGAGGAGAAGAAGTCGAAGCGGCTTCTCCGATACACGAACAGAAGGCGCAACGTCTTGACGACATAGACGCTGGTCGCAACCACGAAGACGACGACGAGGCCGAGCGCCGCCGCGATGTTGAAGACCAAGGCCGAGTTGTCGGGGGCAATGTAGGCTTTCTGATCCGCCTGGACACCGTTGAAGCCCAGCAGCCCGGCAACGAGCAGCCCGGCCGCCACGCACGGCCCGAGATGCCGGAGCTCTTGCCGCGACAGCCGGACCGGATCGGGACTGACGAGGGCACGGGCATAGTAGTAAAGGGCAGGGCCGAGCACCATCGTGAGCGGCATCGTCATCAGATTGAACGATGCGACCTCGAGCCCCGGGCGGAAGAAGCTGACCAGATCAGGCAGGCTGGTGATCAGGTTGGCGAGAAAGAATACGGCCATGGCCAGCGAGTGGTCCTTGCGCTCTTCCCGCCGCGACAGGAGCAGCGCGATCACGAAGCTCTGGTGGAGCACCAGGGCGCCGGTCAGGATCTGGCCAAGCAGCGTGAATTTCATCGATTAGTATTCCAGTAGGATCAAATGGGTGAGGCGCACCTTCATGCGGCGCCAAATGTAGCTCTTCATGGACAAAATCGTCCCAGCCGACCGGCTCGGACATGTTTTCGGCCGGGCGAACCGGCTTGGGCGACACCAAAGGCCGGAAACGGCTTCTTGGAGCAGCCGCGGGGGCACCAATTCCCACCGCTGCGATGTCCCAATCCATTCGAAAGAAATGTGACAATGAGCCCGATCCGACTTGCCCTTCTTGCGACCTGTCTCGCACTGGTCCCCTTATCCAGCAAGGCCGCCGACAGCCTCGCAATGCCGCGGAAAGCCGTTCCGGCCAAGGTCGAGGCCCGGATCCGCGACTGGTCGGGCGGCTATTTCGGCATCCACGCCGGGCTTGATGCCAACGCCTTCAGGAGCTCTGCCCCGACCACAATGCCGGCACTACGCTTCTCCGGAACCAACGACACCATCGGCATGGGCGGCGGCGATGTCGGGGTGCAGTTCGGATACAATCTGCAATCCGGCAATTGGGTCGCCGGCATCGAGGCCGAGAGCTCGCTTCTGCTGATGCACAAGGAGACCTCCTCGACCCATTTGACGGCGCGGCAGAACAGCCGCCATGCCATCAAGGGCAAGCTCGGCTATTCATTCGGGCCAACCCTGCTCTACGGCGTCGCCGGACTGGCCATTGCACCGGTGCGATTCACCAGTCCCGCCAACGGCGGCTTCGCGGAGGCGTCTCGTTCGGCCACCTATCTCGGACCGACGATCGGCATCGGCGTCGAGCACATGCTGACAGACCATGTGAGCATCAAGGGCGAAGCCACGCTCGCCTCGTTCGGCAAGCACACTCTGAACTTCCCAGGCGGAAGCACCCGGATCGACAGCGGAGAGCTGGCGCTGAAGGGCGGACTGAACTTCCGCTTCTAGAACACGATCCTTGTAAGTGCGCAGCGGTCTTCCGAAAAGACCACGCTCAAGCAACAACCTGAAGCGCGATAACGATTCATCGCATCGCGCTTCGAGGGTCAGTGCACTCCCGTTCGTGCACGGCGGAACGGCCGGTCAGGACCTGTCGATGTCGACGATGGCCACGTTCACGTCGCGGGTGTCCGAGCCGCGCTTGACCGTGATCCGAACGGTTTTTCCCGCCCCGGCCTGCTCCAGCGCGTCGGTCAGGTCGGCAAGGCGCCGCACCGGCTTGCCTTCCACCGCGGTGATGATGTCTCCGACCGCGCCCGTCGAAAAGTTGACGCCGCGAATTCCTGCGCGCTCGGCAGGGCTGCCGGGAGCCGTCCGCACTACGATCACCCCCTCGACAGCAAGCCGGGTCGAAACATCCTCGCCGGCGGCCACGATGCCGATGCCCGGTGTCGGCACGCGGCCGTTGCGGATCAGCTCGGGCACGATCCGGTTCACGACGTCGACCGGTACCGCGAAGCCGATGCCGGCGTTCGACCCCGACGGCGAGATGATCGCCGTCGTGACGCCGATCAGACGGCCGGCGGAATCCAAGAGCGGCCCGCCCGAATTGCCCGGGTTGATCGCGGCATCGGTCTGGATGACGTTGGCGATCTCCCGGCCGCCATGGGTCGGCAGCCGGCGCTTGAGCGCGCTGATGATGCCTGAAGTCATCGATTGATCCAGCCCGAAGGGATTGCCGATCGCGAAGGCGGATTGCCCGACCTTCAGGTCATTCGAACTGCCGAGAGCGATTGGCGCCGGAAGCTGGCGCACGCTGCGGATGCGCAGCACCGCGAGATCGTAATTGGGCGCCGTGCCGACCAGGTCGACCTGGGCCACCTCTCCCGAGGCAAAGCGCACGGCGATCTCGCCGCCATTGGCGATGACGTGATTGTTCGTCACGAGATGACCGTCGCGGTCCCAGACGAAGCCCGTGCCGGAAGCACTGCCCTGGCCCTCCTCACCCATGAGGGGACCGGCTGCCGATTTGGCTGCCACCTGGACGACCGAAGGTGATACGCGCTCGAAGATGTCGATGGTGGCCTTTTCGCCCTCGGAGAGCGGCCCCCGCTGCTCGACGGCGCGCGCGGCGGGCGCGGTCCACGGGACATGCAGGATCTTCGTGGCGGTGACGGCAAGCAGCAGGGCGGCGACAGCTGCTGCGGCAATCGCATAGCGACGATTCATCGGGATCACCATCTATTATGCTGAATGCGGGGCTCTGAGATGCACATGCATGGAGGGCCTTGCTCAGGCAGAAACGTCGCAGACGAGCGGAAGTTTCTCGATCAGATAAGGGGCATTTGCTGCCGTGCACGGGTGCCGGGACGAATTGCCGCGTAAACAAGCAATTATGTCAGATCGCGCAGAGCCGTCTCCACGACCTTGCGCGCCTCGGCGGTCAAAGGTGCCTGCGGCGGGACGGGGTCGCCGACGTCGTAGCCCTGGATCGCAAGCCCGGCCTTGATGCAGGCGGCGAGGTTGAAGCGGGCGAAGGCTTCGTTGATGCGCCACAGCCGGCGCTGCAGCGCCATGGCCTCGTCCCACCGTCCGGCCTTGCAGAGCTCGTAGAGCGCAACGCTCTGGCGCGGGATGATGCAGGCAGGTCCCGCCATCCAGCCACGGCCGCCGATCAGCATCACCGCGGCCGGGATGTGGGCGGAGGCCGAGAACACGCGCAAGCCATCGCCGCAGCGGTTCATGATCGAGAGCAGTCGGCCGGTGTTGGTCGAAGCGTCCTTGATGTAGCCGATGCGCGGATGCTCGGCGAGCCGCGCGATGACGTCGAGGGTGAGATCGGAGCGCTGGAATTGCGGGTTGGTGTAGATGACGACGGGAATGTCGACGGCATCCGCAATGGCGCGGAAATAGGATTCGACCTGGGCATCGGCAAGCGGGAAATAGGCTTCCAGGATCGCGAGGATGCCGTCGGCCCCACGCTTCTGGTAGTCTTTCGCCTGCGCGACCGCGTCCGCGGTCGAGGTCGAGGCGACGCCCGCAACGACCGGCGCCCGGCCATTCGCGGCCTCGATCGTGGTCTGCACGACAGCGCTGCGCTGCGCGGCGCTCAGATAGGCGAATTCGCCGGTCGAGCCGAGTGGCGTCAACCCGTGCACGCCGGCGCCGATCAAATCCTCGCAGAGCTTGCCGAGGACCTCGGTGCGCACATTGCCGCCGGCATCGACGGGCGAGACGAGATAGGGAAAAACACCGTGGAATTCGGACATGTCGGGCGATGGTCCAAGCATCGGAACCCGGCAAGGTCCCGTCGACTGCTGCTATCATGTGAGAAAATCGCCAGCAAGCCGGGCTTTGACGTCTCCTTAAGGATGTTGCGAACTGGCCATCATCCCGCGCCCCATCCCCTACCCCGTGTTAGGGAAGTGATGGTGATGGTGCCTGCATGCCTCTCACAATGCTGTCCAGGTATCTGCACCCCGATCCGCGCATCCGGCGCGAGCTGGTCGATCTCCTGTACACGTCATTGCCGCAAGTGTTCGCCATCGGCGTGACATCCGTAACGGGCGCCGTGGCGCTGACGGCCATGAGCGGTGACATCGGCTATGCAGTCATTTCGGGCTTTATCTTCGTCACCGCGGCCGCCCGCGTCTATTCCCTGCTTCGCTACAAAGCTCGCGCGGCGCAGTTGTCCGACGCGGACGTAGTTCGCTGGGAGCGGTTTTACGGCGCCGGCGCCTCGGCGTTCGGCCTTGCGCTGGGCCTGCTCTCCTATCGCGCGCTCGAGCTCGACGACGACCCCGGCGCGTGGATCGCGTTCGGCCTCTCGATGTCGTTCTGCGTCGGCATGGTCTCGCGCGCCGCGATCCGACCGTGGATCATCCTGAACACAGCCGCGATCCTCCTGCTGCCGACGATCGTCGGCGGTCTGCTCCGACCCGAATTCGCCTACAAGATCGGCGCGATCATGCTGGTGTTCTTCTGGCTGACCCTGCGCGAGGCCTCGAAGCATCTGTCTGCCGCGTTCGTCGAACGCGTCGAGGCCAAGCATCGCCTGGCGCGGCAGGCCACGCACGACTTTCTCACGGGATTGCCGAACCGCGCCGCGTTCTTCCAGGCCTTGGCCGAGACGAGCGGCGATTTCGCGATCGTCGCCATCGATCTCGACGGCTTCAAGCCCGTCAACGACCGTCACGGCCACCAGGCTGGAGACGATCTGCTGCGCCAGGTGGCCCAGCGTCTGTCGTCCTGCATCGGCGACACCGGCATCGCGGCACGCTTTGGCGGCGACGAATTCATGATGCTCCGACCAGTCACGGCGGGCGAAGCCGGTCGTGAGGAGGCGCTCGCACTGGCGCGTCAAGCCATTGCCGAGCTGTCGATGCCGTTCTTGCTCACGGACATCCCGGTATGCATTGGCGCAAGCGCCGGCATTCTCGTCAGCACCAACGCTGTCACTGCGGGCTCGGCCTCGCAATTGCTGGAACGGGTCGACCGTGCGCTTTATACGGCGAAGCGCGCAGGAGGCGGACGGTGCGTCTGGTCGGACGAACACGCCGGCTTTCGCGCAGCAGGGTGAGCGCTTCGAGCTGTCACGCCTTGAGCAGCCGCACGCGCGTTCCCCAGGGGTCGATGGCCTCCAATCCGTCGGCAAGCGAGATGACCTTTGCTCCGACCTTGCTCAGGCGCTGTTCCTGGGCGGCGAGAATGTCCGGCTTTTCCGTTACCAGCGAAAACCAGGCCAGACCCGTCATCTGATCATCGCGCTGGCCGGCACCCTGGCTCTGCCAGACGTTGATGCCGAGGTGATGATGATAGCGGCCCGACGACAGGAACGCCGCGCCGCTGCGGCTGCGGGTCGGGTCGAGACCGATCGCGCCATGATAGAAATTGCCGGCCTGGGCGAGATCGCCGACGCGCAGATGCATGTGACCGATGCGCAAGCCCTCGGGCGCCCCGGCATAATCCGGCACGCGCGGATTGGTCAGCGACAGCAGGTCGGGGATGTTGAGCTCGTCGGTCGCCATCTTCACGCTGCCCTCGCTCCACTGCCATTGCGATGGGTCGCGGTCGGCATAGACCTCGATGCCGTTGCCCTCGGGGTCGTCGAGATAGACGGATTCGCTGACGAGATGATCGGCAAAGCCCGACAGCTTCACGCGGTGCGAAGCCGCGTGGACCAGCCAGCGCGCGAGGTCCTTGCGGGTCGGCATCAGGAAGGCGGTGTGATAGAGGCCGGCGGCGTTGCGCGGCTCGATGGCCGCCTCGGGGCGGGCCTCCAGCACCAGCAGCGCAATGCCTGATGTGCCGAGCTTTGCCGCGCTGCCCGAGCGCTCCATCACGGTGAGCCCGATGACGTCGCGGTAATAGTCAGTGACCTGGTCGAGGTTCTTCACCCGCAGCATCACCATGCCGACCCGCATCGGCGTGCGGCTGGCATAGGTCGGCCCGCCGCCCTGCGGCCTGCCCTCGGCGCGCGCCGCAGCCGCGGCGGCCGCCGCAAGCGACGTCGCGCCGGCGAGCTGCAGCAAGGTGCGACGGGTGAGGTCGATGGTCATGACGGCTTCAATCCTGGCGGGCCCTGGGGCGAAATCCCCGGACTGCTACACGTTCCCGTGAGCCGCTCCCAATCACATGTTCGTCGGGCGCGGTTCTAACGGGCCCGTCCTGGTCCTGGCCACCCGGCCAGTTTCGCAAGCGTGCGCGACATCCCAGATTGAGGGCAACCACAGGAGCACGCCATGACCGAACCTAGTCCCCTGTCTTCGCTGTCGTCCGCTCTCGCGGAGGTGGTGGCGCGCACCGCGCCCTCGATCGTTTCCGTGCACTCGCATCGATCTCGCTCGACTGGCTTCGTCTGGAAGACGGGCCTGATCGTCACCGCGGACGAGGCGTTGGCCGACGAGGGCGAGGTCGAGATCGGCCTGCCCGACGGCCGCACGTGTCCCGCCACGATCGCCGGCCGCGACCACACCACCGACATCGCGCTGCTGCGCGCCGACATCGCTTCGGCGCCAGCCAGGCTCGCGGCGACCGTTCCGCCGCTCGGCGCATTGGCGATCGCGGTCGCCACCAATCGCGACGCGCCGAGCGCGGCGCTCGGGATGGTGTCGGCCTCCAGCAAGAGCTGGCGCTCCCTGCGCGGCGGCGACATCGACGCGCGGATCGAGCTCGATGTCCGACTGCGCGGCAGTCAGCAGGGCGGGCTCGCGCTCGATGCCTCGGGGCAAGCGTTCGGCATGGCCGTGCTCGGCCCGCGGCGCGTGCTGGTGATCCCGACCGCGACGATCGAGCGGGTCGCGGCGCAGCTCGAGGCGCGCGGACGCATTGCGCGCGGCTATCTCGGCCTCGGGCTGCAGCCGGTGCGGCTCGACGACGGCATCGGCGCAATGGTGATGCACGTCGACAAGGCCGGCCCTGCGGCGGCAGCCGGTATCCGCCAGGGTGATGTGATCGTCGCGGTCGACGGCGAGAAGCTCTCCGGCGTGCGCGCGCTGGCGCGGACGCTGGGACCCTCGAGCGTCGGCGCGGTGATCGACCTCGCGGTGCGCCGCGGCGGCGAGCCATCCGCCGTCAAGGTCACGGTCGGCGAGAGGCCGGAGACGTGAGCGGGCACAGCTCCCCGGAGATCGTGCTGTCCCTGGAGATCGACGATCCCGCTCTCGCCGAGCGCCTGGAAAAGCTGCTCGGCAACGTCTCAGGGCTGCGCCTTGCCGCGCCCGGCGAATCCGCCACGGCGACGGTCGTCGCGCGCGATCCGCGCATCATGCCCGATGACATCGCACTGACCCAGCGTGAGCTCGACGTGCTGGCGCTGATGGCAGAGGGCGCCTCGAACAAGATGATCGCGCGGCAGCTCGGAATCTCCGTGCACACCGTGAAATTCCATGTCGGCTCGCTGCTCGACAAGCTGGACGCCACCGGCCGCACCGATGCGGTCGCGCATGCCGCGCGCCGTGGCGTGATCGAGCTGTGACGGACTCTCTCTGCGTCATTGCGAAGAGTGCTTGCGACGAAGCAATCCAGAGTCTTTCCACGGCGGGAGCCTGGCTTGCTTCACTACGCTCGCGATGACGACGTGGATGGAGCGAAATCCGACCTCTCCCCGCAATGAGCTGGGAGAAGTGAGTGTCACACCCGCTTGCAGCCGCTCTTCTCCGCGGCGCGGCGCAGCGCTTCCGCGAGGGCGCCGCCGCCGGAAGAAGCCTCCTGCTTGCGCGGGGCGGACGAGGTCATGCGGGACGGGCTGCGCGCGCCATTGTCGCGCTGCATCCCGGGCGCTTCTTTCTTGGCGCCGACCTCGTCGTCAAGCCGCAGCGTCAGCGAGATGCGCTTGCGCGCGACCTCGAAGTCCAGCACCTTCACCTTGACGATGTCGCCGGGCTTCACCACCTCGCGCGGATCCTTGATGTAGGTCTTGGACATCGCCGAGATGTGCACGAGGCCGTCCTGATGCACGCCGATGTCGACGAAGGCGCCGAAGGCGGCGACGTTGGTCACGGTGCCCTCCAGGATCATGCCCTTCTTGAGATCCTTGATCTCCTCGACGCCTTCCTTGAACACGGCCGCCTTGAACGCCGGACGCGGGTCGCGGCCGGGCTTCTCCAATTCCTTCAAGATGTCGGTGACGGTCGGCAGGCCGAAGGTCTCGTCGACGAATTCCTTCGGCTTCAGGGTGCGCACGATCTCGCTGTTGCCGATCAGCGCCTTGATGTCGCTCTTGGTCGCCGACAGAATCCGGCGCACCACCGGATAGGCTTCCGGATGCACGCCGGAGGCATCCAGCGGATCCTCGCCGCCGAGGATGCGCAAGAAGCCCGCGCATTGCTCGAACGCCTTCGGCCCGAGCCGGGGCACGTCCTTCAGCGCCTTGCGCGACTTGAACGGACCATTGGCGTCGCGGTGCGCGACGATGCTCTGCGCCAAGCCGGAACCGACGCCCGACACGCGCGCCAGCAGCGGCGCCGAGGCGGTGTTGACGTCGACGCCGACGGCGTTCACGCAGTCTTCGACCACCGCATCGAGCGACTTGGCGAGCTTGGCCTGGCCGAGGTCGTGCTGGTATTGGCCGACGCCGATCGCCTTCGGCTCGATCTTGACGAGCTCGGCAAGCGGATCCTGCAGCCGCCGCGCGATCGAGACCGCGCCGCGCAGGGTGACGTCGAGGCCCGGCAGCTCCTCCGACGCGAAGGCCGAGGCCGAATAGACCGAGGCCCCGGCTTCCGACACCACGATCTTGTTCATCTTCAGCTCGGGCAGGCCCTTGACCAGCTCGGTCGCGAGCTTGTCGGTCTCACGCGAGGCGGTGCCGTTGCCGATCGCGATCAGCTCGACGCGATGCTTGGTCGCGAGCCGGCCGAGCGTCGCCAGCGCTTCATTCCATTGCCGCTGCGGCTCATGCGGATAGATCGCGATGGTGTCGACCACCTTGCCGGTGGCATCGACGACGGCGACCTTCACGCCTGTGCGGTAGCCGGGATCGAGCCCCATGGTGACGCGGGTGCCGGCGGGAGCGGCCAGCAGCAGGTCGCGCAAATTCGAGGCGAACACGCGCACGGCCTCGGTCTCGGCCGAATTCCACAGCCGCATGCGCAGATCGATGTTGAGATGCACCTGGATCTTGGTGCGCCAGGCCCAGCGCACGGTGTCGATCAGCCAGCGGTCGCCGGGGCGCTTGAGGTCGGCGATGCCGAACCGCTTCATGATCTTCAGTTCATAGGCGCCCGGCACGCCCGGCGGCGGCGCTTCCGCCTCGGCCTGGATTTGCAAGTCGAGGATCTCCTCCTTCTCGCCGCGGAACATCGCGAGGATGCGGTGCGAGGGCAGCTTGGTCAGCGGCTCGGAGAAATCGAAATAGTCGGCGAACTTCTCGCCGTCGGTCTTCTTGCCGTCGCGCACCTTGGAGGCCATGCGCGCATTGGTCCACATCTCTTCGCGCAGGGCGCCGATCAGATCGGCGTCCTCGTCGAAGCGTTCGACCAGGATGGCGCGAGCGCCGTCGAGTGCGGCGGCGGCATCGGCAACGCCCTTCTCGGCGTTGATGAAGCCTTCAGCCACGACCTTCGGATCGTTACCGGGCTCAGCCATCAGCTGATTGGCGAGCGGCTCGAGCCCGGCTTCCTTGGCGATCTCCGCCTTGGTGCGGCGCTTCGGCTTGAACGGCAGATAAATGTCCTCGAGGCGCGCCTTGCTGTCGGCGGCGAGAATCGAAGCCTCCAGTGCGGCATCGAGCTTGCCCTGCTCGCGGACCGATTCGAGAATGGCCTTGCGGCGGTCCTCGAGCTCGCGCAGGTAGACCAGGCGCTCCTCCAGGGTGCGCAATTGCGCGTCGTCGAGCGCACCGGTCGCTTCCTTGCGGTAGCGCGCGATGAAGGGAACCGTGGCGCCGCCGTCGAGCAGCGTCACCGCCGCCTCGACCTGCTCGGCGCGAACCCCAAGCTCCTGCGCAATCTTCTGGTTGATATTAGCCACGCGAGATTCCCTCTATCCAAGTCCGCGACGCAGGGGCGAAGCACCGGTCGCGGGACGCCGCTTATGGACCAACCCAGGTTGATTCATCAAGGTGCAGCCGCGGACCGTCGACAGAGGATTTTTTGCGCGACCGATGCGATCTCGCCACAATCCTGGGGAGGGGCAATTCGCACGTCCAGGCCGGAGCGCGACGCGAATGGCGCGAGCGTCGCGAAGCAATCCAGAGTTTCACCACGAAGAGACTCTGGGGTTCGTAGGGCCAGGGTCGCGATGACGCTGCGACGGACATGCTCCATCTACAACGTCCGTGCCAGCGCGGTGCAAGCAACCGCACGACAGTCGCAATGCGATGGCGCTTGCTCCGTCCTGCCACCCCTCCGCCCCGCGCAACCCTGCCCCTCGCGCCGGCTCGGTTGATTCAAGCGGTCCGTTGCGAAAAAGGTGATGCTGCACCTCGAGGAGTTCGGACGTCATGACCTTGCCGATGAGCTGGAATGAATGGGCGCAGCACGATGGCGTGGCGCTGGCCGGGCGTGTCCGCAAGGGCGAGTTGTCGGCGAAGGAGCTGGCGCGCCAGGCCGCGGCCGGCGTTGCCAAGGTCAATCCGGCGCTGTCAGGCGTGGTCGAGCTGTTCGAGGACGTGATCGCCGATCCCGCCAAGGACGGCGCCAATCTCGCAGGTCCCTTCGCCGGGCTGCCGTTCCTGATGAAGGATCTCGGGCCGACCATGAAAGGCCGGCTCCAGGAGATGGGCTCGCTGCTGATGCGCGGCAATCGCGCCAGCGCCGATACGTTCCTGACCGGTAAATTCCGGCAGGCCGGGCTCAACCTGATCGGGCGCACCACGACGCCGGAATTCGGCGTGTGCTCTTCGGCCGACAACCCCGCCGTCTACGTCACCCGCAATCCCTGGAATACCGACTACACCACTTGCGGCTCGTCGGCGGGCAGCGCCGCGATGGTTGCCGCCGGCGTGGTGCCGATCGCACACGCGACCGACGGCGGCGGCTCGATCCGCATTCCCGCCGGCGTCAACGGCAATATCGGCCTGAAAGTCTCGCGCGGCGTGTTCTCGCTCGCGCCGCACATGTCCGACCTCACCGGCCTCGTCTCGATCCAGGGCTGCCAGTCGCGCAGCGTGCGCGACACCGCCGCCTTCGTCGATCATGCACGCGGGCCGGCACCCGGCGAGTTCATGCCGTTCTGGACCACGGCGCAGCCCTATTCGGAGATGATCAAGCGGGATCCCGGCAAGCTCCGCATTGCGCTGTCTCATACATGGGGTAACTACACCGCCACGCCCGAGCTCGCCGCCGAGTTGGAGAAGGCCGGACGCTTCCTCGAAGGGCTCGGCCATCATGTCGACTATGCGCTGCCGGAGATCGACCTTCCCGCGGCGTTCGAAGCGCAGACCACCTGCTACATCTCGAACTTCGCGGTGGTGATCTCCAACATGCTCGCCGCGCGCGGGCTGGAGAAGCCGCCGGAAGACCTGATCGAGCCCATGAATATCCGGATCTGGGAGACCGGCCGGCACACCAGCTTCGCCGAGCGGGCGAAGATGCAGGCCGTGTTCAACACCACCTCGCGCGGCTTCGGCGCCTTCTTCGAGCAGTGGGACGTCATCCTGACGCCGATCACCGCCCTGCCGACGCCGAAGGTCGGCACGAAGGAATATCTCACCATCTCCGACAATCCCGATGTGCGCGACTGGTTCGAGAATCTCTGGCGCTTCTTCGCCTTCACGCCGCTCGCCAATCTCTGCGGCATTCCGGCGATCTCGATGCCGATGGCAAGCCAGGACCACGGCCTGCCGCTCGGCATCCAGGCTATCGCCAAGCAGGCCAATGACGGCCTCCTGCTCCAGCTCGCCGCCCAGATCGAGCGCGCGCTCGACGGCAAGTGGAACGGCGGCAAGACCGCAAAGGTGCATGTGACCAAGGCGTGAGCTGCCGCCGCATCCTCCTCTAACCCACGTCCTTGGCACTGGCTTGCGCGATGGCCTTATCCACACGCCAGCGCGATACGTCTTGCTCGGCGAGGAAGCGCACCGCGGGACTTCGTGTCTCCGGAAACAGGGCGACGAGTGCATTGGCGCCGGTCACCGCGGGATTGCCGGCCTCCTGGGCAAGCAGCGCGGCCCGACGATCGACGCGCTGGAATGCAGCAGTCGGCGCTGCGGTACCGGTCTCAACCACAATGTGAGCGAGGTTCTTGTCGAGATAGTCGGTCAGGCTCTGCCCGAGCCTACCGAGATCGGCGTTGCAGGCCTGCAGGACAGGCGCTGCATCACCGTCTTCGGTCAACGCCAGCAGAAGGTGTTCCAGCGTTGCAAACTGATGGCGTCGCCGGTCGGCAAGATCAAGCGCCCGGCGGCGCGTGGCGACATAGGCCGGAGCGAACGAGCGAGACGACACGTCGAGCAATGTGTCGATCTTTTCCAGCCGCTTCACGGGATCGAGGATTGCCAGCAGCTCGTACTTTTCCTTGACCGACAGCTTCATCCGCGTCGCCATCGTATCGGCGATACGCCCGACGTCGCTCGTCTGATCGAAGAACAGCCAGACATCCGGCATCAGCAGACCGTGGGCCGCCGCGTAGTCGTCGAGGCGCTGGATGGTTCGGCGCACCAAGTCAGGCGCGTCAGCAGACGGGCTGACAGGCAATTCGAGCGCCTCGCACCGGTAACCGTTGTTCGTCGCCTCGAAGCTGCGAAGCCCGACGCGGCGGATTCCGCCCGTCAACACCCTGATCGAGCCGTCGGAGAGCCGTTCGAGCTCGATCAATTGAGCGAGCAGACCGATCTCGTAGACGTCGGCAAATTGCGGTTCATCGACGGTCGCGTCGCGCTGAATCGCACAGACCATCTCGCGTGCGCCGTCGAACGCATGGTTGAGCGCCAGCACCGTATTCTCGCGTCCGACGAACAGCGGAAAGCTTGCGTTCGGAAACGGCACGAAATCACGTAACGGGACTGCGGGATAGACTGCCGTCGAACTCTTGAGCCTTGCGATCGGCACAGGCGTGTCGCGACGCCCGGTCTGAAGCATTGCCGACAATGTGTTCCAGTCGGCAACTCCCAGCATCCTCGAAACCAGTTCGAGGCTTTCGCTATGACTGACGGTGACGGCCTTGGTGGTCAGGGATTCGCGCAGGGTCTGCGCCATAGCCTTGGCATCGCGAAAATCGCGCATAGGTTCGTCCTCTGCATGAGCGATCCAGATGTATCAGGCGGTTGCGTTGCTGACCCGGACGCTCGGGCAAAGGGGAGGCCGATGAGGGCTCGATACGTTCACCATTCCACGGAGGGTGCAACCGGCAGGTCGTATCAACCTGCACGAAAGGTGACGCAAAGATAAATCGCTGTCAATTGCGATCTCAGTTCTTCACCGCCGGAATCTCCTCCGCCACCGGCTGCTTCTGGCCCTGCTGGTACATCGCCAGCGCCTTGTCGAGCGCTTCGCGCAGCGCCAGCGCCGCGGCGACGCTGCAGCGCAAGTGCGCGGTCTGGACCACATCGACCCTGACGGCGGCGCCGACCGGCATCAAGAGGTTCGCGGCGAGCTCGATCTGGATCGCGCCGTTGTGATGGCCGAAGCAGGAGGCGCCGTCGAAATAGATGATCGGCGCCCTTTCGGCACTGGAGGTGGAAATGGTGACGGGCCCCTGGGCGGTCGAGGGCATTTCGGGATCGGCCATGGGCACTCCTTGCGAGTCGAACGAACGAACCCCCACCATCCTCGCTTCGGCCCGCCATGTCGAGGGTCAACCACCCGGGGGCCGACCGGCAGCGCCCATTCCGGGTTTTGCGCGGCGGCCGGCCCTGGTCTAGAACATCGTCATGTCCATTCTTCCTGCCACCATTCCATTCGAGGAACTCGCCGAGGCCATCAAGGGCCGCCGCTCGGACTATGGCCAGATCAGCGGGCTGCAGCTCGACCGCTTCGCACCTCGCGAGGCCTGGTCCAGCCTGCCCTACCGGCCCGTCTTCGTCGGCGACACCGAGACCGGCGTGCTGCATGGCGGCGTCGTCACCGCAATGCTGGACGAGAGCTGCGGCATGGCGGTGCAACTTGCGCTTGACGGCACGCGCGCGATCGCGACCCTGGACCTGCGCATCGACTACCAGAAGCCGGCGACCCCAGGCCTCGACATCAAGGCACATTCGGTGTGCTATCGCACCACGCGCTCGATCGCCTTCGTGCGCTCCACCGCCTATCAGGAATCCGAGGACGACCCGGTGGCGACCGCGACCGCCTGCTTCATGATCGGCGCCAACCGCACCAACATGCTCGCCGACCGCCTGATGGATGCGCGCAACATCCCGACGCTGGAAGCGCCGGAGCATCCGGACGGACCGTTCGCACGCAGCCCGTTCGCGCGCGCGCTCGGCATCCGCGTCAATGACGACGGCACGCTGACGATGCCGTTCTCGCCGCAGATCATCGGCAATCCGATCCTGCCCGCGATCCACGGCGGCATGACCGGCGCCTTCCTCGAAACTACCGCGATCGTCGGCGTGGCGCGCGAGCTCGGCGCTGCCGCGCCGCCAAAGCCGATCGGGCTCACCGTCAACTATCTGCGCTCGGGGCGCGCGCTCGACACGTTTGCCGACGTCTCGATCGTGAAGCAGGGCCGGCGCATCGTCGCCTTCGAGGCGCGCGCCTGGCAGGACGATGCGGGCAAGCCGATCGCCACCGCCTTCGGCCATTTCATGCTGCGGCCGACGCCGGGAAGCGACGAGGAATGAGCGCATTTTAACTTGACGGCCGCGGTTCCGGCCACAACGATGGCGCGTCCCCGCGAGAGGTATTGGATTGCGGCATCCGCTCGACATCGTCGCCATGTTCGCCGCGCTCTGGCTGCTGGCGTCGATGGTGCTCGACGCCTTCACGCCGAAAGAGCTGACCGCGGTCATGATCGCAGTCGCGATCGGCCCCGCGATCATCGTCACCGCCGTGTTCTACTATCTCCGCTGCCCGCGGCTGGATTTCGCGGTGGTGTTCGCCGCGCTTTGGCTGATCTCGGACATCGCCATCGCCTTTATCTCGCCGACGGGCCTGCCGCATTTCCTGATCGCGCTCGGCGCCCTGCCGGCCCTGCTGATCGGCGCCGTGCTGCACTGGCAAACCTTCACCTCTCCCCGACGGGGAGAGGTCGGATTGCGCAGCAATCCGGGTGAGGGGCCGCAGCACTCGGCGAGACCATAAGCCCTCACCCGGACCGCATCTTCATTGCGATCCGACCTCTCCCTTCGGGAGAGGTGATCCAGCGCCTCCAGCAAAAAATCAGCGCGGCAGCAGATTCGTCTTCGCGAGGTCCAGCACTTCGTCGCCTCGCCCGTTCATCACCGCGCGCAGCACCCAGAGGCTGAAGCCCTTGACCTGCTCGGCCGTGATGGTCGGGGGCATCGACAGCTCCTGCTTGGCGGTGACGACGTCGAGCAGCGCCGGCCCGTTGTACACCAGTATTTTCTTCATCGCGCCGGGGAGCTCGCCGGGATCCTCGACCCGCTTGGCGAAGATACCCATCGCACGCGCCATCGCCGCGAAATCGGGGTTTTCCAGGTCGACATTGGTGTCGACGAAGCCGGCCGCCTTCATCTCCAGCGCGACGAAGCCGAGCACGCCGTTGTTGAAGACGACGACCTTCACCGGCAGCTTCTCCTGCGTCAGGGTGATGAGGTCGCCCATCAGCATGGTGAAGCCGCCGTCACCGGAGAGCGAGATGATTTGGCGGCCGGGCTGCGATGCCTGCGCGCCGATCGCCTGCGGCATGGCATTGGCCATCGAGCCGTGCACGAAGGAGCCGATCAGCCGCCGGCGTCCGTTCATGTCGAGATAGCGTGCGGCCCACACCGTCGGCGTGCCGACATCGGCCGTGAAGACCGCGTCGTCGGAGGCATGGTCGCTGATGACCTTGGCGAGATATTGCGGATGGATCGGCTTGCTTCCCGGCGTGCCCTTCGCCAGCGAGTCCAGCCCTTCGCGCGCCTTCTTGTAATGCGCGACGGCGTCGTCCAGATGCCTGCGCTGCGTCTTCGCCTCGAGCAGCGGCAGCAGCGCCTCGATGCTGAGCTTGACGTCGCCGACGAGGCCGAGATCGATCTTGCAGCGCCGCCCGAGATTCTCGGGCCGGATGTCGATCTGCACGATCTTGGCGTCGGTCGGGAAGAACTGCTTGTAGGGAAAGTCGGTGCCGAGCATCAGCAGCATGTCGCAGGCGTGCATGGCGGCGTAGCCCGAGGAAAAGCCGATGAAGCCGGTCATGCCGACGTCGTAGGGGTTGTCGTATTCGACGTGCTCCTTGCCACCGAGTGCATGCACGATCGGGCTCTTCAGCGTCTCCGCGAGCTGCATCAGGGGCGCGTGCGCGCCGGCGCAGCCGCGGCCGCAGAACAGGGTGACGCGCTCGGCGCCGTTGAGGAGATCGGCCAGCGCCTGCAGCTCGTCCGCCTGCGGCACCACCTTCGGCGCCGCCACATGGATGCCGCGCGCCGTCGCCAGCGCGCGCTTCGGCGGGCTGCGGAACGCGACGTCGCCGGGCATGGCGACGACGGCGACGCCGCGCAGGCCCACGGCCGCACGAATCGCGTTCTCCAGCACGAACGGGAGCTGGCTTTCATCCGAAACCAGCTCGCAATAATGACTGCATTCGCGGAACAGATTTTGCGGATGCGTCTCCTGGAAATAGCCGCCGCCGATCTCGGCGGACGGGATCTGCGCCGCGATCGCCAGCACCGGGACACGGCTGCGATGCGCGTCGAACAGGCCGTTGATCAGATGCAGATTGCCGGGACCGCAGGAGCCCGCGCACACTGCGAGGCTTCCCGTCATCTCGGCCTCGCCGGCGGCAGCGAACGCCGCGACCTCCTCATGGCGGACGTGTATCCATTCGATCGTGCCGCGGCGACGTAGCGCCTCCGTCAGCGCGTTCAGGCTGTCGCCGACGATGCCGTAGATGCGCTTGACGCCGGCCTGTTCGAGCGTTGCCACGAACAGATCGGCCACGTTGTTGATCGCCATGTCGGTCTCCTGCTGCGCCGGTCACACTACGCGACGAATCAACGTCAGTATCGCGGCAATATCAGGCACAATTGGCCATGACGGCTTCACGGCTAGTTTATTAACCGCCTCAACCTTTCGCAATCGCCCGATCGTAGGCCGCAACCGTCGCCTTCGCGCGCGCCGCGACATCGGCAGCCGTCATGCCTGGCTTGTAGAGACTGGAGCCGAGCCCGAACGCGGTTACCCCGCCCTTGATGTACTCGGCAAAATTCTGGTCGGAGACGCCGCCGACGGCGGCGATCATGACGCCCGCCGGCAGCACGGCGCGGATCGCGGCGATGCCGGCGGCTCCCAACACGCTGGCCGGAAAGAACTTCAGGCCCGATGCGCCGGCGCGCACCGCAAGCAGCGCCTCGGTCGGCGAGAACACGCCCGGCAGCGTCACCATGCCGTGCAGATGCGCGCGTGCCAGCACCTCGGCGTCGACATTGGGCGAGACCATCAGCCTGCCACCGACATCGTCGAGACGATCGACATCTGCGGCTGACAGCACCGTGCCGGCCCCGATCAGCACGCCTGATGGCGCCAGCTTCACGGCCGCTGCGATGGAGCGAAACGGATCGGGCGAGTTCAGGGGAATCTCGATCGCGGTCATGCCGGCTTCGATCAGGACGGCGACGATCGCCTCGGTCTCCTCCGGCTTGACGCCGCGCAGGATCGCGACCAGCGGCCGCTGCATCGGTGGAAAGGCAGCGCTCATCTCAAGGCTCCTTCTTCGTCCAGATCGCGGCAGCCGCCATGGACAGTCCACGGCGGACGGCTTCATCCGCATCGAGCGGCCGTACCGGGACCGACAAGGCGTCGAAGGCGTGGCGGTACAGCGCCGCAAGCCGCCCTGACGCAATCAGCGTCACGCCGGCTCTCGGCACGGCACCCGAAAGGCCCGCTACAAGCTCGGCTCCTATCAACGTGCCGGACAGCGCTTCGCGGGCAGCTGCAGGCGTGCCGCCGAACAGCAGCTGGCGCGCGCGTGCCGTGAACAGGAGATTGGCGGCGAAGGCCGGCGCGTTATGCGCGGCTTCGACCGCCGCCTTGAAGCTTGCGACATCCTCGGCCTCGTCTGCACCGGCCACCGCGAGCGACAGAATCGTCTCGCGCGCGACCACGCTGAACAGCTCGCCGGTCATGAAGGTGGAGAATCGCTCGACGATGCCGTCGTTCACCCGCACCCATTTCGAATGCGTGCCTGGCATGCAGACCAGCGTCTCACCGGCGGCCTCGAGGCCAAGCGCGCCGAGCAGTTGCGTCTCCTCGCCGCGCATGACGTCCGGCGCTGCTGGATTGCGCTGCGCGATGCCGGGCAGGATGCGGATGTCGCGCGCCTCGCCCGGCACTTGCACCGCCTGGTTCAGGACGGCCGCGAGAGGCGCCGGCGTATCGACATAGCCGGCTTCGACCCAGCCGGTCCTGGCGCCCGCCATGCCGCAGACGAGAACCGGCAGATGATCGGGCGCCTCGACCGCGGCGAGGTGCGCTTGCAGCACGGCGGGAAAGCCGCTTCCAGCCGCCGCCAGCATGCCCTCGGCGCTGCGGCGCTCGGCCAGCACCTCGCCATCGCGACCGACCAGCCAGAGCCGGAAGCTGCTGGTGCCCCAGTCCACCGCGACATAGGCGGGTTCGGTCATCTCGACACTATCCTCGACTCAGCGCCAGGTTCTCGTCTCACCGACAAGACACGATCTCGCGACATTGAGACGGCGATGCGGAAATCCGCCCCGGGATATCGACTATTGCCGCGGCAAACCAGCCTTTTTCTTTTGGGATCAGGCGCCCGTTCGGTGGCACACCGCTTGCTGAAGCGCTCCTACTCACATCCGTGAACCGCGCACAAGACGCGTCAATTGTGGAGAGGAACCCCATGGAGATCGGCTATTTCACGATGCCTTCGCATCCGCCGGAGTGCGGCCTGAAGGAGGGGCATGACTGGGACCTGCAGGTCCTGCGCTGGCTCGACGAGCTCGGCTACCAGGAGGCCTGGATCGGTGAGCACCACACCGCGCCCTGGGAACCAAATCCCACCCCGGACCTCTTGATCGCGCAGGCCTTGATGCAGACCAAGCGCTTGCGCATCGGGCCGGGCGGCTTCCTGCTGCCCTATCACCATCCGGCCGAGCTCGCCAACCGCGTTGCGATGCTCGACCATCTCTCCGAGGGACGGCTCAACTTCGGCGTGGCGGCTTCAGGGCTGCCGAGCGACTGGGCGATGTTCAACGTCGACGGCATGAGTGGGCAGAACCGCGACATGACCCGCGAGGCGCTTGAGATCATCCTGAAGCTATGGACCGAACCCGCGCCCTTCACCCACAAGGGCAAGTTCTGGACGGTGACGAAGCCGGACACGATGTTCGACTTCCTCAAGCCCCACATCAAGCCGCTGCAGGCCCCGCATCCGCCGATCGGCGTCGCCGGTCTCTCCAAGAACTCGGACACGCTGAAGCTTGCCGGTGAGCGAGGCTTCATTCCGATGAGCCTCAACCTCAATCCGGCCTATGTCTCCAGCCACTGGGATTCGGTCGAGATCGGCGCCGCCAAGACCGGACGCAAGCCGAACCGGCAGGACTGGCGCCTGGTGCGCGAGGTCTTCGTCGCCGATACCGACGAGGAAGCCTGGAAGCTCTCGACCGGCGACATGATGGGCCGGATGATGAGCGAATACTTCCTGCCGTTGCTCGGTCACTTCGGCTTCAAGGACTATCTCAAGCACGCGCCTGACGTGCCCGATAGCGATGTGACGGTCGAATATTGCGCCAAGCGGAACTGGATCGTCGGCTCGCCCGCGACGGTCGCCGAAAAGATCGAGAAAATCTACGACGAGGTCGGCGGCTTTGGCGTGCTCTGCGTGTTCGGCTTCGACTACAAGCACAAGCCGGAAGCCTGGCACCACTCGCTCGCGCTGCTCAAGAACGAGGTGATGCCGCGCCTTGCGCATCTCGGCTCCGCAAAAAAGGCGGCTTGATCGAACGCGGGTGCGGCGCGAACGTGCCGCACCCGCCTCTCTTTTTGGAGCTTGCTCGCGTGACGGTCGACGCCAAGGATTTCAAGCAGGCGATGCGCCAATGCGCCGGTGCGGTTGCGTTGGTGACGGTCGGTGCCGAGCAGGGCATGCGCACCGGTCTCACGGTGACGTCGGCCTGCTCGTTGTCGGACAAGCCGCCCTCGCTGATCGTCTGCGTCAACCGCAACGCCAGTGCGCACGGGCGCATCCGTGAGGAAGGCGCGTTTGCGATCAACTTCCTGAACGAGGACCACGCGCTGCTCGCGCTCACCTTCAGCGGCCAGAAGGGCGTCAATGGCGATGACCGCTTTGCTTTCGGACAGTGGAGGCGGGGCGTGACGGGCGCACCAGTGCTGACGGACGCGGTCGCCGCGTTCGATTGCGTGCTGGCGCAGGAATTCGAAACGACGACGCATTCGGTCTTCGTGGGCGAGGTCCGCGGCGCCTCGCATTCCGCCGCGGCTACGCCGCTGGTGTACCTGCGCAGCAATTTCCACACGCCACGCGAACTGCGCGAGGGCGTGACGATCGGCGACCTCGACGCGCGGCATCTGAGCTGGACGGATTTTTCGTAGCGGCGAGTGCCACCTACTGCGCCGTCGCGATCCTCAGCTGCTTGATCTTGCGATACAGCGTGGCGCGGCTGAGCTTCAGCGCACGCGCCGCCTCCGTCACGCGGCCGCCGTGCTTGCGCAGGGCCCCGACGATGGCGGCGCGCTCCGCCGCCGCGAGGTCCGGCTCTGCCGCCCTCCCGCCGAACGGCGGCAGATCGAGATCCGCGTCCGTGATAACGCCGTATTCTGAAGTGCAGCCGGCGAGCCGCAGCACGTGGCGGAGCTGGCGCATGTTGCCGGGGAACGGGTAGGCCGCGAGCTGCGTCCACGCCTCGTCCGACAGGCGACAATTTGGCGCTTCTTCGCGCGCGATCCGGCGGATGACATCGTCGCGGTCGGCGCGGTCGCGCAAGGCCGGCAGCCGAACCTCCATGCCGCGCAAACGAAAATAAAGGTCGGCACGGAAGGCGCCCTCCTCCGCCATGCGGCCGAGTTCGCGATGGGTGGCACTGATCAGGCGGATGTCGACGGCGACGGGCTTGAGCGCGCCGAGCGGCCAGACCTCGCGATTCTCCAGCACGCGCAAGAGCCGCGTCTGCAAGCCGATCGGCATGTCGCCGATCTCGTCGAGGAACAGCGTGCCGCCGTCGGCCTGCACGATCAGGCCTTTCGAGCCGTCGCGCCGGGCGCCGGTGAAGGCGCCGGCCTCGTAGCCGAACAGCTCGGCGTCGATCAGGCTCTCGGGCATCGCCGCGCAATTCAGCGCGACATAGTTGTTGCGCGCGCGGTTGCTGGCGGCGTGAATGGCGCGCGCGAACACGTCCTTGCCGACGCCGGTCTCGCCATGCAGCAGCACCGGCAGGTCGTGATCAGCGACACTCCTGAGCCGCTTCACGATTCGGATCAATCCGGGATCGCGGCCGGCGAGCCGGTGCAGCGCTTCGAAACGATCGACCGACGCATCGCGGCGCGGCGCAGACGATCTCGCCCGCAGCGGCGGAGCGACATGTCCCTGCCCCAGCGGACGGCCGTCGCCATGGTGCAGCTCGACGATCTCGCCAATGCCACGCGCAGCGTGATGATCGAACTTGACGTAGCGGGACAGGTCGATCCCGGAGGCGATCATGCCGTCGGTGAGGCCGAGCAGCGCACGCGCCGAACGGCAGGCGCCGACGATGCGGCGGTCGTTGTCATAGGCGATGAGGCCGCTGCCGCCGTCACCGGGCACGGTGGCGATCCAGGCATTGCGGAAATGCCAGCGGAAGATCGCACCCGCCATCCGCCGCGTCGCCTGCATCGTCACCGCCAGCGCAAGCTGATGTGCGGCGCGCTCCAGATCCTCGCGGCAGGAGGTGATGTTGATCGCACCGGCGAGCCGGCCGGTCTGGTCGAACAGGGGCGCCACGGCACAGGAGAACATGTGCCACTGGGCGCGAAAATGCTCGTCGCGATGCACCAGGATCGGCTTCTGCTCCGCGAGCGCGGTGCCGAGCCCGTTGGTGCCCTCGAATGTTTCGGCGAAGTTCGAGCCGGTGTAGATCTTCCAATCCAGGAACATTCTTGCGTCGGCTTCGCCCGGCAGACGGCTGAACAGCATGGTGGCGCTGGCATCGGCGAGATTGACGCAGTAGCCGGCCTCGCGCAGCACACGGGCGAGATCGTCGAGCTCGGGCGTGACGAGCCGGATCGTCTCCTCCATCGGCTCGGCGACATGGCGGATCTCGGCTTCGGTGAGCGTCTGCGGCGGGCCCCGGCGGGCGGGATCGAGCTTGTGATTGACGAGACAGCGCCGCCAGGAATTGGCAATCCGCGAGGAGGCATCGACATCGGCCACACGGTCCGTGACCTGATTGGCGACGGACAAGACACGGGCGACATGGTTCGAGGCCGAAAGGCTGGCCATCGCGGACGTCTCCACCCTGTATTATTGCGCAAAGTCTGGCATTGCGGGCGGGGATGTCAATCGGGAACCGGTTTGCTGCCATTCCGGGGGCGGCCCGAAGAGCCGAACTATGGTGCGCAATTGCGCACTTGAGAAGCTCGAGATTCCGGGTTCGCGCTTATGCGCGCCCCGGAATGACGTTCTACTGCTCTTGCTGCACTGCCCTCACCACGTATCGATGCACGGCCGCTTCTTACCCGTCCGCGGCGCCGGCTTCGGCACCGTGCGGAGTCCCGCCATAATCCAGCGCCGCGTCTCGGCGGGGTCGATGACGTTGTCGATCTCGAACACGGAGGCGATCGAAACCGCCTTGCCGTTGGCGTAGAGCTCGGCGACCTTGTTGCGGTAGTAGGTCTCGCGCTCCTCGGGGTCGGCGATCGCCTCCATCTCCTTGCGGAAGCCGAGGCGGACATAGCCTTCGAGGCCCATGCCGCCGAACTCGCCGGTCGGCCAGGCCGCGGTGAAGAACGAGGCGTGGAAGCCGCCGCCGATCATCGACTGCGCGCCGAGGCCATAGCCCTTGCGCAGCACGATGCCGAACAGCGGCACGGTGAGGCTAGCGCCCGTGACGAACATGCGCGAGACGTGGCGCACGATCGCGGTCTTCTCCGCTTCCGGCCCGACCATGAAGCCGGGCGTGTCGCAGAGCGAGACAACAGGCAGATCGAAGGCGTCGCAGAGCTGGAGGAAACGGGCCGCCTTGTCGCCGGCATCGGCATCGATCGCACCGCCGAGATGGCGCGGATTGTTGGCGATCAGGCCGAACGGCTTGCCCTCGATGCGGATCAGCGCCGTGATCATGCCGATGCCGTAGTCGCGGCGCAGCTCCAGCACGCTGTCCTTGTCGGCGACGAGGTCGATCACGCTGCGGATGTCGTAGACCCGCAGCCGGTTCTCGGGGATGGCTCGACGCAGCAGGCGCTGATCGGCGGCCTCCCAATCCGTCACCGCGCCCTGGAAATAGGACAGGTATTTTTGCGCGACGCGCGTCGCCTCCTCCTCGTCCTCGACCAGGATGTCGATGACGCCGTTCGGCGACTGGAACGCGACGGGGCCGACCTCGGCCGGATGATAGACGCCGAGGCCGCCGCCCTCGATCATGGCGGGGCCGCCCATGCCGATCGACGCGTTCTTGGTGGCGATGATCACGTCGCAGCAGCCGAGCATCGCCGCATTGCCGGCGAAGCAATAGCCTGAGACCACGCCAACCACCGGCACGAGGCCGGAGAGCCTTGCGAATTGCACGAAAGACGGGCCGTCGAGGCCGGTCATGCCGAGCCGGTCGGTGTCGCCGGGCCGCCCGCCGCCGCCTTCGGCATAGAACACCAGCGGCACGCGCCAGTCTTCCGCCAGCGTCAGCATGCGGTCGATCTTCTTGTGGTTCATGTGGCCCTGCGTGCCCGCGAGCACGGTATAGTCATAGGCCACGACGATGCAGCGAGCGCCCTCCGGGCCGAACTGCTCGGCGTTCACCGTGGCAACGCCCATGACGAGGCCGTCGGCGGGCGTGTTCTTGATGAGGTCGTCGAGCTTGCGCCGGCGGCGCTGCGCCGCGATCGCGAGGCTGCCATACTCCATGAACGAGCCGTCGTCGACGAGCTGCGCGACATTCTCGCGCGCAGTGCGCTGGTTGGTGTTGCGGCGGCGCTCGACGGCGGCCGGACGGTTCTCGTCGCGTGTATTGGCCTGGCGCGCGATCAGCTCTGCGAGATCGGGGCGGATATGGTCGAGATCAATCTCGGCTTCCGAGGCTGTGCTGTCGGCCGCAACGTCGAGCGGCTCGAGATAGAGGATCGGCTCGCCATGCATCAGCGTGACGCCGTCGCCGGCAACGAGCTTCATGACGCGACCGCCCTGTTCGGCCATGACGAGGTGCTCCATCTTCATGGACTCGATCACGGCGAGCTGCTGGCCGGGGCGGACGATCTCGCCTTCCTTCACCTGGATGGTGACGATGGTGCCCTGCAGGGGCGCCGCGACCATCACCGCGCCTTCGGGCACCTCTTGCGCGACATGTGTCTCAGCGCCGTGCGCGCCACTGCGTTCCGCCGCCGCGAAATAAAGCGGCTTTGCCGCGCCCTCGGCGGCATCGACGAGCCTGGCGATGTTGCGATCGATGAAATCGGTCGCGATGCGGTTGGTCCTGAAATCGGGATGCGCGAGCACCGCCTGGAGGAACGCGATGTTGGTGACGACGCCGTCGATCCGGAACTCGCGCAGGGCGCGCGAAGCCTTCGCCACCACGTCATGCCAGGCCTCGCCCGGCGTGTGCACGATGACCTTGGCCAGCAGCGAGTCGAAGGCGGCACTGGTCTTGTAGCCGGCATAGCCGAAGCTATCGACTCGCACGCCGGGGCCCGAGGGCGGCTCGAACACGGCGAGCACGCCGCCGGTCGGATGGGTGGCGCCTGACACGTCCAGCGTCTCCATGTTGACGCGCAGTTGCATGGCATGGCCGCGCGGCTTCGGGATCGATCCCTGCGCAAGACCGAGCGCGGCCAGCGTGCTGCCCGAGGCGACCGCGAGCTGGGCGCGGACCAGGTCGAGGCCGAGCACCTCTTCGGTGACGGTATGCTCCACCTGGAGCCGCGGATTGGCCTCTATGAAAGCAAAGCTGTCCTCGGCCGTGCCGTCGACCAGGAACTCGAAGGTGCCGAGATTGTCGTAAGACGCCGCAGCCGCCAGCTGCTTCGCGGCCTCGATGATGCGGCCGCGCAGCGCATCACTCAGCGAAGGGCTCGGCGCCACCTCGATCAGCTTCTGGTGCCGGCGCTGGATGGTGCATTCGCGTTCCCAGAGGTGAGAGATCGCACCATGGCGGTCGCCGATGATTTGTACCTCGATATGGCGCGCCTGCCGGATCAGCCGCTCGGCATAGACGCCGTCGAAGCCGAACGCGGCCTTGGCTTCGGACTGGCAGCGCGCATAGGCTTCCGCGAGATCCGCTGCGTTTTCCACCACGCGCATGCCGCGGCCGCCGCCGCCCGCCATCGCCTTGATCACGATCGCCGCATTGCTGCCGAGGGAGCTGAAGAACGCCGAAATCTCCTCAAGCGAGGACGGCCCGCTGGTGCCAGCGATGATGGGGACGCCGCAGCGCTTTGCCAGTTGCCGGGCCGCGACCTTGTCGCCGAACAGTTCCAGCGCCGTTGCCTTGGGACCGACGAAGGTGATCCCTGCGTCAGAGCAGGCCTTCGCGAACGCGGCATTTTCGCTGAGGAAGCCGTAGCCGGGATGCACGGCATCGCAAGCCACGCTCTTCGCCGCCTTCACCACGGCCTCGATGTCGAGATAGGCCCGCGCCCCGCGGCCGGGGATCTCGATGGCCTCGTCCGCAACGCGCACATGCAGCGACAGCGCATCGTCCGCAGGATGGATCGCAACCGTCACGATGCCGGCATCGGCTGCCGCACGTGCGATACGAATGGCGATCTCGCCGCGATTGGCGATCAGGAGCTTCTTGAACGACATGCGACGGTCTCCATGCCCGCGATGGCAGGCGCGGGTCGGCAGGTGGGAAGACCCTGCTTCCGCACTTTAGGCGCAATCGTCAAGAGTGAGGACGCCGGTGTACCGGCCGCTCCCGTCGGCCGGAATATTAGCCGGCCTCGCCGGCAACAGACTGTCGCGTTTGCCGGATGATCTCGAAGTCGGACAACGAGATCGACGTCGCATTCGCTTGAATGAGACCACAGCGGCTGCCCTTGCGGGCGAAAGCCAGCTTGCCGCTCCCTCAGGCCGCGCGGACGGAGGACAGGAAGGAGGAAACCTTCTGCTTCAGGTTGGCGCTGTCGGCGGCCAGGGAACGTGCTGCTGAAAGCACTTCAGACGACGCCGCCCCGGTTTCGGATGCGCCCTGCTGCACGTCGGCAACGCCCGCGGACACCTGCTGGGTTCCGTGCGCGGCCTGCTGGACGTTGCGCGAGATTTCCTGCGTGGCCGTACCCTGCTCCTCGACCGCTGCGGCAATCGCGGATGCGATTTCCGAAAGGCCGCCGATCGTATCGCTGATCTCCTTGATCGCCGCGACGGATTCACCGGTCGCTGTCTGCATTCCGTTGACTTGTTCGCTGATCTCGCCGGTGGCCTTGGCGGTCTGCTCCGCCAGCAGCTTCACCTCCGAAGCGACCACCGCGAAGCCGCGGCCTGCGTCGCCCGCGCGCGCAGCCTCGATCGTGGCATTCAGCGCCAGGAGATTGGTCTGCGCGGCAATGCCGTTGATGAGCGCGACGATATCGCCGATGCTGCTTGCAGCTCGCGCCAGCTCGGTGACCCGCTCGTTGGTCTTGTTCGCCTGCGCGACCGCCTCGCCCGCCATGCGGGCGGAGGTCTGCACTTGCCGGCTGATCTCGGTGATCGACGAACTGAGCTCCTCGGTCGCTGCCGCCACCGACTGCACGTTGGTGGATGCCTCGCCGGAGGCGGCAGTCACCGACCTCGCGAGGTCCTGAGACCTGTCGGCGGTCGAAGTCAGGCTGCCCGCGGAGTTCTCGAGATTTCCGGCCGCCTGCGAAACGGCCTCGATGATCGTGCCGACCGCCTGTTCGAAATCGTCGGCAAGACGGACCATGTCGTGCTTCCGCTGGGCGGCGGTATCCGCTCGCAATCTCTCCTGTTCGCCGCGCAGCTTCTCGCTCTCCACCATCCGATCGCGGAAATACATCGTTGCGCGCGCCATCTGCCCGACTTCGTCGGCCCGCTTCGCTTCGGGCAAGTCGATCGACAGATCGCCATCGGCCAGCGCCTGCATCGCATCGCCGACGCCGCGAATGCTGCGGCTGACGGCGAACCCGACCAGCCCGACAAGACTGATCGCCGGAAGCGCGAGCAGCGCGATGATGCCAACGATCTTCCAGACCATGGCCATGAAGTCGGTCCAGATATCGTCGACGAAGACGCCGGTCCCGATGAAGATGTTCCAAGGGGCAAAGCCTTTGACGTAGGACAACTTCACCGCGGTGGTCGGATCGTCCTGCCGCAAGGGCCAGTCGTAGGCGTAGGTGCCCTCGTTCTTCTTGCGCACGATCTCGACCAGGGCCGGGATGACGGGAACCCCCTTGGCGTCCTTGATGCCCGAAACGTCCTTGCCCATCAATTTCGGACTGGGATGCGCGAAGCCGACCTGATCATAGGTATGGGCAAACAGATATTCTTCACCGGAGTACCGGATCTTCAGCAGTGCATCCTTGAAGCGGGCCTGCGCCTCGTTCCGCGTCAGCTGGCCTGCCGCTGCCGCCGCCTCGTACTTTTCTGCGAGGTTATAGCCTGCCTCGACCATGGCTTTCAGGACGTTGACCCTGTCCTGGTACATCCGCTGGTACATCGACCACAGCGCGACGCCTGTCACGCAGCAGATCGCGACCGCCATGGCGAGCACGGCACTGAGAAGTTTGGAACGGATCGAAATCTGGTTCAGCACAGTCGTTCTCTCTGGTGATAGGGCGCGCAACACAGGGATGCCGCTTGCAATCAACTTGGGGGCGACTTGAGCATCGCTCGAATCGGCCTGATATGCCTTGATTCCGCTTAAGGTGTCGTAAACCCGATGAGCGCGAACGCGCTTATGAGCGTCATTGCGGCGAAACTGTGCGTCTACCTGCCGATTTCGGGTGGTTCGCCGCAACAGCAACAGGAGCGTGCTGCACATTCTTTGCGCATGTTGAACGGTTCAGACCGCGCGTCACCGACTCTAGAAGACCTCGATATAGGCCCTCGCAGCGTTGACTTGCGCGAGCCTCTGGCAGAACGATCGGCGCGGATAGTTTGCGCCGGATGCGGCGTGGGCGCAGCTAAAAGCAAGAGGCTCCATGCATCAATCGACATACGCAAAACCCCTCGACTTCCCCGCGCTGAGCGCGGCGGAGCGGCTCTTCATCTGGGGATTTCGGGCGAAGGCCCGCAGCGGCGGCGCGGTCCCGACCGCCGCTGACATCCAGGAGGTGTACGATCATTTCGGCGTCGGCGAAGCTGTGCTCTCGCTGGATGCCATCATCGAGATCTTCGCATGCACGGCGCATACGGCGATCGAAGTACACTGCCCCACCTGCCCGCGCATGTCCGACAGCGAGCACAGGATCTTGCGCGCGATTGCCGCGGCCCAGCAGGACCGCGTCGATGTCGCGCGCGAGCAGTTCGAGCGCTGGCTGCCGCCGCTCGGCGCCGATTGGGCGCTGGCGCCGGTCCAGGGGCTTGCAACGATCTTCCGCATGGCAGGCCTCATCCTGCCCGACCGGCACGCGCGGTCTTTCGACCATCACCGGATCATGGCGATGAAGAGCTGGTTCGTGGGCAGCCCCACATTGCATTGACGAGATCGTTCATGATGCAGGATGCATGTGGTTCTGCGGCCGCGGACGCCGGCCAACCGCAGCCTTGTCCGCTCCAGGCCGCGTTCGCTGCGCCACGGAGCGTCGAAGGTTGCGACGATTTCTGCCGCGTCGCGCTGTCGCTGCTCCGGTTCATCGAAGCGGCCTACGCGACCGGCGCCTCCGATTGCTGGGAGGCGGCCTATCGCTTTGCCGACGAAGCGCCCGGCATCGCCGACAGCCCGCTGCTGGTCGCGCGCGCCGCCGCTCTCGTCAGAATCCTGCGCGGCGGCCGGCCCTGCGAACTCTGCTTCATGCCGCCGTCCTGCAAGCGCCTGTCCAAGGACGAGGCGAAATTGATGCGGCTGCTGTCGATCGCACGCAGCCAGCGGCCGGGCGAGCTCGAATCCATGGTTTGCCAGTTCGTCGGCTCCGGAAAGCAGGATGCGGCGACGCGCGCTGTCAACGCGCTTGCGGTCTGTTGAGGCTTATCGGCCCGTCGCATGCCCCCTCCTTGAGACTCATCACCGGAAGGGTCTGATGGGGTGAACCGCCGCCGCGAGCTTCACACCGCGGCAACGCACGCTTCCATGATCGTGTCGAGCTCCGCCTGCGACAGCAGACCGAGCTCCGAGACGAAGACAATCCGCGCGCGCGGCACGCCCGTCGCAGGGGCTTCGCCCGGCGCCAGGCTCGCGCGGCCGGCGGCGAACTGAAACACCATCATGCGGCCGGGCTGCTCGACCGCCTCGAATAGACCCTTTGCGCGCGCGAGCTTTGGCGCAAGACGACTGATGGCCTGCTGCAAGCGGGGCAGCGACACCGGCTCGTCCGAGGTCCAGCTGAGTGTCTCGAAACGCTCCTCTGCCGGTCGGCGAGGACCGGGATCACGTGGCGGCGCGCGCTCGACGTTCGCAGGAAACAGCAGCACGGCAGGAATCTCGCCGCGGTTCGCATCGACCACCACGGCAGGCACGCGCTGCGCGCGGATGGCCGCGCGCATCCGGGCACTTGCCCCCTCCTCCGCCAGGTCCAGCTTGCTCAGCGCCACGATATCGGCGACGCGGAGCTGCGACCGGTGCAGCGCATCCTCGAGGGCGGCGAGCGGCGCGGTCGCGTCCATCACGCAGAGCACCGTCTCCAGCGGCGCCTCGCGCAGGATTACCGGATCCATCAGATTGCGCACGATGTCGGCAGGATCGGCGACGCCGCTGGTCTCGATGACGATATGGTCGGGCCTGGGATCGCGCCGCAGCAGCGAGGAGAGCGTGCGGAGCAGATCGCCCTCGAGCGAGCAGCAGATGCAGCCGTTGGCGAGGCTGACCACGCCCTCGGTGGCGCCGGCGATCAGCTCGGCATCGATGTTGATGGCGCCGAAATCGTTGACCACGGCGGCGATGCGCCGTCCCTCCGCATGCGCCAGGAGATGGTTGACGACCGTGGTCTTGCCCGCCCCCAGAAAGCCCGTGACCAGCAGAATGGGGACTGGCATTTATCAGCTCGCTTGGACGGGACGGCGCACCGGCTTTCCCGGCCGCGCACTCGCGTCCAGAATGCCGTCGCTGATCAGCACCTGGCCGCTGACGACCAGATGCCGCACGCCTTCGGACGGACGATTCATCGCGGTGAAGGTCGCGCGATCCGACAGCTTCTCGTAGTCGAACACGACGATGTCGGCATCCGCGTCCTTGGCAAGCCGCCCCTTGGCCTGCATCGCAGGGGTGCTCCGGGACAGGATCTCCGCCGGGATCAGCGCGCATTTGCGCACGCCTTCCAGCAGCGACACGGCCTTGCGCTCGCGCACCCATTCGCGGATGAACTTGGTGAAGCAGCCGGCCGAGCGCGGATGCGAGGTGGCGTCATCCGGCAGCGGCCAGGCATCGCCGGTGTAGGTGCTGCCGTCGGAGAGCGTCCACGGCATCGCGTCGGAGGCGATCGCGCCGCCGGGATACAGCACCGACATGTCGAGCAGGTCGCGGTGATGCGCATTGTTCTCGGTGTCGAGAATATGCCAGAGCACCAGCGAGGACGGCTCCTCGGCCTGCGCCTTCAGCAGCTCCTCGCGATCGTGGAAGCGATAGCCGTCGGTGACGCGCTGCACGGAATCGTAACCGGTACCGTTGCGCTCGACGAACTCGGGATCGCTGAAGAAGGCGGCGGCGAGCACGGTCGAGCCTGTGCCGTAGGGATAGGCCTCCACCGTGATCGGCAGGCCCTGTCCTTGCGCCTTTTCGATCAGCGCGCGGCAGCGCTCGACGTCGGTCTTGCTCGACGAATTGAAATGGCAGATGTGCATGTGGGCGCCGGTGGCGCCGGCATAGCCGATCAGGCGGATATAGGCTTCCGCCGCGCTCTCGGGATCGATGCGCGACATGAAGGCGACGTGGGTGAAGGTCGGCACGTCCTTGGCCGCAGCGAGCTGACACACCGCCGTCAGCTCCTGCACGCCGGCGCCGGGCGCATAGGCGTTGAGGATGCCGATGCCGATGCCGCCTTCGTTCAGGCCGCGCGCCAGCCGCTCCAGGATGCCGCCGACCTCCGCATCGGTCGCGACGTTCTCGATCCAGCGGCGGTCGCGCATGGCAGCGCCGAACGCCTCGAGCGAGCTCTCCGCATTGGAGCCGGTCATCGCGCCGATGCGGGCAAAGGCCCAGTTGGTCGCGGCGCCGTAATTCAGCACGCGCCCCTCCCTGGCCTGGCGCTCATACCAGGACGCCACCGGCAGCACGCC
Source organism: Bradyrhizobium sp. (assembly GCA_035575945.1). Taxonomy (GTDB): domain Bacteria; phylum Pseudomonadota; class Alphaproteobacteria; order Rhizobiales; family Xanthobacteraceae; genus Bradyrhizobium. The sequence continues at coordinate 306,038 of DATLXF010000056.1, read as the reverse complement.
GGCCTCGAGATCGAGCGTGGTGGTGACGCCGTCGAACGCCTGCATGCGGTCGGCCGGGACCGACTGGCCATGCGCATGCAGATCGATGAAGCCGGGCGCAACAACGAGCCCGGTCGCGTCGATCACCCGCGCGGCGCTGCCGAGACCCGTGCCGACGGCGGCGATCCTGCCGTTCACCACCGCCACGTCGCAGACGGCATCCATCCCGCTGGCGGGATCCACGACCCGGCCGCCAGAGATCACCAAACTGCTCATGTCTATCGTCGCTCCACCGCGAGGTCCGCCGGTCTGAAGGCATCAAGCCAGAATTTCAGGGCAACGACCACCACCGGCGATGCCAAGGCGGCATGCAGCAACGCTTGCGGCCGTCCTGAATGACCCGCGCCAATGCATGTCCCATGATGGGTAGAGTGGCTACGGACACGGATCGTCGACCCTCATGGTGAGGGGACGGCATAACGAACCTCTCTCGAAACATGAAGGCCCGGCTGGCGGACGCTTCACAGCCCGTCGAACCACGCCTTCCATTTCGGCACTGCCGCCGCGAAGGTGCCGCGATGGGTGGTGGGGCCGGTGGAGACGGCCTCGACCGCCGGATTGCCGTTGCCGATCGCCTGCTGGTAGGTCATGGCGAGGCGGCCGAGGCCGACGCTGATGGCCTCGTCGCTCTCGCCATAATAGTTGCGCACCGGGCTCTTGATGACCCAGCGATAGGCCTGCGTCTGGGCGACGAGCCGGCCATAGGCCGAGGCCGCGAAGAACTGCGGATCAAAATAGTCGGGCCGCAGCAGCTTGTGCAGATCGGTCGGTACGTCCGCCGCATTGAAGGGCTCGCGCAGATAGGCCTTGCGCGCCACGTCGTAATAGGCGTCGGCGATCAGCGAGCGCGCGAGGCCCGGCACGCCGTAGTAGTTCTCGAACGAGAACGCCGAGAGGATGAAGAGCGAATTGACCCAGCTCGCATCGTTCTTGCGTGGAAAGCTGAGGAAGCCGTTCAGCGCCACCGCGACGTCGACGGGCGCACTGGCGGTCACGGCGGCATCGGCCTTGACCCCGGACTGTTCCAGCTTCTCGAGCATCGCCATGGTAACGAAGCCGCCCTGCGACCACCCCGCCAGGAACAGCTTCGTCGTCGTGAATTTGAGATGGTCGAGCACGGCGCGGCTGGCCGTCAGCATGTCGTAGGTCGCCTGCTGATGGCTCGCCTTCACCATATAGCCTTCAGGCTCGCCCGAGGTGCCCATGCCGAAATAATCGGCGCCGATGACGATGTAGCCCTGGCCGGCGAACTGCGCGATCATCAATTGCGTCTCCGGCGACTGATCCGGGAACGACGGCACCTCCTGCTTTCCATAGACGGTGCCGTGCTGGTAGGAGACCATCGGAAGCGAGGTACCGCTGTTCTCCGGGATCGCGAGCAGGCCGGACGCGATCGTCGGCTTGTTGCCGCGCTCGGGTATGACGGACGAATAGGTCACGCGATAGAGCCGAACGGCATTACGCGCCGCGCTATAGGCTGTCGTGATCCCGGCGAAGGCGGGTGTATCGACCTTCAGAATCCTGTTGAGCTGATCGGCATCCCAGCGCGCAACGCGCTGATATGCGATGTTGGCTGATAGTTTGACGACTTGGCCCTCCTGCGCCTGGGCGGAAACCCCCACGAGGAGTTGGAGGAGGAGAAGGAGGAGAGAAAAACGCCAAACCGTCTTCATGCAAGCGACCCGTGGAACGAGACGGTAACAGGCCTACAGAGGTTCGGTTGAAATTGTGTTGCGCTAGGCTTCACGCATTCGAAAACCAGCCGGTCCGACAGCGAGCTGGTGTATCGCCTGCCGATCGGCGTGTTGCTGACGACGGTGCGACGCGCCGATCTGTGTCGGGCCAGCCAGTTGACAGCCCTTTGCAAATGAAACTAGGGTGACTGCGACGGTTCTCCTTCGGGAGATCAATAGGGAATACGGTGCGGGGATCCCCCAAAGCCGTGGCTGCCCCCGCAACTGTAAGCGGTGAGCCTTCGCCAAATTGCCACTGAGCCTGCGGGCTTGGGAAGGCGGCGACAGGCAACGACCCGCGAGCCAGGAGACCTGCCGTCAGTCGTGGTCACACGCGAGCACATTGGGCGGGGTGTCCTGATGAGTGTTGAGCTGCCTTTTTCTTGAGGCGGCGGCCAAGCTGCGTTCGCGGTGACGTGCCACGTTATCGCGAGTCCTGTTGATGACCTCCCGTACAATTGTCTCCCCGCGGCATCGCCGCGCGTTGCTCCGTTCAGTTGCATCCTCCTGCCTCGTGCTGTCGACCGACGGCTCCGCACAGTCCGCAGTAGCGGTCCAGTCGCTCGACCCCGAGGTGACGCAGCCGCCGGAGCGGCCGCGAGGCGGCTTTGCGACAACCATAGCCGCTTGACGTATGTAACGTTATAACATTACACACCCCTATGAAGCCTCCGCTTTGGTGAGAGGTGGTCCGGGGGAAGGAGGGCGCGTGCGTCATCTGTTAGGTTCAGTTCCATTCTCAGTTCTTTTGAAAGCGGCAGACGTTCTGCTTCTCGGTCTTGCGCAAGCTCAGACGCCATCGTCGCCACCCGACGGGCCGGCTCGCTCGTTGCGTCCAGTCGGGTCGCCGCAGCGGCGACGAACGGCGAGAGTGACCAATCCGTCGGGTTCGAAAAGGACCCGGATATCCCGCACCCGATTGATGATCTTCCGGACACTGCAGTGTCGCGCTTTGGTCGGTTCAGCCGCATTCTTCGGCCTCTTGTTGTCGACTGATGGCCGAGCACAGTCCGCGCAGGCCGTCCAGACGCTCGACCCTGTGGTGGTGCAGCCGCCAGCTAGGCCGCCGGCTGCCCGCAGCACCCGACGCAGCGACGCAATACGCTCCGCGCGCTCACGACAGCAGCGAAACGCTGCCGAGACGCGTGCTCCGACCGTCAATCCAACAGGTCCCGCGTTCGCCGCACCGACGCTCAACCTGACCGGTGCAAGCACGGCCGGCAGCCGCCTCGGCCTGACGCGGCTGCAGACGCCGGCCAGTGTGGAGGTGATTTCAGCCGAGACCATCGCCGAACGCGGCCAGGAGGACATCCTGGACGCAGTGACGCAAAATGCCACCGGCTTCACCGCGAGCCCGGCACCGGGCAACGGCGGGGTCTCGTTCAATACCCGCGGCTTCACGGGCCTTGGGTCCGTCATGACGCTCTATGATGGCACCCAGCTCTATATCGGCGCCGGCACGGTCACCTTTCCGTTCGACACATGGTCGACCGAGCGCATCGAGGTGCTACGCGGACCCGCATCGGTGATGTATGGCGCGGGCGCGGTCGGCGGCGCCATCAACATCGTTTCGAAACTGCCGTCCTGGATTCCTCGCAACCAGGCCGAAATCTCGCTGGACACCAACATGAGACGGCGAATTGCGGTCGACAGTGGCGGTCCGATCAACAAGGACGTCGCCTATCGCATCACCGCCACCGGCAACATGTCGGATGGATGGGTCGATCGTGACAACACCTCGAACGTCGCGCTTCATGCCGTGGTCCAGGTCAAGCAGAACGAAGACGTCACTTGGACACTGTCCACGGATTACGGCGACCGCAACCCGTCGCGCTACTTCGGCACGCCGCTGATCAACGGCACGTTGCAGGAGTCGCTACGCTTCAAGAACTACAATGTCAGCGACAGCCACATCCGCTACCAGGACAGCTGGAATCAAGTGAAGACCGACTGGCAGGTCGCCGATGGAATTTCGATCCACAACACGCTCTACTACTTGAACTCCAAGCGGCACTGGAAGAACGTCGAAAGCTACGCCTACAATCCTGCGACCGGCCTCATCAACCGAACCAGCTATATCGAAATCTTTCACGATCAGCAGCAGGTCGGTAACCGCATGGACGCGAAATTCCGCGGGCATGTCCTTGGGATGGCCAACGAGTTCCTGGCGGGCTTCGACGTCAACAGCATCAATTTCACCCACACCAACAATTCACCTTATGGCGGCTCGTCGTCCGTCAACCCCTACAGCTTCGATCCAGGCGTCTTCAACAGCCCGAACCCCACCATTCCCGGTTACGGCAGCGTGACCAACCAGTACGCGGTCTTTGCCGAAAACAGGCTTTCGGTCACCGAGCAGCTATCCTTGATTGCCGGCATCCGCCAGGACGAACCGACGATCACGCGTACCGACTATGTCACGCCCGCCAACAGCTTCGAGAAGTCATTCTCCTCGACGACCTGGCGCGCCGGTGCGGTCTATACACCCGTCAAGGACCTGGCCTTCTATGGCCAGTATGCCACGGCGGTCGATCCGGTCGGAGGGATCATTTCGCTGTCCGGCGCAAACAAGAATTTCGATCTCGCTACCGGCAAACAGATCGAGGTCGGCGTGAAGCAATCGTTCTGGGGCGGCCGCGGCGAATGGACCCTGGCCGGCTACGAGATCGTGAAGAACAACCTGCTGGCGCGCGATCCCAACAATCCGCCCTTCACAGTCCAGGTCGGCCAGCAATCATCGCGCGGCGTCGAAGCAACGGTCGGATTTCTGCTCGACTATGGCTGGCGGATCGATGCCAACACCGCGTTCCTGCGCGCGAGGTATGACGACTTCGTGCAGTCGGTCGGCGGCGTCGCGGTGAATTTTGCCGGCAATGTCCCGGTCAATGTCCCGCAGACCGTCTCCAACATCTGGGCGACCTGGGCCTTTGCGCCGAACTGGTCGGTCGATGCCGGCGTGCAGATCGTCGGCAAGACCTACGCGGACAATGCCAACACGATGACGCGCCCAGCTTACAACGTCGTCAATGCCGGTGTGCAGTGGAAGCCCGATCTCAACACCACCGTGTCGTTTCGCGTCTACAATCTCTTCGATGAGATCTACGCCACTGGCAACAGCGGCACGAACCAATGGCTGCTCGGCATGCCGCGCACGGCGCGAGTCGCAGTCAACGTGAAGTTCTGACCGTGTCGCGCGTGAAACGCACACTCCGGCGGTGGCTGTATATCGGCCACCGCTGGGTCGGCATCGTCACCTGCCTGTTCTTCGCCATGTGGTTCATGTCAGGCGTGGTGATGATGTACGTCGCGTTTCCAGGCCTTTCCGAAAAGGAGAGGCTGGCAGCGCTCCCCGATATTCAGTGGGAGAAGGTGGCGCTGTCGCCGGACGAGGCGATGAAGGCGGCGGGCGCGACGCGCTATCCGCGCGATCTCCGGCTGTCGATGCTGGCCGACGAACCCGTGTATCGGATCACCGGCTGGGACGGCAAGCGGCAGGCGATCTCCGCAGCCGACGGCCGCGTCATCACGGGTGTTTCCGAACAGCAGGCGCTCGCGGTCGCGCAGCATCATCCCGCAAGCAGGTCGCCGCGTCTCGAAGAAATTGTCGACCGCGACCAATGGAGCGTAACGGCCCGTTACGATCCGCTGCGACCGTTCTACCTCATCGGGGTCGGCGACGATGCCGGCACCAGGCTCTATGTCTCCTCGCGCTCCGGCGAGATCGCGCTCGACACCAACCACACCGAGCGCGTCTGGAACTGGCTCGGCTCGATCCCGCACTGGATCTATCCGACGGTGTTGCGCAAGGACGGGCCGCTGTGGCGGCTGGTCGTTCTTTGGATCTCCGGCATCTTCCTCATCGTTGGTGTCACCGGCATCTGGATCGGCATCCTGCGCGTACGGCTGAAGCGGCGCTACGCGAGCGGCAGGATTACGCCGTACCGCGGCTGGATGGCGTGGCACCACGTCACCGGCCTGATCGCGGGCGTCTTCGTGCTGACCTGGATGTTCTCCGGTTGGCTTTCACTCAATCCCGGCGATTTTTTTGCAGGCCGCAACACCGCGCGGGAAGCGCTGCAACGCTACGCGGGCCATGACGAGCCGACCATTGCGGCCAGGCTGCCGACGCCGCAATCCGCTGTGGTCGAAGCGCGCTTCGTCTGGCTCGACGGCGGGCCGATGATGCTCGCCGCGTCGCGTGACGGCACGCAGAGGCCGCTTGATGTGACGTCGGGTCGAATTGCGGCACTTCCGCAGGATCGGCTTTGGACGGCCGCAGCGAAATTGCTGCCGCAAGCGCGCCTCGCGGAACGGCTCGTGCTCGACGACTACGATTCCTATTGGTATGCGCATCATCACGACCGCGAATTGCCGGTGCTGCGTGCTGTGTTTGATGATGACGCGAGAACATGGTTTCACATCAGCCCCGTCACCGGCGACATCATCGGTCGCGCGGACAGCAGCCGTCGCACCTATCGCTGGCTGTTCAACGCGCTGCACAGTTTCGATTTCCGCCTGCTGCTGATGTATCGCCCGGCCTGGGACGTCGTGGTGTGGCTGCTCTCGATCCTTGGCACCATCGTCTCGGTGAGCGGGGTCGTCGTCGGCTGGCGCTATCTGCGCCGTTGAAACACGTCGCCCAGAGCGACGCGATCACCGCAGGTTCCGGACGCCTCACGTCTGCGCAGTGATCCTGAAGCAGCTCCGCCGTCTTCTCGCCCCCATTGTCATTCAGGAGCTGTGCGGGGCGGCGTTAGGGTGGGCAAAGTTCCCGAAGGTTCCGTGTGATCGTCCGACCTCTTCTGCAATGCGACTCCCATCCCCTGCTTTCGCGACGGGCGCTCCTCGGCGGGTTCCTGTCGGCAGGAAGTGCCGTCGCGCTCGGCGGATGCGCCGGCCTCGGTGCGACCGGCGCGCGCTACGACGCATCGTCTCTTTCCGCCGATCCCACGTTGCTCGTCACAACCACGCGCAAGCCCGTGAACGGCGGTCGCACGAAGCCCTGGTTCGGCCCGGAGCGCGCGACCAGCATGACTGTCGCGCAGGTGAAGCTGTCGGCGCCGGACGAGAGCCGCCTTTCGCTAGCCGCGGTCGGGCTTGGTGCCTGGAGTCTCGATCGGGTCGAACCGGTGCCGGTCGATGCCGGCGATCTCGCGGCGCAGGCGGGCGGAGGGGACGTGCTGATCTACGTCCACGGCTTCAAGCAGACATTCGAGACGGCCGTGCTGGATGCCGCTCATCTCTCAGATGGCATCAGGTTCCGCGGGCGCACCATGGCGTTCTCCTGGCCCTCCAGGGCAGGACTGTTCGACTACGCCTACGACCGCGACAGCGCGATGTGGTCCCGCGACGCTTTCGAACGCGTGCTCTCCTCGCTCGTGTCGTCGCCCGGCGCCGGCCGCGTGCACATCGTTGCGCACAGCATGGGAACCATGCTGACGCTGGAAAGCCTGCGCCAGCTCTACGGCCGCTATGGCGATACGGTGACGAGCAAGATCGGCGGTATCGTGTTTGCCGCGCCCGACATCGACATGGACGTGTTCTCGTCTGCGGTCCAGCGCATCGGTCCGCTCGCCGGCAAGATCACCGTGATCGCCTCGACCAACGATCGCGCCTTGGCGCTGTCGGGGCAGCTCGCCGGCGGCATGACCAGGGTCGGCGCCGCCGAGAAAGCCGCGATCGCGCGGCTCGGCGTGCGCGTGGTCGACGCGTCGGCAGAAGGCTGGGGCATCATCAATCACGACCTGTTCCTGTCGAATGCGGAAGTGCAGCGGGTGATCCGCCGCTCGATCGACGGAGCGATGGCATGAGAAGCGCGTGCGTGGCGTCAGGCGATCAGTGTGCGGGTTTTCAATGGCTTGGGATCTGTCCGGAGGGTCAGGTCAATCATCCCCCGACGGCGGATCGGTCGTGCTGCACCCGGTGCTGAAACAAAGTCGAAAAACAACCCCATGCACAGTAGCCATCAGTTTGATTGCATTGAGATTTTTCGATCCTGGCAGATCCGCTCGGCCGGTGCCCGCCTCCGATGGCCATGGTCGTTGGTCGTGACCGCCATTGCCCCGAGACCACCCGATCCCGGATCGCCTGCGCGCCGGCCGAAATGCCGCGTTGGCGCGCGGGTGCGGCCGGCGAGAGATCGCGCCCGAGACGATTGAAGCCCCTATTTTTGAACACTTGCTTCCACGGCCTGCATCAGCGTGACGCTGCGATTCTTGTCGCAATATCGCGTCACCTTCCCAACGTTTCGGTCCACCGCCTGAGTGTCCACAACCGGATCATTTCTTTGACCGGCACGATAGCCGCTGAGCCAGATCGCAACGGTTCGATTGCTCGCCACCTTGTTGTGCAGAAATTGCTCGCAAGTGATCTTCGAGACGTCGATGGTGACCTGCGAATATGCCGCGGAGGTCGACAGACATGCAAACATCGCCCCAAGAATCGCAGATCTCGACATTCCCGTTTCTCCTTGCGCCTCTTCGAATGGTGGTGAGCCGAAGCCATCAGGGATTGATCTGAATCAAGGAAATCACAAGGACAACGCGCCGCGCCGAGAAGGTGTGCCGCCGTCAGCCCGAGACCGCGCGATCGCGGATTGCCTGTGCGCCGGCCAGAATTCCGCGCTGGAGCGCGCGTGCGGCCGGCGAGAGATCGCGGCCGATGCGCCAGAGCAGGAAGAGCTCGCGCTCGACCAAGGCTTACGGCCTCGCCGGCTTCGAGCACGCCAAGCCGGCGGCGCTCTCCGGCGGCATGCGCCAGCGCGTCGCCATCATGCGTACGCTCGCCTTCGATCCGAGGTGATCCTGCTCGACGAGCCGTTCTCCGCACTGGACTTCCAGACCCGCCTCCTGATGCAGGCCGATGTCTCCCGCATCATCGCCGAGCGCGGCAAGAGCGCGATCCTCGTCACCCACGATATCGGCGAAGCCATCGCCATGGCCGACCGCGTGCTGGTGCTGAGCGCACGGCCCGCGACGGTGCGCGCGCTGTACGTGATCGAGCTGCCGCGGCAGGGCCGCGATCCCGCCGCGCTCCGCATCGACCCGCAGTTTCAGGATTATTTCGCGAAGATCTGGGCCGATCTGGAGAAGCCGGCTGGCGTCGCGTGAGGCGAGTTGGTGGCGGCGGGCTGGTTTGCCAGTGCGTGTCATCCTGAAGGGAGGCGGCGAAGCGCAGTGGGCGGTACGCCCAACGTTCGACGCATTGCGCGCGCCAGCGCCGATCCTGATTCGAAACCCGTACGCCACGCGATCTCGCCGACCGAAAGGGTCGATTCGGCCAACAAGCGACGTGCGGCTTCAACGCGTCGGCTGTTTCGATAGTCCCCAATCGACATGCCGGTGTGCTGCCGAAACAGCCGCGTGGCATGCCGCCGCGACAAGCCGAATGAATCGGCGATTTCGTCGAGCGGCACGTCCTCCTCAAGCCGCTCATCGATGACGGAACGCATCTCGGCGACGACGGCGCCGCCATGGTCATGGCCGATGGCGCCGGAGAGCGGCTCGTCCTGCTCGATCCTGGCCAGCATCGCGACCAGCAAAGCCCCAGCCAGATGGTCCAGCGCACCCTTTGGGGCGATGTCGGAATCACCTGCGCAGCACAGGCGCAGCAGCGTCCGCATGAATGGCGTCACCGCGAACATCGCGGGCCTGCTCGTGCGCAGCTTGAAGTCCGAGGACGGTGCAAACTGCGCGAGCGCCGCTTCAGTGAGATAGAAAGCGACGTGATTGCTCGAGCGACGAACTGCCTCCGATTCGTGCGCGTGCATCTTCGGCACCACGACGAAACGGTCTTCACTGAGCCACGCCACCGATCGATGCGATTCATCCCTGAAGGCAATCGTGCCAATAGCGGGCATCAAGATCATGGCGCAATCGTGCCAGTGCCATTGCGTTCGATACTGCAGACCGCCGCCAGTGACGACGGCGCGATGCTCGTCGGCATCGAGAAGATGCGATGGCGGTACGGAGCACCGTATTTGTTCAAACGATCGAAGCATGCACCGGCGAGCTTAGCACATTCCCGGGAGATCTGCTGAGCTTCCAATGGCCCACCCGGTCGCCTGATGTGGCCCGATCGGGCGCGCCGGCTCCAGACCAAACCGGCAGATTTGCACCATGACAGAGCAGGACATCCCCGATCGGCGGTACGCCGAACGAGCATTCATGGTCAACGTGTTCGGCAATGGACCCGGAGGCGGCAACCCGGCGCCGATCGTTGTCGACGCCAGAGAACTCGACGGCGAAGCCATGCGCCGGATCGCGGCAACGCACGGCCACGAGAGTGCCTTCGTTCTTCCCGGACGTGACGGCTGCGACTATCACTTTCGCTTCTTCGTCCCGAACCACGAAATGGAGATGTGTGGCCATGCAACGCTCGGAGCGATCTGGCTGCTCGCTCGGATCGGCCAGCTCCATCTGAACGAGATTTCGATCGCCACGCTGTCCGGACCGGTTCAGGCGCGTACCGACGCTGGACAAGCAAGCGTCAGCCAGCCGAGGGGATGGCGTCGAAACGTTGAAGATTTCGGTGCCGTGCTCGACGTTCTCGGGCTGCGCCCCTCCGACCTCTTGGACTACCCGCTGCACAATGCGGCAACCAGCCGCGTCAAAACACTTATCCCGCTACGCTCGGCGGCGATCCTCGACGGCCTTCGGCCGGACTACGCGCGGGTCGCGACCGTCTGCGATCAGATTGGATCTACAGGTCTTTATCCCTTCACAGTGGTCGATGCGGAAGCGGCGATCTTCTCGGCTCGACAGTTCCCGCGCTCCTCCGGTTATCCGGAGGATGCGGCGACCGGAATCGCAGCGACGGCGCTCGCATGGAGTGCATGGGAGCTTGGGTTGACGTCGAGGGATCGCGTCGTGGTTCGACAGGGCGAAGCCATGGGGCGGCCATCGCAGATAACGGTCGAGCGCGACGACGCCCGCTGCTGGCTGTCCGGCCAAGTCGAACTCATAGGGGAGACGTCACTATGAACCGCCGCCTGTTTCTCGCTGGTGCCGCCGCAATGGCGGCCGGCAAGAGCTTCGCGCAACAAAGTGCTGCATCCTGGCCGACAAGGCCGATACGCTTCATTGTGCCTTACGCGGCCGGCGGGCCGACCGATGTGGCGGCGCGAATCCTGGCGGAAGGGCTCTCTCAGAGGCTGCCCCAACATGTCGTCATCGAGAACATGACCGGGGCCGGCACCACCGTCGGGACGGCGAGGGCAGCGAGCAGCAGGGACGGGCATACCTTCCTCGTCGCCACGGTTGCACATGCGGTCAACGCCGTGCTCTACGCCAACCTGCCCTTCGATCCCGTCAAGGACTTCCGTGGCGTGGCCCTCATCGGGACGGTCCCACAGATCATGCTGGTCAGGAAGGATTCTGCCGGAGCTTCGCTTGCCGACCTCGTTGCAGCCGCGCGTGCCAAACCGGGAGGCCTGACTTACGGTTCGGCCGGCATCGGCTCGGCCCAGCATCTCGCCGCTGCGTTACTGGCAAGCTTGGCAAAGATCGATATCGTCCATGTCCCTTACCGCGGCAGCGGGCCGGCCGTCAGCGATCTGATGGGCGGCCAGATCGACCTCGTGATCGACAGTGCGGCGACGGCGCTCTCCCATCTCAAAGGCGATGCCCTGCGCGCACTCGCGGTGACGTCAAAGGAACGGCTGCCTGCTTTGCCGGATCTGCCAACGATGGCCGAAACCCTGCCCGGCTACGAGGCCTACACGTGGAATGCGATCCTTGCGCCAGCCGGCACCGCGCCCGAGTCTATCGCTGCGATGAACACGATGGCCAACAGCGCTTTGTCAAACCCGGCTTTGACGCAACGGTTCGAGGAGCTCGGTATCTCCGTCGCAAGAAACTCGACTCCCGAGGCAACCGACGCCTTCATCGCCGCCGAGATGGCAAAGTGGCAGCCAATTCTGCGCAGCGCCGGCATTGCGCCGAACTGAGGTGATCGAGGCCAAGCCGTTCAAGCGGCTCGGTGCACGAGCAACTATCGCTTCCAGGCCATTGCGACGAAAGCATCTCCTCAGCGTGGTTCGCAAACGCTCACCTTTGATCTGGCCGGTTATTCAGGTTTGCGACTCATCGCATATCGACAAATTGTCCTACTTCGATCGACCAGATCGCTCAATGAAATCTCCATCCGTATAGCTGACGATCAATTGCGAAGAGCTTTGGCTGCCCTCACGGACGGACCTCAACTTGTGAGACTGGACAGGAGCTAATTTGCAGAGGGCCGCCAAGGGAGGGCGTCTCGAAGGATGGCTACAAGCGATATCACTCCCATATGCGATTGCCCTGCCCGAAAGCGGAAGGGAGCCCGCTGCCGCTGCTTTCTGCACATCATACGCGATCGCGCTGGCGGGGGACTCGCTTGACCATGGCGCTCCCTGGTGAACCTCAATTGCCCCGCTTCACCAGCGGGCACTCGCTGTCGGCCAGCGAGGCGTAGACGTCGCCGCTCGGAACTTTCTCGAGCACATTGTAGTACTCCCAGGGCGCCTTGACCTCGGAGGGATCCTTGACCTGCACGAGGTAGAAGTCGTGCACGAGCTTGCCGTCCTCGCGCAAGGTCGCGCCGCGTGCGTAGAAATCGTCGACGGGTGTCGCGCGCATCTTCTCCAGCACCGGATCCGTTGCATCCGTGCCCACGGCGGCGACCGCTTTCAGATAGTGGCTGACGCCGGAATAGACCGCGGCTTGCGGCGCCGTGGGCATGGCGTTGCGAAGCTTGAAGAAGCGCTGGCCGAACGCCCTGCTCTCGTCATCCAGCGCCCAGTACCATGCCGTCAGCGTGGTCAGGCCCTTGGCGATTTTCGGACCCATGGCATGAACGTCGGTGTCGAACATCAGTTCGGCCACCGGCTTCTGGCTGCCGGTGTTCATGCCGAACTCGTTCCACTGCTTCATCAGGTTGACCAGCTGGTCGCCGGCATTGGCGAAGGCGATCGCCTTCGCGCCGGACGCCTTCGCCTGCAGGATGAACGAGCTGTAGTCCGCGTTGCCGATCGGGTGATACACCGCACCGAGCGACTTGCCGCCAGCCGCCGCCAGCACGCGCTGCGATTCCGACACCATGTTCTTGCCGAACGCGTAATCGGCCGCGATGAAGAACCAGGTTTCGTAGCCCTGGCTGACCAGGGTGCGGATCGGTCCCGACACCAGATTGTAGGAATCGTGCAGCCAGGCCAGACCAGTTCGCGAACACTGCTTGCCGGTCAGCTCGGTGGTCGCCACTGCCGTATAGACCGCGATCTTGTTCTTGTCGCGTGCCAGCGACTGGATCGCCAGCCCCACGGCGGAATTGGACACGTCGGCGACCATGTCGACGCCGTCGACGTCGAACCATTTGCGGACGATGCCGACGCCGATATCAGGCTTGTTCTGGTGGTCGGCGGCCACAATCTCGACCTTGATCGACGGCGCCAGTTTCTGAAAGTCTTCCGCCGCCATCCTGGCCGCAGCGACCGATCCCGCTCCCGACAGATCGGACAATGGCCCGGCCTGGTCATTGATGATGCCGATCCGGACCACGCCACCGGAGAGTTCGGCGGCGCGAGCGACTGGAAAGGATGCGATGAAAGTCCAAACGACGAGAAGGGTAGCGATACGGCCGTGCCAGATCATGCGAACACCTTTCCAATAATGGCGCTTGTGACTTTCCTCCCTGTCGCGAACGAGCTTAAGCCGCCGTCGCTTTTGCCTTGAGTTTCGCAGCCGCCTTCTGCACCGCGGCCGCGCGCTTTTGCAGCCAGGGTTCTGCCTCGCGGCGCATGCGCGAAATCAGCTCCTCCGGCGCATTCTGCACGGTGATATCGAACGGCGGCTGTGGCTGATATTCCAGCATCAGCTGCAGGGTTTTTGCCACGTCTTCGCCGCACAGTTCGGCGGAGACCTGAAAGCCGAAATCGATACCGGCGGTGACACCGCCGCCGGAAATGCGGTTGCGGTCGACCACGACGCGTTCGTCGATGGCGATGGCGCCAAAGGCGGCGAGCTGGTCGCTCATCAGCCAATGGCAGGCCGACCTGTATCCTTCGATCAGGCCCGCGGCGCCGAGGATGAGGCAGCCGGCGCAAACCGACGTGATGTAGCGCGCCGATCCACCCTTCTCGCGAACGAACGCAATCACCTCGTCATCGTCCATGATCGCGACCTGTCCCGGGCCGCCGCCGATGCAAAAGACGTCGAGGTCCGGACAATCGGCGAAGGTCGTGGTCGGCAGCAGCGGCAGACCGACGTCGCTGACGACGGGCTCGATGCGCTTCCACAGCAGGTGCATGCGAACGTTCGGCAGGCGGGCAAACACTTCGAAGGGGCCGGTGACGTCCAGTTGCGTCATCCCGGGATAGTACAGAATTCCGATCTCGATCCGCTTGCCGGTCATGTGGCGCTCCTGCGTTGGACAGGCCGATGTTGACAGCGGGGGCCATTTGCCGAAATGTCATAATACACGCAATTCCTGCCAAGCCTTCCCTGGCAAAGGCGCTGCCAATGGCCCGTTCCGCCGCCCGCCGTGTGGTCTTCGTCCTGTTCGACGATTGCCTGCTGCTCGACTTTGCCGGGCCGCTGCAGGCCTTCGAGCTGGCCTGCGAAACGTTCGAAGCCGGGCGCGCGCCCTATGTCTGGCAGATCTGCTCGTTGAAAGGCGGGCCGGTCAAAACCTCGTCCGGCCTGGAGGTGATGACGACCGCCCTCGCCGACTGCGACCGCACCACCATCGACACGCTCATGGTGGGTGGCGGTCCCGGCGTCCATCGCGCCGCTGCAGACGCTGCACTCGTCGATTGGTTTCGCTCGGCGGCGCCCAAGGCAAGGCGCGTCTGCTCGGTCTGCACCGGGACGTTCGTCCTGGCTGCGGCCGGGCTGCTGCACGGGCGGCGCGCGGTCACCCACTGGGGCTCGTGCGACCTGCTGCGCGCAAAACATCCCGACGTGTCGGTTGAGGTCGATCCGGTCTTCGTGCATGATCGCGGCATATGGACATCCGCAGGCGTGACGGCCGGCATCGATCTGGCGCTCACGCTGCTGGAAGACGATCTCGGCCATCGCGAGGCGATGCGTATCGCGCGCCGCCTCGTCGTCTTCCTCAAGCGGCCCGGCGGGCAGGCGCAATTCAGCGTGCCGCTGTCAATGCAGGCCTCGGAAGATCGGGCGTTCGAGAAGATCTCGAGCTGGATGCAGGAAAATCTCGGCCGCGATCTGCGCGTCGAAAGTCTCGCCGAACGAGCGGGCATGAGCCCCCGCACCTTCGCGCGCGTCTTTCGCCAGAAGACCGGCCGCACCCCCGCCAAGGCGGTGGAAGAGCTTCGCGTCGAGGCCGCCCGCCGCGCACTGGAAGAGTCCGCCGCTCCCATCAAGGAGATCGCGGCGCGCACGGGCTTTCAAAGCGAAGAGCATCTGCGCCGCGCGTTCCGCCGCCGCCTCAACGTGCTGCCGCATGACTATCGGATTCGATTCTGTCAGGGGTAGAGGCAATGAGCGGAGGGCGGGCTTGCAGGCTGCTGCCGCAGCGCCTCGGCAGCAGCAGGCTGAGCCGGATAGTCGACGATAGGCGCTTCGCCGAAGCCGCCTACTCAGGTGGCACTCGCGGGCAGCGTCATGATCGCATGGGGTATCTTGATGACCGCGGTCGAGAGCGCCCAACGCCAGAAGACGAGCGATCAAGCGTTTCACCGGGGAGGAGGCATTCTCGGCCCCGCGAATGAACGACTTGCAAGGGAGCGGGCCGCGCCTTGGTCCGGATCGAAAAAGACCGCGGAACATCGCAGCATGGCGCTCCCTAGGGGAATCGAACCCCTGTTTCAGCCTTGAGAGGGCCGCGTCCTAACCGCTAGACGAAGGGAGCGTGAGGGCTAGCCAATAGCCTCGAAATTTGTCCGCCGCAAGGACCCGAGCCGCCCTTTTACGGCTCGTTGGCAAATTTCAGCTTTCCGGCCGGCTTCAGCGTGTGGGCGTCGAAGGTGCGGATCTCGGTCACGCCGCCGAGGTCCAGCGTGACCACCAACCGGTCTCCGGCAACGCCGGTGGAGACGATCCGGGCCCCCTTCGGCAGGGTGGCGGTGACGTCGCCGCCGGCTTCCACCGCCCTTCCCTCGGACTTGAAAAGGCGGTAGCCCACCGCGATCAGCACGGCGCAGAAGGCCAGCGCCGTGGTCAACCCCGCGATCAGCATCATCCGCCGCACCCGCGCGAACAGCGCGGCCTGCTCGGGGGTCGGTTCGGGAACAGCGGTATCAGACGTCGTCATGGAAAGCTCTGGGTCAGCGCAGCGGTTGGAGGTCGTGGTCGGCGGCGACGAGGGTTCGGCCCGGCTCGACCGCGTGCTGGCGGCGCGCCTCACCGACCTGTCGCGATCGAGGCTGAAGGCCCTGATCCTGGCGGGCGCCGTGCAGCTGAAGGCCGCCGCGGTCCGCGACCCCGCTTATCACGTCAGTCCCGGCGATACGATCATAATCGACGTGCCGGAGGCGGCACCGGCCGAGCCCAAGGGAGAGGAGATCGGCCTCGATATCGTGTTCGAGGACGACGACATCGTCGTCATCAACAAGCCCAAGGGACTGGTGGTGCACCCCGCGGCCGGCCACGAGACCGGCACGCTCGTGAACGCGCTGATCGCCCATTGCGGCTCCTCGCTGTCGGGCATCGGCGGGGTCCGCCGCCCCGGCATCGTGCACCGGCTCGACAAGGACACGACGGGGCTGATGGTGGTGGCGAAGAACGACCTCGCCCATGCCTCGCTGTCGGCGCAATTCGCCGACCACGGCCGGACCGGCGAGATGCGGCGCGGCTACATGGCGTTCGCCTGGGGAGTGCCGCACCGGCATCGCGGCACCGTCGATGCGCCGATCGACCGCCATCCGCATGCGCGCGAGAAGATGGCGGTACGGCAGGGCGGCCGCGAGGCGGTGACGCATTGGGACATCCTGGAGAGCTTTTCCGGCCGCGACGGCAAGCCGGTGGCCGCCCTGCTCGCCTGCGAACTCGAGACCGGCCGCACCCACCAGATCCGCGTCCACCTTGCCCATATCGGCCATCCGCTGATGGGGGATGCGGTTTATGGCCCGCACTTCAAGACCAAGACGAACCACCTCGGCCCTCGGTCACAAGCCGCCTTGGCGGCGCTGGGACGGCAGGCCTTACACGCTTACCTGCTGGTCCTGGAACACCCGAGGACGGGAGAACTTCTGCACTGGGAGGCGCCTCTGCCAGAGGATTTGCTTCTCCTGCAACGCGCCCTCAAAGCGGCGCTATGACGCAGCCCGCTTCAGAAAGCCTTTACATTACAAAAAGTTATAGCTGCCACACGGGGACGTGACGTCAGCAATCCTTCCCTTTCCGACCCCCGATGAGGTATATTGCGTCTGCGTTGAAATGACCAACGCGGAACATCGCAGCCCGGCCGGCTTTGACACAGCGGTCGTCTGCCTGGCCCGCCGCTATCGGGGGCCTGAACCATTTGGAGGGCGCACTATGGCCCGTACCGCTTCTTTGCCGGTCCTCAATGGAGAATCCGGCCTTTCTCGTTACCTCGCCGAGATCCGCAAGTTCCCGATGCTGGAACCCCAGCAGGAGTACATGCTCGCCAAGCGTTGGCGTGAGCATGACGATCGGGACGCTGCGCACCAGCTCGTCACCAGCCATCTCCGCCTCGTGGCCAAGATCGCCATGGGCTATCGCGGCTACGGCCTGCCGATCTCCGAGGTCGTCTCGGAAGGCAATGTCGGCCTGATGCAGGCGGTGAAGCGATTCGAACCCGACAAGGGCTTCCGTCTCGCCACATACGCCATGTGGTGGATCAAGGCGTCGATTCAAGAGTACATTCTGCGTTCCTGGTCGCTCGTGAAGATGGGCACCACCGCGAACCAGAAGAAGCTGTTCTTCAACCTGCGCAAGGCGAAGAGCAAGATCAACGCGTTGGACGAGGGCGATCTCCGCCCCGACCAGGTGAAGATGATCGCCAAGCGCCTCGGCGTCACCGATCAGGACGTCATCGACATGAACCGCCGCCTCGGCGGGGACGCGTCACTGAACGCTCCGATCCGCGACGACGGCGAAGCCGGCGAATGGCAGGACTGGCTGGTCGACAACACGCCCAACCAGGAAGCCATGATGGCGGAGCACGAGGAGTATGATCACCGCCGTGACGCGCTGAACGGCGCCATGGGCGTGCTCAACCCGCGCGAACGCCGCATCTTCGAGGCGCGCCGCCTCGCCGATGAGCCGATGACGCTGGAAGACCTTGCCGCCGAGTTCGGCGTGTCGCGCGAGCGCGTCCGCCAGATCGAGGTCCGCGCCTTCGAGAAGGTGCAGTCCGCGGTCAAGGGCACGATCGCAAGGGCCGAACAGGCTGCGCTGGAAGCCGCGCACTAAGCGGCGTTCAGTACGAGAGATTGGCGGATCGAAAGAGCGAAAAAGCCGGCGGCAACGCCGGCTTTTTTGTTTGTGTGGTGCGGTTGGCCGGCTGGATGCGCAAAGCCCCGCTGTCATCCGGAAGAGGCTATTCCCCCCACTGCCTCGCCAGGGTCGCAAGCGTGCAGCCTTCGCAATAGCGGGCGTCCTTGTAGTCGATCCAGTTGTGCGCGTAGACGCGGTCGAGCGGGATGCCGTAGCGGACGCGCAGCACCTTCACGAGGATCTTCCACGCCGCGACCTGCGCCTCGGTCGGTCCCGTCGTGACATCGGGATAGTTGCCGGCGAACTCGACGCCGATCGAATTGTCGCGCACCACTTGGCGGTAGGTCGACTTGTTGTCGATGTACTTGTTGTCGTTGCGGTTGGCGCCGTCGCCATGGGTCGGCACCAGGTTTTCGGCGACCGCCCAATACACCGTGCCGTCGGTCTCGACCCACACCGTGACGCCGCGCCGCGTCGGGTTCTTCGCCTGCGCCAGCGCGCCGCCGCGCGCCGAGCCCGCGGGTCCCTCGGTCTGGTGCACGATGATGTTGCGCCAGGGCTTGGCGTCGCGGACGTCGCCCCAGGGCGCCAGCCAGACCATCTTCAGGCCGGGAATATCGGGCGTGCCGGAGGCGCGCGCGAGCCTTGCGAGCTCGGCATCGTCAGCGGCGGCCGGGGCGACCAGAAGGAGCGCGGCGAAAGCGGCCGCAGCCAAGCGAGACATCATCAGGCACGTCCAATGCGACCGGGGGCAAACCCACTTTACGCGAATCTGCGCAGCGCCTCGATCGTCTCGGGCGAAAGCGGCGGCGGGGCGGGATCATAGACCGCAAAATCGTTCTTGCCGTTCTTCTTGGCGGCATAAAGGGCGTGGTCGGCATTGGCCATCAGGCGGTCGGGGAATTCGCCGGTGCTGCGATCCCACTGCGCGACCCCGATCGAGATCGCGATCGGAATATCGCCGGGCGTGCAACTGGCGGCATCCTGGCGGCAGACCTCGAGCACACGGCGCGCGATCGCGGCAGCCTCGCGCAAGGAGGAGGACGGCAGCACGATGCAGAACTCGTCACCGCCGGTGCGCGCGAGCATGTCGCCGGGGCGCAGCCGCGTCTGCGCCATCAGCGTGAAGTGCTTGAGGCAGGCATCGCCGGCGGCATGGCCGTGGGTGTCGTTGATGGTCTTGAAGCCGTCGAGATCGATCACCAGCAGCGAGAACGGCACGCCGCTGCGCTCCGAGCGGGCGCATTCCTCGGTCAGGCGCTGCAGGAGATGCCGCCGGTTGGCAACGCCGGTGAGATCGTCGAGCAGTGCAAGGTCGGCGACCTCGTTGCGCAGCCGCTCGATCGCCATCAGCAGGCAGGCGAAATTCCAGCCCATGGCCAGGAACACCAGGAGCAGGATCATCACGGCCTGCAAGCCGTTGAAATTGATCGCGGTGATCGCGCCTCCGTAGCCGAGCAGCGCCGCGCCGGAACGGATCACGTGAATGGACAGGAGCAGGAAGCCGACGATCGCAGCCAGGCGCGCGCCCGGGTTTTCCCGGCCGCTCTGCTTGCCGAGAAGCAGCGGCAGCGTGAGCACGAGCGGCGTCGATTGTGCCAGCGAGTAGATCACGACCCGCATCGGCATGTTGTCGGTGACGACGAGGAAGAAGGCGAGACCGGCGCTGCACAGAACGGAGTTGGCGATAGCCGCCGGCCAGGACACCGGCCGGTGGTAGAACCGTGCGACGCCCATGCAGGCCAGCCACGACGAAAAGATCATCAAGCCGCCGCCGCCGATCAGCGGAAAGGCGGGATCCATCACCTCGCGCAGCATCGAGATCGCCGCGCCTGCTGCGGCCAGCACCGCCGCGGCCGTCCAGTACCGCGCCGCCTCGAATTTGGGATAGGCGTGCGCCACATAAGCCCAGATCAGGCCCAGCGCCAGGAAGTTGATGACGATGACGGTCCAGAGTGTCGGCACGCTCAGCATGGCGACTGCGGGACGCGCGTGGTCCCGCCCTCTTCGTTTGGCAACTGCCCGTACATACCCGCCCCCGTGTTCTTGCGGCCGATCATGCGCGCGGCGCGCTTAATGGAGTCTCACCACGACCGCGCAAACCGGGGCATTGGTTTTGGATTGATGAATCCCGCGAGCGAATTCCGGAAGCGTTAAGCAAGCCTGCGCCGGAGGACGGCGCGCCGTTCCGCGGGCGCGCCAAGCGGATTCGCGCGGCAGAATCACCCGTTAATGCATCTGAGCTGTGGATAACGCGATGACAGCGATGTGACAGTGCGGGGCAGCAAGCTGCGAATCTGCTGAGTTTGTCTCGAGGATGTTGCGAGGCTGGCCCTCCGCCGAGCATCCCTCGTGTCGCGTTTCACCATTAACCCTGACGAGGATACTATGGCTAAGAAAGCGAAGAAGGCGACGAAGAAGAAGGCGAAGAAGGCCAAGAAGGCGAAGAAGAAGTAACGAGGTTTCTGCTTCTTTGCCCGGGTGGACCCAAGCTCCGCCCGGGCGTCGGGTGGGATCGGACGGGTTGATATGGCGGGCGCAAGACCCGCTTTTTTTCTTGCGTGGATGTTCGAGGCGCACACGCACCGGCAGCGTCCTGGCCGGGTTGACGAAACCTCCCGAGAGGTGACGACGACGCTAACGCTCCGACAAGGCCAGCTTGGCGCCGAGCGCGGCAAACCCCGCCGCAAAGCTGCGGCGCAGCCAGGCCATGACGGCCGGGCGGGAGATGACGCGTTCGCGCACCGCGGCGGCGCAAAGGCCGTAGACGACGAACACCGCGAACGTCATGGCCATGAAGGCGCCGCTCAATTCCAGCATGCGCGCCAGCACATGGGCTTCGTCCGCCGCGATGAACTGCGGCAGGAAGGCGAGGAAGAAGATCGACAGTTTCGGATTGAGGATGTTGATCAGGATACCGTTGACGACGACGCGGCCGTTCGAGCGTTCGCGGATCTCGCCGCCAACGGCCAGCGCCCCGGTCTCGCGCAGCGCCTGCCAGGACATGTAGAGCAGATAGGCGACGCCGCACCATTTCAGCACGGCGAAGGCGAGCGCGCTGGTGTGGAGCACGGCGGCAAGCCCGAGCATCGCCGCGGCCATGTGCGGCACGATGCCGAGCGTGCAGCCGAAGGCAGCCGCCACGCTGGCGCGCGAGCCGCGGGTCAGCGCCGCGGCCAGCGTGTAGAGCACGCCGGTACCGGGCGAAGCGACGACGATGAGCGAGGTGAGCAGGAAGGACCAGGTCATGGGCCGAGCCTATCACCACGAGGCGCGGCAAGAAAGGCGTCAGGACAGCTGCGCGAGCTCGGCCTCGCGCAGCACGTCGAGCGGCGCCCAGGGCTTAGCCCAGAACTTGGCACCGTCGGGCAAGGGCTGCACCAGGGGGCGTCCCGAGGTGACGACGACCTCGAGCCTGGGATTGCGGTGCTTGGCGACATGCGCGAGCTCGACCCCGCTCATGCGGCCGGCGAGCTGGACGTCGGTCAGCATCAGCGAGAGCGCTCCGGCGCTTGTCTCGAGAACGCGCTCGGCGGCCTCGGCGCTTTCGCACTGGATGACCTGATAGCCGCTCTCTTCCAGGAGAACGCACAGCATCTCGCGCTGCATGACGTCGTCTTCAACGATCAGCGCTGTTGCGCGAAATGGCTTTGATTGTCCCATCGACCGCTCCCAATGCATGCTCAGTGACGATGTTAAAAGCCGAGATTGCCTGCGGTTCGGTTCCATTGTGAAAAAATGTCAAGCATAGTTCCCGCGTCTAGGCTTGACGGGGGACATCATGACGACGATTCGCGGCGCCGCCGCCATCACGGGAGCCGCCAGCGGCATCGGCCGCGCGCTGGCCATCGAACTCGCCCAGCGCGGCTGCGATCTTGCGCTCGCCGATCGCGACGAGACCGGGCTGAGGACGCTGGCTGCGGAGATCGGCGCTGCCCGCAAGGTCAGCATCCACCGCGTCGACGTCGGCGAGCCTGATGACATCGCGCAGTTCGCGCGTGAGGCAACCTCAGCGCATCCCGCGCTGGGCATCGTCGTCAACAACGCCGGCGTGGCGCTGATGGGCTCGTTCGAGGAGATTGACCAGGCGCAGATGGATTGGCTGTTCGACATCAATTTCTGGGGCGTGGTGCACGGCACGCGCGCCTTCCTGCCGCATCTGAAGACGAGGGACGAGGCGCACATCGTCAACGTCTCCTCGATCTTCGGCATCGTCGCGCCGCCGGGCCAATCGGCCTATGCGGCGGCCAAGTTCGCGGTGCGCGGCTTTTCCGAGAGCGTGCGGCACGAGCTCGGCGTGGCCGGCAGCCCGGTGAAGCTGTCGGTGGTGCATCCCGGCGGCGTCGCGACCGCGATCGCCCGCAACGCGCGCACCGGCGTCGGCGTCACCGACAATGCCCGCCGCGCGCAATCGATCGAGCGGTTCGAGAGCGCGGCGAAGACGACGCCGAAGGACGCCGCGCTGCGCATCATCAGGGGCATCGAAAGAAACGAGCCGCGCATCCTGATCGGCAACGACGCCCGCTTCATCGACCTGCTGCAGCGCTTCCGCCCGGGAACGTATTGGGCGCCGCTGCAGCGGCGGCTGGAGAAGATGGCGAAGGGGACGTAGGCGCGTGGCGCTCGCTTCACCCTCCCTGGAGGGTGAAGTCACTGCCCCGCCAGCCGGTCCGCGAAATAGCCGATGGTCTTGCGATAGACCACCGCCCTGTTCCACTCGCGCATCGCCTCGAAATTCGGCGTGCCCTCGCCATAGGGCTGGCCCATCTTGAAACCACTGGTGTGGAGCAGGTTCGCGGTCGAGGCGAGCACGTCGGGGATGCTGTGGCGGAGATCGATATGGCCGTCGCCGTCGAAATCGACGCCGTACTTGATGTAGGACGACGGCAGGAACTGGGTCTGGCCGATCTCGCCGGCATAGGCGCCGATCATGTCGCGCAGCTGCAGGTCGCCGCGCTGCACGATCTTGAGCGCGGCGAGCAGCTCGCCCTGGAACAGATCGGTGCGGCGGCAGTCATGCGCGAGCGTCGCCAGGGTGCGGATCACCGGCAGCTTGCCGGTATCGCCCTTGCCGAAATCGCTCTCGAGCCCCCAGATCGCGACGAGGATGTAACGCGGCACGCCGAACTTCTGCTCGACGCGCGAGAGCAGCGCGGCATGGCGCTGCAGCATCGCGCGGCCGCCATTGATGCGGCCGGGGCCGACGCGGGTCGAGACGTATTGCTCGAAGGTCTTGTTGAAGGTGTAGCGCTGGCGCCGGTCGAAGGCGAGCACGGCGGGATCAGGGGTGACGCCGCCGAGCGCCGCGCTGGTCACGCTCGACGAGACGCCGGCGGCCTGCGCCTCCTGCGCCATGCTGGCGATGAAGCTGTTGAAGTCACCGCCGCAGCGCGCGGCCTGCGCCGCCCCGCCGGCCAGAGAGACGACGAAGGCGGCGGCGAACAGCAGTCTCAGCATGTGGAGCGATCCCCGAAATCCCTGGCGCGAAGCAGCGCGATCATGCCCGGGAAAGCAGCGAGCGTCAAAGCGCAAGACTTGAATCAGAAGAGGCTTGATCCGCATCAAACTGCCTCACGCGCCTGCTTCTAGATTGGGGCGCGAACAGGCGAGCCGCCGAGGAGATGCGTCCATGACCGGAATTACCCTGAGCAACGAGCAGATCCGCAATGCGCCCGCAGCGGTGCGGCAATGGATCGAGCAGGAGGTGATCGCTTCGCTCGGCCTCAGCCCGCGCGCGCCCGCGACGATCCCGCCGCAGGCCGCCCACCTCGTCGCCTGCAGCGTGGAGGACGTCGCCGGCGTGCTCGAACATATCAGGGGCGTGCTTCCGGCCGTGAACGTGCTGCTCGAGCTCGGCCGCCCCGGCATCAGCATCGGCCAGCCGGCGGTGATGACCTTCCGCCTGATGGACATCCTGCATCACGCCCGCCTGCCCGACATCGGCCGTGTCCTCACCTGCCTCGAGATGATCAGCCAGGCGCTGATCGAGGTGAGAAAGGATCCATCCGTGCGGTTCTGCGGCTTCGACAATGAAGGTCACTGCCTGATCGCGCCGCAGACGCAAGCGAGCATCGCGACGCTGTGGCAGACCCTGATGGAGCGGCAGCAGGCAGCGCAGCAGCGTGCAAGCAAGGCTGCCGGCCCGGAACTTGGCAGGGCGCCGGCAGCGTGAGGCGGTGGTTTCGCCAAGCCATCCCCTCGTCATTCCGGCGAGAGATTTGGGCGCCATGATATCCTCGTCCGCGCCGCACCGCCGCGCGATCGGCGACTCCATTGAGCCCGCATGAAGCGATCAGCCATGTCCAGCCATCAGCCTCAGCCCCGCCCCTCCCTGCTCCGCATCCCCCTGTTCCGCCTGCTCGCCATCAACCTCGCGATCGGCGCCTGCGCCGCGTCGATCCTCGTCGGCGGGCTGCTCTGGCTCAACCCCGGCCGGTTGCGGGAACTGATCTTCGCCGACAGTTCCCCCGGCATCGCGCTCGCGGTGCTGCTCGGCTCCTTCCTCATCACGTTCGGCTCGGCCGCGATGGGCAGCGCGGTCATGGCACAGGGGCGCAAGGAGGAGAGCAGCAAGGACGGCGACGGGGACGGGGGACACAGATCGCCGCTGGCATTGCAGGAAGTGCCGCAACGTCCGCGCACGCGGTGACGTGCCGCTGCGATGGGCAAAGCCACCCGCCGCACATCCGGATCACATCATCTGCACGCAGTCGGGAAGATTTGCAGAACGGCGCACCTTCCTGCGCAGCGCGCCGTCCGCACTGCGTTGTGCGTTGGGAGGATGAACAAGGTGGTACAACGCACGATACAATTGCTTCGATGCGTGTGGGCACCGCCTATCGCAACCAGCGCATATCTGATCCGCCCGCTGCGACATCAATGCCGTCACGATTTGCTTGCCATCGCAGATCGCCTTCTATAGCCTTCTATTTTAGGTTGTCGCCCCGCCAGCCCCGGGCGACGCTGAAGAGATAAACGGCGGGCTTCGGCCCGCCGTTTATTGAAGGGCCTGTCTTGAAGGACCTGTATTGAAGGGCATGTCTTGAAAGGCATGTCTTGAGGGCATGGCGATCCCGAAAGTCATTTGACTGCGGCGTCCTGATCGGGGACAAGCCGCCATGGCCAAAAAACCCGGAACCAACCCGAAAGGCGAATTCGCCTTCTTCAACGTCGTCTATGAAGACGATTCCCAGCGCTCCAACCGCCGCGTTCCCGCCGAGCTGCTCGGCGGCCTCGACGGCGACGAACCCGCCCGCGCCTTCATCAGGGAACAGGACCGCGAGATCGCCGAAAAGAGCGGCAAGCCGGCGCTGGAGATCAAGCGGATCGAAAGGGTGGGGGCTAAGAAGAAGTAGGGCGGTGGACGCGTGATACTCGAAGCTCCAACATAAACAAAGACGGCGGGCCTTCAGCCCGCCGTCTTTGTTTGGATGGATGCCCGGGTCCAAGAAGCTCAGCAGCTTCTGGCTCCTCGACGGATGCTTCCCCTCCCACAGCGTTTCGCTTTGATCTGACGGACGCGTTCGCGTGTCACGGAGAGCTACGGTCCGGCGTCTTCGCGCGTGGTCGATGATTCATATCTATGCGGGAACCGCGCCATCTTCGCTTCATAAAACCATGATTCGCGAAATACGTGTTAAATATCAATTATGCAGCTACTCTATCATTGATATAATTCTATTTCAGTACAATTTTAGGACGAGTCCCATGCTTGAAAAATTCGATCACGCCAAGGACGAGCTACGCCGGACACGGTCCACGCTCTCTAATCTCCCCCGCGAAACTTCGGCCGGCGATCAAAAACTGAAGTTCTTGAGAGTTCAAATTGCCGACCGACTTCAAGACATCTATGTCGATTCCAAGTCAACAGCCGAACACCTTAAGACTTCGCTGGAGAATGCGTCTGCTGACGAGATGATTTGGATTATCGATCAAGCGCTAGAGGCAGCTCCGCCCGTGCGTCGCGCATTGGGTTCAGAAGAAGAGGGAAGGACAGTTCAAGCGCTTGTAGACGCCGCGGTTTGGAAATCGAGGTTCGTTTGGCTGTTCACTTGGACAGCCGGCGCGTTGATCGTGATAACGCTTGCCGCACTTGGTTACACGGTCGTCGATCTCAACAAGCAGGCAGACAAGGCACGCGAAGCTATCGCGGATGCGAGGACGAAAGCGCAGGACGAAGTCGCAAAAATGAGCAAGTCTGTCGATGAAATCAGCAAGAAAGCTGCTGAGATCGACACCAAAAAGAATGAAATCGAGCAGAGTGCTCAAGCGTTGCAGAAGCGACTTGGCAATCCCGACGATGAAGTCAATCGCATAACGCTTCGCTTTGGTTCCGAACTCGCCCGCTTGGGCGAGCTTGAGCAAGAATGGAGTCGCCGAAGAGAGAGAACCAGCGCCGATCTGGCGAAGCATCTGACTTTCATCAACGAAGAAGAGAATAAGGCAACACGCAAGAGATCTGAATTCGATCAGATCCTCGCCCAGCACACCGCGACAATTGAAAACCTGATCAAGGGCGCGTCGCAGCTTCAGTCAAGGCTGGATTCCAACCTCGAAAAATCGAGGAACGACGAAGCATCGTTCGCCAAACAGGTGGCCTTGCTCGAAGGCGACGCCGATGCCATGAGACGACTATTGCAACAATCGACGGCAGACTCCAAGGTGGCCAGCGACGGTGCACAGAAGGTCTCTTTCGCCCTACGCGACAGCGAGACCACGCGCGCGGGCCTCCGGGCACTTGAAGCAGAACTTACGCAACTTTCCACGGGAGTTAAGGCTACGGCCGAGAAGGTCTCCAAGGCTTTGAGCGACTTCCAAACCGCCTTTGAAGATCACGCATCAAAGCAGACCAAGAACTACGACGATGCCGTGCTCACCGCAAAAAATCGGATAGCTTCCACGACGGAAGAGATAACCCGCGCATCGGTGCAGGCAACCGCATCGATGAACTCGTTCCAGAGTGGCGCTAATCAGATGCTTGAAGCCATAAGGGTGGCTCAAGACGGAGCGCGCCAGCAAGTGGCAGATACGGCTGCGATATCAAATTCTATCAGCCAACTTCGAACTGACATCACAAAAAAATACGAGGACCTCAAAACCGACGAAGAGCGACTCAAGGGTGAACGCGATCGCGCAAGACTCGATCTCGCCAAAGTTATGGAGATCATTAAGATCGTCGATGACAGGCGTTCAGAGGTCGGCGACAAGCTCCGGACACTGCTTGATGACCGCCCGACCTTGGATTTCGCCCTCGGCTGGAAATTGATCCTGGGCAGCAAGGTTCTGATTGTATTGGCCGGCGCGGTGCTAGCTTTGCTATTTGCTTGGGTGGGGACTTTGGTATTTTTGATTCGTGCTCGGCGGCGTCATACCGACCCAGCAACCAACGCGGCGTAAGCTCTATTCGGCGGGCCGGATTGGCTGGGCCCTGCTGCTGGAAAAAGAACGGCGGGCTTTCGCCCGCCGCTTTCGGTCTCTCGCTCGCACGGAACGGACCCGTGCGATCAATTATCCAAAAAGCTCCGCAGCTTCCGCGACCTCGACGGATGCTTCAGCTTCCGCAGCGCCTTGGCCTCGATCTGCCTGATACGCTCTCTCGTCACCGAGAACTGCTGGCCGACTTCTTCCAGCGTATGATCCGTGTTCATGCCGATGCCGAAGCGCATGCGCAGCACGCGTTCTTCGCGCGGGGTGAGCGAGGCGAGGACGCGCGTCGTGGTTTCGCGCAGGTTCGACTGGATCGCGGCGTCGATGGGCAGGATCGCGTTCTTGTCCTCGATGAAATCGCCGAGATGCGAATCCTCCTCGTCACCGACCGGCGTCTCCAGCGACAGCGGCTCCTTGGCGATCTTGAGGACTTTCCGCACCTTCTCCAGCGGCATGCCGAGCTTTTCGGCGAGCTCTTCCGGGGTCGGCTCGCGGCCGATCTCGTTGAGCATCTGGCGGGACGTGCGCACGATCTTGTTGATCGTCTCGATCATGTGCACGGGGATGCGGATGGTGCGGGCCTGGTCCGCGATCGAGCGCGTGATCGCCTGCCGGATCCACCACGTCGCGTAGGTCGAGAACTTGTAGCCGCGGCGGTATTCGAACTTGTCGACCGCCTTCATCAGGCCGATATTGCCTTCCTGGATCAGGTCGAGGAATTGCAGGCCGCGGTTGGTGTACTTCTTGGCGATCGAGATCACGAGGCGGAGGTTGGCTTCCACCATCTCCTTCTTGGCCTGGCGGGCCTCGCGCTCGCCCTTCTGCACGGAATGCACGATCTTGCGGAACTCGACGATCTCGAGGCCGGTCAGCGCGGCGAGCTGATGCACCTCGTGGCGGAGTTCCTTGATGCGGTCCTTCTCGTGGTGAACGAAGTTCTTCCAGCCCTTGGCCGACAGTTTGGAGACACGGTTGAGCCAGCGCGGATCGAGCTCCGAGCCGGTGTAGTTGCGCAAAAAGTCCTCGCGCGCGACGCCGTGGCTGTCGGCGAGGCGCATCAGGCGGCCCTCATGCGAGACGAGGCGCTTGTTGATGTCGTAGAGCTGTTCGACGAGGCTGTCGATACGGGCCTGGTTGAGGCGCAGCGACTTCACCTCGACGATGATCTCATCCTTGAGCTTGCGGTACTTGCGCTCCTGCGGCGGCGACAGCGAGGGCCCGTGCGAAGAGCTGTCGAGCTGGTTCTGAATGTCCTGCTCCTGAAGCTTGCGCAGCTTCTTGTAGCTGTCGGCGATGCGATCGAAGATCTCGACCACCTTCGGCTTGAGCTCGGCCTCGATCGCCGCGAGCGACATCTGGTTCTCGAACTCGTCGTCGTCCATGTCGGATTCGGCCGCGGCCTCGCCCGGATCCTTCTCTTCGCCCTCGGGGGCGGCCGCGGGCGCGGCGCGGAACGGGGTCGGCGCCGGCGGCGCCGCAGGCGGCGCGACATGCGCGGGCGCTGCGCCGGACGCCGTGGCTTCGCCGCCCTCGGCCGAAGCTTCGCCGTTCTCGCCATTGGGGCCTGCGATCATCGCGTTGTTCATGCCGGCCTTGGCGTCGGGGCCGGCATAGGTCGCTTCGAGATCGATGATGTCGCGGAGGAAGATCTTGCCTTCGTTGAGCTCGTCGCGCCAGATGATGATGGCCTGGAAGGTCAGCGGGCTTTCGCAGAGTCCTGCGATCATCGCCTCGCGGCCGGCCTCGATGCGCTTGGCGATCGCGATTTCGCCTTCGCGGGAGAGCAGTTCGACCGTGCCCATCTCGCGCAGATACATGCGCACGGGATCGTCGGTGCGCTCGCCCGGCTCGCTCTTCTTGACCTCGGTGACGGCCTTCTGGGTGACTTCGACGAGCTCGTTATCGGTCTCGTCCTCGCCCTCGTCTTTCTCCTCTTCGCCTTCGCTGTCGTCGGCTTCGGTGACGTTGATGCCCATGTCCGAGAGCATCGACATGATGTCCTCGATCTGTTCGGGCGAGGTCTGGTCGGACGGCAACACTTCGTTGAGCTGATCGAAGGTCACGAAGCCGCGCTTCTTGGCCTGCTTGATCATCTTCTTGACGGCCGCGTCGGACAGGTCGAGCAAGGGAGACGGCGCGTCCTGGGAGTCCTTCTCCGGCGCATCCGCTGCCTTGTCGTCCTTTTCCTTGTCCTTCGCCTGCAGCGTCTTTGCCTTGGTGGCCATCCATTGCTCCTAAACGCGCTTCATGCGAGACGCCCGCCGCGTCGTCGCGTGAATTCACATGAACCTGTTGCTCGACGCTCTCGCTTCGGCAGCTCTCGACACGGAAAGGGCGGCGCACGAACCTCTCGCCACCCCCAACTTTCTCTCGCCGGAATTGCCTAACGCTTCGTCAGCCTCTTTGTCGCGGCGGATGCAGGTATGTTGCCAACAGTGATTGCGCGGATTCATTCCTGACGCGTCTGTTCTGCCTGCGGCCGCCTCTGGGCCAAAGTGCTACAAGACCGTTAAGCCTCGATTAACCCTGTTTTTGCCGCCAAACCTAGGATTTGGCGAGTCTTTTAGCGGTTCCGGCCGCGACCGTCCGCATGATTCTTTCATCACGTGCTCTTCTGGAGCCGGCCCGACAGCTCGCCAAAACCCTCGATCAGGGCCTCGGTGCCGTCGACTTCGCTGATCCGAGCCTTGACGTCACGCAGCCACGCCAAATTGGCCTCGCTGGGGTCCTCCCCCAAGGCCAGCTCGGCGTCCTTCAGCTCTCTAAGTAGTGAATGCCATTGCCGATGCAAGGCAACCAGCTGGTGCCAGGTGGCAAGAACGTCGTCCCGGGCCGCGCCCTCCAGAGCGGCCCACACCGCCTGGGTCGTGATGGCCCCCTCAACCCTTTGAAGGGCCTGAGAAAACCCGCCGCGCTCGAGGTCGCTGCGCATCTTTTCGGCGAGCTCGCCGGGGTCCGGCGAGTGGTGATGGTCGTTGGCAAAGGCGGCGATGATGCCCGCCCTTAGCTTGTGCGCCTCGGGATGGGCCAGTTCCAGGGCGGCGACTTCCTCCAGATGCTCATGTAGCAGCCAGGGGTGGTTGATCAGGCATCGCAGGATCAGGGCTTCCCGGCGGGACATGACGCTGCGCTGACCGCGCATGATCGGGCTCGCTGCCAGCTGGGGACTCGCCGCCTGGTACGGGCCGGCGGGCAGCGGGATGGAACCGGGCATGCCGCGGCGGCCCCCGCCAAATCCCTGGCCGCCGAATCGATTCGCGGCCGCACGCGGCTGGAACGAGCGGCCACCGCCCGGGCGGAAATTGCCACGACCGCCGAAGCCGCCGCGCCCGCCCTCGGGTGCGAAGGTGCGCTGCAGCCGCTCGACGAATTCGTCACGATAATAGCGCCGCACCACCTCGTCGCGGATGCCGTTGGTGAGCTCCCTGATGCGCGCCTCCAGCGCGGCGCGGCGCTCGGGCGTCGCGAAATTGCCGCCTTCGAGCTCGCGCGACCAGATCATGTCGGCGAGCGGACGGGCCGCTGCGATCACCTCCTCGACCGCGCCGCGCCCGCCTGAACGAACGAGATCGTCGGGATCCTGCCCTTCCGGCAGCAGCGCGAAACGCAGGCTCTTGCCGGGCGCGAGGAACGGCAAGGCCAGGTCCGCAGCACGATAGGCCGCCTTCTGGCCGGCGCGGTCGCCGTCGAAGCACAGGATCGGCTCGTCCGCCATCTTCCAGAGCAGCGCGAGCTGGGTCTCGGTGAGCGCGGTGCCGAGCGGCGCGACGCTGCCGGCAAAGCCCGCGGTGACCATCGCGATGACGTCGACATAGCCTTCGACCACGATCAGCGGGCTGCCGTCATACGCGGCTTTGCGCGCGGTCTGGTGATTGTAGAGATTGTCGCCCTTGTGGAAGAGCGGCGTCTCCGGCGAATTCAGGTATTTGGCCGGGACGTCCTTCTCCAGCGCGCGCCCCCCGAAGGCGATGACGCGGCCGCGCAAATCGGTGATCGGGAACATCACGCGGTCGCGGAAGCGATCGTAAGGCACCGGGATGTCGTCGCCGGCCACCATCAGCCCGGTTTCGACCATGTCCTCGACCGAGACGCCGAGCTTGCCGAGATGCTCCTTCAGCGCGAACCGATCGGGCGGGGCATAGCCGAGGCGGAACTGCAATTGCGTCGCAGGCGAAATGGCGCGGTCGGCGAGATAGCCGCGCGCTTTCGCACCCACGCGCGAGGCCAGCGTCTCCGCGAAGAATTTGGCCGCAAGGTCCATGACGTCATGCAGCGATTTGCGCCGCTGCTCGTGCCGCGCGGCATCGGGCGTCGCCGCCGGAAGCGGCAGGCCGGCCATGCCCGCGAGCCGCTCGACGGCTTCGGCGAACGGCAGGCCGTCGGTCTCCATCACGAAGGTGATGATGTCGCCGTGCTTGCCGGAGGAGAAGTCGTGGTAAAACCCCTTCTGGTCATTGACGTAGAAGGACGGCGTCTTCTCCTGCTGGAACGGCGACAACCCCTTCCACTCCCGCCCCGCCTTCTTCAGCTTGACGCGCTTGCCCACGACTTCGGAGACCGAAAGCCGGGCACGAAGCTCGTCGAGGTACTGGGGCGTGAAGCGCATGGGGCCTGAATCTGGCGCGAAACCGGGCGAGGGCGAAGGATCAGGGATATAGGTGCGTCGGGCTCAAAAGTCAGGTTTGATCCGGTTATCCGCGCTGTTCACAGTCTGCCTCCCTCGCGGTCATTCCGGGGCGCCCGCAGGGCAAACCCGGAATCTCAAGATTCTCAGGTGCGCAAGTGCGCACCGTAGTTCGATGCTACGCATCGTCCCGGAATGATAGAAGGCTTGCACCCCGCCCGGTTCCACGCTTCCATACTCCCCATGTTCAGGACCTTTCGAGGCGGCCAAGGCGGGGGCTGGCGGGTAACCTCGATTTCGCCTGTTACGGGCGAGCCCCTGCCCTTCGTGCCGGCGCTGTCGGTGACCGACAGCGACGCCGTATCGTTGCCGCTGGTGCCCTCGCGGAGCGCCTGGCGTCTGGTGGGGGTCGCAAGCAGCCTGCGTTACACCGAGCGGGCCGAGAAGCAACAGCTCGTGGCCGTGCAGGCCGGGCTCGGCCGGCCGGAGGCCACCAGCGCGGCGCTGATTCCGATCCGCAAGTCAGCCGCCTGGTGGGAGCTGACGCAGGAGGAGCGCCGCGAGATCTTCGAGGACAAGTCGCGCCACATCGCGAACAGCTTGCGCTTCCTGCCCGCAATCGCGCGCCAGCTCTATCACTGCCGCGACCTCGGCGAGCCCTTCGATTTCCTGACCTGGTTCGAATTTGCCCCGGCCGACGCCTCTCTGTTCGAGGAGTTGGTGGCGATGCTGCGGCGGACCGAGGAGTGGACTTACGTCGAGCGCGAGGTCGACGTGCGCGTGGTGAAGGAAGTGCTGTCGGCCTAGAGCAGGATCCGGAAGAATGCACGGCGGTTTTCCGAGAAGATCATGCTCAGCGCTCCAGGAATCGCCCGGACGCGATAACTGGTAGATCAGTCACAGGCCAGTTGTAGACGTAGGTCCAGGCTTTCTGCGCGGCGCCATCGGGCCTGATCACATCGATCATCTGCCGCAGATATTCTGTCGGCTCCGGAAAACCCTCGCCGCAGGCTTCGTACATGTCGAGCTCGCGCAAGAGCTCGTCCGGCA
Source organism: Bradyrhizobium sp. (assembly GCA_035575945.1). GTDB lineage: Bacteria > Pseudomonadota > Alphaproteobacteria > Rhizobiales > Xanthobacteraceae > Bradyrhizobium. The sequence continues at coordinate 272,769 of DATLXF010000056.1, read as the reverse complement.
CGCGCAAGCGAAATAACTCGCCGTAGACGATGTCCGATGGCGCGTCGGAGAGCAGCAATCCCGGATAGTGCTTCACCAGAACGAGCCGGCCGCGGCAGGTGGCTTCGCCGAGGAATTCCGCATGGCCCGCCAGCAGCCGCGCCATCGGATGGTCGAAGCCCCGCATCAAGGTGCCGTAGACGAAAAGAAGATCGGAGGTCATGGACTTTTCTGGCGTTGCGGCGTCGGCGCGATACCGCTACTCCGTTTACACAGTTTGTCATTCCATAGGCAATCAGGATGGCGTTGGACACGGCCGAGGCAACCGATCAACTGCTCCGCGAGGGCGACATTCCGCCCGTGCATGAGGTGAATGCGGCAGGGGCATCGCCCTTCCTTCTGACCGCGGATCACTACGGACGGGTGCTGCCGCGCACGCTTGGCGATCTCGGCGTCGCCGAAAGCGAGCTGGTCAGGCACATCGCCTGGGACATCGGCATTGCCGGCGTCGCCGAGCGGCTCGCCGGGATGCTCGACGCGCATCTGATCGCGCAGCGCTATTCGCGGCTCGTGATCGACTGCAACCGGCCTCCGGAATTCGCAGGCTCGATCCCTGTGATCTCCGAGGCGACCGCGATTCCCGGCAATGAAGGGATTTCAGAACGAGAGCGCGAGGCGCGGCGGCGCGAGATCTTTGCGCCCTATCATGACCGCATCGACGCCGCGATCGGCCGCCGCCTGCACGACCAGCGCCCGACGGTGCTGGTCTCGCTGCACAGCTTCACGCCCGTCTATGCCGGCGTCGCGCGGCCCTGGCACATCGGCGCGCTCTACCACCGCGACACCGTGCTGCCACGACTGCTGCTGAAACATCTGCGCGCCGAGGGTGATCTCGTCGTCGGCGACAACGAGCCCTATGCGGTCAGCGACCTCACCGACTACACCATCCCCGTCCACGGCGAGGCCCGCGGCCTAGTCAACACCGGCATCGAGATCCGACAGGATCTCATCGCCGACCAAAGTGGGCAGCAGCAATGGGCCGAGCGGCTGGCGCGGATCCTCACGCAGATCGAGGTGGAGCTGAGGGCGGAACTGCCGGCGTAGCCTCACTTGCCTAGCATTATTTGGCCCGCGTCAGCGCCAGCCAGATGCCCCCGCCGATCATGAAGCCGCCGGAGATGCGCGACATCATGCGGGTGCGGCGCGCCGAGAAGAACTTTCGGGCGCGGCCGGCGGCAATGGCATAAAGCGCATCCGTCATTACCGCCGTCACCATGAAGGTGGCGCCCAGCAGCGCGACCTGCGGGAAGTGCGGCTGGTTCATGTCCATGAACTGCGGGATGAAGGCGCCGAAGAACACCAGCACCTTCGGGTTCGACAGCAGCACCAGGAAGCCTTGCAGGAAGAACCCGCCGCGCGGCGGCGGCGGCGACGCGTCGACATCGACGCCCTCGACCGGCGCCCAGATCAGCTTGATGCCGAGCCAGATCAGATAGGCCGCGCCTGCAAAGCGTACCCAGTCGAACCAGTACCCCATGGTCGCCATCAGCGAGGTCAGGCCGATCGCGACGATGCCGATGACGATGGCAAGGCCGGCTTGCGCACCGGCGACGTTGATGAGTGCCGCACGCGTGCCGTGGCGCAGGCCGTTGGCGATGACGAGGGTGACGATCGGCCCCGGCAGCAGCGCCAGCGCAATGCAGGCGGCGACGAAGGCCAGAAAGGCTTGCATGGACATCATGGGAAGACTCACTGCGGTTCGGGCGGCATTAATGCATGGCAAAGGCTGGAACGGAAGCCGCGCCAGTCGTTCCAGGCCGTCCCTTGACATGCAACCTTTTGGTTGCCTATTATCGCCGCCATGGATGAGGTCTTCAAGGCGCTCGCGGATGGCTCGCGACGTTCGCTGCTCGACAGGCTTCACGCCAGGAACGGCCAGACGTTGAACGAGCTCTGCGCAGGGCTCGCGATGACGCGGCAGGCCGTCACCAAGCACCTTGCGATCCTGGAGGAGGCGAACCTCGTCACCACCATCAGGCATGGCCGCGAGAAGCTGCACTACCTCAACCCCGTGCCGATCCATCAGATCGGCGAACGCTGGATCAGGAAATTCGAGCGCGGCAAGCTCGCCGCGCTCAGCGAGCTGAAACGGCAGTTGGAGAGGGGCGACGAGTAAGCCCGCTCAACGAAGGATTTGATGCACGATGAATCTCGACCAGTTCAAGCCTCTCACCGTCTACACCATCTACATCGCCTCGACGCCGGAGAAGGTGTGGGAGGCGCTGACCGCGGCCGAGTTCAGCCGCGCATATTTTTCCGGCTTCGCGGTGGAGATGGAGCCGAAGCTCGGCGGCCGCTTCGTCGTGCGCGCCCCCGATGGCTCGGAGCACATCCGCGGCGAAATATTCGAATACGATCCGCCGAGAAGACTCACGGTGAGCTGGAACGTCAATTGGCCCGGCCTCGTCGAAAAGCTCGGCATCACCATCGTCACCTATGAGATCGAGCCGGCCGGCGAAGCCGTTCGCCTCATCCTGAGCCAGCGCCATGATCGTCCGCTCAGCGACGACATCCTTTCCGGCGGCCGCACCGGCTGGCCCGCGATCCTGTCGGGGCTGAAGAGCCTGCTGGAAACAGGCAAGGCGCCGAAAATCGAGATGGCGCCTCCGGTGAAGCTGCTGGAGGCGTTGAAGGCGATGGGGATCGAGACGCCTTGATTGAAGAAGGACTGCCATCGGACGCTTCTTGCCTCTCCCCTTGTTGTGGGAGAAGGAAGAGCACGGCCCCTTAAGCAAGCGGCGCCACCAGCCGCCGATAGAGGTGCCAGGTCGCATGGCCCAGCACGGGCAGCGTGACCACCAGCCCGAGAAAATACGGCAACGCCGAGACGATCAGCAGCATCACGATGACGGCCGCCCAGCCGATCATCGGCAGCGGGCTCGTCACCACCGCGCGCACGCTCGTCACCATGGCCGTGACGAAATCGACGTCGCGGTCGAGCAGCAGCGGGAACGACACCACGGTCAGCGAGAACAGGATCAGCGACAGCACGGCGCCGACGGCATTGCCGATGCCGAGAAACAGCAGGCCCTCGCTGGTCGTCAGCACCACCGTCATGAACGCCTGCAGGCTCGAGAACGAGGCGTTGAGGCCTAGCAGCAGCGCGATCAGGAGCCGCACCTGATACATCCAGACCACGAACACGAACAGCGTGACGAAGGCCATCCAGCCGATCTCGCCGCGCGAGCGGATCGCCGACCAGATCGCGCCGAACGAGACCGGCTCGCGGCGCTCGCGGCGGCGGCTAACTTCGTAGAGGCCGATCGCCACGAAGGGTCCGATCAGGGCGAACCCGGCAGCAAGCGGATAGACCAGATAGACCATGCCGAAGGCTGTGAGACAGAGCATGATGACGATGCCGCCGGCGGCGTAGAGCGCGCCGAAGCAGAGGCCGTAGAGCGGCAGAGCCTGGAAGTCGCGCAGACCCTCGACCAGCGACTCGGCGATGTCGGCCGCCGCCACGCGACGCACCACCGGATCGACCTTGCCCGAGATGGACATCAGCTTCCTCCGCACATCGGCACGATCTTTCGTCGCGCACATGCCATCATATTAGCGCCCTGGCGCGACGGCGCAACGTGATGCGGACATCGACACACAGCCCACGGCGAGATCGCTCGGGATGGGAAATCTTTAGCCTTTGGTGCGATTTTCACGTGGTCGGCTATGGCGCGACGGATGACCGTGCCCCAAAATCGTACCTTCGAACGGATCGCCCAGAGATGAGCCTGCGTACCCGGTTACTGATCCTCGTCATCGCGGCCATGCTCGTGCCGGCGACTCTCGTTGGGCTGCGCTTCGTGCAGAACCGGACCAGCGAAATCGACGCGGCGCTGGCCAATCTGGCCGCATCCGCCGAAGACATCGCGAGCGATCTCGGCGAGAAGATCCAGGGCACTGCCCAGCTTCATTACGGGCTCGCCCGTGCCCGCGACCTCGACACGCGCGACAAGGCGGCTTGCTCGGCGTTCCTGTCCGATGTCCGCGAGGAATATCCGCAATTTACGGGGATTCTGACCATCGATCCCGATGGCCGGCTGTTCTGCGATTCGCTGCGGACCAACCGCACGCTCGACCTGAACGACCGCGGCTACTTCAAAGAGGTCAAGACTCTTCAAGGCGTCGTCGCGGTTGAGCCGGTTTTCGGCCGGCTCACCGGGCTCTCGGTCCTGCAGATCGCCTATCCCGTGCGATCGGAAGCGGGTGCGCTCAAATTCGTGCTGCTTGCGTCCTTCAACCTGAACAAATTCGCGGAATTCCACGAGAAGCGGCTGCTCGCCGAGAAGGATATCCTCCTGGTCGACGCCAACGGCACGGTGCTGGCCGCCCCCAGAAGCGGCGGCTGGAGCGTGCCCGTCGGCGGCTCCATTGCAGGCTCCGACCTGTTCCGTTTCGCGGCTTCGCCCGATGGCGCGCCGTTTCGGGAAATCACTGATGACGGAGGACGTACCCACATCTGGGGCGTTGCCCGCTCGCCCGCGATCCGCAAGGCCGGCCTCTACATTTTGGTGGGGCGGTCCAAGGAAGGACTGATCGCGGCAGCGAATCGCCGGCTGTACGAGGAAACGGCGATCCTGGCGGTGGCCTCGCTGCTGCTCCTCGGCGGCCTCTGGATTCTCACGACCGTAAGCATCGGACGTCAAGTCGGGCGGCTCGCCGCCATGGCGAAAAGCCTCGGGCGCGGCGATCTCGGCGCACGCATTCCGGAGCCCCATCCGGGGGGCGAGCTCGGCGGCCTGATGAGTTTGCTCAACAGCACGGCCCAATCGCTCGAGCAGCAACGCGCCGCCATCGGCGATCTCAGCCACAAGCTCAGCCAGTCCCAGAAGATGGAAGCCATGGGCCAGCTCACGGGCGGCGTGGCGCACGATTTCAACAATCTCCTGACCGTCATTCTCGGCAATTCCGAGCACCTCGCCGACCGCCTTGCGGGCAACGCGGAATTGCACCGGCTCGCCGAAGACATCTCGACCGCAGCCGAGCGCGGTTCCGACCTGACGCGGAGCCTGCTCGCCTTCGCGCGCAAACAGCCGCTGCGGCCGCGCGAGATCGACATCGCCGAGCAGGTGACCGGCATGAAGCAGCTTCTGCAGCGGACCCTCGGCGGGCATATCGAATCCACCTTCACGTTCGCGCCGAATCTCTGGCCCGCCAGCGTCGATCCCGGCCAATTGGCGACGGCCGTACTCAACCTCGTGCTCAACGCGCGCGATGCGATGCCCGATGGCGGCAAGCTGAGCGTCGAGGTGCGCAACGCCTCGCTCAGCGAATCCGACCTCGACGTCAACGGCGAGCCGCGGCCCGGCGACTACGTCATGCTGGCCGTGACGGACACCGGAACCGGGATGAGCAGCGAAGTGTTGGGGCGCGCGTTCGAGCCGTTCTTCACCACCAAGGAGGTCGGCAAGGGGACCGGTCTCGGCCTCAGCATGGTCTACGGCTTCGCGCAACAATCCGGCGGGCTGGTGCAGATGCAGTCCGAACCGGGCAAAGGCAGCGTGGTCAGGCTGTTCTTTCCCCGCCTCGCGGCACCGCCGAACGAAGAACCGCTGCCGCAAGAACGTGCCACCGCCCCCGATGGCCACGAGACCATTCTCGTCGTCGAGGACGACGACATGGTTCGCGCCTATGTCGAGAACGAACTGAAGGCGCTCGGCTACCGCGTCATCGCAACGTCGAACGGGCCCGCCGCACTGGACGTGCTGCGCCAAGCGAGGGACATCCATCTGCTGTTCACCGATGTCGTGATGCCCGGCGGCATGTTCGGGCCGGAGCTGGCGAGGCAGGCCATGCAATTGCGGCCTGGCCTCAAGGTGCTCTTCACATCGGGCTACAGCCAAAATCCCGTCAAGGCGTCAGACGGCATCGGCGATGCCCGCATTCTGACCAAGCCGTTCCGCCGCAAGGATCTCGCCACGATGCTGCGCGCCGCGCTTTCCGAGCCGCCGCGGTAGATCAGGACGCGATCGCGAACCCGACGGCCACGGCGAGATTGGCCGCGAACAGGCCTGCGTCGATGACGAAGATCCGGAGCATCGGCCCCTTCAGCACCGGCCAATAGGCCACGCCGACACGGCCGCCGCGCATCAGCACCGGAACGTTGTAGGCGAATTGGCTGAAATGGCAGGCGGCGAAGAACAGGAACAGCGCTAGCTGCGCTTCCATCGGCTGGAAGAAGGACGGACGGAAGGCCAGAAGATAGAGCGACAGCAGCCCGATCGGAAGGTTCATGCCGCCGAGGAACGCGACGCTCGCCGCCAGGGTCGGCGCGATCGGATTGCCACGCTCTTCCCGCGGCAGCAGGATCTTCAACGTGTTGGTTTGCGCAATGCTGAACTGGATGAAGGCACCGACGAACCACAGCGTATTGAGGAGGAGGACGATATCCGAAGCGCGCATGGTCATTTCCCGTAAAAGGCTTCGCTCCGGACCACGCGGCCCGCATCGTCGAAGTCCATGAATTCGCTGGCGCGCGTGTCGCCCAATTGCCACCACACCGTCAGTCGCGCCATCGCCTCGTCCCAACTCCAGCTCAGGATCTTCAAATCGGCGCCTTGGACGTGGCCATAGGCCCGCCGCCAGTATGCGCGAATGCTCTCGACGCCGCTGACGACAGGGGAACCCGTCAGGGTGAGAGCGAGAGGGCTGCGCATCTGCGCATCGTCGGCGAAATGCGCGACGACCGCGTCGATATCGACCCTGCACCAGTTGGCGCACCATGCCGCGACGAAGCATTCGGCTGTCGCGCGATTCATTGCCTGTCCGCCCATGCGCGGATCCTCCCTGGCTCTCTGCCGGGAAGGTGGCAAACCTCGCACCTCATGTCAATTATATTGACTTGAGAAAGGGTCAGTTGTTGTCGGCGATCGCCTCCATCACGCCCATCCAGCCGGCCGCACCGGGCGTCCCGACGCGCTCGAACGCCTCGCGCAGCACCTTGCGCTCGTGGTCCGAGGCCCGCTGCTCGATGCGCCGTCCGGCCTCCGTCAGGCGCAGCAGTTTCGAGCGGTGCTGCTCCGGCGAGCGCCTCGACGTCAGGAGCTTGCGCTCAAGCAGCAGGTTGAGCGGCCGGTTCAGCGCCTGCTTGGAGATGCCGAGGATCTCGATCAGCGAGCCGATTGCGATATCGGGCCTGCGCGCCACCACATAGAGGATGCGGTGGTGCGGGCGCGACAGGCCCTGCTTGGCCAGATATCCGTCCGCCTGCAGCGTCATGCCGCGCCAGCCGTAGTACATGAGCTCCAGCGCCGTATCGAGCTCGTGCAGCTTTGCAAGCGAGGCGCGGTGAAGCCCCGCGGCTTGAGACGTCTTTGCCATGGTCGGAAGCCAGCCCTTGTAAGAAGTCAGCCTTTGGCCCGCAGCTCGCGGCGCAGCACCTTGCCGGTCGCCGTCATCGGCAGCGTCTCGGCGAATTCAACGAAACGCGGATATTCGTGCGCGGCGAGCTGCACCTTGACGAAGTCCTGGATCTCGCGGGCGAGCGCGTCGGTGCCGGTAAAGCCGGGACGCAGCACGATCCAGGCCTTGATCGATTCGGTGCGGATCGGATCGGGAATGCCGACCACCGCAGCCATCGCGACCGCGGGATGCTTCATCAACGTGTGCTCGATCTCGGACGGGCCGACGCGATAGCCTGCGGTGGTGATGACGTCGTCCTCGCGGCTGACGTACCAGAAATAGCCGTCCTCGTCCTGCACGCCGAGATCGCCGGTGAGCAGGACGTCGCCGGCATATTTCTTCGCCGTCGCCTCCGGATTGCGCCAGTATTCCAGCATGGTGACGGGACATGGCTGGCGCACGCCGATGATGCCGCGCTGGCCGCGCGGCAATTCCTCACCCTTGTCGTTGACGATGCGGACGTCGAAGCCCGGCGTCGCCTTCCCCATCGAACCCGGGCGGATCGGAAACAGGTTGGAGTTGCTGCCGATCACGAGATTGCACTCGGTTTGGCCGAACACCTCGTGCGCGTCGATGCCGAAAGTCTCGCGCACCCAGCCGAGCAACTCGCCGCCGAGCGATTCGCCGCCGGTGAAGATGCTGCGCAGCCTGACGCCCGAATGCTTGACGCCGGCCTGCCGCATCAGCTTCAGCGCAGTCGGCGGCAGGAAGACGTTGCGCACCGAGAGATCGGCCATCATCTGCATCGCCGCCTGCGGCTCGAATTTGCGCGCGCGGTGTCCAACGAGCGGGATGCCGTGATACCAGAACGCGAACAGGCCGTTGATGAGCCCGCCGATCCAGGCCCAGTCGGCCGGTGTCCACATGAGATCGCCGGGCTTGGGCAGGAAGTTGTGGCACATCTCCACGTTCGGCAGGTGACCGAGCACGACGCGGTGTGCATGCAGCGCGCCCTTCGGATTGCCCGTCGTGCCCGAGGTGTAGATGATCAGCGCGGGATCATCGCATGAGGTGTCCGCGCGCGTGAAATCGGGCGAAGCCTCCTTCACGGTCTCCCAGAACGATGTCGTCCCCGATGGCGCGCGTCCGCCGACGACATAAACATTCTTCAGGTCAGGCAGGCGGTCGCGGATCCTGGCGAGCTTCTCCCAGCCGCCCGCATCGGTAATGATCGCCTTGGCTTGCGAATTCGACAGCCGGAACTCCAGCGCGTCCTCGCCGAACAGCGCGAACAGCGGGATCGAGATCAGGCCGGAGCGGAACGCCGCCATATGCGCGATCGGCAATTCCAGTGACTGCGACAGGAACACCGCGACGCGATCGCCGCGCACGAGCCCGTCCGTCTTCAGCACATTGGCAAAGCGCCGCGACATCTCGGCGACCTCGTCGAACGAGGTGCGGCTGCTGGCGCCGTTGTCGTCGACATAGATCAGCGCCAGCCGGCCCGTACCGTCGGCATGACGATCGCAGCACGCCTCGGCGATGTTGAAGCGCGCAGGGATGTCCCAGCGGAAATTGCGATAGAGCTCGTCGTAGGTCGCGGCTTGGGTGAGCATGGGGCTGGTCGTTTCCCGGGTCTCGTTGTTCTCGTCAGTCTAGGGCGGCCAACGCACGGAACAAGCCCCGTGCCGTCATCCCGGGGGCGCCCGAAGGGCGAGCCCGGAATCCATCGGGCCACAGGAAACGCCGGAGGCTCACCTCACCGTCGCGAAGAACTTCCTGACATCGCGCACGAACAGCTCCGGCTGCTCGAAGGCGGCGAAATGGCCGCCCTTCTCCATCTCGCTCCAGTGCGTGATGTCGTGGAAGTTCGGCTCCATCCAGCGCCGCACCGGCGTGATGATCTCCTTGGGAAACACCGCGACGCCCGTCGGCACCTTCACCACCGGCGTGGTGCGGCGCTTGCCGAAGCTCTCCCAGTAGAGCCGCGCCGAGGAAGTCGCGGTCTCCGTCGCCCAATACAGCATGACGTTGTCGAGCAGCTCGTCCTTGCTGAAGATGTTCTCGGGGTGGCCGTTGCAATCGGTCCAGGCCCAGAATTTTTCCAGGATCCAGGCCGCCTGCCCACTCGGGGAGTCCGTCAGGCCATAGCCGAGCGTCTGCGGCCGCGTCGATTGCTGCTTGGAATAGCCGGAGTCGAGATCGGCATAGTGCTTGAGGCCGGCGAGCGCCCGCTTCTCCTCCGCCGTCGGCTCGCCCTCCACTTTCGGCGCCGCGTTGAAGGCGAGCGTGATGTGGATGCCGGCGCAATGCGCAGCGTCCTGCGCACCGAGCGAGGTCGTCACCGCCGAGCCCCAATCGCCCCCTTGCGCGCCGTAGCGCGAATAGCCGAGCCGCTCCATCAGCATCGCCCAGGTCGCGGCGATGCGGTCGACGCCCCAGCCTGTGGTCTTCGGCTTCTCAGAGAAGCCGAACCCCGGCAGCGAGGGGCAGACCACGTGGAAGGCGTCGGCGGGATTGCCGCCGTGCGCGGCGGGATCGGTGAGCGGCGCGATCACTTTCTGGAATTCGACGATCGAGCCCGGCCAGCCGTGGGTCATGATCAGCGGCAGCGCCGACGGCTCCTTCGAGCGCGCATGGACGAAGTGGATGTCGAGGCCGTCGATCTCGGTGGTGAACTGCGCAAAGCGATTGAGTTTTGCTTCCCGTGCTCGCCAGTCGTAGTCATTGGCCCAGTAGGCGCAGATCTCCTGAATCCATTTCAACGGCGCGCCCTGGCTCCAGTCGTCGACCAGTTCGGCCTCCGGCCAGCGCGTGCGGGCGAGGCGTGACTTGAGGTCGGCGAGGATGTCGTCGCTGACGGCGATCCGGAATGGCTTGATGGCGGTCATCGGTTGCTCCCCTTGTTCTTTTTGTCGTTCCGGGGCGCGCGAAGCACGAGCCCGGAATCCATTGATCAACAGAGTTGGCGGCCCGATGGATTCCGGGCTCGTGCTTCGCACGCCCCGAAATGACGGCTAGCCCGACAGTGCGGCCTTGACCAAACCGGACGCCTTGCCGAAATCCATCTGGCCCGCGTATTTCGCGCGCAGCACGGCGATCACCTTGCCCATGTCCTTCATGCCGGCAGCGCCGGTCTCGGCGATCGCGTCCGCGATGGCTTTCTTCACGTCGTCCTCCGACATCTGCTTGGGAAGGTAGGCCGAGATCACCGCGATCTCCTCGCGCTCCTGGGCTGCGAGCTCGGCGCGGCCGCCCTTGTCGTAGAGTTCGACCGCTTCCTGGCGCTGCTTGATCATCTTCTGCAGCACGGCGAGGATGTCGGCGTCCGACAGCGGCGGTTTGCCGCTGCCGCGGGCATCGATATCGGCATTCTTGATGGTGGAGTTGACCATGCGCAGCGTGGACAGCTTGCGTTCGTCCTTGGCCTTCATGGCCTCCTTGACCGCATTGTTGATGTCGTCGCGCAGCATGATCGTGATCCCTTCGCATATCCAAGGCCTGATCTAGGCCGTTCGTGGCTTTCAGACAACCTCGGTTCCGAGCCATTCGGTGAGCGCCCGCACGGTCGCGTCCGGCTGCTCGGCTTGCGGCAGGTGCCCGCAGCGATCGAGGATCACGAGCCTTGCGCCGGCAATCCCCTCGACCATCTCCTTCGAGAAAGCGTTGGGTATCGTGTTGTCGGTATCGCCCGTCAGCACCATGGTCGGGCATGCGATCGTCGCCAGCGTCGGGCGCGAATCCGCTCGGGCGATGATCGCCGTCTGCTGCCGCAGATAGCCGTCGACGCCGACATCCTCGTCCTGCGCATGCACGAGCTTCAGGATATCGGCATCGTTGCGCCGCGACGGATGCACGAGCTCCGGAAAGCTCTCATCGCGAATGGCGCGAAGCTCGCCCCGCCTGGCGCGCTCCATGAGGCTCAGGCGGCGCGCGGTCGCCTCCGGCGTGTCGGGTCGGGCCTGGGTGTTGATCAAGGCAAGCTTCACCACCCGCTCGGGCGCCTGGCGCATGATCTCGAGCGCGATGTAGCCGCCCATGGAATGGCCGGCGAGCGCAAATCGCGGCGGCGCTTCGCTCAGCACCCGGGCGGCGATAGCAGCCATGCTGTCGTCGCGGATGTGGTTGGCGACCATCACCGGGCCGAACCGCCACAGCGCGGGGATCACGGTGGCATAGATCCGGGCCGAGGAGGCCAGCCCCGGAACCAGCAGAATTGGGGTGGTCTGGTCCATTATTGCCTCGCAAGCCCCTCAAATTGCCGGAAATTGTGCGGCCGAGCTTAAGTGCCCTGGACGGCCTGTCAAATATGCAAAATCGCATGTGAATCCGGCCTCTCCTGCTTTGACGCGCGCGCGCGGGAGGACTATGAAACGCGCTCATGACACAACATGACAACGATCCCGCTTGGCCGGACCACAAACCGACCGCGCTTCTCGTGCTCGCCGACGGCACGGTGCTCGAGGGCTTCGGTCTCGGCGCCGAAGGCCACGCCGTCGGCGAGGTCTGCTTCAACACCGCGATGACCGGCTACGAGGAGATCCTGACCGATCCCTCCTATGCCGGCCAGCTCATCACCTTCACCTTCCCGCATATCGGCAATGTCGGCACCAACGACGACGACATCGAGACGGTGAACATGGCGGCGACGCCGGGTGCGCGCGGCGTGATCCTGCGCACCGCGATCACGGATCCCTCGAATTACCGCGCCACCAAGCATCTCGACCAGTGGCTGAAGGCACGCGGCATCATCGGTCTGTCCGGCATCGACACCCGCGCGCTGACCGCGCTGATCCGCAGCAAGGGCATGCCCAACGCCGTGATCGCGCATTCCAGGACCGGCGAGTTCGACCTGCACGGCCTGAAGGAAGAGGCGCGCGAATGGCCGGGCCTCGAGGGCATGGACCTCGTGCCGATGGTCACGAGTGGCCAGCGCTTCACCTGGGACGAGACGCCCTGGCTGTGGGACAAGGGCTTCGGCCGGCAGGAGAATCCGGAGTTCAACGTCGTCGCCATCGACTACGGCATCAAGCGCAACATTCTGCGCCTGCTCGCCGGCGTCGGCTGCAAGGTGACGGTGGTGCCGGCGACGACCTCCGCCGAGGACATCCTGGCGATGAAGCCCGACGGCGTGTTCCTGTCCAACGGTCCGGGCGATCCGGCCGCGACCGGCAAATATGCCGTGCCCGTGATCCAGGACGTGATCAAGTCGGGCACGCCGACCTTCGGCATCTGCCTCGGCCACCAGATGCTCGGCCTCGCCGTCGGCGCTAGGACCAAGAAGATGCATCAGGGCCATCACGGCGCCAATCATCCCGTCAAGGACGAGACCACCGGCAAGGTCGAGATCACCTCGATGAACCACGGCTTTGCCGTGGACGAGACGACGCTGCCGAAGGGCGCGACGCAGACCCATATTTCCTTGTTCGATGGGTCCAATTGCGGCATCCAGCTCGACGGCAAGCCGGTGTTCTCGGTGCAGTACCATCCCGAGGCCTCGCCGGGCCCGCGCGACTCGCATTATCTGTTCCAGCGCTTCGCCGATCTGATGCGGCAGAAGAAGAGCGCGTAAGGCCACCAGATCCCCTTGCGGATGAGTCCGCCGGGACCGTCACGGACGCATGAACATGAAGTCCGTGTCGGGGTCGCAATTCTCGGCGATGAAGCGCAGCTCCGCCTGGATGTCGGGCACCGACCTCGTCTCCAGATATTTCGAGATCACCAGATTGAGCATGGCGCGGCAGACGGCTTCGTGCCCGAGGCCGGACGTCTCCGCCTCGTCGACGGCCGCCGAGAAATGACGCTGCGCTACCTCGGATGCGGACATGACGTTCCCTCTGTTTCGCTTGCTGTGCGTGCCCGCCCTTGGCCGCCCGCGCCTTGATCTCCGTCAAGCCGGCGCATCGACCGATGCAGGAACAAGGCGGCGAGCGCCTTCTTGTTTCCCGGACAATTGTGACCCGGAGCCCCGCCATGCCAGCCGTCCGCGACAATGCCGAGCCGCTCGCCATCGTGTTCGAGGATGACGGGCTGGTGCCGAACAACATCCTTCCATTCCTGGTCTACCACGGCGCGGTGAAGCTCGATCCCCAGCGACCCGAAGCGACCATCGAAGAACTGTTCGAGGCAAACGGCTGGGGCGGGACGTGGCGCAACGGGGTCTACGACTATCTGCACTATCACGCGACGGTGCACGAAGTGCTCGGCGTCGCGCGCGGCAGCGCTCGCGTCCGTTTCGGCGGCGACCACGGCCGGGAGCTGGACATCAGGGCGGGCGACGTCGCGATCCTGCCAGCCGGCACAGGGCATCAATGCATCGAGGCGAGCGACGATTTCTGCATCATCGGCGCCTATCCGCCGGGATCGAAGATGGAGATCACGCGAGCCACGCCCGCAAACCATGCCAAGGCGCTCAAGACGATTCCGCAGGTCGCGCTGCCGCCGGCCGATCCGGTGACGGGGAAAAATGGCACCTTGATGAGGTTGTGGCGGCGACCGACGCGGCAGGGGGATTAGTCAGATCGCGAGCGAAGGCACAGGCTCTCATCGGAGCGAGGTGACGAGTTGGATTAAGCGCGTTTCCGATCGCCTTGACGTTCAGACCATGACGTAGCGCTGCGCTATTTGATCTCCAGCGTTTCCCGGCACCGCTCGGAGAATTTGTCGGCGGAATTGGCAAGGCAACGCTTGATCGTGAGTGGAAAAAGTCCGCCGCATACGTTCTTCATTTCAAGCTGGCACATTTGGGCCGTTTCCAAAAACCCGATGCATGCGGGGGATAGTTTCGCACGGTTCTCCTGTGCGCATTCCATGATGGCGTCAGGCGTCAGCCGCCATGGCCGCAGGCAGAACGATCTGATCTCCGCGGCGCATTGTTCTTTGATTTCGGGCACGGGGGCACCGGCGGATGCGGCTTGAGACGCCCCGAGGATGGCCGCCGCCGCGACCACCGATAGCCGTCGCAACCATCGTGCCAGGTTGGATTTGTGGTCCACGTCGTGCCTCAGCGCATGCGCATCCTATTTGCGGTCGGTCTGTGGAGACTTGTCGGTCCACTCCGGCGGGGCGCCAAACTTGCCGGCGACCAATCCCGGGAGACCGGGAGCACGACCAAAGGAGTCGCACGCCGCGTATTTCGGCGGGCCTCCCAGCCATGACTGCATTCGCTGGCCGGACGGCAGATCGAGGTCCAGTGACGATGGCTCCTTACCCGTCACAAGCATCCTGGAAAACTCGCTCCCGAACTTGGTCGCCAGACTGTACGCATCGCCCACTTCGGAAACGCGAGGGTTGTCTGTTATCGAATTCGCACCACGGGCCCATACCATCGCGGCGCGCTGGACGCCTTTTGAATCTATGGCCTCCGCCTCGACGGCAAGGCCGCCCAGGCCAAAGGGCAGGCGTGGCACGCTGACAGGCAGTATGGCGTTCGAGCCCAACGTCACCGCAGTTGCCACCCCAGCCACCGCCTTGTTGGTCGGCAGCACGTCGGTGACCACGGTCCGGACAGTCAGATCGGCGGTCTCGCCCACCGAGACGATCTGGAACCTGTCACTCAGGGCGATGCAGACCTCGCGATCGAGTGCGTTGGCGACTAGCGCTCGATCCTGCTCCGCCGACACCTGCACGAGCGCGCCACCGGTAAGAGTCGTTGGAACGATACGTACTGTCTTCACGGCAGCCAGCGCATGAGTGTCGGCGTAGTTTCTCGATTTGGAGAGCATGCCCTTCTGTTCGCCCAGATTGTTGTATGTCGTCAGCTTGCCTCCTTCCCTGAGCGGCACGGAGGCGCATCCTGCGACCATCAGCATCAACGGCAGCGAGAAGCAGATCCCTCCCAAGCCGGCCGCCTGTGCGCGGCCGCTCGCCGCGGATGCGCTTGATCGATCTCCTCGCAGCCTTGAAGGGGGCAGTGTTGTCACATCGCGGCTCCGGGGATAAGATGCATTCATGCATCTAATCTGCCAGGCAGGGCGAGGTCAAGATGCATGAATGCATCTTATCGGAGTGTGGATGCTTGGCCGAGCGACGTCGTGGCGAGGAATTAGAACGTGCGATCCTGGAGGCAGCATGGATCGAATTGACCGGGCACGGCTACGCCGGACTGACCACGGAGGCGGTGGCAGCGCGGGCAGGCACCAGCCGTCCTGTGCTCGCGCGTCGATGGGAGAGCAAGGCGTCGCTCGCGATCGCGGCCATCCGGCAAAAATTGGCAACGTATCCGATTGAAGTGCCGGATCGAGGCAATGTGCGGACAGAACTGCTGGAGTGTCTGGACCTCTTATCCACCCGCGCGGCCGGAATTGCGGCCGCATTCACGTTGTTCTCGAGCGAATATTTCGCGGAAACTGCTTCGGCGCCGAAGGATCTGCGCACCGCGCTCATTCAGGGTCAGGTGCAGTCGATTCCCGTGATTTTGGAGCGTGCGGTGAAGCGCGGCGAGGTTGATCCGAAAAAGCTGGTTCCTCCCGTCGTTTCCCTGCTGACCACTCTATTCCGGGAGTATGCGATCATGAACTTTTCGCCGCCGCCGCCTGCACTGCGAAAGGCTTGGGTCGACACGGTGTTCCTGCCGCTGGTCAAGTCCAGCTAGAGCTGCGCCTCCTGGTAAATCCGCGCTTCGCGCTCCCCCGTCGGGAGACATCGCGCAGTAGTGGTATGAGCCGGCGATCGCGCGAAGCGCGATCCGCCGACATAAACCGCCCTGCGTCGTCACCTACGCCTCGTTGCCGCCTTCCTGCCTCGTCGCTTCGAACAGGAACCAGGTGCGGCGCTCGGTCTCGTCGATGAAGTTTTCGAGAATGCTGGCGCTGGCGACATCGCCTGCCTCGTCGCAAACGTCGTGCGCCTTGCGCATCGCGGCCGCGACGTGCTTGTTGTCCTGCATCAGCTCGCGCAGCATCTCGCGCGGCGGAACGTAGTCCGCGTCGTTGTCCTTGATGGTCTGGAGCTTTGCAACCTGACCGATCGACTTCAGCGTGGTGCCGCCAATCTTGCGGACGCGCTCGGCGAGCTGGTCGGTGGTGGCAAAGATCTGGTCGGACTGCTCGTCGAGCAGCAGGTGGTAATCGCGGAAATGCCGGCCGCTGATGTGCCAGTGGAAATTCTTGGTCTTCAGATACAGCGCGAACGCATCGGCCAGAAGTACGTTGAGCGCCTCCGAGACCTTCTTGACCCCGTCGGGCGACAAATCGGTGGGGGTATCGAGATCGGGCGAGACCTTGCTGGTTTTGCTCACGGGAAACCTTCCTGTTAGGACGCGGGACACATTGACGGCGCGCCGTCGCACCCCTAACGCAAGGTGGGCAGCGCGGTTCCTAGATAGGAACCCGTTGGGCGGGATACCATGGACGATTGGATCGATTATTACGACTCCACGCATACGATCTATGTCAGCAAGCTGCATCGTGACTTGCACTTCCAGATCATTGCGCGGGACATCATCGGCTACATCCCCTCACCCGAGGCGGTCGTGCTGGACTATGCCTGCGGCGAGGCCCTGTCGGCGACCCAGGTGGCGGCCGCCTGCGGCCAGTTGATCCTGGCCGAGCCCGCGCCCGGCGTGCGTGGCCGGCTGATCGCCCGATTTGCCCCGAACACCAAGATTCGCGTCCGCTCGCTGGACGACGTCCGCAAGATGCAGGACCATTCGATCGACCTCGTCGTGATGAACTCGGTGGCGCAATACATGACGCCGGACGAACTCGATGCCGCGCTGCTGAACATCCGCCGGCTCCTGAAGCCTTCCGGCAAGCTGGTGCTGGGCGACATTCTCCAGCCCCATGTCGGCATGGTCAGGGACGTGATGGCGCTGCTCAGCTTCGGCCTTCGTCACGGCTTCCTGAAGGACGCGCTGGTCGGGCTGATCAGCACCGCGCTGTCGGATTACCGGCAGCTGCGCTCGAAGATCGGGCTTCAGCGCTACAGCGAGGTCGAGATCACCGCCAAGTTGAAGGCTGCGGGCTTCGCGGCCCAGCGCGCCCACCGCAACGTCGGCCATAATCGCTGGCGCATGACCTTCGTCGCCCGGCCCCCTCTGGTCCGTTAAGCATAACAGCCAGCTGTGGTGGCCTGTCGCAGGCCGATCGGGAATAATCTCGATGGCCCGGTGGCGGAAGTGTCTACGCGGGGGCGATGCATCGCTCTTCATCCTGGTTCAAGTCCAGGCCGGGTCTCCAGCCTTCGCTGGCTCCGCCAGCTTCGGCTCGGCAAGCCCTTTCGTGGCGAAGGCTGCCGCGGCGAAGCCGAAGGGCGAAGCCGGGCACGCGCGGTAGCCGATCAGGCCAAAACTCCCGAAAATTGCCAGTTGATGGCGTTTTTCGGGGTTTCGCCGCTCCAAAAACTGGTTTAAGACCCACCCGCGCGCGAGGGAAACCCCGCGCTCTCGCACAAGGGGACGCGCGGCAAGCGCGCCCTTTTTTTGTGCCCAGATCCCAGCCCGTGAGCGGTGATGCCCAAACGAACCGACATCTCGACCATCCTCATCATCGGCGCCGGTCCCATCGTGATCGGCCAGGCCTGCGAGTTCGACTATTCGGGCACCCAGGCAGTGAAGACGTTGAAGGAAGAGGGCTATCGGATCGTCCTCGTCAATTCCAACCCGGCTACGATCATGACCGACCCGGAATTGGCCGATGCGACCTATATCGAGCCGATCACGCCCGAGATCGTCGCCAAGATCATCGAGAAGGAGCGCCACGTCGTTCCCGGTGGCTTCGCCCTGCTGCCGACCATGGGCGGCCAGACCGCGCTGAACTGCGCATTGTCCCTGCGCCGGCAGGGCACGCTGGAGAAGTTCGACGTCGAGATGATCGGCGCCACCGCTGATGCCATCGACAAGGCGGAGGATCGCCAGCTCTTCCGCGAGGCCATGACCAAGATCGGGCTGGAGACGCCGAAGTCGCGGCTCGCCAATGCCTCCGAGCTGAAGAAGTCGTTCCGAGACAAGTATCAGGCGGCGCGCGCAAAAGCTTCGGGTGCCGAGCTCGAAGAACTCGAGCGGCAATGGGTGCTGGGCGAGAGTGAGCGCCGCAAGCGCTACCAGGAATATGCGCTGGGACAGGCGATGATGGCGCTGTCCGAGATCGGCCTGCCCGCAATCATCCGTCCCTCCTTCACCATGGGCGGCACCGGCGGCGGCATCGCCTACAACAAGGAAGAGTTCCTCGACATCATCGAGCGCGGCCTGGACGCGTCTCCCACCAACGAGGTTCTGATCGAGGAATCCGTGCTCGGCTGGAAAGAGTACGAGATGGAGGTGGTGCGCGACAAGAACGACAATTGCATCATCGTCTGCTCGATCGAGAACCTCGACCCCATGGGCGTGCACACCGGCGATTCCATCACGGTGGCGCCGGCGCTGACGCTGACCGACAAGGAATACCAGATCATGCGCGACGCCTCGCTGGCGGTGCTGCGCGAGATCGGGGTGGAGACCGGCGGCTCCAACGTGCAGTTCGGCGTCAATCCCGAGGACGGCCGCATGGTCGTGATCGAGATGAATCCGCGCGTGTCTCGCTCTTCCGCTTTGGCTTCCAAGGCCACCGGCTTTCCGATCGCCAAGGTCGCCGCCAAGCTCGCGGTCGGCTATACCCTGGACGAGATCGCCAACGACATCACGGGCGGCGCCACGCCGGCCTCGTTCGAGCCGACCATCGACTACGTCGTCACCAAGGTGCCCCGCTTCGCCTTCGAGAAATTCCCGGGCGCCTCGACCACGCTGACCACGTCGATGAAGTCGGTCGGCGAAGTCATGGCGATCGGCCGCACGTTCCAGGAAAGCCTGCAGAAGGCGCTGCGCGGGCTCGAGACCGGGTTGACCGGCCTCGACGAGATCGAGATCGAGGGCCTCGGCCGCGACGACGACAAGAACGCGATCCGCGCCGCGCTCGGGACGCCGACCCCGAACCGCATTCTCCAGGTCGCCCAGGCCATGCGCCTCGGCTGGTCCAACGAGGACATCTTCAAATCCTGCAAGATCGATCCCTGGTTCCTCGGCGAGATGCGCGGCATCGTCGACATGGAGGAGAAGGTCCGCAAGAACGGCCTCCCCGGCAACGCGTTCGGCATGCGCACCCTCAAGAGCATGGGCTTCTCGGACGCACGCCTCGCCGTGCTCGCCGAGACGACGGAAGCAGAGGTGACCGCGAAACGCCACGCGCTCGGCGTTCGGCCGGTTTACAAGCGCATCGACACCTGCGCGGCCGAATTTGCTTCGCCCACCGCCTACATGTACTCGACCTACGAGGCGCCGTTCGCAGGCCTGCCCGCTGACGAGAGCACTCCGTCGGACAAGAAGAAGGTCATCATTCTCGGCGGCGGGCCGAACCGCATCGGCCAGGGCATCGAGTTCGACTATTGCTGCTGCCACGCCTGCTTCGCGCTGCACGATGCCGGCTACGAATCCATCATGGTCAACTGCAATCCCGAGACGGTGTCGACCGATTACGACACTGCCGACCGGCTCTATTTCGAGCCGCTCACGGCCGAGGACGTGCTCGAGATCATCGCCAAGGAGCGCAGCAACGGCACGCTGCACGGCGTGATCGTGCAGTTCGGCGGGCAGACGCCGCTGAAGCTGGCGCGTGCCCTGGAAGCCGCCGAAGTGCCGATCCTCGGCACCTCGCCCGATGCCATCGATCTCGCCGAAGACCGCGACCGCTTCAAGCGCGTGCTCGACAAGCTCCGCCTCAAGCAGCCGAAGAACGGGATTGCCTATTCGGTCGAACAGGCACGGCTGGTTTCGGCCGATCTCGGTCTGCCGCTGGTGGTGCGCCCGTCCTATGTGCTCGGCGGCCGCGCGATGCAGATCATCCGCGAGGAGAACCAGCTCAACGACTATCTGCTCGGCACATTGCCGGAGCTGGTGCCGGCCGACGTCAAGGCACGTTATCCGAACGACAAGACCGGGCAGATCAACACCGTACTCGGCAAGAACCCGCTGCTGTTCGATCGTTATCTGTCCGATGCGACCGAAATCGATGTCGACTGCCTCTGCGACGGCAAGGACACTTTCATCGTCGGCATCATGGAGCACATCGAGGAAGCCGGCATCCATTCCGGCGACAGCGCCTGCTCGCTGCCGCCGCACTCGCTCGAGCCCGACATGATCGGGGAGCTGGAGCGGCAGACCCGCGACCTCGCGCTCGGCCTCGACGTCGTCGGCCTGATGAACGTGCAATACGCCATCAAGGACGGCGAGATCTACGTGCTCGAGGTCAATCCGCGCGCCTCCCGCACGGTCCCGTTCGTCGCCAAGGTGATCGGCACGCCGGTTGCCAAAATCGCCGCGCGCATCATGGCGGGCGAGACGCTCGCCGACTTCAAGCTGAAGAAGGCGAAGCTCGACCACGTCGGCGTCAAGGAATCCGTGTTTCCGTTCGCGCGCTTTCCCGGAGTCGATACGGTACTTGGGCCCGAGATGCGCTCCACCGGCGAGGTCATGGGCATCGATCGTTCGTTCGCGATCGCGTTCGCTAAGAGCCAGCTCGGCGGCGGCACGCGTGTGCCGCGCAAGGGCACGGTGTTCGTCTCGGTGCGCGAGAGCGACAAGACCCGCATCGCGGAAGCGGTGCGCGAACTGCATTCGCTCGGCTTCAAGGTGCTGGCGACGTCGGGCACCCAGCGCTTCCTGACCGATCAGGGCATCCCGACAGAGAAGGTGAACAAGGTGCTGGAAGGCCGGCCGCACATCGTCGACGCCATTACCAATGGCGACGTCCAGCTCGTCTTCAACACCACCGAAGGCCCGCAGGCGCTGGCCGACAGCCGTTCGCTGCGGCGCGCGGCCCTCTTGCATAAAGTGCCGTATTACACCACTCTTTCGGGGGCCGTGGCGGCCGCGCAGGGCATCCGCGCCTATTTGGGCGGGGACCTTGAGGTTCGGACCCTGCAGAGCTACTTTTCGGAAACCTGATCGCGAGCGGCGGCAACGCTTCCGCTAAGTGGTTGGCGATGAAGCCACAATGGCCGGAGGAACTGTCCGGCCAGGTGGTTGTTCTGTTCCGGCGCTAAGCCCATATCTGTCAAGGTTCCGGGCGCCCCTGTATCGTGCTCCGGAAGCACCAACGAATCAAGGTTGGTCGCCCCTCCATGTTCCGGGGCGCACGATCGAAGGACGAGAGAGACGATGGAAAAGGTTCCGATGACCCAGGCCGGCTTTGTTGCGCTCGGGGAAGAATTGAAGCAGCGCCAGTCCGTGGATCGTCCGCGGATCATCGAGCATATCGCGGAGGCGCGCTCGCACGGAGACCTGTCGGAAAACGCAGAGTATCATGCCGCGAAGGAAGAGCAGTCCCACAATGAGGGCCGCATCGCCGAACTCGAGGACAAGCTCGCGCGCGCCGACATCATCGACATCTCCAAGCTTTCCGGCGACACCATCAAGTTCGGCGCCACCGTGACGCTGGTCGATGAGGACACCGAGAAGAAGACGGTGTGGCAGATCGTCGGCGAGGTGGAGGCAGACGCCAAGAAAGGCCGCATCTCCATCACCTCACCGCTGGCGCGCGCGCTGATCGGCAAGAAGAAGGGCGCTACTGTTGAGGTCAATACGCCTGGTGGCGCCAAAGCCTATGAAATCACCAAGGTGGAGTGGCGCTAAGGATTTGCCATCGAGACGGTTGAAAGGGCCGCGCAGTGTGCGGCCCTTTTGCTTTTGCGGATTGCTTGGCTTGTGGGGGAGACACACTCCGACCACGCGTCATTGGGGCGTCCACCTCTCGGAATGAGGGAGCTGATAGATCGCTTGGCGCATCTACCTTCTTCCCTTCACCTCCAGCGGTACGGCCGCCTCGTATTTGGAATTGTGCAGCACCAATGACGTGCGCACGTTCCGCACATGGGGGGCGGCGGTCAGGTGCGTGACGAAATCCTGAAAAGTCGCCATATCGGGAGCGACGCATTTCAGGATGAAATCGACCTCGCCCGACAGCATCCAACACTCGCGCACCAGGGGCTCGGCGCGAACGAATTGCTCGAAGGCGCGCAAGTCCGCCTCGGCCTGGCTGGAGAGGTGCACGGCGGCGAACACGGTGACGTCAAAACCGAGCTTGCGGGTATCCAGGAGACCCCGATAGCCCTGGATGTAGCCCTCCTCCTCCAGCGCCCGGACGCGGCGCAGGCAGGGCGGCGGCGAGATGCCGACGCGCTTGGCCAGCTCCACATTGGTGATTCGACCATCAGCCTGAATCTCGGTGAGAATTTTCAGGTCGATCTCGTCTAGGTTCCGCGACACGTGATTGGAACTCCTGGCCTTTGCGGCGGTATCGGGTGATTTGGTCGAAATGCTCATAGCCTAGTCCGCCCCAGCAGCGCAATTTTATTGCGCGCGCAGCGCACCCGGCTTTTGTTCCTCGTTGGAAAAAACCGCCGAGAGGGAATGCAATTCTTGCATAGCTCACCAGAAAGCTTAGATTAGCTCTGACATTTCAGCGCATCCGCGAGGCCTCCCGGCACGTTCCGCGCCCGCGCTGCAAATCCCCCGTGAAAGGCGTCCATCGAAATGTCCGCTCCTGTTCATGCAAAGGTCGTCATCATCGGCTCCGGCCCGGCCGGCTACACGGCGGCGATCTACGCCGCGCGCGCGATGCTCGAGCCGATCCTGATCCAGGGCATCCAGCCGGGCGGCCAGCTCACCATCACCACCGACGTCGAGAACTATCCTGGCTTCGCCGACGTGATCCAGGGTCCCTGGCTGATGGAGCAGATGGAGAAGCAGGCCGTCCATGTCGGCACCAGGATCGTCACCGACCTGGTCACCAAGCTCGATACGTCGCAGCGGCCGTTCCGGCTCATCTGCGACTCTGGCGAGGTCTATCTCGCCGACGTCGTCATCCTCGCCACCGGCGCGCAGGCGCGCTGGCTCGGGCTGCCGTCCGAAGCCAAGTTCCAGGGCGGCGGCGTGTCGGCCTGCGCCACCTGCGACGGCTTCTTCTACCGCGGCAAGGACGTCATCGTGGTCGGCGGCGGCAACACCGCGGTCGAGGAAGCCCTGTACCTCACCAACCATGCCTCGCAGGTCACCATCGTGCATCGGCGCGATCACTTCCGCGCCGAGCGGATCCTGCAGGAGCGCCTGTTCAAGCACCCGAAGATCAAGGTGATCTGGGACTCTGCCGTCGACGAGATCTGCGGCACCGAAAACCCGAACAAGGTCACCCACGTCCGGCTCAAGAACGTCAAGACCGGCGCGCTGACGGATGTCAGGACCGACGGCGTCTTCATCGCCATCGGCCACGCGCCCGCGACCGAGCTCGTCAAGGATCAGGTCAAGCTCAAACCCTCGGGCTATGTCGAGGTCGCGCCGAACTCCACCGCCACTTCGGTGCCCGGCCTGTTCGCCGCCGGCGACGTCGCCGACGAGACCTATCGCCAGGCCGTGACGGCCGCAGGCCTCGGCTGCATGGCCGCACTCGAAGCCGAACGTTTCTTGGCCCTTCGCGCCAGCGAGCGCGCGGCAGCGGAATAGAATCATGCCTCGATCACGCGACGGATTTACGGATATGGACTGGGACAAGCTGAAGGTGTTTCACGCGGCGGCGGAAGCGGGCAGCTTCACGCATGCGGGCGAACAGCTGGGCTTATCGCAGTCGGCGGTGTCGCGCCAGGTCTCGGCGCTGGAGCAGGAGCTTTCGGTCTCGCTGTTCCACCGCCACGCGCGCGGCCTGATCCTCACCGAGCAGGGCGACCTGCTGTTCCGTACCGCGCATGACGTATTCATGCAGCTGCAGGCGGCGCGCGCAAAACTCACCGACAGCCGCGAGCGGCCCAGCGGCGACCTCAAGATCACGACCACGCCGGGCGTCGGCATCAACTGGCTGATCCCGCGGCTCGGCGAATTCACCGGTCTCTATCCGGAGATCCGCATCTCGCTGATCGTCACCGACGAGGAGCTCGATCTGTCGATGCGCGAGGCCGACGTTGCGATCCGTACCCGCAAGCCGACACAGCCGGACCTGATCCAGCGCAAGCTGTTCGCAATGGGCTTCCACGCCTATTGCTCGCCGGAATACATCAAGCGCTTCGGAACGCCCCGCACGCTGGAGGAGCTCGACTCCCACCGCATCATTACGCTCTCCGACGGCAACTTCGCGCCGCATCTGCAGAACCGCAACTGGCTGGTCGAAGCGGGCCGCAACGGCTCGGGTCCGCGCGAAGCCTATTTCAGGGTGAACAACATCCTCGGTCTCGTGCGCGCCTGTCAGCAGGGTCTCGGCATCGCCGCGCTGCCGGACTACCTCGTCGAGGAACAGAGCAAGCTCGTGCAGCTGTTCGGCGAGTCGGATTCGATCCAGCTCGACACCTACTTTGTTTATCCCGAGGAGTTGAAAACGGTCGCGCGGGTGCAGGTGTTCCGCGACTTCGTAGTGAGCAAGGCGCAGCGCTGGCCGTCCTGATTTCCGCATGACTGACATGCGGCCTCGGCTGTTGCTGCATGACGCTCGGCAAGCCCATAATGTTTGCACGCTGAGCCTTCGCGTTGCGCATTTGTCCCCCTCCTCCAGTGGCGCGGGAGTTCAGTAATCCCTCTTGGAAGGTGATTGTGTCGGCCTCACGTGGCCAATACCTAAGCCGGGCCCTTCGGGTCCGGCTTTTTTTCGTCCGACACGCTTCGCCTTGGGCGTGTATTGACAGTTCCACGCATACCCCGCATCATTTGCCAATGATCACGAAGTCGTGCGCCCTAGTTTCGAAAAAAAAGGCCCCCATCCCGGGGTCTCGGATTTTTGCGCGCATTAGCTGACTTCGTCATCGCGAGCCAAATCCCAAAACCCCGCCGTCTGGACGGGGTTTTTTCATGTGCCCTCCGTCTCAGGCATTTTTCCCGAGAAGGAGATGGAAACATGACCGGACTAGGAGATCATCTGCACGGACTGTGGCTGCCGCTGGTGACGCCGTTTCGCGACGGACGCCTCGACGAGAGCTCGCTGCGGCGGCTGACGCGGCACTATTGCGGACATGCCGTCGACGGCTTCATCCTGGGGGCGACGTCGGGCGAAGGCATGACGCTGCGCGAGACCGAGTTCGAACGCCTGGTCGCCGTCGTGCGCGAGGAGATGGCGGCCGGCGGCCGCACCTCGCCGATCTGCCTCGGGCTCTCCGGCGCCGACACCTCGCGGCTGAATGAGCGTCTCGACGAGACCGCGGACTGGCCGATCGACGGCTACCTGATCGCCAGTCCCTATTATGTGCGGCCGTCGCAGCGCGGACTGCTGGCGCATTTCGAGGCCCTCGCCGACCACGCCGCCTGGCCGATCGCGCTCTACAACATTCCCTATCGCTGCGCGGTGAACATCAGCAACCAGACCATGTTGCGGCTTGCCGCGCACAGGAACATCGTCGGTCTGAAGGATTGCGGCGCCAGCCGCGAGCAGTCGATCGCGCTGCTGCGCGACCGGCCCGAGGGCTTTCGCGTTCTCACCGGCGAGGACGCCAATTACTTCGAGGCACTCTGTGACGGTGCCGACGGCGGCATCGTGCTGTCGGCCCATGTCGAGACCGCGACCTTCGCGGCCGTCCATGCCGAGCTGAAGCGCGGCAACCTCGACGCCGCGCAGGCGCGCTGGCAGGACGTCGCGGAGCTGACGCGCCTCCTGTTCGCCGAGCCCAGTCCCGCGCCCGCGAAGTACTGGCTGTGGCGATGCGGCCTGATCGACAGTCCCGAAGTGCGCCTGCCGATGGTCGAGGTGAGCAGCGAGCTCGCCGCGGCGATCGATCGCGAGGTCGAGCGGCGGACGAAGGTGGCGGCGTAGCTGCCTCCTTCCCGCGATGTCATTCCGGGGCGCAGCGCGCCGTGGTTAACATCGCCCCAACGGCCTTGGCTGTTGCCGCATGGCGCCTCCACGGCTCGTTTACGCGACCGCGCCTATGGTTCTTCCTCAAAGGCTTCCAGAGAGGAAAAACCATGGGGCATCGCATCCAGCCGACGGCTGCGCGGCAATTCGCGCCGGCCGATCTCTTGCAGGGAATTCTCGTCGTCTCGTCGTTCGGGTTCTGGGCGGTGATGCTCGGCCTGATACCGGTGCTGCTGTTTCGCGTCTGGCTCGCCGGCTGAGGCAGACGCGTGCGGATGGTTAATCCGTGGTAGCACCTGTGTTCGAAAAGCACCGACGGCCGCGATCCGGATCTTAAAACATCGCTGCTATCACCGACGCCCATAAGCGAAGAAATCGCGGAGGCGTTTGTGAACAATCGTAATGAGCTGGCGTCGCATTACGACGCCGGGCAGCAGGACTTTACCACCGAGGACATTCTCTGGGCGGTCGGCATCTGGTCGGTGATCCTCACTCTGTCGCCGGTCATCGTGTTCTACGTGCTGATGGTGGCGTGAGGTGACGTCGAAGCCCGGAACGCAAAACGCGCGGCTCGTCCGCGCGTTTGTCGTCCGGGGAACGAATGATGAAAATCAAGCCGCCTGCTTGTGCATTGCTCCCGACGCCGACGCCGTGCCGCGAATAGCCTTCACTGAACGCTCGATCGCCGCCCACAGTCTCGCGATTTCCTGAGCCGCACGGCTCTCGGCCTGATACTCGCGCGCGCCTTCGCCGTGGCTCAGCGCCATCAACAGGTCGGAACGGTTGGTGATCTGGCCGCCCCACACCGGAGCACGGAACTTCGCCAGCGCCTCGCGGGCGATGGTGACGATCGGGCTTTCGGATTCGTCACGCTTGGCCGGGGCGCCGTTGAGCACGACCGCATAGGGCTTGCGCGCCGCGCGGCACATTTGAATCGTTTCCTGCACGGCGTTGACGTCGAACACGCCCGGACGCGCCGGGATCACCACCATGGTGGCATTCTTGATCGCGTCGTCGACGACGGCCGACAGGTTCGGCGGCGTGTCGATCAGCACCCATTCATAACCGTCGCGCTTGGCCGCGGAGACGATGCCGCTGACGGAGTTGACGGCGGACTTGATCGGCGGTTCGTTGGTGCCGCGCAGCTTGTGCCACAGCGTCAGCGATCCTTGCGGGTCCGCGTCCACCAGCATGACCTGCTTGCTCGCCTTGATCTGCGCGGCAAGATGCGCGGCGAGGGTACTCTTGCCCGAACCGCCTTTACGTGATGCAAAAACAATAACGTTCATACCTTCGGCCTCCAGATTGACCCCAGGCCGCGAAAATGAATCAGCGCGCTGATTCGTGAAAGATAAATTTATCGAAGGTTGCGCCGGCGCCACGAAATAACAAGGCGTGTTGGCTTTTGAGTCACACTGCAAGCCGTGACGTCGCACATAAGCCGCGACGAGACGCTTGGGGCAGTCCCGATCGTGCATTCATGGGCAGCGAACGGAAAAAAGCGGAACGCAACCTCGCCGCGCAAATCCTCAGGTCGTGTCGGCCGCCCCCTCTCCGCAAGTCTGCTCGGGGCATCGCGTGCGAACAAAACGAGTCCGGTGGCTGTCGCGAGGCTGATGGCGCGCACGCGGGCCTCGCTGATGCGCGATGCCGCATGACGGCATGACCGGGTTTCAGTCCGGGAACGCGCTTCGCGGCGCGCTCAGCCCTCGGTGGATTTCTTCTTCGGGGCGGGCTTGGCGGTCTTCTTCGCGGCCGTTGACGCCTTCCTGGGCGCGATCTGGGTCGGCTTGCCGGCGCGCTGCTCGCCCGCAGCCGGCCCACGGCGGAAAAATACCGCGCATTGCGGCGAGAGCTGTGCCTTCTTCTTGATCATGCAGGCGGTGATGGCATCAACGTTCGGAATGAACTCGTTGCACAGCCGCATCGCATCCGGCGTGCAGGCCTGTTGCTCCTCCTGGGTGTAGGCGAAGCCGGCGCGCGGCAGCGCCAGGACGGCCAGGGCCAGCGAGAGGCCTGCAACGGCCACGGATGTCTTGAAGCGGAACGCCGGCATCGATTCCCCCAAAAAGTCGAACAGGAGGGAATAGTGGGTGAACGGGCGTTCGTTGGCAACCGAGGGGGAGTGCGAAAGGTCGGCGCTGTGCGGTCTCGGCAACAGGGGTCGGCAATTGAGCAAAACCTTGGCGCGGCCGAGCGCGCGCCTCGCCCTTCGAGACAACCGCTCCGCGGTCTCCTCAGGGTGAGGCTAGGCAGCATTGGTGCCAATTGGAACAAGTGCCACGCACTCGGTCCTCATCCTGAGGGCCCGCCGGAGGCGGGCGTCTCGAAGGATGGGCCGCAGGCGAGGACCCTGCCGCGCTCCCTCACCCGTCGAGCGGTCGTGGAAGCCCACGCTTCCAAGCTCTCCAACACAAACCTGCGAAAACAACCCCATGCACAGTAGCCAAGTCCTTGCAAACGCTCACGTCGCCAAATCTTAGGATTTTTCGAAGCCAGATTTGACTCGTCGGGCAAAACAGGGGCAGGATGGCACCCTCAAAAAGATGTGCGTGGGTGGCCTAATCATTCTCCTGCGCTTGGGCAGAAGAAGCGAGCGGGAGAGGCGACATGGACGGGAACGAGGCGGAGCTGCCGCTTTCGGGCGTGACGGTGGTCTCGCTGGAGCAGGCGATCGCGGCGCCGCTGGCGAGCCGGCACCTGGCGGATTGGGGCGCGCGGGTGATCAAGATCGAGCGGCCGGGCGCGGGCGACTTCTGCCGCGACTACGACCACGTGATGAACGGAATGTCGAGCCAGTTCGTCTGGACCAACCGCTCCAAGGAGAGCCTTGCCATCGACATCAAGAGCGAGGACGGCCGCAAGGTGCTCGACGCGCTGCTGCCGAAGGCGGACGTGTTCATCCAGAATCTCGCGCCCGGCGCGGCCGAGCGGCTCGGCCTCGATGCCGCTTCGCTCGTCCGCAAACATCCGCGCGTGATCGCCTGCGACGTCTCGGGCTATGGCACCGGCGGTCCCTACAGCGCCAAGAAGGCCTATGATCTCCTGGTGCAATGCGAGGCCAGGGTGCTCGCCATCAACGGCACCGAGGCGGAGCCGGCCAAGGTCGGGCTCTCCGTCGTCGACATCGCGACCGGCATGTACATCCTGAACGGCGTGCTGATGGCGCTGTACGCCCGCGAGCGCACCGGCAAGGGCACGGCGTTCCAGGCCTCGCTGTTCGATTCCATCACGGACTGGATGAGCTATCCCGCGTTCTACACCGAGAGCACCGGCCGGCCGCTGCCGCGCACCGGGGCCAAGCATGCGACGATCGCGCCTTACGGCCCGTTCCGCGTCGGCGACGGCACGACCGTCTTCTTCGGCATCCAGAACGACCGCGAATGGCGCTCGCTGTGCCGCATCGTGCTCGGCGACGCCGCACTTGCCGACGATCCGCGCTTCCGCACCAATCCGCTGCGCATGCAGAACCGCGACGAGCTGCAGGCGCATATCGAGCAGCACTTTGCATCGATGACCGGCGAGGAGGTGCTGCTTCTGCTGGACGAGGCCGGAGTGGCCAACGCGCATCTGAACTCGGTCGAGGCCTTCCTGAAGCACGAGCAGCTCCACGCGCGAGGCCGGGTGCAAAGCGTGGGATCGCCCTGCGGTCCGGTGATGAGCTTCCTGCCGGCGCTGACCATTCCCGGCGTGACGCCGCGGATGGAGCCGGTGCCCGACGTCGGGCAGCACAACGAGGCCATCCTCGCCGAACTCGGCCTGGCGAAGGACGCATGACCATGGTCTCGCTGCGACCCATGCGGGCCTACCTCGCCGTTCCCGCGCATCGCGACCGTCTCGTCGCCAAGGCGGCGGCTTCAAACGCGGATGCCGTGTTCATGGACCTCGAGGACGCGGTGCCGCCGTCCGAGAAGGGGCTTGCGCTGGCGGAGGCCGCGCGCGCGCTGGCTTCGCTCGACTGGGGCAACAAGCACGTCACGGTGCGGCTCAACGCCGTCGACAGCCCGTTCCTCGCAGAGGAGGTCCGCGCGCTGGCGGCCCTGCCCCGGCTTGATGCTTTGATCGTGCCGAAAGCGGAGCGCGCCAGCGACATCGTCGCGATCGCCGATTGCTTGCGCGCGGCCGCGCCGGATCGCGCGACGCCAGTGGCGCTCGAACTCCTGATCGAGACCGCGCTCGGCCTCGTCAACGTCGACGCGCTCGCCGCCTGCGACGCCAGCGTCGCCGCGCTGCATCTCGGCGTCGGCGATCTCGCCGCTTCGCTCGGCGCCCGCACCTCCGACGTCGGCATCTCGCCGGACGGCTATCGCCACGTCGGCTCGGCGCAGAGCGGCTACGCCTCCGCCCCGCTCGACCTGTTCGCCTATCCCATGATGCGCCTGCTGGTCGCCGCCCGCGCGCACGGCCTCATCGCCATCGACGGTCCCTGCGGCGCCTTCCGCGATGCCAAGCTGACCGAGGCAAGCGCGCAAAAGGCCGCGGCGATGGGCTTTGACGGCAAGCAGGTGATCCATCCCGACCAGATCGACCCGACGCTGCGCGCCTTCACGCCCTCGGCCGAGGAGCTGGCCCAGGCGCGGCGGGTGGTCGCGGCGATGGAGCAGGCCGAAGCGCAGGGCCAGGGCGCGGTGACGCTGGACGGCAAGATGATCGATTATGCCAATGTGCGGATGGCAAGGCGGATCATCGGGCTTGGGTCGTAGCGGCGATTGCTGGCGGCTTCGCCTTTAGATCACGCGCTGACAGACTTCGCACTGCATGAGCGGAGCGCACGGCACTGGAGTTCAGCTGCAGTTTGCTGACTGCCACCAAATCACCAATTCCCCAGCCAAGCTTCATTTTTGACTTCCTACAACAACCACAGGCTGCTATGATTGGATATTTCTAGAAGCTTGTTGGCTCGGGTATTTCAAGGAGCCCCTCCATGGATATCAAAGAGGTTGTTGATAGTCTAAGCACGGTTTTCAAGCTTGTAACGGAGTCGACCTCCAGTACGTTTCTTTCGGCTGTTGGACTGATCCTTCTCGTGGTAGCGGTCGGCTTTGCGTACAAGGCGGTCAAATCCGAACCCGAGGAGTTTCCTCGATCCATGAAGATAGTTTTGTTTTTCTCGTTGATCGGCGGCATGACCTTTTCAGCGGCAGGACCCAGCATGGCGCTGTTGAACGCTGTAGCCATACCGAGAATGTCCCCCGACGAAGCATTCAAGAACCTTCAAGAAAATGCGGAAGTAAAGAGAGTAATTCGCCTGATCGCCTATGATCCGGCAGAAGAGCCTGGACTAGCGCTTGATCGCCTCACCAAATTAGGACCTTCGGATCAGCTATACTCATTTGTTGCAAGCTACGATGAATTGGTAGGTTACAAGGTCGCGGATGCTTTGGCCAAGGTCGGGCAAAGCAAGAAGAACATCAAGAGAGTTTCCGCGATCATCTTCCCTCTGAACACATCATTGTTTCCGGCCAACTCACGAGGCCTCCTCCAAGTGGTAAAGGAGATTGAGGGCCGCAGGGATATTCAGACGCAACTTTCAAAGAAGCTTTTGGATGGGACGAATGCGCTGAACAGCGAGGAATTGCGGGATCTCGCCATTACAAGCATCCCGTCGTACAAGCTAGAGAGCTTCTTGAGCAAGTACCCACACTACTGCGCACTAACCTACGAGTTCGCTTGCAAACCGTCGACTTATTCGGCGCATGCGTTCGTCGGCTCCATCTCGCATGACTGGCATCCGCTCGGATTTTCTCAGAACCCAAGGGAAGATCGCTGCAATCTACCTTCAGCGAAATACTGCGAGCACACAGATTGGGACGCGGCCAGTCGAGAATACCGCACCAAGTTCGGCGCCCGCGCTTTTTTGATCCGAAATCTGGAGATAAACAAGATACCAGGCCGCGTGATGATAGATTTCGACAGACCCTATGACCAAGTGATCCCTAACATTGGCGAGCACTAGACTAGCGGGACGAAAAACTCAGGCCCCCGCCCGCTGTCGCCCCACTATCGAACTGCTCGCGGAGGCAGGCGCACCGATGGGCGCTGATCGCGCTCAGCATTAACCTCTTCCGCTTCGAGACGTTGAGGATTTTGGCGATGTGCGCGCTCAAGCTCGCAGCCATGCCGGCCGCCGCATTCGTGCTGGCCAGACTGCTCGACCTGCCGCCGGTGGCCGCCGGCGTCATCGTGCTGTTCGCGGCGATGCCGACCGGCGCGAACGCCTACATCTTCGCGGTACAGTACCAGCGGCTGGTCAACCCGGTGTCAGGCGCGGTGGCGCTGGGGACGCTGCTGGCGGCGGTGACGTTGCCGGTGGCAGTGTAGGTGGTGGCGGGAGAAAAGTAGGCGGCCTGTCGATTGCCGACACCGTTATGCAACAGCCTGGCCGGCGCGCCAGGCCATCTCCCAGAAGTCCGCCTCCAGGCGGGTGGCTTCCTTGAAGATCGCAATCAGCTCGGCCTCGCGGGCCGGCGTGGCGTAGCGATCGGCGAGATGCTCCATATGCGCCTGCGCTCTGGCAGCGACATCCTGGTATGGCGCACCGGCATATTCGTCGATCCAGACGCGATAGGCGTTCGTCGCAGCATCCGCTCCGGGCCGCAAGGGCGAGCCGCGTCGCGATCTCCGCATATCCGATCACGCAAGGCGCAAGCGCCACCTTGAGCGCCAGCAGATCGCCGCGCATTCCCGCATCTAACACGTAGCGCGTATAGGCTAGCATCTCGGCCGCCGGAGGAGCCTGTTCAAGGTCGTCGGGAGACAGGCCCCATTCGGCACAGAGCTTCACATGCAGGTTCATCTCGACATCGAGGATGGCCGACAGGCCGGTCGCGGCTTCACGCATGTCGGCAAGCCTGGGCGACTTGTAGACCGCGAGCGCGTAGGCGCGCGCAAACTCGATGAGGAACAGATAGTCCTGAACGAGGTAGTGACGAAACGCAGTTTCGGGGAGCGAGCCGTCCGCCAATCCGTTCGTGAAGGGATGCTCGGTATAGGCGCGCCACTCACTGGAGGCGGCCACCTTGAGACGCTCGAAAAAACTCACGATCTTTTCCGCCTGCTTGCTTGTCCATCATACTGGCTCGCTACCGATAGCGCATTGCCGACGGAGGAGCTACGGTGGCGGCGGACAAGCCGGTGTCAGGCGCAACGGCGCCGGGACGATGCTGGCGGGGGTGACGTTTACCGATGGTCTGGGTGGTTGCGCGGTGAAGCGTCGGCCAGCGACGCTGCACGGCCTCCCCGCGCCCAATGGCCAATCAGCGCAGGCCGAAGAACGAGAGCACCGCAGCAATCACGACGATCAGCCCGATGATATAGATGATACCGTTCATAGCTCAGCTCCTCAGCATTGTCAGTCCTGCCGCAACTACAAACACCCGGGGTCATGAAAGGTTCGCCGGGACATCCCGCGGTTTTCCGCCAGGAGCCGGGAACGAAAACCAACCATCCTGCTCGTCGGTCCGGGCCTGCGCGATCATTTTGCCTTTGCACGCAAAGGTCGCTAGTCTCTCCTGATACGTTCAGGGAGGGTAACATGGCACAACGCGAAGAGATGCTCGCACTGGTCCGGCGCGCCTATGCCGCACGCGATAACGGTGACGCCGAGGGTCTGGTCGCCGCTTTTGATCCCAAGGGTCGGTTCGCCCTGATGGGCGACAAGACCGCGCTCGAATTGACGGGAAGCGTGGAGGGACACGCAAGCCTGCGTGGGGCCTTCAGCAAGTTGATCGAAGACTTCGGCTTCGAAGGCCGCGAGATCCTGGCCGAGCTGGTCGACGGTGACAGGATCGCCATCCATTCCCGTGTCGATGTTCGATATCGTCCAACCGGAAAGGTTTTCAGCACCGAGATTCTGGACCTGTTCAGGCTTCAGGACAGCAAGATCGTCGAGCTGATCGAGTTTGCGGATACGGCGCAAGTGAAGGCGATGATTGCGTGAGGACGCGACGGTGGGATTTCATACACCGTCACCGTGATCCCGTTCGCAGCCCAAACAGCCGCTCGTCGTGAGGGTAGCGCCCGACATGCGACACGCGGATGCGCGCCGCATTCACGTGTCTCGGATTGATGAGATAATTTTGCGCAAACGGCACGATGACAGACGGCACCGACACCACAGCGGTGCGTTCCTCGTCAAACCATGGCCTCAACATATCACGTGTCACTCTGGGATCGCCGGCCCAATTCGGCGACATTTTTTCGATGTCGCTCAAGCTTACCTTTTCGACAGCAAGGTTATCAGGCACGTCAATACCAAGCAGCTGATAGCTGGTCGGCAAGTCCCTCCACATCGATCTCCAGATGCACCATCACTTCGAGCAGCGCCGAAGCCGGATGATCCGCGGCGTAGACCACGTGCCGGCCGCGATCATGCCACCGGCCGTCGGTCTTCAGACCGCCAATGCCGGAAAGATCGTCGAAGTTGGAGATGCGCCAGATCCTCACGCCGAATCCTCAAGCGAGGATGCCGTGATCGATCCGATGCAACATCTCCTCGACCACGCGCGCGCCCGCCTCCGTCGCGAGGTATGCGAGCGGCATCTCCCCGCCCAGCGCCTTCTTCGACTTGCGCAGCCAGCGGTGCGCCTTCGCGGCATCGCCGAACACCTTTGCAGCGAGCCGGTCGACCCGGGCCAGTCTCACCGCCTTGTCGGTCTCCTCGACCGTCAGCGGCTCGCCATCCGACAGCCGCCGCGCCAGCGTGCGTTTCGGCACGACCAAGGCGTGGATTTCGTCGTCGCTGTAATTCGAGAGGCGCTTGAGCGCAGCGGGTTCGATGCGAAACAGACTGTTGCCGTCGATCACGACATCGAACAGCTCGACCGAGGCCTGCGCTTCATCCGCCGTCCTGCCGACCCCGAGCGACGGCGCATCGGTGACGGTGGAGAGCCCCGTGACCGCATCGAAATGCCCCCGCACGACAACCGCGCCAGGGTGCGGTTGATAAGTCTGGTCCGGCTCGGCGGCGGACAGGAGCTCAGCCGCAGCCGACTTGCGGGGTTTGTCCAAAGGAGATTTGCGAGACGCCCTCAGCGACTGTTTCTGGTCAGGCCGCTGAGTAAGGGCCGACGCTGCAATGGCCTTGATCTGCTTGGTGCTCAACGAGTCGTGGACGCGGCCGCCACCCGAAGAGGCTCGAGCAATACCTTTGCCACTACGCTGGTTCTTACCCATGAGATTACATCCGGCGACCGTTATGCCAAATGCCCAGCTGACTTGGCCAGTTGGCATCTAAGCACATGCACGGATGTATTCAAGTATGGTCGCACTCGGGTTCACCGCCGCAATGCTGCCAGGGACGCGAAGCAGCGTCAGAGGACGTGCCGGCCCCGGCGAACCCTAAGGCAGGACCCTTCACCGCCATCAGCCGCGTAGCATGGGTTGAGCCCTTGCGAACCCATCTAGCCAATTTTGTCCGTAACATCACATTGCGCAGCCTACCGTCGTGACTTCGGCCGCGCGGATGCTGCTTCTTCATCGCCGCGCCTACGAGGACCGGTGGCGAAGGAGATATAGGTTTCGCGAGGGGCTCAACCCATCCTAGGAGCTTCAAGATGATCTGGCGATGTTTATCGATCGTGCTACAGCTAGAACGATCAGTCCGTCTTGAAAAGGCGGATCGCATAGGCAGCTACGGCGACAAAGCCGCCCTTCGGCGCGACGGCCATTACAGCACCACCCTCAGGCGAAACTTTGGTAACTCCCGTTACGATCAGTTGGTTGTCGTCGATGCGCCCGCCCCAGATTAACCCTTCTTCGGTGCTACTAAAGAAACTCACGGCCGGTGCGCCAGTCTCTCCTGGAACGGAAATCAGGTCCACGTCGAAATTGAAGGTCTGCGACCGGCCTGGATCGATTGCCAGGTTTTCGGCATCGACCAGTTTCGGACTGCCGGCACTCAGGTCGAACAGCCAGATGTTCTTGTCGGCTGCTCCGACTGCACAGTTTGCAACGGCTAATATTTCTCCTGCAAGCGAAAGCGCGTTGATACCGCGTTGTGCGCTGGCATTGTAGCGATGTCGGAACAACAACTTGCCATCTGGAATACTGATCGCGACCAGGTCACCGTCCTCGGAGCCGCTAATCACACGATCCCCCCGCCAAGCAGCCAAGCCGCGGATGTTACGCAAATCCGATGGATTAGCCGGCTTATCGGGCGAACTCACATCGACCGTGTTAGTAAGCCGATATTGTCCGTCGGACTCCCGGCGCCATATCAGCACGCGCCCGCTCTCGTGACCTGAAACAAAGTATTCAGCCCCACTCGCTGTCAGAGCCAAGCCACTGTTCGCAGTACCGACCGCCAGATCATAGCCGGGATTGGCCGCGAGCTCGAACGGAGCGCCGGCGCCCTTGCGCCTCCAGAGTGCCAAACGGCTTGGACCGTCGGACGTGAAGAAACTCGAATCGTCAGTTGATGCAAGCATTTCGATCCCACGTCCAGAGGGAGTTGACATCGCCTGCAGGATTGCTGGACCGTACTCGTTCTGCACCGGAGTTCTGAACACCGAGATCGTCCCATCCCAACGTCCCACTGCAAAGACGCCATCACCGATCCAGCTGAGGACCTGCGCGAGGTTGATCGTCACACCGGCCGGCTTGATGCTCTGGGCCGGACGCTCATAAGCGGAAACAGGATTGGCCGACACAATACCCGCGGCGACAACGGCCGCCACCACCGTTCGTCTCATCAGCCAAATGAAATTCAGGTTCTTGGCAGAAACTTGCATATGGCCTCCGTCATTCGAGGGCATAAGAAAGCCATGACTGGCTGCAACCAATAGCACGGCGCTTGGTAGCGAGGCCGTAGCTATTTGATTTTTGGGGGACGGCGGGCGCAGCTAAGGGTTGGTTGTAATGGTACAGTTGGGTGGGCTCGAACCACCGACCTCCTGTTCCACAGACAGGCGCTCTAACCAACTGAGCTACAACTGCATCCTGGCGAGCCGCGCCCTGGGACGCCCTGCGAGAGGGCCGGTGCCGAGGGGGGCTGGACGGGGCGGAAACTAGGTGCAACGGCCCGGTTTGGCAAGGCCGCAATGGGGCGGAAAACCGGGTGAAATCACCGGGAGTGCGATGAAATCGGGCTTGGGGAGAAGGCCCTCGCCTGGCAAGGCTGCTTGCGGCCATCCTTCGAGACGCCCGCTTGACGCGGGCTCCTCAGGATGAGGGCGGAGTGCGCGGCGGCAATTCAAGCGGACACCGGTGGCCGTTAGCCTCATCCTGAGGAGACAGCGTAGCGGTCGTCTCGAAGGACGAGGCGTGCGCCGGCAGTTGCCCTCGCTTGAGGAGAATGCCCACGAAAAAACCCGGGCGCTTGGCCCGGGTTTCTCCAGTTCAAACCTGCCTCATCGCTCAGGCGGCGGGGGGCATGTACTTCGAGGCGCTGGCCTTGATCGGCTCGGCGGTCTCGGCGGCGACGCGCTGGGTGAGCTCGACCAGCTCCTTGGCCTGGGACTGGAAGGTCTCGACCTGCTTGCGGGCGTGGCCGGTCCACAGCTCCAGCGCTTCGGTCGGCGACTTGGCGCCGAACAGCTGCTGGGCGAAGTCGAGCTGGGCGCTCGAATTGGCCTTCATGAACTCGACCAGCTTGGCGGTGTATTCGCTCGCGCCCTTGGAGGCGCAGGTGAACACGGCTTCGACGGTGCCGTTGTGGGTCTCGGCGGCGTCCTTGAACTTGGCGTAGTTCTCGCGGGCCTGCGCCGCGCCCTTTTCGGCGAACGCACGCATCTGCTCGGGAACCTCGAACGGAATGATCGAGGCAGAAAACGGATCAGTCGCACCTGTCATGGTTGTCCCTCACGCTAATTGAAAAAATGGAGTGAGCCTTCTGGCGCGCCCGCCGGCCCCCGAACAGGGGGCCTTGCCTTCAGCGGGTACGGACTGGAAACGCGAAACGAATGAGATGGCTCGCCCAGCGCCCAGCACTATCGCTGCCTATCATGTCAACATTGTGCACCGCAACGCGGCAAACGGGTGCGCTGCGAAATTTAATCTAGGCGGGGATGAAGTTCCGGTAGGAAGGAACCGGGGGTTGAGGTGGGGTGCGATCGGCTCTCTGACCGTCCCCTGGAGGAGCAGGGCAATCGCATATGGTTTTCGAAAGACCTGAGCACGCGCCTCGCCCTTCGAGACGACCGCTTCGCGGTCCCTCAGGGTGAGGCTAAGCAGCATCGGTGCTCGTTGAAAGTGGCGCGAGACGCGCGATCCTCATCCTGAGGGCCCGCCGGAGGCGGGCGTCTCGAAGGATGGCCATAGGCGAAATCCCTCCCATATGCGATTGCCCTGCCTGGAGGAGGGCTCGGAGGATGCCGCAAGCGGTCTCACTGCCGCGAATCCCTTGGATGCAACGTCGGCTCGGCTTGCGGCGTTGGCAGGATTAAGGTTATCGCCGCTTGGAGGCTTTGGGCCGTGGACCTGACCGCACCCGCGGGCGATACTAACTCTTTCTTAAGGCTGCCATTCCCGGCAGCGCCGCAGCATGCGTGAGCGACAAGCCGGCCTGATGACGCATTCGGATTTCCAGTTGCGAGGGGTGGACGATCCGCGGCTGGCCGTGCATGCGACCTCTCCCCTGCCGGCCTGGCTGTGGTCGACCGACGGCGCGCGCGTGCTGTGGGCCAATCCGGTCGGCGCAAAACTGTTCGGCGCCGCCAACAGTGCCGGTCTCGCCGACAAGGTGTTCGGCCCGGCGGACCTCCATCGCCGCCAGATCGTCAGGCTCGCACGGCAACTGCCGGGAGGCGGCCGCGTGCGGCTGCAGCGGCTGCGCGGCTTCGGCGCCCGGCTCGGGGTGCTGATGACCTGCGGCTGCAGCCGGCTCGACTTTGCCGATGGCGCGCATGCGGTGCTCGTGATCGCGATGGACCCGACGCTGCGTCCGATGCCGCTGGTCGAGCGGCTGCATCGGCTCGTTGCCGGCGCCAAGGTGCCGATGGCTGCGTTCGGGCCGGACGGATTGTTCGCCGGGGCGAGCGAGGCCGCCCGCGCCCTGCTCGGCTTCCGCGATCTGTTCGAATCCGGGCTCGAACGGGCCCGCGGCGATGCGCTACGCGAGGGGCGCGCCGCGACGCCGATCGGGATCGGCCAGATGGTGCTGCAACGGGTCGGCACGGGCGCCGATGTCGGCCTGGTCGCGCTGATCGAGCCGGCCGCCACGGCGGCCGCGGCGCCCGATGCTGCGCCCGAGCTCACGCCAGACCGCGCGCCTGCGCCCGCAATGCCGGAGGACGCACGGCCTGCGGTACCAGAGCAGGCGCCATCCGGGATCGCGCTGTTCGACGCCTTCGCCGACCCGGTCGAGACGTCCGCCGAAACGGCCGCGCCGATGCAATCGGACCGCGAGGCGGCGGACGCCGCGGCCGAAACTGCAGTTGAAAACCAGCCGCAGGCCATTGCTTCGCCGCAGGCCGAGGCGATCACTGGCGGCATGGTCGAGCCTTCCATGGGCAAGCCGTCCCCGGGCCAGCAAGCGCCGCCCGCACCGCGTCAGCATCCGCTGCGCTTCCTCTGGCAGATGGATGCAGAGGGCCGCTTCGTGCTGCTCTCCGACGACTTCATCGGCCTGATCGGCGCGCGCACCGCCGCCGGCTTTGGCCGTCCCTGGCGCGAAATCGCCGCAGACTTTTCGCTCGATGGCGACGGCCGCGTGGCCAGGGCGCTGGACAGCCAGGACACCTGGGCC
Source organism: Bradyrhizobium sp. (assembly GCA_035575945.1). Taxonomy (GTDB): domain Bacteria; phylum Pseudomonadota; class Alphaproteobacteria; order Rhizobiales; family Xanthobacteraceae; genus Bradyrhizobium. The sequence goes on along the minus strand of DATLXF010000056.1, from coordinate 232,914 downwards.
GGCATCACCGTGAACTGGCCGGCCGACGGCGGCGAGCACATCCCGGTCGAGCTCGCCGGCCTGCCGGTCTACGACGCCGAACGCAACTTCGCCGGCTTCAAGGGCTTTGGCGTCTGCCGCGATCTCGATGCCCTCAACCGGCTCGAGGCGCTCCGCCGGTTCGAGCAGCTCACCCCGCCGCCGGCGCCGCAGGGACTTTCGGCCGAGGCGGTCGAGCCCAAGAGAGACTCAGAATTTGAGTCAGAGCCCGAGCAAGAGCCGCCATCAGAGCCGGAGCCCGAGGCAGCGGCGGCGGCGCCGATCGAGCCGCCCGAACCCGAGCCGATCGCCGAGCCCGACTTGCCCGAGCCTGATTTTACAGAGCCTGATTTTCCAGAGCCTGATTTGCCAGAGCCCACAACCGACGCGACTTCACACCCAACCGAGCTGGACACGCCCGTGGAAACGCCTCCCAATGTCGTGCCGTTCCGCCCGCACGGCGATGCGCGCCCCCCGACCCTGACGCCGGTCGAGAACAGCGCGTTCAACGAGCTCGCCCGGCAATTGTCCGAGCGGCTCGAACGCGAGCGCGAGACCATCGGGGCCGATGCATCAGCCGAGCCGGCCGCGGAGATCGCAGCCGAGCCGCCGGCGCCGGAGGCGCCGCAAGCCGCGGCCGAATGGCTGACCGAACCGGCGCCGCCGGCCCGCGGCATGAGCGCGCGCGACCGCACGCTGCTCGACCTGTTGCCGACCGGCATCCTGATCTACCGGCTCGACCGCCTGCTCTATGCCAACCCGGCGTTCCTCGCGCGCATGGGCTATGCCAGCGTCAGCGCGCTGGAGCATGCCGGCGGCCTCGACGCGCTCTATGTCGAGCCGGGCGTGTCGCTCGCGAGCAGCACCTCGCAAGCCGGCACGCCCGTCACGATCAGCGCGGCGGTCGCGGACGGCGAAGCGCCGCCGGCGACGACGGACGCGAATCTGCACACGATCGACTGGGACGGCGAGAGCGCGCACGCGCTGATCTGCGCGCTGCCGCAGGCGGCTGTCGCCGCACCGCCCGTCGCCGCGGAGGCTGTTTTCGAAGGGATCTTTCCGGATCCCGACCCCGAGCCTATGGCCGGCGATGCCGAGGCGGAAGATCTCGCCGCCATCCTCGACACCACCGCCGAGGGCATCGTGATGTTCGATGCCGAAGGCAACATCCACGCCTGCAACCGCAGCGCGGAGGCGCTGTTCGGCTATGACGGCGCGGCGCTGCTCGAGCAGAACCTGCTGACGCTGTTCGCGCCCGAGAGCCAGCAGATCGTCGCAGACTATCTGCAAAGCTTGAAGAGCCAGGACATCGCGAGCCTGCTCGACCACGGCCGCGAGGTGCTGGGGCGCGAGAAGAAGGGCGGCGCGATTCCGCTGGCGATGATCATGGGCCGCACCCGCCCCGACGGGCCGAACTTCTTCGCCGTGTTCCGCGACCTTTCGCAGGCGAAGAAGGGCGAGAGCGAATTGACCCAGGCGCGCCGCCTCGTCGACGGCGCCGCCAGCGCCAAGGCCGACATGCTGGCGCGGATCAGCCACGAGATCCGCACGCCGCTCAACGCCATCATCGGCTTTGCCGAGGTGATGATCTCGGAGCGCTTCGGCACGCTCGGCAACGAGCGCTATGGCGAGTACATGAAGGACATCCGCGCCTCCGGCGAGCGCGTCATCGCCATCATCGACGACCTCCTCGAGCTGTCGCGGATCGAGACCGGCAAGCTCGACCTGGATTTCGCCAACCTCAATCTCAACGACCTCGTCGAGGCCTGCGTCACGGTGATGCAGCCGCAGGCCAACCGCGAACGCATCATCATCCGCACCTCGCTCGCCCATGCGCTGCCGCAGGTGAACGTGGACGCGCGCGCGACGCGGCAGATCACCATGAACCTGATCTCGAACTCGATCCGGCTCGCCTGCGCCGGCGGCCAGGTCATCGTCTCGACCGCGCTGACCGACCGCGGCGAGATCGCATTGCGCATCCGCGACACCGGTCATGGCCTGTCCGAGCGCGAGGTCGCCGCCGCGATGGAGCCGTTCCGCACCCCGCCGCCGGGCGATGCCGCCGACAGCTCGGCACTGAACCTGTCGCTGACCAAGGCGCTGGTCGAAGCCAACCGCGCGCGGTTCAACATCAAGAACGCGGGCCACGGCACGCTGATCGAGGTGGTGTTCGCGCCCGTGCTGGCGAAGGCGTAGGGCCGCGTTCAGTAGCCCGGGTGAGCGAAGCGACACCCGGGAACAATGGATCGCTTCGCTGCGCTCGCAACGACGAAGGGCACGGCTCGCGCCGTGCCCTTCGCAGTTCAGTTGGCAAGTTCGCTCAGCTGTAGATCTCGAACAGGCCGGCGCCGCCCTGGCCGCCGCCGATGCACATGGTGACGACGCCCCACTTGGCCTTGCGGCGGGCGCCTTCCTGCAAGAGGTGGCCGGTGAGACGTGCACCGGTCATGCCGAAGGGATGGCCGATCGCGATCGAGCCGCCGTTGACGTTGTACTTGGCGGGATCGATGCCGAGCTGGTCGCGGCAGTACAGGCACTGGCTGGCGAAGGCCTCGTTGAGCTCCCACAGATCGATGTCGTCGATCTTGAGGCCGGTGCGCTTGAGCAGCTTCGGGATCGCAAACACCGGGCCGATGCCCATCTCGTCGGGCTCGCAGCCGGCGGTCGCCCAGGCGACGAAGCGGCCGAGAGGCTTCAGGCCGCGCTTCTCGGCGTCCTTGGCTTCCATCAGCACCACCGCGGCGGCGCCGTCCGAGAGCTGACTGGCATTGCCGGCGGTGACGAACTTGCCGGGACCCTTCACCGGCTCAAGCTTGGCGAGGCCCTCCATCGTGGTGTCAGGACGATTGCACTCGTCGCGATCGACGACGTAGTCGACGATGCTCTCGGCCTTGGTCTGCTTGTCGACCACCTTCATCTTGGTCTTCATCGGGACGATCTCGTCCTTGAACTTGCCGGCCTGCTGCGCCGAGGCCATGCGGCGCTGCGATTCCAGCGAGAACTCGTCCTGGTATTCGCGGCTGAGCTTGTAGCGCTCGGCGACGATGTCGGCGGTGTCGATCATGGCCATGAAGATGTCGGGGGCGACCTTGAGCAGCTCCGGGTCGACCGATTCCTTCGGCGTGGCGCCGCCGGGAATCGAGATGCTTTCGACGCCGCCGGCGACGATGCAGTCGGCGCCGTCCGACCGGATCGAGTTGGCGGCCATGGCGATGGTCTGCAGGCCCGAGGAGCAGAAGCGGTTCACCGAGACACCGGCGGTGGTCTTCGGCAGGCCGGCGAGCAGCGCGGCCTGGCGGCCGATGTTCGGTGCGCCATGGGCGCAATTGCCGAGATAGCAGTCCTCGACGTAGTCCTTCTCGACGCCGGCGCGGTCCACCGCATGCTGGATGGCGTGGGCCGCGAGCGACATCGGCGGCGTGATGTTGAACCCGCCGCGGCCGGATTTTGCCAGGCCCGTGCGCGCGTAGGAAACGATGACGGCTTCACGCATGTGTTTCTCCCTTGTCGAACGATTGGAACGAGCGTCCTAACGCCATTGGTACACAAAGTCAGGAGGTCGCGGGGAAAATAAACGCCGCCTCCGGTGGCGGAGGCGGCGTTGTTCCGCGGGTCGGAATATGATGGCCGTCAACCCGGGCGGCTCGAAGCCGATCTCAGATGCGCAAGTGCGCAACGCAGTTCGATGCTTCGCATCGCCCCGGGACGACGATTGACTAGAACGTCAGCGCCTTGGCCTGCTTGACCTGGGGCAGAGCCTGCACCTTGGCGAGCAGGTCGGCCGGCACCGCGCCGTCGACCTCGACCAGCGCGATGGCGTCGCTGCCGGGCGCGACGCGGCCGAGATGGAACGTTGCGATATTGATCCTGGCATCGCCGAGCAGGCTGGCGAACTTGCCGATGAAGCCCGGCTTGTCCTCGTTGGTGACGTAGATCATCGACTTGCCGAACTCGGCGTCGACCCGGATGCCCTTGATGTCGACGAGGCGCGGCTTGCCGTCGGCATAGACGGTGCCCGAGACCGACCGCTCCTGCCGCTCGGTGGTGACGGTGACGGTGATCAGGCTTTCATAGTCGCTCTGGGCGGCGCGGACGATCTCGTCCACCACCATGCCGCGCTCCTTGGCGACGACGGGCGCGGACACCACGTTGACCTCGCCCAGCATCGGCCGCAGCAGGCCCGACAGCACGGCGGAGGTGATCGCCTTGATCTTCATCTCGGCGACCTGGCCCTCATAGGTGATCTCCACCTTGAGGATGCCGGTCTCGGTGAGCTGGCCGGCGAACGATCCGAGTTTCTCGGCGAGCGCGATGAACGGCTTCAGCTTCGGCGCCTCTTCCGCCGTGATCGAGGGGAAATTGACCGCGTTGGAGATCGCGCCGGTGAGCAGATAGTCCGACATCTGCTCGGCGACCTGGAGCGCGACGTTTTCCTGCGCTTCGGTGGTGGAGGCGCCGAGATGCGGCGTGCAGATCACGTTGGGATGGCCGAACAGCACGTTCTTGGTCGCAGGCTCCTCGACGAAGACGTCGAAGGCGGCGCCGGCGATGTGCTTGGCGTCGAGCGCATCGACCACCGCCTGCTCGTCGACGAGACCGCCGCGGGCGCAGTTGATCAAACGCACGCCCTTCTTCATCTTGGCGATCGCGGCCGCGTCGATGATGTTCTTCGTCTTCTCGGTGAGCGGCGTGTGCAGCGTGATGAAATCGGCCCGCCTGAGCAGGTCGTCGAGTTCGACCTTCTCGACGCCGATGTCCTTGGCGCGCTCCGGCGACAGGAACGGGTCGAACGCGATCACCTTCATGCGCAGGCCGAGCGCGCGGTCGGCGACGATCGAGCCGATGTTGCCGCAGCCGACGACGCCGAGCACCTTGCCGGTGATCTCGACGCCCATGAAGCGGTTCTTCTCCCACTTGCCGGCCTGGGTCGAGGCGTCCGCCTGCGGGATCTCGCGGGCCAGCGCCAGCATCAGGGTGATGGCGTGCTCGGCCGTCGTGATCGAGTTGCCGAACGGCGTGTTCATCACGATGATGCCCTTGGCCGTGGCCGCGGGAATCTCGACGTTGTCGACCCCGATGCCGGCGCGGCCGATCACCTTCAGCTTCGCCGCCTTTTCCAGGATCTTGGCGGTCGCCTTGGTCGCGGATCGGATCGCAAGGCCGTCGTAATCGCCGATGATCTCGGCGAGCTTGTCCTTGTCCTTGCCGAGATTGGGCTGGAAGTCGACCTCGATGCCGCGGTCCTTGAAGATCTGCACGGCGGCGGGCGAGAGTGCGTCGGAAATGAGAACTTTGGGTCTGGTCATGGGATGTGTCCTTCACACCCTCCCCTGGAGGGGGAGGGTCGGCGCGCAGCGCCGGGGTGGGGTGAAGCCGCAACGAAAAATTCGCCGGTGTGCCGTGTGGAGAGATCACCCCACCCCGCCGCACCTGGCGGTGCGTCGACCCTCCCCCTCGGGGGAGGGTAAGAGCTTACGCCGCCTTCGCGAGCGTGGCCTTGGTCTCGGCGAACGCCCAGTCGATCCACTGCGTCAGCAGTTCGACGTCCTTTGCTTCCACAGTGGCGCCGCACCAGATGCGCAGGCCGGCCGGCGCATCGCGGTAGTAGGCGAAGTCGTAGCCGGCGCCTTCCTTCTCGACGAGGGCGACCAGCTTCTTGGAGAAGTCGGCCTGCGCATCCTCCGAGAGCGAAGTGATCGCGGGATCGGTGAACTTCAGGCACACCGAGGTGTTGGAGCGGATCGAAGCGTCCCTGGCCAGGAAGTCGATCCAGGGCGTCCTCGCCTTCCAGTCGGCGAGCACCTTGGTGTTGGCGTCGGCACGCGCGATCAGCGCCTCGAGGCCGCCGATCGACTTGGCCCAGTTCAGCGCATCCAGATAATCCTCGACGCAGAGCATCGACGGGGTATTGATGGTCTCGCCGACGAAGATGCCTTCGTTGAGCTTGCCGCCCTTGGTCATGCGGAAGATCTTCGGCAGCGGCCAGGCCGGCTTGTAGGTCTCGAGCCGCTCCACAGCACGGGGCGACAGGATGAGCATGCCGTGCGCGGCCTCGCCGCCGAGCGCCTTCTGCCAGGAGAAGGTGACGACGTCGAGCTTGGGCCAGTCGAGCGCTTGCGCGAACGCGGCGGAGGTCGCGTCGCAGATGGTCAGGCCTTCGCGGTTCGCGCTGATCCAGTCGGCGTTCGGCACGCGCACGCCCGACGTGGTGCCGTTCCAGGTGAAGACGACGTCGCTCTTGGGATCGACCTTCGACAGATCGGGGATCTCACCGTAGGCCGCGTTGAGCTTGGTGACGTCCTTGAGCTTCAATTCCTTGACGATGTCGCTGACCCAGCCCTCGCCGAAGGATTCCCAGGCAAGCGTGGTGACGGGACGCGCACCGAGCAGCGACCACAGCGCCATCTCGACCGCACCGGTATCGGAGGCCGGCACGATGCCGATGCGGTAATCGGCGGGGACCTCGAGCACTTCGCGCGTCAGATCGATCGCGAGCTTGAGCTTGGTCTTGCCGATCTTCGCGCGATGCGAACGGCCGAGGGCTGCGTCCTTGAGATTTTGGGCGTTCCAGCCGGGGCGCTTGGCGCAGGGGCCGGAAGAGAAATGCGGCACGTTCGGCCGCGAAGCGGGCTTCGCTACAGTCATGATCTACCCTTCCAGATAGTAAGCCTCCCGTTGGGGGGAGGTGTCCCGCCGCGGCTGATACGGGAATCGGAAAGGTCCGTCAAGGAAGTTCCGAGGCCTCACGCGCCAGTGATGGCGCGTCCGGTGCAATATCGGGGGCTTCCGCGACGGCGAGCGCATTCAGCAAGTGCGTGGCATCGCTGATCAATTGCGCAGCCTTGCGACGGCTGCCGACCTTCAGAATGCATTTGTCATTGGCCTGCACGACGTAGTCGCTGCCGACCTTGATCATCGAATAGCTTGTCATCGAAATGTCCCGAACCGAGCGAGCCCGGTGTCAGATGCCCCCGTAGCACCCTTCGTTCCTTCATCAAGGTGAACGACGGAGCGATAGTTTACCGGCTCTTAACATGAACGAATGTGAAGCCAGATTTTGCCGATGCGATCATGACGTGCTGCTTCAAAACCGCACGGTCATCCCGACGTGACTCGCCGCGAAGCCGAGCCGTTTGTAGAAGCGCTGCGCGTCGACGCGCGTGTGATGCGTGAGCAGTTCGACGAGATTGCAGCCGCGCCCCTTTGCCTCCGTCACCGCCCATTGCACCAGCTGCTCGCCGATGCCGCGGCTGCGACAATCGGTGGCAACGCGAACGTCTTCGAGCAGTCCGCGCGATGCGCCCTGTGAGCTGATGCCCGGCAGGATCGCGAGCTGCAGGCAGCCGACCACCCTGCCCGCGCTCTCGGCGACCACGAGCGTGAGATTCGGATTGCGCTCGACCCGCATGAATGCCTCGTAATAGGAGGCCGGCAATGGATCCTCCGCGCGCTCGCGCGCGCGGCCGAGATGATCGTCGGCGAGCATCGCCACGATCGCGGCGACGTCCTCGCGGCGCGCGGGACGAATGGAGACGGCTTCGGCGTTCATGTCGGACAACTCCGCACCTCAGCGCGCCGGCGGAAGACCGAGAAACGCCCCGACCTCGCCGATCCAGCGGCGGACCGCCGCGTGGCGGCCGAGATCGAAGCCACCTTCATGCGCAACACGCGTATAGGCGAGCAGCGAGACGTCCGCGAGCGAAACCTGATCGCCGGCGAAGAAGCGGCTATCGGAGAGATGCTGCTCCATGCGGTCGAGCGCCGCATAGCCGCGCTTGACCTTTTCTGGATCGAGCTCGGACGCGTCCTTGCCGAGATAGACGAGGAAGAAGCGGCACACCGCGATATAGGGCTCGTGGCTGTACTGCTCCCAGAACAGCCATTCGTCCATCTTGGCCGCCGTGAAGGCGTCACGCGGAATCAGCGCGCTGTCGCGGGCGAGATAGCGGATGATGGCGTTGGACTGTGCCAGGTGGCGGCCGTCGTCGAACTCGACGGTCGGCACCTGACCGGCGCCGTTCATCTTCAGGAATTGCGGCGTCCGCGTCTCGCCCTTGCGTGTGTCGGTCTCGATCCACCGATAGGGCACCGCGAGCTTGTCGCAGACCCACTTCACCTTCAGGCAGTTTCCGGAATTGCCGTCGCCGTAGATCTTCATCGCCGCCGCCCCATCTGGAAAGACAGAGCAACAGGACGGAGCGAAGCTGTCAACGGCTGCGTGAGCGCCGTGTCAGAATTTGTAACCGACGCCGAGGCGGGCGTTGTTCAACGTCACCGAGGTATTCATGACGGGCGAAAACTTGACGTACTCGTATTCCACGCGCGCGAACAGTCCTTCCCAGATGCAGTATTCCAGACCGAGGCCGGCGGTCCAGCCTACCGCGAAAGTATTGGTCCGGTGCTGGCCCTGTGTCCCCGACTGGGCGGGAACGGGTACCCACGCTCCTAGCGTGGTGTTCTGGTTGCCGAAGACGTCCGTCGTCGTCACATCCGTACGCAACCTCACGTCGCTCGTCACCGTGCGATTGACGTCCATCCGCCCGACGGCGGCGCCAAAAAACGCGTAGGGCATGAAGGGGCCACCGTCCCAACCGACGCGGCCACGAAGTGTAATCATGTCCTTGACCCTGGCGGTGGCGGTACCGGTGAGCGATACGGCGTAGTTGCGCGTGATGCCGGGCGGCAGCACCTCGCCGGCCGGATTGACGATCACGAGGGCGTTGGAGCCCGTCGAGCCCGTCGAGAGGTTGTCGAAATAGCTGTAGTTGCCTTCGAGGCTGAGAATGGCATCGTACCACTGCCAATTGCGTCCGATGAAGCCGCCGAAGTTGACGCCTTGCGTGTTGGCCTTCTGCAGCAGCGACCACGTCGAGGTCGGCGCCTGGAGCACGCTGTCGCGGAAGATGTAGTTGGTCAGGCCGACCACGCTTTGACCGAAATCGGACGAATCGGCCGTATAGCCGCCGGTGCCGCCGACATAGAAGCCGTCCCAATTGTGCTTTGTGCTCGACAGCCCCTCGGAGACGCTGCCGCGCAGGATCGGCAGATCCGGCATGTCGGCCGCGTTCGCGGCGGACACCGCCCCCAACATCGCCGCTGCCAACACAAGCCTACGCATCACCACGCTCCATCGGACCCGAACTGTTGCGATGATCATCGCCCGTTAACCTTAACCAATGGTTGCGGCAGGCGCTTTCACGGCTGCACGCCATGAAAAATCCGCAAAGCAAAACGGCGCGGGCTGATCCCGCGCCGTTAAGAAGTCCTAACCAATCGATGTATCGATCAGCCCTTGGTGACCAGCGGCGGCGGCATGTAGGCCGGCGGGCTGTTGAGATCCCAGCGCACGCCGAGCTTGATGTCGTGCGAGGTGATGTCCTTGACCTTGATCGTCGAGGTGCCCGAGATGCTGCCGTCGAACGCGCGGAAGTTGCCGGGGGCGGCGTCGCCGAGGTCCATGTAGCTGTAGGCCAGTTCGACCGTGAATCCGGGATTGACCTTGTAGGCGAGACCGGCATGAGCGGCCCAGGCGAAGTTCCACTTTCCATTGGTGTCGAAGTAGGTGACGCTGTTGGACAGCACGCCGCCGGTGTAGCGGACACCGTCGTCGCGGAAACCGGTGAGCTTGTTGTAGGAGCCGCCGACGCCGGCGCCGATGAACGGGGTGATGCACCACCAGGTGCCGAGATCGACATAGGCGTTGGCCATGACGACCCACTCCGACTTGCTGCCGGAGTAGTTGTTGACGCCGATGTCGCCGGGTCCGAGCAGGACGGTGTCCGAACCGTGCAAGGTGGCCTTGCCGCGATACTGGCCAGTCACGTCGCCGCGGAACCAGTTGTTGAAGCGATAGCCGACGCCGAGGCCGAACAGCGGCGAGGAGTCGAAGCCGAGGCCGGTCGTCGTGGTCGGGAAGGCGGCTGCGGTCGCGCTGTCGATCCGCTTGGCGCTCTGGTTGGTCATGCCGATGTCGCCACGCAGATACCAGCCGCCGAAGTCGGCGGGCGGAGCCGGCGGCGCGTACATGGGAGGGGGCGCCGCGATCGGCATATCGGCAGCGAACGCCATCGACGAGATCAGGGTTGCCGCACCCGCGGCAAGGAGAGACTTAACGCTACGCATTGGCTTCGTCCTTATGGCCGGTGAGGCAAATGCAGGCCCCACGTTCTGGAAACTCACGGGGAGGACGATGCCAGCAAATGTTTAAGCGCCACTTAACCCTAATTTTTAAGGTTGATTTTTTCTCACCACACACTCGGGCGCAACGCCGGCGTTGCAGAAATGCAGTGCTAAATGAGGAACGTCCGCCGCATTCCCTAACGATGTGTGAAGCCGCAAAGCGGCAAGAAAGAATGCGTTAACGCACGTGCCGCGGCAGCTTGGGCAGGAACACCGCAAGCAAGCCGATCGCGGGCAGATAGGCGCAGACCTGGTAGACGAACTCGATCGAGGTGTGGTCGGCCAGCTTGCCGAGCACGGCCGCGCCGAGGCCGCCGATGCCGAAGGCGACGCCGAAGAACACGCCGGAGATCATGCCGAAGCGGTGCGGCACCAGCTCCTGCGCGAACACGATGATCGACGAGGTCGTCGAGGAGATGATCAGGCCGATGATCACCGACAGCACCGCGCTGGCGTAGAGGCCTGCATAAGGCAGGGCGAGCGTGAACGGCAGCGCGCCGAGGATCGAGATCCAGATCACGATCTTGCGGCCGAAGCGGTCCCCCAGGGGACCGCCGAGAAACGCACCCACGGCGTTCGCCGCAAGAAAAACGAACAGGTAGATCTGGGCCGCCTGCGTCGAGACGCCGAAGCGGTCGATCAGGTAGAAGATGTAGTAGCTCGACAGGCTGGAGACGTAGAGCTGCTTGGAGAACAGCAGCGCGACCAGCACGGCAAGCGCCACCGCGACCCGGCGCGAGCTCGGCGCTCCCGGCTGGGTGTGGACGGTCGCGGCCCGCTTCGTCGCGATCTGCGGCGCGTACCAGCGCCCGATGCGCCAGAGGATGAGGATCGCAAGGAAGGCGATCGAGGAGAACCCGGCGATGCTGCCCTGCCCGAACGGCACGACGATGAGCGCGGCGAGCACCGGTCCCATCGCGGTGCCGAAACTGCCGCCGAGCTGGAACACCGATTGCGCAAAGCCGTAGCGGCCGCCGGAGGCGAGCCGCGCGATGCGCGCCGACTCCGGGTGAAACACCGCCGAGCCGAGGCCGACCAGCGCGGCGGCGACGAGGATGACGAGATATTGATGGGCGACGCTGAGCAGCAGCAGGCCGAAGAAGGTCGAGGCCATGCCGACCGCCAGCGAGTAGGGCTGCGCCTTCTTGTCGGTGTAGTGCCCGACCACGGGCTGCAGCAGCGAGGCCGTGAACTGGAACGCCAGCGTGATCATGCCGATCTGCGCGAAGTCGAGCGCGTAGGTGTCCTTCAGGATCGGATACACCGAGGCAATCAGCGACTGCATGGTGTCGTTGAGGAAGTGCGAGACGCTGATGCCTGTGAGCACGACGTAGGCCGGCCCGGCCGCCCTGCCGGCGGCGGGCGTCACGTCGCTGACGACGACGGGCTCGGTCAGCGTTTCCTCTGAGACGACGACAGGCTTGTTCAAGGCGGCAATCCGGCGGGCGCGGCAGATGGCCGCGACGTGCTGATTACGATGCGAGCGGCGGCGGGACCATCGTCAATCGCAAATGGCTGGGATGCGCGGGTCTTACCCTCTCCCCTTGTGGGAGAGGGTGGCTCGCCGCGTTAGCGGCGAGACGGGTGAGGGGTTTCTATCCTCACGAACAGCATTGCGAGTGGCGAGAACCCCTCATCCGGCGCTTCGCGCCACCTTCTCCCACAAGGGGAGAAGGAAGAGAGCTCGCCTTACGCCGCCGCCTGGCCCAGTGCCGAGACAATGGTGTCGACGACGTCCTCGACCAGCATACGGTCCTCGCCTTCGCCCATGACGCGGATGACCGGCTCGGTGCCGGAGGAGCGGATCAGGAGACGGCCGTGGCCGTTGAGGCGCTTCTCGCCGTCGGAGATCGCCGATTTGACGTCGGAATCGTCGAGCGGCTTGCCGCCCTTGTGACGCACGTTCTTGAGGATCTGCGGCAGCGGATCGAAGCGGTGGCAGACCTCGGACACCGGGCGGCGCAGCTTCTGCACCACCGCCAGCACCTGCAGGGCGGCCACGAAGCCGTCGCCGGTGGTGGCGTAGTCGGACAGGATGATGTGGCCGGACTGCTCGCCGCCGAGATTGTAGCCGCCGCTCAGCATCTGCTCGAGCACGTAGCGGTCGCCGACCGGCGTGCGGACGAGATCGATCCCCTGCCCCTGCAGGAAGCGCTCGAGGCCGAGATTGGACATCACGGTGGCGACGATGCCGGGACGGGACAGCCGGCCGTCCTCCTTCCAGCTCTGCGCGATCACCGCGAGCAGCTGGTCGCCGTCGACGACATGGCCGCGCTCGTCGACCAGGATGACGCGGTCCGCGTCGCCATCGAGCGCAATACCGATGTCGGCGCGCATTTCGCGCACCTTCTTCGACAGCGCTTCGGGCGAGGTCGAGCCGCAATCCTTGTTGATGTTGAAGCCGTCGGGCTCGACGCCGATCGGCACGACGTCGGCGCCCAGCTCCCACAGCGCTTCCGGCACGACCTTGTAGGCGGCCCCGTTGGCGCAATCGATCACGACGCGAAGGCCTTCGAGCGAGAGGTCGCGCGGCAGGGTGCGCTTGGCGAATTCGATGTAGCGGTCATGCACGCCGTCGATGCGGCGGGCGCGGCCGAGGCTGGCGCTCTGGGCGAGCCTCTTGTCGATCGGGTCGTCGAGCAGCTGCTCGATCTGCCGCTCGACGTCGTCGGAGAGCTTGAAGCCCTGGGGCCCGAACAGCTTGATGCCGTTGTCCTCGAACAGATTGTGCGAGGCCGAGATCATCACGCCGAGATCGGCGCGCATCGACTTGGTCAGCATCGCGACCGCCGGCGTCGGCATCGGGCCGACCAGCAGCACGTCCATGCCGACGGACGTGAAGCCCGCGACCATCGCATATTCGATCATGTAGCCGGACAGGCGGGTATCCTTGCCGATCACGACCCGGTGGCGGTGGTCGCCGCGCTGAAACGCAAGGCCCGCAGCCTGGCCGACCTTGAGCGCAAGCTCCGGCGTGATCAGTCCGTTGGCGCGGCCCCGAATCCCGTCCGTCCCGAAATATTTACGGCTCATATCGTCCCCCAAGGCAACAACCAGGGGATCCCCGACAAATACGGGCTGCCCGAAAGGGCCCCGCATCCCTGATTTGCTCGGGGTCTTATAAGCCTTGCGCGGCTAACTTGGCTTCAAAAAATATGATGAATCATTACGGAACCGGGACGGCGCCGGCCCGATATGGTCTTGTTAACATTATAATTCCTGCCGAAGCGCCGCAACCTGTTGCGGAATTCACCTAGCTGGTTCGCTTCACATGGCCGTCCGCGCGGCTCGGCGCCGGCTGGGTGACGTTAACAGGATCTGAGCCCGGAAAGGTTTCCTCCAGCCCCTCTTCCAGCGCGTCCTCGAGAGCGCGCTTCTCCTTGGTCTCCTCCGGCGTCGGTCCGGCGTGCGGCTTGGTCATGGCGCCCTCCTGCAAAAGATTTGGCTACGCATCCAACCATGCTAGATGACCCCGAAATCTTCCGATGCAAGACTTGGGGTCGGAGCGTTGAGTCGAAGACGGGCCGGGGAACGAGCATGAAACACATCACCTGTATCGACGATCTTCGCGCGCTGCATAAGCGCCGTGTGCCGAAGGCCTTCTTCGACTATTGCGACCGCGGCTCCTATGCCGAGGAGACGCTGCGCGCCAACCGCGAGGACATGCAGGCGATCAAGTTCCGCCAGCGCATCCTGGTCGACGTCTCCAGGCGCGACACCTCGACCACGATCCTCGGCGAGCCCTCGACCATGCCGCTGATGCTCGCGCCCGTCGGCCTGCTCGGCATGCAGCATGGCGACGGAGAGATCCATGCCTGCCGCGCCGCGCAGGCCGCCGGCATCCCGTTCACGCAGTCGACCATGTCGATCTGCTCGATCGAGGACATCGCCGCCAGTGTCGAGAAGCCGTTCTGGTTCCAGCTCTACGTCATGAAGGACCGCGGCTTCATCAAGGAATTGATCCAGCGCGCGATGGCGGCCAAGTGCAGCGCATTGGTGCTGACCGTCGACCTGCAGGTGATCGGCCAGCGCCATGCCGACATCAAGAACGGCATGACGGTGCCGCCGGAATGGTCGATTTCCAAGCTGCTGGACTTCGCCAGCAAGCCTGCCTGGGTCTCCGGCGTGCTGCAGGGCAAGCGCCGCACCTTCGGCAATCTCGCCGGACATTTGAAGGTCAGCGACGACATCACCTCGCTGTCGACCTGGATCAGCTCGCAATTCGACACCTCGCTGAACTGGAACGACATCGACTGGATCCGCTCGATCTGGCCGGGTAAGCTGATCCTGAAGGGCATCCTCGACGTCGAGGACGCCGAGCTCGCCGCAAAGACCGGCGCGCAGGCGATCGTGGTCTCCAACCATGGCGGCCGCCAGCTCGACGGCGCGCCGTCCTCGATCGAGGTGCTGCCGGAGGTCGTCGACACAGTCGGTGACAAGATGGAGATCATGTTCGACGGCGGCATCCGCTCCGGCCAGGACGTGATGCGCGCGCTCGCGCTCGGCGCGAAGTCCTGCATGATCGGCCGCGCCTACGCTTATGGCTTAGGAGCCGGCGGCCAGGCCGGCGTCGCCAAGGCGATCGACATCATCCACAAGGAGCTGCTCACCACCATGGGCCTGTGCGGCGTCAATCGGGTCGAGGAGATCGACGATCGCATCATTGCGGTGTAAGGACGGCACTCCACCTCACATCGGCGGCGTCAGGCCGTCGCGGCCGACGCTGACGCGGCTGGCCTCGAACGAGCCGTCGGGCAATTGCTTGATGAAGGCGATGACCTTGGCGCCGGGCTTGAGCTCGGACTTGTCGCTCGGCACGAAGGTCACCACGGGCGTGTTGTCGGCGACGAATACCTTCTTCTCGCCGTCCTTGTACTTGACCAGCAAGGTGTGACCGTCATTGCCGACGACGCTCTCGGCGACCGTCGCATTGGTCATGCTGGAGTTGGGCTTGAGGTCCCACGGCCGCGAGCCTTCGCCGGTGCCGCGCATGCTTTCCGGAAACACGTGCACCTCGACCGCGTTCTGGCTGCCGTCCGGCCCAGGCACGGTGGTCGCGCCGATGAACGAGCCCGGCTTGATGTCGGCGAGCGATATCCTGGTGATGCCCGACACGTTGATATCGGAGGCGATGTGAAGCTTGACCTCTTCGCCGCTGCGCGACTTCACCTGCATGGTGTCGCCGTTGACGGCTTCGATGGTGCCGCGCACGCGCGTCGGCACCGGCGCCCTCTGGGCGAAGGCGCCGGAGGTCGAGACGGCCACCATCGCGAGGGCGATCAGGGGGCGTGTGAAAGTTGCACGTTGAAAAGACATGACGGTCTCCGATTGTCCCACGACGGTAGAACTCCAGAGATGGTGTGCTATTCGCCGCGCCGCTCTCAAGACTTTGTGAGATCGGCCTCGACCAGCGCGCGCAGCTCGGCCGTGACTTCGGGCCGCCGGCCGAACCACAGCTCGAAGCCGCGCACCGCCTGGTGCAGCAGCATGCCGAGCCCGTCGGCCGTCTTCAGGCCGCGCGCCGTCGCCGCGGCGAGCAGCGGCGTGAGCAGGGGAACGTAGACGAGATCGGCGACGACGGCCGTTTGCGGCAGTCGCGCGACGTCGACATCGAGCGACGGCTGGCCGTGCATGCCGAGCGAAGTCGTGTTGACGAGAAGTCCTGCGCGCGGCAGCACCTCGCCGATCGCGTCCCACGACAACGGATGCACGGTCGGCCCGAACTGCCTTGCCAGCGTCTCGGCGCGCGCGATGGTGCGATTGGCGAGATGGATGCGCCTGATGCCGCGTTCGAGCAGGCCGAACACCACCGCGCGCGAGGAGCCGCCGGCACCGAGCACCAGCGCGTCCTCGGCCGCATCCCAGCCGGGCGCGCTGGCGTCGAGATTGTTGATGAAGCCTTCGACGTCGGTGTTGGTCGAACGCAGCTCGCCGTCGGCAAACCACAGTGTGTTGGCAGCGCCGACCGCCCTTGCTCGGTCATCGGGCCTCGACAGCGCCAGCACGGCCTCCTTGTGCGGGATGGTGACGTTGGCACCGACGAAGCCGCGCAGCGACAGCCGCAGCACGAAGTCCCTGAGGTCCTCGGGCGGCACCGCCTCGATGACGTAGCCGCCCGCGATTCCGAGCGTGCGCAGCCAGTAATGATGGATCAGCGGCGAGCGCGAATGCGCGGCCGGCCATCCGATCAGACAGGCTGCTGGAGCTTTGGGCGCGGTCATGTTTGCCTCGGGTCGTTTCCGAGGCGATCCATTTCGCGTTGCGCCCGACCTGTCAAGCGCGCGGCTCGTCCGCGCCAGCCTCTTCGGCGGCCTTGCCCTTGATGTCGGCGATGGCGCGCTCGAGGCTCGTGCGATAGCGCGCGCGCGGCGGCGTGACGCCATGGGTGAGCAGCGCGCGGCGAACCGTCGGCGATGCCCCCGTGATGAACAGGCGGATACCCTGGCGGTGCGCCTTGGCGGCGACGCGGCCTATCACGTTGGCCGCGGTCGAATCCAGGAAAGGCACCGCGGCGAAATCGACCACGAAGGCTTTCTGCCGGTCGGCGATGCCGTCGAGCACGCTTCCGATCGCCGAGGCCGCGCCGAAGAAGAACGCGCCGGTGATGCGGTAGACCAGCACGTCGCGATCGACCGCCAGCGCGGGATCGTAGCGGACCCGATCGCCGTTGCCGTCGTCGGGGCGGTCGTCCGCGACCAGCGGCGTACGCTCCTCGATGCCGGTCATCTCGGCCATGCGATGGATGAACAGCACCGCGCCGAGCGCGAAGCCGACCAGGATGCCTTCGGTGAGATCGCGGAAGATCGTGAGCAGGAAGGTCGCGAGCAGCACGACGGCATCGCCCCATGACGAGCGCAAGAGCGTCGCGAATTCGTGCTTCTCCGCCATGGTCCAGGCCACCACGACCAGCACTGCGGCGAGCGCGGCCAGCGGAATGTAGCTCGCGAGCGGCGCCGCGATCAGCATGAACAGCAGCAGGAACACCGAATGCAGCATGCCCGCGAGCGGCCCGCGTGCGCCGGCGCGGATATTGGTCGCGGTGCGCGCGATCAGCCCTGTCACGCAGATGCCGCCGAACAGCGCCGAGCCGATATTGGCGGCCCCTTGCGCCACCAGCTCGCAATTGGAGCGGTGGCGGCGGCCGGTCATGCCGTCGGCGACCACCGCCGACAGCAGCGATTCGATCGCGGCCAGCAGCGCGAACGCGATCGCGTCCGGCAGCACGGCCCGCGCCTTCTCCAGCGAGAACGCGGGCAGCGCCGGCGAGGGCAGCTCGCGCGGAATGCCGCCGAAGCGCGAGCCGATGGTCTCGACCGGCAGCGACAGCACCGCGCCGGCGACGGCCGCAAACGCGACTGCGATCAGGATCCCGGGCCAGGACGGCCGCCAGCGGCGCAGGGCGGCGATGATGCCGATGCTGACGACGGCGACCGCAACGGCCGACGGATTGATGGTGTCGAGGCCGCCGGCGAGCGCGACGAGCTTGGGCACGAACTCGCTGGGCTCCTTGCCAGCGAGCGTGATCCCTGTGAGATCGCGGAGCTGGCTGGCGAAGATGATGACGGCAATGCCGGCGGTGAAGCCGACTGTGACGGGATAGGGAATGAACTTGATGTAGGTTCCGACCCTGAGCAGGCCAGCGGCGATCAGGAACAGGCCCGCCATCAGGGTGGCGAGGATCACGCCATCGACGCCGTGACGCTCCGCGGTCGCTGCGACCAACACGATGAACGCACCGGCCGGCCCGCCGATCTGAAACCGGCTGCCGCCGAGCATGGAGGCGATGAAGCCGCCGGCGACCGCGGTATAGAGGCCACGGTCCGGCGTCACGCCCGAGGCGATCGCGATCGCCATGGACAACGGCAGCGCGACGATCGCAACGGTCAGGCCCGCGAAGACGTCGGCGCGGAAATCCGAAAGGCCATAGCCCTCACGCCAGACGGTGACGAGCTTCGGCATATACAGTTCGGCAAAAGTCGGTCGACGCAGCGGGTGCAGCCGGCTTGCCTGATCGGTCGTGATGCTCATGTGCTCCGCTGGCCCCACAATGCTCCGGTGCATCGTGCAGCGCGCGACGATGCGCTCGTTCATCCTATCCGGGCACAATCAACGCGCGATCATGCTCCGATCCGTCGCGGCGGTCCCGGCTCCTTCAGGCGAACGCCGCGCCCGCCGCTATCGCTGCGCGCCTGCTCGCCGATCAGCTCGACGCCGGCCCGGTCGAAGGCGTCCACCACCTTCATCAGGGTCTCGACCACGCCACGAACATTGCCGGTCGATGCCTCCATGCGCTGGATGGTCGGCAGCGAAACGCCGGCGAGCTCGGCCAGGGTTTTCTGGTCGATGCCGAGCAGCGCGCGCGCTGCTCGCATCTGAAACGACGTGATCACCGTGCCTCACTTGCCAGATGTTATAAGTAATATCCAGAACGTCTACAATGATTTATAATACATCATATGCACCTCTGCAAGGGAGCCCACACGATCTGCCGCGGGTATTGATGCAACCCCTCGCCCCACCCTCTCCCCGCAAGAACGGGGAGAGGGAGTGAGAGAACGTGCTCCGTCACTGCATGAAGGACAGCCTCACGCCGCGTGCTGATGCGCGGCGATGATCTGGTCGGCGGCGCGGCCGGTGACCTCGGCCATGTGATCGAACTGCCGGGTGAAGCTGCCGGCACCGGCGGTGGCCGAGCGCAGCTCCACGATCAACTCGCCGATCTCGGCTTCCGGCATCATGGCGCGGACGCAGTCCCAGCCGCTCCAGCCCTCGCGGGTGTCGAAGCCCAGAATCTGGCCGCGGCGCGCCGAGAGGATCGCGTTGATCTTGGCCGTGGCGTCGGTCGGGCAGACGATCTCGACCACGTGGATCGGCTCCAGCAAGACCGGCTGGCATTGTGGCAGGCCTTCGTTCAGCCCGATCCGCGCCGCGGTGCGGAAAGCGAGATCGGAGCTATCGACGCTGTGGTAGGAGCCGTCGGTCAGCGTCACCTGCACGTCGGTGACGGGGAAGCCGAGCGGACCGCGCGCCAATCCGTCGACGACGCCTTCCTCGACCGCCGGGATGTAGTTGCGCGGCACCGCGCCGCCCACCACCTTCTCGGCGAACTTGAAACCGTCGCCGCGCGGCAGCGGCCTGATGTCGAGCACGACGTCGCCGAACTGGCCGTGGCCGCCCGACTGCTTCTTGTGGCGGCCGCGCTGGACGATCGGCTTGCGGATGGTCTCCTGGTAGCCGATCCCGGGCGGATGCGAGGTGACCTTGACGCCGAAGCGGTCGCGCAAGCGTTCGCCGGCGACGCGCAGATGCATCTCGCCCTGTCCCCACAGCACGGTGTCGTGGGTCTGGGCATTCTGCACGACGACCAGGGAAGGATCCTCCTCATGCAGCCGCGCCATGGCCTGGCCGAGCTTGACGTCGTCCTTGCGGTCCGTGGCCGCGATCGAGATCGCGAGCACCGGCGGCGTCGGCTCGATGGCGATCAGAGCCGCAGGTGCCGCCTTGCCATTCGAGATCGTGTCCCCTGTCTTGACCGGATCGATCTTGGCGAGTGCCACCGTGTCGCCGGCTTCGGCCGCAGCGCGCTTGGTGTCGTAGGCGCCGTTGACGGCGAGAATGCCCGAGATCCGCCCCGCACCGCCGGAAGACGATTGCAGCGTGGCGCCCTCGTCGAGATGGCCGGCGAGCAGCCGCGTCAGCGACAGTTTTCCGCCGTGCTGCGAATGCAGCGTCTTGAAGACGTAGCCGAGCGCATCCCTGGTCTCGGGAACGCCGAGACGTTTCGCCGTTTCCGCGACGCCGGGCGCCTCGTGACGCAGCGCCTTCATCAGGCGCAGCACGCCGTTTTCTCGCACGGCAGACCCGAGCAACACAGGGCAGATCAGTCCCTCCCGCAATTCACGGGCGAGATCGTCAAATACCGCATCGCGCGGCGGCTGGATGTCTTCCAGCAATTGCTCCATCAGCGCATCGTCATGATCGGCGAGCTTCTCCAGCATCGAGAAGCGGGCTTCCTTCTCGCGATCGAGATCGCCGCCTTCGAGCGCGACCACCTCGGAGGCCTTGTGCTCGCGATAGATGAAGGCGCGCTCCAGCGCGAGATCGACGAAGCCCTCGATCAGCTCGCCCTTCCAGATCGGGATCTGGCGCAGCACCAGCGGCACGCGCGAGGCGGGCTGTAGCATTGCCAGCGTCTCGCGGATGCGCTGGCTGGCGCGGTCGATCTTGTTGAGGAACAGGAAACGCGGGATCTTCAGCTGCTCCAGCTCGCGCAGGATGATCTGCAGCTGCGGCAGCTTCTTCTCGTCGGCCTCGCAGACCACGATTGCGGCGTCGACCGCAGGCAACGCGGCGCGCATGTCGTGGGCAAACTCGACGGAACCGGGACAATCGAGGAAGGTGTAGCTCTCGCCCATGAAACTCGTGGTGGCGGCAGTCAGCCCAACGGTCATCTTGTGATGTCGAGCCTCGGGCGTGGCGTCGCCGACGGATGTTCCGGCATCGACGCTGCCGGCGCGCGGGATGGCGCCCGTTCGCGCCAATATTGCTTCCAGAAGTGTGGTTTTACCGCTTTGGAAAGGGCCCACCAGCGCGATGCACCGTGGACCTCGGGGACTTCTGACGTCTTGTCCCATTCGCCGCCTCCTTGGTGTGGAGCTCGGCCCATGATTGGGTCGGCAAACGCCGATGCTCTGCCCGTCCCCGAGATTTGGCAAGCATCAAACGTCGCTGCGGTGCGTCGTCAGTTGGATCAAGTCCTATAATTCTTACGATAGCCGGCTCGCTGTTCCACCCCTCCCGAAGGGAGAGGTGAAGAGAGAGCGTCGCCCGCGATATGTCTCAACGGCCCGGACGGAGTTCCAGGCTTTCGAGGCCGGCGGCGATGTTGAGGCCGACCTGGCCCTGCACGCTCAGCGGCTGCAGCGCGATCGAATTGTTGGAGCCGCCGACCAGCACGTTGCCGCCGAGGCCAACGCCGACCGAGGCGCTGCCCTGCGCGCCCACGTAATTGCCGGAGAGATCGCCGGGGCCGAGCCGATCGACCGGTGCGAACACGCCCCAGGCCAGCGCCGTCTCCTGGGTGATGCCGATGTCGAGGCCCACTTTCCGGATCGTCGCGACATAGCGGTCGTCGGGCGAACCATCGGCGCGCAGGACGCAGCCGAGATGGGTCACCGATCCCACGATGAAGCCGACGCTGGCGCCGCCGCGGCATTCCAGTACGCCGACCCGCGCCATCCGCTGCTGCTGCGCGCCGGCGTTTGCGACGGAGGCAACGAGGCTGGCCGCAGTGAGCCCGGCGAGGATGAATGAACGAGGCATGAAATATCTCCGGCGAAAAGTTTGATGCGAGTAGCGCGGGCGCGCCAACAAGTGGCACACAATGGTCTATGCCACAGGAGCGGTGTGGGTACCAGATCGCGCACAACTGGAATTGTTTACGCCTTCCCTTCTCCCCTTGCGGGAGAAGGTGGCGCGCTCAGATGGCAGAAGGACTCGCGGAGAGAACCCCTCACCCGTCTCGCCGCTGCGCGGCGAGCCACCCTCTCCCGCAAGGGGAGAGGGAAATCGATGCCGCTTATAGCATTGCTCAGCGCAGATTACCGCAAAAACGCTGGATGCGCTTGCAGGCGTCTTCGAGGTCGGAGGTCTTGGTCGCGTAGGAGATGCGGAAGGCCGGGCCGAGGCCGAAGGCCGAACCCTGCACCACGGCGACGCCTTCGGTTTCCAGGAGCTCGGTGACGAACGTCTCGTCATTCTCGATCACCTTGCCGGAGGGCGCTTTCTTCCCGATGGTGCCGGCACAGGACGGATAGACGTAGAAGGCGCCCTCCGGACGAGGGCACTCGATGCCGCTCGCCTGGTTGAGCATGGAGACCACGAGGTCGCGTCGCTCCTTGAACACCTTGTTGTTGGCCGGAATGAACTCCTGCGGACCGTTCAGCGCTTCCACCGAAGCCCATTGCGCGATCGAGCACGGATTCGAGGTCGATTGCGATTGGATCGTCGCCATCGCCTTGATCAGCTGCGCAGGACCGCCGGCATAACCGATGCGCCAGCCGGTCATGCAATAGGCCTTCGACACGCCGTTCACGGTGAGCGTGCGGTCGTAGAGGCCGGGCTCGACCTGCGCCACGGTGGTGAACTGGAAGTCGTCATAGACGAGATGCTCGTACATGTCGTCGGTCATCACCCAGACATGGGGATGCTTCATCAGAACGTCGGTGAGCGCCTTCAGCTCCGACTTCGTATAGGCGGCGCCCGTCGGGTTCGACGGCGAGCACAGGATAACCCATTTGGTCTTCGGCGTGATCGCGCGCGCGAGCGCCTCGGCCTGGAGCTTGAAGCCGGTCGCGGCGGTGCAGACCACCGGCACCGGCTCGCCGCCGGCGAGCGCCACCATCTCGGGATAGCTGACCCAGTACGGCGCGGGAATGATCACCTCGTCGCCCGGATTGATGGTCGCCATCAGCGCGTTGTAGAGCACCTGCTTGCCGCCGGTGCCGACGATGATCTGGTTCGGCTTGTAGACGACGCCGTTCTCGCGCTGAAACTTGGCAATGATCGCGTCCTTCAGCTCGGGGATACCGTCGACCGCGGTATACTTGGTCTTGCCGGCTTCGATCGCGTGGATCGCGGCCAGCTTGATGTTGGCGGGTGTGTCGAAGTCGGGCTCGCCGGCACCGAGACCGATGACGTTGCGGCCCGCCGCTTTCAGCGCGCGTGCCTTATCCGTGACCGCGATGGTCGCGGACGGCTTCACACGGTCGAGCGCAGCAGCAAGGAAGGCCATCGTCATCTCCTGACAGGTGTCGTGAACCCAGGCATCGTGAACCCATGGGTCGTCACGACTCTGATTATGGGAATGAGCCACCCTAAGACGTGCGCCGCTGCGCCGCAAGAAACTTCGGTCCGATCCCGCGAAAGTTTACGGTCTGGAGCATTTCGAGCCGCGATTTCCCGCAATTTTCCGCAACTTCGCCGACGGAATCGCTCATATCCGGCAACCCCTGTCCTCGGAGCAATTTGCGGACCGGCCGTCGAAGGAAACATTGCGCCAGGCCGGGCTCGTGCCGACTGCGGCCAAGACGATCGCACGGCCGTCTGCGACTCACCACGCACGCCGCATCGCCTCCGCCGGTTGACGCAAGCGTGATCTCATACGCGTCGTCCCGCGAAAATGATCTTCCGCATCATTGCAGTGCGGCAGGGGTTTCGAGTTTTTCTATCGGCTGGCTCTTGCGGCGGATTCGCATCGGCATCATTGTTTATGCGCCTCGGGCCAGCGAGCGCCGCGTCATCCCGTCCTCGGATTCGAACCGCAGAATGTACAAGCTCTATTCGATGCAACGTTCGGGCAACAGCTACAAGGTCCGCCTTGCGCTGGCGCTGCTCAACGTGCCCTACGAAGCCGTCGAGGTCGACATTCTGCGCGGCGAGAGCCGCACGCCGGACTTTCTCGCCAAGAACCCGTCGGGGCAGGTGCCGCTGCTCGAGGTCGGCGAGGACCGCTATCTCGCCGAGTCCAACGCGATCCTCTGGTACGTCGCCGTCGGCACGCCGCTCGCGCCGGAGAACCGCATCGACCGCGCCGAGGCGCTGCAATGGATGTTCTTCGAGCAGCACGCGCTCGAGCCCAATATCGGCGCCGCCTATTTCTGGCTGTCGCTGGTCAAGGGCGGCCGCGACCTGCAGATCCACGCGTTGGAGGATTGGATGGAGCGCGGCTATGGGGCGCTCCAGGTGATGGAAAACCATCTCAAGACCAATTCCTATTTCGCCGCCCGCCAACTCACGGTCGCCGACATCGCGCTGTACGGCTACACCCATCTGGCCGACCGCTGCGACTTCGATCTGTCCATCTTTCCGGCGATCCGGGACTGGCTGAAACGCGTCGAAGCGGCGCCGGGTTTCGTGAAGATGGACTGGCGCGCGACCGGCATCGATGACCACGCCGGTATCGCGGCGGGTGCCTGACGGGACCCGTTCGCGCTGGGGAATAGCGGGCATAAGCGCAGCGGTTGCCGCAATCCCGCCACTTTCGGCGCGGTCGCCGCCGCAATATTGCCGGTTGAAACTGAGAAATTCCGCAAAGTCGCGGGCGATTCGCTCGCGTGTTGAAGGATTAGACCATGATACGGGCGTCCGGCACGGCAGGCTTCCAAGGCCCATCCGCTACCGTCGCGTCTTCCCGGCTGACCCAGGCGGTCGCGGCTTCGCTCGCCGTTGCCGCGCTTTCGCTGTGCCTGATCGTCGCGCTGACTGTGATGTCGACCAAGGCGACCATGGCGATGGGTCTGCCGATCTGATCCCCGTTTCATCCTGGACCAGCCTTCAGGGCGCCGCGCGGCCCGCGCCGACCGGCATCGCGACGGGACGTCGATGAAATCACCTGTGGTCGTCGTTGCAATCACCCTGACTGCGGCCATCCTGGTCGCGGCGTCGCTGTTGATCATCGTCGGCACGCGCAAGGGCGTGGGGACGTCGACGCTGAATGCGCCGGCGCTGCAACAGCGCGTCAAGCACGCGCATATGGTCTAAAATCGTCAGAAAGCCTTACGCTTGCCCGCAAGCGCGCGTTCAGCACAAGGCAAGAAATCGTGCCGTAGTGGCGCAACAATCAGTCAGTGTTGCGGCCTTACCTCGTTCGGGAGGAGCGAGACTGATCCATGCGGTTCGGATGGCGTGCGATCTCCGGTCCGGCGCTGACGGCAGCGGCCTTGCTGCTGGTGATGCTGCTCGATCGCGTGATCCCCGCGCCCTCGCCTGCGCCGCTGTTCGTCTGCCTCGTCGCGCTCGCCGGCGCGCT
Source organism: Bradyrhizobium sp. (assembly GCA_035575945.1). Lineage (GTDB taxonomy): Bacteria > Pseudomonadota > Alphaproteobacteria > Rhizobiales > Xanthobacteraceae > Bradyrhizobium. The sequence goes on along the minus strand of DATLXF010000056.1, from coordinate 207,908 downwards.
GTCGGGCCTCGCCTCCGCCACGATCACCGCGGCAGCCGCGGTGCTCGGCGCGGCGATGCTGTTCCTGCAGCGGCACGGCGTCTCCTACGTCGCCGCGGATCTGATCCAGCTCGGCCTCCTGGCGGTGACCGCTGCCGCCACCGCCGGCGTGACCGGCCTGATGCGCCAGCGGCTGCTCGGGACGTTCGCGGCCGAGCGCCGCAGCCACGCCATCGCCGCGCGGCTGTCGGCCGCGCTCGACCGGGTCGATATCGGCATCGTGCTGCTCGATGCCGAGACGCGGGCCGAGTTCATCAACCGCGCGTTCCGCGACTATCTCGCGGTGCCGGACGAGATCGCCGACGGCAGGCCGCCCTTCATCGCGCTGATGTATCACGGCCGCGACACCGGCGCGTTCGAATTACCGGAGGACGAGCTCGGCACCTTCATCGCCCAGCGCATGGAGATGGTGCGGGCCGGCGATGCCACGCCGATCAACATCAAGTTGCGCAACGGCGAGGTACTGCGCTTCGTCTGCACCATGGTGCCGGACGGCGGCCGGATGCTGAGCTACACCCCGGTGACCGACCTCGTGCGCCACACCGACGCGCCGTCGCGCGCCGACTACTACCGATCGCTGCGCGATCCTGCCAGCCGCAAGCTGATCCGTTACTTGCGCGCCGCGGAGCAATGAACGGCGCGATTGATCGGCGATGCGATCATCGCGTATCAAGGATAGCCTCGTCTTGCATTTCATCGAGAACGGAAGTCCAGATGTCGCTCACCATTCGCTCCGTCGACCGGCAGGACTACGATCAATGGCTGCCGCTGTGGGACGGCTATAACGCCTTCTACGGCCGCTCCGGGCCGACCACGCTGGCTCCGGAGATCACGCGGATGACGTGGCAGCGCTTCTTCGACGCTTATGAGCCGATGCACGCGCTGGTCGCCGAGAGCGGCGGCCGCCTGCTCGGGCTGACGCACTATTTGTTCCATCGCAGCACCACCGCGATCGAACCGTCCTGCTATCTGCAGGATCTGTTCACGTCCGAGGCCGCGCGCGGCAAGGGCGTCGGTTCTGCGCTGATCCATGGCGTCTACGAGCGGGCAAAACTGGCGGGGTCGCCGCGCGTCTACTGGCAGACGCACGAGACCAACCTCACGGCGCAGCGCCTTTACGACAAGGTCGCGGAGCGCTCCGGCTTCATCATCTATCGCAAGATACTCTGAGCCTGCTGGACGCCTGTGGATTTTTCCACCTGTCACCCGCGCGTAACACAGCAGGGCTACACTGGTCTTGCGTCTGGTCAGGCCCCCCGTCACCGATCAAGCGCCAAGCGGTCCCCGTCAGTCGCCGCGTCTGACAGGGGCCGCATTTTTTTGTCCGGGATTGTCTGCATGGCTGCAGCGCAGGCATCGGCTCGCTGATGCGGCGCACGCTGGTCACAATGTGACGCTGCTCATCTGACAGGACCCCCCATGGAAATTCGCAATCTCGGCGCCTCCGGCCTTCGCGTGTCCGCGGTCGGGCTCGGCTGCAACAATTTCGGCCAGCGCACGGATCTGGAGACCTCGCGCAAGGTGATCCATCGCGCGCTCGATCTCGGCATCACGCTGTTCGACACCGCCGACATCTATGCCGGGATGGGCGGCTCGGAGACGGTGCTCGGCACCGTGCTCGGCGACCGCCGCAAGGACATCGTCCTCGCCACCAAATACGCCAAGCCGATGGCGACCGACGGCACCAGGCAGGGCGCCTCGCGCCGCTACATCATGGATGCGGTCGAGGCGAGCCTGAGGCGGCTCAAGACCGATTACATCGACCTGTACCAGCAGCACGATTACGATCCGCTGACGCCGATGGAAGAGACCTTGCGTGCGCTCGACGATCTCATCCGGCAAGGCAAGGTGCGCTACATCGGCAACTCCAACTTCCCGGCCTGGCGGATCGCGGAAGCCGAGTTCACCGCGCGCGCCATGAATGTCAGCCGCTTCGTCTCTTGCCAGGACGAATACTCACTGCTGGTTCGCGACATCGAGAAGGACCTGCTGCCGGCGGCGCAAGAGTACAGGCTCGGCCTGCTGCCGTTCTTCCCGCTCGCGAGCGGCCTGCTGACGGGCAAGTACAAGCGCGGCGCGGCGGCCCCCGCCGACACGCGCTTTGCCAAGGCGCCGGCGCTGCGCGACCGTTACGTCACGCCGCGCAACGAGGACATGGTCGAGAAGCTCCAGGCCTTCGCCGAGGCGCACGGCCGCTCGATGCTGGAACTCGCCTTCTCCTGGCTCGCCGCGCGCCCGCAGGTGTCGAGCGTGATCGCAGGGGCCACGCGCGTCGAGCAGATCGAGGAGAACGTGAAGGCGATCGCCTGGAAGCTCAGCGCGGATGAGATGGCAGAGATCGACAAGATCACTCTGGGCTGAGCTCTGCGCGCGCTACTTGGCACCGCCCCCCACCGTCTGCATCACCTCGAAGCCCTCGAACTGGGGATGGCCGAGATAAAGCGGCTTGTTGTCGCCGGCACGGTGATGCGCGGCGCGAAACGCCTCCGACTTGGTCCAGGCCTCGAAAGCGGCGTGGTTCGCCCACACGGTGTGCGAGGCGTAGAGCGTGTGGTCCTCGGCTTCCGGCCCGCGCAGCAGATGGAATTCGACGAAGCCGGGCACCTTGTCGAGATGGGTGTCGCGCGTGAGCCAGACCTGCTCGAAGGCGGCCTCGGAGCCCTTGGCGACGCGAAAGCGGTTCATGGCGATGTACATGGACGGTTCTCCTGGTGCGGCGCTCATCATGTCGTCATTCCGTGACCCACCGCAAGGCGCGGGGCCCGGAATCCGTCTTGCGGTGGAATGTGCGGGAAATGGAATTGCGGGTTATCCAGGAGCACCGGCCAGCCGGCAGCGCGCGCCTGGAGCCGCTTTCCTGAAACGGGCGCAGGGCGTAACATACCGCGCCGGCAGATGACCGACATGAAAATGACGGCGAAGCTTCGACGTGGATCATGACAAGTTCGAGCATAATACCGTCAGCGCCGGCCCTTGCGCGGCGCCTCGTCTGCTCCCGCTGCGGCACCGAATTCGGCTGCGACCTCTCGGGCAATTGCTGGTGCGCGGAGGAGACGGCAAAACTGCCGATGCCGCTTGAGGGCGAGGATTGTCTGTGCCGGGAGTGTTTGCGGAAAGCGGCGGCGCAGGCGGCCTCATAGGGCTGGGCAAAGCCAAGGCGTGCCACGTTTCCTTCGTCTGAGCGATGGTGGGCATGGCGCTTTGCGCCTGTGCCTACCTTACTAAACTACGCCCCGTGTCCCGGCGATGTCCGCGCCATTCCGTCGAACGCGTCGAGCAGTCTTTCCCGCCACGCATGGACCGGATCATCCGTCTCCAGCAGCCTGAACGGGCTGACCACGCGCGCCCATTGGAATCCACCAAACACGATGTAGTCGGCGTAGTTCGGTGCATGCCCGCCGATGAAGTGCTGCTGCTTCAGGGTCTGGCGCATCACCTCCAGCGACTTGCGGAACGCGACCACGCCGGTGTCGCGGCCTGCCATGACCTCCTCCAGACTCTTGCCTCCGAAGCGCGCCTCGCGCGAGGCGCGAAAATAGGCGGCATCGACCTCGTTCAGGTTGTTCGGGATATCGGCGACGATGAGCGGAAAGATGCCGCCGACGATGGCGATGTCGCCCCACGCGTTGATCATGCGCGCCATGGCGCGACCGCCCTCGCCGCCGAACAGCGACGGCCGGTCCGGAAAATGGTCTTCCAGATAGTTCGCGATGATCCAGGAATCGACGACGGGCTTGTCGTGATGCAGCAGCACCGGCACCTTTTCCGAGCCGTGCGGCGCAAGCGTGCTCTTCTCGGTGAAGCGCCACGGCAGCAATTCCGCCGTCAGTCCCTTGTGCGCCAGCGCCATGCGCGTGCGCCAGCAATACGGGCTGAAAGGGCGCGCGGGATCCGTGCCGACGAGTTCGAACAGCTTGAGTGACATGAACAACCCTTCTGCCAGCCCCTCATTCCCGAGGAGCGCGGAACACGCGTCTCGAATGATGGCCCGATCTCGGCCTCTCCCTTCGAGACGCACGCAAGATGCGCGCTCCTCGGGGCGAGGGTCCCCATTCTGGATTGCGCCGCCGGCGCTCGCAATGGCGATGTGGAGGGGCGTTACCGCCCGTTGGCGCGCAGCAACCTCTCCCCGCTTTCCGTCAACGCGATGACCAGCCCGAGACCTGCAATCGTCTCCCGCGCCACGTAGCCGCGGTCCGCGGCGTCCTCCCAGATGGTGAGGCGCGAGGTCTTCCAGGTCGCGATCACCTCGGCATAGGCGCGCCGCTCGCGCGCGACCCATTCGACGAAATCCAGCACCAGCGGATCGGCAGCTTCGTTCATTGCAAACCTCCCTTATCGAGGCGGACAGACCGCGCACGAGGCATGGCGAAGTGCCTTGCTTGCCCCACCTCCGCAAACTGAGTTATCCTGTCCTGGCATCAGCTTTCCTGAGGGTCGGTGGCTTGCGGCGGCTGTTGTTTCTCAACGGCATCAAGGCGTTCGAGGCGGCCGCGCGGACCGGCAGTTTTGCTGCGGCCGGGCTGGAGCTGAGCGTATCCGCGGCGGCGGTCAGCCGCATGGTGCACCTGCTCGAAGAGCGGCTCGGCGTCGCGCTGTTCGAGCGCAAGGCCAACCGCCTGGTGCTGACGCAGGCCGGCCGCGCCTACCAGGGCGGGCTGACGCCGATCTTCGATGCGCTGGCGAGCCTCACCGCGCAGGTGACGGCGCCTGCCAGCGTCCGCGTGCTCACCATCGGCGTCGGCCATACTTTTGCGATGCGCTGGCTGATCCCGCGCCTGTCGGAGTTTCGCAGCGAGGAGCCCGACATCGAAGTGCGCTTCACCACGGGCGGCGCGGCGGTGCCGTTCGGCGAGGACTGGAGCTGCGGCATCAAGCTCGGCACCGGCGACTGGCCCGGCCTCGTCGCCGAGCCGCTGTTCGCCGGCGATCTCACGCCGGTCTGCGTGCCCCGGCTTGCGAGCGGCCTGAAGCGGCCGGCTGACCTGAAGGGACCAAGCCTGATCCGCGTCGCGCATTCGCCCGAAGATTGGCCGATCTGGCTGAAGGCCGCGAACCTCGCCCGCGTCGGCGCGCGCGGACCCGAGTTCCAGTTCTACGGCCAGGCGCTGCAGGCCGCGGCCGACGGGCTCGGAATCGCCATGGGGATCCGGCCCTATATCGACGACGACCTCGCCGCCGGCCGGCTGGTGGCGCCGTTCGACCTTTCGGTGCCCAAGGGCATGCGCTGGTACCTGCTCTATCGCAGCTTCCAGACCGAGCAGCGCGACTTTGCCGCGTTCCGCCGCTGGATCATGCGAGCGGCGTCGGAACCCGCCACCCGCCCGCGGCGGACCGGCCGCGCAGCGGCCCGGAGCTGAATCCGCTGGGTTCCACGACAACCCAGGTTTGCGAAAAAAAGGCGGCCGGGTGTGAACGGCTTCACACTCCCGCATTCCGCAAATGTGGTCTCCTGACTCTCCGAAAAGAAACGTGGGACCTTCACTGATGACGACCCTTTACGACGGCTTTGACATCGAATCCTTCGAAGCTGGCAAAGGCCTGTGGCACGCGCGGATCCGCCGCGCCGATCTCAGCCCGGTGGCGATCGACGGCGTGCTGTTTCCCGCGATGGAAGTCGGCTTTGCCTGGCCCGACCGCGATGCCGCCATTGCGGATGCCAAGCACCACATCGACTGCTTCCGCCGGCGGGCCGAGGAGGAGGACGATTAGGCGAGCGCTCTGCGGGGCCTACAGGGCTCCAGAACTGGGGGGAAACCAAATCATGTCAACCATCATCGACATCGACGCAGCACGGCCGCGGATCTATTCCCGCCGGGTGCTGTCCAACTGCCCGGAATGCGACGGCGATCTCGACGTGCTCCGCGTGATCGGCGGCCGTCACGGATGCGAGTACTGGGCCATGCGCTGCAACGATTGCGGCGGCATCCATCTCGACATCCTCGAGCCGAATCTCGCAGCCAGGGATGAGGCGGAGCCGACGCCGGCAGCGTGAGCCGGGGGGCTGCTGCCAACCTGCTGTCAGCAGCCTCCACGGAGGCGGCCATTCGCCCTTTATCGCGGGGCGGACTCATCCCATATTCGCGGGATGGCGAAGAAACCTGCTCCCCCCGCAAGATCCCCGAAGACCAAGGCTCCGAACTCGAAAGCGCATCGCCCCGATGTACAGCCGATCGGGCCCGCGCTGGCAGAGCTGCTCAATCCCGCGATCAATCGCGGCGATGCGGGCTTGGGGTCGGGCACTGGCTTGCAGCCGCCGCCGGACAATTCGCGCGACCGCCGCGCCGGAGGCGAGGCCGCCGCGCATCGCGCGCGGGCTTCGACGCCGAAGGAGTTCCCGCAGGATGCCGCGCGGCCGATGCCGCTGCGGCCCAATCCGCAGCCGCCGGGTGCGCGTCAGTCCGGTGAGCTTGCCGGATTGGAGGAAGCCCCGCAGGCCAATTACGGCACCGCGGCCACGATTCCGACGCTCGATCCGGAACTGGCGCGGCAGCTCGGACTGCCGACCGAGGAAGACGATGCGGAAGCGCTGGCCCGCCCGCCGCGCAGCAAAATGGAAGCGCTCGGCGTCAAGGCGACGGCCGATGCGCTGGAATCGCTGATCCGCGAGGGCCGGCCGGAGTTCCGCAAGGGCGACGGCTCGATGAAGGTGTGGACGCCACACCGGCCGCCGCGCCCGGAAAAGTCCGAGGGCGGCGTCCGCTTCGAGATCAAGTCGGCCTATGAGCCGAAAGGCGACCAGCCGACCGCAATCGCCGAGCTGGTCGAGGGCATCAACCGCAACGACCGCAGCCAGGTGCTGCTCGGCGTCACCGGCTCGGGCAAGACCTACACCATGGCCAAGGTGATCGAGGCGACGCAGCGCCCCGCCCTGATCCTGGCGCCGAACAAGACGCTGGCCGCCCAGCTCTATGGCGAGTTCAAGAATTTCTTCCCCGACAACGCGGTCGAATATTTCGTCAGCTATTACGACTATTACCAGCCCGAAGCCTACGTTCCGCGCACCGACACCTATATCGAGAAGGATTCATCGATCAACGAGCAGATCGACCGCATGCGCCATTCGGCGACGCGCGCGCTGCTCGAGCGCGACGACGTCATCATCGTGGCGTCGGTGTCCTGCATCTACGGTATCGGCTCGGTCGAGACCTACACCGCGATGACCTTCGCGCTGAAGAAGGGCGAGCGCATCGACCAGCGCCAGCTCATCGCCGACCTGGTCGCGCTGCAATACAAGCGCACCCAAGCCGATTTCACCCGCGGCACGTTTCGCGTGCGCGGCGACGTCATCGACATCTTCCCGGCGCACTATGAGGACCGGGCCTGGCGCGTGAACCTGTTCGGCGACACCATCGAGGCGATCGAGGAATTCGACCCGCTCACCGGCCACAAGCAGGACGAACTCGAATTCATCAAGATGTATGCCAATTCGCACTATGTGACGCCGCGGCCGACGCTGGTGCAGGCGATCAAGTCGATCAAGTCGGAGTTGAAGCAGCGGCTCGACCAGCTGCACGACCAGGGCCGCCTGCTCGAAGCGCAGCGGCTGGAGCAGCGCACCACGTTCGACCTCGAGATGATGGAGGCGACCGGAAGCTGCGCCGGCATCGAGAACTATTCGCGCTACCTCACGGGCCGCCGCCCCGGCGAGCCGCCGCCGACGCTGTTCGAATACGTACCCGACAATGCGCTGATCTTCGCCGACGAAAGCCACGTCACCATTCCGCAGATCGGCGCCATGTTCCGCGGCGACTTCCGCCGCAAGGCGACGCTGGCCGAGTACGGCTTCCGCCTGCCCTCCTGCATGGACAACCGCCCGCTCCGGTTCGAGGAGTGGGACATGATGCGGCCGCAGACCGTCGCGGTGTCGGCCACGCCGGGCAGCTGGGAGCTGAACGAGAGCGGCGGCGTGTTCGTCGAGCAGGTCATTCGCCCCACCGGCCTGATCGATCCGCCCGTCGACATTCGCCCCGCCCGCACGCAGGTGGACGATCTCGTCGGCGAGGTGCGCGCCACCGCGCAGGCCGGCTACCGCTCGCTGATCACGGTTCTCACCAAGCGCATGGCCGAGGACCTCACCGAATATCTGCATGAGCAGGGCATTCGCGTCCGCTACATGCACAGCGACATCGACACCATCGAGCGCATCGAGATCATCCGCGATTTGCGCTTGGGTGCCTTCGATGCGCTGGTCGGCATCAATTTGCTCCGCGAAGGCCTCGACATTCCCGAATGCGCGCTGGTCGCGATTCTCGACGCCGACAAGGAAGGTTTTCTGCGCAGTGAAACATCGTTGATCCAGACCATCGGCCGCGCCGCGCGCAACGTCGACGGCAAGGTGATCCTCTATGCCGACCAGATGACCGGCTCGATGGAGCGCGCCATCGCCGAGACCAACCGCCGCCGCGAGAAGCAGGTCGAGTACAACACCGCCAACGGCATCACGCCGGAGAGCGTGAAGAAGCAGATCGGCGACATCCTCAACTCCGTCTACGAGCGCGACCACGTGCTGATCGAGGTCGGCGGCCACGACATGACCGACGACGTCATCTCGATCGGCCACAATTTCGAAGCCGTGCTCGCCGATCTCGAAACCAGGATGCGCGAGGCCGCCGCCGATTTGAACTTCGAGGAGGCTGCGCGCCTGCGCGACGAGGTCAAGCGCCTGCGCGCGACCGAACTCGCCGTGGTCGACGATCCCACCGCCAAGCAGCGCATCGTGCAGGGCAAGGCCGGCGCCTATGCAGGCACGAAGAAGTACGGCGATGCCGCCAATTTGCCCGTCAGCGCCATGAAGAAAAAGACCGTGAGCTCCGCGCTGAAGGCCAGCGGCGGCGGCAGCGGCTCGAAGGTGCACAAGCCGCATCTCGACGAGATGCACGGCCCGGAATCGCTGCCCTTCCGCGAGAACCGCGCGCTGCCGTCAAAGCCGTTCGGCGGAAACAGCCGGATCATCCAGCCGACGGATTCAAGGCAGTCCGGCCCGGAGTTCGGGCCGGCGCCGAAGTCGACGGGTGGGCAGCCGGGGCGAAGAGGTGGGTGGAAGAAAAGGTAGACGCGACTTCGCCAATCATTGCCGTTCGTGGTTATGGATTCTCAGATGTGCAATTGCGCATCATAGCTGGCGTCTCTGCGGCGCCCCCGGAATGACGGCGGAGAGCTCACTCCCTCACCCAATGCTCGCCGTCACCACGGCCATCACCGACAGCAGCAGCACGATCGTCATCAGTTGCAGCGAGGCGACCGGGTGGGGTGCGCCATGCCGTGATCTTGTCGGACAGCGACAGGTGGGAATCGAAGAATTTCGGCTCGTAGACGGTCTTGAACAGGTGCGGGAGGCGCGGGCCCAGCGTCACCGCGATCAGGGCGTGGGTGAACGAGGCGAAGGCGACGAAGATGGCGACGCCGGGATCGCCGGAGAGGTCGTGGTCGCCGGCGAGCTTGAGCAGGAGGGCCGCAGCGGCGAAGGTCGGGAAGCTCTGGAGGATCGCGGTCAGCGCAAGGGCTTCGAGCGCGTTGTGCAAGCGGGACTTTCTCGTGACGACGATGGTGGCCATGGCACGTCTCCCCGATGACATGCAGATGACGCTAGGCGCGCTGCCGGCGGGGCGATGTGAGATGGGTCACGCGGGGCCGCGGTCCGGGATTTCCCCTCTGCCCACAAGCGAGGCCAGGGGACGGTCCGCACTCGCGGTTCCATCCACCTGCGTCGTGGTGATGTTGCGCGTTGCACCATTCGCGTTGCGCGCCAGACAACCCATGCGGCGTAATTCGCACAGCCATTCCGCAACTTGTGATTGCACCGCCGTGAACCGGGCATCGCGCTTGCACGTCAAAACATCTGAAACTCCCTGTGTTCTTGCGGATTGCCGATGTGTGACCCAGCGCGTTAGGCTTGCGCAACGCCACAAGACCAACAAGGACGGGCGTCATGACGGTAGAGAAGCTGAATCGCCAGCGTGTCGTGCATCTGCTCGATGCCTTCGCGCGCGGCGACATCGAGACGGCGCTGGCTTGCTGCACCGACGACATCGACTTCCTCACGCACGCGCCGATCGACGTGCTGCCGCACATGGTGCCGCGCCACGGCAGGCAGGAGTTGCGCGAGCTCTGGGAGACGATCTGGTCGCGCTATTCGGAAATTCGCTACAAGGCGCCTCACATCGTGTCCGAGGGCGAGGTGGTCGCGACCTACGTGCATGCCTATTTCAAGAAGCGGAGCAACGCCCGGATCGTGCAGTTCGACATGGCGGTGTTCTACACGTTCCGCGGCGGGCTGGTGGCGGAAATCCGCGAGATCACCGATTCCTACGACCTGGCCCAGCAGGTGTTGGAACGGGAAATCGGGCCGCTGATAGCTCCGACGCCGCCGACGTGAACTACGTCATTTCGACGTGGCAGGGGCGGCTTTTGCTTCGGCTGGGCGCCGATTGGTCAGAAAATACAGTGTCTTACAAAATCCACAAGACACGGTCAATGCTGCATTGCGAAAACGTGATTTGCGTTCGGGCCCAACGGCACTAAATTATTCGTATACAAATGAGTTGATCGCCCCGCGCGTTGATTGTGCGTGGGGTCGTTTTTCGTTTTCGCAAGCCAGCTTCAGGACTGCCCAAATGACAGAGCACAGCCTCTGGCGTTTCTCGCGCGCGTTGCACCGCGCGATCAACGACCGGCATTTCGGGGATATCGAGGCCCTGATCGACGAGGACGTCGATTGGGCGCTCTACGGCCCGATCGACATGTTTCCGTTTCTCGGCGCGCGCCAGGGCAAGGCGGCGGTGCTCGACGTCATCCGGCAGCTCGCCGATAATTTCGACGTCCGCCGCTTCGACCGCGAGAGCATCATGCTCGGCGTCGATTCCGCCGCCTCGATGGTGCGCTATTCGCTGACGGCGCTGGATTCCAACAAGCCCATCAGCCTGCGCGTGGCGCAGTTCGCCCAGTTCAAGGCGGGCAAGCTCGTCAGCATGCGGGTGCTGATCGACACTTTCGATCTGGTCGAGCAGGCACTCGGCCGCGCGATTCATCTGCCGAAGATGACCCGCGTCGGCTGACGCATAAACAACAACCTGAAGCACGATGATCATCGCGCTTCAGGGGGGACGCCAACGGGCCCTGCTTGTCGGGACCGGTGACGAGGCGATCGCGACGTCCTGGCCTCCAGCCCCGCCGGATGCCGTCGCATCATAAACCTGTCATCGGGCGCGCGCCTTGCGCGCGGCCCGTTGGTTCGCGTCCCGGGGAGAACCGCCACAATTCCGTAAAGATGGATCAGCATCCTGTGAGCGGAATGGCGCATGGCCGCACGGCGATGTATGTTGTCGGCAAGCATGCGCTGGGGTTCGCGGGCAGGACGATGGAATTCTCGACAGGGTTTGGCTGGACCAGGCTGCCATTGCTGGCGGCTGCATTCATTTTCGGCTCGGCGCTGACGTTACAGGCGCAGATCATTCCGCCGGCGTCGGCCGCGCCTGACGACGAGGCCGAGATCGAAGCCGCCGAGGCTCCCGACGCGAACGACTCCGACGTGCTCAAGGGCATCGATGTCGACAAGCTCGACTGGAGTCAGCTCGCAGTCGATGCCGGCACCGGCATCGACCCCATGGCCGCCAGGAAGCGCGCCCAGGCTGCCGCGAAGGAAGGCCTGGACTGGTCCTCGAACGCCAATGCCAACGGCTCCTCGGCGGTGACGGTGAAGCAATCCGTGTTCTCGTTCTGGGATACCCGTGTCGGCGCCGACATGACGGTGGCGAGCGAGCCCAGGACGATGTCCGAGCTGCTGGCGCAGAAGGCCACCAATGGCGGCAGCCTGCCGCAATCCTCCGGCAGCGCCTGGGCCACGGCGACCGCTCCGGGCGCGGGCGCGATCTGGGACAAGACCGCGGTGGAGGCCCGGGTCGATCCCGGCGCCGAGCGCAGCAGGATCGGGGCATCGCTGACCAAATCGGTGCCGCTGTCCGGTGACACGTCGCTGACGCTCCAGAACGGCTACAGCGTCAACCAGCAGGGCACCACAGCTGTCCCCGGCATCGGCGGCCACATCACGCGCAATTACGAGACAGACCAGACCGCCAGGCTCACCCTCACCGACACCGGCACCAGCGTCACCGCCGGCCAGACATTGTCGACGACCGACGACAAATGGCTGCGCAAGTTCGGCGCCGAGCAGAAGCTGTTCGACAACGTCACGGTCTCCGGCTCGGTCGGCGAAACCGCGCAAGGCGCGCTCAACAAGAGCGTGACGGCCGGCTTCAAGAAGAGCTGGTAACGCGACTCTCGAACCTTTCACTCATCCTGAGGGCGCTCCCAAGGAGCGTGTCTCGAAGGATCGGGGCCTGCGAGCAGAAGCGGGGCCTTTCATGGTTCGAGATGCACGCGACGGGCGCGCTCCTCACCATGAGGGGATGGATCTGATGCGCGCTGCGCCGTTCATCCTCTGCTAACCATACGCCACGGCAAAGCCCCCGAATCGTCCGCCCTTGCCGTATCTCGGCCAAGTTGCGGTCAAAATCCGGCGCCCTAGTCGGATTACCGAATTCGTCGTGCGGGGGACACTCGCGCCGCGCTCAACGCGAACAGGGGAATAACGATGAACGCCATGCGTCCCGAAAAGATCGAGACCACCGAGACCGAGACGGTCGACACCAACCTTGCCGCCGTGACCGAGGTCGAGGCCGGCATCCGTGATTTCGTGCGCAACGACATCGCCTATCTGCGCCGCCCGGCAGCCTCCACGACCGATGCGCCGCCGCTCGACCCGAGCGCGGAAGCCACCGTCAACAACGTCAACTCGCTGATCCAGCGGGTCGCCGGCACCTCGCTCGCCGAGATCGAGAATCTGGTCTCCGAGCTCGAGAGTTTGCGCGACCTGCTGCATGCCGAAGGCCAGCGCGTCCAGCGCGAGATCTCCGGCTATGCCCAGCTCAGCCAGGCCGCGATGAAGTCGACACGGATGATCGCCGACAACGTCGCGCAGTGGAAGCGCGCCGCCGACGGCCTGCGCAACAGCTGATCGCTGCGAACAACATCATTGTCCGCCGCGTTTCCGGAAGGAAGCGCGGCGGTTTTGATTCTGGGAGGATGTTTCTCTCCCCGTCCTTACGGGAACAGGGTTGGGGTGAGGGGCTTCTCTCCGCGCGCGAGAGCCGTCGAGGGATCTGTACCCCCTCACCCGGATCGCAAGAGCGATCCAATCTCTCTCCGCAAGGCGGGGAGAGGTGAAGGAGGGTGTTCTTTGAACCCCCAGCCCCTCGCCGGCGACCAAACGCCAAGCGCCCGCAGCTTCTTCGGCCGGGCCCTGGGGGACATCTCATGGAAAGCATTCGGCCCGACACCACGGACCCGATCCCGTTGCGGCCCGCGCCGAATCAGCTGGGCACGATCACGCTGCGCTTTGTCGGGCTGCTGGCGGTTGCGATCGCAATCTTGGCGTTCGTCTATAGTCGCTGAGAAGCAGCCGGGTGCCGGCAGCCATCATTAACGAATTCTTACCGGTCCGCTTCCACAGTGGAGGCTTCAAGTGTGTAGGCGCCATCGGCATAGCCCTTCACCACCATGCCGGCGACCAGCATCACGGCCAGCGTCGCCGTCGCAAAGATGAATCCAACGAATTTGAGTGCGCCGCGGTCTGCCATGGTCCTCGTCCCCTGTCTCTGCCAGTTCGTTTCAAATACGCAGCGACAGGTTCATAATTAGTTAGCACCTCACTGGTTCCGTCGAACTGCGTCGCGGCAACCATGTTGGGCAGGCTTATGGCAGCCACCCGGAATCGCGTCCATAGCGCGCGGGCAACACTCGCGCAGTCATTTGACCGTTTTGGAACAGATCTAACCGGCTTTGCGCACGGGCACGAATGCGGACGCGGTGATGGAATAGACTTCCTCGCCGCGCTGGTTGGTGCCGGTGGTGCGCGCGGTCAAGATGCCCCAGCCGGGGCGCGAGGCGGATGTGCGCTTGTCGACGACGACGTTGACGTAGGCGACGGTATCGCCGGCGAGCACCGGCCTGATCCAGCGCAGATCGCGAAAGCCCGGCGACGGGCCCCACACGGCAACCTCCTCGCCGCGCGCTACGGCTTCCCGCGCCAGGCGCTGGCCGTCGGCGACAAGCAGGCTCATGCAGGCGGAGCCGACATGCCAGCCGGAGGCGGCGAGCCCGCCGAACAGCGAGTTCTTGCCTGCTTCCTCGTCGAGGTGAAAGCGCTGCGGATCGAACTTGGCGGCAAATGTCTTGATGGCCTCGGCCGTGAACGTGTAGCTGCCGATCTCGCGGCGCTGGCCGATCGCGATGTCTTCGAAGAACCGCATCAGGCCGCTCCCTCGCGCCGCTTGATCAGGATCGGCGAGGTCATCTCGGCAAGAGCCTGCCCCGCCGCGTTGCGCGCGGTGCATTTGAACTTGACGATGCCGAGCTCCGGCCGGCTCTTCGAGCGACGCGCCTCAAGCACATCGACGTCGAGCGTGAGATCGTCGCCGGGGCGCAGCGGTGACAACCAGCGCACCTCGTCGACGCCGGGCGAGCCGAGCGAAGCGGCGCGGGTGATGAAACCATCGGCCATCATCCGCATCATCAGCGAGCAGAGATGCCAGCCCGAGCCGGACAGGCCACGCAGCATGCTCTTCGCTGCGGCCTCCTCGTCGAGATGCATCGGCTGCGGATCGAACTCGGCGGCAAAGGCCAATATCTCGTCGCGGGTGACGTGGCGCGGGCCGAACGTGCCGAACCGGCCGGGCGGGAAATCTTCGAAGGTCAGGGTCATCTTTGGAAAGCTTTGCGGAATGACAGATTGTGGCCGCACTTTGCGGCAATCTCAACCCGCCTGCCAGCATGGCTCGTGCTACATATCAGGCGGCGGCCTTGGCCTTGAGCCGGATCAGCCGCAGGCCAGGATCCTGGGCTGCGTTCCGTCCTGAAATCTCGATTGCCCTTGGGGAGAGCAATGTTTTCATTCAGCGACCTGTTTCAATGGGACCGCTTCATCACCCCGACGATCATCAAGACCTTCTACTGGCTGGTGATCGCGCTGATCTGCCTGTTCGGCCTCTCCGGCATCTTCTCAGGGCTCGCTGCGATGGCGATCAGCCCGTTCGGCGGTTTCCTGGTGCTGTTGTCGTCGATCGCCAGCGTGGTGGTCGGCATCGTGTTCTCGCGCATCGTCGCGGAGCTGATCCTGATCGTCTTCCGCATCAACGAGCATCTCGGCGCGATCAGGGACCAGGGCGGCGGAATGCGGTGAGCTGTCATTCCGGGGCGCGCCAAGCGCGAACCCGGAATGTCGAGATTCCGGGTCTGGTCCTTCGGACCATCCCGGAATGACAGTTCTTACGTATTGAACCTGAAATGCATCACGTCGCCATCGGCGACGACGTAGTCCTTGCCTTCGAGCCGCAGCTTGCCGGCGTCGCGCGCGCCGGCTTCGCCGCCCAGCGCGACGTAGTCCTCATACGCGATGGTCTCGGCGCGGATGAAGCCCTTCTCGAAATCGGTGTGGATCACGCCGGCCGCCGCGGGCGCCTTGGTGCCGCGATGGATGGTCCATGCGCGGGCCTCCTTCGGGCCGACGGTGAAGTAGGTGATGAGGTCCAGCAGCGTGTAGCCGGCGCGGATCAGGCGGTCGAGGCCGGCTTCCTCCAGCCCCAGCGTCTCCAGGAACTCGGCGCGCTCCTCCCGCGAAATGGTGGCGATCTCGGATTCGATCTTGGCGGAGATGACGACGGCGACCGCGCCCTCCTTGGCCGCCTGCTCTTCGACCGCCTTCGAGAACGCATTGCCGGTGGCGGCCGAGCTTTCCTCGACGTTGCAGACGTAGAGCACGGGCTTCGACGACAACAGGCCGAGCATTCCGAAGGCGCGCTCCTCCTCCGGCTTGCGCTCGACGAGGCGCGCGGGCTTGCCCTCGCGCAACAGCACCAGGGTGCGGTTCACGAGGTCGAGCTGCTCCTTGGCGTCCTTGTCGTTGCCCTTGGCCTTCTTGGTCAGGTTGTCGACGCGCTTCTCGAGGCTGTCGAGATCGGCGAGCATCAGCTCGGTCTCGATGGTCTCGATGTCGGCGAGCGGGGCGATCTTGCCCTCGACATGGGTGATGTCGGAATCCTCGAAGCAGCGCACCACATGCGCGACGGCGTCGACCTCGCGGATGTTGGCGAGAAACTGGTTGCCGAGACCTTCACCCTTGGAGGCGCCGCGCACGAGGCCGGCGATGTCGACGAAGGTCAACCGGGTCGGGATGATCTGGCCCGACTTGGCGATGGCGGCGAGCTTCTCCAGACGCGGATCGGGCACGGCGACCTCGCCGACATTCGGCTCGATGGTGCAGAACGGATAGTTGGCGGCCTGCGCCGCGGCCGTCTCGGTCAGCGCGTTGAACAAGGTCGACTTGCCGACATTGGGCAACCCGACGATCCCGCATTTGAATCCCACCAGCGTTATTCCTTGCCGTTGTCGTCCTTGGTCAAAAATCCCTTGGCCTGCATGGCCAGATGAACCCTGTTTGCAAAGGTCGCGTCCGTGCCCTTGGCGATCAGGCCTGCGTGCTCGGCGACCGCCTCGCACAGCGTCGTCACCCAATCGTTGTCGGCCTTGGCGAAGTCCGACAGCACGTGGCCGTGCACCAGTTCCTTGACGCCGGGATGACCGATGCCGAGCCGCACCCGGCGGTAGTCGTTGCCGATATGCGCCGAGATCGAGCGCAGGCCGTTGTGTCCGGCGATGCCGCCGCCGATCTTCACCCGCACCTTGCCCGGCGGCAGTTCGAGCTCGTCGTGAAACACCGTGACGTCGCCGGGCGCGATCTTGAAGAAGCTGGCCGCCTCCTGAACGCTGCGGCCGGAATCGTTCATGTAGGTGGTCGGCTTGAGCAGGATCACGCGCTCCGTGCCGAGCGTACCTTCCGAGGTCTCGCCCTGAAAGCGGCGGCGCCACGGCGCAAAGCCATGACGCCGCGCAATCTCGTCGACCGCCATGAAGCCGATATTGTGCCGGTTACGTGCGTATTTCGCGCCGGGATTGCCGAGCCCAACAAAGAGTCGCATGACGCGGCGCGCCCCTCGCTCGGCGCGCGGTCAGGGACCGCGCGCCAGCCTTGAGAGTTTACTTCTTCTTGTCGCCGCCGGCGGGAGCCTTGGCGGCCGCAGCCGGAGCCGCAGCGCCCGCAGCCGGAGCTGCCGCAGGAGCAGCACCCGCGGCCGGAGCCGCGCCGCCAGCAGCCGCCGCAGCAGCAGCCTTCTGCTCTTCGGCGTAGCCGGACGGCGGCACGATGGTGACGAGGGTCGCGTCCTCGCGGGTCAGCGCCTTCACGCCGGCCGGCAGCTTGATGTCGGTCAGATGCAGGGAGTGACCAATCTCGAGCGAGCCGACATCGGCCTCGATGTATTGCGGAATGCTCTCGACGCCGCATTCGAGCTCGATCGCGTGCGCGACGATGTTGACGGTGCCGCCGCGCTTCACGCCCGGGGACGTTTCGGCCTTCACCACGTGCAGGGGCACGCTGATGCGGATGGTGGCGCCTTCGCCGAGCCGCATGAAGTCGACATGGATCGGGAAGTCCTTGACCGGATCGAGGTGATAGTCGCGCGGAATGACGCGGTGCTTCTTGCCCTCGAGGTCGATGTCGACCAGCGTGGTCAAGAACCGGCCGGCGAGGATGCGCTGGCGGAGCTCACGATCCGCGATCGAGATCGTGACGGGGGGCTGGTTGTTGCCGTAGATCACTCCGGGCACTCTGCCGGCGCGACGCTCAGCCCGGGCGGCCCCCTTGCCGCTCTTCGGACGTGCGGTCGCCTTCAATTCCTTGACGGTCGTCGCCATGTCGTTAAGTCCTTGTTTTTGCAAAAGTTAATGGGCCGCAGCGCGGCCCATGACATTGTCCGCAGCAAGCCTCCAGGGGTGCGGGGGCCGCGGACGTGGCGGGCTTTTACCCGGAAGATGCGGAAATGACAAGGAGAATGGGCTGGCACGAAGTAGCCCGGATGAGCGAAGCGACATCCGGGACCGGCGGCAGTTGGAGGCAAGATCCCGGATATCGCTTCGCTCATCCGGGCTACGGACCGGACTACCCCCCGAGCTTGGCCTCGAGAGCGGCGATCCGCGCCTTCAGCGCTTCGTTTTCCTCGCGGGCGAGGCGTGCCATGTCCTTGACCGCCTCGAACTCCTCGCGCTTGACGAGGTCCATGTCGCGCAGGAATTTTTCCGCCTGGGTGCGCATCACCGTGTCGAACTCGCGCTTGACGCCCTGGGCGGCACCGGCGGCGTCGTTCATCAGGCGGCCGATCTCGTCGAAAAACCGGTTGTTGGTCTGGGTCATGTCGGTCTCCGATAAACTTTGCGCGAACGCTCGAGAGACAATGGCAATCCGGAGGGAATGGTTCAAGGGCCGATCGGCGGTATCCTTGTCATCGATCGGTTTCCTTGCAATCGTATTCAACTGCCCTGCATAAGAAGAATCACACGCGTCTGCCAGCGCGCTGTCGCCGCAATCCCGTCTGGACATAGAAGGCGCGATGCCCTTTCTGCTCATCGACTTCCCCGCCTTCCAGCCGATCGCGTTCGAGATCGGTCCGTTCGCGATCCGCTGGTACGCGCTCGCCTATATCTGCGGCATCGTCTTCGGCTGGCTCTATGCGCGCGCACTGCTCAAGAACGAGCGCCTGTGGGGTGGGCCGGCGCCGATTTCGCTGGTGCAGATCGACGACTTCATCCTCTGGGTCACGCTCGGCATCATCCTCGGCGGCCGCACCGGCTACGTGCTGTTCTATAACCTGCCGTTCTTCATCGATCATCCCGCCGCGATCTTCAGATTGTGGGAGGGCGGCATGTCGTTCCATGGCGGCTTCCTCGGCTGCGTCGTCGCGGTGATGGTGTTTGCCTATCGCAACGGCATTTCGATCCTGTCGCTCGGCGACATCACCACCGCAGTCGCTCCAGTCGGGTTGCTGCTCGGGCGCATCGCCAACTTCATCAACGGCGAATTGTGGGGCCGCGCCACCGATGCGAGCCTGCCGTGGGCGATGATCTTCCCCAATGACCCCACGCAGCTGCCGCGGCATCCGAGCCAGCTCTACCAGGCCGGCATGGAAGGCATCCTGCTGTTCGCCGCGCTCGCGGCCATGATCCGCTTCGGTGCCTTGAAGCGGCCGGGCATGATCCTCGGCGCCTTCATCCTGCTCTACGGCCTCGCCCGCATCGCCGGCGAGCATTTCCGCGAGCCGGATGCGCAACTCGGTTACCTCTGGGGCGGATTAACCATGGGCATGCTGTTGTCGATCCCGATGCTTATCGTCGGCCTCATACTTATCGTATGGGCTGTCAGGCGCGGTGCGCCGAAACCCGTCCGGGCCATTCGTTAATTCATTTCGAGAAGATAGTCGTGAGCGAACAGCCGCTACTCAACGAGATCAAGGCGCTGATCAAGTCCTCGGGCCCGATGCCGGTCTGGCGCTACATGGAACTGTGCCTGATGCATCCGCGCCACGGCTATTACGTCTCGCGCGATCCGCTCGGGCGCGAGGGCGACTTCACGACCGCACCCGAGGTCAGCCAGATGTTCGGCGAGCTCCTGGGGTTGTGGACCGCCTCGGTCTGGAAGCAGATGGGCTCGCCGCAATTCCTGCGGCTGATCGAGCTCGGTCCCGGCCGCGGCACCATGATGGCGGATGCGCTGCGCGCACTCCGCGTGCTGCCGCCGCTCTACCAGGCGCTCCACATCCACCTGGTCGAGGTCAATCCGATGCTGCGGGAACGGCAGAGCGCGACGCTCGCCAACGTGCGCAACATCGCCTGGCACGACAGCATCGACGAGGTGCCGGAAGGTCCGAGCATCATCCTCGCCAACGAATATTTCGACGTGCTGCCGATCCACCAGATGATCCGCCACGAACACGGCTGGCACGAGCGCGTGATCGAACTTGATGCCAATGGCAGGCTTCAATTCGGCGCAGCGCCGGAGCCGACGCCGCGCTTCGACGTGCTGTTGCCCCCCCTGGTGCGCGCCGCGCCCGTCGGCGCCGTGTTCGAGTGGCGGCCCGACGGCGAGATCATGAAGCTCGCCACGCGCGTGCGCGACCAGGACGGCGCGGCGCTGATCGTCGACTACGGCCATCTGCGCAGCGATGCCGGCGACACCTTCCAGGCGATCGCGCGCCACACCTTCGCCGATCCCTTGAAGGCGCCGGGCCAGGCCGACGTCACCGCCCATGTCGACTTCCAGGCGCTGGCGCGCGCAGCCGAAGATGTCGGCGCGCGCGTGCACGGGCCGGTGACGCAAGGCGACTTCCTCAAGCGGATCGGCATCGACACCCGCGCAGCCGCCTTGATGCAGAAAACCGCGCCCGAGGTCGCCACCGACATCTCGGTCGCGCTCAAGCGCCTGACCGATACCGGGCGTGGCGGTATGGGCTCGATGTTCAAGGTGCTCGGCATTTCCGAGCCCCGGCTGACGGCCCTTGCCGGCCTCAGCGATCTCGAACAGGCAGGAGAGGCGTCATGACGCTGGCTTCGTCGCTGCTGTCCGCCGTGCCCGGCCTGCGCCACGCCTTCTTCACCCGCGAGGGCGGCGTCTCCGGCGGCATTTATTCCGCGTTGAACGGCGGGCTCGGCTCCAACGACGATCAAGTCCTGGTCGCGGAAAATCGCCGGCGCATGGCCGAGCATGTCGGCGTTGCGCCGGAGCGCTTCCTTAGCCTGCACCAGACCCATTCACCCGACGTGCTCGTGGCTGATGCGCCATGGCCGAGCGGTCCGCGGCCCAAAGGCGATGCGCTGGTGACGAAGACGCCCGGCATCGCGCTCGGCGTCTCCACCGCCGATTGCGGCCCGGTGCTGTTCGTCGATCCCCATGCGCGTGTAATCGGCGGCGCCCATGCCGGGTGGAAGGGCGCGCTGACGGGCGTGCTGGAGGCAACGATCTCGGCGATGGAGACACTCGGCGCCACCCGCGGCGGCATCATCGCCGCGATCGGCCCCCTGATCCGGCAGGACAGCTACGAGGTCGGCAACGAGTTCGTGGCGCGCTTCATCGAGGCGGATGCGGACAACGCGGTGTTCTTCATCCCCTCGGTGCGCGAGGGCCATGCGATGTTCGATCTCGCCGGCTTCATCCGCAAGCGGCTGGAAGCCGCCGGCATCCTGATGATCGACGACCTCGGGCTCGACACCTACGCCGACGAACGCTTCTTCAGCTATCGCCGCTCGGTGCATCGCAAGGAGCCGGATTACGGCCGCCACGTTCACGCCATCGCGCTGGAGGGCTGAACGCAGTGGCAACCCCGTGCCATTCCGGGGCGATGCGGAGCATCGAGCCCGGAATGACCGTGCGTCGCCGGTGGTCTGTGGCTCGCCCGCCCTAGACGTTAATCGATTTTAACGATATCGCTGCCCTCCATAATGAGGGACGCGTCATTCATCTTGGGCCGCGCGGGTTCGCGCTTGCTGGCGGTCATGCTGCTGGCCGCGGCGACCGCGCTGGGCGGCTGCGCTGGTGGCGGCGGCAATGCCGCCAATTCCTATGCGATGGCCCCGGGGGCCGGCAGCGGGGCCACGGTCGCCTTCGAATCGATCGACGGACCGCCGCCGCAGGTGTTCGACCGCATGGTCGGCGTGCTCGACAGCGAGTCCAAGCTGCGCAGCCTGTCCGTGGTCTCCCGCGAAGGTACGGCTGCCTATCGCGTGCGCAGCTACCTCTCCGCCCAGGTGGTGCGCGGCAAGACCGTGATCGCCTGGGTCTGGGACGTCTACGACGCCAACCAGCAGCGCGCGCTACGCCTCTCCGGCGAGGAACCGACATCGGCCAAAGGCGGACGCGATCCCTGGCAAGCCGCTGATGATCTGGTGCTGCGGAAGATCGCCCAGGCCGGATTCAGCGGGCTTTCCAACATGATCAACGGAACGCCGGATGCACCCGGCGCTGCTCCGGCGTTGCGCGGACCGGCCGTGGCGAGCGTCATCACGGACGCCCCGGTGCCGGACATGCCCGCATCAGTGCTCGGCTATGCCGAGCGATAACCTCCGCTCAACCACAGCCTCGGTTTGCGGCCAAGCCGTTGGCCCGACTCGGGATTTCAAAGGGAAAACGTAGCATCCCGGGTTGCCATTGCAGCCTTCCGCCTGATATTGCCTCGCCCGTCGTAACCGTGCTGCCTGTGGGTATTCTCCGATGTTGAATGTCGTATCCAGCAAAGCGCGGGAGGAAGCGTCCATGTCGGCCAAAAACGGCTCCATCAAGCTCGTCGCCGGCAACTCCAATCCGGCCCTCGCCCAGGCAATCGCGCAGGGCCTGGATTTGCCGCTGACCAAGGCGGTGGTGCGGCGCTTCGCCGACATGGAGATTTTCGTCGAGATCCAGGAGAACGTGCGCGGCTCGGATGCCTTCATCATCCAGTCGACCTCGTTCCCGGCCAACGACCATCTGATGGAATTGCTGATCATCACCGACGCGCTGCGCCGTTCCTCGGCGCGCCGCATCACCGCGGTGCTGCCCTATTTCGGCTACGCAAGGCAGGATCGCAAGTCCGGTTCGCGCACGCCGATCTCGGCCAAGCTCGTCGCCAACCTCATCACGCAGGCCGGCGTCGATCGCGTCATGACGCTCGACCTGCATGCCGGCCAGATCCAGGGCTTCTTCGACATCCCCACCGACAACCTGTACGCGGCGCCGCTGATGGTGCGCGACATCAAGGACAAGTTCGACCTGTCCAAGGTGATGGTGATCTCGCCCGACGTCGGCGGCGTGGCCCGCGCGCGCGGCCTCGCCAAGCGCATCAACACCCCGCTCGCCATCGTCGACAAGCGCCGTGAGCGTCCGGGCGAGTCCGAGGTCATGAACGTGATCGGCGACGTCGCCGGCTACACCTGCATCCTCGTCGACGACATCGTGGATTCCGGCGGCACGCTGGTGAATGCGGCCGACGCATTGCTCGCCAAGGGCGCCAAGGACGTCTACGCCTACATCACCCACGGCGTGCTCTCCGGCGGCGCGGCGGCGCGCATCTCCGGCTCCAAGCTGAAGGAGCTGGTGATCACCGACTCCATCCTGCCGACCGAGGCGGTGACGAAGGCGCCGAACATCCGCACGCTGCCGATCGGCAGCCTGATCTCGGACGCGATCGCGCGCACGGCGGCGGAAGAGTCGGTGTCGAGCCTGTTCGACTGATCGTTTCACGACCGTCATTCGCTCCCCTCGCAGAGGCGAGCCGGGGACTTCAGCTGACCGTGTGCCCTCAATGGAATCCGGGCCGGTGCAGTGCACGTCCGGGACGACCATCCGGCCTGCGCCGCCGTCCTCGCCGCAACTCGCTGCGGGTTGTTGGCGGCGGCGGCCCATGACATCATCCAGTTACCTTGTCATCTCTGCCCTCTGGATGCCCGATGCCGCGCCGGAAATTTGCCTGGGAGAAGCTGTCGGATGACGCGTTGCTAAAGCAACGCCTCCGCAGCCTGAGGGTCACGATCGAGGGCACCTGGCTCGAGGACTGTGTCGGCACTCTCCAAGAGGAGCTCGAAGAGCGGGGCATCCGGCTGCGGCCGCACACATGGATATCGAGCGAATGGTTCAGCCCGGGCGACGTGCCCGGCATCGCCATCCCCTTCTATCTCGCCCATCCGCGCCTGATGAAGATCGAAAAGAAGATGATGTTCGACGTCGAGGGCGGAACCTGGCGCGAGTGCATGGCCATCCTCCGACACGAGGCCGGGCATGCCTTGCAGCACGGCTACCAGTTGCAGCGGCGGCGGCGCTGGCAACAGCTGTTCGGCCCGTCGTCGAAACACTACCCGCGCTACTACCGGCCCAACCCGGCCAGCAGGCGTTACGTGCAGCACCTTCGGCTCTGGTATGCGCAGAGCCATCCGGACGAGGATTTCGCCGAAACCTTTGCCGTGTGGCTGCGACCGCGCTCGAACTGGCGGACTCGATATGCCGGTTGGCCGGCGCTGAAGAAACTCGAATATGTCGACGAGTTGATGGGCGAGATCGCGGGAAAGCGGCCGCTGATCACGACGCGAGAGCGCGTCGACCCGTTGAGCCAGCTCAGTCAGACACTCGAAGAGCACTACAAGAAGAAGCAGGCATTCTACGCGTTCACACCACCGAAAACCTACGACCGCGACCTCTCCCGGCTGTTTTCGACCGATCCTCGGCATCATCGGTCGATGCCGGCCGCGACCCTGATCAGGCGGCACCGAGCGCAGATCCGGCGATTGGTCGCGCGGTGGACGGGCGAGAACCAGCTCACGCTCGATGCCGTGCTCGACGACATGATCTCCCGCTGCCGGGATCTCGATCTGCGGGCCGTAGGTCCCGAACAGAAGCTCGTTCTCGATTTCATCGTCCTCGTGACCGCCAAGACGATGCATGCGTTGTTTGGCCCGTCCCGGCGCAAATGGATCGCGCTATGAGACGTCTCCGCATTCTCGTGCTGATGCACCCGGACTTCGTGCCTCCGGACTCCTCCGACGGATACACTCCGCAGGAAATCAACAATTGGAAAACGGAATACGACGTCGTCAGCACCTTGCGTACGGCCGGCCACGAGGTCCGCGCGCTGGGTGCGCAGGAGGAAATCAAGCCGGTCCGCGAAGCAATCGAGCAATTCAAACCACACGTGGTCTTCACGCTGCTGGAGGAATTCCACAACAACGTCGCCTTCGACCAGCACATCGCGAGCTATCTCGAACTGATGAAGGTCCCTTATACCGGATGCAATCCGCGTGGCCTTATTCTGGCGCGCGGCAAGGACCTGTCAAAGACGCTGGTGCACCACCGTCGCATCGCGGTGCCGGCCTTCGCCGTTTTCCCGATGCGGCGCAAGGTCAAGCGGCCGAAGCATCTCGCGCTGCCGCTGATCGTCAAGAGCCTGAACATGGATGGATCTGCCGGCATTTCCCAAGCCTCGATCGTCGACACCGACGAAAAGCTCGCGGAGCGCGTCGCCTTCATCCACGATCGGAGCGAAACCGCCGCCATCGCCGAGCAATTCATCGAGGGACGCGAGCTCTACGTCGGCGTGCTCGGCAACAACCGCCTGCGCGTCCTGCCGGTCTGGGAACTGAAATTCGGCAGCATGGGCGGTCGCAGGTCACGCCACATCGCCACCGAAAAAGCCAAGCACGACACCGACTATCAGGAGAAGGTCGGCATCGTCGACGGGCCGGCGAAAGACCTCTCGCCGGAAGTTACCGCGCGCATCCAGCGCGCGACGAAACGCATCTATCGGGCACTTGGCCTCGACGGCTACGCGCGCATCGATTTTCGTCTCACCGCCGACGGCACGCCGTATTTCATCGAAGCGAATCCAAATCCCGAAATCGCCAAGAGCCAGGAGTTCGCCACGGCGGCTCACCATGACGGGCTCAAATATCCGGATCTTCTGCACCGCATCTTGAGCCTCGGGATCAGCCGGGCAAAGGCGGGTGTATCCTTGGGTTGACGAAGGGCGGGTAGAGTCCGGTACTGGGCGAATTCGGTCCGGGCGGCGCGTCAGCGCCGAACCCGGAGTTCATCTTGCAGCAATCCGTGTCGATCACTGGATTCCGGGCTCGCGCTCCGCGCGCCCCGGAATGACCATGACCTACCCCACGATCCCCGCCGCGACCTGGCCGCGCAGGCGCTCCAGCCCGTGCAACGTCTCCGCACAGGCGGCCGCGACCTCGACCCCCTTGATGGCAAAGTGCTTGCGGAAGAAGTCGTAGTGCACCTCGGTCTCGTGGAATTGCTGCGGCGTCAGCACGGCCGAGAACACCGGCACCTCCGTGCGCAGCTGCACGTCCATCAGCGCCTTGATCACGGTGTCGGCGACGAACTCGTGGCGGTAGATGCCGCCGTCGACGACGAGGCCGGCCGCGACGATCGCGGTGTAACGCCGCGTCTTGGCGAGGACCTGCGCGTGCAGCGGGATCTCGAACGAGCCCGGTACCTCGAACACATCGACATGGGTGAGGTGCCGGGCTTCCGCCTCCTTCATGAAGGCGATGCGGGCTTCTTCGACCACGTCGCGGTGCCAGCAGGCCTGCACGAAAGCGACCCGCTGCGGCTTGGCGAAGCGCGGATGCTCCGACACCGGATCTTGCGGAACCGGCGGCGGCGTTGGGGTGGGTGGAGACGTTTCGGTGGAGGGATCTTGCAGCATCTGATTCATGGCTTTCCTCGGTTCAAGGACCAGAATCAGGGCACACGGAACGACAAACAGCCGCATCCTCGCGATGCGTCTGCCAGCGACCGTTCTCTTTCATCCGGACTTTGACCGTCGGCTTCGGAGTTGCACCGAATCTGCTGACCCTTCCGTTCGGGACAACCCTCGCGGAAGGCGCTCGCGGGCTTTAGGCCTTTCGGCCCTTACCGCCGGTGGGGACTTTCACCCCGCCCTGAGAACATCGACCGTCCGGGATGAACGGCCTGCCTCAAAATATGCCGCCGGCGGGCCGACGCGGCAAGCGTGTTCCGCATGGGCAAATTGCATGGTCCCATGCCGCGGCGGCGATTCGGCCCTCGCAGGGCATAATTAGCGATGACGGTTTCTCCCCGCGATTTGATTCCGGTTTGTTCTCCTTGGGACAGGAATGGCCCTACGCCCCGTTAATACTTGTGGCGGAGATGAGCTGTGGACGAAGGAGTCCTGGCTTGTGGACGGACTCGGGACCCCGTTGCGCAGATTCCGCAAATCACATCACTTGATCCGCGACAGGCCCGCGCTGATCCGAGGGGATCGCAAGAGCGACCCTAGGGATCGCGAGAGCGACTCCGGGGATCGCGGTAGCGTCTAGGGAGCGCGCGCCGGGCCCAACCGCGTGCGTATCAAGGACAACAAGAAGGCAAGAGGTCGAGACGGCATGTCCCTGCTCGAAGGCACTATCGATTCCAGAAGCCATCCGCTCGCGGTGGTCGAGGATATCGCTGCCAGCAACAACTGGCCGTTCGAACGCTCCGGCGAGGACGAACTCACGATTGTCTCCAAGGGACAATGGACCGACTACCAGCTCTCCTTCACCTGGATGGGCGAGATCGAGGCACTGCATCTGGCCTGCGCCTTCGACATGAAGATTCCGGTCGCGCGCCGCGGCGAGGTGCAGCGGCTCGTCGCCGCCGTCAACGAGCAGCTGTGGGTCGGTCATTTCGATTTGTGGACCAACACCGGCATGGTGATGCACCGCCAGGCCCTGGTGCTGCCGGGCGGCCTCACCGCCTCGACCGCGCAGTGCGAGGCCATGCTCGCCGGCGCCATCCACGCCTGCGAGCGCTACTTCCCGGCGTTCCAGTTCGTGGTGTGGGCCGGCAAGACCACGGCCGAGGCCATGGACGCGGCGATGTTCGATACGGTCGGCGAGGCCTAGGGCTCTCAAAACGTGGGGGCGCCAACGCTCCATCCCCACGTCATCCCGGACAAGCGCGCCCAAAGCGCGCGCAGATCCGGGATCCATACCGCGTGACGTCGCTCTGGGACGCGGCTTGTTGCCGACACCCCGATCCACTAGAACCGCCTGTGGTTATGGTTCCCCGCCTTCGCGGGGACGACAGCGAATGTGTGTCAACGGCCATGGCAGATAGCGGCATTCTCCAAGACATCACCGGCACCATCCTGCTCGCCGGCGCCGGCAAGATGGGCGGCGCGATGCTGACCGGATGGCTTGCGGGTGGGCTCGACCCGCGCCGCGTCGCGGTGATCGAGCCGCACCTTTCGCCCGAGATCAACGCGCTGTCCGCCAGAGGCGTCGCGCTCAATCCCGACGTGGCGGCCGCAGGCCAGGTCGAGACACTGGTCGTGGCGGTCAAGCCGCAGATGTTCCGCGAGGCCGGCCCGAAGCTGAAGCAATTCGTCTCGGACGCAACCTCGGTGGTCTCGATCATGGCGGGCACCACGATCGCTTCGCTCGAACAGGTCTGCGGCGGTGCCGTGGTGCGCGCGATGCCGAACACGCCGGCCGCGATCGGCCGCGGCATCACCGTCGCCGTCGCAGCGAACAACGTCAGCGCCGCGCAGCGCGCGGTGGCCGATGCGCTGCTGCGCGCCACCGGCTCGGTCGAATGGGTCGATGACGAGGGCCTCATGGACGCGGTCACCGCCGTGTCCGGCTCGGGCCCGGCCTATGTGTTCCTGCTCGCCGAGGAGCTCGCGCGCGCCGGCGTTGAAGCGGGATTGCCCGAAGCGCTGGCCACGAAGCTCGCGCGCGAGACGGTCGCCGGCTCCGGCGAGTTGCTGCACCAGTCGGAGCTTCCATCCGCGACGCTGCGCCAAAACGTCACCTCGCCCGGCGGCACCACCGCCGCAGCGCTCGGCGTGCTCCAGGGCGAGCCGGGCCTGCGCGATCTCATGATCCGCGCGATCGCCGCGGCGACGCAGCGGTCGAAGGAATTGGCGAAGTAGTTGATCCTCATGGTGAGGAGGCGCGAAGCGCCGTCTCGAACCATGAAAGGCCCGGATCTCGCCCGCGGCCATCCTTCGAGACGCCCGCTTTAGGCGGGCTCCTCAGGAATGAGGGCAGAGCAAGCGGCACTTAAGCCGCTCCCAGCCGCTTGTTGAACATCTCGACATTGACGAGCCCGCGGGCATGGCGGCCTTCGCCGAGCTTGCGCGTGCCCTCGAACGCCTCGACCTCGAAGCGGACCACGCGGCGCTCCACGGCAACGACCTTTGCCGTAGTCCGGACGGTTGCCCCGACCGGCGCGGCGGCAAGATGGCGGATGTCGACCTCGGTGCCGACCGTGACCCAGCCCGGCTGGAGGGCCGAGCGGATCTCATCGCCCGCCGTCATCTCCATCTCCAGGATCATCATTGGGGTGGCGTAGACAAAAGGCATGCCCGGCACGAAGTGCCCGACCGTGCGCTCCACCGGGACCACCAGCGTGCGCTCGGCGCTCATGCCTGTCGTGATGAAGTCGCGTGCGTCCATGATGCTTGCTCGTCATTCCGGGACGGCGGTTAGCGCCGAACCCGGAATCCAGGAGTTTGCGGCACGAGATTCCGGGTTCGCGCTTCGCGCGCCCCGGAATGACGCCAACGCGTCATTTCTTCGCCGCCGCCGCGCGTTCCACGAAGGTCTTGCCGCCCTTCATCTTGTGACGGAGCGGGGCTTCGTTGATCTGGATGACGACGGCATCGGCGTCGACGCCGAGATTCTTCACCAGCGCCTGGGTGATGTCGCGCATCATGCCGGCCTTCTGCTCGTCGGTGCGGCCTTCGGCCATGCTGATGGTGATCTCGGGCATTCTTCTCTCCCTGCTGCTGTTCTGCGCCGTCATGGCCGGGCGTTTCCCGGCAATCCATCTTTTTGAAGATGGATGCGCGGGTCAAGCCCGCGCATGACGATCGTGGCGAATGGCTAGCCCCAGCTCACGTCATGGCGCGCCAGGACCTCGCGCACCTTGGCGACGAGATCGGCCTCGCTGCACGAGAACTGCGCCGGCCGGGTCTCGCGCCATTCCTGGTTGGAGGCGATCGCGGCCGCCGCCTTGGCGCCCTCGATTAGGTCCTTGACCTGCACATCGCCGCGCGCCTTTTCATCCGAGCCCTGGATGATCACGCAAGGCGAGTTGCGACGGTCGGCATATTTGAGCTGGTTGCCCATGTTCTTGGGATTGCCGAGATAGAGCTCGGCGCGGATGCCGGCGCTGCGCAAGGATGCCACCATCTTCTGGTAGTCGGCGATGCGGTCGCGGTCGAACACGGTGACGACGACGGGGCCGAACTCCGGCTTGGTGTCGAGCTTGCCGAGCAGCGTCAGTGCCGCCTGCAGCCGCGAGACGCCGATCGAGAAGCCGGTTGCCGGCACCGGCTCGCCGCGGAAACGCGAAACGAGACCGTCGTAGCGCCCGCCGCCGCCGACCGAGCCGAACCGCACCGGGCGGCCCTTCTCGTCCTTGGTGTCGAGCAGGAGCTCGACCTCGTAGACGGGGCCGGTGTAGTATTCGAGGCCGCGCACGACGGAGGGATCGATCTTGATGCGATCGGCGCCGTAGCCCGATGCCGCGACCAGTTTGGCAATCTCTTCAAGCTCGCTCACGCCGGCCTGCCCAACCTCGCTCTTGGCGAGGTAGGTTTCCGCAGCGGCAATCGCCTCTTTCCAATCGTCGCGCGGCTTTGTGATGGCGAGAACGACGTCGGCTTCGGCCGCGCTCAGATTTGCGCCTTTGGTGAAATCGCCCTTGCCTTCTTCGCCGCCGTCCCAGCGGCCGGGACCAAGCAGCTTGCGCACTTCGTCCGCGGAAAACTTGTCGAGCTTGTCGATCGCGCGCAGCACAATCAACCTGCGGCCGGCGTCTTCCTCGCCGGCCAGTCCGATAGCTTCCAGAACGCCGTCGAGCACCTTGCGGTTGTTGACCTTCACCAGGTACTGGCCGCGCGCGATCCCAAGCGCCTCCATCGTGTCCGCGGCCATCATGCAGATCTCGGCGTCGGCTGCCGGCGTCGCCGAGCCGACCGTGTCGGCATCGAACTGCATGAACTGGCGGAAGCGGCCGGGGCCGGGCTTCTCGTTGCGGAAGACATAGCCGACGCGGTAGCTGCGATAGGGCAGCACCAGACCATCGGTGCCGTAGCGCTCGCCGACATAGCGGGCGAGCGGCGCCGTCAGGTCGTAACGCAGGCTGATCCACTGCTCGTCGTCGTCCTGGAACGAGAACACGCCTTCGTTCGGACGGTCCTGATCGGGCAGGAATTTGCCGAGCGCGTCGGTGTATTCCATCGCCGGCGTCTCCACCGGCTCGAAGCCGTAGAGCTCGTAGACGGCGCGGATCTTCTCGACCATCTCGCGCGTCGCCCGGATCGCGGCAGCGTCGCGATCCTCGAGCCCGCGCGGCAGGCGCGCCTTCAGCTTCTGGGGTTTTTTGGGTTTGTCGGCCATGCGCGGCGTTTACCAGCCGCGGCGCAAGGCGGCAACTGCCCTACGGCTGCTCCATCCGCGCCCGCAGCGCGTCAGCGTCGGCTTTCGGCATGGATTTGAGCGTCGGCTTGATGGTCTCGCCGCCGACGATCTTGCCGTTGCGCATGAACATCCAATCCGAGATGTCGGCATCGGTGAACTTGACCGGATCGCCTGCGTGCTTGCCCGGGATGTCGCGCGGCTCGTTGGCGAAGAGGCCGGAATAAGTGCCATCCGGCAGCTTCTTCACCCCACCGATCCAGATATGTTCGCCGCCCTTGCGGGTCGGGAAGCGCACCTTCAGGGCGTGCCCGGTCTCCGACGGCTTCGGCGTTGCGTACGAGACCCAGAAGGTCGGGAGCGTGGCGCGGCCGCGCTCGATCGCGGCATTCATCTCGGGATCGCTGGTGCGGACGTCGATGATCGGCGCACGGTCTTGCGCGAGGACATCGTGAGCCGGGCCGATGGTCAGGATGCCGACGACGGAGACGCCGGTGATTGCGGCGAGAACGACCCATTTCAGGGGTTGCGAGAGCTTTGTTGCCATGAGCGCGATGTCCGGGATGATTGTTGTGTCCTGGCTTTGTCGCGTGTCGGCAGCAGCGCGTTCAGTGCGCAATAGTCTACAAACGTTGCGCTTTCACCCTCCCCTGGAGGGGGAGGGTCGGCTCGCATCTGAGCGTAGCGAAAGATGAGAGACGGGGTGGGGTGACGGTCTCTCCACATCGAACACTGCCCGAGTGGAGAGATCACCCCACCCCGCTCGCGCTACGCGCGATCGACCCTCCCCCTCCAGGGGAGGGTGAAGAGATCAAAACACCTTGCGGATCCAGTTGTGGGGATCGTTGGTGCGGCCGTATTGGATGTCGACCAGCTGCTTGCGCAGCCCCATGGCGACCGGGCCGGCAGCGCCGCCCGAGATCTCGAAATCGCCGCTGACCGAACGCACCTTGCCGATCGGCGAGATCACGGCCGCCGTGCCGCAGGCAAAGGCTTCCTTCAGGCGGCCCGAGGCCGCATCCTTGCGCCACTGCTCGATCGAATACGGCTCCTCGCGCACGGTCTTGCCGGCATCGCGGGCCAGCGTGATGATGGAGTCGCGGGTGATACCAGGCAGGATCGTACCCAGCGGCGGCGTCGTGAGCGAGCCGTCGTC
The DNA here is from genome assembly GCA_035575945.1 of Bradyrhizobium sp. Classification (GTDB taxonomy): domain Bacteria; phylum Pseudomonadota; class Alphaproteobacteria; order Rhizobiales; family Xanthobacteraceae; genus Bradyrhizobium. Next base: position 175,867 of record DATLXF010000056.1, on the reverse strand, counting down.
GTACACGAAAAACACGTTCATGCCGCCGAGCTCTTCGACGTAGCGGCGCTCGATCGCATCGAGGAACACGACCTGATCACAGCCGTGCTGCATGGCCTCGGCCTGCGCGCGCAGGCTCGCGGCATAATTGCCGCCGCATTTGACCGCGCCGGTGCCGCCGACGGCCGCGCGGGTGTAATTCTCGGAGACCCAGATTGAGACCGGGGCAGGCCCGCCCTTGAAGTAGGAGCCGACGGGCGAGGCGATCACCGCGAAGATGTATTCGGACGACGGCTTGACGCCGAGGAAGGTCTCGCTCGCGATCATGAAGGGGCGCAGATAGAGGCTGCCCTCGCCGCCCGGCATCCAGGCGCGATCGATGCGCACGACCTGCTCGACGGCCTCCATGAAGACGTCTTCGGGAAGCTGCGCCATCGCCATGCGATCGGCGGAGTCCCTGAAGCGCCGTGCATTGGCGTCGGGACGGAACAGGTTCACTCCGCCATCGTCGCGCTTGTAGGCCTTCAGGCCCTCGAAGATCTCCTGGGCGTAGTGCAGCACCGCACCGGCCGGATCGAGCTGGAAGTTGGCCCGCGCCTCGATCTTCGCCTCGTACCAGCCGCCCTTGGCCTGGTTGTAGCGGACGATGGCCATGTGATCGGTGAAGACCCGCCCGAAGCCGGGATCCACCAGCTTGGCGACGCGGTCCTTCTCGGGCGTCGGATTGGATGCGGGCTGGATGTCGAATGTCATGCTCATGTCCTTGCCTCCCGCTGCCGGTGGGCGCTGTTGCTCGCGCCCGCCTGCCCTTTCGGGCCCGGCTGGCTTGATTGTTTCTGCAGACCGCCACCAGCCTTGTTACGGCCGGTTTCCCGTGGCCAGCATGTCGGGCAGGACATGCTTTTGCGGAAGGCGGAAGTCCAGTATGTTTTGCCGAGATGCCGCTCGACAATCGCACGGTAGATCTGCTTTGGCCGTCGCCGCCTGTCCGGCTCTCTCAGGCCGCCCCTGCTGCGACGCCGCCCGACGCGAAACGATCTAAAATTTCGTACGGGTTGATCGTTTTGTAACATTGAACCCAAGATACGTCAATATGCCTGACATAAATTTCGCAACTGCCTCTCAAGACGCTGCCACGCCCCGGCCGGCCGCAGGCGATGGAGGCAATTTGCGCTGGGATATCATCGAGCTGCTGTTCTTCGCGTATCGCGATTTCGTCGGCGATCCCGACCAGGAGCTGGAGGCGTTCGGCTTCGGCCGCGCCCATCACCGGGTCATGCACTTCGTCTACCGCTATCCCGGCCTCAAGGTCGCCGACCTGCTCGACGTCCTGCGCATCACCAAGCAATCGCTCGGCCGCGTGCTCAAGCAGCTGCTGGACGAGGGCTATATCGTGCAGAAGACTGGCGACAACGACCGCCGCCAGCGCCTGCTCTATGCGACGCCGAAGGGCGAGGCGCTGGTGCAGAAGCTCGCCGGGCTCCAGACCACCCGGATCACCAGAGCGCTCGCCGAGATGGCGCCGCAGGACGCCGAGACCGTGAAGCGCTTCCTCCGCGCGATGATTGATCGCGACGATCCGGACAAGGTGCTCGAGACGATCTTCGCTTCCGTCACCAACGACGCCAAGGAGTGACCGTGCCGCTCGCTGCCACGCTCGCCCGCCCGCCGGTGCAACCGGCCGACGATGCCCCGCATCTCTTGCTGGTCGACGACGACCGCCGCATCCGCGACCTGCTCTCGCGCTTTCTCGCGGCCGAAGGCTATCGCGTCACCACCGCGGCGAGCGCGGGCGATGCGCGCTCGAAATTGCTGGGCCTGCATTTCGACCTGCTGATCCTCGACGTGATGATGCCCGGCGAGACCGGCTTCGACCTCGCCCGCTTCATCCGCACCTCTTCCTCGGTGCCGATCGTAATGCTGACGGCGCGCCACGAGGCGGAAGCCCGCATCGAAGGCCTGCAGATCGGCGCCGACGACTACGTGGCAAAACCGTTCGAGCCGCGCGAGCTGGCGCTGCGCATCAACAACATCCTCAAGCGCGCCGCCCCGCCGCCGCAGGCCACGACGATCGAGAAGATCGCCTTCGGTCCCTACGTCTACCATCTCGAGCGCGGCGAATTGCGCCAGGGCGAGGAGGTCATCCACCTCACCGACCGCGAACGCGAGATGCTGCGGATTCTCTCGGAAACACCTGGCGAGACCGTGCCGCGCAGCGCGCTGACCGGTAATGGCAGCGTCAACGAGCGCGCCGTCGACGTGCAGATCAACCGTCTCCGCCGCAAAATCGAGACCGACCCCGCCAATCCGCTGTTCCTGCAGGCGGTGCGCGGCATCGGCTACCGGCTGGTCGCCTCGCCATAAATTGAAGCGCGCCAGATGAGCACGATCGACACCGGCCTCACGCTTCTGAAGAGCGCTGCCGGCCGCGTCTCCGCCGTCAACGGCTGGATGGGCAACGCGTTCAAGGGCTGGATGCCCACCGGCCTCTATGCCCGTGCGCTCCTCATCATGATCGTGCCGATGGTGATCCTGCAATCCGTCGTCGCCTTCGTGTTCATGGAGCGGCACTGGAACACGGTGACGCGCCGGTTGTCCGCCGCGGTGGTGCAGGACATCGCCGCGCTGATCGACGTCTACAAGGGTTATCCGCAGGACAAAGACCGCGACCAGATCCGCCGCATCGCGCAGCAGCGGCTCGGCCTCGTGGTCGATTTCCTGCCCGCCGGCGACATGCCGCCGCCGGGACCGAAGCCGTTCTTCTCGCTGCTCGACCAGACCCTGTCGGTGCAGCTCGGCCGCCAGATCGGCCGCTCGTTCTGGATCGACACCGTCGGCCGCTCCAATCTCGTCGAGATCCGCATCCAGCTCGACGACGCCGTGATGCGCGTGTTCGCGCAGCGCAGCGCCGCCTATGCCTCGAACTCGGAGATCTTCCTGTTCTGGATGGTCGGCACGTCCTCGATCCTCCTGATCGTGGCGGTGCTGTTCCTGCGCAACCAGATCAAGCCGATCCTGCGGCTGGCCGACGCCGCCGAGAGCTTCGGCAAGGGCCGCGAGGCCCCGAACTTCCGTCCCCGCGGCGCCCGCGAGGTGCGGCGCGCAGCGGTCGCCTTCCTGGAAATGAAGTCGCGCATCGAGCGCACCATGGAGCAGCGCACCGCGATGCTCGCCGGCGTCAGCCACGATCTGCGCACCATCCTGACCCGCTTCAAGCTCGAGCTGGCGCTGATCGGCGACAGCCCCGAGCTCGACGGCATGCGCAAGGACGTCGACGAGATGTCGATGATGCTGGAGGACTATCTCGCCTTCGCCCGGGGCGACACCGGCGAGCAGTCGCAGCCGACCGACATGGCCCAGGCGCTCGAGGAGCTGCGCAGCGATGCCGAGCGCCACGGCCACAACGCAACGGTCGCATTCCACGGCCTGCCCGTGGTGACGGTGAAGCCGGCCTCGTTCAAGCGGTGCCTCGCCAACCTCGTCACCAACGCGGCGCGCTACGGCAAGAACATCGCCATCAGCGGCCAGCGCGATCACCGGTACTTGACCGTGACGGTCGACGACGACGGCCCCGGCATTCCCGCGCACTTGCGCGAAGAGGTGTTCAAGCCGTTCCTGCGGCTGGACAACGCCCGCAACCAGGACGAAGGCGGCACCGGCCTCGGCCTCGCCATCGCCCGCGACATCGCCCGCTCGCACGGCGGCGACATCACGCTCGGTGACAGCCCGATGGGGGGACTGAGGGCGAGCGTGAGGATACCGGTGTAGCTGGCCTCTTCACCTCTTCCCGCTTGCGGCAGGGCAATCGCATATGCTTTCACAGGGGCGGTCTGCGGGCGCGGCGGGTGGGGCTCTTGCCGCGCAGGGACAGCCTCCGCATTTCTCGACAATCCCGCCGCTGAGACACCCTCTCCGCAACCCTCCCGCGCGGCGAGCAGGCCTACTTCGGCAGCAGCGCCTTCAGCTTGTCCATGTCGCGCACGTTCATCTTGAACCCGCCGGGCATCACGATGTCACCGGGCTTCTGATCCGGCTTGCAGGCTCCGAGCCATTTCGCTTGCAGGGTCGTGGTGGTGTCGCGCCCGGCTGCGCCGGCGACGCCGCCTTGCGCATGCGAGATCGTCTTCATGGTGTAGGCTGAGTTGAAATCGCCGGTGATCTCGGCATGCGACGTCGTGTTCACACCGGCGACGCTGCACTGGGAATCACTGACATAGCCGGTCGCCGTCTTCTTGATCTCCTGCTTGGCGCAGATCTGCCTGGCCATCGGGGAGACGTTGTTGCTCATCTCCTTGTCGACGGTCTCGTCGGTGCAGTGCTGCATGGTCATCTCCGGCACGGGCGAGCCGGATGTGACCAGCTTCATTTCCCAAAGACCGGCCTTGCGCACCGGCAGATCGTCGGCGCTGGCGCTGCCTGCCGATAACGCAAGGCAAAGCGTCCAGCCGAGCAAAGCGAGTTTGCGCGTCATGGGCAGGCTCCCGGCCGAGAAGTGCGGCGTTACGACGACGCCTCAGTACAGCGTGCGGATCGGCTGCTCGGCGGCGCCATAGGGCACCCAGCGGCAGGAGAAGGAGATGTAGCCGCCCTCATAGCCCTGTACGCCCAGAAATTTCGCGACCTTGCCGTAGCGCGCGCAGTGATCGACTGCGACCTGGCGCGCATCGACCTGGGTGGCCATCGAATAGGCTATGATTCCGCCGGTGTCGTTGCCCTTGAAGGGCGGCACATAGTCGGCGCGCGCCGGCTGGCTCGCCATCACTCCCAAGACAACCAGGCTGGCAAGAACGCCCGCGGCCGCAATGATTCGCATTCCCGTCACTCCAATTGGCTGGCCGCCAGTTTACGGTGCCGGGATCGCCGTGGAAAGAACCGAAGCCGCGGAGAGGGCGACGTTATGATCAAGTCCTGGCGAAGTGTTGCCGCGCTGCACTTGACCTCCCCCGGCCTTCGCGGCACCGTCCGACCTTCGCAAGACCTCAGTTGTCCGGATTGACCATGCGCGCCCTCTCCCCGAAATCGCTCCGTTTTGCCGCCATGCTCGGCCTCGTGTTCGGGGCACTCTCGCTCGGCGAGGCAAGAGCTGCCAATCCGCTGGAGCTGAATTTCTGGCTGAGCGGGCCGCGCTATGACGGTGCCGTGGCCCCCTGCGACTGGGCTCTGCCAAGGATCGTGCATGAGTTCGCCGAGAAGGAGTCCACGTTCTGGAACTCTTCGTTGCAGATCACCGGCTTCGCTGCGGTTCGCGAGACCGCGTTCCGGCCCTGGCAGTCCGACAACATTCCGCGCCGCTATTGCAGCGGCGAGGCCATGCTCAATGACGGCAAGGCGCGCAAGGTCCATTTCTCGATCATCGAGGACGGCGGCTTTGCCGCCTACGGCAACGGCGTTGAATGGTGCGTGGTCGGCGTCGACCGCAACTGGGCCTACAATCCGGCCTGCCGGGCCGCACAGCCCTGATTGGGTCGATCGCGCTGCCAAAGCGACGCCTGCCCGAATTTTGTTCTTGAAATGTTCTCATCGCCTGCTAGGCTTGCTTGCACAGTCTAGTTGAGGGGCGTCGCCATGTTTCATTCCAGATTGCATTCGTTCTCCCGCCTCGTGATCTCGCTGACTTTGTCGCTGATCCTGTCCGCAAGCCTTGCCTCGTTCGCCGGTGACGCGAGGGCGCAGGACAAGCGGCAGAACGCGCCGGGCGAGTTCGATTTCTATGTACTGGCGCTGTCATGGTCGCCCTCGTTCTGCGAGGACGCGGCCGAGCGTGGCGGCCGCTCCCAGATGCAGTGCGGCGGCAGGCCCTACGCCTTCGTGGTGCATGGGCTGTGGCCGCAATACGAGAACGGTTTCCCCGAATATTGCCAGCGCCCGGCCCCGCGGCTGAACCGCAACATCGTCTCCTCGATGCTCGATTTGATGCCGGCGCCGGGCCTGATCTTCAACGAATGGGACAAGCACGGCACCTGCTCGGGGCTCGAAAGCCGCAGCTATTTCGAGACCATCCGGAAAGCGCGCGCTGCGATCAAGATCCCGGCCGAATATCTCGATCTGTCGCAGGCCAAAACCGTGGCGCCGGCGGAGGTCGAGGAAGCCTTCCTCAAGGCCAATCCAGGCCTCAGCAATGCCGCCGTCTCTGTCACCTGCAACAGGACGCGGCTTTCCGAGGTCCGCATCTGCCTCAGCAAGGACCTGCAATTCCGCGCCTGCGACGAGATCGAGCGCCGCGCCTGCCGCCGCGAGCAGGTGACGATGCCGCCGATCAGGGGCGGTTGAAGCAGACTTATCAAATCGTCATTCCGGGGCGCGCAAAGCGCGAACCCGGAATCCGGTGCCCGGCATAGCCTGCGGTGAAATGGATCCGGGTTCGGTGCTGCGCACCGCCCCGGAATGACGGGAGTTGCTTTCATCGCGCGATGTCGTAACTCTCCGCCATGAACTACCGCCATGCCTTCCACGCCGGCAGCTTCACCGATGTCATCAAGCACATCGTGCTGGCTCGCATCCTCACTTATTTGCAGGACAAGCCGGCAGCCTTCCGCGTCATCGACACCCATGCCGGCGCCGGCCTCTACGATCTCGCCGGCGACGAGGCACGTCGCGGCGGCGAGTGGCTGACCGGCATTGCGCGGCTGATGCAGGCACGCCTGTCGAACGAGAGTGCGGCACTGACCAAGCCATATCTCGACATTGTCCGAGCCTTCAATCCGAAGGGCGAGCTCAAGGCGTATCCGGGCTCGCCGCTGATCGCGCGGGGCCTGCTCAGGCCGCAGGACCGGCTTGTCGCTTGCGAACTCGAGCCGAAGGCGCGCAAGGCGCTGATCGACGTGCTGCGCCGCGACGAGCAGGCGCGCGTGGTCGATCTCGACGGCTGGATGGCGCTGCCGGCCTTCGTGCCGCCGAAGGAGCGGCGCGGGCTCGTGCTGATCGATCCGCCGTTCGAAGCCAAGGACGAGTTCGTGCGGCTCGGCGAAGCGTTCTCGGCGGCTTTCGCGAAATGGCCGACCGGTATTTACGTAATCTGGTACCCCGCCAAGAACCGCCGCGCCACCGATACGCTGGTTGAAACGGTCGCGCGGCTCGCAGCTGCTGCAAAGCCGCCCGGCAAATGCTTGCGCCTCGAATTCAGCGTCGCGCCGCAAGCCGACAGCACCGCCCTCACCTCCACCGGACTCCTGATCGTCAATCCGCCTTATACCCTGCAGGGCGAGCTCAAAACGATCCTTCCCGAGCTGGAAATGCCCCTCGGCCAGGGCGGAGCTGCCAGATTCCGATTGGAAGTGCCAAAGCCTTGAGATCAGGCCTAGAAACCAAGTCGTTACACTCCGGCATTCTTGGGAAAAATATGCAGGAGCGGTAGTCAATCTGCGGAGAACCGTATTATGCTGTTTCCGTGACTGGCTTTGCGTTCCGCTTCCGCGAATGGTTGCGGCGGAGTGAAGGCCCTAAGAAAGATCCCGCCGGACCGATGAGGTCCGTCCAAGGATGGCCAGCTCCCGGGCTCCGTAAGGCCCGGTCATGCCGCGACGTGAGTCTGCGTCGCGGCGGAGGAGCAATGAGGGGGAGTTTCCCGATGGCCATGACGGGAACGGTCAAGTTCTTCAACGGCGAGCGCGGCTACGGCTTCATCAAGCCTGACGACGGCGGTCGCGATGTCTTCGTTCACATCACCGCGGTGGAGCGGGCGGGACTGAAGGACCTTGCCGAAGGACAGCGTATTACTTTCGAGGTTGAGCCGGACAAGAAGGGAAAGGGACCAAAGGCGGTCAATTTGGTGATCGTCTCCTAGAGCCTTTGCCGTTCCGATAGAATCGGAACGGCGCTCCAGACTCTCGTATTTGACGCGTTTTCTTGACGCGAACCGGCGTCCACTTCGCTCGAAAACGCTCTTGCGACACTGGCGCAAAAAAATCCCGGCCGCGAGCGGCCGGGAGGCTGGTCCGGTATTTTCTTCTTTGGATCTCAGAAGCGGTAGTTCACGCCTGCGCGGACAACGCTGGCGCTATAGCCGTTGGACACGCCGGTAATTGCGAACTGGCTCGTCGACAGATCGATGTAGAGATATTCGAGCTTGGCGCTCCAGTTCGGCGCGAGGCCTACTTCCGCGCCGGCACCGATGGTCCAGCCCGCGGTGGTGTGCGACTCCGACCAACCGAAGGTCTGCGCGCGCAGTTCGCCGAAGGCGAGACCGGCGGTGCCGTAGAACAGCACATTGTTGAATGCATAGCCGGCGCGGCCGCGCAGGGTGCCAAACCACGGATTGGAGAACTTCCAAGGCGCAAAGGTTTCGTCGGCGCCCGCTGCCTGGATGTCGCCCTCGACACCGAACACCCAAGGGCCGTTCTGGAAATTGTAGCCGGCCTGCACGCCGCCAGCGAAGCCGGATGGCATGGTGGGGTTGTTGTCGACCGAGCCCCATTCATAGCCGATATTGCCGCCAAGATACGGACCTGCCCAGCTATAGGCATTGAGCGGCTGATTGACGGTATAGGGCGCACGCTGTCCATAGTTGAAATCGGCGGCCCCTGCCGAAGCTGTCCAGCCGGCGCCAACCAACGCGGCTGCGCCCACAACGAGCCTCTTCATCACTCACTCCAACGCAACTGCCGCAACCCTTGCGATGCCTGCGCCGCCGCGCCGGCCCCACCGCTTGGTTACGGAACCAAGAACCTTTCGCGTAGGATTTATCGAGAGTTTTAAGTTAAAGGGCTGTTAAGTCGGGTTACCGCGCGCTTAACAGACTTAAGGAAGTGTTACGGGGAACTGGCCGCCATCTCTGGACGTGCCGCCCGGCCAGAACTTCAAATCGGCACCCCCAGCGCCTAAATTCGCCCCATGGTTCACGATTCCTCCGACAATCCGGACGACCGCGCGCGCAAGTCGCCGCCGGCCGCTGCGAGCGATGCCCCGCCCGAAGGGCTGGCAGGGTCCGATTTCGACCCCGCAGCAATAGGGGACGACGAGGACGATGCGCTGCTGCCGGAAATCCTGGAAGAGAGCGGCGCTGTCGGCGAGGGCCCGCTCGCGACCGGCCACGAGGCGATCGAGCGCGCGGTCCGCCTCGCGCCGACATCGCCCGGCGTCTATCGCATGCTCAACGCCAACGCCGACGTCCTCTATGTCGGCAAGGCCAAGAACGTCAAAAAGCGCTTGTCCAGTTACGCGCGCCAGAGCGCGCCACTGCCCGCCCGCATCCTGCGCATGATCGCGGCCACCGTCACCGTGGAGATTGTCTCGACCACCACCGAGACCGAGGCGCTGCTGCTGGAGGCCAACCTCATTAAGCAGCTGCGGCCGCGCTTCAACGTGCAGCTGCGCGACGACAAGTCGTTTCCCTACATCCTGATCACCGGCGACCATTGGGCGCCGCAGATCCTGAAACATCGCGGTGCGCAGACCCGGCCCGGGCGCTATTTCGGCCCGTTCGCCTCCGCCGGCGCGGTCAACCGCACCATCACGGCGCTGCAGCGCGCGTTCCTGATCCGCTCCTGCACCGATTCCTTCTTCGAGAGCCGCACCCGGCCCTGCCTGCTGCACCAGATCCGGCGCTGCGCCGGTCCCTGTACCCGCGAAATCGATTTCGGCGGCTATTCGACGCTGGTGCGCGAGGCGAGCGACTTTCTCTCCGGCAGGAGCCATGCGGTGAAGCAGGAGCTTGCCGGCGAGATGGAGAAGGCGGCGGGTGAGCTCGAATTCGAGCGCGCCGCGCTGTACCGCGACCGCCTCGCCGCGCTCTCGGCGATCCAGTCGCAGCAGGGCATCAATCCGCGCACGGTGGAGGAAGCCGACGTTTTCGCCATCCACCAGGAGGGCGGCTTCTCCTGCGTCGAGGTGTTCTTCTTCCGCACCGGCCAGAACTGGGGCAACCGAGCCTATTTCCCGCGCGCGGAAAAGACCTTCACCCCCGAAGAAGTGCTCGGCTCGTTCCTCGCGCAGTTCTACGACGACAAGCCGCCGCCGAGGAACATCCTGCTCTCGCACGAGATCGAGGAGAGCGAGCTGCTCGCCAATGCGCTCTCGATCAAGGCCGGCCGCAAGGTCGAGGTCATCGCGCCCAAGCGGGGCGAGAAGAAGGAGCTCGTCACCCACGCGCTGACCAACGCGCGCGAGGCGCTCGGCCGCAAGCTGGCGGACACCGCCACTCAGAGCCGCCTGCTCGATGCCATGGCCGCAACGCTGAGCCTGCCGCATTCGCCCAAGCGCATCGAGGTCTACGACAACAGCCATATCCAGGGCACCAATGCGGTCGGCGCCATGATCGTCGCCGGCCCGGACGGCTTCGTGAAGAACCAGTACCGCAAGTTCAACATCAAGTCGGAAGGGATCACGCCCGGCGACGACTTCGCCATGATGCGCGAGGTGCTGGAGCGCCGTTTCAAGCGCCTGATCAATCCGCCCGAGGACGCCGGCACCAAGGAAAGCAACAAGGCCAGGGACGACGATTTCCCGCAATGGCCCGACCTCGTGATCATCGACGGCGGCCGCGGCCAGCTCAACGCCGTGCGCGAGATCTTCGCCAATCTCGGCCTCACCCAGGTGTCGCTGATGGCGGTCGCCAAGGGACCGGACCGGGATGCCGGCCGCGAAACCCTGTTCATGCCGGAGCGCGAGGCGATCAAGCTGGAGCCGCGCGATCCCGTGCTCTATTTCATCCAGCGCCTACGCGACGAGGCCCACCGCTTCGTCATCGGCTCGCACCGCAAGCTGCGCAAGAAGGACATCCGCGAGGCGGGTTTGCAGGAGATTCCGGGCATCGGCCCGTCACGCAAACGCGCCTTGCTGCATCATTTCGGCACCCTGAAGGAGATCGAACGGGCCTCGATCGCCGATCTCGGCAAGGTTCCGGGGGTCAGTGCCGAGAGCGCCCGCAGAATTTTCGAGTATTTCCATCCACAGCCGGGGTGAACTAAAGGGTGGGCGGTCATATGGTCGTCGCAGCCCGCGCCCCATTTGGGAGTGGAACGGTTGACCTTCAGGCTCGAGCGGTATTGGTAGGACGGATGAACATCGCCACGACACGAGGGACGAACAGCCGCGCGATGTCGCTCCCCAACATCCTGACCTATGGCCGGATCGCCGCCATCCCGGTCGTGGTCGGGTGCATCTATGCGCAGTCGATCCTGGACCAGCCGCTTTGGCTGCGCTGGCTTGCGGTCGCCATCTTCATCGCCGCTGCGATCACCGATTACCTCGACGGCTATTATGCGCGAATCTGGAATCAGCAATCGGCCTTCGGCCGGATGCTCGATCCGATCGCCGACAAGTTGCTGGTCGCCTCCTGCCTCTTGATGCTGGCCGCCGACGGCATCATCCACGGCTGGTCGCTGTGGGCTGCCATCGTGATCCTGTGCCGCGAAATCCTGGTTTCGGGCCTGCGCGAATACCTCGCTGCGCTCCGCGTCAGCGTTCCCGTGACCAAGCTTGCAAAGTGGAAGACCACGGTCCAGCTGATTGCGATCGGCTTCCTGCTCGCAGGCCCCGCGGGTGACGTCGTGGTGCCCGTCGTCTCGATGATCGGCCTGGCTCTGCTGTGGGCCTCGGCGATCCTCACCATGTACACCGGATACGACTATTTCCGCGCCGGCATCCATCACCTCATCGAGGAGGACGAGGGATGAAGGTGAAGTATTTCGCCTGGGTGCGCGAGCGCGTCGGCAAGGCGGAGGAGACGATCGAACCGCCGGCCGGCGTGCGCACCGTCGAGGAACTGATCGCCTGGCTCTCCGGCCGCAGCGAGGCCTATGCCCATGCGTTCGAGAAGCCGAAGGTGATCCGTGCCGCGATCGACCACGCGCACGTCAAGCAGGACGCTGCCATCGCAGGCGCCCGCGAGATCGCGTTCTTTCCGCCCATGACCGGCGGCTAGGCGCATGACCGGCCCCGTCACCATCCGCATCCAGGAGGCTGATTTCGACATCGCCCGCGAGATCGCCGTCCTGACCCGGAGCCGGACAGACATCGGCGCCGTCGTGAGCTTCTCGGGCATCTGCCGTGCCGACGAGGACAGCGCCAAGGTGGCCGCGCTGACGCTCGAACATTACCCCGGTATGGCCGAGGAAGAGATCAGGCGCCATGCCGACGAGGCCGTGTCGCGCTGGCCGCTGAACGGAATCACCGTGATCCACCGCGTCGGCCGTTTCATGCCGGGCCAGAACATCGTGCTGGTGCTGACCGCCTCGCAGCACCGCCAGGCCGCGTTCCAGGCCGCCGAGTTCCTGATGGACTATCTCAAGACCAGCGCACCGTTCTGGAAGAAGGAAGAGAGCGCCACCGGCACCGGCTGGGTCGAGGCCCACACCCGCGACGACGAAGCCGCCGCACGCTGGACCAAGCCCTGATGGCAAAAGCTGCAAAAAAGTCCGCGCGCGGCCGCGCCGCGCCGCAGCTTGCGAGGGTGCGGCCCGGGGAACTCCTCACGCTGCTCGACTTCGTCCGCTATGCGGTGAGTCGCTTCGTCGAGGCCAGGCTTGCTTTTGCCCACGGCACCACCGATCCGGTGGCGGAAGCCGCCTTCCTGGTCTGCGAGGCCCTGCATCTGCATCCGGAGCAGCTCGACACCTTCGCCAACGCGCGCGTCACCGCCGCGGAGGGCAAGACCGTCCTCGACCTCATCCATCGGCGCGTCACCACCCGCAAACCGGCCGCCTATCTCGTCAACAAGATCTATCTGCGCGGCCTGCCGTTCTATGTCGACGAGCGCGTCATCGTTCCGCGCTCCTTCATCGGCGAGCTCCTGGATTCGCATTTCGGTGCCGAAGGCGAGGCCGGGTCGCTGATCGACGATCCCGCGGCGGTCGCGCGCGTGCTCGACCTCTGCACGGGATCGGGATGCCTCGCGATCCTCGCCGCGCATCATTTCCCGAACGCCACCATCGACGCCGTCGACATCTCCAAGGGCGCGCTCGAGGTCGCTGCGCGCAATGTCCGCGAGTACGGGCTCGAAGACCGCATCAGCCTCCATCGCGGCGACCTGTTCGCCCCGCTCGGCGGCAACAGGTACGACCTGATCATCACCAACCCGCCCTACGTCGACGCCGAAGGCATGGCGGCACTGCCGCCGGAATGCCGCGCCGAGCCGAAGCTCGCCTTCGATGGCGGCGCCGACGGCCTCAACGTGGTGCGCCGGATCCTGCGCGAGGTACCCGACCACCTGGCGCCGGAGGGCGGGCTGATCTGCGAGATCGGCCGCGGCCGGGAGTTGGTCGACGAGGCGTTTCCGGAGCTGCCGCTGCTCTGGCTCGACACCGAGGATTCCGAGGGCGAGGTGTTCTGGATCGCGGCCGCCGATCTCGGCTGATTCATCACGGCGAATCGCGCGCCGCCGGAACAACTCAATTGGCGCCACGTTCATCATCCGAGAAATTTCCTTGCTCTCGGAGGATGTCCGCATGCTTGCGCCATCGGGCGAATTGCTGCGCGCCGGCATGGCGCTCAAGGTCAACCATCTCAAGCGCGCCGCGCAATCGTATATGCGTGACCGCACCAGCCAGGCCACGGGGCGGGTCACGTCCTATGCGATTGCGGCCGGCCTGTTTGCAGCCGCTGGATTGTTCGCGATCGCGACTTTCTTCGTCGGCCTGATCGCCCTGTATCGCTGGGTGGCCATCACCTACGGACAATTCTGGGGTTTTGGCGCCGTCGGCGCGGTGCTGCTCATGCTGGCCGGGATCTGCGTCGGCGTCGCCATGTCCATGATGAAGCGGCCGACCAAGCCGATCGTGCCGCTGGCCAGCCGGATGCGCGTTGCCATCGCCAGCCCGCGAATTCCGCGCGGAACGGTCAAGCAAGCCGTCAAGGAGGCCGCGACCTCCATTCCGCTGGCGCCGCTCGCGCCCGGCGAGCGCGGCCGCGGCAGAACCTCCTGGCCCGTTCGCACCAGCAGGCCTGTGCAACTCGGCCTCATGATTGCGGCGATTGGGCTGGCGGGGTTCACGGCGGCGCGGCGCAGGCGTAACAACCAAAGGCAGGACGCCTGAATGCCGCCGCGGCGCTCCGATCAAGTCGATTCTTGGGTGCTTGTGGCCTCGACCGCGATCTTCGTGCTGGCCGCAGAGCGCTACTTCAGGGATTCCGGCCTGATTGGATCGGGGCCTCCGCAAGAGCACCGGCGAGGGGAAGCGAATTCCCCCGAAACGCACCCGGCCGGTGCGGCGCTGCAGCCCGGCCGAGGCCGCAAGGCGAAAAGCCCCTTCGAGATTCCCTGGGCAGGCTGGAAGGATATCTTCTGGCGGACTTACCAGCGCATCGACGACGATCGCCTGCTCGCGACGGCAGGCGGCGTCGTCTTCTTCGGCCTGCTTGCGATCTTTCCCGCCGTGACCGCGCTCGTCTCATCCTACGGGTTGTTTGCCGACCCCGCGACGATCAGCGCCAATCTGCACACGCTCGCGACCATGCTGCCCGAAGGTTCCTTCCAGATCGTCGAGGAGCAGGTCGCCCGCGTGGTGTCGAACGGCAACGCAACGCTCGGCGTCACCTTCCTGTTTGGGCTGCTGCTTGCGATCTGGAGCGCCAACGCCGGCGTCAAGGCGATCTTTGACGCCCTCAATGTCGCCTACGAAGAACGCGAGAAACGGAGCTTCGTTCGGCTCAACATGGTGTCGCTGGCCTTCACCGTCGGAGGCATCGCGGCGCTGCTGTTGATGGTTGGGGCCGTCGTCGCCTTTCCGCTGGCGCTCGATCATCTCGGCATGGCCCCCGAAAACAAGCTGATTGTCGCGCTGGCCCGATGGCCGCTGCTGTTCCTGATCCTGCTGGCCGCGCTCGCGATCCTCTACCGGTTCGCGCCGAGCCGTGACGCGCCGCGCTGGCAATGGCTGAGCCTCGGCGCCGTGACGGCCGCGCTGCTCTGGATCGCGGGGTCGGCCCTGCTGTCCTGGTACCTCTCGGAATTCGCCAATTACAATGCGACCTACGGCTCTCTGGGTGCAGCGATCGGCCTGATGACGTGGATGTGGATGTCGGCGATCGTGATCATGTTTGGCGCCGAGCTGAATTCGGAGATCGAGCGGCAGACGCTGCGGGACACCACCACCGGGCGGCCGAAACCGCTCGGCACCCGCCAAGCCGTCTCGGCCGACACGGTCGGCGCCAGCGCGCCATCCTGACCGGTGTGGTCAGGCAGGAGCCGGCCTGACCACATCTCAGGTGACGTCACCGCTTGGTGATCACGGCTTCGAGATATTCACTGTGCACCACGATCGTGCCGTCGTCGGCATGGTTGAACTCCCCGAGCAGCGCCAGCAGATCGCGCCTCAGCGCGGCCTGGCCGCTCTCGTCGAGCGCGGCAAACGCCTTCAGCGTGGGGCCGTAGAAGGTCTTGAAGATCTCGAGCCAGTGGTCCGGCGAGCGATAGCGGAACACGAACATGCGCGGCTCGGCGGCGATCTCCGCGGCGACGCCGCCGAACATCTCGTCCAGCCGCGCTGCCGTCCCCCACAGCGCCGGTGATTTCACCCCCGCGGGCGGTGGCAGATGCTTGCCGATGGTCTTGAACAGCTGGCCGATGAAGCCTTGCGGCGTCCAGCTGGCGAGACCGATCTTGCCGCCCGATCTGCAGACCCGGGCGAGCTCGGAAGCCGCCTGGTCCTGATCCGGCGTGAACATCACGCCGAAGGTCGAGAGCACGACGTCGTAGCTGGCATCGGCAAATGGCAGCGCTTCGGCATCCGCCTCGCGGAAATCGACCGCGAGATGTTCGGCCGCCGCGCGCTCGCGCCCGCGCTCGAGCAGCGCTGGCACGTAATCGGTGGATGTGACGTCGCACCAGCGCCGCGCCGCCGCCAGCGTCGCATTGCCGTTGCCGGCGGCGACGTCGAGCACCTTGCTGCCGGCGCGTAGGTCGATGGCCTCGCAGAGCTGTTCGCCGACGATCTGCAAGGTAGTGCCGACCACGGCATAGTCGCCCGACGACCAGGCGCCGTGCTGGCGCTGCTTGAGGGCGGCAAGGTCGGGTTGGGCGGGGGCTGGCTTGAGGGCGGCGGATGTCGACATGGCAATCTCCTGCGGTTGAAACGCCGGAACGATAATGTGCACGCGGCGCGCTGACCTTGAGAGCGGCGTTATTTTGCGCTGAGAGCGCCTTGATTTCTGCGCGGGAAGCCGACCCTGACCGCAACCTCGAAGCTTCCGCCGGCGGATCCGGCTACGGGACAGCCACTATCCCCTCGAATCAACAATGATGTTAGGGTCATGCATGCCAGGGGAGCATGAGGCGTCACGAATTTCGCGCGCGACCCGTGTTTTCCCGGGTGAGACAGTCAGCTCTTGAGGCATAGCGCGCGGCATGATTCGCATCTCGACGATCTTCATCGCCATCTGCATGGTCCTGGTCGCAGCCTCGCTCGGGCTCGCGCTCCATTCCGTCGCCGGCATCAGCGGAACGGAATCGGCGATCGTAGCGCTGACCGCGCTGACTTTCCTGATCCTCTACAACGCCGTGTCGATGCGGCTGCGCGACCGCAGCGATGTCGGGGGCCAGATCACCGACCTCTCGCGCGGCACCGCCGACCTCGCTCGCCAGGTGGCCGAGTTCGGCCGCCGCTTGGCTGCGATCGAGGCACGCATCGCCTCATCCAATTCGACCAATTCCGACCGCATCCAGTCGGTCATTGGCGAGATCAACGAACTCGGCGGATTGGTCCGGCAGCTCGCCACTACCGTGTCCGCCCATGAGGATCTACTGGCCGGCAGCACGCCGGCGCTGGTTCCCGCACCGGTCACGAAGCCGGAGCCGGAGACGCCGATCGATCTGGCTGCTCCCTTCGAAGAGAAGCCGGTCGCCCTTCCCGCGCCAGCGCCAAGGACGGCGCCGGCCGCTCAGGCCCAAATGGCCAGTCCGGTTCAGGTCGCCAATGGGCGCAACCAAACCCAGCTGCTGGCGGCGCTGCGCAATGCAATCGACGAGAACCGTGTCGACATCTTCCTGCAGCCGGTCGTGACGCTGCCGCAGCGCAAGGTACGGTTCTACGAGGCGGTGACGCGCCTGCGCGACGAGCGCGACCAGTTGATCGCCGCCGAGGAGTTCATCAGCATCGCGGAAGCTTCCGGGCTGATCGGGCGCATCGACAACATGGTGATGCTGCGCTGCGTGCAGGTGCTGCGGCGCCTGATGGTGCGCAACAAGGACGTCGGCGTGTTCTGCAACGTCGCGGCCTCCACGCTCGGCAATTCCACCACCTTCGCGCAATGCCTCGACTTCCTCGAAGCCAACCGCGCTCTGGCGCCTTCGCTCGTGCTGGAGTTCAAGCAGTCCACCTTGCGCAATCTCGGCCCGGCCGAAACCGAGAATCTCGCGGCACTGGCGCAGCGCGGCTTCCGCTTCTCGATCGACCACGTCACGGATCTGCGCATCGAGCCGCGCGAGCTCGCCGACCGCGGCGTGCGCTTCATCAAGGTGCCTGCCACCTTGCTGCTCGATCCCAAGCAGGCCTCTGCCTCGGACATCCACCCGTCCGACCTCTCCGACCTGCTCGGCCGCTTCGGCATCGACCTGATCGCCGAACGGATCGAAGGCGAGCGAGCGGTGGTCGATCTGCTCGATTTCGACGTGCGGTTCGGACAGGGGTTCCTGTTCGCGCCGCCCCGGCCATTGCGGCCCGAGGGGGCATCTGCTACCGGCGGGGCCCCGCCAAACCAGGCGAAAGACATTCAGGCTCCTCATGGCTCCGCGACACAAAGCTCAGGCGCGACGTCTTCTGCGCCTCCGTCACAACGCATCACCGGGAACGCGGCGCTCGCGCGCCGGATCTGACCGGCCCCGCGCATCATGACCGCGCTGCATTTCGCCGAAGGCCTGCGCGAGCTCGTGGGCGGTGTGGAGGTCGTGCTCAGCGACATCTGGGGCGTGGTCCATAACGGGCTGGAATCCTTCCCTGAAGCCTGCGAGGCGCTGCACACCTATCGCAGCCGGGGTGGTACGGTGATCCTGATCACCAACGCGCCGCGTCCGGCCGACTCCGTGCAGCGACAATTGCGCAAGCTCGGCGTTCCCGACGAAACCTATGACGCCATCGTATCTTCAGGCGACCTGACCCGGCTCTATGTCGCCGAGCATCCCGGCCGCAAGATGTTCTGGCTCGGCCCCGAACGCGACAACTCGATTTACCGCGGCCTCGATGCGGTGACCGCACCGCTGGAGGAAGCCGATTACATCGTCTGCACGGGTCTCTACGACGACGAGACCGAGACGGCGGAAGACTATCGCGGCATGATGCTCAAGGCGCGCGACCGCAAGTTGACGCTGGTTTGCGCCAACCCCGACATCGTGGTGGAACGCGGCGACCGGCTGATCTATTGCGCCGGCGCGATCGCGGAGCTCTACCGCGAGCTGGGCGGCGAGGTGATCTTCTACGGCAAGCCGCACCGGCCCATCTACCAGCGCGCCATGGCGCTCGCCGGAGAACGCCAAGGCTACCAGATCGACCGCAAGAAGGTGCTGGCGATCGGAGATTCCGTCCGCACCGACTTAACCGGCGCACGTGACTTCGGCATCGACTGCCTGTTCGTCACCCGCGGCATCCATGCCGAGGAGTTCGAAGGCCTCGATCAGCTCGACCCGAATTCGGTGATGGAATTGTTCGGCCACCCGCCGAAGGCCTTGATGCGCGAATTGAAGTGGTGATTTCGAGCTTCGTCATTCCGGGGAGTGCACTGAACCGGGAATGACGCAAAACGCCCGGGACGAGCCCGGGCCTTGCGAGTTCAGCCGAAACTCTGGCGCGCTTTACGCGCTCGCCATGTCCGGGAAGACCGCTTCGATCTTGGTCTTCAGCGTCGCCGCGTTGAACGGCTTGACGATGTAGTTGTTCACGCCGGCCTTCTTGGCCGCGATCACGTTCTCGGTCTTGGATTCCGCCGTGATCATGATGAAGGGCGTGGTGGCGAGGTTCGGATCCGCGCGGACTTCGCGCAGGAGGTCGTAGCCCGTCATCGGCTCCATGTTCCAGTCGGAAATCACGAGCCCGTACTTCTTGCCCCGCATCTTGTTCAGCGCTGCCGAACCATCGCTGGCATCATCGATATTCTCGAAGCCAAGCTGCTTCAGCAGATTCCGGATGATACGGATCATGGTGCTGTAGTCATCCACCACCAGAACCGGCATCGACAAATCAACCGCCATCTCGACTCCCCCAACGCAAACCTAGGACTATCAGGATCGGACCGCCAAGCCGGAGCCCGGCAGTTCCACGTCTCAAGGACTAGCATCAAGGCCTTAAACAGCGCGTTAACTGCGGACCCCTCCCAAGGATTGAAATCATGCTCAAGGCCTCCGCTCCGCCCGCTTGACTTCGCAAGGCCGGTCGCGCCACGGTCCGGCCAGTCCTGCCCCGGTTCGAGAATTCCCCTGATGGCTCCGCCTTTTACCGTTATCCGCGACACCACGCCGGATTCTGCGATTCCGAGGGGCGCCGTGGTCGCCATGGGCAATTTCGATGGCGTTCATCTTGGCCATCGCGCCGTCATCGCGGCTGCCCTGGAGATGGGCCGGACCCATGGCCGCCCTGCACTGGCATTGACCTTCGAGCCCCATCCGCGGCGGTTTTTCAGCCCCAACACCCCGCAATTTCGCCTGACGGACGAGCGGGCCAAGCTGCGCCTATTGGCGGGCACCGGGCTGGCCGGGGCAGTGGTGATGACCTTCGACAAGGCACGGGCCGGAACCAGTGCGCAAGATTTCATTTACCATGACCTGATCGGGCGGCTTGGCGTCAGCGGCATCGCCGTCGGCTACGACTTCCATTTCGGCAAGGGGCGGGTTGGCTCGCCCAGCCTTCTTGTCAACGAGGCGCCCCGGCTCGGGATCGAGGTCGACGTGCAACCGCATGTCGACATCGAAGAACGGCCGGTGTCCTCCAGCGCGATTCGGGTCGCCCTCGCCGAGGGCCAGCTGGACGAGGCCACCACCATGCTGGGCGCGCCCTGGTTCATCACCGGCGAGGTCATCCATGGCGAAAAGCGCGGCCGCAACCTCGGCTATCCCACCGCGAACATTCGCCTCGACGCCAATTGCGGACTGAAGCACGGCATCTATGCGGTCCGGGTCGGCCGCGGCACCGAGCGCCTAGACGGGGTGGCCAGCTTCGGCCGCCGCCCGACCTTCGACAATGGCGCCCCGCTCCTGGAAATCTTCCTGTTCGACTTCAAGGGCGACCTCTACGGGCAGGCGCTCGACTGCGCCTTCATAGGCTTCATCCGCGAGGAGCTGAAGTTCGATGGTCTGGAGGCCCTGATCCGCCAGATGGACGACGATTCCGCCCGCGCGCGCGCCATGCTGGCCGCCGCCCCGGACGCGTTTCCGCGGCTTGGCGTGGTCGATTGAGCCCGACACCCGGGCCAACCCGAACCTTTGCGCGCTTCCCTTTTGCGCTTCTCTCGCCCCCCTGCTATGGAGAGCGCATGTTTGCGCGGCGCATCATAGGGATTAGCGGCCCGGCTTCCGCCTGAGCTTCAAGGCTCGGCGCAAGACCGGGATTTCGTCGTTTCACCCGCGATTGCCCATCGCCAGCCGTTCCCGCGCCCTTCCGAGCCAGTCAGCCTCATGTCCGAAAAGCCGCAAAAATCGCAAAAGTCCGAAGCCAGGGATTATTCGAAAACCCTGTTCCTCCCGCAGACCGAATTCCCGATGCGCGCCGGCCTGCCGCAGCGCGAGCCGGAGATCCTCAAGCGCTGGTACGAGATCGGCCTCTACGAGAAGCTGCGCCAAGTCGCGAAGGGCCGCGCCAAGTTCGTGCTGCATGACGGCCCGCCCTACGCCAACGGCAACATCCATATCGGCACGGCGCTGAACAAGATCCTGAAGGATCTCGTCACCAAGAGTCAGCAGATGCTCGGCTTCGATTCCAACTACGTGCCGGGCTGGGACTGCCACGGCCTGCCGATCGAATGGAAGGTCGAGGAGGAGCATTATCGTAAGAAGGGCAAGCAGAAGCCCGACTTCCGCGACTCTGCCGCGATGATCGATTTCCGCCGGGAGTGCCGCGCCTATGCCACGCACTGGCTCGGCGTGCAACGGGAGGAGTTCAAGCGCTTGGGGGTGATCGGCGATTGGGACCATCCCTACGCCACAATGAGCTATCCGGCCGAAGCCCAGATCGCGCGCGAGCTGATAAAGTTCGCCGCGAACGGCACGCTCTATCGCGGCTCCAAGCCGGTGATGTGGAGCGTGGTCGAGAAGACCGCGCTGGCCGAAGCCGAGGTCGAGTACGAGGACTACACGTCCGATACGGTGTGGGTGAAGTTTCCGGTCACCTCGCCCGCGCACGGCGCGCTTGCTTCCGCAAGCGTCGTCATCTGGACCACGACGCCGTGGACGCTGCCCGGCAACCGCGCCATCTCGTTCTCGCCGAAGATCGCCTACGGCCTGTACAAGGTGACGGACGCGCCGGCCGACAACTGGACCAAGGCCGGCGATCTGCTGATCCTCGCCGATGCGCTTGCAGAGGAAGTGTTCAAGCAGGCGCGGGTGACGGCCTATGAGAAGGTCCGCGATGTCCCAGGCGATACCATGGACGCGATCGAATGCGCCCATCCGCTCAAGGGGGTTGGGGGCAGCTACGACTTCATCGTGCCGCTATTGCCCGGCGATCACGTCACCGACGACACCGGCACCGGCTTCGTGCACACGGCGCCCGGCCACGGCCGCGAGGACTTCGATGTCTGGATGGCGCAGGCACGCGATCTCGATGCGCGCGGCATCAACACCGCAATCCCCTACACCGTCGACGAAAACGGCGCCTATACCGATCATGCGCCCGGCTTTGCCGGCAAGCGCGTCATCACAGACAAGGGCGAGAAGGGCGACGCCAACGAGGCCGTCATCAAGGCGCTCGTCGAGAAAGGCATGCTGCTCGCGCGCGGACGGCTGAAGCATCAATATCCGCACTCCTGGCGCTCCAAGAAGCCGGTGATCTTCCGCAACACGCCGCAATGGTTCATCGCGATGGATAAGGACATCGCCGTGAGCGGCAAGACCAAGAGCGGCGACACGCTGCGGGCCCGCGCGCTGCACGCGATCTCGGTAACGCAATGGGTGCCGCCGTCGGGCGAGAACCGCATCAACGGCATGATCCAGGCGCGGCCCGATTGGGTGATCTCGCGCCAGCGCGCCTGGGGCGTGCCGATTGCCGTATTCGTGCGCGAGAAGGGCGACGGCTCCGCCGAGATCCTCCAGGACGAGGCCGTCAATGCGCGCATCGGCGACGCGTTCGAGAAGGAGGGCGCCGACGCGTGGTACGCGACGGGCGCGCGCGAACGCTTCCTCGGGTCACGCGCGGGCGAGGACTGGCACAAGGTCGACGACATCCTCGACGTCTGGTTCGATTCCGGCTCGACCCACGCCTTCGTGCTCGAAGACCCCGTGCATTTCCCGGGTCTGTCGGGCATCAAGCGCGAGGTCGACGGCGGCACCGACACCGTGATGTATCTGGAAGGCTCGGACCAGCATCGCGGCTGGTTCCACTCCTCGCTGCTGGAAAGCTGCGGCACGCGCGGCCGCGCGCCCTACGACATCGTGCTGACCCATGGCTTCACCCAGGCCGAGGACGGCCGCAAGATGTCGAAGTCGCTCGGCAACACCATCGAGCCGCAGTCCGTCATCAAGGAATCCGGCGCCGACATCCTGAGGCTCTGGGTCGCGTCCAGCGACTACACCGACGACCAGCGCATCGGCCCCGAGATACTGAAGAACACCGTCGAGACCTATCGCAAGCTGCGCAACACCGTGCGCTGGATGCTGGGCACGCTGCACCACTACAAGCCGACTGAGGCCGTCGTGCCCGCCGAGATGCCCGAGCTCGAACGCTTGATGCTGCACGAGCTGGCGGTGCGCGCCGCCGCGATCGGCAAGGCCTACCGCGAGTTCGACTACAAGAGCGTGGTTGCGATCCTGTCCGCCTTCCTGAACAGCGAGCTCTCGGCGTTCTACTTCGACATCCGCAAGGACACGCTGTATTGCGAACCGCCGTCGTCGCTGACGCGCAAGGCGGCGCTGACCACCATCGACCTGTTGTGCGCCTCGATCCTGAAATGGCTCGCGCCGATCCTGAGCTTCACCGCGGAGGAAGCCTGGCGCATGTACCGGCCCGACGCCGAGCCGTCGGTGCATCTGACGTTGTTCCCGACCGACCTCGACGATTATCGCGACGACAGGCTCGCCGCGAAGTGGGAGACCATTCGCAACGTCCGCCGCGTCGTCACCGGCGCGCTCGAGCTGGAACGTGCGGCCAAGAACATCGGCTCCTCGCTCGAGGCTTCGCCGGTGATCTATGTCGCCGACCGCGCTATGCTGATGACGCTGTTCGACACCGACCTCGCCGAGATCTGCATCACCTCGAACTACGAGGTACGGGAGGGCGAGGCACCGGCATCGGCGTTCCGTCTCGATGCCGTCCCGGGCGTCGCGGTCGTTGTGGAGAAGGCGGTCGGCACCAAATGCGCGCGCTCCTGGAAGATTTCGCCGACCGTCGGCGAGGACCCTGAATACCCCGACGTCACCCCGCGCGACGCCAAGGCGCTGCGCGAATGGAAGGCGCTGGGGGTGAGCGTCTGATCGGTCGCCCATGACACCGCTCCGCGCCGGTATCCTCGCGGCCGTGGTCACGCTGGTGGCCGACCAGGCCTCGAAGCTCTGGCTGCTCTACGTGTTCGACCTCGCCCATCGCGGTGCGGTGCGGGTGACGCCGTTCTTCGACCTGGTGCTGGCCTGGAATATCGGCATCAGCTTCGGTTGGCTTCAGAACGACAGCCAGGCGGCGCAGCTCGCGCTGATGGCCGTCAAGGCCCTCGCCGTGGTCGCACTGGCGATCTGGATGGCCCGCTCGCAGACTCGCCTGGCCACGATTGCGCTCGGGCTGATCATCGGCGGAGCCATCGGCAACGGTATCGACCGCCTGCTCCACGGCGCGGTGGTCGATTTCGCCTTGTTTCATATCGAGCTCGGCGGAAGTACCTATAATTGGTACGTTTTCAACCTTGCCGATGTGGCCATCGTTGCTGGGGTGGCGGCGCTATTGTATGATTCCTTCCTGGGGGTACCCGCCGCAAAAGCGCCCTGATCCCGGCCGATACCGACCGCCAGGTGGAACCCGTTTTTGCGAGCAATTGGCCGCGTTTGAGCGGCAATCTGCCACAATATGGAACAGGTATGGTGATGCGCAGCTCGAAGACCAGCGGTTCGATGGTTCGAGGCCCCCATTGGAAGATCTGGCGGGCGTTGAAATTGTCTGCCGTCGCGCTCGGCATTGGCCTCGTCATGTCGACCGGCGCAGCCCGCGCCGCTGACGACGACGAGGAAGACGACATGACCTTCGAAGAGAGGCTCATCGACAATCTGATGTCCGGCATCGGCGCCAAGAGCATGGAGAAGAAGGGCATCGAGTACCGCGAGCGCTCGCCGCTGGTCGTGCCGCCCAAGCTCGATCTGCCGCCGCCTGCGACCGAAGCCAGGGCGGCGCCGAACTGGCCCAAGGACCCCGAGGAAAAGCGCCGCAAGGAAGCCATCGCGGCGCGCAAGAAGGCCACCAAGGCAACGGAGAACTGGCAGGCCGCCCAGCCCCTGACGCCGGCAGAGATGAAGGCCGGTCAGGTCGCCGAAGCCCCCCGGACCAGCAACGATCCGATTCAGCCGGGCACCAACAGCAACCCCTCGCTGAGTCCGGCCGAACTCGGTTTCACCGGTGGTCTTTGGAACATGATGAAGGGCGGCAACAGCTCGGAGTCGAAGCCGTTCACGTCGGAGCCGCCGCGCCAGTCCCTGGTCGAGCCGCCGCCGGGATACCAGACGCCGTCGCCGAACTATGCCTATGGCGCCGGGCCGGACAAGTCGCGGCGGATGTACTACGACATCATGTCCGGCAAGGACAAGGAACAATAACGTTCCTGCCCTGTCGCGACATTCTGACCGACGCGAAGCGAGGGCCGGCGGCTGATCCGCCTGCCCCGTTCAAAATTGCTTATCAGTAACTTGCCTAAGCGTTGAGTTCTCTGCTTCGTGACGCGAAGCCTCAGCTGCACGGTGTACCATGCCGTGCCTTTCCGGGCCGGAGATCCGGGCTCGGCATTTCACCAGGGATCATGATGTCCTCATACCGATCGGCTGTCTGCCTTGTTGCCGCGCTGCTTTCGACGAGTGTCCTCTCGGCCGGCCCCGCCCTTGCCCAGACCACGGTGACATCGGCTCCGCCCACGAGCTTCACGCTTGCCAACGGCATGCAGGTCGTGGTGATCCCCGATCGTCGCACCCCCGTCGTGACCGAGATGATCTGGTACAAGGTCGGCTCGGCCGACGAGACGCCGGGCAAGTCCGGCCTCGCCCATTTCCTCGAGCATCTGATGTTCAAGGGAACGGCTAAGCATCCGGCCGGCGAGTTCTCCCAGACCGTACTCCGCGTCGGCGGCAACGAGAACGCCTCGACCTCGGTCGACTACACCAACTACTACCAGCGCGTGCCGAAAGAGCAGCTGCCGACCATGATGGAGTTCGAGGCCGACCGCATGACCGGCCTCGTCCTCAAGGACGAGAACGTTCTGCCCGAGCGCGACGTCGTGCTCGAAGAGTACAACATGCGCGTCGCCAACAACCCGGACGCGCGGCTCAACGAGCAGATCATGGCCGCGCTCTATCTCAACCATCCCTATGGGCGTCCGGTGATCGGCTGGCATCAGGAGATCGAAAAGCTCGATCGCGAGGATGCACTCGCTTTCTATCGCCGATTCTATGCGCCGAACAACGCGATCCTGGTGATCGCCGGCGACGTCGACGCCGCCGAAATCCGCCCGCTGGTCGAACGCAATTTCGGCTCCATCCCCGCCCAGCCCGCGATCCCGGCCCGGCGAGTCCGCCCGCAGGAGCCGGAGCCCGCAGCGCCGCGCACCGTCACGCTGGCCGACCCGCGGGTCGAGCAGCCGAGCATGCGGCGCTATTATCTCGTGCCGTCGGCGACCACCGCCGCGGCCGGCGAGAGCGCGGCCCTCGACGTACTGGCGCAACTGATCGGCAGCGGCAGCAATTCCTATCTCTACCGCGCCCTCGTCGTCGACAAGCCGCTCGCCGTCGCCGCCAGCGCCAGCTATTCGAGCATCTCGCTTGACCCGACCCAGTTCGCGATCTCGGCTGCACCGAAACCCGGCGTCAGCTTCGCAGAGGTCGAGCAGGCAGTCGACGGGGTCCTTGCCAACGTCGCGCAGAACCCGATCCGCGCCGAGGATCTGGAGCGGGTCAAGACCCAGCTCATTGCGGAAGCGATCTACGCCCAGGACAACCAGGCTGTGCTGGCGCGCTGGTACGGCGGCGCGCTGACCACGGGCCTGTCGATCGAGGACATCAGGAGCTGGCCCGACCGCATCCGCGCCGTCACCGCCGAGCAGGTCCGCGCCGTCGCCCAGAAATGGCTCGAGAAGAAGCGCTCGGTGACGGGCTATCTGATCAAGGACACCGCCACCGCCAAGCGCGAGGAGAAGCGTTCGTGACCTATCCCTTGCTTCGACGGATCGCATTCTCCGTCGCCGCCGGCGCGGCGCTCGCGCTCGCCGCAGTCTCCCCGTCGCAGGCCGCCGCCAAGATCCAGCACCTGATCTCGCCGGGCGGCATCGAAGCCTGGTTCGTGCAGGACGCAACCGTGCCGCTGATTGCGATGGAATATTCCTTCGCGGGGGGTTCGTCGCAGGATCCAAAGGACAAGCCGGGCGTCGCCAATCTGGTCGGCTCCCTCCTCGACGAAGGCTCGGGCGATCTCGATTCCAAGACCTTCCACGAACGGCTCGACCGCCGCGCCATCGAGCTGTCCTTCAACGCCACCCGCGACACCCTCCGGGGCAGCCTGCGCATGCTGCGCGACAACAAGGACGAGGCCTTCGACCTGCTCAGGAGCGCGCTGACCTCGCCGCATTTCAACCCGGCGGATGTCGAACGCATTCGCGCGCAGGTCATCTCGGGCCTTCGCCGCGAGACCACCAATCCGACCTCGCTGGCGAGCCGCAAGTTCCTGGAGGTCGCCTTCGGCGATCATCCCTACAGCCGGCAGACCAACGGCAATCTCGATAGCGTGCCGACCATCACCGTCGCCGACATGAAGGATTATGTCGGCCGGGTGATCGCAAGGGACGGGCTGAAGATCGCCGTCGTCGGCGACGTCGATCCCGCGACCCTCGGCAAACTGCTCGACCACACCTTCGGCAGCCTGCCCGCCAAGGCCAGTCTGACCCCGGTGCCCGACGTCGAGGCCGCCAAGCCGCCACAACGCGCCTTCGTGACGCTCGACGTACCGCAGACCGTGATCACCTTCGGCGGCCCCGGCGTGAAGCGCAGCGACCCGAACTTCATGGCCGCTTACGTGGTCAACCATATCCTCGGCGGCGGAGGCTTGTCCTCCCGGCTCTATCGCGAGGTCCGTGAGAAGCGCGGGCTGGCCTATTCGGTATTCGAATCGCTGCTCTGGATGGAGCACTCGGCGATCTTCATCGGCAATACCGGGACCCGCGCCGACCGCGCCGGCGACACAATCGATGCCATCGAGAAAGAAGTGCGCCGCATGGCCGAGGAAGGCCCGAGCCAGAAGGAGCTCGACGAGGCCAAGTCCTATCTCAAGGGCTCGCAGATGCTGGCGCTCGACACCTCATCCAAGCTGGCGCAGGCGCTGCTGCAATATCAGCAGGACAAGCTGCCGATCGACTATATCGACAAGCGCAACGGCGTCATCGACGCCGTTACGCTTGACGACGCCAAGGCGGCCGCGCGGCGCCTCTGGGGCCAGGGGCTGTTGACCGTCGTCGTCGGCCGCGCCCCGCAGGCCGCCGCCCAGCCGGCCACCGCCCCGGCGACGAAGTCAAACTGATCCAGCTTTGCTTCCGGGATGCACAGCTCGAGCCGGAATGACGAACTCCATCCAAAACCGCTATTGTGCGCACCCGAATCTCTTCCTGGTGCCCACATGCTGCGGATATCCCGCGATCTCGTCATCGACGAGGACGACATCGAGATCGGCTTTGTCCGCGCCTCCGGCCCGGGCGGGCAGAACGTCAACAAGGTCGCGACCTCCGCGCAGCTGCGCTTCGACTCCCGCAAGCTGACCTTGCCCGAGGACGCCGCGCTGCGCCTTGCCCGCATTGCCGGCCAGCGCATGACCAAGGACGGCGTGATCGTGATCCACGCCCAGCGCTTCCGCACTCAGGAGCGCAACCGCCAGGACGCGATCGACCGGCTGGTCGAAATCCTGAGCGAGGCGATGGTGCGGCCCAAGCCGCGGCGCGCGACAAAGCCGACCTTCGGCTCGAAGCAGCGCCGGCTGGAGGGCAAGAAGCGCCGTAGCGACATCAAGGCCGGACGCGGCCGTAGCTTCGACGACTAGCAGGTCCTTCCAGGCGAGACAGCATGTGGGCAGCTCGGACATGCCTCATGCAATCGAGCGCCAGCGGGACTAGATTGTCCCCCCTGGAGATCACCGAGTCCCCCATGCCCGTCCGCCAGTTGCCAGAACAGGTCGTCAACCGCATCGCCGCCGGCGAGGTGGTCGAGCGCCCGGCGAGCGTGGTCAAGGAACTGGTCGAGAACGCGATCGATGCCGGCGCGAGCCGGATCGACGTCTTCACCGACGGCGGCGGACGACGGCGGATCGGCATCACCGATGACGGCGGCGGCATGACCGCGAAGGATCTCGCCCTCGCCGTCGAGCGCCACGCCACCTCCAAGCTCGACGACGAGGACCTGCTGCAGATCCGCACGCTCGGCTTCCGCGGCGAGGCTTTGCCCTCGATCGGCTCCGTGGCGCGGCTCTCCATCACCACGCGACATGCCAGCGAGCCCCATGCCTGGGCGCTGACCGTCGAAGGCGGCGAGAAGTCCGGGATCATGCCGGCGGCGCTGGCGCACGGCACCCGCGTCGAGGTCGGCGACCTCTTCTATGCGACTCCGGCGCGGCTCAAGTTCCTGAAGACCGACCGCACCGAGGCGGAAGCGATCCGCGAGGTGGTGCGGCGGCTCGCGATGGCACGGCCCGACATCGCCTTCACGCTGGCGGGCGAGGAGCGCGCGCCGGTGACCTGGGCCGCCGCCCTGCCCGGCGCCGCCGGCCGCCTGACGCGGCTCGGCGACATCCTCGGCGGGGAATTCCGCAGCCACGCCATCGAGGTTCATGCCGAGCGCGAGGGCGTCGTGGTCGCCGGCTACGCCGCGGCGCCGGCGCTGACCAAGGCCAACGCGCTCGGCCAATATCTCTTCGTCAACGGCCGGCCGGTGCGCGACAAGCTCATTCTCGGCGCGGTGCGCGCGGCCTATTCCGATTATCTGCCGCGCGACCGCCATCCGGTGCTGGCGCTGTTCGTCACGCTCGATCCGCGCGAGGTCGACGCCAACGTGCACCCGGCCAAGACCGAGGTGCGCTTCCGCAACGCCGGCCTGGTGCGCGCGCTGATCGTGCACGGATTGAAGGACGCGCTGGCGCGAGAGGGCCGCCGCACCGCGGCCAACAGCGGCGAAAGTGCATTGTCCGCATTCCGGCCCGCCTTCACGCCGCAGCGTCCCGCGAGCTGGGATTGGCGCGCCTCCCCCGCCGCCCCGGTTGCGCCGTTGACGTCATTCGACGGCGCGGCCGCTTTCGCCGAGCGCGCGCAGGCTGTCTTCGACGTCGGCGCACCCAGCGCGGACGTGCGGATCGAGAGCCAGCCCGCCGGCGATCTCGTCGATCGCCCGCTCGGCGCGGCGCGTAGCCAGATCCACGAGACCTACATCGTCTCGCAGACCCGCGACGGCCTCATCATCGTCGATCAGCACGCCGCGCACGAGCGCATCGTCTACGAGCGGCTGAAGGCCTCGCTGGCTGCCAACGGCGTGCAGCGGCAGATCCTGCTGATCCCCGAGATCGTCGAGATGGACGAAGCGACGGTCGAGCGCCTCCTCGAGCGCAGCGAGGAGCTGGCATCGTTCGGCCTTGCCATCGAGTCCTTCGGCCCCGGCGCGGTCGCGGTGCGCGAGACACCCTCGCTGCTCGGCAAGACCAATGCGGGCGGCCTGTTGCGCGATCTCTCCGAGCACATGGCCGAATGGGACGAGGCGCTGCCGCTGGAGCGACGCCTGATGCACGTCGCGGCCACTATGGCCTGCCACGGCTCGGTGCGCGCCGGCCGCCGCTTGCGGCCCGAAGAGATGAACGCCCTGCTCCGCGAGATGGAGGCGACGCCGAACTCCGGTCAGTGCAATCACGGCCGGCCGACTTATGTCGAGCTGAAGCTCAGCGACGTCGAGAAGCTGTTCGGGCGGAGGTGACGGTGCCGCAGCCTACCGAAGAGGCGCTACGGCTTCTTCAAGAACACGAACTCCGTGTCGTCATAGGCCCGCCGCTCCAGCTCCTCGAATCCTTGCGGCGTTGCGAACTGCGCGGCCTTGGCCTCCTCGACCACCAGCAGCGCGCCCGGCGTCAGCCAGCCGCCGTCGCGCAAGCTCGCCAGCGCCTTCTCCGCAAAGCCCTTGCCATAGGGCGGGTCGAGGAACACCAGCGAGAACGGCTCGACCGGATGCGCGGGGCCGAGATCGGTCGCATCGCGCCGATAGACCTTCGTGACGCCGCCGAGGCCGAGCGCCTCGACATTGCTGCGCAACAGCGCCCGCGCCTCCGCGCCGTTGTCGACGAACAGCACGAATTTTGCGCCGCGTGACGAGGCTTCGATGCCGAGCGCGCCGGTGCCGGCGAAGAGATCGAGCACGCGCGCATCCTCGATCGGATCGTCATAGGCGTGCACGAGGATGTTGAACACGGACTCGCGCAGCCGGTCCGCCGTGGGGCGGATGTCGCGCGAGGACGGCGAGGTGAGATTGCGCCCCTTCAAGCGGCCCCCGACGACGCGCATTATGAGACCCGCATCTTTGCGGCACGGAAGGTGTGCTCCCTTCCCCCTTGTGGGGAAGGGTTGGGGAAGGAGGTGCCACGCGCACAGACCTCCCGCGGGGTCCCCCCCTCCCTAGCCCTCCCCCGCAAGGGGGGAGGGAACGGGAAAGAGCCGAGCGATAGAGCGCGCTCCACCTCAATCCTCCCGCGGCGCCAGGTCGCGCTTGCCGTGATAGCCGCGCTTGGGACGGCGCGGCGGGCCGTAACCGCCTGCTTCCATCTCGTTGCGCTCGCGCGCTTCATCGCTGCCGGTGCGCTGCACCAGCACGCGGCGGCCCTTGCGGTCGTTGATCACGGCGCGCTTGCTGGCGGGCTTCTTCTCGCTCGGTGCGTCATCGACACGCGAGGATTTCGGCGGAGCGTCGAACTGCGCGCCCGACTTCTCGATCACCTTCTCGCCGAGCTGCTCGCGCAGCACGCGCGAACGGATCTCCTCCACCTGGCCCTCGGGGACTTCGCCGAGCTGGAACGGGCCATAGGAGACGCGGATCAGCCGGTTCACCTCGAGTCCGAGATGGGCGCAGACATTGCGCACCTCGCGGTTCTTGCCTTCGCGGATCGCGAACACCAGCCAGACATTGGCGCCCTGGTCGCGCTCCAGCGTGGCCTCGATCGGCCCGTATTTGACGCCCTCGATCTCGATGCCGTTCTTGAGCTCGTCGAGCTGGGCCTGCGTGACGTCGCCATGGGCGCGGACGCGGTAGCGGCGCAGCCAGCCGGTGTCGGGCAGCTCGAGCGTGCGGGCGAGGCCGCCGTCATTGGTGAGCAGGAGCAGGCCTTCGGTGTTGAAATCGAGCCGGCCGACGCTGATCAGCCGCGGCAGGCCTTCGGGCAGATTGTCGAACACGGTCGGACGCCCCTCGGGGTCGTCATGCGTCGTCATCAGCCCGCGCGGCTTGTGATAGAGGAACAGGCGCGTGCGCTCGCGCTCCGGCAACGGCTTGCCGTCGACCAGAACGACGTCGTTCCTGGTGATGTCGAGCGCGGGCGAGTTGATGACGCGGCCGTTGACGGTGACGCGGCCCTGCGTAACCATCTCCTCGGCATCGCGGCGGGAGGCGAGCCCTGCGCGCGCCAGCGCTTTGGCGATGCGCTCGCCGGCCTTCTTCGGCTTCGGTGCCTCGTCACGCCGCGGCCGGCCCTCGACGTCACGATCGCGCTCACGATAGGCGCCGCGGCCGCCGAAGGCGGGGCGTTTCTCGAAGATCCTGCTGTCGTTCTCGTTGTCGCGGCGCGCACGGTCGCCGAAGCCGCCTTCGCTGCGCGGATGCTCGTGCCAGTCGGAGCGGCCCTCCGAGCGTTCACGAGGACGGTTGAATTTCGGGCGGTCACCGCCACGCTCGCCATCGCCGTCGCGACGGGGCCGATCGAATTTCGGACGATCATCGCGCGGGCGATCGAATTTGGGCCGTTCGCGAAACGGACGTTCGCCCGACGGACGATCGTCGCGCGAACGCGAGAACCGGGGACGATCCTCGCTGCCGTCGCGCTTCTGCCAGGGCTTGTCCCCGCTGCGGTCACGGTCGCCAAAATCCTTGCGCGGGCCCTTGCTAAAGTCCTTGCGCGGCGGCCGGTCGCCGCGCGGTGCCGCATCGCGCTTCTGCCAGGGTTTGGACTCGCCGCGCTCGCCACTGCGCGGGCGGTCGCCAACATCACGCGGACGATCGCTGCGATCGGCCGCGCCCCGCGAAAATTTCCGCTCGCCGTCGAACTTGCGCTCCGGGCGGTCGCCACGCGGCGCGTAGGGCTTCTTGTCGCCGAACTTCCTCTCGCTGGAGCGGCCGGCGGCGCGGGTCTCGTCGCGGTCCCTGCGCGGCGGACGATCGTCGCGGCCATGGGACGGGCGATCGCCGCGCGGCTTGAACGGCCGCTTCTCGCCATCGCGCGAGGAACGATCCGAAAACGGGCGGTCGCCGCGCGGCTTGAAGCTGCGCTCCCCGCGGCCTTCGCTGCCGCGGTCGTCGCGCTTGAAGCGCGGGCGGTCGGAAAAATCGCGACGCGGGGCATCGCCCTCCTCGCGGCGGCGGAACGGGCGGCTGTCGCGGTCGCCCCGACCCTCGGCCTTGCCGCCGCCCTTGCCCTCGAAGCCGCGCTTGGCGAATTTTTTCTCGGGGCCGCGCGGCTTGCCGCTGCGGCCGCCTTTTGACGGTCCTCGGGCCGGGCCTCGCCGGCCGCGGGAATCGTTGTCTTTGTCGCTGTCGCGAGGCATGACTAATCTCACTTAAGGGGTGGCGCGAGCATTGTGCGCGCTCGCTGCGAGCCGCATGCTCAGGCAAAACAGGTATCCACTCTTGCTGAAGGCGGAGCTAGTAGCAGGTTTCTGGCGATGATACGAGGCTTGAAAGCCCCCTCATTCATGGATTTGGCGCTGCTGGCCGCCGAGAATGCCGGCAAGGCGGGCGAAGTTCCGATCGGGTGCGTGGTGGTCCGCAACTACGAGGTGATCGCCACCGCGGCCAACCGGACGCTGACCGACCACGACCCGACGGGCCATGCCGAGATCATCGCGCTGCGCGCGGCCGCCGCCAAGATCGGCAGCGAGCGGCTGGTCGACTGCGACCTCTACGTGACGCTGGAGCCATGCACCATGTGTGCGGGCGCGATCTCGTTTGCAAGGGTGAGGCGGCTCTATTACGGCGCGGCCGACCCCAAGGGCGGCGCGGTGGAGTCGGGCGTGCGGTTCTTCGCTTCGCCCACCTGCCACCATGCGCCGGAGGTCTATTCCGGCGTCGGCGAAAGCGAGGCGGCGCGGCTGCTGAAGGAGTTCTTTCGGGAGCGGCGCTAATCGCCCGCGAAGAACTCGCGCAGCGCCTTCGCTGTCGCGTCCGGGTTCTCCTCGGTGAGGAAGTGGCCGGACTCCACTGGCATGCCCTCGACGTTGGTGGCCCATCGCTTCCACGTATCAAGCGGCGTCGCCGCGGCCTGGGCGATGCCGGCGTTGCCCCACAGCGCGAGCATCGGGATCGTGATCTTCTTGCCGGCCTCGAAATCGGCCTTGTCGAGGTCGTAGTCGAAAGTGGCGCCGGCGCGGTAGTCCTCGCACATCGCGTGGATGCGGGCGGGATCGCGGAACGGGGCAAGGTAGTGCTCGAGCGCGCGCGGATCGATCGCGTCCAGCGTCTTCGATCTGGTCTGGCTCGCCATCTTGAAGCGCAGGAAGAACTCGCCCTGGCCGGAGATCAGCGTCTCCGGCAGCGGATAGGGCTGCGCCAGGAAGGCCCAGTGCCAGATCTTCAGCGCGTAGGCGCGGTTCATCCGCTCCCAGTAATCATAGGTCGGCAGGATATCGAGCACGGCGAGTTTCGATAGCCGGCCGGGATGATCGAGCGCGAGCCGATACGACACCCGCCCGCCCCGGTCGTGGCCGGCGAGCGCGAAGTGCACGTGGCCGAGCCGCTCCATGACCTCGACCATGGCCTTCGCCATGGCGCGCTTGCTGTAGGGGATATGCAGCGCATCGCTGGCGGGCATGTCGGACCAGCCGTAGCCCGGCAGGTCGGCGATGATCAGCGTGAAGGCGTCCGCCAGCTCAGGCGCCACCTGGTGCCACATCACGTGGGTCTCGGAGAAGCCGTGCAACAGCAGCAGCGGCGGGCCCTTGCCGCCGACGCGGGCGAAGACGCGACCGAAGGCGGTGTCGATCCATTCGGCGGCGAAGCCCGGATAGAGGTCGGCGAGATCGGACATCTTGTTGCATCCTTATGGGTCGGTCGCGGGGGCGCTCGACAAGCAAAAGTTCGAAAACAACCCCATGCACAGTACCGGTATTATCATCGGGGCTACTAACCCCAACAACCGATTACACATTCTGGAGCGCGGATGTGGCGGGGTGGTGACACGAATCTCGACATTCCGGATCGGCGCGTTGGCGCGCCCCATCCGGCGTGACGCGCTAATTTTGGGCCTTCTCTGCTTCCACTGCCTGCCAGCCGATGTCGCGGCGGCAAAAGCCCTCCGGCCAGCGGATGCGGTCCACGGCCTGGTAGGCGCGCGCCTGCGCCTCGGTCACATCAGCCCCCAGCGCGCAGACATTGAGCACGCGGCCGCCATTGGCGAGGATCGCGCCATCCTTCGCCACCGTGCCGGCATGGAAGATCTCGACGGTCTCGACCTCCGCGGCCTCCTCCAGCCCCTCGATCCGCGTGCCCTTCTCGTAGTCGCCGGGATAGCCCTTCGCCGCCATCACCACGGTGATCGCGGCCTCCTTGTGCCAGCGCAGGTCGAAATTCCTCAGCTGGCCGTCGCAGGCGGCGAGCAGCGCCGGCACGAGGTCGCTCATCATGCGCAGCATCAGCACCTGGCACTCGGGATCGCCGAAGCGGACGTTGAACTCGAACAGTTTTGGGCCCTGCGTCGTCAGCATGATGCCGGCATAGAGCACGCCGCGGAACGGCGTGCCGCGCTGCTTCATCCCTGCGACCGTCGGCAGGATGATCCGGGACATGATCGCGTCGTGGATGGCGGGCGTCACCAGTGGCGTCGGCGAATAGGCGCCCATGCCGCCGGTGTTCGGGCCGACATCGTGGTCGAACACGCGCTTGTGGTCCTGCGCGGAGGCGAGCGGAATGGCGGTGTCGCCGTCGCACAGCGCAAAGAAGCTGATCTCGCGGCCCGGCAGAAACTCCTCGATCACGACCTCCGCGCCGGCCTCGCCGAAGGCGCCCTCGAACATCATGGCGATGGCGTCCTCGGCCTCACGCACGGTTTTCGCGACGACGACGCCCTTGCCGGCGGCAAGGCCGTCGGCCTTCACCACGATCGGCGCGCCCTGGCTCTGCACATAGGCGCGCGCGTCATCGGCATTGGTGAACCGCTCGTAGGCGCCGGTCGGAATGCCGAACTCGGTGCACAGCGCCTTGGTGAACCCTTTTGAGCTTTCGAGCTGCGCCGCGACCTTGCTCGGC
Organism: Bradyrhizobium sp.; assembly: GCA_035575945.1. Classification (GTDB taxonomy): domain Bacteria; phylum Pseudomonadota; class Alphaproteobacteria; order Rhizobiales; family Xanthobacteraceae; genus Bradyrhizobium. The sequence continues at coordinate 140,115 of DATLXF010000056.1, read as the reverse complement.
CCGAACGCCTTGATGCCGCTAGCCGTGAGATCGTCGACGATGCCGGCCGCCAGCGGCGTCTCCGGCCCGACCACCACGAGATCGACCGCGTTCCTTTTGCAGAAGTCGATCACCGCCGCATGGTCGGCAACATCGAGCGCGACGCACTCCGCCTCCTTCGCGATGCCGGCATTGCCGGGCGCGCACCAGAATTTGGTCACCAGGGGGGAGGCCGCGATCTTCCACGCCAGAGCATGTTCGCGGCCGCCGGAACCAAGCAGGAGAATGTGCATCGAGGGCTCAGAATGAGGGGGTTGGCTGGGGGCGGAGGTCGCATGAATCGGGGTGGGGCTCAAGGGGGGGCTGGGCGGCGAACTCCCCGCCATTAGGGGGTCCTTTGATGCCATGATTGCAATAGCAGCGCTCGGATGTACGCGGCCGCTCAACAGATGCTCCACCGCTGTTCTGCGGTACTTCCACCTTCGCCTGCAACATAATCTCGTCTGTATTCTAATTGACTAACTTTCATAATCTTAGCAATATCAACATTTTACTCGATTATAAGTCAGTCATGACTTACATTCATGAGCAAGATTGGGACGAGGAAGGGACTAGCTAGTCTGTTGGAAGTGGGCATTGGTGCAAGCACGTTGAAACCTCAATACGTGTCCTTTTGGAGGATTTTCAGGAATAATCCGATCCTGAATGCGGTCTGATCGGCCGTTCAACAGATGCTCCGTCGCTGTTCAGCTGTTTCGCCACCTTCGGCTCAAAGTCGTCTTGGGTGTTAGACAATCTGACTAACTCCCGTCTTTTCCATCACGCCGGTTTTCTTGCTAATTTCAGGCAATAATGGCTGATATTGACCGAAGGGAACTTTTATCTTATTCTACTAATGAAAAACTTAGGTGACTGACAGATGTCCAAAGCCGTGATCACTACCAAGCAGGGGGCTACCGTGGCGATTGAAGGGTCGCATGAGGAGGTGCTCGCTCTCGTTGCGCTTTTCGATCAAGGCACGGCCCAATCTTCTAGTGAAGCTCCTGGGCGCACCAGCAAGAGCGCTCCTAGCTCGAAGGGGAAGCCTACTCTCGCAGTATTGCTCTCTGATTTGATCGGCGAGGGCTTCTTCTCAACACCAAAGAAGCTGAATGCAGTTCGCGAGGCTCTGGAAGAGCGTGGTCACTTCTATCCAGTTACGACACTGTCTCCGGTGTTGCTGCGCCTCGTGCGGAAGAAGGAACTGCGTCGCCTCAAGGATAAGGGGCAATGGACCTACGTGGGCTAAGGAGCCGTATGATGACGAAGAGCGTAACGGAAGTAGTCGCGGCAATCGTTAAAGAGCTCACCCCTCTCGGAACTGAAGAGCGTCGAAGGGTCATTCAGGCTTCGCTGGTGCTTTTGGGAGACGCGCCAGTGGTGGCGGCTGTACCCACCTCAGAAATTGGAACAGAGGTCAGCGATCCAGGCCTTTCGCCGCGCGCGCGTGCTTGGACAAGACAAAATGGGCTGTCGTTGGAGGAGCTTCAGCAAACCTTTCACCTCGAAGGGAATGACTGTCAGCTGATTGTCTCTGATATCCCTGGAAAGGCAAACCGAGACCGTGTCAGAAACGCCTACCTTCTCGCGGGTGCGGCGCGGCTCATCGCGACTGGGGAGCCGAAGTTTGATGACAGGGAGGCGCGGGATTTGTGCGAGCGGTTCGGGTTCTTTGATCCCACCAATCACTCGAAATACGTGAAGGGCGGCAACGAGTTTACGGGCTCGAAGGATAAGGGGTGGACCCTTACCGCGCCAGGGCTCAAGCAAGCAGCGCAGCTCATCTCAGAACTTACCAGAGCAAATTGATCCGATGACAGATTTGTTCAGCCTGTTCGCAAAAGCAGTGGTGAGGGCCGACCTCGATAAGGTTGAGCAAGCAGCCGCTTTCCTTTGGTGGGCCGAGAAAAGAGACCGAAAGCCATCGGCCTCGCTTCCAGAGGTTTGTGCCTATTTCGCCGAAGCTCGCCTACCGAAGCCCAACAGCACGAGACTGGATAACGATTTTCGCAAATCGAAGTTGGTAAGTCGCGCGAATGGTACCCGGTTTCGCCTCTCTCACAGAGGCCTTGAATGGGGAGCTGAGCTGTTTGGCGTCTTTGCGATGGACGAGAGTGTCGAGGCCGAAAGGACAGCAGAGAATGTCGCGTCCGACATCGATTTGACGCGGTGCCCCTACATAAGTGACGGTGACCTTGCCGATGCCCGAAAAATGGCTGAGCTGCATGTCGCGTTGTTCTCGTTGGAGAACTCAGTCCGACGCCACATTGAGAAGGTTTTGACGGCGAGTCTCGGTGATACTTGGTGGGATCAGGCAGCTTCGGCGCCGATGAAGCGTAAGGAGCAAGAGCGTCGCGCAAACGAGGCTCAAAACAAATGGATACCTTCTCGATCAACCTACGGTCCGCTGTATTCGTTGGATTGGCCAGACCTTGCCACATTGATCAGGAAGTACGAGGACTTGTTCCGGACGTCCATTGGAGACATCAACTTCCTTCATCGGTTTGTTGATCTTGGCAACCTGCGCAACGTGGTGGCCCACAACGGCGTCATCGATGAGCCCATGCAGTTCCGTCGAGTGGAGCTCGCGATCCACGACTGGATTAAGCAGGTAGGCTGAGCTTTTCTTCGGGGCGAGTTTGTCAAAGCTAAAGCTCGCCGGAGGCCGTATCCGAGGCTTTATCTGCTTCCGAATGTAGGCATTTGCCCAGAGCAGGCTTGAATTGGCCTGTTGCCACATTCCGATTGTGCTACCGATGGCGTCCGCTCCACTATTCATGATGCTCGCGGATGCCGTTGAAGCACGGCAATCAATCTGCGGTTCAGAAGCAGGCGGCGCTGATTGGCCTTAAGAAACATAGGCTCCAGAGACATGGGAACTCCATTCGAGTTCGGCCCCGTAATATCGTAATGCAGCGGCAAGTGTCGCAAGGAAGAGAGCGATGCCAAAGACTGACTACGACGACCCAGAAGTCCCATTTCCTCGCCTGCAAGTACGTATCCAGCGAATGGATGGCAAGTCGCATTGGCTCCAGATTTGGATTTGGGATCAGGTTGGTGGTCCGCGCCGCGTTCTATTTAATGGCAAGCGGGATGGAAGCTGGCGCGACGCTCATGAAAAGATCGACGAACTAGCGGCAGCAAACAATGCCGATGTCGGGGCGGATGACATTCAGGTCGACTGACTTTCAAACTGAGAAGCGACCGGTCTTGCCAATAGCCTACATCTGCTTCCCCACAATATTCTCCTGCAGCCCGTAGGATGGGTTGAGCCCTTGCGAAACCCATCGCACTTGTTATGGAATTACGTAATTGCGGCGATAAGTGCACTATCACCGCAATGCCGGACTTCTCGCTTCATCGGGCCGGCCCAATAGGTAAGCAATGTCCCACGGGCACACTCGCATTCCTACACGCGGCCAATGCATCTATTGCGGCGCTACCGGTGTTCGTCTGACAGACGAGCACGTCGTTCCTTTGGCACTGGGCGGAGCACACATCCTGGAAGGTGCGAGCTGCGATACCTGCGCCAATGTCACCAAGAAGTTTGAACAAGATGTTGCCCGCGAGCTATGGGGCGCGCCCCGCATAAGTTACAACGCACCGAGCCGCCGCAAGAAAAATCGGCCCAGCCATATCATCCTAAGCGACCCTGAACGGTCTGGGCGCACAGTCAAGGTGCCATACAGCGAGTACCCGGCCGCTATGGTGTTCTACAAGATGAGCAAGGCGGGATTGCTTGAGGGCTTGCCAGAGAACGTTGATGTTTCCTCGGCTTGGCGTGTCGTCGCTATCTGCGATCAAGAAAAGTCGGAGGCATTCATTGAGAAGTACGGCATGAAAGTGCCATCCAGTTTCCGGCATGTACCAGAGAGCTTCGCCCGAATGCTAGCCAAGATCGGCTATTGCAACCTGCTCACCATGCTGGAGCCCGGGGCCTTTCGGCCAATCTGCCTGCCTTACATTTTAGGTATAAGATCCAATCCGTCCTTTGTTGTCGGAGGCACCCTGGACGACGCTCCTCCAGATACTGTCGGTTACCGGTTGAGGACGGCCGCTTTTGGATCGTTTGAAAAGTTGATGCTCGTCGCGGAGATTCGCCTCTTCTCGAACAACGGGACGCCAATCTATCACGTCGTAGTTGGCGATGTGACCGGCAGAGAGCGGGTTGCGTCGGTTCTTGATCAACTTGGCGCAACCGTAGCAATGTCCGAATTGTCTGATATCATGGCTGGGGGAACAGATAGCCACTGGTCTCCTCGCATTTGGCCGCTACCGTTTTGGTCTGCGCGTTGACGCAGCCCGTAGGATGGGTGAGCCCTTGCGAAACCCATCACACTCGTTTCTCGAAACGTCCGAAAGCTGACCGATCGGGCGCCATCCGCGCTTCGTCGTAACTTGCAGCCGGATGGCAGCCGCGATGGAGGAAGGAAAGCGATGCGTTTCGCAAGGGCTCGACCCATTCCTACAATCTTTTCCCGACCACCTCCGCCGCGCGCTCAAAGCGTTCCCATGTGCCGGAGTGCATTTCAATCTCTTCTGGCTCTTAGGTGTTCTTGCCATGACCAAGGAATATCCTATTGGCGGTCTGCTCAACTTTCTTGACCCCAAGCCCGCTCCTCCCACTGAGGAGGAGTATTTTGCTGCCGTCGGCAAGCTCATCACCGGCTACGCCGCCGCAGAACAGGCCGTTCATACATTGGCTCGACGGCTCTCCAAGCTAACCGACGCAAAAGCCAGGATCATCTTCGGTGGGCTGCGTATCGCAGATTTGGCAGAACGAATACGCGGGCTTCTGCGCCTTTCAAAAGCATCCCAGAAGCGGATTAGCGATATTGAAGCCTGCCTATCCCAGCTAGACCGAATTTCGGAACAACGAAATAGACTCGCGCACCGGTGGGTTCATTACTTCGATGGTAGACTTGTGTGCAGCAATGTTGCGAACGCAAAAACCATAACCGCTACGGAAGTCGTGTTTTTTGAGCTTAGCCAATTGGAAGCGATGAACAGTGATTGTATCGCGATTAGTTATCGTCTCGTACAAATCGGCGTAAAGGGCGGCTCTAAGAACACCATTAAATGGGTGCGCGAGCCATGGCGTTATATACCCGCTCCGCCCGCCCCTCGGCAGAAACGCCAAAAAGATCCTAAATCACGGCAGCGCCAGCGTCTCTCATCTCGGCAGAGACGAGAAGCTGCGCTGGCCCGGAAAAATCAACAGTAGAAGGCGCGCAGCCCCACTGTGAAAAATCCAAGTGCGCAATATGGTGACAGTGCACGGAATTCCTAGAAAGTTCAGTGGACTCCGTTTAGCCCGTAGGATGGGTTGAGCCCTTGCGAAACCCATCACACGTGTCTCTCGATGGGCCCAGAGAGTTGGCCGACCGAGTGCCAACTGCGACCTTCAGTTGTGGTTGGATGATCGCAGCGAAGACGGAGAGCGGGCACAGTAGGCGATGGGTTTCGCAAGGGCTCAACCCATCCTACGAGGTACGAGCTGAACCGGGAGGACACATGAGATCGACGGGCCTTTCCGCGGCAGAAAAAGCGACGGTGACGGCTGCCTGCCAGGAACTGATCGACGGCTTCCTGAAGCCCACCTTCCTGCCCACCATCCGGCCGACAGAGTTCAGTTACCCCGTCGATATCCTGGGAAAGTGGCACGGGACCAAATATCGCTTCGTTCAACGCTATCGCTCCGGCTTCCCGGAGAATCTCGGCAAAGAGTTCGACGCCCCCTTCACCCGCCTCGACTGGATCAGTCGCGACCACTTTGACATTCAGTGGCACCGTCACACCGGGGAATGGTTCTGCCGACATCGCGGTCTGACGCTCGCCGCAGCGATGAGCGTGCTGAGGTCCGACGGATTGCTCCATCCGCCCTAAGCATGTTCAGGCTGCAGGATGGGTTGACGCCCATCACTCGTGTCCCTCAGCGCTCGAAAGAAGCGATGGATTTCGCAAGGGCTCAACCCATCCTACGATGGCCTATCGCGCATTTGCTTCCGGCCGATGCGATGACCGATCGTACCAAGGAGTCCCGCGAGGAAAAGCATCACGAGGAACTTGCTCCAGCCCGGCCCGTCGAAAACAAACTTGTTCGCAACGAGAGCAATCAACACGCCGTAGCCGGCGAATATCAGGCCCTTCCAGCGAACCGTCCAGTTGTGGCTCATTGCCGTTCCCTCTTTGAAGGTGGACAGCAATGCCACGAAGAAGTCGGCCCATCTGTGCGCAGGCTCACTCGAGATCGCATCTCGAGGGGCGCGCGCAGTGCGCACCATAGCTCGCGCCCAGGAGGGCGCGCCCCGGAATGACGGCGGAGGCTGGCGCTGGCTGGCGAAAATCCTTAACGTCGGGCCTGACCCCAAAAACCCCGAATCGTTTGCTCAATGCCGCCTGCCGAACAACTCAACAACGCCTTCGAATTCACCGTCTCCGAGCTCTCCCAGTCCCTGAAACGGACGGTGGAGGACACCTATGGGCATGTCCGGGTCCGCGGCGAGATTTCGGGGTTTCGCGGGGCGCATTCCTCCGGCCATTGCTATTTCGCACTCAAGGACGAGAGCGCCAAGATCGAGGCGGTGATCTGGAAGGGCGTGCATGGCCGCATGCGCTTCAAGCCCCAGGAGGGGCTCGAGGTCATCGCCACCGGCAAGCTGACGACCTATCCGGGCTCCTCGAAATACCAGATCGTGATCGAGGCGCTGGAGCCCGCCGGCATCGGCGCGCTGATGGCGCTGATGGAGGAGCGCAAGAAGAAGCTCGCCGCGGAAGGGTTGTTCGACGAGGCGCGCAAGCAGCTGCTGCCCTGGCTGCCGGAGGTGATCGGCGTCGTGACCTCGCCGACCGGCGCCGTGATCCGCGACATCCTGCACCGGCTGGAGGACCGCTTCCCCCGCCGCGTGCTGGTTTGGCCGGTCAAGGTGCAGGGCGACGGCTCGGCCGAGCAGGTCGCGGCCGCGATCCGCGGCTTCAATGCGCTGCCGGAGGGCGGCAGGATTCCGCGCCCCGACGTCCTGATCGTCGCGCGCGGCGGCGGCTCGCTGGAGGATCTCTGGTCGTTCAACGAGGAGATCGTGGTGCGCGCCGCGGCCGAAAGCATGATCCCGCTGATCTCGGCGGTGGGGCACGAGACCGACATCACGCTGATCGACTTCGTCGCCGACAAGCGCGCGCCGACGCCGACGGCGGCGGCCGAGATGGCGGTGCCGGTGCGCAGCGAGTTGTTCGTCGAGGTCGCCGATCTCGGCCGCCGCACCCGCGCCTACTGGCAGCGCGCCCAGGAAAGTCGCCGCAGCGAGCTGCGCGCCGCCGCGCGCGCGCTGCCGGCGGCCGGCGATCTGCTCGCGATCCCGCGGCAGCGGCTGGATTCGGCGGGCGCGTCCCTGCCCCGCTGCCTCAAGGCCAACACGCATGCGCATTTCCGCAGGTTCACCGCGGCGAGCTCGAAGCTGACGCTGCGGGTGCTGCACGGGCAGATCTCGCAGGCCGATCATCGCCTCACGGTTTGCGGCGAGCGGCTGGGCCTCTCCGCGCGCTCGCTGCTGCGACGGCGGCGCGACCGCTTCGCGGGGCTGGAGGTGCGCCTGCGCGCCTCGAAGCTGTCGAATGCGCAGGCGCAGCGCAACGCGATTGCCCGCCAGCGCGAGCGCACCCATCGCCTCGGCGAGCGCGCCGGCCGCGCGCTGGTCACGCTGCTGCAGCGGCTGGAGGCGCGGGTCGAGAACAGCGGCAAGCTGCTCTCCGCGCTGTCCTATCGCAGCGTGCTCGCACGCGGCTTCGCGCTGGTGCGCGACGAGGCCGGCCATCCCGTGCATGCGGCGGATGCGATCGGTCCTGGCGCGCGGGTCGAGATCGAGTTCGCGGACGGCCGCGTCGGCGCGACCGCGGATGCGGATCGGCCGGCCCCGGTGGCCAGGCGCGCGACGACGCAGGCGAAGGCGGCTGTGCAGGAGACGAAGCCGGCGATCAAGCGCGTGGCGAAGCCGGTGGATCAGGGCAGCTTGTTCTGAGGCGCGAGGGCGTTGCGGAAGCGTCGTAGCCCGCATGAGCGCAGCGACATGCGGGAGCAGTCGTTCCCGGATATCGCTTCGCTCATCCGGGCTACAGGTGCCCTACCGGCACGACAATCCCGCGTCGATCGTGGTCCAGAAGCCGCAATGATCCGGCGCGCGGTGCTGGCCGGCATGGGCCTCGTACAGGAAGAGCGCGGCGGTGAAGACGGCCAGGGCGGACAAAAGGATGAGGCGTCTGTGCATGGGGATTGCGTTTAGCCGAGATCGTGGTCGAATGATGGCACCGTCCCGGATATCGCTTTGCCTACGGCACGCGGTGACCCCGCTCGGTCGGGCGGCGTAGCCCGCCATGAGCGAAGCGATATGCGGGAAAAGTCTTCCCGGATATCGCTTCGCTCATCCGGGCTACGACAGCCCTCACCGCGCCAGCCAGTCCGCGACGTCCTTCTGCGATTCCGCGCGGGCCTCGGCGTCCATGTGCTCGGCTGATGCATGCAGCTGCGTGCCGGCGCGGTCGAAATCGTGATCGGCGCCGGGATAGACCACGATGCGCGCGAGCGCGCTGCGGCCGCGCGCGCCGTCCACCATCTGGCGGCAGGCCGGCGGCGACGACACCTCGTCATCGGCACCGATCAGCACCAGCGTCGGCACCCGCGTGCTCCACCCCAAACCGGCCGAGATCCGGCAATCCGGATAAAGCGCGACCGCGGCACGGAAGTCCGGCTCCAGATCGCGGCTCGCGCTCTGCGGACGCACCGCCCAGAGCAGCGCGCTCGCGCCATTGGCCCAGCCGATGAGGCTGACGCGGTCGCGCGCCACCCAGCGCTGCTGCATCAACCAGGCGCGCGAGGCCGCGATGTCGGCGACACGGTCGCGCCGGATCCTGGCGTGCATCTCCTTGACGCGGCATTGCGGCCCGAGCTCGCGCGAGCCGTAGCTGTCCGGCAGCAGCACCGCATGGCCGGCCTTGAGCAGGCGCTCGGCCCAGGCGCGATAGCGCGGCAGCACGGGATCGGAATGGCCGCCGAGGCCGCCACAGCCATGCAGCGCGATCACGGCCGGAAACGGCCCCTCGCCCGCGGGCTTGTAGAGCTGCGCATGCAGCACGCCCGACGACAGCGGGATGTCGATCTGCTGCGGCACAGGCGCGGCATGCGCAGCCGACATCAGCAGCATCAGGACCAAAGCGGTCAGGCGGAGGCGCATCGGGATCTGCCGCGAAAGAGGCCGGAACCAGCGTCCGTTCAGCTGAAGAATTATCACGCGGAAACGGCGGCAAAACATCACAAACCCGCGGGTTTGACGGGCGGACAAGCCACCCCATCTATGCTACATCCCGTCCGACACATCATGCCCTCCAAGGTCCATGGAGCGGCCTTCCGCGGAGACTTTCGACCGTGCTGAACAAGTTCGGCCCCTCGGGCCATGGCGAAGCGCAGGTGCAGTATCTCGACGGCGATTTCCGCGTGATCTCGCCGGGGACCTATGTGCGCTGCGCCATCACCGATGTCCGCATCCCGCTCGACGAATTGAAGTACTGGAGCGTGGATCTGCAGGAGGCCTACGCCACCCCCACTGCCGTGCTGCAGCGGCACTTTCCGGGCGCGCCGAAGCAGGCGTGAGGCTTCAACCGGTCGTTTCATCGCATTCTCCTGATCGGCAGGCGATCGATAAGAGCTCTGCTGTGAATGTCGCCTGAATGGCGCCGTAGGGTGGGTCAGCGGGGCGGATGCGCGAAGCGCATCCGATCGGCGTTAACCCGCCATGCGTCGCACGTGCGGGGCGAAGATGGTGGGTTACGCCCTGCAACTGCGCTTCGCGCAATTGCAGGGCTAACCCACCCTACGAGAACGCCCACGCCGCGCACGCGGTGCTGCATGCGATGTTCGAGGACGGATCGATCGAGGCGGCAGATCGGCTGGTCGAGGAATGGATCCCGACTTACGGCCGCGATGGAATCCTGCACGGCCACATTCGCTGGCACCAGGCGCTCGGCGCCCTCGAACACGGCGATGCGCAGCGGGCGCTTGCGATCTACGCCGACGTGCTTCAACCGTCGGTCACGCGGGCACCGCCACTCAACGCGGTCACCGACAGCGCCTCGCTGCTGTGGCGCCTGTCGGCTTACGGGCACGCCGTGCCGAAGGCGCTGTGGGTCGAGGCCGACGCCGCCGCGCAACAACTGTTTCCGAAATCGAGCCTGTCCTTTGCGGAAGTCCACATGGCGCTGTTCGCGGCCGCGACGCAGAATCGCGAGGCGCTGGCCCAGCGCCTTGCGGTGATCGAGCAGCGGCTCGCCGACGGCAAGCTGCCGGCCGGCCCGGTGGTGCCGGCGATCTGCCGCGCGCTCGCGGCTTTCGCCGACGAGGATTACGTCTCGTGTGTGCACGCGCTCGCGCCGGTTCTCGGTGAGGTCGTGCGGATCGGCGGCAGCCATGCCCAGCGCGAGCTGATCGAGGACACCTATATCGTCGCGCTGATGCGAAGCGGCGAGCTGCCCCGCGCCCGCGCCCTGCTGGACACCCGCCTGCACCGCCGGCCGTCACTTCGCGATCGGCGCTGGCAAGCGGCTTGGGCTAGCTCCCCGGGCAGGCTCCGCCACGAAAAAAACATCGCCCCGGCGGCAAGTGCTGATAGGACGGGTTGGGCGATTGGGACGAATCGCCATCGGGGTAGGCGCAGTGGTATTCCAGACGGGTCTTGCAGCACAAACGAGATCGCAACCTATTTGCGATTCGATGGTTCTCGGGCGGAACTTATCCTCCGCCGTAGCTCCCTGGCATACGAGCCCGCAGATGCGCCTTTGCCGACCGTTCTTCGCCGCGCTGCTCGCGACATTGGCAAACCCTTGTTTTGCTGAGACTTTCAAGCCTATACCGGCGAACAATCCGCCGGCGCAGCAGAACGCCTTCATCGACCTGCTGGCGCTGATATCCGGCCATTGCAAGACGCTCGAGGTCGCCGGGCGCACCTATGCCTGCAAGACGGTGGCTTACGCCCATGGCGACAAGGGCCGGGTCAATTTTGCGGTTGCGGTCGACGATCCCTCCGACGACAGCCATGTGGTTTCTTTTTCCGGCGAGAACGGCAAGCGCGCCGACGACAACTCCTACGAATTGCCGATCGACCGCATGCTGCTCAACTCCAAGCACCGCCCCAGGGTCGATGGCCTGCCGGTGCCGGCCGAGCAGACATCCATTGGAGTCTGCCGCCAGACGGGCAATTTCGCGGCCAGGAAGGTGAAAGACGTCACCTGCTCGGCGACCGACAACGAGGGCCGCAAATACGAACTCCTGTTCGTCTCCGACGGCTCCCCCGTCAGCGTACGACGCATCCGCCAGTCGGCACCGTCGATCCAGGACCCGTTCAAGTAGGTCCACCCATCACGTGAAGGCCTTCTCCAGCGTCGCGAAGATCACGGCGAGCGACTTGTCGTGCCGCGTCACCGGCGGCACCGGGCGCTCGATCTTCATGAGTTGATAGACCGCCATCTGCGCCGCACGCACCGAATATTCGACGGTGAACACGACATCGTCGGGGATTTCGACGAACTGGCTGACGAAGGCGAGATTGACGGAATTTTTGGGCACCGGTAGCGGCCGGTCGGCCAGATTGCGCGGCATGAACATGCTGGTGATGTAGGGCATGCGGCAGGGAATGCAGATCGCTTCCTCGAAAACTGCGGGATCGAAGTTGAGGTGTCCGCAGAGCTCCTTCATGATTTCGGCGCCGCCGCAGTCCGACATCGACTTCGCCACGAAATTGCCGACGCGGTCGGGATGCAGCGCATAGCCCCAGAACACCTGGACGTTGTTCGGCTGTCCCACAAAATGCGGCTGATGATAGAGCACGACGGACATCAGCCAGTTGGAGTCCTTGAACGTGACGAGGCCGCCGGTGCCGGCCCTGTTGCCGGAGAACGCTTCCATTTGGCCGAAGAAGCGAGGATCGCGGCAAGTGACAGTGAAGGACAGCCAGTAGGATTCGGGGATCGAAGCGTTGAACGCGGACGGATTGCCGAACTCTGGCCGTCCTGTCGCGATCGTCTCCCATAGTGCCCAGCCCTGGCTATCGGCTTTGGTCAGGCGCGGCGGCGGTTCGGTCATGGTGCCCAGGCTGGAAGCGTCCGTCATCGAGCCGTTCTGGAAGAAGACGATGTCGTCGTCTTCGAGCCGGATATTGGCGGTGCGGCCGTCGCGGTCGAGCGTGAGCTGGCGCACGCGCAAGCTCGCGCCGTCGGCCTCGAACGCCATGTCGGTGACGCGCGTGCCGCGTACGAATTGTACGCCCTGGCGCTTCAGCCAGTCGGCCAGCGGCCGCACGATCGCGTCATACTGGTTGTACACTGTGCGCTTGACGCCGCCGAGCGTCTCGATGCGTGGAAACTCGCTCATGAAGCGGTGCAGATAGCGCTTCAGCTCGACCGCACTGTGCCAGGGCTGGAAGGCAAAGGTGGTCTGCCACATGAACCAGAAATTGGACTCGAAGAATCCGGGCGACAGCCAGTCGGTGATGCGGCTGCTGCCGAGCGTCTCCTCCGATGACTCGGTGAGCCGCAGCAGCTCGAGCCGGTCGCGTGCGGAGAAGCCCATATGCGACACGTCGACCTTGAAGCGGTTGCGGTCGACCAGACGCGCCTTGGAGTGCGCCGGATTCTCCACGTTGAACGCGACCGTCTCGTCGCGCACGCTGAGGCCGGGATGTTCGAGCGAGGGTATGCTCGAGAGCAGATCCCAGGTGCATTCGTAATGGTCGGTGGTGAGCATGCGCCCGCCGCGCAGCGAATAGGCGCCGTTCGCAAGCTGCGCTCCGTCGAGGCTGCCGCCGACCAGCGGCTGCGCCTCGTAGATCACGATGTCGCGCCCGGGCAGCTGCGCATCGCGAACGAGGAACGCCGCGCCTGCAAGCGACCCGATACCACCGCCGATGAAATACGCCTTCATGACTGCCTCGACTGCATTTTGAACGTCACGGCGACATTGCATCGGGCGCCGGCGGCCAGGGTTGCGCTGGATCAAGCGCGAGCTGCATTCGGATCCACGTTCAGTTGAGTCGCCTGCCGCTCGCGCCGGCAATTGGCACGATGGCACAACGTGCGACAATAAAACGCGCGTGCCTTCGATCGTTCACACACGTTAACAAGCGTTCAGCTTGGAACCGGCATCTGCGTCGTTTCGACGCCCGCGCGGACCGGAACGTGCTGCGTGCTCGTCTGTTGTCGCACACCATTAACTGGAGTGATGACATGAAGTATCTCCTCGTCGCGATGGGCATCGGTGCTGCGGCTTTTGCCGGCGTAACCTCTGCCAACGCGACCGACCGTCCGAGTGCGAAGCATGGTGCGCAGTCCGAGCAGTCCACCGACATCAGCGCACAACGCAGGCACCACCATCACGGTCATCGCCATCACCACCGTTGGCGTCACCATCACGGCCATTATCGTCCGCACTATCGCAGCTACGGCTACTATCCGCGACACCATGGCTACTATGGCGGCGGTCCGTACGGCTATTACAACCGCGGTCCCGGCGTGACGTTCAGCTTCGGCGGCGGGCGCTGGTAAGTCCAAATCACTCGTCCCTAAGCAAAGGCCCGCAGAGCTGCGGGCCTTTCGCTATTCCTGCAAGATCGCCCGCGCCGCCTCCAGGCCGCTTGAGAGAGCCGCCTCCACCGTGCCCATGTCGCGGCCGCGATAAAGTGCTTCACCGGAGAACAGCACCGACCCGTCCACTCGCGCGAGAATCTCCTGCGCCTCCCGCGTCCGCAGCGTCGCCCACGAATAGGCGCCGCGCGCGAAGCGATCATGCGCCCAATTGATCGCAGTCGCCGCCACCAGCTCGCGCGCGACGTCGTCGCGCGGCAACCCAAAGATCGCGGCGAGCGAGCCGAGCCCGGCATCGATCAATTCCCGCGCTTCGAAGCTCGCCAGCTCCGCCGTGCGCGGGCCGGCGAACCATCCGGTGAGCACCGGATGCTGGTCCGGATAGCGCGTCCACCACACCGGAATCGCTTCGTCGGACAGCAGGAAGGTCATGTCCGCAATATCTTCCTTGCGTTCTAACCACCATGGCCGTTTGAAGCGCAACAGGATCTTGATGACGTTGCCGAAGCCGATGTCGTCGGCCGCCGCCAGCTTCGCCCGCGCGCCCGCGGGCAGCGCGATCTCGCGCATCAGCGGCAGCGGCACGGTGAGAATCACGCGGTCGCAGGCTTGCACGTCGCCCGAGGCGCAGCACACGATCACCGCGCCGCCCTCCTCCGCGACGGCCGACACGACGCTGCTGAGACGGATGGTGACGCCCAGCCTGCGGCACTCGGCCGCCATCACGTCGATCATCGCGCCGTAGCCACAATCGATGCGCGCCTGCGAAGCGTGCCCGCCGTCCATCCATTCCGCCCGCAGCGCCAGCGTGGAGGTGCGTTCGGGATCGGCTGCGTCATAGCCCTCCACCATGCGTTCGATCGAATGGCGCATCGGCGCATAGTCGTCACCGGAAAGATGTCGGCGTAGGAAATCGGCGACCGTGAGGTCCTCCTTCAAGGCGCGCAGCCTGGCGTGAAGCTCCGCCTCTTGCGGATCGTGACGATCCTCGCGCGAGAGCTTCGTCCCGTCGAAGCGCCACTGCTCACCTTCGATCTCCTGAAGCGAAAGGCCGGCCTCGCGCAGCAATGCGCGCGTGACCGGCGCCTCGCCATGGACGAATTCCGCGCCGCCATCGGCGGCATAACCGAATTCCGACGCCGGCAGCGGATGGATGCGGCCGCCGCAGCGCTGGCGCGCCTCCAGGATCGTCACCCGCCGGCCGGCACGCGCCAGCTCACGCGCCGCCATCAGGCCGGCCGCGCCGGCGCCGACGACGACGATATGCTCGGATGGAAAGGACATGGCCGCGCCCTACCGTCCCGCGGCTTGCGGATCGTTCTTGATCAGATATCGCAGCAGAAGAACGCCGCCGCCGAGTTGTCGCGTGCTCTCCAGCGTCAGCGCGGTGATCGGCGCACGCCGGCCGCTGTCCGCCTCTGTCGAATCGAACACGAACGGGGCGCCCTTCGCGCCGTCAATCGCTGGGCTGAGGATCAGGTTGAATTCGTCGAGGAGGCCGGCGCGCAGGAACGCGCCGTTGGCGACGCCGCCGCCCTCCACCAGCAGACGCTTCACGCCCAGCTCGCGGGCGAGGATGTCCAGCGTCAGCCCGAGGTCTATCTCGGAATTGCCGGCAAAGATGTAGGACACGCCCTCCCCGCGAAGCCCGGCGAGATGCGAGTCCGGCACGCGCTCTGTCAGCACGACCACGATCGGGTCGCCGCCGATGTCGGAGCGCCCCCAGCTGATCTTGCCCTCTGCATCGAGCACCACGCCATAGGTCTTCGCATCGCGCCGCGCAAACCAGTTCTCGCGCGGGAATGTGGCGTTCGTCGCAGGATAGGGCTCGCCCTTGGCGAACTCCGCGCCGGTGACGCGGCCGATCACCCAGGCATCGCCGCCGAGCTCGTCATGGATCTTCTCGAACCAATCCGTGCCCGCCCCCTTCGGACGCCAGCGGCTGGGATGCGTGCGGCCGTCGAGGCTGGAATGCATCAGACAGATGACGTAAGGCTTCATGCAATTCTCCGGATAGCGCTTGAGGCGGCGAATTCACCGCCGGCTGCTGCATTCTCCCTGGCACGACCGCCCGCGATCACCGCCAGCGGATTGAGCCTTGGCGGTGCGACGAGCCGGAGCGTGTTGGTGTCCTGGTGATTGAACGGTGTGCCGCGCACGAACAACTCGGTCTGGATCAGATAGCGTAGCCCGTACAGCAGCTGCGGCCCGTTCGCCTGCAGATCGATCGGATCCATGTGAATCCGCTCGATGAACGTCCGCCGCTCCGGCCCCTCCGCCTTCGGATTGACGTCGATGCCCCTATCCGCCTGCCAGGTCCCGGCGAGACGGCGGAGCGGACCGAGATTGGCGAGTCCGTCGGGCGAGACGTCCTCGGGCTCGGTGAAGATATCGGCGGGAATGGGGAGCACGGCTGTTCCTCGCGGAAAGGCTACGAGGAACAGCCATAGCACGGAGGCGCGACTGCGGCTCGCGCACCGGTCGCACAATTGCGGACGGCCTTGGGCGCTGCGCGCAGCCGGAGCCTGCCCTCAAGCCGCTTCCGACGTGGACCTCGCACGCTGCTCCAGCACGCCAATCGTCGCGACCAGATTGTCGCGTCGGGCGCGAAGGTTGGCCGCAAGCAGCGGATAGGTCGGCTGATTCGGATCGAACACCCCGGCACGAGCCTCTTCCTCGAGGATGTCGGTGTTGATCAGCCGAACGCGCCACCACAAATCGGCGATCAGCGCGTCGAGCCGGAGTTCATTAGCAGCACCAGAACGGGACACTTCTTGCATCGCTTGCCTCAACCTGAAACGGCCTCTCCGCGGAGGCCTGAGCTTGGGTCTTGACTGAGCAAGCGGGGTGCCAGGTATGGAAAGATGCACGGGCATGCGCCTCGGAGGCGGCAAGTGCCCCGTCCCAGTGATCCGGCGCCGGTTCCCGCGCGTTCTCAGCCCCAGAGAGTCGCTTGTCGAGGCGCTATGATCGCTGCTATCCGGGCTATAGAGGTGCCAATCCGGGCTGAGGCGGGTTACCCCCGCAGGCTTCCGGCGCGGCCGTCGATTGGTGCGAGCAAAGGGCCGAAGGCAAAGGTGGACTGGGCTGATTTGATCGGACGCGTGGCCTCTGATCACGATCGGGAGGCTTTCAGGCGGCTATTCGAGCATTTCGCGCCCCGGATCAAGGGGTTGATGCAGAAGGCCGGGTGCAGCCCCGACGAAGCGGAAGAGATCGCGCAAAGCGCCATGATCGCCGTGTGGCGGAAAGCGGGCTTGTTCGATCCTGCCACGGCCGGCGCGGCGGCCTGGATATTCACCATCGCGCGCAATCTCCGGATCGACCTGTTCCGCCGCAGGGCACGGGCGAGCCGCATGGAAGCCGTCTCCGAGCTGCCCGATGCACCGGATCCCGCCGAACCGGCCGATGCCGTCATCGCTCGCGTACAGGACGCCGCACGCATCGAGTCCGCCATCAAGCAACTCTCGGCAGAGCAGATCGCCGTCGTCAGGCTGTCGTTCATTGAGGAGAAGGCGCACCCTGAAATCGCGAGCCTGCTCGGCATCCCGCTCGGAACGGTCAAGTCGAGGATAAGGCTGGCGATGAACCGGTTGAGAGACGTATTGGACGAAGAAGCATGACGATCAGCCACCATCCGCCTGAAGAACTTCTGGCCGATTTCGCGGCCGGCAAGCTGGAAGAGGCCCACCAGCTGGTCGTCGGCGTGCATGTGGCCGGGTGCCCGCGGTGCGCCCGCTTCGTGCGGGCCATCGAGCAACTTGCCGGCGCGGCGCTGGAGGAGGCGGAGCCGGTAGCAACCGCGCCTGATGCGTTCGACCGTATCATGTCGCGAATTGATGAATCTCCGGCCGACGCAAAAGCGCCGCCGCTTGCGGCCGACATGGACGATGATGTTCCGCCGGCCCTGAGAGGCTATCGCATCGGCAAGCGTCGACGCGTTGCGCCGGGCCTCAGCATGCGGCCGATCGAGCTTTCCGGTTCCGGCAACGCACGCGCCTTCCTGCTTCGGTCTGCGCCAGGCTCGCGCATGCTCGAACACACGCACACCGGCACCGAACTCACGCTCGTGCTCGAGGGCAGTTTCAGCCACGAGGGGGGACGCTTTGGTCCGGGCGATTTCGACTACGGCGACGATGAGGTCGATCATCGTCCGATCGTGGGCGACGAAGGCCCGTGCCTCTGCCTGGTCGCAATGACTGGCGACTTGCGCATGAACGGCTTGCTCGGCCGACTGATCGGTCCATTCGTGCGGCTGTAATTCTCTTCCGTCCTCTCCTTCGGAGTGATCCGCGCCGGCGCCCGAAGCGTTTTGAAAGAAACGCAAGGGAGAGGACATGGCCTGTTCGAGCCTGGCAAGTCAGGTGCAGGGCGAGAGGTTGCCCGAACTGCTGGCGCGCGTCGCCTCGGGTGAGGCCCGAGCCTTCGCGGAGCTTCATACCCTGACACGCGGCAGGCTGCGCAGCATCGTGCTGGCGGTTGGAACCTCGCCTCACGACGTCGACGACATCCTCCAGGAAAGCTTTCTGAAAGTCTGGCGCAACGCTGACCGATATGATTCCGGAAGGGCGCCGGTCATGGCCTGGATGTCCACGATTGTCCGGCACACCGCGATTGATCATCTGCGGGCAAGAAGACAGCCGACCTTCGAGCTGGACGAGGCAATTCTGGCTCCGGCGACGGCCGACCCGGCACCGGGCGAGGATTTCGATTATGCCAGCGCCGAACCGATCGCACGGGGGGCGTTGGCTCGCCTGCCGGAAGATCGCCGCCAGCTGGTGGCCTTGGCCTACCTCGAAGGCGAGAGCCGGGCGAGCCTGTCACGGCGCTTCGGCGTGCCGGTCGGAACCATCAAGACGTGGCTGCACCGATCCATTGTGGCAGTGCGCAAGGATTGCCTCGCGGCATCTGCCGCAGCCTGAATCCGGAGGATGCGGGCATGGCCGCGGAGATCATCGAATTCCCGGAGCGTGGACGTGAGGACAGGCTGGTCTCCTCGGTCGCACGGCTGGAAGCCATCGTCAGAGAGGTCGAGCGCGTTGCGGCGGACGATCCTGTGGCCGGCATCGAACAGCTGCTCGCGACCATGGAACGCATGGGCGATCGACTGATCGATCTCGCATGCCTCTTGATCGACGAGGAATCCAAGCTGAAGGCTCAGCGTGCCTTCATATCCCTGTCCGACAAGATTGCGGACACCAGACAAGTGTTGGAGCAACTCGAAGGCCGGCAGCAGACCTGACCCGGCCGGTTCGACGCGTCGTGACGATATGGTCGCGCAGGTTCAATGGGACAGTTTCTGGGAGACAAGGAATCCGATCCAGGCGCTGACGCCAGCGAGACACGATCCCCAGCAAACGTCGGCGACGGTCAGGCCCGTCGACCAGTTTCGCAAGGTCGCCTGATTGGTCAGATCGTAGGTCGCGTAAGTGAAGCAGCCGAGCAGCAGACCGGACGTAAAGGCCCGCAGCGCGCCACCATCCTGTTGCGCCGGCAGCACGGCGAACCAGATCAAGCCGAGCGGATACAACAGATAGAACACGGCCGCAGCCGGCAGGTTGGGCTGGGCCCGCAACATATCGCCAAGCACGGGCCGATACAGCCGGTCGACCATGATCGTCAGCCAGACCATGTCAATGGCGACGAAGGTGACGGCCACAGCAAGATACGTCAAGAAGCGGGTCATGTCCGCGTGTCTCGTCGCTTGGAGCCTGTTGGCCGGTCATCGGATGAACGCTCGAGACGCCATTGCAGATCACTTCAAACATTCATGCGGCCCACCGGCGTGGTCAGCAAGGCCAATGCATCCCGCTCAGCGCGACTGCTGCCGCCGCGGCCATGGGAAGAATGCATTGGTCCGCGCCTGATACGCCCGATACAGATCGCCGCGTGATCGCAGCATCTGCTCCTCCAGCGGCGGTATCCCCGTCACATGCACGAGGATCCAGTACATGATCGCCGGCGCCGCCAAGCTGGCCCAACCCCAGGGGTATCCGGGCGAGAGCGCGATGACGGGGTAAGCCAGCCACCCCAACCATTCGAAGAAGTAATTCGGGTGTCGCGACCATCGCCAAAGGCCCACGTCGCAGACAAGTCCGTGGTTGGACGGGGAGAGCTTGAACCGGCGCAACTGCCGGTCCGCCAGTCCCTCGCCTGCGACAGCTGCCAGAATGATGACGGCTCCCGCGTAATCCTGCAGCCGCAATCCGGGCGCGGGGGCATGGGCCGCAAGGAAGATGGCGAACGGCAGCGGCACCGAGACCAGCGCCTGCGATTGCAGGAACAGGAACATCCGGCGAGGGGCCGCCGCCCCCCATTGGCGGGCATAGTTGGCGTAGCGCGGATCGTCGATGCCGGCCGCCGCTCGGCGTGCAATGTGGGTACCTAATCGCACCGACCAGAGCAGCGCGAGGCTCGCCACGAGCACACGGCGTGCCGGCGTGCCGTCCTCGAGAGGCCACAGGGCGGCGACCGCACCGACGAGGCCGGTCGCATAGGACCAGATCGCGTCGACCCATCCGGAATTTCCGGTGCGCTGCTGAACGACCCAGGCCAGTCCCATCAGCAGACAAAGGGCCAGCGCAATACCGCCGATGGCCTGCACATGCACAAGAATCATGCCGATCCCAACATTAACTAGCCTCTCTACGTCTGCTGCAGGCGCCGGTTTCGCGGTCGGCGGCAGGTATGAGCGCGACTGGTAAGGTGATCCGTATCATCGTGCCGAACGTTTCCGGACTGAATGTTTCAACGACCGTCGCGGACGGTACTGCAGTGGGGGCGACTGGGAATGCGTTTGGCCGTGATCGGGACGGGAATTGCCGGCAATGCCGCCGCGTGGCTCCTGTCGAAGCGCCATGCCGTGACAGTGTACGAGCGCGAGCGGCAGCCGGGAGGACATAGTCATACCGTTCGCGTGCAATATGACGGAGAGCCCGTCGACGTCGATGTCGGCTTCATCGTCTTCAACGAGGCGAATTATCCGCAACTGACGGCGCTGTTCGCCCATCTCGGCGTGAGCACCGTCGAGACCTGCATGAGCTTCGCCATGTCGGCCGATCATGGCCGTTTCGAATGGCGGGGCGGCGGCGAGACCCTTTTGCAGGCGGCCTGCGGCCTGTTTGCACAACTGAGCAATCTCGGGTCGCCCTCTTATTTTCGCATGCTCGCCGAAGTCGTGCGGTTCAACCGTCAGAGCGTGACGGACTTGCGCGCGGGCCGGCTGCACGGGCTGACGCTCGGCTCGTATCTGCGAAAAGAATCGTTCGGGCCGCGCCTGTTCTCCGACTATCTCGGACCCATGGGAGCGGCGATCTGGTCGTCTTCGTCGGCGGACATCCTGTCCTTTCCGGCGGAGAACTTCGTCGCCTTCTTCGACAACCACAAGCTCTTGCACCTGGACCGGCCGCGCTGGCGAACCGTCGAAGGCGGCAGCCGGCGCTATGTCGACAGGTTGACCGCTTTGTTCAAGGACAACATTCGGCTAGGCTGTGCCGTGACGTCGGTCAACCGGGCGGAGCATGGCGTGACCATCCGCGACAGTCATGGCGGTGTTGAAACCTATGATGCCGTGGTCATGGCCTGCCACAGCGATCAGGCCTTGGCGGCGCTGTCGGATGCCGACGCCCACGAGCGGTCCATCCTCGGCGCGATCAAGTATGCTCCGAACACCGTCTATCTGCATCGTGATCCCAATCTCATGCCGAAGCGCCGCCAGGCATGGGGTTCATGGAACTTCCTGCAATGGCCGCGGCAAACGACCGTTCAAAACGACGTGGCGGTGACGTATTGGATGAACCGGCTGCAGGGCATAGACGACCGCAAGCCGTTGTTCGTCAGCCTCAACCCTCCTTTCGAGCCGGCGGCCCATCTGACGTTTGCAAAATTCAGCTTCGACCATCCCCAGTACGACATGGCTGCGTTCGCGGCGCAGCGACGGCTCCCGGCCATTCAGGGCCGGCGCCGGACCTGGTTCTGCGGTGCATGGACCGGCTATGGCTTTCACGAGGACGGCTTGCAGGCCGGCATCTCCGTTGCCGGGGCACTCGGCTGCGAGGTTCCGTGGCGGCAACCGGTCTCGTTCCTGGTCCAGGCAGCCGAGTAGTACGATGGCCCGCACGAAAACGGCCGAAGCGGAGACTGCGACAGCGCCGGCGGCGCTCTACTGGGGAAAAGTGATGCACGCGAGGTGGCGGCCCGTGCAACACCGCTTCACCTATCGCGTGATGAATCTGTTGATCGATCTCGATCGCTTGAACGATGCGGATCGCCAGTCATGGCTGTTCGGCGTCAACCGAGTTTCCCCCTTCAGCTTCCACGAGCGCGATCACGGCGATGCCAAAGGCGCGTGCCTGAGCCAGCACGCCCGACGGCTGGCGGCGGAGCGCGGCGTCGACCTCTCGGGCGGTCGCGTTCTCCTGCTGTGCTATCCCCGGGTTCTGGGCTACGTGTTCAACCCGCTTTCGGTCTATTTTTGCTATGCGGCATCGGGCGATCTCGCGCTGTTGATCTACGAGGTCCGCAATACCTTCGGCGAGATGCATTCCTACGTCGTGCCCGTGCAAGACGCATCACCGGGCCGCGCCATCAGACAGAACCAGCCGAAGGAGTTCTACGTTTCACCCTTCATGGAGATGGAGACGCACTACCGCTTCAGCATTTCTCCGCCTGAACAGGATGTGACTGTGCGAATCGTGCAGACGGGCCAGCAGGGCGCGATGTTTGCGGCAGCATTTTGCGGACGACGCCGAGCCCTGACCAGCCGCTCGCTGCTGGCGGCGCTCCTCGCTCTGCCCTTCCTCACGTTCAAGGTGTTCGCAGCCATACACTGGGAAGCGATGCGGCTTTGGCTGAAGGGTGTGCCTTACCTGCCCCGCTTGAAACAACGCGAGACTTGACCATGGACCTCGCCGCCGCCCGCCACTCGCTTCAGTTTGATGGGGTCCCATTCCTTGCGCGCCTCGCTCTGCGCCTGGCATCGCAGCTCAGATGCGGCACCGTCCACGTACGCCTTCCCGACCGGAGAGTGGTGACGTTGCGCGGCGATCTTCCGGGTCCGTCGGCCACGATCGAACTGAACAACTACAGGTTCGCGCGCAGCCTGGTCCTGGGCGGCGACATCGGCATGGCCGAAGCCTACATACGAGGCGATTGGACCACGCCCGATCTCACCCAGCTTCTCTACGTGTTCTGTCTCAACGAAGACCTGGTCGAAAGCGCCTTTGCGGGGAATGTGCTGGTCCGGCTCTGCCGGCAGGCATTGCATCGGCTGCGCCGCAATACGAAAGAAGGCTCGAGGCACAACATCCATAGGCACTATGACCTCGGCAACGAGTTCTTCGCTGCGTGGCTCGATTCCAGCATGACCTACTCGTCGGCTCTGTTCCCGGCCGAGACGGCCGATTTGCCCGCCGGCCAACGACACAAATACGAGCAACTGGCGAAGGCGATCGAACTGCAGCCCGGCCAGAGCGTGCTCGAGATCGGATGCGGTTGGGGGGGATTTGCCGAGTTCGCCGCGAAGACTTACGGCGCCAACGTGCTGGCGCTCACCATCAGCAAGGAGCAGCACGAATTCGCCCGCCGCCGGATTCACGAAGCCGGTCTCGCGGAAAAAGTCGAGGTGCGCCTGCAGGATTATCGCGACCAGGACGGCCATTTCGACCGCATCGCCTCCATCGAGATGATCGAGGCCGTCGGCGAGCAATTCTGGCCGGCCTACTTCAATCAGCTCTCGCAACGGCTGAAGCCAGGTGGGCTGGCAGGCATCCAGGCCATTACCGTCCGCGACGAGCTGTTCGACAGCTATCGGCAGCGCGTGGACTTCATCCAGCGCTACATCTTCCCGGGCGGGATGCTGCCTTCGGCCAGCATCCTGCGCTCGCTCGGCGAACGCTTCGAGATGCCCGTGATCCGCGAGCGCGTGTTCGGCCAAGACTACGCGAAGACACTCGCAGTATGGCGCGACAATTTCAGTCGAGCCTGGACCGACCTCACCTCGCTCGGCTTCGACGAGCCGTTCCGCCGGTTGTGGGAATATTACCTGTGCTACTGCGAGGCCGGGTTCAGGGCCGGAAAGATCGACGTTGGGCAACTGGTGTTTGCGCGGCGGGGGTGACCCAGTTCAGTGACGGCTTCCCGCCGGTCAATTCCGGGCAACGGGTATTTCCTTCAGGGGAATGACGTCCAAGGGGGCGGACTGTAGCCGAGCCCCACTTCCTTTGACATTGCGCGACTCTCTGAACGGACGCTCACTGCGACGGACCGAGCCAGATCGTGCGACCGTTCTTGAGCCAGCACCCTTCCTGCAATCTCTCGACGGCCGTTTTGAGCGCTTTGAGTCGTCCCGGCTTGATACGCGTCAATAACGCTCGCTTTTGTTACTATTATGATACTTCGCATAATGATGTTAGCGGCCTCTCGTTCCGCCTCCGATTGAGAAGGGTCGGACGGATGCGGAGAAGCTGCGCGTTGGAGGCGAGGGCCAATGAAGTCCTTTGGAATCGGGATGTCGGCAGGATGCGGTCCGCGCGGCCGGTGGATTCGTGCAAGACGGACCAGGATATCGAGGTGGTGCATGACCTTGGTCGCCGGGCTCGTCATCTTCCATCCTGCAACAGCCCATGCGTGGTGGAACAAGGATTGGCAGCATCGTGTGAAGGCCGAGATTGCGGCGGGGGCAGCGGCTGCCGAAATCATTCCAGTTCGGTTGCACATAGGAAACTTCCGATTCGAATCCGCCCAGCCCGACGGGGCGGATTTGCGCTTCATTGCCGAAGACGACAAGACGCCTCTCAATTTTCACTTCGAATCTTACGACAGTGCCGAACAGATTGCGGTCGCATGGGTTCGCGTTCCGCCGGCGCCCAATCCCGGAACGCGAACGATCTGGTTGTACTACGGCAATCGCAGCGCGACTTCGGCGTCGAAGCCGGAAACCACTTACGATGCATCCAACCTCGCGATGCTGCATTTCGCCGAAAAGAGTGGTCTTCCGCGAGACTCGTCTTCCTTTTCCGTTCAGGTATCGCGATTCTCTGGAGAACTGAATTCCAACGGGGTCACCGATCGCGGCGCCAAGCTCGATGCGAACCAATCGCTTGTGATGCCGCTGCAGGCACCGAGCGGCGCTGGCAGCCTCACATTCTCGGGCTGGGTCAAGGTCTTCGGCCCGGAAACCGGGCTCCTCGTTTCGCGCGCCGACAACGACGTGTCCCTGGTTCTGGGGCTGAAAGACGGACGTCTCTACGCCGAGTTTGCAGAGGGTACCGAACGTCGGCGCGAGGAGGCCGCCGATCAGATGGCACCGGGCAAGTGGCAGCACGTCGCACTGGTGTGGTCCGATCAATTGAAGGTGTTCTCGGGCGGGAAGCGGGTGTTGAGCGTTCCGGTGTCCGCGCGTCCGCTCGGCGGCGATCTGGTGATCGGCGCCAGCCCGGGGCTGGGGTCCGGCGTTGCGGGTCAGATCGACGAGATTCAGCTTTGGAGCCTCGGGCACCCTGAAACATGGATCGCCGCCGCCGTGTCGACCCAGGATCCGAACATGGAAACGGTGAGGCTTTTGGAGGAGAGCGAGTCGTCCGCGAGCAGCGCCTACTTCGCAATCCTCCGGACCTTGGCCAGGGCCGTCAGCCTCGACGGCTGGATCATCATAGCGCTGATCGGTGTATTCGGCCTCGTCAGCGGCGAAGTTGGCTTGTCCAAGTTCTTCCTGCTGAGACGGATTGAGAGGGGCAACAAGGCCTTTCTCGATCAGTTTCGCGCCCTTGCCGCGGATCCGACGACTCTGCTGGGGAACGCGCAGGATGCTCCGCAGGAGCTTCGGGAGTCTCCGCTCTTCATGCTCTATCGAGGCGGCGTCGAGGAATTCCGACGTCAGCGCGACCTGGCCGTTGCCGCGGGCGCGGCCGGCCTGTCTCCCGCGCATTTCGAGGTGATCAAGGCCAACATCGACACCACGATCGTCAACGAGTCGAATCGGATGAACAATCTGATGGTGCTGCTGACGCTGTCGGTCAGCGCGGCGCCCTTCCTCGGGCTGCTCGGCACCGTGGTTGGCATCATGATCACCTTCGGTGCGATCGCGCTTGCGGGCGACGTGAACGTCAACACGATCGCGCCGGGCGTCGCCGCGGCGCTCGCCACCACCGTTGCCGGCCTGATCGTGGCGATCCCGGTCCTGTTTGCCTACAATTATCTCGCGACGCGAATCCGCGAGTTCGGCAATGCCATGGACGTGTTCGCGAACGAATTGGTGGGCCGGCTTGCCACCACCAGGCTCGCGGGTTGATCGGCCATGCGCTCTCGATCGGAACTGCGGATCTATGATGATCTCAACGTGACACCGCTGATGGATCTCGCGTGGAACCTTCTGATCGTCTTCATCATCATGGCCACGGCGACCGTGCAGGGCATCAACGTCGACCTGCCGAAGGCCAGCGCGGCGCCGAGCCTTGCCAAGCCGAGAACGAAGGCCATCACGATCACGGCCGATGGTCGGATCTATCTCGATACCTCCGCGGTCTCGATCCAGGAGCTTGAAATGCGTCTGCAGCAATTCAAGGCCGTCGATCCCGATCTTCCAGTCGTCGTGAAGGGCGATGCGAGCATTCAGTACTTTCGCGTCATCGAGGTACTCGACGTAACCAAGCGGCTGCAGATCAACCATCTCGGTCTGGCGACCGAGCGGCTCGTCAAATAGCCGGCAGGGGAGCCACCGCAATGCAGATCCATCTCAGCGGAAAAACGATCCGACGAGTTTCGGTCGCGGCTTTGCTGGTTGCCGGAATCTACTTCACAGCAAAGTTGATCAAGGAGAACCCCGGAAAAACCGGGATGGGCCAGCAGGTGACGCTTCTTGATATTCCGCGCTCGCCACCGCCTCCGGAGAAGATCGAGGAGAAGCCCGAGATCAAGGCGGAGGAGGTCCTTGAAATGCCGGGCGAGCCGGTCGAGGCGACGCCGCTGGATGAGCCCGGTCAACTGGCCCTCGATGCCGACGCCGCAGCGGGACGGGACGCGTTCAATCTCGGGGCCAAGCGCGGCGGATTCGACATAACGACGCTCGGCACGAGGCCGGGCGGACAAGGCGCCGGCACCGCCGCGACATGGGGTTGGTATGGCGGCCTCATCCGCGGATATCTTGAAAGTATCGCGCGTGAGGACAAGCGTCTGCAGGGGCAGACATTCGTGGTCGTGGTGCGTCTGTGGATCGGCAAGGACGGGCGGCTTTCGCGGTTCGCCCTGCTGGAGTCGACGGGCGACCAACGGGTCGATCAGGCCCTGAAGGACCTGCTGGCCAAGGCACCGCCGCTGGGTGCGCCACCGCCACCCGAGATGCCGCAGCCGGTACGCCTGCGCGTTACCGCACGCATGGCGAGTTGAGGGAGATTCTCGGATGCCCCTCGGACTGAGGCGCCACCTCGGGCTCGTCGACATCATTGGCGATGTCGTGACCGTTCGCGCCACCCGGGTTGCGCTCGGCGACCTCGCCGTCCTAACGGGCGCCGGGGGAGAGACTTCGTTGGCGCGGGTCATCGAACTCGTCGGCGAGACTGCGAAGCTGCAGGTGTTCTCCGGCGCAAAGGGACTATCGACCGGGTCCGAGGTCCGCTTTCTTGGCCGACCGATGAGCGTGCCGTGCTCGGCCAACATTCTCGGCAGGATCTTTCGCGGATCGGGCCATCCGATCGACGGCGGCCCAAGTCTGCAATTCGAGCCGCGCGTGGACCTGGAAGGGCCGGTCGTCAATCCGGTGATGCGCGTGCTGCCGGCGCGCATGATCCGTACCGACGTGCCGATGATCGACGTGTTCAACTGCCTCGTCGAAAGCCAGAAGATCCCGATCTTTTCGGTTGCGGGCGAGGCATACAACGCTTTGCTGGCGAGGATCGGGTTCCAGACCGACGCCGACCTCGTCGTCTTTGGCGGCATGGGCCTCGTGTTCGATGACTACCTCTTCTTTCGTTCGGCATTCGAAGAGCGCGGCGTGTTTCACCGGACCGTGATGTTCGTCAATCTCGCGGCCGATCCCATCATCGAGCGGTTGCTGGTGCCGGACGCGGCCCTGGCGGTCGCCGAACATTTCGCTATCAGCGAGGGCAAGCGGGTCCTGGTCCTTCTCACCGACATGACAGCTTTTGCTGACGCGCTCAAAGAGGTCGGGATCACGTTGGAGAGAATTCCGGTCAATCGCGGCTACCTCGGCGATCTCTATTCGCAGCTTGCCGTCCGCTACGAAAAGGCCTGCGATTTCCGGGGCGCGGGATCCATCACCGTGCTCTCGGTCACCACGATGCCGGGCAACGATGTCACGCATCCTGTGCCCGACAATACCGGTTACATCACCGAGGGGCAGATCTACCTCCATGACGGTATGATCGATCCATTCGGCTCGCTGTCGCGCCTGAAGCAGAACGTCATCGGCAAGGTTACGCGGGAGGATCATGCACCGCTTGCCAACGCCATGATACGCCTGTACGCGGGCGCCGTCGAAGCCGAGCGCAAGCGGGCAATGGCATTCGAACTGTCGGACTTCGATCAGAGACTGCTAGGCTACGGCGCAGAGTTTCGCAGCACGTTCGTCGATGTCAACGCGTCCATGCCTCTCGAGGCTGCGCTGGATCGCGGCTGGAGACTGCTGGCGACCTATTTCGAGCCCGATCAATTGCTGATCCGGGCCGCGCTGGTGGATCGCTACTTCCCAAAACCGTCGGATGCGCACTGACGATGGCCCAGGGCAATTCCTCGACCAAAGCTGCGCTCGGGCAGCGTCGGCAGGAGCTGGCGCTCTATCGGCAGGTCTTGCCTTCGCTCGAATTGAAGCGGCAGCAATTGCTCGCGGATCGTCATCGTGAGTTGCAGTGCCTGGAAGCCGCCCGCGAACAACTCGCCAAGCTGTCGCGCGAGGCCGGCCAAAGATTTCCGATGCTGGCCAGTGCCGGCGCTTCGCTCGCAGGCATCGTGCGCATCGAGCGCATCGAGACAAGGGAGAGGCTCGTCGTCGGCACGTCCGTACCGGTCCTGGAGGAGGTGCATTGGAGCAAGGTGGAGTACGGCCTCCTCGCCACGCCGCACTGGTTTGACGAGGCGATCGAACTCATTCGCCGGATGGCGCGGCAACGGCTCGAGGTCAGTCTCGCTCTCGAACGGATTCGGCGGATCGATCGCGCGATCCGGATCGTGGTGCAGCGGATCAACCTGTTTGAGCAGGTTCTGATTCCTCGCGCGAAATCGGAAATACAGCGCATTCGGATCGTGCTTTCGGATGCGGAGCGTGCGGCTGTGGTCCGGTCCAAGATCTTCAAGCTGCGCCACGAGCGGACCAGGGAGATGCCGACGTGAGTATCGTTCCGCTTGCCAGGATATCGATCGTCGGCCCGCTGGCACAAAAGCAGGCTCTGCTCGGCGCTCTGCAGGCTTTTGGCTGCGTTCACATCGAGCCGATCGCCGAAAGCAAGGGCGCTGCACCGGCGGGACCGTCCCAGTCGGCCCGGCGGGCGCTGCGATTCCTCGAGGCGGCTCCGGCGCAGCGGCACCAGGCACACAATGCGGTCGGATTCGACGCGAATCGGGTGGAGCAACGCGTGCTGGCCATCGAAGACCGGCTGCGCAATCTTGAAGAGGAGCGGCGCTTCCTGCAACGGCGAATTCGTGACCTCTCGCCGTGGGGAAACTTTGATCTGCCGGATCCAGAGGAACGGCTTGGCCTCCGGTTGTGGTTCTACATCGTGCCGCAATATCTCATGGCACGCATGCCGCAGGACGGCATACCCTGGCAGGTGGTCCATCGGGACAATCGGTTCTGCTACGTCGTGGCGCTCGCGGCGGAGGAGCCCTGCGGCATCCCGGTGGCGCGAACCCACACGGGTTCGCTGCCGCTGGCGGACCTCGAGCAGCGGCTGGAAGACCTCGACATTGAAGAGGATGATCTGCAGGCCGAACGGATGGACCTTTCGCGTTGGCGCGACCTCCTTGCGGCCAATATCGCGCGTCTCGAGGATGAAGCCGCGCTGGCAGCCGCCGCCAGCCGAACCCTGGACGATGATTGTCTGTTTGTCGTCTCCGGATGGATACCGGCGGTGCGGATGAAGGCGCTCGGGCAGGTGGTCGAGCAGGCCTCTTGCGCGTTCATCGCGGCGGAGCCGGACGACGAGGCCGACCCCCCGACGATGCTCAGCAATCGCGGCTTTGCCGCCTGCGGGCAGGACCTCCTGTCGATCTACACGACGCCCGGCTACCGAACGTGGGACCCGTCACTGCTGCTCGCCGGTTCATTCTGCCTGTTCTTTGGCCTGATCCTGGCCGACGTCGGCTATGGCCTCACGTTGGCAGCGGTCACCGGATTTTTCTGGCGGACGTTCGATCGGAGCGCGGGACGGCGGCGCTTGCGGGCGTTGCTGCTTGTGCTGTCCGCGTCGGCGGCGACGATTGGCATCCTGATGGGGAGCTATTTCGGCGCCTCGCCTCCGGCAGGGTCGATCCTGCTGCACTTCCAGACGTTCCGCTCCAACGACACCGTGGCGATGATGGAATTGTCGGCCGCGATCGGCGTGCTCCACATAGCTCTTGGCAATTTCATCGCGGCGGGACGGTCGCGGGGTGTTCAACGCTTGGCACCGATGGGGTGGATCCTAGTCCTGGCGGCAGGCGTGGCGCTCTATGCGGGCAAGACGCGCGGCATCGAGCCAATGGTCTGGACGTCCTATGCCGGCTTCGCGGTCGGCGGCATCTGCGTGATCGGCTTCAGTGGAGCCGGCCAGAAGCCATGGGCGCGCGCCACCACCGGGCTGTTGTCCGTTGCCAAGCTTTCCGCCGCCTTTGGTGATGTCCTGTCCTACCTGCGCTTGTTCGCGCTTGGCTTTGCCGGGACGTCGCTCGCGCTGGCGTTCAACGAGCTCGCGGCCAAGGCTGCAGCTCAGCTCGAAACAATCGGCCTGTTGACGGCGGCAATGATCCTGATCGTGGGGCATTCGCTGAACTTCGCACTCGGGATAGCCGGCGGCTTCGTGCACGGTCTCCGGCTCAACTTCATCGAATTCTTCAACTGGAGCGCTGTTTCGGAAGGCCGCCCCTTTGTCGCCTTCCAAAAGCGGGAGGTGGTACCGTGACGTTGATTGACGGCTTGCTCGGCTGGATCGGAATCTACGGCGCGATGGCGCTGCCGGCTTTGGGAAGCATTATCGGCTGCACGCGCGCGGGCCAGGCGGCATGCGGCGCCATGCTCGAAACGGAGGCCGGCCACGGTCGTTTCGTCGGCATCGCAGCCATGCCGGCGTCGCAAACGATCTACGGGATCGTGGTCATGCTGGCGCTCAACCGGCCCGTCGTCGCGGAAAACGCCGCCCCGATCTTCGCCGTCGGAATTCTGGCCGGCATGGTGCTCGGCATCAGCGCCTTCTATCAGGGGCTGTGTTGCGCCTCGGCGATCGATGCGGCGAAGAACAAGCCGGAAATATTTGGACTCTCCGTCGCGCCTGCCGCCTTCGTCGAGGGATTCGCCGTGTTCGCGTTTGCGTTCGCACTTCTTCTCGCTGGGGCATTGCCGAAAGGTTGAGCATGGACGCCAAGCCTACATCACATGGCATTGAAGGTCTGATCACGCGGCTGCATGGCGAGGGAGTCGAATCCGGCCGGCGCGAAGGGGATCGCATCCTGAAGGAGGCCCGCTCGCAGGCCGCCCAGATCGTGGCCGACGCCAGAACCGAAGCGGCGCAACTGCGCGAGGAGGCACGTAACGCCGCGGCTGCGGAATTGGAGGCAGCGCGACATGCGCTGATCCTGGCTCATAGGGATACCCTGCTCGCCTTGAAGGAGGAGCTCTGCTTTCGGATCGCAGGGCGTCTTCGGCGCCTCATCGCGCAGCAGATGCACGATCCAGACGTGTTGAAGCGGGTGTTGTTCAGCGCGATCGGCGACGACAAGGTTGCCGACCAGCGCGACCTCGATCGGCTGCTGGCAATGGCTGCCGCATCGATCCTGGATGACGGATCTGGATTCGCATCGGAAGGCGGCGCGGTTCGCATCCATCTCAGCGGCAATGACGTCGCCGTGGATCTGTCGGACGCCTCCCTCGCGGAGCTGCTCGGCGCGCACCTCTTGCCGCGATTCCTCGCCCATCTGAACGGAGCGGGCGGTGATTGAGATCGAGCAGGTTTCACGGCGCAACGACGCGGGCGCCCGCTACATGGTGCTTTGCAGTCTTCCTCATATCGAGCGATTCGACCGGACCTCGAGGCTGCCCATCGGCGCCGAAACGCTGGCCGCGCGCTTGGCGCTCCTGCCTGCCGCGGACGCGCGCGAGCTTTCGCTCGCCACGTCCCTTCTCGGTCGGCCGGGCGATGCCATGAGCAGGCCGGACGCGGCCGTGATTGCCGATTTCGAACGGGTCTCGAGAACTGCCGGAACGAAGGGCCTGCGCGATCTTGCGGATTTCCAGCTTGGTCTGCGCATCGTCGTCGCCGCGCTGCGGCGGCGACGGGCCGGATTGCAGAGGCCGCCGGCGGGAGACCGTTGGAGCATGACATCGCTGGGGCGTCATGTGCAACGACATTTCGATGAGCCCGACTTCAGGTTGCAGCACGTGCTGCCATGGGTACCCGTGGCGCGTCGCCTGCTCGATGATTGCAAGGTGGCGGAATGCGAACGTCTGTTGTTCGGGCTGATCTGGACAAGGCTCGAAGCCATGCGATGCGCCGACCGCTTCGGCTCCGATGCGTTGCTCGCCTATGTCTTCAAATGGGACCTGGTCGATCGCTGGCTGGGACGGAATCCGGTTTCGGCGACGCAGACGTTCGAAACCTTGGCGCAGGAGGCCCTCGGTGCGTTCAGCCAACCCTTTGCCCACTGATGTGCCGCCGGTGCGGGCGCGCATCGTCGCGGTCCGGCCGACGCTGGTGACGGCTGTGATCGAGTCCGGATCCGTGCGCAAGAACGAAGTGGGCTACATCCTGTCGAGGGCCGGTCGGCTGAAGGCCGAAGTTATGCGCGTTCGCGGGCGCGTGGCGGATCTGCAGGTGTTTGAGGACACCCGCGGGATCTCTGTCGGCGACGGCGTCGACCTGACGGGGGAGTTGTTGTCCGTCACGCTTGGGCCCGGTCTACTGGGTCAGGTTTACGACGGGCTGCAGAACCCGCTGACGGCGCTGGCACAGGAGAGCGGGTACTTCCTGCGGCGCGGCGTCGAGCTTGCCCGGCTTGATCGAGAGCGAAGGTGGAGGTTCGATGCTTCGGTCGCTCCCAATGCGACCGTCGCCGCCGGAGACGTCCTGGGAGCGGTACAGGAGAAGGCAATCACCCATCGCATTCTCGTACCCGCGTTGGCGGACGGCACCTTCACGGTGCGATGGATCGAGCGTGGCGAGTTTCGGGTCGACGATCACGTCGCCGAGATCGTCGATGCGCAGGGAAAGGTCTGGCCGCTCACACTCGCGCAGCGCTGGCCGGTACGGCGCCCGTTCGCCGAACCATTGCTGCGCGCGCGGCGGGTCGAGCGCGTCTTGCCGCGCGATCTGCTCGTCACCGGTCAGCGGATCATCGACACATTCTTTCCGATCGCGGTCGGCGGCACCGCCTGCATCCCCGGTCCCTTCGGCGCCGGCAAGACCGTCTTGCAGGGGTTGATCGCGCGGTTCGCAAATGTCGACGTGGTCGTGATCGTCGCCTGCGGGGAACGCGCAGGCGAAGTGGTCGAGACGATCACCGAGTTTCCGCAGCTCGCCGATCCCAGGACCGGGGCAACGCTGGCCGACCGCACCGTGATCATTTGCAACACCTCCTCGATGCCGGTCGCTGCGCGCGAATCCTCGATCTATACCGGCGTCACGATCGGAGAATATTACCGTCAGATGGGCCTCAACGTGCTGGTGATCGCGGACTCGACGTCCCGTTGGGCCCAGGCCCTGCGCGAGACGTCCGGAAGGATGGAGGAAATTCCCGGCGACGAGGCCTATCCTGCCTATCTGGATTCATCGATCCGCGCGTTCTACGAGCGCGCCGGGGTTATTCGCTGGGCGGACGGTCGAACCGGAAGCCTCAGCATCGTCGGCACCGTCTCGCCGCCGGGCGGCAACCTCGAGGAGCCGGTCACCCAGGCAACCCTGTCGACCGTGAAATGCTTTCTCGGCCTCTCGGCCGATCGCGCCTACCGGCGGGCCTTTCCGGCGATCGATCCAATGATTTCCTGGTCCCGCTATGGGCAGCAGCTCGCGGGCTGGAATCACGAACATTTTGGGTCGGGATGGGAGACCGACGTTGCCGCCATTCTGGACCTGCTACGCCGCGGCGACGAGATCGAGCGCCTGATGCAGGTGACGGGCGAAGAGGGTGTCACGCTCGATGACTTCGTCATCCGGGAGAAGGCCCGGCTGGCCGACGCGGTCTATCTGCAGCAGGACGGGCTGGACCCCGTCGATCGCGCGACCCCGCCAGCGCGAAGCCGGGCCAGCCTGTCGTTGCTGCTTCGTATCGTCAGGACAGATCACGCGTTCCCGGACAAGGCCACCGCGCGCGAATGCTTCGCGCGCTTCGCGGCACTGTTCAAGAACCTGAACTACAGCCCGGACGGTTCGGAAGGAGAGCTGCGCTATCGCAAGGACATCGAGATGGCCATCAGTTCGGCCGCGGCCAGCAAGTGATTAGAACCGGGATTCAAACGCCGACATCTGCTGGCAGAAGTCATGGTGCCCAGGGGCGGAATCGAACCACCGACACTGCGATTTTCAGTCGCATGCTCTACCAACTGAGCTACCTGGGCGTGCTCCAAGAGAGGGGCCAAAGCCCATCGAGCGGGCGGGTTATAGTGGGCCGGAAGCGGCCTGTCCACCCGGCTTCGCCAAAGGGCTTCGCCGGGCGCGGCCCGGCTGTGCACAAGGTGCGGCGGCTTGGCTGCGGCTGGCCGGCACCGGTTTCAAGCAATTGAGATTATTCACCTATTCTACGTCGTCGAGACCGTCGTCGCGGCCGGGGATGACGTAGGAGCCCTTCAGCCAGCGGTTCAGATCGACGTCGCGGCAGCGGGAGGAGCAGAACGGGCGGGTGTTTTCCGACTGGGGCTTGCCGCAGATGGGGCAGGCCTTGCGCGGGCGGGCGGGCTTTTCGACTTGGTTAATCATGATGTCGGCAGCTTACACGAGGTGATGGGCTTCAAGCGCCTCTCGGCAAACGGGTTCTTGGGGCGGCGACGCAGCGGCCCGCCGCGGCCGTTCTACTGTGCATGGGGTTGTTTTCGCGGTTTTGTTCGGGCCCGCGGCCTTCGGCTCACACCGCGGTGGTATTGAGCCAACCGAAGCGGATCGGGAAGCCCTCGCCGCCGAGCAGCGTCGTGGTCTCGTAGAGCGGCAGGCCGACGACGTTGCTGTAGGACCCCACCATCTTCACGACGAACGAGCCGGCGATGCCCTGCACGGCGTAGCCGCCGGCTTTGCCGCGCCATTCGCCGGAGCCGATATAGGCCTGGATGTCGTCCTCGGAGAGGCGCTTGAAACGCACCCGGGTCTCGACCAAGCGCTGGCGGAACGCCTGCCGCGGCGTGACCAGGCAGATCGCAGTGTAGACCCGGTGATTGCGGCCGGAGAGGAGACGCAGGCACTGCGCGGCCTCGTCCACAAGATTGGCCTTCGGCAGGATGCGGCGGCCGACCGCCACCACGGTGTCGGCGGCGAGGATGAAGGCGCCGCGCAGCTCGTCATCGAGCTGCACCGATTTGAGCGCCGCATCGGCCTTGGCCCGCGCGAGACGGTTGGCGCAGGCGCGCGGCAGCTCGCCCCGCTTCGGCGTCTCGTCGACGTCGGCCGGCCGAAGCGCATCCGGCTCAATGCCGGCCTGGTTGAGCAGCGACAGGCGCCGCGGCGAACCGGAGGCAAGTACGAATTTGGGGCGGCCGAGCATCAGGTGATTTGGGGGATCAAAGCGGGGGGTGAATTGCGCGCGGAACCTATCGGAAGGGGGCCGGTTTCACAACCCGGGAACCCCGGGTCTGGTGATTCGAGCCTTAGACATGGCTCTTGCATGCATCCTGTGACGCCGGTGTTACGGACGCCGCCTGCTACCCGCTCGCCGCGCCCACCTTGGCGAACCGCCGGCGAATGCGCATCGACAGCTGGTCGCAGACCTCGCGATAGGCGGCGAGCTTCTGCTCGCGGCTGCCTTCGATGGTGGTGGGATCCTGCGTCGGCCAGTATTCGACCTCGGCGGCAATCGTTCGCGTCAGCTCCAGCGCCTTGTGATGCGCCTCGGGCGAGAGCGTGATGATGAGGTCGAAATTCAGCCCCTCCCAGTCCTCAAGCTCCTCGAAGGTCTGCGGCTTGTGGCCCGAGATGTCCTGGCCGAGTTCGGCCATTACGGCGACCGCGAACGGGTCGAGCTCGCCCTTCCTGTTGCCGGCCGATTTCACGTAGAGCCCCTGCGGAAACATGTGCTGCAACAGGCTCTCGGCCATCGGCGAGCGCACGCTGTTCATCGCACAGGCGAACAGCACCGATTGCGGATCGCGTGCGCGTGGGGGCGCAGCCATCGCTTACGCTCTTTTGTTTTTGCGCATGATCCGATCCGAAAACCGGTTCCCACTTTTCGGGATCATGCGCGCTCAGCCCTTCCAATGAAGAACGGTAATGAGCGTGAACAGCCGGCGCGAGGTCTCGAAATCGACCCGCACCTTTCCCTTCAGCCGCTCCTGCAGCGTGCGCGATCCCTCGTCATGGATGCCGCGGCGGCCCATGTCGATGGCCTCGATCTTGTCCGGCGTCGCGGTGCGGATCGCCTGGTAATAGCTGTCGCAGATCATGAAATAGTCCTTCACGATCCGCCGGAACGGCGTCAGCGACAGCAGATGCGCGACGACGGGCGTGCCGTCCTCGCGGCGGATGTCGAACATCAGCCGGTTGCCGGTGATGCCGATATGCAGTGTGAACGGGCCCTTCCCCTCCGCGCCCTCGGGCGCGAACAGGTTCTGCTCGATCAGATCGTAGATCGCGATCGCCCGCTCATGCTCGATATCGGGACCGGAACGCCCGATCGATTCCTCGTCGAGCGTGATGCCGACGATGCGATTGGCCGTGTCGTCCTGTGCGGGCGGCTTTGTCATGACAGGTTGAGGCGCAATCCAATCGAGCGCGAATGGGCGTCCAGCCCCTCCGCCTTGCCGAGCGTCATCGCCGCAGGTCCCAACGCACGCAGCTGATCCGGGCCGCATTTGAGGATCGAGGTGCGCTTGATGAAGTCGTGCACCGAGAGCCCTGAGGAGAATCGCGCCGAGCGCGCCGTCGGCAACACGTGGTTGGAGCCACCGACATAGTCGCCGATCGCCTCGGGCGTGTGAGGCCCTAGGAACACCGCACCGGCATTGCGGATTCTCGCAGCGAGCGCGTCGGGATCGCCGGTCATGATCTCGAGATGCTCGGCGGCGATGGCATCCGCCAGCGGGATTGCCTCGTCGAGGCTCCTCACCATGATCACGGCGCCGAAATCGGCCCAGGAGCTGCCTGCGATCGCGGCGCGCGGCAGCGTCTTCAATTGCGCCTCGACAGCCGTTTCGACGTCGGCGGCAAGGCGCGCGGAGTCCGTGATCAGGATCGACTGCGCGCTGGCATCGTGTTCGGCCTGCGCCAAGAGGTCGGCGGCGATCCAGTCGGCGTTGCCGGTATCGTCGGCGATGACGAGCACCTCCGAGGGGCCGGCGATCATGTCGATGCCGACCTTGCCGAACACGAGCCGCTTTGCCGCGGCGACATAGG
This sequence comes from Bradyrhizobium sp., assembly GCA_035575945.1. GTDB lineage: Bacteria > Pseudomonadota > Alphaproteobacteria > Rhizobiales > Xanthobacteraceae > Bradyrhizobium. The sequence continues at coordinate 102,748 of DATLXF010000056.1, read as the reverse complement.
CGTTGCCCGGCCCGACGATCTTGGCGACCGGCGCGATCGTCGCGGTACCGTGCGCCAGCGCGGCGATCGCCTGCGCGCCGCCGACCCGGTAGATCTCGGTGACGCCGCCGAGATGCGCGGCGGCCAGCACCAGCGGATTGAGCTTGCCGTCCGGCGAAGGCACCACCATCACGAGCCGCGACACGCCGGCGACCGTCGCCGGCACGGCGTTCATCAGCACCGAAGACGGATAGGCGGCAGTGCCGCCGGGCACATAGAGACCGGCGGATTCGATGGCGGTGTATCGCCAGCCGAGCTCGACGCCGAGCGGGTCGGTGAAGCGCTCGTCCTTCGGCAGCTGGCGGCGGTGATAGGTCTCGATGCGATCCCGCGCGAGCGCGAGCGCATCGAGCGTCTCAGGCTCGCAGGCCTCGACGGCGTCCGCGATCTCGGCGGCGGTAACGCGCAGGGAGGATTCATTCAACGTCAGCCGGTCGAACCTGGCCGTCGCCTCGAGCAGGGCGGCATCACCGCGCCTGGCCACGTCGTCGACGATCGCACGCGCAGCCGCCTCGACGTCGGCCGAAGCCTCGCGCTTGGCGCCAAGGAAGGCGGCGAATCGCTGGTCGAAATCGGCGCTGCTGCGGTCGAGACGAACGGGCATGTGTCGCTTGGGTTCTGGCTGGTGTTGAGGGGCGCATCGGCGCACCAGGTCCCCTGCTCAATGGCGCGACGGGGAAGCGACGTCAACCCTCGCAAGGTGCGGGTCCCGCGAGGGTCAGGCCGATTTGGACCGGCATACCGGCGACCTTCACCCCTCTGCCTCGAGCCCCGTTCCCAGCGCGTCGGCCCCGAGATCGGTGAGCTCGCATTCCAGGCACTCGACGTCCAGGCGGATGGCGCCGCCCTGGGCGAACAAGAGCAGGGCGCTGCCGCTGGGCTCGTCGTGGCGCCCATCCTGGGGGTGAAACTCAATGCCGACGAGGTCCAGCACCTTGTCCGGCGCGGCAAGATCGATGTTGCGCGACTTGCAGGCGAGCACACGGTCGAAACGGAGCGCGGCGACCAGCCGGCGTGGCTCGGCCTCGCCCTCCAATGTCTGCTCCCAGTCCAGCCGGCTCATGCCGACCACGAGCCGCTTTTCGCTTTGCCGCCAGACGATGTCCGAGGCGACGACTCGGGCGTCCTGGACATGGGTCGAGATCACGGCGAGATCGTCGGCATCGAGCGCGATCAGTTTGAGCTGGGGCGACATCGCCGGCGCTTCTCCTGGCGGGGGACGCGACTCAACGCCCGCGAGCCCCAAAATTTCCACCAAGCTAAGCCCTCGCCCGGCCCGCCGCTACGCGGCGTGCCGGCTTTTCCCACAACAAGGGGAGGTTGGACTGGTAAACCTCACTCCTTGAAGAACGCCAGCAGATCCGCGTTGATGGTCTCGGCGTGCGTTGTCGGCATGCCGTGCGGAAAACCCTTGTAGGTCTTCAGGATGCCTTGCTTCAGCAGCTTGGCCGAGAGAGGAGAGGAATCGGCGTAAGGCACGATCTGGTCGTCGTCGCCGTGCATCACCAGCACGGGAACGTTGATCCTCTTGAGGTCCTCGGTGAAATCGGTTTGCGAGAACGCGACGATGCCGTCGTAATGCGCCTTCGCACCGCCCATCATGCCCTGGCGCCACCAGTTCTGGATCACCGCTTCCGACGGCTTTGCACCGGGGCGGTTGTAGCCGTAGAACGGCCCGGCGGCGATGTCGCGATAGAACGCCGAGCGGCCTGCGGCGAGCTGGGCCTGGAAATCGTCGAACACGCTCTTCGGCAGGCCGCCGGGATTGGCCGCGGTCTGCACCATCAGAGGCGGCACCGCAGAGAGGATCGCGGCCTTCGCGACGCGGCTTTCGCCGTGACGGGCGATGTAGTGCACGACCTCGCCGCCACCGGTGGAATGGCCGACATGGAGGGCGTTCTTGAGGTCGAGATGCGCAGTGAGCGCAGCGAGATCGTCGGCATAATGATCCATGTCGTGGCCGTCGGCGACCTGCGCCGAGCGGCCATGGCCGCGGCGATCATGGGCAATGACGCGATAGCCGCGCGTGACGAAGTACATCATCTGCGCGTCCCAATCGTCCGACGACAGCGGCCAGCCATGGCTGAACACGATCGGCTGGCCCGAGCCCCAGTCCTTGTAGAAGATGTCGACGCCGTCTTTGGTGGTGATGATGGGCATGGTGGGGCTCCTTTCAATGAGACACGTCGTTCCGGGGCGCGCGTCAGCGCAAACCCGGAATCTGGAGATTGCTGAATCGAGTTTCCGGGTTGCCCCGGAACGACGAGGGAGTACCGATCAGGCGAACGCCATGGGCTTGTAGCGGCGCCAGGCGCCGATAGTCAGCACGACGAACAACACCAGCACGATGCCCTGCACCACCGCGAACACCGGACCCGATGGCGGCGCCGGCGGCACGGCCGGCGCGAGCGCGGCCAGCGCCGGCACTTTCAGGAACGACTGGATCACCAGCACGAAGACGTTGAAATACAGCGAGATCATCGCGGTCACGATATAGACCGGGCGCCAGACGCCGGATAGCTTCATGCCGTACAGCGCGAGGCAGGCGATCGCGAGAAGCACCAGCGAAATGATGCCGATGATGTGCGAGGGCAGCAGCTCCTTGAATGGAAACAGGAAGCCGGTCGCGCTGGTGAGGATGGTGAACAGCAGGAAGATCGCCGTGAGGCCCGGCATCGGCTTCGAGCCCAGCAGGCCAACCATCACGACGAGGCCGGCAACGATGGCGATCAGGCTGATGATGACATGGATCAGCGTAAGAGCAGGCAGGCTCAACCCAAGTACCATGACATTTCTCCTCGTCTCTTCATCGAGATGCGAAGGATGGTATTACGGTCCTCATCGGATTGCCACATGCGTTGTCGTCACATGCATGAGCGCAGCCATGCGTCATCGTGCGAATCGACAAACGCATGGCTGATTCTTTTGCACCGCTGTCACATAGAACGGCAGGCTTTCTACGAAAGTTGAATCGGACCTCACACTTCCTTGGTGTCGAATATCAGCAGGTCGGCACCGCCGCTGGCGAATTTCGGCACGTCCGCGCCGGTCGCCTTGCCTTCCTCGCTGCCAAAGGCGGCCTGAATGTCCGCCACGCTGTCGAAGGTGAGAATGGCGACGAGGTGGATTCCGGAAGGACCTGCGGGAGATGCGACCGGCCCCTTGCTGACGGCGTACTTCTTCAGGCCGGGAAGCTTCTTGGCGAGCGGAATGTGCGTCTCGGCATAGTACTTGTCGAATGCGGCGGCGTCCTTGGGCGTCTTGTAGAGCACGACGATTTCGGCCATTTGATCCTCCCGTGGAAATTTGTTGTGTTGAGACCCTCATGGTGAGGGCGCGTGAGCGCCCCTGCGGACGACGCTTGCGCATCGCCACACGAACCATGAAAGGCCCGGGTCGTCGTTCCGGGCCTTCATCCCTCGAGACGCGCGCCAAAGGCGTGCTCCTCAGGATGAGGAGATAGTCTGCAGGATGCGGCGAGATGGCAAGCCTCATTCGACTTGCCATTCGCTTGTCCCGTCCTTCCTAGAGCGCCGGTTTTGCGGCGTCGCCGAGATAGCCGTGCAGGGCGGCCACCACCTGGGCGCCCTCGCCAATGGCGCCGCCGACGCGCTTGACCGAGCCGGAGCGGACGTCGCCGACGGCATAGACGCCGGGCACCGAAGTTTCCAGCGGCGCCACCAGCCTGCCCTGGTTCTGCTCGGACTGCGCGCCCGTCACGACGAAGCCGCCGCGATCGAGCGTCACGCCGCAGCCGTCGAGCCAGGAGGTGGCGGGATCGGCGCCGACGAACAGGAAGAGATTGCGGATGTCGGCGCAATCCACATCGTCCGACAACCGGCTCTTCCAGTGGATCCGACGCAGCAGCGAAGCCTCGTCGCCTTCGAGCGCCGTGATCTCGGTGTTGAACATCAATTCGATGTTCGGCGTCGCTTCAATGCGCTCGATCAGATAGCGCGACATGCTGGCGCCCAGGCCGCCGCCGCGGATGATCATCAGCACGCGCTTCGCATGACCCGACAGGAACACGGCGGCCTGGCCTGCCGAATTGCCGGCGCCGACCAGCGCCACTTCCTCGCCGGCGCAGAGCCGCGCCTCGACCGGTGAAGCCCAGTACCAGACGCCGCGTCCCTCGAACTTGTCGAGGCTCGCGATGTCGGGCCGGCGATAACGCGCGCCGCTCGCGACCACCACCGCGCGCGAGCGCAGCGCATCGCAGCCCTCGAGCGCCACCGAGAACGCGCCGTCCTCGCGCGTGCAGTCGAGCGACTTCACCGTCACCGGAATCATGATGTCGGCGCCGAATTTCTGCGCCTGGGTGAAGGCGCGCGCCGTCAGCGCCTGTCCGGAAATACCGGTTGGGAAGCCCAGATAGTTCTCGATGCGCGCGCTGGCGCCGGCCTGGCCGCCGAAGGCGCGGGTGTCGAGCACGGCGACGGAAAGCCCTTCGGACGCCGCATACACCGCGGTCGCGAGCCCGGCGGGACCACAGCCGACGACAGCGACGTCGTAGATGCGCCCATCCTTGGTACCGCCGATCATGCCGATGGCGCGCGCGAGCTCGGTCTCGTTCGGATTGCGCAGCACCGACCCGTCGGTGGTGACGACCAGCGGCCAGTCTTCGGGCTTCGGCGAATAGCGCGCGATCAATTCGGCCCCGTCGCGCTCGCGATCGGGATCGAGCAGATGATGCGGTTGTCCGTTGCGGGTGAGGAACCCTTGCAAGCGCACCACGCCGGCGGAGTTCGACGGTCCGATCAGCACGGGGCCGCCGGCGCCGTCCTGGATCAGGTTGACGCGGCGCAGGATCAGCGCCCTCATGATGCGCTCGCCGAGCTCGGCCTCGGCGACCAGCAGCGCGCGCAGCCGGTCCGGCGGCAGCAGCAACGCCTCGACATCGCCCTCGGCGCGACCGTCGACCAGCGCCGGCCGGCCGGAGAGCTGGCTGAGCTCGGCCACGAACTGCCCCGGCCCCTGGTCGATCACCGGGGTGACGTGACCGAGCCCGTCGCGCTGGGTGATGGCGACGTGCCCCTTCAGCACGACGAACATGCCGGGCCCGGGCTTGCCGGTCTCGAACAGCAACTCGCCATCTGCATAGGTGCGGATGTCGCCGAAATGCCTGATCCGCTCGATCTCCGCGGGTGTCAGCGCGGGAAAGGTCTGTTCCGGTCGGGTGAACCGCAACATCTGTGCGTCACGGTCGGCTTGTTGCGTTTCGCCCTGCCCGATTGCCACTGCATGCACTCCAAAATTCTAGCCGCCGTCCCTCAACCAGAGGTCTTGCCGGCGGCCCCCTCATTTGGGGAACCATCGTCGTCCTGCGAGGGGCCGGCGATCGCGCCGCGTTCCCGCGCCTGCATTTTCCGCCGCTTCAGGTTCTCGCGCAGCGCCGATTTCAGGCGGTCGGCCCGGGACGCCTTCGCCAGCCTCGCACTCTTGTCGGTCTCGTCAGCCATCACGGCTCCATCACGGCAATCGGCAGCAGAATGCCATCGAAGTGTGGCAGCTCAAGAGGCTGACGCGATGCAATCGTGCGAAACGCGAAATGGCGGAAGTCGGGCGTCGTGCACAACTGCCCAGTTGACCGGGGATACAAGCCCCCGAATCCGCGGAAACTCGGTCGTTCCGCGCGAAAACCGGCGTTTTGGCCCCGATATCGGCCGGATTTTCTGGTTTTGACGCGGCTTGCAAGCTTGCACAGGAGGGGGGCTTGTGGCAGATATCGGCCCGCTTGGTAGGCCCTCGGGCGCCCGATTCTTCACCAGCACATGCTGCCGTAGCTCAGTGGTAGAGCACTCCATTGGTAATGGAGAGGTCGACAGTTCAATCCTGTCTGGCAGCACCAGCTCTCTCCATCGACGCGAGCCTTGTTGAACCTGGCCTTGCGCCTGTCAGCGAGACCGCAGGCACCCGCGGATGCGATCGTGATCACACGTTCCCTGCCCTATGAAGGACTGCTCCACGAGATCGTTGAGCACAACGGCGTGCTCTATGTCGGCGGCATCGTCCCTGAAGATGCCGGGCTCGACATGGCGGGGCAGGCCGAGGATGTGCTGCGCCAGTTGAAGATCCTGCTCGAGGGAGCCGGCTCCGATCTCTCCTGCGTTCTGCAGGTGACCATCTTCATGGCCGATCTCGCCGACAAGGCCGCGTTCAACCAGGTGTGGAAGCGCACCTTCACCGTGGACCACCTGCCGGCGCGCGCCGCGGTCGGCGTCGCGGATCTCGGCCCGGGCGTCAAGCTGGAGCTGACGGCGGTCGCCGCTCGCCGCTGAGCACCGCTCCTGCATAGGCATTGCGCGACCTGAGCGCGCGCCTCGAGCCTGAATTCGTAATGCGGAATACGTTCGCGGCGGGGGTGACCGGCCTTGCGCGATGCGAGGGGGGTTTGCCCGACGGGACAGGGCGGCGGTGCCGCCCCTTCGCAAATGATGCAGCCCCGCTGTCCGTTTGACCCCTCATTTCCTGGTGATAGTCTTTTCGCTCGCGACATGTCCGGGAGGACACGATGGGATGGTTCGACCGCCTGTTTGGAAGGATGTCGGAGCCGACGAGCCCCTTCTTTGCGAGATTTCGGCGAAAATCAAAAGCACCGACCGACCCCGATCTTCTGAAAATCGCCAAGGACCGGAAGGGGCATGTGTCCCGCAGAGCCGTCAGGGACGAGTATAACCGGCTGGTCCTGGAGAAGTACGCGCACGACAAGTCGTGATGCCAGGGCCCGTCGAGGATCTCGGGAGCCGTAGGATGGGTAGAGCGAAGCGAAACCCATTGGCTCCCTTCGAGCCTCGAAAAAGCATGGGTTTCGCTACTGAGCGCGCGCCTCGTCCTTCGAGACGCCCGCCTCCGGCGGGCCCTCAGGACGAGGCTCCGCGGCATCGGTGCTCATTGAAACGAGCGCAACGCACTCGGCCCTCATCCTGAGGGCGCGCCAAAGGCGGGCGTCTCGAAGGATGGCCACAGGCGATACCGCTCCCATATGCGATTGCGCTACAATCATACGCGATCAATTGTCGTTATCCGCCGCGTGCCTCGCGAAGCGATCGTCTGCCCGGCGCAGCCGGCGGCACAGCTCGCGATTGATGTTCTGCAGGACGATCACGTAGGCGTGGATGTCGGCCTTGTAGCAGGCATAGAGCTTCTGGGCCGTCAGCTCGTACAGCACCGTCGGAGCCTCGGCGACGACCGTGGCCGAACGGTTCTGCATTTCGATCAGCGTCATCTCCCCGAAGAAGTCCCCCGGCTGCAGAATGGAAATCGGGATGACGCCGCCTGCCTTGGTCCGTTTGCTCACCGCGAGCCGGCCGGACTTGACGATGAACATCGAGCGCCCCGGCTCGCCCTCGGCCACGACGGTCGCGTTGGTATCGAAGCCGCGCTCGACCAGCATCGAGATCAAGAGGTCGAGGCTCGCCTCCGAAAGACCGCCGAAGAACGGCGTCGCGAGCAGGAACGCTTTCAGATCGGGCGGCGGGACCGTCATGATGCGAAATTACGCGCCGGCGCGGACTGCGGCAAGCAGCTCTTAGCCACCAGCCTATTGCTGCGCGACATTCTCTCCGCGCAGCGTTCTTCGCTTTCGCCATACCTGCAGATCGATCATGACCTTTACGGTCGCCGCGAGGACGAGCACGCAAAGCACCGCCTTGGAGATCGTTTCCATCGTCCCCTCGATCAGGAGGCAATGGACCACGCTGCCTGCGACGATGACGATCGCGAGAGGAACATGGATGATGCGCCAGGTTCGCAGGCGCAGCCCCAGTCGACGACGCAGCAGAGCCAGCAGCGCGACGACGAAGATGGCCCACATCGCCGTCACCCCGTAGGGAGAGAACGGCGTCGGCGAGGCATAGGTCAGCGCATCGATCATGTCGGGCGGGCTGGTGACCCAGAGGCCGGCGACGTGGATCACCACCGCCGCCACCAGCGCGCCGCCAATCCAGTGATGCACACGCCTGCCGCGATAGGCCGACAGGCCCGGTAGATAACCGCCGATCAGCAGGGGCTGAACGAGCACGAGGCCGAGCGCGGCGATCCCGGCAAAACCGGCGAGGATGTAGACCGGATCGCGCCATGCGAGCTGCTCGCTTGTCGCCGCCAGCGCGACCGGCACGCCAATGGCCAAAGCCAAGGCGACCCAAATCAGGATCACCCGCGCCGATCTCCACTCCGTCATTCGCAGGTCCGGTCAGACCGGCTGAAGCACGAAGTGCGCTTCGAGGCTGGTCTCCTTGGCGCTCCGCATCACGGGCCGCAGGAAGACGGTCTTGAACTCGCCGCTGTCATAGGCGAGATGGCCATGCGGCTGGCCGAAGATCGGAATGATCTGCGGCATCTCCAGCCGGAACTTTCCATCCTTGTCGGTGAGCGTTGCGCCGTGGCTCTGCGGCTCGTGCTCCCGCCCTTCCACGGTGTGTGCCCAGATCTGGATGCGCTGCCCGGCCAGCGGAGCACCGTCGCCGGCGCGGCGCACGGTGCCGCTCATCCAAAAACCGCCCTTACCGATCCGCTCCACGATCGCCGCGCCCTTGCGGTAATTGTTCGCGCCGCCCGACATCGATTCGGTCGGTGCGAGGCCGCTGGCACGGGCCGACAGCATGAGGCCGGAAGCGCCGGTTGCGAGGAGCGTGCCGCCGGCCACGAGGAGCGTGCGGCGGTTGAAGACGGCCGTGGTCATATCAGTTCCTCCTGGCGGCAGTGCAGCAGCCCCGACAAGTTACAATACCAGCTGGAAAACGCCCAGTTGGCGCGAGGGGCGCAAGTGCGTGCAATAACAGTGTTGTGAACGGAGGCACGGACCGCTCAGACAGGTTCGTAAGGCAGAGCGCAGCGATATCATCAAGGCCGCGTCGAACGATAACAGCGCTGCTCTCTACCTATCCTCCGCGCTGACATTACATGTCATTTTCATATCCTCCTCGCCCGGGCTCCCCCCATGATCCCCTTCTCCCTGCTTGACCTCGCACCCATCCGCCAAGGCGGCAATGCGGCTGAGGCGTTTCGCAACTCGCTCGATCTCGCGCAGCATGCGGAGGCGTGGGGCTACAAACGGTTCTGGCTGGCCGAGCATCACAACATGACGGGGATCGCCAGCGCGGCGACGGCCGTGGTGATCGGGCACATCGCAGGCGGCACCAAGACGATCCGGGTCGGCTCCGGCGGGATCATGCTGCCGAACCATTCGCCGCTCGTCATCGCCGAGCAGTTCGGCACTCTGGACTCGCTCTATCCCGGACGGATCGATCTCGGGCTCGGCCGCGCGCCGGGCACCGACCAGTTCACCGCGCGGGCGCTGCGGCGTGATCTCGCCACCAGTTCCGAGAACTTCCCGCACGACGTGCTGGAATTGCAGGCCCTGCTCGGCGACGTACAGCCGAACCAGGCGATCCGCGCCGTGCCCGGCATGGGCACCAAGGTGCCGCTCTGGATCCTGGGATCGAGCACCTTTGGCGCGCAGCTCGCGGCGATGCTGGGGCTGCCCTTCGCATTCGCCTCGCATTTCGCGCCGCAGATGATGCTGCCGGCGCTGCGCGAGTATCGCGCCCGCTTCGAGCCGTCGGCGCAACTCGACAAGCCCTATGCGATGGTCGGCGTCAACGTGTTCGCGGCCGACAGTGATGAAGAGGCGCGGCGGATGTTTTCCTCGCTACAGCAACAGTTCATCAACCTGCGCCGCGGCACGCCGGGCCCGCTGCCGCCCCCGGTCGACGACATGGACGCGCTATGGTTGCCGGCGGAGAAGGCGGGCGTCGCCCAGTCGCTGTCCTGCTCAGCGGTGGGGACGCCCGACGTGGTGGAAGCGAAGCTGAAGGCGCTGATCGCCGAGACCGGCGTGGACGAATTGATGACGACGGGGCAGATCTACGACCACGCCGCGCGGCTGCGCTCGTTCGAGATCGCAGCCGAGGTGCGGGAGAGGCTGGCGAAGCAGCCGATGTGAGGGCCCGACTGTCGCGACGATGGAGGCGCGCTCCCTCCCCCGCTTGCGGGGGAGGGCTGGGGAGAGGGTGTCTCCACAATGGAACAATCCCCTAGAGGAAAGAGCCCTCTCCCCGACCCTCTCCCGCACGCGGGAGAGGGAGAGCACTGCATTCGCGGCAGGCTTCTTGTGCTTTAATCCGCAAACCCGAACAGCTTGGCGGGATTGTGCACCAGGATCTTCTCCAGCTCGGCCTGATCAGGCGCGTAGCGGTACATCAGCTCCAGCAGGTCGGCATCGTTCGGCGGCTGCTTGACCGAGACCGGATGCGGCCAGTCGCTGGCCCAGACGCAGCGGTCGGGCGCCGCCTCGATATAGGCGCGCGCGATCGGGATCACGTCGTCGTAGGGCGCGCCGGTCCTGGAGGTCTTTTCGCCCAGCGACAGCATGACCCAGAAATTGCCCTTGCCGAGCAGCTCCAGCATCTTGCGCAGGTTCGGATCGGCCTTGCCGGCTTCGGGATCAGGGCGCGCCATGTGGTCGATCAGCACCGGCACGTCGAGGTCTTCGTACTTGGCGACGCTCGACATGATGCCGTCCTTCTCCGGCTGGATCTTGACGTACCAGCCGAGCTCGCGGATGCGGGCGATCGCGCGGGCGAAATCGGCGTCCGACAGCACGGCGCCGAGCTCCTGGCGGAAGCTGAAGCGCGCGCCGCGCACGCCGGCATCGTGCAGTGTGGCGAGATAGGAATCGCTCGCTTCCGCGAACACCAGCGCGTTGGCGCAGCCGCGATAGTTCGGGCCCATCGCGGCGAGGCCGTCGAGCACGACGGCGTGGTCGGCGCCGTAAGTGGTGGTCTGCACGATGATGCCGCGCTCGATGCCGAGCGCCTTGTGCATGCGCAGTGCCGCCTCCCAGGTCGCGGTCGGCATCCGGTAGGCCGCGCCGGGACGCTCCGGGTATTTCTCGATCGGACCGAGCACGTGAAACTGGCTGTCGACGGTCTTCGGCGGCGGCGCCTTGCTCGGGCGGCGCGGATTGGGATCGAACGGCAGATAGGTCGGCATGCGCGAAACTCCCTTAGTCGATCACGGCGGTGAAGTCGCACTGCACCAGCGCGCCGCCATCCATGTTGTCCATCGGCAGCGCGTGGCGCGCGGGCCGCGAATGCTCGTCCGGAAACATCTTCAGCCATTCGACATTCACGGGGCCGCGATTGCCGCGGTCCTTCAGCCACACCGTCATCTTGATGATGTCGTCGGTAGTGCCCCCGGCGGCCTCCACCGTCGCCTTCACATGCGCGAACATGTTGGCGCATTGCGCATCGAGGCTCTCGGGCATCGCATTGGTCGCAGGATCGCGGCCGAGGATGACGCCCGACATCACGAGATTGCCGATGCGGCAGGCGTTCGGGATCGGATTGACGTGCTTGAAGCCGCCGATATGAATACTCCTGCGCCGCGTTTGACCGCTCATGGTGCGCTCCCTGCTTGTTGTTGCTTCAGACGAACTGGCACGACACCGAGCCGAAGGCGCCGTAGTCGGCGTGGAAGGTGTCTCCGCGGCGGATGTCGACGGGACGCGTGAACGAGCCCGCCAGCACGACCTCGCCGGCGGCCAGATGCTCGTCATGCGGCGCCAGGCGGTTCGCGAGCCAGGCGATGCCGTTGGCGGGATGGTTGAGCACACCGGCCGCAAGCCCGGTCTCCTCGACCTCGCCGTTGCGGAACAGCAGCGCGCCGATCCAGCGCAGGTCCGCGTCCATCGGGCGGATCGGCCGTCCGCCCAGCACAAGCGCGGCGTTCGCCGCGTTGTCCGAGATCGTGTCCATCACCTTGCGGGTCTTGCCGGTCTCGGGATCGACGCGGTGCATGCGCGTCTCCAGGATCTCCAGCGCAGGCCTGACGTAGTCGGTAGCGTTGAGCACGTCGAAAATGGTGCAATCGGGTCCGCGCAGCGGCGCTTTCAGCACGAAGGCGAGCTCGACCTCGATGCGCGGCGCGTGGAAGCGGTCGAACGGAACGGGCGTCGCGTCTGCATAGAACATGTCCGCAAACAGCACGCCGTAATCGGGTTCGGCGATGCCGACCGCGTTCTGCATCGCCTTCGAGGTCAGGCCGATCTTGTGCCCTTTGATGACGCGGCCGCGGCCGAGCTGAAGTTTGGTCCAGGCGCGCTGGACCGCATAGGCGTCCTCGATGCTGAAATCCGGATACTCCTTCGAGAACATCGGGATCAGCGTCTTGGTACGCTCGGCCTCGTCAAGGCGCGCGGCGAGGCGTTCGATCGTGGCAGCATCCAGCATGGTCTATTGCTCCGCCGCCACGGTGTTCGTGAGCACGCCGATGTGGCTGGACTCGACCTCGACGACGTCGCCGGCCTTCAGCCAGCGCGGCGGATCGAAGCGCGCGCCCGCCCCGGTCGGCGTGCCCGTCACGATCATGTCGCCGGGCTTCAAGGTCGCGAAGGTGGAGAGATAAGAGATCAGGACATCGAACGGGAACATCAGCCGTTCGGTCGTGTCCTGCTGCCGCACTTCGCCGTTGACGCGCGTGACGATGTCGAGAGGCCCGCGCGGGTCGAGCTCGTCGGACGTCACGATCCACGGACCGATGCTGCCGGAGCGATCGAAATTCTTGCCTTGCGTGACGTTGAACTTGCCGTGGCGCAGCCAGTCGCGGATGGTGCCCTCGTTGCACAGCGTCATGCCGAAGATGTGCGACCACGCCTTCTCCCGCGGGATGTGCCGGCCGCCCTGCCCGATCACGATGACGAGCTCGCCTTCATAGTCGAGCTGGTCCGAGACCTTGGGCTTCTCCAGCGACTGGCCGGAGCCCGTCATGGACGACATGCTGCGCACGAACAGGCTGGGATATTTGGGCAGGTCCGAGTTGTCCTTGTACTCGGCGTTGCGCTCGGCGTAGTTGACGCCGATGCACCAGAGCTTTTCCGGCGTGAGCACCGGCGGCAGTAGCACGAGTTGGTCCAGCGCATGGTCCGGCTTCTGCCCGGCGACGGCTTCCTGCGCCTCGGCCAGCGCACTGGCCGCGATCAGCGCTTTCACATCCGGATAGTCGCGGCCGATACGCCTGGTCAGATCGACCACACCGCCGTCGACGGCGGCGCCATAGCGCGGCTCGCCGTCCAGAAGATAGCTCAGGAGTCGCATGAATTTCCTCCAATGATCTTGAGGCGGCCGGGCCCAGGACGGACCCGGACGCTCAGTCTTTCGATTTGGGAGTCTGGAAGACGGTATTGAGCGTCACGATCTCGCCGAGACGGGCGTAACGCGGACCGCCGATGCGCGCGATCGGATCGAGCGCCCTGGTCTCGACCTTGCCGTCATTGACGAGGCCGTCGCGCAAATGGAACATCACGACCTCGCCGACGATGAGCCGGCTCTTGGCGTCGCCGAATTCGAGGCACTGCCGGAAACGGCACTCCATTGCGACGGGTGCAGCGGCGAGCCGACGCACCTTGACGAGATCGCAGGGCAGCGTTTCGAGCCCGAGATGCTCGACCTCGCTGATCTCAGGCGGATGCTCGACCGAGCTGTCGTGCACCGCATTCATCAGCGGGGTATCGGCGATGTGGATGACGTATTCCTCGGTATCGAGGATGTTGTGCGCGGTGTCCTTGTAATCGGCGCCCTTGCGGCCGACGCTGATGGCCAGCATCGGCGGCTTTTGCGAGACGAAGGTGAAGGCGCTGAACGGGGCGAGGTTGAGCACGCCCTTAGCCGACAGGCTCGTCACCCACGCGATCGGGCGCGGCACCACGATGCCGGTCATCAGGCGGTAGATGCGCTCGGCGCCGAGTTCGGCGGGGTCGATCCGCATCGATCAATCCGCCCTGATGTTGGCCTTGCGCACCACCGGAATCCACTTGGCGTCCTCGCGTTCGAGATAAGCCCTGAACTCGGCCGGCGTCATCGGCGTGGCTTCGCCGCCGAGCTTCTCGAACTTGTCGATCACGGCGGGGTCCTTGAGGATCGCAACCAGCGTCTCGTGCAGCTTGTCGACGATCGGCGCCGGCGTGCCGGCGGGCGCGAACAGGCCGGTGAAGGTCTGGCCGTCGAAATCCTTGTAGCCGAGTTCGGCGAAGGTCGGCACGTCAGGCAGCGACTTCAGCCGGTGCGGGCTGGTCACGGCCAGCGCGCGGAACAGGCCGGCCTTGATGTGCTGCAGGCTGACCGTGAGCTGGTCGAAGGCGAACTGCACCTGGCCGCCCAGGAGATCGTTGATCGCGGGCGCATTGCCACGATAATGCGCCGTGACCCATTGCAGCCCGAGATTCGACTGCATCAGCTCGCTGAGCAGATGGTTGGTGGTGCCGGGGCCCGGCGAGGCCATGGTCAGCTTGCCGGGCTCGCGCTTGGCGAGATCGAGAAACTCCTTGAGCGTCGTCGCCTGCACCGACGGATGCACCTCGAGCACCAGCGGCGTCATCGAGATAGTCGAGATCGGAAGGAAATCCTTCTTCCAATTGTAGGCGTCGCGCTTGTTGATCTCGGTCGCGAACAGCACCGGACCATTGGCGCCGACGAACAGCGTGTAGCCGTCGGGGGCCGATTTCGCGAAGGCTTCGCCCGCGATCATGCCGCCGGCGCCGGCCTTGTTCTCGATGATGAAGGGCTGGCCGAGTTTTTCCTGCAGCTTGTCGGCGACGATGCGCGCGGCGCTGTCGACGTTGCCGCCCGCGGGATAAGGCACGATCAGCTTGACGTTGCGCGCCGGCCATTCCTGGCCCGAGGCGGGCCCGGCCAGCATTGCAGTGGCGGCAGCTATGGCAATCCAGATTAATCTCATGTTAACCTCCCGGCGACGCTACGAACTCAGTTTGGATGCCCGACGTCTCGCATGGCATTCCGATTGGGCCGCAATCTCCAGATGCGCGCTTGCCCTGTCGAGTGAATTGTGGCGTTCTCGTCCATATTATGGACAAGAGGCATTCAACGAAATCCACTCCCGGCGCCGAGGAACCGCGCCCGGGCGCGCAGGCGATCCGGCGCGCGCTGGCGGTGCTGCGCATCCTTGCCGCGGGCCGCGAGGACGGTGTGCCATTGGCCGAGGTTGTCCGCACGACCGGCCTCACGCGCCCGACCGTGCATCGCATCGTGCACGTCCTGATCGAGGAAGGCATCGTCGAGCGGCACGCGCGGACCGGCCGCTACGCCATCGGCAACCAGGTGCCGGAGCTGGCGCTGGCACGGCCGCGGCCCTCGCGGCTCTTGGTCGCCGCAAATCCCTCGCTGCAGCGCGCCTCTGCCGAGATCGGCGACACGCTGTTCTTGACAGTGCGCACCGGCAACGACACCCTGTGTGTCGATCGCCGGATCGGCGTCTATCCGATCCAGGTGCTGTCGATCGAGGTCGGCGCGCGCCGGCCGCTCGGCGTCTCCAGCGCCGGCGTTGCCATCCTCGCCGCGATGCCGGCGCAGGAGGCAAGAAAGATCGTCGCGGCCAACGAGAAGAGATTCGAGGCCTACCGGACCGACGTGGCGACGGTGCTGGGCGAGATCAGCGCCGCGCGGCGTCTCGGATACGGCATGAGAGAGATCGGCCTGGTGCAGGGCACGAAATCGATTTCGACCTGGATCAAGACGCCGGACGGCCAGCCGGCCGCAGCGATGACCGTTTCCGCGGTGCGAACGCGGCTTGGACCGAGGCGCGAGCAGGAGGTTGCGGAGATCTTGCTGCGGGAGGCGCGGAATATCGAGCAGACGATCGGGGGATAGCTTCAGACAGTGTCGTTTCGCCTCGCTCGTGCGCGGGGCGTACCGCTGGTACGGCGCTGTCAATGGCTGACTTCATGCGCAATTTTATGGCACAACGCCCTCCACCGCCGACCGACCAACGAGGCCCCGCATGCCCGCGCCGAAACCGCCTGCCTTCGAGACACTGAGCCTGCATGCGGGCCAGCATCCGGATCCCGCGACCGGCGCCCGCGCCGTGCCGATCTACCAGACCACGTCCTACGTGTTCCAGGATTCCGACCACGCCGCCGCGCTGTTCAACCTCGAGCGCGCCGGCCACATCTATACGCGTATCTCCAATCCGACCACGGGCGTGCTGGAGGAGCGGCTGGCGGCACTCGAAGGCGGCGTCGGCGCGGTCTGCACCGCCAGCGGCATGGCGGCGCTGCATCTGGCGATCGCGACGCTGCTCAATGCCGGCGACCACATCGTGGCGTCGAGCTCGCTCTATGGCGGCACGATCAATTTGCTCGCGCACACGCTGCCGCGCTTCGGCATCACCACGACCTTCGTCAAGCCGCGCGACCTCGACGCGTTCCGCAACGCGATCCGGCCGAACACGAGGCTGGTGCTCGGCGAGACCATCGGCAATCCCGGCCTCGAAGTGCTCGACATCCCGAAGGTCGCGGCGATCGCGCATGACGCCAGGATTCCGCTGCTGATCGACAACACCTTCGCCACGCCCTATCTCAGCCGCCCGATCGAGCTGGGTGCGGACATCGTGATGCATTCGGCGACCAAATGGATCGGCGGCCATGGCATCGCAATCGGCGGCGCCATCGTCGACGGCGGCCGCTTCGACTGGCGTGCATCAGGCAAGTTCGCCGTGCTGACCGAGCCCTATGGCGGCTATCACGGCATCGTCTTCGACGAGCAGTTCGGCACCGCCGCCTTCATCATGCGGGCGCGCACGGAAGGCTTGCGCGATTTCGGCGCCTGCCTGTCGCCGACCAACGCGTTCCAGCTGCTGCAGGGTGTCGAGACGCTTGGCGTACGCATGGACCGCCACATGCAGAACACGCATCTCGTGCTGGAGGCGCTGAAATCCAACAAGGCGGTCGACTGGGTGCTGCATCCCTCGCTGGAGACACACGCGGACTATCAGCTGGCAAAATCGCTGCTGCCGCGCGGCGCCGGCTCCATCATCTCCTTCGGCATCAAAGGCGGGCGGCCTGCGGGCCGCAAATTCATCGAGAGCTTGCGCATGATCAGCCATCTCGCCAATGTCGGCGATGCCAAGACGCTGGTGATTCACCCCGCATCGACCACGCATCAGCAGATGGACGCGGAGCAGCTCAAGGCCGCCGGCATCGGGGAAGAGCTGGTGCGGCTGTCGGTCGGTATCGAGACCGCAAGCGACATCATCGACGATCTGGCGCAGGCGCTGCGCATCTCGCAGAAGGTTTAGGCCATGAAGCTCTCCGTCAACGGCACCGAGGTGTTCGCCGCGACCGGCGGCCGGGACTTCGACAAGTCCCTGCCTGCGGTCGTCTTCATCCACGGCGCCGGCTTCGACCATTCCACCTGGGCGCTGCACACGCGCTGGTTTGCCCATCACGGTTTTGCGGTGCTGGCGCCCGACCTGCCGGGCCACGGCCGCTCGACTGGGCCATCGCTCGGCAGCATCGCCGAGATGGCCGATTGGACCGCGGCGCTGCTCGATACGGCGAGCGCTGCGAAGGCGCATCTGATCGGCCATTCCATGGGATCGCTGATCTCGCTGGAGACGGCGGCGCGACATCCCGACAAGGTCTCCGCGCTGAGTCTGATAGGCACCGCCGCGACCATGACGGTCGGCCCGGATCTCCTGAAGGCCGCCGAGGCCAATTCGCAGGATGCCAACGACATGGTCTCGATCTGGGGCCTCGGCTTCAACGCCGAGCTCGGCGGCAGCCTCGCACCGGGCCTGTGGATGCATGGCGGCGCGCAGGCGGTGCTCAGGGCATGCGAGCCGGGCGTGCTGTTCAGGGATCTGTCGGCCTGCAACTCCTATGCGAATGCGCTCGCCGCTGCGGCAAGCGTGAAGGTGCCGACGACGCTCATTCTCGGCGAGCGGGACATGATGACGCCGGCCAAGGCCGGCAAGGCGCTCGCGGCTGCGATCCCGCATGCAAAGACCGTCGTGGTGCCCGGCGCCGGCCACATGATCATGGCCGAGCGTCCGGACGAGCTGCTGGCGGCGCTGCGGAACTAACGGATCGATTTTCGTCCTGCGGTGAGAGATGCTGCGGCGCTTCGTCGCCTGCTCGCCGAAGCGGCTCTGCCGCTGCTTTGACCCGGCTTGGAACGCCGTACGCTGCGGTGCGTTCTGCCCTGGAGCTTGGAGGGACCAATGGCAGACAATGACAAGGACGAAGGCGCCGAGGCCAGAACGCGAGGCAATGTTGGTCCCGTCGGCGGCCGCGCCGCCTCGGTGACACCAGCCACTTCTCGCGAGAATGTCAGGCCGGGCGGCAAGGTTGACGACGCTGATGAAACCGGCTCGCCAGGCGCGATGGAAGACGAAGCCAAGGCAGGTAGCGAGCAGTAGTTCTTGCGTCCTTGTCGTCAAACGATTGCGCTTCACCACATCGTTGCCGCCGCGCGTTCCGGCCAGGCGCGGTCGTACTCCGCGCCGCCGACCTTGTTCTCGCTCATCTCGGCGAGAATCTGGCCCGGCGTCGGCAGCGTCCTGGGGTCGACGCGCTTGTCGGGATTCCAGAGGTCGGAGCGCACGATGGCGCGGGCGCACTGGAAGTAGATTTCATCGACATTCATCACCATGACGCTGCGCGGCGCCTTGCCTTCGACCTTGAACGAGGCCAGCAACGCCGGATCTATCGAGAGATGCGCGCGGCCATTGGCCCGCACCGCGTTGCCCGAACCGGGGATCAGGAACATCAGCGACACGCGGGGATCGCGCACGATGTTGCGCAAGGAATCGACCCGGTTGTTGCCGCGACGGTCCGGCAGCATCAGCGTCTTGGGATCGTGAATGCGGACGAAGCCGGGCAGGTCGCCGCGCGGCGAGCAATCGATGCCTTCGGGCCCGATGGTGGCGAGCGCGGCGAACGGCGCCTTCTCGATGAAGACGCGATAGAGCGGGGTGACATGGTCGGCGACTTTCACGGTCGATGCGTCATTGGTGGCGCCATAGATGGCTTCCAGCTGTTCGACCGTCTCGATCACCGTCATTCCGCTCTCCTTGTGGTACCGGCAGCTAGTCCTGCCAGCATTCATTCCTGATCACGCGCACCAGCTGGCGGCCGTGATAATCCGCGCTGCCGGAATTGAGGATGGTGACGTCGGCATGGACCGAAGCGTCGTCGACACTGCGCGCAAGGCGATCGGTGATATTGCCGTCGCTATGTCGGGCCCGCGCGGCAAGCCGCTGCGCCAGCACATCGGGCGGCGCCGTGATCGCGACCACCACGACATTGGCATAGGCCCGGCGCAAGGCGGCGACCACGGTGCGTGAAACGTTGACGACGACCGCGCGACCGGCGCGAATGTCGTCGTCGATCTCGGTCGGCAAGGCGTAGGCATGTCCATGCGCCTCCCAGTGGACGGCGAAATCGCCGTGCTCGCGCGCGCGGCGGAATTCGTCCGGGTTCACAGCGATATTGTCTTCATCGGCTGACGATGCGCGCGTCACGACGCGGCGCGGGAAGACGATGTCGGGATCGTCGCTGCAGGCCGCCTGTGCCAGCCGCAGCAAGGTGTCCTTGCCAGCGCCGCTGGGACCGACCACGAGCACGAGCCGGCCGGGGCCGATCGGACCCGCCTCGTCCTCGGCCATGGTCGCCGTCTCGCTCATGCGACGCGGTGTCCTTCGCGCCAGACGCTGCGCACGACGGGAACATGGCCTGCGACATGCACGCGGATCAGGTCGGCGCGCTTGCCCGTCGCGACCTCGCCGCGGTCGGTGAGGCCGACGGCCTCGGCGGGTGCCTTGGTCACGGTGCGAACCGCGGCCGGAAGGCTGATCGCGGGCACATGCTCGGGCAATTGCAATGCGGCCATCAAGAGGCTGGACGGGATGTAGTCCGACGACAGGATGTCGAGCAGGCCTTCGCGCGCGAGATCGACGGCGGCGATGTTGCCCGAGTGGGAGCCGCCGCGCACCACGTTCGGGGCGCCCATCAGGATGTCGATGCCGGCCTGGTGCAGGCCGCGCGCGGCTTCCAGCGTGGTCGGAAATTCCGCCACCGAGACGCGGTCGCGCACGGCGTCCGCGACGTTCTCCTCCGTGGTGTCGTCGTGGCTGGCCAGCGGGATGTTGTACCGATGCGCCAGCGCCACGATCTGGCGGATGTTCGCGGCCGCATAGAGCCGCTGATATTCGAAGCGCTTTGCGAACAGTTCGTCGAGCTCGGCATCGGTCTTGCCGCCGCCCTTGCCGCGGTAATAGTCGCGCAGCTTGACTTCGTCGCGGAACTGGCGCTGGCCCGGCGTGTGGTCCATCAGCGACATCAGCTTGACGTCGGGGCGGTCGATCAGCTCCTGGGCCTCCTCGACCACGCTCGGCATCGGGATTTCGCAGCGCAGGTGCAGGAAGTGATCGGCGCGCAGCAGGTTGGCCTCGCGCGCGGTGGTGATCGCGGCGGCGAGAACGCCGGCGCGGCCGTCGACCTCCTCGGCGCCATCCTCGCGCCAGACCCGGAGCGAATCGAACACGGTGGTGATGCCCGAGGTCGCAAGCTGGCCGTCATAGGAGATGACGGCGGCGACCGGATTCCAGAACACCTTCGGCCGCGGCACGTAATGCGCTTCGAGATGGTCGGTGTGGAGTTCGATCAGGCCGGGCATGACCAGGTCACCGCCAACGTCCTCCGCGCCGGCAGGTGCCCCGCCTTCGCCGATCTCGGCAATGCGGCCTTCGGCAACAGCGAGCCAGCCCTGCTCGATCACCCGGTCGGCCAGCACGATCCTGGCATTGGCGATCACGGCTTCTTTCGGCTGGGCATTCATTTCCTTGTCCTTCAGGCCGCGGCGGCAAAGCTGGTGACGTCGACGATGCGGTCGGCAATCAGATGCCGGATTTCGTCGTCATGGACAATGGCGACCATGGCGACGCCCTGACGTTTCTTTTCCGCGACCAGCTCGACCACCACGGCGCGATTGGCGGCGTCCAGCGATGCGGTCGGCTCGTCGAGCAGAAGGATCGGCAGATCCGAGATGAAGCCGCGCGCGATGTTCACGCGCTGCTGCTCGCCGCCCGAGAAGGTCGCGGGCGGAAGCTGCCAGAGCCGCTCGGGAATGTTGAGGCGACGCAGCAGCTCGCCGGCGCGGGCCTGTGCGTCTGCCCGGCTCATGCCGTTCACGATCAGTGGCTCGGCGACGACGTCGATGGTGGCAACGCGCGGCACCGCCCGCAGGAACTGGCTGACATAGCCGATGGTGGCACGCCGCACGTTCAGCACCTGGCGCGGCTCGGCGGTGGCGAGATCGATCACCGCGCCGCGATGGCGGATGCCGATGCGGCCGCTGTCGCAGCGGTAATTGCCGAAGATCATCTTCAGGATCGACGACTTGCCGGCACCCGACGGCCCTGACAGCACGACGCACTCGCCCGGATCGACCTGGAAGGTCACGCCGCGCACCACCGGCAGCTCGATGCCGCCTTGCAGGTGCATCGTGAAGGTCTTCCTGGCGTCGGTGATGTCGATCATGGCGGTCATTGCATAACTCATCTCGAAAGGTTCATGGCGGCAGGATCGAGGAAACCAGGAGCTGGGTATAGGGCTCGCGGGGATCGTCGAGCACCTGGTCGGTGAGACCGGTCTCGATGACGCGGCCGCCCTTCATGACCATCACGCGGTGCGACAACAGACGTGCGACCGCCAGATCGTGGGTGACGATGACGACGGCGAGATTCAGCTCGGCGACGAGGCTGCGCAGGAGGTCGAGCAGGCGCGCCTGCACCGAGACGTCGAGGCCGCCGGTCGGCTCGTCCATGAACACCAGCCGCGGCTCGGTGACGAGGTTGCGGGCGATCTGAAGGCGCTGGCGCATGCCGCCGGAATAGGTGCGCGGCGCATCGTCGATGCGCGCGACATCGATCTCGACGCGGCCGAGCCAGTCGGAGGCGGCCTCGCGAATACGGCCGTAGTGATTCCAGCCCACCGCCATCAGCCGCTCGCCGACATTGGCCCCGGCCGAGACCGCCATGCGCAGGCCCTGCGCGGGGTCCTGGTGCACGAAACCCCAATCGGTGCGGAACAGGAAGCGCCGCTCGGCTTCACCGAGCGTCGTGAGATCGCGCGTGACGCCGTCGCGCATCCGGTAGGACACACGACCGGCGCTCGGCGCGAGCTGGCCCGACAGCATCTGCAGCAGCGTCGACTTGCCCGAACCCGACTCGCCGACGATCGCCAGCACCTCGCCGGGATAGAGCTCGAAGGAAACGTCGCGGCAGGCATTGATGCGGCCGAAGGACTTGCTCAGGGATTTCGCGACCAGCAGCGGTTCGTCGTTCTCGACCGGATGATCAGCCATTCGAGGCCTCCTGCGCCTTCTCCTTGTACGGCGCGGCGCCCAGGCTGCCGTGATGTCCGGCAGCCTGCCGGCCCTCGCAATAGTCGGTGTCGGAGCAGACGAACATGCGGCCGCCCTTGTCGTCGGTGACGATCTCGTCGAGATAGGAATTTTCCGCCCCGCACAGCGCGCAAGGCGCGTTGAAGCGGTACGGCTCGAACGGATGGTCCTCGAAATCGAGCGACACCACCTGAGTGTACGGCGGGATCGCGTAGATTCGCTTCTCGCGGCCGGCGCCGAACAATTGCAGCGCCGGGCAATTGTCCATCTTGGGATTGTCGAACTTCGGCGTCGGCGACGGGTCCATCACGTAGCGCGCGTTGACCTTGACCGGATAGGCATAGGCGGTCGCGATGTGGCCGAAGCGGGCGATGTCCTCGTAGAGCTTCACATGCATCAGGCCGTATTCGGCGAGCGCGTGCATGCGCCGGGTCTCGGTCTCGCGCGGCTCCAGGAATCGCAGCGGCTCCGGAATCGGCACCTGGTAGACCAGCACCTGCTTCTCGTTCAGCGCCGTCTCCGGGATGCGGTGGCGCGTCTGGATCACCGTTGCATGCTCCGTCGCCGTCGTCGTCGCGACGCCGGCGGTCTTGGCGAAGAACTTGCGGATCGAGATCGCGTTGGTGGTGTCGTCGGAGCCCTGGTCGATCACCTTTAGAACGTCGGCGGGACCGAGGATCGCGGCGGTGACTTGCACGCCGCCGGTGCCCCAGCCATAGGGCATCGGCATCTCGCGGCTGGCGAACGGCACTTGATAGCCGGGGATCGCGATCGCCTTGAGAATCGCGCGGCGGATCATCCGCTTGGTCTGCTCGTCGAGATAGGCGAAATTGTAGGCGGGCGCGTTCATTCCGCGGCTTCCTTCATGGCGTCGGGCGCATTGGCATCCGCGAATTCCTGTCGCAGCTTGCGGAGCAGGCCGAGCTCGGACTGGAAGTCGACATAGTGCGGCAGCTTCAAGTGCTCGACGAAACCGGTCGCCTGGACATTGTCCGAATGCGACATCACGAATTCTTCATCCTGCGCCGGAGCCAGTGCCTCCTCGCCGAGCTCGCGGGCGCGCAGCGCGCGATCGACCAGCGCCATCGCCATGGTCTTGCGCTCGCTCTGGCCGAAGGCGAGGCCGTAGCCGCGGGTGAAGCACGGCGCTTCCGTCGCCGAGCCCTTGAACTGGTTGACCATCTGGCACTCGGTGAGCTCGATCGATCCGAGCGGCACGGCGAAGCCGACGTCCTCCGCGACAAATTCCACCTCGACCTCGCCGAAGCGGATCTCGCCGACGAAGGGATGATTGCGGCCGTAGCCGCGCTGGGTGGAATATCCCATCGCGAGCAGAAAGCCTTCGTCACCGCGCGCAAGGTTTTGCAGGCGCAAATCACGATCCGCGGGGAAGTTCAGCGGCTCGCGGGTGAGATCTCCGACGACGGCGCCGTTCTCGGCTTTCCGCGATGCTTCGATCAGCCCGTCGCGGCCGAGAATATCAGTCACGCGCGGCGTCGGCGCGGTCGAGGCCTCGGCCGCTGCCGGAGCCTCCGGCACAAGACCTTCGGCGAGCGAGGGATCGAGCAGGCGGTGCGTGTAGTCGAAGGTCGGCCCGAGAATCTGGCCGCCGGGAATGTCCTTGAAGGTCGCCGACACCCGCCGCTGCACCCGCATCGCGCCGGTCTCGACCGGCTCGCTGGCACCGAAACGCGGCAGCGTGGCGCGGAAGGCGCGGACCAGGAAGATCGCCTCGATCAAATCGCCGCGCGCCTGCTTGATCGCAAGCGAGGCGAGCTGGCGGTCATAGAGCGAGCCTTCGCTCATGACGCGATCGACCGCAAGGCCGAGCTGCTCCGATATCTGGTCGAGGGTGATTTCCGCAACGCCCTGGTCGCCGCGCCGCTTGTGCGCGAGCAGACGATGGGCGTTCTCGATGGCGCGTTCGCCGCCCTTGACTGCGACATACATGCTTTCAGCTTCCCTTGATCACGACGCGCGTGGTGCGGGGGATCGCGACCACGGCGTCATCGGCGATCAGCACCACGTCGATGCCGCGCGGAAACAGCGCTTCGTTCACGCGCAGGCGTTCGAACAGGTCGAAAGGCTTGATCGATGCCTGCAACGCCGCCATCCCGTCGATACCGGGGCCGCGCAGCTCGAAGCTGCGGCCGGAGGCGAGGCTGTCGACCTGGATGATCACGGTCGTAGAGCGGTCCGGATACTCGCTGGTGCCGAGCGCGAAACGCTCGAACGCAGGCAAGGCGCCACCATCACTGATGAGCGCGAACGACGCGATCGACGAATCCTGCACGACCGGCGCACCGGTGTGGAACTTCAGCCACTTCGCCACGTCCGAACTCTCCGCCATCCGTGCGTCGAGCCAGATCGGCGTGTCGTGGTCGAACAGCGTCAGCGCGATCGCGGCGGTGCCGCGCATCATCGTACCAGGCGCTCCCGCCATCGGCACGATGCGCTGAACCGCACCCGGCCGCGCCATCGCATCCATGACCGACCGAAACGTCGATTGCGCCGACAGCACCTTGTCGGCAAAACCCGGTGGCAGCTCCGCAATCGTGGTCATGATCTCACCCCTCACCGCGCACCATGGTGTAGAAATCAACCTTCGTCGCGGCGGTCTCCGCCGCCGCCTGCGCGCGGCGAATCATAAGCTGCTCGCGCAACGGCGCGATAACGTCGCGCTCGACGGCCGCTCGGAAATCACCGGACTGCGCCAGAGCGTCGCACAACGCGATCAGCCGCGCCTTCTCCCCGTTCCGCCCGAGCGTGTAGCCGAAGCCGACCTCGCCGGTGGCAAGACGCACCGCGGCGCGCGACACCGTGGCTTCGCCGAGGTTGAACGGCGCACCGTCGCCGCCGACCCGCCCACGCAGCATGACGAGGCCGTTCTCGGGCGTGCGCAGGTCTTGATGGTCCGGGAGAGACAAGTTGCGGAGGCGAGCGGCGATCTCGCTCGCCTCCGCGTGCGCCAGCACGGCCATTGCGGCCTTGCGCTGGGCTTGCTGGTCGTCATGCTGGGTCACTTGGGCCGCCGCCTTCTGGAGAGCTTGCTGCGTCGAAGTTGTCTATGATAATAGACAACTTCATAAGGGCGCGCCATGACTGTTTCGTGACAATGCTGTGATTTCTGGAGTAGGTTTGCCGCCACATGAGCATGCAGGACACAGCCTCGTCGGGCGTCGCGCTGTGGCGCCTCGTGGCCGACGGCATCGAGCGCGGCATCGCCGACGGCCGCTTTGCGGCGGGCGACAAATTGCCGGGGGAGATGGAGATTGCCGAAACCTATCGCGTCAACCGCCACACCGTGCGGCGCGCGCTGGCAGCGCTCGCCGAGCGCGGCCTGGTGCGCGCCGAGCGCGGCAGCGGAACCTATGTCGAGGCGCAGAAGCTCGCTTATCCCCTGCGCTCACGCACCCGCTTCTCCGAGATCGTCGGCGCCGATGGCCGCGAACCGCACGGCCGGCTGATCGAGGCGACCGACGACGTTGCGACGCGCGAGCTCGCACGAGAGTTACGACTAGAGACCGGCGCGCCCCTGGTGCGGATCGAGGCGATTCGCCTCGCCGACCGCACGCCGATCTGCGTCTCCACCACCTGGCTGTCGGCGGAGCGCTTTCGGGACGCCGGCGCCGTGTTCGCAGCGACGCGCTCCATGACCAAGCTGCTCGAGCATTATGGCGTGCGCGACTACCGCCGCGGCGCGACCCGGATCACCGCCGGCATCGTCGACGCCACCGACGCCGCCCGGCTGGACCTGCCACTGGGCCGGCCGATCCTGGTGGTCGACGCCACCGATCTGGATCTCGACGGCAAGCCGCTGGTGACCAAGCATTCGCGGTTCGCGGCGGAGCGGGTGGAGTTTCTGGTCGAGAACGGGTGATCCCCCCGTCTATTGACGCTTGCTTGGCAGCCAGCGGATCGTCCAGGTCTTGTCGAAACGAACCAGCATCGCATCGCAACCACCGTCGGGACATTCTACGTCGGCTCCGATGCGAGACACCTGCAGCGCAATGTGATCATTGTCGACCCAGCGGTCCAGACGCCATTCCAGCAGCCCATCTTTGGTTCGATATTGCCACTCCAGCGACAACGAATCGTTCGACACGGAGCCAACGACTAGGTCGTGGTCACCACCGTAAGCCTCGTCGTTGTCTATCGCCACAAATCTCGATTTGTCGGGCGAAAAATGCGGAGTGCCCGTCAAGCGCAGGACCTTACCAGTCCTGGCGCTGAGCAGCTCGAAACCGATCCCTTCGTAGTATCCAATCGCGATCAAGTAGACGCGCACCTCTGGATGATAGCCGACCAACCAATGGCGGGTGTAATTGTCGCCGTCGCTGGGGTTGTCCGGGTATGTTTTCGAGGTCCCATTCTCCAGCCGTACGGTCAAGACACCGCCCTTGCGGCTGACGGTTTTGCGGAGCTCTCGCAGGCACGACACCTCGCGCGAGACGTAGGTCTGGGACCCGATATCCAGACCGATGCAGGCCTTGTTCGGCGTACCGGACCCGGGCTGGGCCGCAGAGGGCGCGAGCAATGCAATCAGTGAAAAGGCCAGCCAAAACCGCATGCGCCAACCAGATGACCTTTGAGATCAGGCGACCGTCCGATTGCCGATGATTGCGAAGCGCAGCTTGCCGGAAATCCAGTCGATCGACGATACCGTTACCAGGATCAGCAGGATCAGAAACGATACCTTCTGCCATTCCAGCACCCGGATCTGCTCGGCAAGCTGAAGGCCAATGCCGCCAGCGCCAACGATTCCGATGATCGTCGCCGATCGCGTGTTCGACTCGAAATAGTAGAGCACCTGGCTCAGCAAGACCGGGAAAACCTGCGGCAGCAATCCGAACCGGACGCTGTGGAGATGGCTGCCGCCCGATGACCGAACGCCTTCCGCGGGGTTCTTGTCGGCGACCTCGATCGCTTCCGAGAACAGCTTGCCGAACGTTCCGAAATCGCTGCAGATCACGGCCAGGATGCCGGCAAACGGCCCCAGCCCCACGACGCCGACCCAGATCAGTGCCCAGATCAGGGTATCGACTCCCCGGATGGTATCGAGGCCGCGACGCGTCAAGATGTGAATGATCCGGTTTGCAACCACGTTGCGCGCCGCCAGCAGGGATACCGGCAGCGCGAGCAGCGCGCCGCCCAGCGTGCCGAGAAACGCGATCGACACCGTCTCTCCGAGCGCGTGCAGATACTTCAGGACCTCCGCCCAAGAACCCGGATTGGGCGGCAACATGAGCTGGACGAATTCGCCCAGTCTGACCATGCCTTGGGAGAGCCGGTTAAAGGGAATATCGAGCTGGACGATCCCGAACAGGAACAGCCCGACCGCCCCGCCGACGAGTATTGCGATCCTTCCCCGCTGCCACCAATCGGTCCGGAAGACGTCGGGATACCGTTCGGCAATGCCGGCCCGGCTTTCAAAACTGAAGGAGCTCATCGGGTGCTTCCCTCCAGCCCGAGCAGGCGGTGTCGCAACCGCTCCGTCAGGAAGTCGATCAACATGACGGTAAGGACGATGAGCAGCAGGATGGCACTGACGTCGGTGTAGTAGAATTTGCGAACCGCCTCGATCAGATCCTGGCCGATCCCGCCGGCGCCGACGAAGCCCATCACGGCAGCGCCGCGCACGTTGATCTCGAACCTGAGCAAGGCATAGCTCACGAAGTTGGAGAGGACCTGAGGCAACGCGCCGAACCGAACAACCTGAACCCAGCTGCCCCCGCTTGCCGCCACCCCTTCGACCGGCTTGCTGTCGATGTTCTCGACAACCTCGGCGAACTGCTTGCCCAACGCTCCGGCGGTGTGGATTGCAATGGCCAGAACGCCCGGCAGCGGCCCGAGACCAAAGGCCAGCACGAAGATCAGGGCAAACACGATCTCCGGCACGGTCCGGAAAAATTCCAGAACGCGCCGGGTGACGAAAACAGTCGTTCCTGATTTCACGAGATTGGCCGAGGCGAGGAAGCAAAGTACGAAACCGCACAGTGCACCCGAGAGGGTGCCCATATAGGCGATCAGCAACGTATCCCCGAGAAGCCGTGCCCAGCGCGGCAATCCCCACAGCCAGTCCGCCAAATCGCTCCAGGCGGTCGCGAACGAAAATTTGGGTGCGATGCTGACGAAATAGGCCGGGAAGCGCCAGAAGTTCTCGACGAAATTTCCAAGACTGACCTCGCCCATCCAGCCCGCGGCAATAGCAACGGCGATCAGGACGGCGGCACCGAGCCACACGCGCCGGCGCTTGGCGGCAATTGCAGCCGCATAGCGATCGGCGAGCTC
This sequence comes from Bradyrhizobium sp., assembly GCA_035575945.1. Lineage (GTDB taxonomy): Bacteria > Pseudomonadota > Alphaproteobacteria > Rhizobiales > Xanthobacteraceae > Bradyrhizobium. Next base: position 74,222 of record DATLXF010000056.1, on the reverse strand, counting down.
ACGTAGCCTGGCTTCCGGGAATTCGGGAACTGCTGTTCGCATGGGACGTTCGCAAGAGCCGTCGGGCAGATCTTGCGATCTGCCCGACCTGTCCAACCCTTCGTTTCCCTCAGGATTTCTGCTTGCGAATGCTGTCGACAAACTTGGTCAGCTCGATCACGGCCTCATACGCCTTGTGGTCGACCTCGACGTAGGGCAACTGCTTCCCCTCGTAGATCTTGTCGAAAGCGGCCTTGTCCTTGACCGCAAGTTCCAGCACGGCTTTCTTGATCGCCGCCTTGAGGTCGTCAGGCAGGCTGCTGAGATAGGCCATCGGCGAGTTCACAATCTGCTCGGACTTCATGATGATCTTGAAATCCGCGGCCTTCGCCATGCCCTTCCGTTCCATCCGGAGCAGGTTCGATTCCTTCTCGTCGTTCCACCAGTTGAACGCCGCGTCGCAGGTGCCCTGGGCAAGCCCGATCACCGCGTTTTCATGGCTCCCCGAGTAGACCACCTTGGCGAAGAACTTTTCCGGGTCGATGCCCATCTTGTTCATCGCGAAACGCGGCACGTTGTTGCCGGAAGTCGAATTAGGATCGACGAGGCAGAGGTTCTTGCCTTGCAGGTCCTTGATGTCCTTGTAGCTCGAATCGCTTTTGACATAGAGAACCGAGTAATAGCCCTTGGTGCCGTCGCCGTTCACCTCGATCGCGAACGGTTCGACCTTCGCGCCAATGATGTAGGCACGCGCGTAGGACGCCGGGCCGTACATCGCGATGTGAATGTTTCCTGCACGCTGACCTTCGATCACCGCGGCGTAGTCGTTGGCGATCCGCAGCGTGACCTTGGTTCCGAGCTCGCGGGACAGGTACTCCGTCAGAGGCGTCCAGCGATTGGTGGTGCCGGAGGCATTCTCGTCGGGGACTTTTGCGAAGATCAGCTCAGGATATTTTGCCTTCCAGTCCTGCGCCGCAGCGGCGGAAACTGAAAATGCCAGGGCCGCCGCAGCGGCAACGATCGTACGACGGTCTATCATGACGTCTCCCATTTCAAGGTTATGAACTGTCGAGTTCCGGCTCTACGCTAGGCTCGATTCAAAGAAGCAGCGATCAGGCCGCGGCAACCGTGCCGAGGGCAGGAACTGCCGCGCCAACCGATGCATCCCCGGGCGCAACATCCATGACTTCATTCGCCTCGAGATCGTACAGTTCGCGCGCGATATGGTCGGTCAAGGCCGCCGGCGCGCCGTCGAACACGACCCGCCCCGCGGCCATCCCGATCAGGCGGTCGCAATAGCTGCGGGCCAGATCGAGCGAATGCAGGTTGCAGAGCACCGTGATGCCGAAATGCTTGTTGATGCGCAGGAGCGCATCCATCACGATCTTGGTGTTGCGGGGATCGAGCGAGGCGATCGGCTCGTCGGCAAGGATAATGTCGGGCTGCTGAACCAGCGCCCGCGCGATCGCCACGCGCTGCTGCTGACCGCCCGAGAGTTGGTCGGCGCGCTGGGCTGCGATGGCAGCCATGTCGAACTGCTCGAGCGCCGACATCGCGATGGCCTTGTCTTCTTCGGGCCAAAGCTGCAGCAGCGACCGCCATGTCGGCACCATCGACAGCCGTCCCATCAGCACATTGGTGAGGACATCGAGCCGGCCGACCAGGTTGAACTGCTGGAAGATCATCGCCGAGCGCGCCCGCCACTGCCGCAGCTCCTTGCCGCGCAAGGCCGTGACATCAGTCCCGTCGAACAGGATACGCCCTCCGCTCGGCGTCACCAAGCGGTTGATGGACCGCAGCAGCGTCGACTTGCCGGCGCCGGATCGCCCGATCACGCCGACGAAGCCGCCGGGGGAAACTTGAAAGGAGGCGTCGTCCACGGCGGCTTTCGCGCCGAAACGACACGTCAGACCATCCACCACCAGCATGCAGGGCTCCAGATTGGCAGAAGCCACCGCTAACCCCCATGCTTGACACTTGTGTGACAGCGCCATTGCGCTGCCGCGAACCTGCGTGCCCGTCACCTGTCATCTCTATGTCATGACATCGTCATGAAGCCGCTCGAAGAGAAACGCCCGCCCTCGCACACCGGACGCAGCATGGTTGCCAAAGCCCTATCGGTTCAGCCGACCATCGATCCGTCGGCGAAGCTGCACGAGACCCGCCTCGGAGCTTATACCGAGGTGGGCGCGCGCACGATCCTGCACGAAGTGGCCATGGGCGATTACTCCTACGTCGTCAACGATGCGCAGATCACCTACACGACCATCGGAAAGTTCTGCTCGATCGCGGCGATGACGCGGATCAATCCCGGCAACCATCCGATGCATCGCGCGACACAGGCGCACTTTACCTACCGCTCCAGCGCCTATTTCGAGGGCGAGAGCGACGACGCCGCGTTCTTCGACTGGCGGCGCCAGCATCACATTCGTATCGGCCACGACGTCTGGATCGGCCACGGCGCGATCGTGCTGCCGGGCCGCAACATCGGCACCGGCGCAGTGATCGCCGCCGGCGCCATCGTCACCAAGGACGTGCCGGCCTACACCATCGTGGCCGGCAATCCCGCCCGCATCGTGCGGCGGCGGTTCTCGGAGGAGATCGCCGGGCGTCTCGCGAGGCTGGCTTGGTGGGACTGGGATCACGACAAATTGCGCGAGGCGCTGCCCGATTTCCGCAAGCTCGGGATTGAAGATTTTCTCGCGACATACGAAGCACGGATGAACTCTCTCACCAACCCTTCGGCCAGCAAACGAAGCGCGCTCGCGTGACAGACATATTCCTCGAAGGCGGACGGGCCCTGATCGGCACCGAGTTCGTCGAGACCTCACTTCTCGTGTCGGGAACGGAGATTGCGCAGCTCGATGCCGCTCGCAGCCATGCCCGGCTGGCGCTGGATGCCCGCGGCCTGCTGGTGCTGCCCGGCATCGTCGACCTGCACGGCGATGCGTTCGAGCGGCAGATGATGCCGCGCGCCGGCGTCGACTTTCCGATCGACGTCGCGCTCGGCGACAGCGACCGCCAGGCGATCAGCAACGGCATCACCACCGTGTTTCACGCCACGACCTGTTCGTGGGAGCCGGGCCTGCGCAGCGCCGACAATGCACGCGGATTGATGGAGGCGATCGAGCGGCAGCGTCCGCAATTCGCCGCCGACACCCGCTTCCACCTGCGCCACGAGACCTACAATCTCGACGCCGAGCCTGAAATCAGCCAGTGGCTTGCCGACGGTCGCGTCGATCTGTTCGCCTTCAACGACCACATGGACGGCACCGTCGCCGACATGGCCAAGCCCCGCAAGCGGAACCGCATGGTGGAGCGGACCGGATTGACAGCTGAGGCGTTCGACCGGCTGGTCGAGCGCGTGGTTGCGCGCGCCGACGAGGTGCCGGCTTCGGTATCACGGCTGGCTGCGGTCGCGCGCGCTGCCGGGGTGCGGATGCTTTCGCATGACGATGCGACGCCGGCGATGCGCCGGGAGTTTCGCGAACTCGGCGCCGCGATCGCGGAGTTTCCGATCAACGAGGAGACGGCGAAAGCCGCTGCAGACGCCGGCGATGCCATCGTCTACGGCGCACCGAACGTCGTGCGCGGCGGCAGCCACACCGGCTGGACCAAGGCATCGGACATGATCGCCAAGGGACTCTGCTCGGTGCTGGCGTCGGACTATTACTATCCCGCCCAGTTGCTCGCCGCGTTCCGGCTCGCGGCCGACGGCGCGCTGCCGCTGGCACGGGCCTGGGACCTGGTCTCCGCCGGCCCGGCGCGCGCGACCGGCCTCGCCGATCGTGGCGTGCTCGCGAAGGGACGCCGCGCCGACATCCTCCTCGTCGACGCCAGCGTGAAGCTGCGTCCGCGGCTGATCGCGGTGATCTCGGGCGGCAGGCTGGTGCACCTCACCGATGCGATGCGGCTGCTTAGTGCCGCAGCGTCGCCCCGAGAGGCTGTCGTTGCCGCTTAATTTGGTTATGCTTCGGCGATGACAGGCTTTCCCCGCTACGCGATCTATTTTGCCGCGCCCGCCGACAGCGCCCTTTCCCGCTTCGGCGCCGCGTTGCTCGGCTATGACGCCTACACCGGCGACGAGGTTTCGTTTCCAGAGCAAGCGCTGCATGTCGCGCCGGACTGGCGCGACATCACCAAAGATCCCCGCAACTACGGATTTCACGCCACGCTGAAGGCGCCGATGGCGCTCGCGCCGGGCCGGACGGAGGGCGAGCTTGCGGCGGCCTGCGCGGCTTTCGCTGGAACGGCGCGGCCCATTCCCGCGATCCGCCCGGTCGTTGATTCTATCAGCGGCTTCATCGCGGTCATTCCGGCCGAACCGGTCGATGCCCTGCAGGAGCTCGCCGCCGATTGCGTCCGCGCATTCGATTCCTTTCGCGCCGAGCTGACGCCGGAGGACCGCGCGCGGCGCAAGCCGGAGCAACTGAGCGAGCGGCAGCGCGACTACCTGGATCGCTGGGGTTATCCTTACGTGATCGAGGAGTTCCGCTTCCACATGACGCTGACGGGTCGATTGGATACCGAGCGGCGCGGGCCGATCCTCAAGATGCTGCGGGAGCGGTTTGCGCCGCTGCGGATCGAGACGCTCCAGATCGATCGGATCGTTCTGTTCAAGCAGGACGACGCCAAGGCGCGGTTTCGCATCATCGGCGAGTGGACGCTGACTTATTAGGCAGCGCGTCACATTCGTCGCAATGACGGGGAGAGAGTTACTTCCCCCACCTGAGCGCCAGCGCGTCCCTTTCCCTGGCGAGCTCCAGCAGCCCGGCCCGCGTTGCCGGATGCAACGGCTGCAGCGGATGGCGCACGGCATCCGACCTGATCACGCCGCCGGCCTGCATCATCACCTTGCAGGCGATCAGGCCGCATTGCCGGTTCTCGTAATTGATCAGCGGCAGCCAGCGCTCATAGGCGGCCTTCGCCTCCTCGCGCTTCCCTGCGAAATAAGGATCGATGATCTGGCGGATGCCGTCGGGATAGCCGCCGCCGGTCATGGCGCCGGTGGCGCCGGCATCGAGATCGGCGAGCAACGTGATCGCCTCCTCGCCGTCCCAGGGCCCCTCGATGTCCTTGCCGCCGGCCTCGATCAGGCTGCGCAGCTTGGCGGCGGCGCCGGGCACTTCGATCTTGAAATAGCGGATATTGGCGAATTCGCGCGACAGCCGCGCGAGCAGATCGACCGAGAGCGGCGTGCCGGCAACCGGCGCATCCTGGATCATGATGGGAATGTCGATCGCGCCGGAGAGCACCTTGAAAAACTCGACGATGCCCTTCTCGGGGACCCGAAAGGTCGCGCCGTGATAGGGCGGCATCACCATCACCATGGCAGCGCCCGCCGCTTCGGCCTGCTTGCTGCGCGCCGCACACACAGCCGAGCTGAAATGCGTGGTGGTGACGATCACAGGAACCCGGCCGGCCACATGCGTCATCACCGCATGCATCACGGTTTCACGCTCGGCATCGGTGAGCACGAACTGCTCGGAGAAATTGGCGAGGATACAGATGCCGTCGGAGCCGGCATCGATCATGAAATCGATGCATCGGCGCTGGCCTTCGAGGTCGAGCTCGCCGCGCTCGTCGAAGATGGTGGGCGCGACCGGGAACACGCCTCGATAGGGGCGCTGAGCCTTGTGTGCGGTGACCGGCATCGAACTCTCCATCCCTGACGTGTCTTATGTCTGGCGCCGCGCTTGCGGGAGCGAGGCGACCCAGATGTAGCCGCCGCGCCGATCGGCGGCAATGCCCGCGCGTGGTGGGATGGAAGGAGTACGGAAATCAGGCCGTCTTCACCGCGCCCAGGAAGCCCTCGACTGCGACACGGAGACGATCGGCGTCGGCCGACATCTTCTTCACGGACTCCGACAACACCGTGCCGGCGTTGCCGGTCTCCTGGTTGAGCCTGGCGACGCTGCCGATGGTGTCGGTGACCTCGCGGGTGCCCTGCGCCGCCTGCTGGAAGTTGCGCGAAATCTCGGTGGTGGCCGCACGCTGCTGCTCCACGGCGGCGGCAATCGCGGTCATCTTCTCGTCGATGCCGCTGATGGCCCCGCCGATGGAACGGATGGCGGCGACGGCCTGGCCGGTGGCGCCCTGGATCTCCTCGACCTGGCGCGAGATCTCTTCCGTCGCCGTCGCGGTCTGCGCCGCGAGGCTCTTGACCTCGCCCGCAACCACGGCGAAGCCGCGGCCGGCCTCGCCGGCGCGCGCCGCCTCGATCGTGGCGTTCAAGGCCAGCAGGTTGGTCTGGGCGGCGATCGCGTTGATCATCTTCACGACCTCGCCGATGCGACTTGCGGTCTGGTCGAGAATCTCGACCGTCGCATTGGTCTGCTCGGCCTGCGCGACCGCCTCGCGGGCCTCGCGCGCGCTGGACTGCACCTGGGCGGAGATCTCGCCGACGGACGCGGACAGTTCCTCGGTCGCGGCCGCGATGGTCTCGAGATTGTTGGTCGCCTGCTCGGCCGCGGAAGAGACCGCTGCGGTCTGGCTGCTGGATTCCGAGACCAGCGACTGCACGCCGCTCGCGGTCGCATCAAGCTCCCGCGTCGAGGCCGCAACGCTCTGGATCACCGCCTGCACCGTATCGTCGAAGCTGCGGCATGCGGCGTCGACGGTACCGGAACGGGCGATCTGGAGCGCCTGCTGCGATTCGCGTTCCTGGCCGAGCCGCTCCGCCGTCGCCGCGCTCTCGCGCAGGCTTTCGAGCGCAGCCGCCATGGTGCCGAACTCGTCGGGATGTCGCGATTGCGGGACCGGCGTCGCATAGTCGCGCGCGCTGATGCGGGCGATGGCGTCGAGAATGGCCCGCACGGGCCGCATGAGGCGATTGCGCACCACGAACACACCGGCCAGCGTCACGGCCAGCGCAAGCAGAAACGCAAGGGATTGCACGATGAGATTGGTCAAAGCCGTCGCCTGAACCGCCTCCGCGTGCGCGATCGACAGGTCGAGCGCCGTGTTCGCGACCCCAACGATCGAAGCGAAGGGAGTCTGGCACAGCGCGTTCCACTCCGAGGCAGGCATCGCGGGACGGCCGCTGCCGTCGAAGCCCTTGGTGATCTCGGCGATTTTCTTGAGGGCGCCGTCCGTCCTGGCCCTCGCTTCCTTGGCGGCGTTGACGAGCGCGGCAGGCACGTCAGGCGCGGCCAGCAATTCCTCCATGCCGGTCCAGCCGGCGGTGACGATGCCGTTCCATCCGGCCACGGTCTGCTTCTGGGCCTCGTCGAGCGGCTTGCTGGCGTTGACGTTCGGCCGCAAGGTCGAGCACTGGATTCCGTAGCGGTCTCGGACCTGCCAGGCCAGGCGGCGGGCCTGGATCATGCGGGCGATGTAGGGATCGTTCATCCAGGCGCGATTCGACACCGCGGTGGAGGCGAGATTGGCGGTCTCGATCACCTTGGTGACCGCGTCGTACCAGGGCGCGGTACGCTCTATCTTGCGCTCGGTGCGCGGCAGTTTGGCCTCGTCGTAGAACAACTGGAATTTCGGCGCGGCCTCGCTCCAGCGCTGCTTCAGCGTGCTGGCGAGTTCGTCCCGCGCTGCAAATGCGACGGTGGCGAGCGCGGCGCTGATGGCGTCGAAGCCGGCCTGCTCCGCCTTCTCGGCCACGCCGAGCTTGGCGCGCGGATCGTCCTCGCCGAGCAGCGCGCTCTGGGCATCACCGCGATTGCTGCGCAGGGCCACCACGCCTTGGAAGATCGACTTGTCGGCGTTCGCGAGCCGCTCGGTCTCCAGACTGTCGCTATAGCGGCCGAAAGCCCCGCCCATCTGGATGGCCGTGCTGGTCAGCGCGCCGGCCGCCAGCAGGGTCATCAGAACGAGGAGAAGCGTGCTTACCGAATTCTTAAATATGGACATTGGCCGCGGGACCTAATTCTTGCGATAGGCCACCTTGCACCGCGACATGCCAAAGTTCCGTTAAGGTTTTCGTTGAATCCGAGCGATCCAGCCTGCACCCATTCCGGGCCGCCTATCCAACCCTGGTAAAATCCGGCGGCCGGCGCTCGGCGAAGGCCGTAAACGCCTCGCGCGCCTCGGCGGTGCGCAGGCGCTGCGCGAACTGCTCGCCCTCGGCCTGCATCTGCGCGACCAGCGCCTCGCCGTTGCGCATCAGCCGCTTGGTCGCGATGAGGGCGCCGGCCGGCTGGCGGGCGAGACGCTGCGCCAGCGCAAGGGCTTCGGCATCGAGCCTGTCGAGCGGCACCACACGGTTGGCGAGGCCCCAGTCCAGCGCCGATTTGGCCGGGACGGTTTCGCCGAGCGCGAACATCTCGTAGGCACGGGCGTGGCCGATGCGCGCCGGCATCAACAGGCTGGAGGCGGCTTCAGGCACCAGCGCGAGGCTGACGAACGGCGTCGATAATTGCGCGTTGTCGGCGAGGACGACGAGATCGCAATGCAGCAGCATCGTGGTGCCGACGCCGACGGCGCGGCCCTGCACGGCCGCGACCAGCGGCCGGGTGCAGCGCGCCAGCGACTGGATGAAGCGCACCACGTTGCGGCTGCCTTCGGACTTGCCGGCCGCGACGGCCGCAAACTCGCCGACATCATTGCCGGCGGTGAACATGTCGCCCTCGCCGCGGATCAGGATCACGCGGGCGGATGGATCGTGTTCGACGGATTCAATCGTGTCGGCGAGCTTGCCGTACATCACATCCGTCAGTGCGTTCTTCTTGTCGGGACGCGCCAGGGTGATGGTGAGAATTCCGCCGTTGGTCTCGATCCGGACGTGCTCCGTCATTGGTCTGCTCCGTGTTTATTGATCTGAACGTCTTGGAAACTTGTCCTGGATGCTCGTCAGCCAACGTGCGACGATGTCGATTTCCGCGGCCGTGAATCCGTCCGTCAGGGCCGCATTGACCTCCGCCGCGCTTGCCTTCGCCTGCGCCAGCGCGGTACGTCCCTTCGGCGTCAGCCAGATGCGGAAAGCGCGGCCGTCCTCGCGATCGATCCGCCGCTCGACCAGCCTCGCAGCAGCGCTGCGGTCGACGAGGCCGGAGATTCCGGCCGGCCCCAGATCGAGGGCCGCGCCCGCCTCGCCGATCAGCACGCCGTCCTGCCTGCCGAGGACGAACAGCAGCCCGGCCTGCGCCGGCGTCACCTCGCTCTCCGGCCGCGCCGCCATCCAGCGCTGCAGGCGGCGATGTGCGACACTCAGCAGGTAGATCAGCCGATGGTGTCTCGCGCCAGCGTCTTTATTTCGCATGCGAAATAGATAGCCGGGCACGAGGCGGTTGTCAAACGAGCGATCGCTATGGCGCGCAGGTGAAGCTCGCCGCCGTCGTTACCGGGCCGTTCTTGTAGTGAGGCCAGGAAGGCCAGCGGCACAGCGGCAGCGCGCGCGTCACCGCAAACGACGGCGCCTCGACCTTCTGCTCGCTGACTTCGAGGTCCCCCGGCGCCTTGCCGTTCTCGACCCAGTCGACCAGCACGCTGAGCATGTCGACATTGGCCGGGGCGCCGGAGCCGACATGGTCGACGCCCGGCGCGGTGTAGAGCCGCGCGAACTCGGCCGTTTCGGCCTTGCCCATCTTGCGCTCGACGCTCTCGAAATAGCGGATGCCGGCATAGGGGCTCTGGGCGTAGTCGGCCATGTGCTCGAGCATGATCAGCCGGCCGCCGCGCGCGCGAAAACGGCTGAGATCTGGATCGGTCGAATCCATCAGCTTCGACACTTCGAGCAGCCGCGCCTTGTGATCTTCCACCTTATAGGTGGTGACGTCGAGCTTGGGATCGCGCGCGAAGACATATTGGATGCCGCCGGCACCGTAGATCCAGGCGATACCGTTGTTCGGCGCGGGCGGCTGCGCCGGCGGCGCGGTGCCGAGCCACCAGGAGACCCAGCCGCCGGTCGGCCCGACCGCGGGAATGTCCTCGCCCGAGACGCCCCAGCCCGGATAATCGTCGAGACCGTTTGCGAGCGCGAACGGGAATTTGTAGGTGGCATGCAGCGTGTTCACCGCCTTGATCTGCGCGTCGGTGAGGCACTGATCGCCGCTCTGCCCCGCCGCGCAGCGCAACGTCTCGACCTTGAAGGTGGCCTTGCAGCCGACGGGATCCTGCACCAAGGCATCGTCGGAGCCGTCGGCCTTGTCGCAAGCCGCGCGCACGGCCTCGCCGACGAGCTTGACCTGCGCCGGATTGATCCAGCCCTCGCCCATGGTGACGAGACCCGAGCGCGTGCCGGCGTGCTGCAGACCGACCCAGTTGATCACGGGCACGCGGGCAAAGATGCCGTCGAAATCGTCGGGATAGCGCTGCGCCATGGCGAGGCCTTCGCGGCCGCCCTCGGACGAACCCATGAAGTACAGCTTCTCCGGCTTCCTGCCGTAGGCACGCTGCATCAGCGCAACGGCGGCGTCCCGCACCTTCTTGTAGGCACGATGGGCGAAATTCTCGAAGGCTTCATCGTTCAGCGCGAAGACCTGCGGCGGCTCGCCCTGCTTGGTCTCGTGGCCGGAGTCCGTGCCGTAGGTGACGAAGCCGCGCGCCAGTGGCGACGGCTTGTCGAAGGGGTAGGCCGGCGGCAGCGCAAGACCCGTGATCAGCACGCCGTTGAACCCGCCGCCGCCATATTGCAGCGAACGGCCGTTCCATTCGACCGGAAGATTGACCTGGAACTTGATCGGCGGCGCCTTGGGATCGATGGGATCGATATGGCCGAGCACCTTGCAGAAGCGCGGATTGGCCGGCGTGATGCGTGCCGACGGCGTCGGCCCGCGCTCGGCCACGGCCAGTTGCGACGGCGCCTGCAGGATCGCGGAATCGATCTTCACGGCGTCGGCGTCGCCGACCAGCCCCTTGCAGACGGTCTCGGCATCCTCCGCCAGCGTAGCTGCCGAGGCGGTACCGGCGTCCATCGCGGCCACAGCACCGACCAGCAACCCACACAGCGTCACGGCGTTGCGCATCTCGTTTCCATCCCGTTGTTTTTCATCGCGAACCGAGCGATCGACCAATTCAATGCAAATGGCCCCCGCTCGTCAATCGCAGCAGCCGCCAACGGCCCAAGAGTCGACCGGCGCGCCGGCCTCGACCTGCGGCATCCGCTAACGAGTTGAACTGTATATGAAATTCTTGTCGTCTCGCTGAACGCGGACGGCGCGTCGGCCGACCAAGTCCACAGGGCTGTCATCAATCTGTCAGACGAGCCGGGCTTTCCTCGTCGAACGGCAGGACGTGCTATCCTGCATCGACGAGAACCAAGGAGCGAATGGTGAGCGAAATCATCAATGTCCCGGCACTTCCGACGGATGCATCGGCCATCGCGCGCATCAAGTCCGAGATCGACATTTCTGATCGCTCCCGCTTGGTCACGTTCGGCGAGCGGGCGCAACGCTCCGTTGTCGAATTCGCCGACCGTATTCTCGCCCAGACCCAGAACCGCGAACTCGGCGCCACCGGCAAGCTCCTGACCGATATCCTCGGCAAGGCCCGGGGGCTCGATCCGGCCGACCTCAAGGACAAGGGCTTTTTCGCTCGCCTCTTCTCGTCGGCGGAGGCGCGGCTGCGTCGCTTCACCGAACAGTTCAACGATGTGGCCTCGCAGATCGACCGCGTCTGCGTCGAGCTCGACCGCAACAAGGAGGTCCTGCGCCGCGACATCGCCCTGCTCGACGATCTCTACGAACAGACCCGCAACGCGCTCGGCCAACTCGATATGCACATCGCCGCGGGCAAAGCCTTCATCGAGGAATTCCGCAGCGGCAAGCTCGTCGAAATGGAGCGGAATGCCAAGGCACAAGGCGCGGGCAGCGACGCAATGCTCGCCGCGCAGACCTATCAGGACGCGGTGCAGGCGCTCGACCGGCTCGAGAAGCGGGTGTTCTATCTCCAGCAGGCCCGCCAGATCGGCATCCAGCAGCTGCCGCAAATCCGCATCGTGCAGTCCGGCGACGAAACGCTGATCGAGAACCTGCAGGCCACGACCGAGCTCACGATTCCCGTGTGGAAGCAGAAGATGATCCTGCTGCTTGGCCTCAATCGGCAGAAATCGGCGCTCGAGCTTCAGAAGACCGTCACCGAGGCAACCAACGAGATGATGCGTCAGGCCTCCGAGATGATGAAGACCCAGGCGATCGAGATCGAGAAGCAGTCGCAGCGCGGCATCGTCGATATCGAGACCCTGGAAAAGACCAACCGGGATTTGATCGAGACCATCTCCGGCGTGCTCAATGTCCAGGAGCAGGGCCGCACCAAACGCGCCGAGATCGAGCACCGGATGGCGGAGCTGACGGACGAGTTGAAGACCGCGATATCCAAGGCGGCGCCCTGATCCGGACCCCGTAACGGTTTCTCCATGAAGCTCCTCCATAAGGGCTTCCGCATGAAGGTTCGGGCATGAGGACTTTCCGTTTCCTGCGGCGCCACTTGGCGCTGATCGCAACAGTGCCGCTGGTAGCCGCGTTGCTGTCGGGCTGCGGCGGACCCGGACCGCAATTCACCATCCTGTCGGGCTCGGAGAACGACGTTCTCGAGCCGCTGGTGCAGGAATTCTGCAAGTCGCGCAACGCCACTTGCACCATGCGCTATCAGGGCTCGCTCGACATCGCTCTCGCCCTGAAGGCGGGCGATCCCGGTGCCGATGCCGTGTGGCCGGCGGCCTCGATCTGGATCGACATGTTCGACACGACGCGGCGCGTGAAGATGGTCAAGTCGATCGTGCAGATGCCGGTCATTCTCGGCGTGCGCCGTTCCAAGGCGCAGGAGCTCGGCTGGATCGACGCCAAGGTGACTGCCAGGGACATCCTCGCCGCCGTCGAGGGCGGCAAGCTGAAGTTCCTGATGACGTCGGCGACGCAATCCAATTCCGGAGCCGCCGCCTACCTTGCCATGCTGGCGGCCGGCATCGGCAAGCCGGACCTGATCGAGGCCGGTGATCTCGACAAGCCCGAAGTGCTGGCCACCGCACGCGGATTGCTCAAAGGCGTCGAGCGCAGCGCAGGCTCCAGCGGCTGGCTCGCCGACCTCTACCGCGACGGCGAGCGCAGCGGCGCGCGCTACCAGGCGATCTGGAACTACGAAGCCGTCATCAAGGAAACCAACGACAAGCTGATCGCCGAGAATCACGAGCCGCTCTATGCGATCTATCCTGCCGACGGTGTTGCGATCGCGGATTCGCCGCTCGGCTTCGTCGACCGCGGCCGCGGCAAGGAGGTCGAAAGCTTCTTTGCGGACCTGCAGGCGTTCCTGCTCAAGGGCGACACGCAAGGCAAGATCTCGAAGACCGGCCGGCGCGTCGAGATCGGCCGCGCCGCCCCGCTTGCAGCCGACCCGAAGACGAATCTCGATCCGTCGCGGCCGGTGACCGTGATCCGACCGCCGGAGCCCGCCGTAATCCAGAAGGCCCTCCTGATCTATCAGGAGGCGCTGCGACGGCCGTCGCTGACCGCACTCTGTCTCGACGTCTCCGGAAGCATGCAGGGTGCCGGCGAAAAGCAATTGCTCGACGCCATGCGCTTCCTGCTCACGCCCGAGCGGACCCGCGAGGTGCTGGTGCAATGGACCAAGTCGGACGAGATTCTCGTCCTGCCCTTCAGCGACCACATTCTCTGGACGGCGCGTGCCAGCGGCGACGAAAACGAGCAGGCCAGCCTGCTCGCACGCGCGCTCGAATTGCGGGCCAACGGCGGCACAGACTTCTACACCTGCGCGGCGCGGGCGCTCGCCGAGATGAAGTCGCGTCTCGGCGACGGCCAGCATCTGCCGGCCATCGTCATCATGACCGATGGCAAGAGCCAGGGATACATGTCGACATTCGAGGCGGCCTGGCGCGCCGATGGCCATCGCGTGCCGGTATTCGGCGTGACGTTCGGATCCGAGGTCGATCGCAGCCAGCTCGACAACCTCGCGAAGCTGACCGGGGGCCGCGTGTTCGACGGAAGCAAGAGTCTCACGGACGCGTTCCGTGCGGTACGAGGATACAACTGAATGGCGACGATGCCGTCCGGGCTTGGCTGGATTGCGGGTGGCGTGGCGGCCGCAGCGTTGCTGCCCTCGCTCGCGATCGGGCTTGCCATGCCGTTCTGGATCGCACTCGCGATCAGTGCGGCCGCAGGGGGAGGCATCGTCGTGGCGCTGGCGCCGCGAAGCAGGTTTGCCGCGCTCGAGGCCAGCGGCGTCGCGCGCGGCAGGATCGAATTCGCGGCCGAACTTCTGAGCGAGGCGGAGCCGCTGGCCGAGCGCATGGAAGACGCCGCCTCGGCGATCCGCACCCGGGCTGTCGCCGATCGCATTCGTCACCTCGTGCAGATTGCGCGCGAGATCTTTGCCGCGATCGAACGCGATCCCTCACGGCTCGACCGTGTGCGCCGATTCCTGACCTACTATCTGCCGCGCGCCGCCGAAATCGCCGAGGCCTACCGCACGCTGGAGAAGAGCACCGTGCCCGACACGGCGCGCCTTGCGGCGGCGGGTGACATGATCGACCGGCTTGACGGTGCCTTCACCCGCTATGCGGCCAATCTTCAGGATGCCGATCTCGACAAGCTGGACATCGACCTGAAATTGTTGAAACGCTCGCTCGACGAGGACATCGGCCCGGCGCCGCCGGCCGTCCCAGTCGAGACCAGGAGAGGATCGAATTGATGGCAATCTCGCGCCGCGCCTTCGGCATCGGCCTCGTCGCCGCGAGCGCGGCGGCGACCGGCGGCTACGTCTATCTGCGCGAGCACCCAGAGATCGCCGGCCGCTTCGGCGAGGCAAAGCGCCTGTTCGGCTTTGCGGGAGGTGAGAAGGAGGGGTTCCTCGGCAACGCCCGCGTGAAGAGCTTGCTGGAGCGCCGGTTCGGACTGATCCTCGACGGCCGCCGCGCGGGCTCGGTCGAAATGGTTCGCGAACGCGCGCTGCTCGACCAGAAGCCGCAGTTCCTGTGGCCGTCCTCGTCCGTGCTGGTCGAGATGGCGCGGTCTTCGGGCGTCAAGATCTCGCGCGACCAGGTGATCTTCAACTCGCCGATCGTGCTCTATTCCTGGGATCGCATTGCCGAAGGCCTGGTCAAGGGCGGTATCGCCCAGTCCGCCGGCGGGCCGCGCTACACGGTGGACCTTTCCAAGCTGCTCAAGGCCATCATTGCCGGCGAGAACTGGTCGGCCATTGGCGTCAACGACCTGTTCGGCCGCGCCCGTGTGGTCTCCACCGACCCGAACAAATCCAACTCGGGCTTCATGTTCGCGGGGCTCGCGGCGAGCCTCTTGTCGGGCGACGTGGTGATGCCCGAGACTCTCGGCAGGATCGATGGCGATGTCGCGACCGTGTTTCGCCGCATGGGCTTCAAACCGCCGTCCTCGGGCAAACTGTTCGACGACTACGTCGCCGGCGGTGCGGGGGCGCAGCCGCTGATCGTCGGCTACGAGAACCAGCTCGTCGAATGGGTGCTGCAGGACTCGGAGCGCTGGAAACGGATGGAGGCCAATGCGCCGGCCAAGCCCGTCATCCTGTATCCGCAACCGACGGTATTCTCGGCCCATCCTCTGATCAGCATCGAGCGCCAGGCCGACGATCTGATCGACGCGCTGATGAGCGAGGGCATCCTCGAAATCGCCTGGGAGGACCATGGCTTCCGCGGACCGCTCGGCACCATCGGCAAGGCGCGCAACGCGCTGTTGCAGTCGCGCCTGCTCGAGCGGATCGACGCCGTGCTCCCGATGCCGGATGCACCGGTCATGCTGGCCCTGCTCGACCGGCTGTCCGCCTAGGCCCGGCGTCGCGCTCCAAAGCGTTTTGGCATGATCTTTCCGGAAACCGCTTCACGCTTTTCCGGATCATGCTCTAATGCTCGAACACCAGCCGCGCGCCGACCGTACCCTCGAGGCCGCGGATCTGCTGCAGCAGCTCGCCGGAATCATGACCACCGAGATCGGCGTCGAGCACGACGTAGCCGAGGTCGCCGGCGGTCTCCAGATATTGCGCGGCGATGTTGATGTCGCGCTGGAGGAAGACCTCGTTCAGCCGCCGCAACATGCCCGGCACGTTGCGATGGACATGGCTGAAGCGTGCGCCGGAGGGGCGAAGATGCAGCTGCACCTCCGGGAAGTTCACCGCGCCCATGGTCGAGCCGGTGATGAAATAGTCGACCAGCTTGCGCGCGACCTCGCCGCCGATCCGCTCCTGCGCCTCCTCGGTCGACCCTCCGATATGAGGTGTGAGGATGACGTTCTCGATGCCCTGAATGGGACTGTTGAAACGATCGGCGTTCGACGAAGGCTCGACCGGAAAGACGTCGACGGCCGCGCCGGCGAGATGACCATCGCGCAAGGCGCGCGCTAGCGCATCGAGATCGACCACGGTGCCGCGGCTGTTGTTGATCAGGAACGAGCCTGGCTTCATCGCGCGCAGCTCCTTTTCGCCGATCATGCCCGCGGTCTCCGGCGTCTCCGGCACGTGCAGGCTGACGACGTCGCTCTGCGCCAGCAGCCCTTCCAGCTTCTCGACCGGCTCGGTGTTGCCGTGCCGGAGCTTGTCGGTGCGGTCGAAATAGATCACACGCATGCCCATGGCTTCGGCCAGTGTCGAGAGCTGCGAACCGATATTGCCGTAGCCGACGATGCCGAGCGTGCGGCCGCGCACCTCGCGGCTGCCGGTCGCCGACTTGTCCCAGCCGCCCTGATGAGCCGACACCGAGCGCGGAAAGATCCGCCGCAGCAGCATCACGATCTCGCCGACCACGAGTTCGGCGACGCTGCGCGTGTTGGAGAACGGCGCGTTGAAGACCGGAATGCCGCGCTTGCGGGCCGCCACAAGGTCCACCTGGTTGGTGCCGACGCTGAAGCAGCCCACCGCGAGCAGCTGGTCGGCGGCGGCGAGCACATCATCGGTAATCTGGGTGCGCGAGCGGATGCCGAGCAACGACACGCCCTTGAGCGCGCGCCGCAGATCCGCGCCGTCGAGCGCCTTGGTCAGCCGCTCGACATTGGCGAAGCCCGCCCCCCTGAACAGGTCGACAGCGCTATCATTGACGCCTTCGAGCAGCAGCGCCTTGGCACTCCGCTCGGGGCTTTGGCCTGGGGCTGACATGGTGTCTCCGTAGATTGAGCTTCGTCGCAGCTCATAGACCGCGGACGATGCACAGCACAAGGGCTCGGATACGGGGAGAACATCGCCGGACGAGAGATGCCATGCATGACCAAACGGCCATGCAGAGGCGCGAGCCCGGTGGTGCGAATGCACCGTGGTACGAGCCTCGAAGAATTACGGATAGCAGTGTCAGATCACATAAAACCCGTGCGTGCCGTCGCGGCGGAGCTGCTCGACGAGGCCATATTCCCAGTCGAGATAGGCCTGCATCGCAGCTTCGGCCACATCGGTCCCTTCATAGGGCCGGCGGTAGCGGTGGGCTGGATCGGGCTTCGGCACTACCAGCGGAGGACCGATTTCCAGCGCGCCGTCATAGCCGCCTTCGAGCACATAGACCTCCCAGCCCATCTGCGCGAGCCACGACGCCGTCATGTCGGCGCGGATGTTCCTGTCGTCGGTCAGGACGATGCGCGCGCCCCGCACGGGCGCGGCCATGTCGGTTTCCTGCACGAGCTGGCCGCCGGGATAATGGCGGAAGCCGGGGAGATGCCCGGCCGCATAGTCCTCGGCATCGCGCACGTCGAAGCGATACAGCGTACGGTGGGTCTGCGCGACAAGCGCCGCCATCTCGTTCGCACCGACATGGCGAACACCGGCGCGATAGGCGACGTCGCGCGCCTTGGCCGGACCGCCCTCGCATGGCCCGATCGCGCCGCGGCTGTCGGCGCCGTGCTTAAGCGGATGCCGCGCCAGCGTCCAGCCGATCGTGCCATTGCGCAGCGCCCGCACCTTGTTCGGCACGCCGGCATTGATCAGCGACTGCGTGCCGATGATGGAGCGGGTACGGCCGGCGCAATTGACGATGATGGTGGTTTCAGGATCTGGCGCGGCCTGCCCTGCCCGCAGCACCAGCTCCGCGCCGGGCACGCTGACCGAGCCCGGGATGTTCATGGTCGCATATTCGTCGAAACGGCGGACGTCGAGGATGGCGATGTTGGCCCTGTCCGCGATGAGCTTGGCCACTTCGTCGGCACTGAGCGAGGGCGTGTGCCGGCACGACTCGACCAGCTCGCCGAACGCCTTGGAATAGGAATTGACGTCCTCGAACACCTCGAAGCCCGCATCGCGCCAAGCCTGCAGCCCGCCGCCGAGTGCGCTGACATTGGTGTAGCCGAGCGCAGCCAGACGCTCGGCGCCGGACGCGACCAGCCCCTCGCCGTCATCATAGAGCGTGATCGCCACGTCCTTGCGCGGCAGCCGCACCCCGGCCTCGATCGCGATCCGGTCGGCTGCCATGTTGGCGGCGAACAGCGGATGGCCGGTGGCGAAAGCCGCCTCGTACCGGAGATCGAGCAGCGCAATTTCTTCGCGCAGAAGCAGGGCACGGCGGATATCGGCGGGGCTCACGGCGGGAATCTTCATGGCATGGACCCTGGGAAGGACAGGCCATGGGCTTTTGAACGATTGAGGGCGCGTTGGCTAGCCTTCTCCGGCTTACTCGCCGGGAACGAGCTGCCCGAGCGCCGGCTGCGTCGGGCGGCGCAACTTGCGGCGCGACAGATAGAGCAGGATTCCGGTGACCGAGAACAAGGGCATCAAGATCGCGGCAATCATGAACACCAGCTTGCCCGGCCATCCCAGGATCGCGCCGCGATGGATGTCGTAGATGGCCGCGACGATCTTCTCGCCGAAAGTCTTGTCGGCGTAGCGCTGGGCGGAGACCAGTTGCCCGGTGACCGCATCGATGCGGAATTCGTCGCGCGTGGTCTCGAGCAAGGACGCCTTGCCCCACGACCGGATGCGGATCGTCCTGCCCTGCAGCGTCAGCAACGCCTTGGAGAACCGGCCGCCCTCCTCGCGCTGGAACGTCAACCAGGCCTGATCGAATCCGATCGGCGGCGCCGGCTCGGAGCTGGCCGCATGCGACGGCGCCGGCATCTTGGGCTGCATCTTCGCGGCGGCGACGTGCGGACGTGCGAGCAGCCAGGTCACGCCGTCCTTGTACCATTCGAAGGAGAAGAACAGCCCGGTGAGCGTCATCGCCAGATAGATCGGCAGGACCCACGTGCCGATCACGGCATGCAACGACCGGTGCAGTCCGCGGCCGCTGAGCCCGAGATTCGGCTTCAGCCAGATCTTCACGCTGCCGCCCCGGCGCGGCCAGCGCAGCACGAGGCCCGAGACCAGCATGACGATGAGGCCGAGTGCGATCGATCCGGTGATCGGGCGTCCCCAGCCCTTGCCGTCGCCGGGAATGAGCAGCCAGCGATGCAACCTGCGCACGGTCGCGAAGAACGCCTCGCCGCGCGGCGAGCCCAGCACGCGCGCGTCGTAAGGATCGACAAAGAGCGAGGCCGGCCGTCCGCCGTTGTCGTCCCGCGCGAAGCGGACATGGGCCGCCGCCGCGGGATCGCTCGACAGCGTAACGGCCGAGACCTTGCCGAAATCCTGCACCGCCTTCAGCCGGGCGACCAGCACGTCCGGCATCAGCGCCGGGATTTGGCGCGGTGGGACCTGCATGATCCCGGCGTTGAGTTGATCGACGATCTCGTCCTCGAAGCTCATGATCGCGCCGGTCAGCGCAATCAGGGCGAGCACCAGCGCGAGGACCAGGCCCGCGATGGAATGGACCTGGAGCAGGATCGCCTTGACCGTAAGCCCGCGCGGCTGCGTCATCGCTAGAACTTCACGGTCGCCGAAAACGATACGCGCCTGGCATCGCCGATGGCGACGCCGAGATTGTTCTGCGCGGAAGTATAGTAGACGGTGTCGAACAGGTTCTTGACGTTGAGCTGATAGATGACCGGCAGCGTCTGATGCTTCGTCTCGTAGGTCGCGTACGCGTCCGCAACCACATAGGACGGCAGCACGAACGTGTTCAAGGCATCGCCGGGCCGGTCGCCGACATAGCGGACGCCGCCGCCGAGTCTCAGCTGGCCGGGAAGCACGGTGCCAAAATCGTAGACCAGATAGAGCGAGGCCGTGTTCATCGCCACGTTCTGCAACTGCTTGCCGGCGTAGATCGGATCCTCGGTCACGCGCGCATCGGTGTAACCATAGCTTCCGATCATGCTCCAATTGTCGGAGAGCCGGCCGGTGACGTCGAGCTCGACGCCGCGCGATCGCGCCTTGCCGGCCGCGGTATATACGTTGAGGCCGGTCGCCGTGTTGAGCTGGCTGACCAGCACGTTCTGCTTCTCGATGTCGTAAACCGCGAGCGTGCCCGAGAGCCGCTTGTCGAGATCGAATTTGAGCCCGGCTTCGTATTGGGTACCTTCCTCGGGCGAAATGTTCGATCCGAGCACGACGCCACCGCCATTGCTTAGGGGAGCAATGGTCGAGTTCGGCTTGAGCGACTGGGTGTAGCTCGCATAGAGCGAAAGCTGGTCGGTGACCTTGAAGATCGCTCCGCCGAGGGGGAGCACGGCATCGGCCGAGACATCGGTGTTCGCTCTGAACGGCTTTCCGCGCCCGGCCAATTGGTCGTAGTCCATGTACCGCACGCCGCCGACCACAGCGAACCGCTCGGTCAGATGCAGCGTGTCCTGGAAGAACAGCGACCATTGGCCGAGCTTGTCGGTCTGGGCGCTGTCGCTGTTAGAGACCGTGGTGCCGGGCCCGATCAGGCCGTAGACCGGGTTGTAGACATTGAAGGACGGGGCGGCCTGCCGGATCAGGTTATCGCGGTAGATGGTGCGATACTGGCCGTCGCCGCCGAACAGCACCTCGTTGCGCATGTCGCCGAGCCAGAAACCGCCCGAGATATAGGACGTCCCGTAGCTGGAATTGCTCAGCGAACCCTGCGTGCCGTCATTGCTGCGCGTCTCGACGCCGGTCGTCGCGTTGACACCGGTGATCCGGAGTTGGTTCGCGCTGAAGGTCTCGGTGTTGTAGCTGTAGGCGGCGAAGAGCTTCCAGTCCTGGTTGATGCGATGCTCGACCGAGGCCTGAATCAGATCGGACGTTCCCCACATGTTGTTGTAAGGCTCGTCGAGCCGGCGCGTCTTCGGGATCGCCAGCGGCGCACCGTTGATGAACGCGGTGCCGCGATCGAAAGGAGAGATGAACTCGCGATGCTCGTAGTTGAGCTGGACCGTGGTGTCCTTTCCGTACCAGGCCAGCGACGGCGCGACCAGCATCTCGCGATGCCGGCCGAAATTGCGCCAGTAGTCTTCGCTGACGCCGTAGCCGATGAAGCGGTAGGCGAGGCCCTGATCGCCGAGCGGGCCGGTGATGTCGAGCAGACCGTCAGCGCCGGTCTTGGAGGCGCTGTATGCCGAGCCGAGCAACGTGACCGAGCCGTGCTGATAGAGCTCGGGGCGCTTACTGATGGTGTTGACGATGCCGCCGGGGTCCATGATGCCGTAGAGCAGCGAGGCCGGTCCCTTCAGCACCTCGACGCTTTCAACGGCGGGATTGAGGCTGCGGCCCTGCACCAGCGGCATGCCGTTGCGCATGATCGAGCCGTCGCGGTTGTCGCCGAAGCCGCGGCGGATCACGGCGTCCTGGGTGCCGGCGAGCGTGTTGGTCTGGGTGATGCCGGAGACGTTGCCAAGCGCTTCGTCGATGTTGCGCGGCAGTTGATCCTTCAACACCTGCTCAGGCACGACATTGACGGCCTGCGCGGTATCGAGCGGCGAGGCGCCGCTGCGCAGCGTGGTCGAACTCGGCATCGCGCGATAGCCGAGCTTTGCGGCTTGCTGGGCGGCGGCTTCCGCTGCCGCCCGTTCCGCAGGCGTCGGCGCTGCGGGCGCGGTGCTTCGATTGCGGCGGCGCGCGGCGATTTGCGCGCGGCGTGGTGACTGCTCCGATGCCCGTGCCGGCTTCGGCCGCTGCACCGGCGCTTCGACCGTCACCGGCGGCAGCGCCGATTGCGCTAGCGCGGACGTCATGGAGGATGGGCATTGGGCGAGCAGCACAGCCGCTCCGATGAGAAGACCGGCACGGCTCAGGCCGGCACGATGACGACGGCCGCCGACGCATGGGCCATCCACGAAGGCACGCACTTTCATTCCACTTCGAGGCAAGAATGCTGAACTGGGCGCGTGTAACAGCCGCTGCGCGCGAAGGGAACCTTAGCCTCTCCTGAATCGCTATTGAATCGCTCTAAGTGCCGGGCAGCGCCCGGCGTCGATCTTCGATTGAACCCGCCGCGGCTGCCGCACGCTGTGCGGGAGTCTGCGGCATTGGCCTTCTTCGCAACCCGGGCCAGACCTTTGACCCCGTTGATCCCAGGGCCATTACGAATCGTTGTTTTTGCCTTCCTTCCACTTTATGCCTTAAATGCGCAGCTGACTTGAGGAGGCCTCGCATGGACATCGCGGCTCCCGCTGCACGCGCGGACCAGGTGCTGGTTGCACTCCGCGACAGGCTTGGCGCGACCGCGGTGCTGACCGGCGACGAGGTGCCCGCCCGCAATTGCAACGACTGGAGCGCGAGCCTGCCGCAGACGCCGCTGGCGGTGATCAGGCCAGCTGACGCGCAAGGCGTGGCCGATGCGATTGCGGTCTGCCGGCAGGCGCGGCTGCCTTTCGTGCCGCAGGGCGGACTGACCGGGCTGTGCCGCGGCGCTTCGCCCGAAGCCGGATGGGTCGCGATCTCGCTGGAGCGCATGACCGGCATCGAGGAGATCGACCCTGCCTCCGCAACGATGACGGTGAAGGCGGGCACGCCGCTGGAGACGATCCAGAAGGCCGCGGACGAGGCCGGTTTCTTCTTTCCGCTCGACCTCGGCTCGCGCGGCTCCTGCGCCATCGGCGGCAATCTCTCGACCAATGCCGGCGGCAACCGCGTGATCCGCTACGGCATGACACGCGAGCTGGTGCTCGGCCTCGAAGTGGTGCTACCCGACGGCACCATCATCACCGGCCTGAACAAGCTGATGAAGAACAATGCCGGCTACGACCTGAAGCATCTCTTCATCGGCTCGGAAGGCACGCTCGGCATCATCACCCGCGTGGTGCTCAGATTGTTTCCGAAGCCGCGCTCGACCATGGCGGCGCTTTGCGTGCTGCAGGACTACGATGCCGTGGTCGCGCTGCTCGCCGCCGCGCGCTCGGGGCTCGGGCCGCTGCTGTCGGCGTTCGAGGTGATGTGGCCGGACTATTGGGACGTGATCACGAATCGCGCCGGGGTGAAGCCGCCGGTTGCAACCGGTCACGGTCTCTATGTGCTGGTGGAAGCGCAAGGGACCGACGAGAGCCTGGACGCACCGCGCTTCCAGAGCTGGCTCGAAGAGCAGATGGAGCGCGGACTGCTGGCCGACGCGGCCGTCGCGCAATCGCTGGCGCAGACGCAGGCCTTCTGGCGCGTGCGCGACATCTGCGCCGAGTTCGGCCAGGTGCTGGGGCCGCACATCTCCTACGACATCGGCCTTGCCGTGGCGCGGATGGACGAATTCGTCACGCGCTGCAAGGCGGCGCTCGCCGAGGACATCGCGGGCTGCGAGAGCGTCTATTACGGCCATATCGGCGATGGCAATCTGCATCTCGTCTCCTGGGTCACCGGCCTCTCCGTCGCGCAGCAGCCGAAGGACGCGATGGACGCGATCATTTACGGCCTGGTGCGCGACATGGGCGGCAGCGTCTCCGCCGAGCACGGCATCGGCACTTTGAAGAAGCAATGGCTGGGCCATGCCAGGAGCGAGGCCGAGATCGCGCTGATGCGGACGCTCAAGGCGGCGCTCGATCCCGATCACCTGCTCAATCCCGGCAAGGTGGTCTGAGCGCGCCATGCGGATGGAGCGCCGTCACGGCTTCTCCTTCACGCCCGACCTGTCCAGGAAATCCAGCGCGGTGTTGATCTGCTCGAGCTGGTGCTCGATCTTGTCGCGATCCTCGGCCGACGGCGCCTTCTCGAGCTGCTCCACGAGCTTCTGCTTCCGCAACAGCAAGTTCTCTATGACCGTACTCACAGCTCCCCCATCGCCAGAGGCGACGTCGCGATCGCCGGAAAAGATGGAGGCGCGCGCGACCCGGGCCCGGGTCGAACCCTCGATCAAAATGTTCGCAGAGCCAGCTTGGTTCCTGTGGGCTCCAATCGGCCGTCAACGAGGACGGAACCTTAATATCGGTGCCACCACACCGATCGGTTGAATTCGCCGGCCATGGGGCCTATGCGTAGGCGCCATGGACATCCAGATGATCACCGCCGACAGGCCCCTGATGGCCCGGGCGCAGCCGCGCAGGCCGGCGCCATTCCTGCCCATGAGCCGCGCCGAGATGGATGCGCTCGGCTGGGACGCCTGCGACATCGTGCTGGTGACGGGGGACGCCTATGTCGATCATCCGAGCTTCGGCATGGCGATCATCGGCCGGCTGCTGGAGGCGCAGGGGTTCCGCGTCGGCATCATCTCGCAGCCGGACTGGCACTCGGCCGAGCCGTTCAAGGCGTTAGGCAAGCCGCGCGTGTTCTTCGGCGTCACCGGCGGCAACATGGACTCCATGGTGAACCGCTACACCGCGGACCGCCGCATCCGCAGCGACGACGCCTACACCGCTGGCGGCGAAGGCGGCAGGCGGCCGGACCGCTGCACCGTCGTCTACGCCCAGCGCTGCCGCGAGGCGTTCAAGGATGTGCCGATCGTGCTCGGCGGCATCGAGGCCTCGCTGCGCCGAATCGCGCATTACGATTACTGGTCCGACAAGGTGCGCCGCTCGGTGCTGGCCGACGCCAAGGCGGACTTGCTGCTCTACGGCAATGCCGAGCGCGCCGTGGTCGAGGTGGCGCAACGCCTTGCCGCAGGCGAAGCGCCGCGCGCGCTCGACGACATCAGGGGCGTCGCGCTGTTCCGCAAGGTGCCGGAGGACTACACCGAGCTGCACGCCGACGATCTCGAGTCCGCCGACGAGGGCGCATCGCGCCAGAAGGGGCCGACCGTGATCCGCCTGCCGGCGCTGGAGCAGGTCGAGCACGACAAGGAAGCCTATGCCCGCGCCTCGCGCGTGCTGCACCGGGAGAGCAATCCCGGCAATGCGCGGCCGCTGGTGCAGCGCCACGGCGACCGCGACCTCTGGCTCAACCCGCCGCCGATCCCGCTCACCACCGAGGAGATGGATGCGGTCTACGATCTGCCCTACGCGCGCGCGCCGCATCCGTCCTATGGCGAGGCGAAGATCCCGGCCTGGGACATGATCAAGTTCTCGGTCACCATCATGCGCGGCTGCTTCGGCGGCTGCACCTTCTGCTCGATCACCGAGCATGAGGGGCGCATCATCCAGAACCGGTCGGAAGGATCGATCCTGCGCGAGATCGAACGTATCCGCGACAAGACGCCCGGGTTCACCGGCGTGATCTCCGACATCGGCGGCCCCACCGCCAACATGTACCGGATGGCGTGCAAGGACCCGAAGGTCGAGGCGGCATGCCGGCGGCCGTCCTGCGTCTTCCCCGAGATCTGCCCGAACCTCAACACCTCGCATGACGATTTGATCCGGCTCTATCGCAAGGTGCGCGAGACCCGCGGCATCAAGAAGGTCATGGTCGCCTCCGGCGTCCGCTACGACCTCGCGGTCGAGAGCCCCGAATACATCAAGGAGCTCGTCACCCATCACGTCGGCGGTTATCTGAAGATCGCCCCTGAACATACCGAGCGGGGCCCGCTCGACAAGATGATGAAGCCGGGCATCGGCGCCTACGACAAGTTCAAGCGGATGTTCGACGAGGCGGCCGAGCGGGCCGGCAAGAAATATTACCTGATCCCCTATTTCATCGCGGCACATCCGGGCACGACCGACGAGGACATGATGAACCTCGCGCTGTGGCTGAAGAAGAACCGCTACCGCGCCGACCAGGTGCAGACCTTCCTGCCCTCGCCGATGGCGACGGCGACCGCGATGTACCACACCGGCGTCAACCCCTTGCGCGGTGTGCGCCACGGCGGCAGCGACAAGGTCGAGGCGATCAAGGGGCTGCGCCAGCGCCGCCTGCACAAGGCGTTCCTGCGCTATCACGACCCCGACAATTGGCCGGTGCTGCGCGAGGCCCTGATCGAGATGGGCCGCCGCGACCTGATCGGCTCGCAGCCGCACCAGCTCGTGCCGGCGCACCAGCCGCCCGGCACCGGCAAGGCCGCCGGCACCAGGCGTCCGCTACGATCGGGCGGCAAGACGCAGCGCTTCACGACCAAGGGACTGCGGGTGATGAAGTAGCGGCGCGAGCCGGGCTTGGCGTGGTTCGGCGGCGCTTTCGCGCCGTCCAAGACAAAAGTTCGAAAACAACCCCATGCACAGTAGCCGGGGGCAGCAATATCAACGGCTTGCGGGCGCGATGAGCTCGGCGCGGCCGCCGAGCGCAAATCCAGGCAGGCTCTCCTCCGGGAAACGGTCGATTTCCGTTTTTGCGAAATTTACTTGATCGTCAGGCAAAACAGGCGTATGATGCCATCATCGCGGAACGTGGGTGATCGAGGGCTGACCGCGCCTGGTCGTCGCCCTGCGCGATCTCGTCGAACGACCGCTGCGCATTCTGCTGATTTTACGAAACCGTTGCACCGTCGGGCAAAACAGGCGCAGAATGGCAGCATCGGAAGGATTGGGCCAACGCGCCCCTCCCGTTGCTCAGTGCCACCGTCGTCGAGCTGACGATCGCTTCGCGCGCGCAATCCGCTCTGCGGCTCGACGCGCTGCAGGCGGTCGCGCGCCTGATCGCTTGATCGCCGGCAGCCAAGCAAGAGCCTGCGATATCGCTGCTTTGCTCTAGCCACCGCGCTCAAGGTGCCCGCCGCTGGTGGCGCGTTGCTGCCCCCTCGCCTGAGTGCGATGACGGCCGCTCTTCGGGGCGGACCAGACAACCGGCAGACCCGCCTTTCACAGCGGCTTCTGACCCATTGCAGACCTTAGCGTTCCGATCGTTTCGGACAACATTCTCTTAAGCCTGCGTCAATAAGGTGTGCTTTCCTATTCGTCACACAGACCGACATACACTTATGCGCGAAATGCGATCCGAAGAGAGCCAAGCTCAGCAGCTTGCAACTTGGTCCCGATGGAAACGATGGCTTGCCAATGTTGGGATTCTCGACAGCCGCGTCTTGCTCATGAGCGACACTGAACGCCAGAAAATTAAAACACAGAACCTCAGGCGATTGGCGGCCCGACCGCTCTGGGAGAAGTGCATTGCGATAGCAGGACTTGCAATAGGCGCGATTTCGGTTCCGTTGTATCCATATCTATTCGGACACCTGACAATCGGCTGGGAAAAACTAGGCTTCACCAGAACGATTGTTCAGTCCGAAGAGCCCGCTCTCTTCATAGCCACGCTCCTTTTCTTTGAGGGCTTCTTCATCTGCGTGCTCTATTTTTTGTACAAGGGTTACTTCTTCCAGAGCAGCGACGAGCGCTCTGGTTCCTAACCATGCTCAGCAGACGTCGTCTTAGCCATCGATGTGGCGGAGCCTCAAGCACCGCCCGCTGACTATTTGGCGAGCAACCAGATGGCTGGTGCGGAAATCAAGCCGAGGACCACTAGCATCAGCATGAGGCGGCCAAACTTACCCCAAACGCCAAGTTGAGAGAACTCGCGGTTCGGCATTTTGTCTAGCCAACGGCGGAAGCGGGCCAAGTGCGGCCCCAGTCCGCTTAGTTCCAGCCATTCCAGCATTTGAGGCCCTCGCTATGAGATACTGGCAGAGGCGAGTGAATTCGAGCTTGAAACCATACCTAGAATTAGGACCGGTGTCTCCGTGTGGCCCTTCTGCGAAGTGGCAGCATGGATCCGCGAGACCGCGTATGATGCATGGCGGACAAGATTTGCTCAGGTTGAGTTCTTCGCATTTTGACCCATTGCGGGCAAGCGCCGAGTGCGGACAGACACCAGGTGCGCCCCAGACGAATTTGGTTTCTTCTGTGACTGCCGTTGGGGATCCGGCTATTGTGCCGCCATGGATCATGGTCAAGCCAGAAGCGTCTATGTGACCGGCCGGCGTCACATGTTTTGGACGATTATCGCGATGCCTGCGATTGTCTGGGGAATCCCGCTCACACTCAGTGCGCTGGGCGCGCCCTTCCAAGTTATCTTGGCGGTGGTACTGCCACTCGGCCTGATGTGGGTCTTGATAGGCGGAGTTCGCACTTTTCTGATCACCTGCCCGACCTGCGGAAAATCTGTGTTTTTGCGAGGTTTTGTGAGTGTGCCATGGCCAGAGAAGCAGTGCAGTAGGTGCGGAAGCGATCTCACGAAAGCCTCGCGCTGATTTGTGCTTCGCGACCTCGGATGTCGCCTATTGGCCCATCGCGACCGTCTGAGCGCTGCCCGGCGATTTCCGAAGTGAAGGGTAGACCGGACCCTGACTACCCGAGGCCGAAACCGACGCTGTCGACCCATACCCGACCCCAAGAGCGTCTCCCACCAGGGCTGCTTGTGACCCAAAGGGGGGAGACATCGGCTTGTGCGGCAGAAAGCCAGCTCCTTCACCACATTTAAACCTTAAGATTCTACGAAGAGGACTGACCCACAGGCTGCAGGACCATGCGAACAGCCTTCGTACAGACGCCATCGGTGAACTTCGGGCAATGAGGGCCTGGCAGACCAGCTGCATCGTGGCTGTTCTCTCGTCCGCGGGAGTCTTTCTGGCCGCCGCCAACAGACCGGCCGCGACGGTGCCGGATGTCCTGCCGGAAGCGACAGCGAGCATACCGGCTGCCGCGAGCATGTCGGCTCCCGCGAACCTGGTGACGCCGGCCATGTACGCAGAGGCATCCGCCAGACTTGCGGCAGCGCTTCGGGCGGAAGGAGCAGAGCTTGGCGCGGTGACGTCAGCAGGTGCCGCGCCGCCACGCACCGACGCCGAGATCGTCGATAAACCGGTCGCCCCGAAATTAGCGTCATTGGGGCAGGATGTCGTCCACTCGCTGCCGCCGGAACGCGATGCGTCGAGCGGCGCTCCGAAGGCGGCATCGACGCAGGATTTCCGTCATCTGGTCTATTACGTCTGGTCCGAACTGCCGCCCGCCGAGAAGCCGGCGGAGATCGTCTTGCGTGCGTTCAAGGACATTCCGCTGGGAACGCCGACCGAGGAGATCAAGCGCGCTGCCGACGCGTTCGGGCTCGACGTCAATTTCATGATGGCGGTGGCCAAGATCGAATCCGGTTTCAACCCCAATCAACGCACCGGGTCGTATATCGGGCTGTTCCAGCTGAGCTATTACGAGTTCGGAAAATTCGGCTTCGGGGAGATTCGCAGTCCGCGGGACAATGCCGTCGCGGCCGCCTACAAGATGATCACCGAAGGCGTCCTGTTCGAGTGGATCACGCACCGCAAGCCGGATATGAGCGACCTCTACCTGATCCATCAGCAGGGCTGGGAAGGCGCCGCCGAGCACATCAGCAAGCCCGCGCGCCTCGCCTGGAAATCGATGTGCGCCAGCAGCGAAGGCAAGGAGAAGGGCGAGAGGTGGTGCAAGCGCGCGATCTGGGGCAATGCACTCCCGGCCTTCAAGCGCAGCTGGAAATCGGTCGACAACGTGACGTCGGAGGCGTTCGTCGGCATGTGGCGCGGCCGGGTCGCCGAATTCTACGGGAAATATGTGGCGACTGCCGCTGCGGCGGCGGGCCCATGATTCCGCGGGCGCCCACCGCGCTTGCTTTACCCTTCGCCGCCGCAGGAACAGACCCGGCTGGGTAGACACAGTCCATTCAGGCCCTCGCTTCCATGAATGCATCACGGCGAGTTGTCCGGAGTCAGCGATGCACCGAACGCCGACCGCTGGTGGAATACGCTTTTGACCCCGACAGACAAGATGACAGCGGATTTTCATCGCTGCATCGCACGAGATATCCACCTTCCATTGGCCATGTTTCAGCTTATGCTTGGAACACCTCGATAACCAATTCTGTGGGGTTGAATATGGCTTCGCAAACTCGAGTTGGTGCAATTCTGATCGCCGTCGCCCTTCTTTCAGCAGGGCAAGCAATGGCGCAAGCGCTCCCTCCCAATCTGCCGACCAAAGAGCAACTGGCCAACGACAACAACCTTTTCATCACGCTGGCGAAGAAGGCGCTGAAATGGGAGGAGCCCGCCGATCCCGTCAGGATCGCCGGGCCGATCTACTTCGTCGGCACCAAGGGCCTGGGCGTCTTCCTGTTCACGACCTCCGAGGGCCATATTCTGATGAACACGGGCATGCCCTCCTCGGGACCGATGATCGTGGAGTCCATCCGCAACCTCGGCTTCAGGCCCGACGACATCAAGGTCATGATCAACGGCCACGCCCATGCCGATCACGCCGGCGCCTTCGCTTTCATGAAGAGGCAGTTCGGAGCCCAGCTGGCGGTGATGAAGGACGACGTCGCCGCGATGGAGAGCGGTGATCGCGACGACTTCAAGTACGGCAACGATCTGACCTACGAAGGCGTGAAGGTTGACCGCGTCTTGCGCGACCGCGACACCGTTAAGCTGGGCGACGTGCTGCTGACTGCCTACCACACTCCAGGCCACACCCGAGGCGCCACCACCTGGATCGCGAACCTCGTCATCGACGGCAGGGCCTACGTGGTGGCGTTTCCGGACGGTGCAGGCTTCAATCCCGGCTACCGGGTGGCGAAGAATCCTTCGTACCCCGGCATCACCGACGACTACCGCAAAACGCACCACGCGCTCGAGATGATCAAGCCGGACATCTGGCTGGCGCAGCACAATGAGTATTACGACCTCGAAGGCAAGCGGAAGCGCGCCGAAACGGAAGGGGTTGCAGCATGGATCGATCCGGAGGGCTACAGGCGCTTCATCGCGGGCAAGAAGCGCGCGTTCGAGGACGAGGTCGACGAAGAACTCGGTGCTCCCAAGGCTGCGTCGAAGTAGGAGTTGCTGGCGATGAAATCCCTGTTCCGTCCGGAATTTGCCGTGGTGCTGCTGGCCTCCGCAACTGCGGCGATCGCTCAGGATGCCAAACCCAACGCGGTCAACGTCCACAACTTCGTTCGCGCGGAGACCGACCTCTATTTCCGGAAAGCCGCGGTGGACGACGGCGCGTTCGGCAGGCTCAGGCACCGGCGCGAAATGGCGTCGATCGACAAGCAGGACGTGGTGCGCATGAACCGCGACACGCTTTACTCCTCCGGAGTGTTCGACCTGGACGCCGGACCGCTCACCATCACGCTGCCAGACGCCGGCAAGCGCTTCATGTCGATGCAGGTGGTTTCGCAGGATCACTACACGACCGAGGTGGCCTACGGGCCCGGCACCTTCAGCTACGACAAGAACAAAGTCGGCACCCGTTACGTCTACGTCATCATCCGCACGCTGGCCAACTCGGATGACCCTCAGGACGTTAAAGCCGCCAACGGGGTGCAGGACGCGATCGAGGTGCAGCAGGGAGCCGTGGGCAAGTTCGAGGTGCCGGACTGGGACCAGGCGTCGCAGACCAAGGCCAGGTCGGCCCTCGAAAGCCTCGCCTCGTTGGGCAGCGTTGTCGATCGCTTCGGAACGAAGGACGAGGTCGATCCGATCGACCATCTCATCGGGACCGCCATCGGCTGGGGCGGCAACCCGCGCTACGCGGCTGATTACCAGAGCTTCTATCCGCCGAAGAACGACGGCAAGACGGTCTATCGCCTCACGCTCAAGGACGTGCCGGTCGACGGCTTCTGGTCGATCAGCGTCTACAACGGAAACGGATTCTTCGAGAAGAACGAGCTCGGCGCCTATTCGCTCAACAACCTGACGGCCAAGCCGGACGCGAGCGGCGCCTACCTGATACAGTTCGGCGGCTGCGAGAAGGCCACACCCAACTGCCTACCCATCATGGCAGGCTGGAACTTCACGATGCGCCTGTACAGGCCCCGCAAGGAAATCCTGGACGGAAGTTGGAAGCTGCCGGAGGCGCAACCAGCATCTTGGTGAATGTCGCCTGTTGGCCCGAAGCCGTCCACTCGCACGACAATTCGAGCGCCGGTCGCCAGATGGATACCGGACGTGTCAATCCGCGCGGACGGAGGGGGCGATGAGGTCGCGGCGCGGCCCGCGCTAAAGCGCGAGCACGACTTCGCCCGACACCGCGTCCGCCACGCCGCGTCCGTTGCCCTGGTCCTCGAGCACGGACCTGAAGCTGTCGAGCGTCTTGATCATCGCAGGCCTCGCCGCCACCAGCGCATCCCGGCTCGACCACGTGCCGATGAGGCAGAAGGTCTGATCGCCGGTCTTGATGATGACGCCATGCTCCAGCCCCGGCCATCTGGCCCTGCCGTTTCGATGCGCATCCAGGAAGGCGGCTTCCTCACCCTGCTTCACCTTGAACCTGACCACATTGTAAACCTGCATGATGCGCCTCCGGTAAAATGGATGGATGAAAACGGGCGTCACGCGAGGACAGCGCCGAAAGCTCTCGCGGTGCGCGGGGTGATTGTCGTCCTCACGCGCGGCGGCGTCACCGTGACAAATCGGCTTGGCGATCGCGCGATGCGGCCCGCGGCACAAAAGTCCGAATGGTTTGACGAGCACCCAAAATGCCCGAGCCTTCCATCGCCAAGGCAACCTTCGCGCACAAAGCCGGCAATTAGAGAGGTTCTAATCGCCATGACGCCGTCGCAGTTTGCGAATTCGAACTCGTGACAAATCGTCGCGATGAGTGCGCAAACGCTGCTGCTGCGCACGGAACTATAGAGGTTCTAATCTCGCTGCGTTGCTTCCAATGTCTCGATTTCCTAGCAGACATCTGCTGAGTAATTGGGGGCGTTGGGTGAGCAACATTCAGAACTACAAGAGCCGCCTGCTCGTCGGAGCGGCCGTCGGTGCGTTTTCGCTGTGTCTGACGGGCGCCGCAGTGACGGAGAGCAGTGCGCAGAGTTCCACACCACAGGCGTTGCCGCCGGTGACGGTCGATGCGCCTCAGCAGCGCGCGCGTGTCACGCGCAACGCGCGACCGCGTGGGAACGTGCAGCGGGCTGGGCGCGATGCGTCGAGGCCAGCCGCGCAAGCTCCGTCGAATGTCCCCGTCACCACGATGGGAAGCACGCGGACGCTGGGCGCTCCGGCGCCCGCCTATGCCGGAGGTCAGGTTGCGCAAGGCGGTACGCTCGGCTTGCTGGGCAACGTGAGCGTCATGAACACGCCGTTCAGTGTCGTCAACTACACCTCGCAATTGATCGAGGATCAGCAGGCGCGGACGGCGGCGGATACGCTGATCAACGACTCCTCGGTTCGTCTCACCACCGGCCCAAACGGATTCGATGACACCTTCCAGATTCGCGGTTTCCCGGTTGCCGCGACCGACGTCGGCTTGAACGGACTGTACGGTCTGGTGTCCTCCAGCCGCGTTCCCGCCCAGATCATCGAGCGCATCGAGTTGCTCAAGGGGCCCGGCGCATTGATCAACGGCATCGCTCCCGGCGGCACGGTCGGCGGCGCCATCAACATCCTCACCAAGCGCGCCGGGGAGATTCCCTTCACGCGCGTGACGCCGTTCTTCATGAGCGCCGGCAATTATGGCCTGCACGTCGAGACCAGCCAGCGCTACGGCGAAAACAAGGAATGGGGCGTCCGTTTCAACGGCGTCGGCCGCAACGGCGAGGCCACGATCAATGACGGCAACTGGAGGAGTGGCCTCGGCGCGCTGGGTGTCGATTATCGCGGCGAGCGCCTGCGCTGGACCGTCGATGCCATCTCCCAGAACGACGATACCGAGAACTTCCGTCCGCAGATCGGCATTCGCACGACGGTGCCGTTCATTCCGGCGCCACCGGATCCGCGCAGCAGCTGGTACCCCGGAACATTGCTGAAGCAGCGGGACAATACCATTGCCACGGCGGTCGAGTATGACATCTCCCAAGCGATCACGGCCTATGCAGGCATCGGCTATCGCGATGGCGAGAATTACCAGACCTTACCGGACTCTCGCGTCACCGGTTTCCCGAGCGGCGCGGATGCCCTCGGTAATTTCCGGCTGATCAACGCCTACTACGATTCCTACTCCAAGACGACGAGCGGCAACGCCGGCATTCGCTCACGCTTCGATGTGGGTCCGGTCACGCACAGGGTGAACTTCGCTTTCACCGGCTACTTCCAGGAAAACGGCAACGCCTATGTTTCCAACACGCCGGCCCAGTCGGTGCCGTCGAACATCTACAACCCGGCACCGCTGCCGGTGGTCACCGGCGCGCGTCTTCCGCCGCGGCTGGCCAACGAGATCCTGCTGCGCAGCTTTGCGCTCGCCGACACGATGTCGGTGCTGGATGAGAGGGTTCTGCTCACGCTCGGTGCCCGCCATCAGCGGGTCGAGCAGGATGCGTTCAGCACCACGACCGGCCTCAAGACCGGCGACTATGGCGCGGAGGCCGTGACGCCCCTGGCCGGTCTGGTCGTCAAGCCGCTGCAGAACGTCTCGCTCTACGCGAACTATGCCGAAGGCCTCAGCCAGGGCGTCATCGTTCCCGCCGGCTTTGCCAATACCGGGTCGATCCTGGCGCCCTACAAGTCCAAGCAGCAGGAAGCCGGCGTCAAGGTGGACTGGGGCACCATCACCACGACCGCGGCGGTGTTCCAGATTGCGCGGCCGAGCCTCGTCACCACTGCCGGCAACGCCCGCGCCTACGACGGCGAACAGCGCAATCGCGGCCTCGAACTGTCGGCTTACGGCCTTCTGATGCCTGGCTTGCGCGGCATGGCGGGCGTCACGTTCCTGCGTCCGGAGCTGACCAACCCGGCCACGGCCTCGG
Organism: Bradyrhizobium sp.; assembly: GCA_035575945.1. Taxonomy (GTDB): domain Bacteria; phylum Pseudomonadota; class Alphaproteobacteria; order Rhizobiales; family Xanthobacteraceae; genus Bradyrhizobium. The sequence continues at coordinate 39,578 of DATLXF010000056.1, read as the reverse complement.
AGCGCGGCAACGATGCCGCCGGTGTGCCGAACGTGACATTCTCGGGGGCTCTCGACTGGGATGCACCGTGGGTGACAGGCCTCGCATTCAACGGGCGCGTGATCCACACGGGTGGCTCCTACCTGACGAATGCCAACCTGGCGTGGCAGCGTTTCTCAAGTTGGACTCGCTACGACATCGGTGCGCGGTACACGACCGTCCTGAACGGCCGCCCGGTCACGTTCCGCGCCAATGTCGAAAACCTGTTCGACAAGCGCTACTGGCTGACCACCGGCGGGTTCCAGACCGTTGGCGCCGGCCGCACCTTCCTGCTGTCGGCGGCGTTCGATCTCTGACCGAACGTCTCCGACGGCCGCCGCAAGATCATTCGCATGTGGATGATCTTCGCCTGCGGCCGAGCGTCGTACCATCGTCGGATCGCCGGGGCCTCGTGCGCCGGCGATCGCATGTCAAATACGGATCGTGTTTCGAGGTGTCTGTCATGTTAAAGCGTTTCACCGGCTCGATTGCCCTGCTTGCAACCGTCTTGCCTGCGCAGGCGCACCAGATCTGGATCGAGCAGGCCGACGGCCAGAACGCGATCGTTCGCTTCGGCGAATACGGCGAGAACCTTCGCGAGGTCTCGCCGGGCCTTCTCGACAAGTTCGGCAAGGTGACGGGCAGGCTGATCTCGACCAAGGGTGAGCAGAAGTCCGATGCGACCAAGACCGGCAACGGCTTCACGCTGCCGTTCTCGGCCGCCGCGGGCGAGGCCATCGTGGCGGAAGACGCCAGCTATCCGCTCTACGTCTGGAAACAGCCGGGCAAGGACGTCAACAACTGGTTCTATCCGGCGGCCCGCTACATCACCAGCTTTGCCGCGCAGCAGCCGAAGCTCGTGTTCGATCTGGTACCGACCGGCCAGGAAGGCCAGTTCAAGCTCGTCTTCAAGGACCAGCCCAAGGCCAAGACCAAGGTCACGCTGGTGACGGAGTCGGGCTGGCAGAAGGAAGCCCACACCGACGATCAGGGCCTCGTGACATTCGATATGCCCTGGAAGGGCGTCTATGTGGTCGAGGCCAGCTTCAACGACCGCAATGGTGGCGAACGCGCCGGGACGAACGGCGCCGAGAAGTACGATGCGGTGAGCTATTCCACGACCGTAACCTTCGTGAATGCCAAGGGCCTCGAGCCGATTCCGGCTGGGCCGCCGGCAACGCCCGGTAAATGAATGCGCTGATCCGACAGGTCTGGTCGACCGGGCCGCTGATGTCCCGCATCATCGCGGCGGTGTTCGGCGGCTATGCATTGGCCGCGCTCGCGAGCGTGGCCGTGCTGGCACTGCCCATGAGCAAGCCGCAGGCGGTGCTCACGGGCATGCTGGCCAGCTTTGCCATCTACGCAGGTGCCGTGATCTGGGTCTTTGCAGTGCGCAGCGCCTGGAAGTCATGGGCGGGCTTGCTCGTCGCCGCCGCGGTGCTGGCGCCGCTGGCCTGGTCTGTTGGTTGAGGGCCGGCGCGTGAAAGCCGACAAGGAAGCGCAGACAGCGGGCCGCGGTATCCGCCAAAGCATGTCCGGTCTGCACACCTGGGCGGGCCTGCTGCTCGGCTGGGTGCTGTATGCCATGTTCCTGACGGGCACGGTGTCCTACTTCAAGGACGAGCTTTCGCAGTGGATGCGGCCGGAATTGGCGCGGCTGTCGCAAGTTCCCGATCAGGCCGCCGTGGCGCAGCGGATTGCCGATGAACTCGGCAACCTCGCCGCCGGCAGTTCGCAGTGGAGCATCCGTCTCCCGGATGGCCGCAACAACAGCGTCTATGCGTTCTGGCGCACGCGCGGCCAGGGCCAGCGCGCGTTCGGCGAAGCCAACTTCGATCCTGCGACCGGTCAGAAAGTCTCTTCGCGCGAGACGCAGGGCGGCGAGTTCTTCTTCCGCTTCCACTTCCAGCTTCACTACATGCCCGTGGTGTGGGGTCGGTGGATCGCCGGCATCGCGGCGATGTTCATGCTCGTCGCCATCATCAGCGGCGTCATCACCCACAAGAAGATCTTCGTCGATTTCTTCACCTTCCGCTGGGGCAAGGGCCAGCGCTCGTGGCTGGAGGCGCACAACGCGCTGTCGGTGTTCGGACTGCCGTTCCATTTCATGATCACCTACACCGGCCTGGTGACGCTGATGGCGCTCTACATGCCCTGGGGCGAGAACGCGGCCTTCAAGACGCCAGCCGAGCGCCAACAGATGACTGCCGAGCTCAGCGTCTTCATCCAGCCCGGCAAGCCCAGCGGGCAGAAGGCTCCCCTGGCGTCGGTCGAAGACATGGTGCGGCAGGCGCAGGAGCGCTGGGGCAAGGACAATGTCGGACGCGTGACCTTCGTTCACCCCGGCGATGTGGCCGCACGTGTGGCCGTGGCGCGCGGAGAGGCGGGCCGAGTTTCGATGAGCCCACAATATATGGAGTTCGAAGGCATCACCGGCAAACTGCTGAACGTCCGCGACAGCGTCGGCGCCGCCGCCGAAACCCGGGGCGTGCTCTATGCGCTGCATCTCGGGCGCTTCAGCGACACCCAAACGCGATGGCTGTATTTTCTCGTCAGCTTCATGGGCACGGCCATGGTGGGCACCGGCCTCGTGATGTGGACGGTCAAGCGGCGCAGCCGGCTGCGCGATCCGGAGCGTCCGCATTTCGGCTTCCGCCTCGTCGAGCGCCTGAACATCGCGGGCATTGCCGGCCTGTCGGTCGCGATGACGGCATTCCTGTGGGCCAACCGCCTTCTGCCGCACCCGATGGAAGCCCGCGCCGAATGGGAGATCCATGCATTCTTCGCGGTCTGGGCCCTGGCCCTGCTGCACGCGTTGCTGCGTCCGGCGAAGACGGCCTGGATCGAGCAATTATCGGCGGCGGCTGCGCTGCTGTTCCTGCTGCCTGTCCTCAACGCGCTGACGACGCAGCGTCCGCTGTGGCTCAGCCTGGCGCAAGGCGACTGGGTGTTCGCCGGCATCGACATCACGTGCTGGGCGCTCGCGCTGCTCCACGTCGTCCTGGCTGTTCGCACGGCCCGGCACCAACCAATTGTGCAGTCGAAGCGCAAGCCGAAGCCACTGGCGCCGCTCGCCACTGCTTCCAGCGGTGCGGCGGAATGATCCATCTCCTTGCTCTTGCGCTCTGCCTCGCGGGCTTCGTTGCGCTGGCTTTGGCCATGCACCGCCAGCAGCGCGACCTTTACGGCAAGACGCTGCCGCCGGCGACGACCTTTGGCCTGCGGGCCGCCGGCGCCGGCGTGCTGCTGCTGGCGCTCGCCATTCTCGTGACCGCAAAGAGCTGGGGCATCGGTCTCGTGATGTTCAGCGGTCACACCACGATGGCGGCCGCCATCGTGTTTTGTGCGCTGATCGGGTGGAGAAGACTTGCCCGCACGCCGCGACGTCGGCAGACCTAGGTTCGCATCCGCCGCGGATTGGCGGCCTTCGGTTGCGGATCCGGCTTTGCAAGGAGAGTTTGGCAACGACCGCTCCTGTACCAGAAGTACGGTTTTTCCCTTGAACCTTTTTCCGATCGCTTCAACGCGCGGCCAAGCATGTGATTTTCCTGATGGATCTCGATGCGGCCCGGTGTACCGCGCGTCTTCTTGGCCTGACGGCGCCGATCCGTATGTTGCGCGCCCAGCGGTGCCGATCGCGGCACACCCAGCCAAGGAGCGCCTGATGGCCAAGTACCGAGACGAACTGCCCCAACTGTCGGACAAGCTCTTCCTCACCGACGCCGGCATGGAGACCTATCTGATCTTCCATGAAGGCGTCGACCTTCCCCTGTTCATGGCATTTCCGCTGCTCAAGGATCCGCAAGGGCTCGGACGCGTTCGCGCCTACTACGAACGCTTCTGCGCCATGGCCCGCGACTCCGCCTCCGGCCTCGTCCTGGAGAGCCCGACCTGGCGCGCCAACCGCGATTGGGCGCAGCGCATCGGTTACTCGAAGCAGGATCTTGCCGACGTCAACCGCAAGGCCATTGATCTCATGGCCGACATCCGCGCACGTTTCGAGACCACGACCTCACCGATGGTGATTTCGGGCAACATCGGTCCACGCGGCGATGGCTATGTCCCAGGCCAGCAGATGAGCGCGGAAGCCGCGCAGGACTATCACGCCGAACAGATCGAGGTTTTCCGGGGAACGGAAGCCGACATGGTCAGCGCCTTCACGCTCAACTACGTCGAAGAGGCGATCGGCGTCACGCGCGCTGCCGTGGCCGCGAACATACCGGTCGCGATCTCGTTTACCGTGGAGACCGATGGTCGTTTGCCCACGGGCCAGACGCTCGGCGATGCGATCTCGGAGGTGGACGCGCAGACCGGAGCCGCGCCGATCTACTACATGCTGAATTGTGCGCATCCGACCCATTTCGCCGATTCACTCGAGGAGCGTTCGAGCTGGGTCAAACGCCTGCGCGGATTGCGCGCCAATGCCTCCAGGCGCAGTCACGCCGAACTCGACACCATGACCGATCTGGACGCCGGAGACCTCATCGAGCTTGCGCAGCAATACGCGGACCTGCGGCGACAGTTCCGGCATATCAACGTGCTCGGAGGTTGCTGCGGGACGGACCATCGTCACGTTGCCGCGATCGCGGCTGCTTGCTTCGCGTGCGAAGAGGCGCGCATCTGAGCACCTTGCGTGCGCTGCGCCGGGGATTGTGGATCAGCGGCGACCATGCGCGATCATGTCGAGGAAAGATGCAGCGATGCCCGACACCCGTGAAATTGCTGACTGCCCCGCCGAAATCCGGACCCTCCTTACACCCGGGGGCGTACGGATGAGCTACGAAAGCTGGGGCGAAGGTCCGCCCCTCGTTCTCGTCCATGGCGCCTTCAGCGATCATCGCACCAACTGGATGTACGCCAAGCCTTTTCTGGCGCGGCACTTCACCGCCTACGCGATCGCACGACGGGGGCGAGGTCGCACCGAGGCAACGCAAGGACACGCCGTCTCGGACGAAATTGCCGATGCTTTGGCGCTGGTCCGGCACATCGGCGAGCCCGTTCACTTGCTTGGCCACTCCTATGGGGGATTGGTGGCGCTCGGCGTCGCGGCCAGCGCGCCGGACCTCGTGCGGAAACTCGTGGTCTACGAGCCTCCGTCCCCGCACTTGTTGAGCGCCGAGACTTTGGCCTCGCTGGTCCGTTTGGGTCGGGCCGGCGACTGGGAGAGTTTTGCGGGGCGGTTCTTCGGCGAGGTTCTTCGCGTGCCGGAGCCGGACCTTGCCGCGCTGCAAGGGACCCGCGACTGGAGGCACATACTCGACGATGCGCCGGCTTCGCTCCAGGATCTCTGCGCCCTGGTGAGACACCTTTTCGATGCGAAGGATTTTCGCGATCTTCCGATGCCCGTTCTGCTCCAGATCGGCACGGAGAGTTCGCCCGAACTTTACGCCACAGAGGCCCTCGCGGCCGTCATAGCCGACGTGAGGCTCGGTCCCCTGAAGGGGCAGGCGCACGAGGCCATGACCACCGCACCCAGGGAGTATGCCGAAGCCGTCACACATTTCCTCAAAAAGGAGTCCCGAAACGAGTGAGAACAACCGGCATCGGCGCGAACGCTGCATCATGGGCCGAAGCATCGGCCTTGAATTCTCGATCCGGAGCGGTTGACTTTCGTCGGAACACGCAACATATAAAGTTACATGAGACGCGATTCCCGCTTATCCGGCGTGCTCCATGTGCTGCTGCACATGGCGCAGCAACCCGGACCCTTCACGTCCGAGACCCTGGCGAGGGCCATGGACACCAACCCGGTGGTCATCCGCCGCATCATGGCGGGGCTGCGGGACCTTGGTTACGTCCGTTCCGAGAAGGGCCACGGCGGCGGCTGGACGCTGGCCTGCGACCTCTCGAAGGTGACGCTGCGCGACATCTATGCCGCCCTCGGCAGCCCGTCGCTGCTCGCCATGGGCAATCGGACCGAGTCGCCCGGCTGCCTCGTCGAGCAGGCGGTCAATGCCGCGCTGGATCAGGCCTTTCACGATGCCGAGGCGCTGCTGCTGTCGCGGCTCGGCGAGGTCACGCTGGCGATGCTCGGCGAGGACCTGCGCAAGCGGCTCGGGTCTCGCAAGATCCACGACATCAGCGCACATCGCGCGTGAACGCCTGGAGGGGATACCATGACCGACATTCAAGCCGCCTTCTCCGATCCGCAAATGGTGGCGAGATACACCGAAGGGCCGCGGCGCTTCGTGCCGGGGTATGAGTCCATGCAGGCCATGGCGGCAATCCTGCTGGCCGAACGCGCGCGTGACGATGCGAATATCCTGGTCCTCGGCGCAGGCGGCGGCCTGGAGTTGAAGACGTTTGCGCAAGCGCATCCCACTTGGCGCTTCGACGGCGTCGACCCGTCTGCGGCGATGCTGGCGCTGGCCGCGCAGACCCTGGGCGAGCTCGCACCACGTGCCCGCTTTCACGAAGGCTATATCGACGATGCCCCGGACGGACCGTTCGACGGGGCCACCTGCCTGTTGACCTTGCACTTCGTCGACGTCGCGGAGCGCCGCCGCATCGCATCCGAGGTCCGCCGCCGTCTCAAGCCGGGCGCACCGTTCGTGATCGCGCATCTGAGCGCGCCCGACGGCGAGACCGAACGCCCGCGCTGGCTGTCGCGCTACTCCGCGTTCCTGGCCGCCTCCGGCGTCGAGCCCGAGCAGGCGGCGGCCGCGAAGGATGCCGTCACCAACCATCTGCGCATTCTGGCGCCCGCGCAGGACGAGGCAATCCTGCGCGAGGCCGGCTTCTCCGACCCGACGCTGTTCTACACCGGATTCGCCTTCCGCGGCTGGGTGGCGTACGCCTGAGCGCACGCGAAAAGGCGCGCGAGCCTCATCGATCCACCGGCACTCCCGGACCGAGATGATAGCGGCTGGAGAAGAACACCAGCGGCGTGGTGTCGCGATGATCGCACGCCGACACCTCCGCAATGATCAGCGTATGGTCGCTGACGTCGATTTGGCGCGTCACCTCGCAGGCGAACCAGGCGATGCAGCCCTGAAGACGCGGCAGGCCGTCGACGATGTCGTAGTCCGGCGTAGCGCCGGTGTTCGGCTGGCTCGCAAAGTGCCGTGAGAGGTCCCGGCCATGGTCGGGCAGGACGTTGACGCAATAACGTCCGGTCGCCGAGATCGCGCGATGCATGCGGCCGGGCATCACCGAGACCAGCACGGTCGGCGGCGACAGGCTGACGGTGACGAAGCTATTCGCGGTCATGCCGCAGACGCGGCCGTGCTCGTCGAGCGCGGTCAGCACCGCGACCCCGGTGGCAAAGCGCGAGGCGGCCTCGCGGAAGGAGGCAGGGTTGGCGCGCTGGATGTCGCCTCCGGCTCGCATCGCTCTCACGCAATGGCCCTGACCGGCTCCGGCGGCGCCGACATGCGCTCGATCCAGGCCTGGATGCGCTGCGGCGAGGAGATGCGGTCCCATTGCCGGTCCGGATAGTTGAAATTTTCGGTGAACTCGTTCGCCAGCGCCGGATTCTGGCTCATCGCGCCGATCAGCATGCCCAGCGCTTCGCTCGGCGGCTGCAGCATCACGTTGGTCCAGCGCGAGGCCGCCAGCACGCGGTCCTGCCGCTTCAGGTCGATCGTCTCGCACAGGCGCGCGTCGAGCGCATCGGCGTTGACGATCTCCTCGCCGAGCACGAAGGCCGCATAGGAGGCGACGTTGGCGCCCTGTCCCATCATGGGATCGACGACGGCATGGACGTCGCCGAGCGCGATCGCGCATTTGCCGTCGTCGAACTCGACCACCGTGTTGCGCACGGTCGGGACCACGCCGCCCTGCAGCAGGTCCTGCGGCTGGGCGAGATCGAACCGCGCGGTGTCGATGCGGTCGTAGGTGGTCGGGTGGTGCTTCTCCAGCTTGCCGAGCAGCACGCGAATGAAGTGTTTCGGATCGTCGTCGTAGCTGAGCGTCGCGAGCTCTTCCATGTCGCCGCCGGGCACGTTCTCCATCAGCAGCGCGTTGGCGATGCCGCCGAAGGTGATGGTCGGGATCACGATCATCTCGCCATGACCGGGCGACACCGAGAGCGTGACATTCATCGGATCGGGCTGCCCCACGCCGGTGTAAAGCCCGACGCAGAGCCGGCGCTGCGGCTGCGAATAGGGCGTGTGCTCCGGCCGGTAGGAGAACAGTTGTCCGAGCGGGCCCTTCCCGGTCGAGACCACCAGCAGATCGAACCGCGCGACCAGGGGACGGATATCGCGCTCCTCGATTCGCCGATACTCGATCTTGCCGCCCCGATTGGTGAAGTCCTGCATCAAGGCCGGCAGATAGATCCGGTAGTCGACGGCACGGCTCGGCTTGGAGAAATCGCCGCGAAAGCTCAGCGGCTGCGGAAAATTGAAGACGTGGTCGTGGTAATAGTAGTGGTCTTTCGGATCGGGCCAGTGATTGACGCCGAGATAGTCCTCGCGCGCGAGCGTCACGTGGTGATGCGCGACCGTGTTGAGCAGCCGCATATCGCGGTAGTCCTCTGGCGGACGGTCGGTGATGATCGTGGCGTCCACGCCATGCTTTTGCAGGTAGAGCGCGAGATGCAGGCCGGCGATGCCGGCGCCAACGATTCCAATATGGCGCGCCATGGGTCTCCCTCCCGATTTGGTTGTTTTGAGAGAACGTATCGGCCCGACATGTTGCGCGCCATGGAATATATGGGATATCATTTATTCCAAACCGGAATGAAGGATGGATCGGATCGATTGCCTGCGCGCTTTCGTTCGCACGCTCGAGAGCGGCAGCTTCTCGGCGGCCGCCAAGGAGCTCGGCCTCGGCCAGCCCGCGATCAGCAAGCGCATCGCGATGCTGGAGAGCGAGTTCGGCACGCAGCTGTTCTCGCGTACGACGCGCACGCTCAAGCCAACCGCCGAAGCACATCGCATCTACGATCTCGCGCGGCAGATCCTCGACAGCTTCGACATGGCGCGCTCGAGCGTCGAGCAGGCAGCGCCGCGTCCCAGCGGCACGCTCCGGATCGGGGTGCCGTCCTCGTTCGGGCGGCGCTACATCATGCCCGTCATCGCCGACTATGTGCGGCACTATCCCGAGGTACGGATCGACATCCGCTTCAGCGAACGCTTCGTCAACCTGGTCGAGGAAGGCATCGAGCTGGCGCTGCGGATCGGACATCTGGAGGCGAGCACGCTGGTCGCACGCCGGCTCGGCAACGTGCAGCGCTATCTGGTCGCCACACCGACCTATCTGCACGGCCGTCCGCTGCCGCGCACGCCGGACGATCTCGCTTCGCACCAGTGCATCGTCTATTCGCGCCTGTCACCGGCCCAGCAATGGGCCTTCGAATCCGAGCATGGCCGTCACGTCGCGTCCATCAACGGACCCATTCATGTCGACGATGCCGACGCGATGCAGGAGGCGACGATGCATCATCTCGGCATCGCGATCCTGCCGGAATGGAATGCCGCCGCGGGCCTGCGCAGCGGCGAGCTCGAGCATGTGCTGCCGGACTACAGCATCGCCGCGCTGCCGCTGCATGCGGTCTATCCGGAGACGCAGTGGATGTCGCTGCGTGCGCGCAGTTTCCTGGACCTGCTGGTTGCGCGCGCCGGGCAGTTTGCGCCGACTTCGGCGCTGAACGTGAAGCTGTGACGTATCGCCGCGCATAATCCGGTCGTTAACTTTTTCAGAGAAGTCGAATTTCCAGATTCCGATTGCGCGATGTGTTTCGTCGCCGGGATCAGCTGACTTGCCTAGTCTCCCGGTAGCTAAATGCCTCGTCGTGATCGGCTGATCTGACATGGATCAAATTGGCGACCGTATTAGCACGGTCCGTTCTCTTAACGGCTGCCGGGTTCCCAAGGCGTAGAATAGCGCATTCTTCAGTATATTTTCGGGAGCCCGGCAAGTGGCCAAACTCAACCGCATCGGAAACAAGCTCGGCGCTGCGGGATTGCTGGGCATCCTGCTGGCCGGGGGAATGCTCGCCAACCAGATGATCTCCGAGGCCGCGATCACCCGCGCGAACGAGCGGGCGACGGCCCAGTCGACCATCGCCGAGCATACGCTCGAGGCCAATGTTGCAGTGCGCAGGATGCAGCTGTCGGTCCGGGACGTACGCCTGTCATCGACCGCACCGGACGTTGAAAAGCACGCCAAGGCGCTCAACGATGCCTACGAGAGGATCAAGAAGGAGCTCGGTATTTCCATCTCGCTCATGGTCCGCCCCGAGAACAAGGCGAGGCTGGAGCGCGTCGCCGGGCTGGCGGACCAATATGCCAAGGCAGCATCGGAGCTTGCCGAAACCCAGCTCAAGATCTTCCAGGTCATCGGCAAGCGCGCCGAATTTACCGCCCATTGGAGCAAGACCTTCGACAGCGCAATGTCCTCGCCGGCTCTGGCCGCGGCGCCGAACCGATTTGAGATCGAGAAGTTGCTCTGGGAAGCCAGTTCCATGTTCAATGCCATGCGCGCGGCGACCTGGCGCTTCGCAGCGACCGGGGACGAGAACCAGAAGCGCACGATCGAGACGCGGAGCGCAGGGATGACGAGCGCGCTCGGGCGGGCGGCAAAGGCCGTGTCAGATTCCAAGGAATTGTCGTCGCTGATCGAAGCGTTGTCCGCTGACGCCAAGGCCAATGCCGCCGCAACCGCGGAGGCCATAAAACTCGAGGCGGTCAAGAAGGATCTGGTCGAGGTACAAACGCTGCCCCGCGCGAACCAGGCGATCGAGCTGATGCGCGAGGCGGTGGACGTGGCGGAAAAGCGCGCCACCGAGAGCCAGGCCGAGGCGGCTGCGCAGCTCGCTCAAAGCAACCGGATTTCGTTCGTCGCCTCCGTGGCCGTCATCCTGTCCTTGATCGGCGCCGTCATCTTCACCTTCGTCGGCGTGGCTCGCCCGCTGAGCCTGCTGAACGGCGCCTTGGGCCGGCTGGCAGGCGGCGAGTTGAACGTCGAGATCCCCGGCGCCGATCGTGGCGACGAAGTCGGCGATATCGCCAAGACCGTCGTGGTGATCGGCCAGAATGCCGAACAGAAGGCGCGTGAAGAGGCCGCGGCCCAGGCGGAGCAGGAGCGCAGGGCGGCGCAGCAGCGCAAGGCCGACATGGTCAAGATGGCCGACGACTTCGAAGGCGCGGTCGGCGAGATCGTCGACACCGTCTCGTCGGCCTCGACCGAACTCGAGGCATCTGCGAGCACGCTGACGGCCACCGCGGAGAGGGCACAGGAATTGACGACCGCGGTTGCAGCAGCCTCGGAGGAAGCGTCGACCAACGTCCAGTCCGTCGCCTCCGCGACCGAAGAGCTGACGAGTTCGGTGGTCGAGATCAGCCGCCAGGTGCAGGAGTCTGCGCGCATCGCCAACGACGCGGTCGGCCAGGCCCGGAGGACGAATGAGCGGGTGGCGGACCTGTCCCGTGCCGCATCGCGCATCGGCGACGTGGTCGAGCTCATCAACACCATCGCGGGGCAGACCAACCTGCTGGCGCTGAACGCAACGATCGAGGCGGCGCGGGCCGGCGAGGCCGGGCGTGGATTTGCGGTCGTGGCGTCCGAGGTCAAGGCCCTTGCCGAGCAGACGGCAAAGGCGACCGGCGAGATCGGCCAACAGATCGACGGCATTCAACGCGCGACGCAGGACTCCGTCGGTGCGATCAAGGAGATCAGCGGAACCATCGAGAAGCTCTCGGAGATCTCCGCCACGATCGCCTCGGCCGTCGAGGAACAGGGAGCAGCAACCCAGGAAATCTCGCGCAACGTTCAACAGGCTGCGCAAGGCACCCAGGAGGTGTCCTCGAACATCACCGACGTTCAACGCGGCGCGAGCGAAACCGGGTCGGCGTCCAGCCAGGTGTTCTCTGCGGCGCGGTCGCTGTCGAGCGACAGCAACCGGTTGAAACTCGAGGTCGGCAAGTTCCTGAACACCGTCAGGTCGGCGTGATGCGTGATCCGCCCGCCGCAGGTCGGGCGGACTTCCAACGGGGCCATATCCAGCCGCGGATTTCCAGCCGGTGATCTCGCTGCGCTGCATCCTTGTCAATGAGAGGCACGAAATGACGGTGTCGATGAACGAGCTGGTGGCAAGCTTCCGCAAGATGGCCGACGATGCCGAACGTCGCGCAAGCGCGAGCGGCATCGATCGATTGACCCAGGCAAATCTCATCGATGCAGCTGCAAAATGTCACTGGCTGGCAGGTGAAGCCTCTGCGTTGTGCATCAAGCTGGGTGAGGCCCCGGCGGCCTGCGACACTTGCCTGGAGAAATGTCTTCAGCCGACAGGAACAGCCCTTTTCTCCGGAGGTGACCGAGGAGGGAGGACCGTATCGCTGGACTTCGGCGATCTCCGGTCCGGCGTGCGTTGGGCCGAGAACGATGGGTCCCACCAGGTCCGTTATGTGCTGGCAGCGGCATTCCCGATATTAACCCTGTCGGCAAATGATCGCGGCCGGGCCGGCGGCCGCCGGCAAAGTTGCCTCATTGGCACGGAGAATTTTCAGCAGCACGGACCTCTGTCGGAGGCGGATTATGCTGAGAATGGCGTTGTTGGGCCTCCTCATCCTGTTGAGTGCAGGCGTGCTGTCGGCGATGGAGCTGGGCACTCCACCCCGTCGCGCGGTGGCGATGGTCCAGCCGCCGGCCGAGCAGAGCGCGAGCAGCCCGGCTGCACAGGAGCCGCTGGCGAAGGCTGATCGTCTCGACATTGCCGCTGTGCGCAGCACGATGCCGACGCAGACCGCTGCGGCCGAAATCGCCGGTGCGCCGCAGGAAGCCCATGCCGGTTCACCCGCGCCGGCGCCGAGGGGCCGTCCGCTCAGCAAACCGAAGCCGATCGCAAGCACCGCTCGCCGCAAACCAAAGTCTGCGGAGATTGTGGTCAAGCGGACCGCCCATGTTCAGCGTGCAAAGACTGCCAGCGGGACCGAGCACTGTCGGCTCAAGGCGTTCGGCGGGTTGCTCAAGGCCCTGAATATGACCGGCTGCGAAATCTGAGGCCGACGTCGAACGACCTGACGGCGTGATGCGATCCTGGCCTGCTTCTTCCGGGAGCGTGAGCGCGTACCCCTTGGCTGGATATTTTCCTGCGGTCGATGTCTCGTAAACCCGTCCGATCGGCCATATGTTGCCCGCATGAAAAAGATCGGATTCCTTTCCTTCGGGCACTGGACGCCCTCGCCGCAATCGCAGACGCGCTCCGCGGCCGACACGCTGCTGCAATCGATCGAGCTTGCGGTCGCAGCCGAACAGCTGGGCGCCGACGGCGCCTATTTCCGCGTGCATCACTTTGCGCGCCAGCTGGCCTCGCCGTTTCCGCTGCTCGCGGCCGTCGGGGCCAGGACCAGCCGGATCGAGATCGGCACGGCCGTGATCGACATGCGCTACGAGAACCCGCTCTACATGGTGGAGGACGCCGGCAGTGCCGACCTCATCGCCGGCGGACGTCTGCAGCTCGGCATCAGCCGCGGCTCGCCGGAGCAGGTGGTCGACGGCTGGCGCTATTTCGGGTATCGCCCGGCCGACGGCCAGAGCGACGCCGACATGGGCCGGCGCCATGCCGAGGTCTTCCTCGACCTTTTGCGCGGCGAGGGTTTCGCCGAACCCAATCCGCAGCCGATGTTTCCGAATCCGCCGGGGCTGCTGCGCCTCGAGCCGCATGCGCAGGGGCTGCGCGAACGCATCTGGTGGGGCGCCGGCTCGAACGCGACCGCAGTGTGGGCGGCCAAGCTCGGCATGAATCTGCAGAGCTCGACCCTGAAGAACGACGAGACCGGCGAGGCCTTTCACGTGCAGCAGGCGGCGCAGATCCGCAGCTTTCGCGCGGCATGGAAAGAGGTCGGCCACACGCGAGAGCCCCGCGTCTCCGTCAGCCGCAGCATCTTCGCGCTGACGGACGAGCGCGACCGCGCCTATTTCGGCGGCGAGCGCGGCGGCGAGGATCAGATCGGCTTCATCGATCCGCGCACGCGCGCGATCTTCGGGCGGAGCTATGCGGCCGAACCCGAGGTCCTGATCGAGCAGCTGCGCCAGGACGAGGCGATCGCTGAAGCCGATACGCTGCTGCTGACGATCCCCAACCAGCTCGGCGTCGACTATTGCGCGCACGCGATCGAGGCGATCCTGAAGCACGTCGCGCCGGCGCTGGGGTGGCGGTGACTATGAATCGGCAACAACAAGGCGCTACGACCGCCAAGGCAAGGGAATCGCATATGCGAGTGATCTCGCCTGTGGCCTCCTTCGAGACGCCCGCCGTTGGCGGGCCCTCTCCATGAACCTGTGCAGCGCCCGCTTCGGCGCTGGGAACTCAGAATGAGGAGCGCGTGCGTTGCGTTGGTTTCAACGGGCAGCGGTTCCGCTTAGCCTCACCCTCAGGGACCGCCACCGGGTCCGCGCAAAGCGCGGCCCGATGACGGGCTCCGCGGTCGTCTCGAAGGACGGGGCGTGCACGTAGGCCGCCGCCACAAGTCGTATGCGATAACCTGCGGCGCGCCCGGGCAGCTTTTCGGTCTCATGACCTGCTTCAGCCACCACGCAGACTGCGGCTGATTCGGGTGACGACGGCGTCCCACCGTTGTTTCTGGCTGGCTGGATAATCGATCAGAACGCAGTGCACGAACTGCTGCGAGAAATTGCAGCGGTTGTACCAGATCTTGTCGCGCCTGGTGCTCGACACCACGAAGAAATTCGGCGTGATCCGTTTGTAGATGATCCCCTTCGGGGGATTCTTCCTGGCGAGGAATTCGGCCGGCGAGAGACTTTGCCGGTTCTCGACGGCCTGCACAGTGAGGTCGGCACTGCCGTCGGAGCTGCGAAACCGCTGCCCGTACCCGCCGGGCTTGCCGGCAGGCTCGACAAAGATCGAGGCGGGAATGTCGACCGAAGTCCCGGATTCCGGGACGCGATAGGTCCTCCAACCGTTTGCGGAGGCAATCGAGCATGTCGCGCACAGCGCGACGATGACGGCAACCAATGTCTTCATGTCGCTCTCATCACTTGCGCGGAGCCAGTTGCAGCTCCATCAGGGCGATCCGCTGCAGATCCGCGGCATTGCGCTCGCCCGCTCCGGCTGTCCGCAGGATGGACTCGGCGAGCACGTTGACATGAGATGCATGGACCGGCTCCGGCAAGCTCGCAACCGCAGCGTCCAGGGCGCTCGTCATGAGCTCGATCACCTCGGGAGAGAATTCAGCGTTCGAAAAGTTCTTCATGGTGTGCGCCGGCCGCTGGATGCGAACCACGGGTTTAACGCCGGGAGAAAATGGAGGTTCCTTTGCGACCTCAGAGCGGATGCCGCAGGACCGCCGTTCCGCCGGTACATGTCACGGGCTAGAAGCGGGCGAGCCGAGCGGGCGCGGCATCCTCGGCGGCATTGGTCCCCACCTTCACAAGATTGCCGACGACGGGGCCGACACGACCGAGCGTGGCGTGGTCACACCGCAACGCCCAATGCGTCGTGTCGAGACGCCATTGAACCGGCGGGAACGTGATTGACGACGAGGCCGGTCGGCACGTGCGCGTATTTCGACAGCGCGGCGGTTACCCGGCGCATCGCGGACGAATTGAGCTCGCCGGCACGCGCCACCAGGACGATGAGGTCCGCGTGCGCGGCCAGGGCGACGGCATCGGGCTGCAAGGCGAGATTGCCGGCGTGGACGATGATCAGGTCGAACTCCGACCTTATATCGTCCTCGGGTCGCGCATCGGCTTTCCGGCCGGCACTGAGGAGCTCGTCGATGGAATGAAGTCCGGCCGTGGTCGAGCCGTCCTGCCATTCGGTCACCGGCGGCTGGCTGCCGGCGAATTCCGGCTGAAGCCGGATCAACACGCTCATCATGCCGCGATCGACGGCGGCGCGATTGAGTCCGCGCGCAACGGTGTTGCCGCCGGCGCCCTTGCCGACCGACAGCACCAGCGCGACCTTGCAGCCGCGCACCGGCACACGGTCGATGCGTTCGAGCAGCGGCCGCAGATGCGAGCCGAGATCGAGCTCGGCCGGCGCGCTGACCGGTCTTTGCCAGACGGTGTTGATCTGCGCCCCGGGCGCCAGTTCGGGGATGCGGGCCCAGACCGGAAGGCCGGGCATCGCCTCGGCCTGGCGCATGGCAACGGCCGGAGGCTGAAGCTGCCGGCCGGGCGCATCCTCGGCCGCGGCGGAGGCCGGCGCCTGGATGGACGCCGGCTCATCGACGGACCGGTTCGCCATCACCGCAACGGCGGCGGTCGAGGCCAGCAGCGAGCCGATCACCAATGCCGCGAGCAGCAGGGCGAGCGGCGGGCGCGTCGAGCGCAGCGGCGGAATGGCGACCGAGGCCACCTTGGTCTGGGACGCCTGCAGCTGGCGCTGCTCGCTGGTCGACTTGAACCGCGACAGGAACTGCTCGTAGATGTTCCTGTTGGCATCGGCATCGCGCTGCAGCTCTTGCAGCTTCACGAGCGCCTGGCCGTCGATCAGCATCTTGGTCTCGAAGGCCCTGAGTTGCTTTTCCAACGCGTTCTGCTGCTCGAGCTGGGCCTCGTATTCAGATTTCGCCGTTTCGATGTTCTTCTTCCGCTCGATCTCGATCTGCCGGTTGATGTCGGCGAGCTGGCTGTTGGAGATCGCGAGATCCGGATGACGGTCGCCATAGACGGCCTTCTTTTGCGCGATCTGCTCGTTGAGGGCCGAGCGCTGCGCGCGCAGCATGCCGAGCAGGTCCTGCTTCACCGGTCCCTCGACATTGGCCTTGAGGTCTCGTTGCACCTGCTCGTAGCGCGCCTTGGCCTCCTCGGTGCGCGCACGCGCTGCGGAGACCTGCTGGGTGAGGTCGGTCACCCGCAATTGCTGCGTGGTGGATTCCTTGCCAGCGTTGACGATCTTGTGCTCGAGGCGGAAGGCCGCGACGGCGTCTTCGGAAGCACGCAGGCGCTCGCTCAGCGTCTTCAGCCTGTCCTGGAGCCAGCCGGCTGCCTCGTCGGTCGCCTCGGTGCGAACGCGGCCCTGGCTGGCGACGAACGCCTCGGCGATGGCATTGGCGTAATAGGCGGCGCGATCAGGGCGGTTCGAGGTGAACGAAATCGCAATGACATAGGTGAGCCCGCGACGGTTGATCTCGAGGCGGTTGCGGAACCTTTCGAGCAGGCGCGTCATGTCGGTGTAGCCGCGCGAGATGTCCTCGTCGTCGGCGATCTTGAGCTGCTCGATCAAGGGGCGCAGAAAGCCGTCGGATTTGGCGATCTCGATCTGGCTCTGCAGCGCCGCGGTGTCCTGGCCGATGCCGGGCAGCACCTCCTGGTCCGAGGTCACGCGCAACTCGCGGGGATCGAGCACGACAAGCGCCGTGGCGGCGTAGCGGACCGGAAGAACGATCAGAGCCACGACGCCGAGTGCGAACAGCGCCGCGGCCAGCATCAGGATGCGCCGGCCATTCTCGCGCAGAAAGGCGAGCGTGCCGGCGACGGTCAGCGATCCCCCGATCAGGACCGGCGAGGCGCCGTCAGGCTTCACCCGCGCAGTCCGCGGCACGTCCCACGAAGCCGCTTGCTCCGTCGGGGCGATGCTTCGCGGAGATGCGCGGCTACCGGACGCCATGGGGTGGGACTCGAAATCAACTGACTGTCATAGCTCAGAGGCTTGTCGCACCGTAAATATCCATGGTTAACCGCCGGTTACGGCCGGGCGCGATCGAGGGCCCTGGGGCCATCCTTCGAGACGCCCGCTTTGGGCCGGCTCCTCGGGATGATGGCGGAGTGTGCGTAAGTTGCTTCAGCCGACACCGATGTCGATGAGCCCGATCCCTGCTGATCAGCTGATGTTCAGGAGGATCCGCCCCGATGCGCCGCTGCGCATCAGGTCCAGCGCGTCGTTGATGTCCTCGAGCGCGAATTCGTGGGTCACGATGCCGCGATAGCTCACCTTGCCGGCGTCGCTGAGGCGAACCAGGCGCGGGATGTCCCGCGCGGGCTGGCATTGACCGCCTTCGGAGCCCTTCAGCACCTTCTCGAAATGCAGCGGCAGGGTATAGATCTCGGCCTTCTCGCGGGGCACGCCGACGAGGATGCAACGGCCTTTCTTCGCCGTGATCTCGTAGGCGAGCTCGATCAGGTTCTTGACCCCGGTGGTCTCGACGACCTTGTCGGGGCCGTCGGCCCCGGTGATGGACCGCACCTCCGCGGCGACGTCCGTCACCGCTTCGGAGTTGATGATGTGGGTGGCGCCGAAATCCTTCGCCATCGCCAGCTTGTTGTCGAGGCGGTCGATCGCAATGACCGGATAGGCGCCGACCATCGCGGCGAACTGCACGATGTTCAATCCGACGCCGCCGACGCCGAACACGACGACGGCCTCGCCGATCGCGATCTGCGCATCGTTGTTGACGACACCGAGCGCGGTCGTCACGGCGCAGCCGAGCAACGGGGCGCTGGTCCGGTCGATCGTGGCGGGCACCGGCGTGACGCGATTTTCCGATACCACGGCATATTCGTTGAACGTGGTGACCCAGCCCGCATTGAGCCGCCTGCCGCGCCACGAATAGACCGGCGTGTTGGACTGGATGCCCTTGCCCGGTCGCCAATGCATCACGACGGTGTCGCCCTGCCTGCAGGAGACGACACCGGGCCCGGTCTCGACCACGGTTGCCAGCGCTTCGTGTCCCAGCAGGTGCGGCAGGAACTTGTCGACGCCCTTGACGGCGTCGATCTCGTTGATCTGCGCGCCGCAGATGCTCGAGGTGTGCACGTGAACCAGCACCTGTCCGTGCTCGAGCGCATCAGGCAAGTCGAACTCGTCGACGATCAGCGGCTTGCCGGATTCGACGAGAATCGCCGCCTTGGCTGTCTTGATGTCCATGGATCGCGCCCGGTCACTCGAAATAGATGAATTCGTAGTCCCCGGTGTAGCCGAGCTTGCCGTACAGCCAGATCCATTCCGACGTGTGCAGGATGGACTCCGCCGTCAGCGCCCAGCATTCGAGGTTGTGAAGTTCGGCGACGGTCCGGTAGGCCTCGACCATGAGGTATTTGTTCTTGCCGACCCGCTCGATCTCCTTGAGCGCCGCATCGAGCTCGTAGAGCCTGAGATTGTGCAGGGTGCCGAGCGAGATGACGAGGTCGAAACTGTCGTCGCCATAGGGATAGACGTCCTGGGCACGATAGTTGAAGAGATACGGCTTCACCTGCTCGTGGGCGTTGGCAAGACCGTGCTTGGAGACGTCGAAGCCGGTGACCTTCAGGCCCGGCAGGATCTTCTGCATCTCGTAGAGCAGAAAGCCCTTGCCGCAGCCGACGTCGAGCACGCTCGACCCGTCCTTCAGCCCATAGGTCTCGATCAGCGCCTTGGCGACCGGGGCCCAGCGCCCCTCGATGAAGCGGTAGCCGCCGTAACCGAAACGGCGGTCGCCATCCCAGTAATCTGCCTCGTATTCCCGTGCCTTCAGCGAGCAGCCGATCTTGTCGTCGTTCATGCGGCCCATGTAGTCGCGCTTGGTCGCGGCATGCAGCGGCGTCACGATATTCAGCAGTCGTCCCATTGAACCCTCGGATTCCGTCACGCGCGGAGATTGACTTGACCGGCCTGGGGAAGCCTCGCACGTGATCTGCGACTCGCCCTAGCATTTGCCGTGTAAATGCTCATTGTTTCAGATCAATCATGTGGAAATCATGCGGCGGCGCGGGACCTCCCAGGCTTAATTCCAGGCCGAAGGCATTCCGCCGCTGCTCGAGACGTCGCTCGGGGGTGCAGCAATTGCGCGAGGACCACGACGAGGAGACGTGGTTCCCTCATCTCCTATTGGGCGGACATCGCGGCGATGACGGCCTTCACCAAGAGCCCGCTGGGCGCGTTCCTCACCGTTACGAACATTTCATTTTCTGCGACCCTCTGACGCTCGCCGCGCGCCGGCGGAACGGGGCGGGCAACCGGCCGTTGCTCCGATGTCTTCAACTACAGGAAAAGCAGACATGACCGTTCGTAAAACTTTCGTCGCCCTCACCGCCGCTGGCGCGTTGCTCTCGACGGCTGCAACACCCGTGCTGGCGGCGCCTTTGCCGATCGCGAGTCCCGCCGTCGATTCCGGCGTGCAGCAAGTGCAGTACAGGCGCTGGCATGGACATGGGCCTCGCCATGGCTATTACGGGCATCGTCACCGCCATTACGGCACCGGCGCAGCGGTCATCGGCGGCCTCGCGGCGGGCGCGATCATCGGCGGCGCGATCGCCAACAGCCAGGCTCAATCCAACGCCGCCTCTTATTGTGCGCAACGCTATCGCTCGTACGATCCCGGCTCGGGGACTTATTTGGGCAACGATGGTGTGCGTCACCCCTGCCCGTGACGCAAATGCGGCAGCCTCTCGCGAGGCTGCCGCATCCAGCGCGTCTTGATTCCATGCTCGCTCGCGCTATACATCCCACCATGATGTTCATCTCCACATTCTTCCCTCTGATCTGAACGGCAGAACGTCGTCCGGCGCGGTCGCGCCAGTCAGATCAAACGGCTGCGTTCCATGCGCCAGCCGACGGAGAAGGTGTGAATGCCCAAGACAGAACAGGCTGGCCTGACGCCTCGTCAGGTCCAGAACTTCATCGACGACGGATTCGTCAAGATCGAGAACGCCTTCAGCAGCGACCTCGCAAGCCGGTGCAGGGAGGAGCTGTGGGAGGATATCGGCCTGTCGCCGGACCGCCCGGAGCATTGGATCCGCCCGGTGGTCCGGGTGGCCTCCAAGGCGACGCCGCCTTTCATCGAAGCTGCCAACACGTCGCTTCTGCGCCTGGCCTATGATCAACTCGTCGGCGAAGGCCGCTGGCTCGCGCCCAGCGGGCTCGGAACCTTTCCGATCCGATTCCCGTCACGTGAAGCCCCCGGCGACGATGGCTGGCATGTCGACATGAGCTTCGACACCGCGAACGCGGATTTCATGGAATGGCGCGCCAATGTGAAGAGCAGCGGGCGTGCATTGCTGATGCTCTTCCTGTTCTCGGATGTCGGCACCGATGATGCGCCCACGCGGATCAGAAAAGGCTCGAATGCGACCATCGCGCGGGAGCTGCTGCCCTATGGCGAAGCAGGCGCAACGCTCCGGCAGCTCGCCGCCGGCGATTGGGCAACGACAAAGGATTGCGAGATCGAGCTGGCGACCGGCGCGGCAGGCAGCGTCTATCTATGCCACCCGTTCCTGGTTCATGCCGCGCAACCCCACCGAGGAAAGCGGCCGCGCTTCATGGCCCAGCCGCCGCTGCTGCCGAAGGGCGAGTTCGATCCGGCATTGCCGCCGTCGCCGGTTCAGATCGCGATCCGGCGGGCCTGCGGGCTGACGGTGTAGGTGGACGGCATCCGGGGCCGCTGAGCGGTCCCGGATGTTGCTGTCGTCTTGCGTCGTTGCGAACCGCATCACGCCGGCAGCGGCACGCTCAAAGGCAGGGATTTCTCACCGGTGGCCGCTTGACGGAAAAGAGCGTGTTCAAAGTTGAAACTCGCGAGTCGTGCGAAGCGGACCGCAACGCAATGCTCACGGGACGAATAGGGTTGACTTCGCATAGCTTGCGGCGATCGTCGTCGGATTGCCCGCGCACCACGTCCCCGACGTGCTGCTTATGTTGCCGAATGGCATCCTGAAGCTCCGATTTGGTCACGGGAACGATGCTGTTCTCAACGATGAAATCGTTCATGCGAGCTATCGCTTTGTCCAAATCGGCTTCAAAATCTTGATCTTCGCCCCGGCTGGCAAGCCTGGGTGTAGGATCGAACCGCGACATAGATCTCCCAACTGCATTGCACGGCCCCGCGCCCGCTATTGTCGATTCCGGTACTTATGATCCGGTCACCGCGCTCCAGGAAGAAGGACACCCCCGAGGAGAGATCGATACGTCGCGTCGCCTTGCCCTTGCCATCGATGCCGTCGACCACCTTTGCGTCGGACCGCTTCGTCAAGGCATCCCACAACGGAGACCATTGTGCCTCCTGGGCATCCGCGGTGAGGACCGATAGCAGGAGCGCGGCAGCGACACAGATCAAGTCACTCGCAACGGACCACGTGCGACGATGAGACATCAAGGGCTTTCCAGCAGACCGTGGGGTGTGGGACGATAGCTGCACCAACGGCAAACGCAACCCAGAATTGCGCGACGCAAGTGTAACCCCGACCACCGTCGTTACAGTTTCCCATACACCCGCGCGGCGACCGCCTTCAGGTGCTCGACCGAGCCGGACTCCGGATGCGGCTTGACCGGCGCGAACAGGATCGAGGCCTGCCTGCCGTTCTTCCAGACATAAATGGTGACGGCGTTGCCGTTGCCCTTGGTGCAGGAATGCTCGCCGAAGGCTTCGCGGCCGAACTCGGGAATCGCCACGTGCGTGCACGGCCCTGCACGCTTCATCATGCCGATGGCGGTATCGCGCGAGGTCGTGATCACCGCGACGGTCATCGTGTTGGCCTCACGATCGAACATCATGCAGCTGCCTGCCCCGGTCCGCTGCACCGTCAGCGTGCCCGCGTCGAGAAAGCCGTCGGCATCGGCGGCGGTGAGCCACTCGCAATTGCCGAACCGCTCGCTGCTCCTGCTCACATTGGCCACGGCAACGCGCGCGGCTTCGGTGACCGGCCCGAGCAGCGCATCGTCGGCACGCCGGCCGATCGGATAGACGCTGATCTGCAGAATGTAATCGCCGGACAGGGCGACGACCGAGGCCTCCTGGCGCTCGGCGCCGGCCGCGCTGGTTCCGCCCTGGCCTTCCTCGCCGATCCCAGCCACCGCGCTCAGCTTCAGGCGCTCACCGAGCGTCTTGACGAAGGTCGCGTACAAGTCCCTGGCGCGGTCCTTGTCGGGATTGCGGAACACGGTCAGCATCATCGTGTCGCCGCGCCCGGCCTGGTAGATGCAGCCGCGGCCGTCTTGATTGGAAATCAGCGACCATTTCAGCGCCGGCATCGCACGGGCGAGCTCCTGGGCGCTTATGAACGGGCAGGTTTCGGCCGCGCCCGCGGGAGGCGGGGCGGCTGCGATGGCAAGGAATAGGGCGAGGCAGGAGAACAGGCGATCAATGGTGCGCATGGGACAAGCTTATTATCGAACTAAAGCGCCAACGAACGGTGAAGATGGGCAAGACTAATTCGCCGTGGCGCTAGGATTTGGTAAGCGCGATTGCGCGGGGATTTGCGACCGCTCGATCATGCCGCCGGGT
Organism: Bradyrhizobium sp.; assembly: GCA_035575945.1. Classification (GTDB taxonomy): domain Bacteria; phylum Pseudomonadota; class Alphaproteobacteria; order Rhizobiales; family Xanthobacteraceae; genus Bradyrhizobium. The sequence continues at coordinate 16,455 of DATLXF010000056.1, read as the reverse complement.
TGGCTTCACGGGCCGGGGCGATCTTAAGCAGCGTGGCACCTAATTCGTCCTCGGCTCGTTCAAGGTCATACTGTGTCTGGATGCCCATCCAGAACGCGGCTGAGGTGCCGAAGTATCTGCCGAGCCGAAGGGCGGTGTCGGCGGTCACCGGAGTTTGCTCATTGGCCAACCGCTCAATTCGCGTGCGCGGCACGCCTACAGCACGAGCCACTGCGTAAGGCGAGAGACCCAGGGGGTGCAGGAATTCCTCGCGCAAGACTTCTCCGGGATGAACAGGGGGAAGTTTCTTGGCCATGGCCGCGTGCCCTTCAATGATAATCCACGATCTCGACCTGCTCCGGTCCCTGATCGCTCCACAGGAATACGATCCGCCACTGATCGTCTATTCGGATCGAATGCTTGCCGGGCCAAGTCGCCTCGCAGCGCTTCCAGTCGGTTGCCCGGCGGCGCAACGAGATCACCAAGCATTGTGGCGTTGTTCAGCTGTACCAGTTTTCGGCGGGCCACTTTGGCGACCTCGGTCGGAAACCCCTAGGGAACGCGCCGCTGTTGGAAAATCAGCGCAGCGAACGTGCCCCGGAAGCTTCTGATCATCAGTCACATGTATCATGACATGATACCAAAAGCAAATCGAATTGGCCGACGCCCGCGGAGCGAAAGCCCAGCGGTGAAGCCTCGCTCGAGACGGACGCCAAGAGCAGCGCGAGAATGGAAAGTCGGGCCACCCATAGCGCGTCGGCACGCCGGCCAATCGGATACGGTGATCTGCAGATGAACCTGAGACCTGCTATTGCACTGAATCTCGGCTAAATCAAACTACGCAGCCCCCGGGGCCTTCGCCCGCGTCAGGTCGTTGAGGAACTGCTCCATCAGCGGCTTGTTGCCGAACCGGCGATAGGAGCGCTCTGCCTCCAGCGAAAACGTCGGTTGGGCCCCTACCAAGTTTGCCATCGTCAGCTGCGCCGCTTCTATGTCGCCGCGCCGCCCTTGCAGCGCAGCCTGGATCAGCAGGCAGTTGGCATCGCGCGGCGCCCTTACGAGGCATTCGGAGATCACGGTCGCCGCCTCGTCGCGACGATCGGCGGCGTAGAGAGCCTGGCCGTGCACATAGGCGTAATACTCAGGCGCCATGGGATGAAGGCGACGTGCGCGCTCGGCATTGGCAACGGCGTCCGCGTAGTCCCCGAAACGGACCTGCGCTTTTGCCAATGCCATCATGCTGTCCGGATCGTTGGGATTCAATTCGACGGCGCGCTTGGCGGCCTGCAAGCCGCCTGCATAATCGCCCTGCACCGCCAGCCCGAAGCTGATCACCTGATAGCCGAGCGAAAGATTGGGATCGAGGCGTACAGCCTGGCGCGCTTCGCTGAGACCCAGTTCCAGCTCATGCGCTGTCGCCCGACCACTCGACATCCTGGCCACATCCGCGATGTAAGTGAGAGCCAAGCCCGCGCGGGCGGCGGCATAGCCCGGGTCCATTTCCAGCGCGCGCTGATACATGCCGCGTGCCTCGAGAAGTGCTTCCGCATCCTGGACGCCATGCCGGTATCGATGACGGGCCCGCAGGAGCAGATCGTAAGCCTGAAGGTTGTCGGTCGGACGTTGCGCGGCAGCGATGGCTTCGCTTCGGCCGATATACGGCGCGAGCTGGGCGACGATTTCCGTGGTCAGCTCGCTTTGGACGGTGAAGACGTCGGCAACCTGCCTGTCGAAGCTGCGCGACCAGAGGTGCGCGCCCGACTTTACGTCGATCAGCTGCGCCGAGACGCGAAGCCGGTCCCCCTCGCGGCGCGCGCTGCCCTCCACCGCATAGGAAACGCCCAGCTTTGCCCCGAGCTTGCGCATATCGCTTTCTTGCCCGCGTGCGGCATAGGTGGAGTCGCGCGCGATGATCTGGAGCTCGGAATTCCTGGCAAGCGCCGTGGTCACATCCTCGGTCAGCCCGTCTGCGAAGTACGACTGGTCCCCGCCCATGGTCGCAAAGGGCATGACCGCGACTGACGGCCGCGGATCGGCGCGCGTCCGGTCGGAAAACAGCGCGGCCGGGAGCCGGCTGACCATCGCCGACAGGGACAGCGGTTGGATCTGGGTGCCGATGAGGACAAGGGCCACGGCGACGACGCCATACGACCAGCGCGCGGCGGTACCGTGTAGACCGCGCGGGATTTTTCGCCAGCGAGACCACGAGGATTCCGCGCGCCGGACCCGATAGACATTGAGACGCTCAGGAATGTTCTTGGCGCGCCTGCGGCCCACACGCGCGAACACTTCGCCGCGATTGCGGTCTGCGGCCATGACGACGGCGCCGCTGACAAAGATGCTGCCGGGATCGGCCATCGACTCGAGCCGTGTGGCGACATTGACGCCGTCGCCGTACATATCGCCATTATCCTCGATGACATCGCCGAGGTTGATGCCTATGCGCAGCTCAAACGGAGCGTTGTCGAACCCTTGCTGGATAGCGGTGCCCGCATCAACGGCTTCGTTGACGCTGGGAAACATCGCCAGAAACCCGTCCCCGGTCATCTTGAAGATGCGTCCGCCATGCTGCGCGACCGTGGGTCCGATCAGATTGTCGAAGACGGTGCGCAGCTCTCTATAGGTGGAGGCTTCGTTTTCGGCCATCATCAGGCTGTAGCTGACGATATCGGCGGCCATGATCGCGGCAAGCTTGCGTTCCATCAACGGTTCCCCGATCCAGGGCCAAGCACAAGCTGGCATTGCGGGACATTTGGCCCCAGATTGAAACTAAACCTTCCGACCCGCATGCGGTTATCAACACAGCTCATATGTGCGTGAGCAATGAGCCCGTCCGGCGGCATGCAGGCAACGGCACGCCGCGCATAAGGCTGATCCTGAGTTTCGATGTGGGTTCCCATATGGCCGGGCAGCTTTGAGCCCGGCCCGCAAAGGGCGCCTCGTCACACCTTCGGAGCCGCTTCGAGCTCAGTCCGATGGTCATCCACACGATGAGCAGCCGCGTTCATGGCGACGGTGAGGCCCGGGGCAGGCTCAGCGCCGGACCGTCGTCACCGCCCCAGATATTCGGCCCAGCAATCCGCCGTCTCATAAACGCGGACCGCCCACAGCTGCGGCAGGCTTGGCTTCAGCCGGTCCCAGATCCAGACCGCGATGTTCTCGGCGGTCGGATTCTCCAGGCCCTTGACCTCGTTCAGGCAATGGTGGTCCAGCGCGCCCATGATGCCGGCGAAGCTTTCTTCGATATCGAAGAAGTCGGCGACGAAGCCGGTGTGCGGATCGACCGGGCCGTCCAGTTGGACTTCGACCCGGTAGGAATGGCCGTGCAGCCGGTGGCATCGGTGGGTCTCGGGCACGTTAGGCAGCCGATGCGCCGCCTCGAACTTGAACGCCTGCGATATCCTCATCCAACTCCTCACACGGCGTGGCCATCCGGTCTGGGGCCGGTCTGGCGTCCAGATGCTGCCTTGTCCTGACTTTCCGTCGAAGAATGGCGCGCCCGGAAACGAGGTGGCACATTCACGAAGAACGCCTCGTAATCACGGTGGTTTTTAGCCGTCCTGCCGAACTCGTTGATACCACTTGGGCGGACCAGCGCCAAGGCGTTTTGCTGTTCCTAACTCGCTTGGATAACGCGATGGCAAACGCGGCCATTGCGGGATAGGACCGCAATCAACGCCTCAAGGCGTATCGCATTCTGGGGGAATACCGGCGCTCCTGATCGGGCAGGCGGTGTCCGCAATCCTGGCCGTCTTCGGACGAACACGCGCGGCCCACCTCGTACCGCTGCTGTCCAATGCTTCGTTGCTGCTCTGGGCAGGTATCGTATCATTGGCTCGAAGCGCCGTGGCGACGGCCCCATGGAGCTCATCGCGGAGAACGAGCGGTTGGGGCTGGAAATGACACTCCGTCTGACGGTCACTCTGAGATTCATCGGGGCATGGGCGGCTGCTTTGCTGCTGCTTCTTCTGCTTGGAAGCATCTTTGGACGTCTTGGCGAAGCCCTGTGGCTAACAAGGCTGCTGGCGTTATTGTCTCTGCCGCTGGTTGGATTGGCATCAGCGGTGTGCTTCTTGTTTCCTCCGATGGGTTGCAGGCCGGCCCTTTCTCGCGACGCTTGTTGCGCTCATCGTGACCACGGCCTTCGGGCTTATGGTCGCTGGACGAGGGGGGCTTCTATTATCTCTGCTGGTATCAATCCCGGCAGCAGTAGTTTTCCTCGCTTCCTCGTATCGACGGCCTTTCGGCCCATCCGCGCACGCCGTGACCCCAGGACGCTGCAGTCGCAGGCACCGGCCCGGCTGAGCTTGAGGACCTCGCTCCGAGGTGAACACAAAGGGAGGTGGCAGAGAGAGGGGGACTCGCACGCGAGGGAGTTTCGGAGATCCCTTGTTTACGAGTCCGACCTTCATTTTCGGAGGCTCTTGAACGGCCGATGCTACACCGAGAAGTATTGAGCGAGGGCCCTGACGACGTCCGCTTTCCGTCAGGGCTTCACGAGGTTTTTCCGCTCTTCAGGGGTGAGCACTTGCGCTTCGGCCGCGCTCAGGATCCCGTAGCCGGCGATCTGGACGGCGCTGCGGTCATTGTATCCGCTGCTTGGGGGGGCGGCATTGAACCCCTGCCGGCCATCGGATCCACGCTTCTTCTCGTCTTTCGTGTCGCCGTTGCCCTCGCCACTGCCGCCGTAGCCGATGATCTCGACGATCATCACCGAGGGCTGGCTGTTGCTTGACGGTGCGGGCGTCACCGCCTGCTGGGTGGCGGCGGTGGCGTTGGAGGCAGTCGCGAGGGCTGCCACCGGCGGGCCCTGCACGGTCGGGATGCCCGCGCTCGTGCCCTGCACCTGGATGTTGGCGGCGTTGACGATCTGCAGCGCCGCGAGATTGATGTTGCCGGAGACGCGGATGCCGGCCTCGCCCGCGTCGATGGTGCCGAGCGGCGCGATCAGGTCGATGTCGCCGGCCGGCACCTCGGGGATCGGCGCCAGGGTCGCGATGCCGGCGCCGGAAGACGGCGCAACCGGGGACAGCACGACGTTTCCATACTGGTCGTAGACCCGCCTCGGCGGCGTGTAGACGACGGTCGTCTTCGCGCCACGGCCGGCATTGATGTCTCCGTTGGCGGACCAGGCCAGGATGTCGCCGCCGAACGTCGTCATGATGCGTGACAGGCCTAGCAGGATGCTGTCCTGTGCATAGAGCTGCACGTTGCCGCTCCCCTGGGTGACCACGCCCGCCGTTGCCGGCGGCACCAGCGCCTCGACACCGATGACGGTGCGCCCGCCTGGCGTGAGCATCTGGATGTCGCCGCCCGACAGCGTTCGCACGCCGGAGGCGCCGAACATCGTGAGATCGCCGCCATAGTTCGCCGCATCTGGGAAAAGCGAAGCGATCGCGGACCGCCCGCGCAAATAGCTGCCTTTGCGCGGACCGCTCTTGTCGTTGTATTCGCGGCCGCCGGCAGTGAGCTCGGCGAAATACACGTCACGCAAGAAGATGTGACGTTGCTCCGGCGCGAGCGCATCGAAATAGGCGCTCGCGTCGGCATCGCTGCCTGCGAAGCCGTAGCGCTCCTTCAGCCAGGCGGTGAGCTCCTTCTCGTAGGTCTTGGCGACCTTGCCGGGTTGATCGGCGAGTGGCGTACCACTGACTGCAAGCCTGGCCGGATCGAGATAGAGTGCGGCGAGCCTGTCGTAGTCCGGTCCCGATGCGCCGACACCGGCCAGCATCGCGATGCCGGCGCCGGGCCGGGTGTCGCCGGTCGCGATCGGACCGATGCTGACGATGCCGCCCTTGTCCGCCTGATAGAGATTGCGTCCCGAAACGATTTCGAGCGTGCCGGGACCGGCGATCTCGAAATTGGCGTTGATGATGTCGCGGCCGGCGGAGACCACCGACACGTCGGTCGCGCGGGTGTGCACGATCAGGTTGCCGCGTGACGTCGCGTTGGGCGTGGCACTGGTCACGAACGCCCCGGGCGGCAGCCCGGCGCCGACGATGTCGCGACCGGCGCGCACCATCAATGGTCCCGAGGCGCTGTACCAGTTCAGCCCGAGGAAGGACAGCGTCTCGCCGCTGGACAGGCCGAGGATGTCGCCGGTTCCGGCATAGAAGCGGATCGGGTCCGCATCCGCGGCGCGCACGAGCGGCACGGCGGCCGAGTTCGGCCCGAAGGCGAACAGCGACTGCAGGGCCAGGCCGTCGCCTCCGCTGCGGCTGCCGGCCAGTGAGAGATTGCTGATCTCCAGGTTGGAGACGAGCACGTCGCCCTCGAACCCGACGAAGGCCGGGTTGAACGGTGAAGGCAGCGGTGTGCCGCTGCCGGAGGAACTGATGCCGTACTGGCCGGCATAAATCGAACGTCCGGCGATCAGCTCGAGCGTACCGGCCGTCGACGGCGCCAGGGTGACGAAGGGGAACACCGCGCTGCCTGCGTTGCGGATGGTCGGCAGCGCATCAGGCCCGTAATAGATGCCGCCGTCGAGTGCGGCCGCGCGCAGGATCGCGGGATACACGATCGATCCGTCGGCCTGGTTGACGTCGCTCTTGCGGTTCAGTCCGTCATTACCGGTCTGGGCGTCGGAGGCCGCCGTCGACGGCGTGAGGTTGCCGCCGGCGGAGACGAGGTTGATCGCGGTGTGGTCGGTCCACAGGCTGAACCAGCTCAGCCCGCCGCCACGATGGACCGCGCTGGCGGTCGTGTAGTCTGAATTGCTCGGCGTCGTCGATCGGCCGGGATCGCCGGCGCCGGCGAGCACCAGATCGCCGCGGGTCTCGATGGTGATGGTGGCGTCGCCGGGGACCACCACGAGGCCGGAGCGCGCATTGGCCTGCGTCGCGGTATAGAGGTCGATGCTGCGCGGATCATAGGCGTCCGCAGTGTTGTAGATCGGCTTGATCCCGCCGAGCGACTGGGCGCTGACATGCAGCGCGCCGCGCAGGTCGATCAGCGCGCCGGGCAGCGATTGATTGTCATAGCTGCCGGTGAGCGCCAGATTCGGGTTGAGCGCACCGGCGATACGCATGTCAACGTCGCCGCCGCCGGTCAGGGTCAGGGAGCCGTCGCTGCCGACCCGGCCGGTGCTGCCGATCGCAACGACGAGGCCTTGGCTGCGGCCCGGGTCGGTCGCGGCGTACGAGCCGCCGCGCTGCGCAATGGTGCCCGCCTGACCGCCGACACGGATGCTGACATTGCCGCCGCCGAGCGCGCCGATGCCGGTGAAGCCCGCGATGTTGGCAAGCTCGCCTGCACTGGTCGAACCGGAGGGGTAACTCGGCACATAGGCGCCGAAGTTGATCCACCAGGCGGTCGGGATCGCTTCGGTCACCGCTGCGGTGCCTGTGCCCTGCCGCCACAGCCAATTGCCGGTGACGACGGTCGCGGACGCGCCGTTGCTGCTCATGCCGAAAATGTCGCCCGTGAGATCGCCGCCAGCCGTGATCTCGACGTTGCCGCCCTGGTCGGGATACCAGGCCTGGTACAGTGCGGTGGCATCGGCGTAGTCGGCGGATTTGGGACCGAGCAGTGAGCCGTCGGCCAGCAGGCCACGCGGACGATTGTAGGCGGCCGGCACTGTCGTCGCGGTGCCGGCGGTATAAACGCCATAGAGCGAGGAAATGTTGACCTGCCCGGCCGCCGACAGCGACAGGTTGCCGGTGCCCGTGCGGACCAGGCTGAACGACGGGGTCGCATAGCGGGTCGCCGGTGGCATGCTGATGGTGCCGAAATTGCCCTGGTTGAACTCGGCGAAATCGGGCGCGAAGCCGAAATCGGCCCAGGTCAGGTTGGGATCGCCATAGAGGGTGAACAGCTGGTTCTGGGTCTTGTAGAGCAGCTGCGAATTGTCGGTGATCCCTGGCGGCAACCCGCCCGCGGCGGCGACGACTGCGAGCACGCCCTGCATCGTGAGGCCGAGCTCGATGTTGCCGTTGGCGCCCGTCCAGAAATTCGGCGAGAGGCCGTAGAAATCGACGAAGTCCTGCCACGAGCTGCCGCCGAGCAGCGCCACGATCTCGGCCTCCGACTTGCCGACGAGGTCGTTCACCGTGAGGCCGCCGGCGTCGGGGCCGAGCGCTGCGATCAGCGCCGCCGCACCGGCGGCGTTGAGATTGGCGAAGGTGGCGCCGGAGGTCGTCAGCGACGCGTAATGCGTGTCGGCCAGCACGATGTTGCCGGTCTTGTTCGGATTGCGCGCGCGGGCGTCGGCCGAGCCTAGATCGGCGCCCGCCGTAAGCTGGATGTCCCAGGATTTCGCTCCGGCCGGCAGCATGGCGGCAACGGCCCAATTGGCGCCTTGGCGCCCGCCGGAGGCGTCACGCAGATCGACTGCAGTGCCGCCGGGCAGCTTCACGTCGGTCTGCGACGGGATCAGCGCGCCCGCGGCGAGCGACATCTGCGCTGCCGAGCTCATGTTCACCGGCAGCGCGACGCCCTTCGGCCAGGTCAGCGCCGCGACGCTGACGGCGCCACTCATCAGCGAGCCGGCATCGAGCTGCATGCCCGCGGCCAAGGTCACGTCGGAGGACATCACGGTACCCGCCGCATAAGCAAGGCTGCCATCGGCATTGTAGATGGCCGCGTTCAGCGTGCTGCCGCGGCCGAGCGTCAGCGGCGCCGTCAGGGTTGCGCGTACGGGCAGCGTCGTGCCGGAGGGCAGCGTCACCGGGCCCGTCGGCAGGTCGTAATTGAGCACGGCGCCCTGCTTGAACAGCGTGCCGGCCTCGATCGTCACCGCGACCGGCAGCACGATCTCGCCGCCGAACGGCACGACTCCCTGCTCGAGCCGCCAGCCATTGTCGCCCTTGGTGGCGGGCGGCGGCGCGAAGCCGTCGGTGATGGTGCCGCGGATGTTGAGATTGCCGGCCGCGCGGATGTTGATCGCGCCGGGCTCGCCAAAGCCATAGGTCGGCGACCCGACGACGCGGTCGGCGTTCGGCCCATAGCGGTACTTCGATAGATCGAGATCGCCATTCACCGTCAGATCGCCGCTCGGATTGTCGGCGCTGGTCCTGCTGACAATATCGACTCCCGGACGGAGATGAGCGCTGCCGAGCGCGCCGAGCCGCGCCGCGAGCGCGGCATTGCCGAGCGCCGCATCCATGAAGGCGATGCTGTCGAGATCGATCGCGTCGAGATAGGCCTGCGTGATCTCCTGCGGCCGATGGCCGGTGATGTCGGGCACGGCGGCCAGCGGCGCGTCGTCGTAGCTGCGACGGCCGTAGACGGCGGTGGTCTTGGCGCCGGCGATGCGCGGCGTGCCACGTACATCGATCGCGACGTCGTCGCCGCCGAGCCGCGGTGCGTTGAGTGCCAGCATGCCGCGGTCAGCGCCATCGTTGCGGCGCGCGCCCGTGCCGACGGTCACATCGGTACCGGCGCGCAGGTCGAACGCCGCGCCGTTCGACAGGGTCAGGGTGCCCTGCTTCGCGGTCAGATCGATGCTGGCGCGGTTCGGGGCGTCGATGATCAGGCCATAACTGTCGAAGCGCATGCCGCGGCCGTGGGCATCGAGCAGCCCGGCCACGGTGAGGTCGTTCATCGCCGCGAGGCGGATGCTGCCGACCTGTTCGCCGCTGGCATCGATGGTGCCGATGATGGTGAGGCTGCCGCCGTCGACCACGATCTCGACATTGCGCGCCTTGACCTCGCTGCCGACCACAAGATCGCCCTGCTTGATCTGGAAGCGCCGCGCGCCAAAGACGCCGGCGGCATTGAGCCGCGCATTGAGGCCGCTGAAATCGTCGAGAATCTGGGCCTGCACCGTGAGCTCGGCGGCGTCGTAGGGCACCAACGTCCCGCCGGCATCGTAGCGGCCGGAGCTGCCACCCAGAACGGCGCCGCCCAGGGCGACATGGCCCGCAGCGCCGCCCAGCGCCGTCACCGTCGCCGTGCCGCCGCGATTGTTGCGGGCCGACAGGTCGATCACCGAGCCCGCCTCCTGGCGGATGTTGCCGGCGGAGCTGGTCAGGACGAGGTCGCCGCCCCAACTGTATTTGGTGACGTCGAATACCGAAACCGCACGGCCGGCGAGATCGAGTCGCGATCGCTCGCCGAGCACGATGTCGCCGGTCGCCAGCACCTCAAGCCGGCCCGAAGGCAGCACGATGCTGCTGTCGAGCACGACGTTGGCGCCGCTCAAGGTGAGCTGCCCGCCGAGCGCCTCGCTCGGCGCGGGGATTGCCCCGGTGCCGAGCACGCGGAGATCGCCGCCCGTGGTGATGCGGGTGCTGGATCCTGCGGCGCCGGTCAAAAGCGGCGCCGAGATGGTCAGGTCGCCGCCGGCATAGGCATAGCCGGTCGCGGCGTCATAGGCGCCGCGGCTGTGATAGACGGAGAGCGTGCTCTTGCTGTTGGAGGTGACGGACTGGCTCGCGCCGATCGTGACCGCGCTGAAGCCGAGCGCGATGCGGTTGTCGACCATCGTGGTGTCCGGCCGCGTGTTCGGGCCGTAGCCCAGCACGACCCGGTTCGCCGCGATGGTCAGGCTGCCGTCGCCGAGCGCCGGGGCGTTCGGCGCGCCTGGCGCCTCTCGCGAGCCTGTCCAGACGAATTCGTCGGCGCGGATCGTCGCGGCGTCGCCGCTCGCGCCATAGCCGTAGATCGCCGGCGTGCCCAGCACCAGGCGGCCGACCCTCGTCGCGTCGAGCGTGACATTGCCGAAAACGTTGACCGCGTTGCGCGCGTTCAGCGCCAGCGCTTCCAGCGCCGGAGCGCCGATCGCGGTGTTGCCGGCCAGGAGCCGCGCCAGCACGGCGTCGTTGAGAGCGAGACCGGCCGGCAGGCGGCCGGCGGCTGCGGCAGCCGCGAGGCTCGCCTCGTCGCCGAGATTGATGCCGGACACCCCGAGCACCAGGTTACGGGTGCCGTAAGCGACGTTGTCCGCGATCACGAACGAGCCTGGCGTCGACACCGCGATCGAGCCCTCCGAGACCAGCGTGGTGGTGCGGCCGCAGCCCGCGCTGACGCAAGCGCCGACATTGATCGCGACGTCATAGCCGCTGCGAGGGAAGTACTCTCCCGGCTGCAGGTCGACCATGCCGTTGGAGACCATGAGCGTGCCCAGGCCGAGGAACACATAGCCGTCGCGGGAATCGAATGCAGCTTTGCCGCGGCCGATCGTGGCGACGGAGGCCCCCTCCTCGATCGTGATCGAGCCGGTCGAGTCGCTGGTGCCTTTGCCGGCGAAGATCACCTCCGCGGCCGACAGATGCGCGCCGCTGCGCAGGATGATGCTGCTGTTCCAGTCACCATCGATGATTGCAAAGCCGCCGGCGGTGCCGTAGCCCACGGCGAGCGTGCCGTTGAGCACGAGGCGCGACGCGCCGAGCTTGCTGATGTCGTCGGCATAGACCGAGGCGTTCGGCAGGCCGCCGGACGGCGCCTGGCCGTTCGCCAGGATCTCGCTGATCCCGTGCAATTGCACCTTGCCAGCGAAGCCGCCGCTGCCTTGCGCGGCATCGATGCGCAACTCGCTGTCGAAGGTGAATCGCGGCCGCGCATCGGCAACGCGCGGCGTGCTCAGCATGATGTCGAGGGAGCGCGCGTCGATGGTCAGCGCGGCGCGCGGGATGCCGATCCGCGCCGCATCGGCCAGCACGAAGGCGTTGTAGCCGATCTCGTTGAAGGAGGAATGGGTGCGGACGGCGTCAGCCGGGGTAATGATGGCCTGCACCGGCAGCGAGGCGCGGATGGCGGTGTTCGCAACCCCGAGCGTGACGCCCGCGACGTAAGACCCATTGCCCGTCGCCGTCACGCCGATCGGCGCCACGGCCCCAGCGGCGCCGGCGATCTCGACCCGATAGGCACCGGGCAGCAGCGCGTAGGTCGAGGGCATCAGCATGTAGGTGCCGGCCTTGAGGCCGGGCACCCCGTCGGGGATCGTAATCTCGCGGCCGACGGCGGGCGCGCCGTAACCGGCTTCCTGCACGACGGGCGCATAGCTGCCCCCCCTGCTCGGAACGATCGCGTAGACCTGGTTGCCCTTGGCGCTGTATCCGTAGCCCGGATTGGCGTTCACGAGCGGCGTCGTCAGGATGTTGACCGAACCGCCGCGGCCGGTGACGAAGCCGGCACCGGTCAATTCGCCGCCGCCGGAAACGTCGACGATGGCGCCCGCCCGCGCGTCCACATGCACGCCCAAGAGATTGACGCTGCCCAGTCCGCCGGCGCCGAAGAGCCGCACCGCGCTCCCATTGTAGCTATAGGTGATGCCGTCGAGCGTACCGCCATAGGGCATCACCAGGCCCGCGCCGCTCACCGAGGTGATGCTGCCGGGCAGCAGCGTGACGCTGTCGGTCGGGACAAGGCCCGTCTTCATTCCGATGGTGAGGTTGCCGAACGGCGCGCGCACCACGCCGCCCTGCCTGACGATGCCGGCCTTCAGGCTCAGCGAGCCGAACGCGGCGTAAGGCATTTCGGGGACGTCACCGTAGCGCCGGATCTCGAGCAGACTGCCAGCGCGGATCGTTTCGTAGTCGACGTAACCGGCCGTGATGGTCGCGGATGCGCCGGTGGCCGGATAGATCTGTCCGGCCGTCAGAACGACGTCGCCTGCCGAGAGCAGCCTTGTGCCATCGGTGACGTTGCCTTGCGCCCGCAGCAGTCGCAGATCTCCGCGGCTGAGCAGATCGATTTCGGCGAAGCCGCGACGATCGAGCGTGTAGTCGTTCACCCCGGTCGTGATCGCCTGCGTCAGGCTGAACGACACGGTATCGCGGAGGTCGATCAGATCGGCGGCGACGCCGAACGCCGCCGCAGTGGCACGCTGCGATGGCCCGCCCCGGCCCCAGTTCGCACCGGGCAGCTGATAGCCGTCCGCGGCCGCCCGATTGACACCCGCCAGCCGGACGTAGGGTGCCGCGAGGCGGATGCGGGAGTCGGCTGCGGCCGCATCGGTCAGCCCGATTGCGCCTGAATAGAGCCGCAGGCTCTGCGCCATCGCCAAGCTCACGTCGCCGTCGAAGGACAGCACGCCGTCGACCAGCACCGACAGATTGCCGAAACCGCCTCCGGCGATGCGGTCGGCGCCCAGTCGCGCCGTTCCGGTGACGAGGAACGACTTGGCGTCCAGCGGTGCGAGGCCGTCCGCGATTACGCTGCTGCCCTGGACATCGGCGATGACCAGCTCGCGATGCCGCAGCACGTCGCCGCTGACACTGCTGATCTGGTATTGCAGCGCTTCGAGCGCCACGCCGAGCGTACCGCCGGCGGCATTGACGCCGCCGGAGGCGGCCCGCATGGTCCCGTCGAGATAGAGCCCGTGGCCGGCCTTGACGACGATCGTACCGCCGTCGCTGGCCACGAGCACCGGCGTGAAGGCGTTCGGGGCTCCGCCCGTGGCGATATCGAGCACCGCGCTGGTTCCGGAGGCATCGAGCAGAGCGCCGGGACGGATCACGACGAAGGCCGTCGGCGTGATTGAGACGCCCGTGTCCTCCCAGTCCATCGCGCCGCCGATCAGGATCGAGCCGGCGCTGCCCACCACGCCATAGGTCCGACCGTTGACGTCCTTCGCCGTCACCGCACGCGCCGCGACATCGAGCACCGCATTGTCGCCGATCCAGATCAGGTCGGGCGTACCGCCATAGCCGGATGCAAGTGGATTCGGCGACTTGTTGGGGGCGACCGGCTGCGTCAGGTCGATGGTGCCGCCGGGCGCCGTGAGCCGGCCATCGATGGTGAAGGCCTTGCCCTGCAGACGGATCGACTGGCCGCTATCGACTTGGATCGAAGCGCCGGTGCCGATCGCGATCGTGCCGCTCGCGATCAGCAGATCGCTCTCACCCTGGGTGGCGCGCAGCGAGAGACTGGCGCCGCCACGCTGGATCAGCTTGCCGCTTCGCGCATCTTCGGTCCATTCCGGCGGAGTCCAGAGCGACAGCGCACGTGCCGGATCGGTGCCGCTCGGGAGCTCGAATGCACTGGCGCCGAGGCGATAGACCGGCATCGCGACGTCGAGGGATGCTCCCGCCGCGACGGCCACACTGGTGTGGCCGACGATGTCATAATTGGCGAAGCCGGACTTGAACAGCGACGTGTCGAGCTGCAGCAGCGGCTTGATCTGCGCGTCACGGGCCGGCGCAAAGCCGGCGGAGAGTCGCGTTCCGGCGGCCAGCACGGTATCGCTCGTCACGATCGTGCCCGCGGTCAGCGTTCTCGTGAAAGCCTCGGAGACCGGAACGCCATTCCGGAAGACATCCGCCGGCAGAGTATAGCCAACGATCTGATCAAGCGCTCTGTTGAGAAGGACGGCGCCGGCCGGAATGACCGGGACCGGTTGGTGTTCGCTGGGGTCCCAGACTCGTACCGCGTAAGAAACGCCACCCAGGGTGTATCTGATGTCATAAGACCGCAACGTGTTCGGAAGGGGCGGAGTCCAATCCGCCGCGAGCACCACGCCGGCGAACAACGCCCTGTTCGTCACCCGATCGCCGGGCATGAGCATCGTGGTCTGATAGGTGTAATCGCCCGGCAGCGTCTCGCCCGCCTTGACGAGATAATCCCGCGCCAGCACGAAATCGGCCTGTGCTTTTTCCCCCGCGCCCAGCACGTCATCATTGGCCATGACCTTGCCGCCGATTGCGACTGCCGTGCCGGATTCCAGCTTCAGGGTGCCTCCACCGTTGACGCCATAGGCGCGAATCGTGCCGTCGGCCGTCAGCAGGCCATCGGCCCGCACGTCGAGGGCCGGCGCATCCGCGATCAGGCTGACATTGCCGCCGCGTCCGCCCTTGGTCTTGCCGCCGGCGAGGATCGCCGCCCCAGACGACACGTCGATCGTGCTGCCCTTTTCTATCGTGACGTCATGCGTCGAGCGCAGGGTCACCGATCCGCCGTCGACAAAGGCCTGCCTCGTGCCGTCGTCGGGATTGTCTTGCGCATTCACCCAAAGCCCGCGCAAATCGATCGTCGCGCCGTCATGGAGCGTGATTGATGCCACGCCATTCTTGAGCAGCACCTGCTCGGGGCCTCGACCGCCGGCGAGATCACCCTTGAAGTAGTTGTCGACCGTCATCGAACCGGAGCGCGCAGTGATGTCGGCCCCGATGTCGACCACGGGTGCGGTGAAGACAATCCTGCCGCCATCGGCCAGCTTGATCACACGGTCGATCGTGATGGTCTCGGTGGTGCCGACATCCAGTCCGCCCAGATGCAGAGCATTGATGCGGCCGGCATCGAACCAGGCCGTGTTGGTCCGCTCCGACGGCAGGGAGCCGGTCGCCGCCATGCCTCCGGTGATGCCGGCGACGTCGCCAAAGTGCACGTCCGTGCCGTAAAACCCGCCTCCGCCGCTGGATGCCCCGTCGTAGCGGCCGAGCGCCAGCGTGCCTTGCAGCGCCGCCGTCGTTTGCGCGAGCTTGTAGCCATCGGTGACACTGGACGGGCGAACCCCGGTCTGGCGGTCGCCCCTGACGACGTCGGCCACGATGTTGCCTTCGAAGACCGATGTCGGGGTCGACAGGATGAGCCTGCCCGCATCGCGGCCGACGATGTAGCCGTCCTCCCAGTGCATGCTTTTCTTGCCGCCGAGGCTGTTGTTGTAGACCTCGACGACGCCGGCGCGCGGATGATTGACCACGAAGCCGTCGGCTACGGCCGTATAGGTCAGATTGCCGGGCGCGTTGTTGACGCTGTAGATGCGCCCGTCACTGCCGAGCAAGAGGGTGTCGGCCAGATAGCCGCCCTTGTATTGCACCGAGCCGCCCGAGATGTTGAAGCTCGCGCCCTGTTGGGCGATCACTTCGGGCGCCGACAGCGTGATGGTGCCGCCGATCGCGGTCCACTCGCCGATGCTGTGGCTGCTCTTGTTGACGTAACCCGCGACTTCGATCAGGCCACCCGGCGTGTAATAGCGGTCGGCGGCGTAGCCTCCGGTGCCCGCGGGTACGAAGACGAGATCGCGCACGTCCACCCAGACGTTGCCGTTGACGAGTGCCTTGCTGTCGCGATTCTGCGGCGAGTCGCGCAGTTCGTTGCCCTGAAGGTTGACCTGGATCTGGTTCGAGGACATCTCCAGACCGACGTTCTGCACACCGGAAACGTCGAGGCTTGATCCGGTCTCGGTGAAAATGCGCTTGCCGGCGCTCACTGCCACAAGCCCGCCTTGCGCCATGGTGAGCGAGCCGTTCTGGAACTTCACGACATTGCCGCTGACGATCTCGATACGCGACTGGTCCTCGCGGTCGGCAAGCCGGCTAAGATTGTCGAATTGCCCGCTGGCCGCGCTCCCGCGCACTGCGTTCTGCTTGGCCGAGTCCGCGATCAGCGCGTCGCGCTGGCTGTTCAGCGCGGTGTCGGTGGTGTCCAGCTCCGGCAGGATCGCGCTGACGGCGTTGCCGGTCAGCGTCACGCTGCCGGTCGCATCGCTCGCCGAATTGAGCAGGTGGATGGTGCCGCGCTGGTTCACCGACGTCGTGGACAGCAGGATGCCGTCCTGCAGGACCGCATGCCCCGCCAGCGTGATATCGCCCTGCT
>DATLXF010000055.1:0-99705 GCA_035575945.1 Bradyrhizobium sp. | reverse complement strand
CGCGGTGCCCGTGAACGCACCGATGGTGGCGCCGAGCGTGGTGGTGCCGCTGGCAGCGGTGGTGCCGCCGGCAGCGCCGCTATACACGACGTTGCTGTTCGCGGTCGCGCTGGCGTAGGAGGTCGTGCCGCGCAGGTCGGCCGCCGTCGCGCCGGAGATGGTGGCCGAGACGTTCGACTTGGTGGAGTAACCGACCGTGGTCTGCAGCGCCTGGTTGGCGATCGACTTGGCGCTGTCGATCAGCTTCTGCAGGGAGGTGATGCCGGTGTTGGCGGCCTGCAGCACCTGCACGCCGTTGGCGATGCCGTCGAGCAGGTTGTTGATGTCGCTGGCGCGGTTGTCGAGCGACTGGGCGGTGAAGAAGTTGGTGGGATTGTCCAGGGCCGAGTTGACGCTCTTGCCGGTCGACAGACGGTTCTGCGTGGTGGCGAGAAGATCGGCGGTGGACTGGAGAGAGAGCAGGTTCTGACGAACCGATGCGGAGAGGACGATACCTGACATGACTCTGTTACCTTTCTGGTAAGCGACGCTACTGTTACACGTCTGCTTGGATCGTTATTGACCCAGCGACGGCGGACGGTGGCGCCGAGTCCTCTAACGAAACATGAAATGAAACCCGCGCTTTTGCCCGGCTGCGCGTGATTCGGCCGCGAACGCTGCGCGTATCACGGCATCGCCACACCCACGCGACGTTGAAAACGTTGATCTTTTCCGCGAAGATTCACGGAATTTACAACTCGTTAACTCATTCCGAGCGAGAATCGGGCCTTGGTGAGCCGCAACGAACGCTCGGTTACGAAAGCGTTGATGGAGAACAGGCAATGGCCCTCAAGGTCGAGCTCAGACCGCACGAGCGCATCATCGTCGGCAACTGCGTGATTACCAACACGGACCAGCGTGCCCGGCTCTTGATCGACGGCGATAACGTACCGATCCTGCGCGAGCGCGACATCCTCACGCCGGAGACCGCGGATACGCCAGCCAAGCTCGTCTATCTGGCGGTCCAGCTCATGTACATCTCGCCGGATCCGCAGACCCAGCACGGCACCTATTTCAACCTGGTGCGCGACATCGTCACCGCGGTGCCGAGTGCCTGGCCGATCATCGAAGGCATCAACAACAACATCCTGAACGGCGACCTCTACCGGGCCCTGAAGGACGCCCGCAAGCTGATCGCCTACGAAGAGAAGCTGCGGAGCCAATTCGAAGCCACCCATCCCAAGGGGGAAGCGGCCAAGGACGACGTGAGCTCCGCCGCCTGACCGGGCCGCGTTCGCGGCGTCGCGCCAACGAGCCTTCATGGAACGGCAACGGCCCCGGATCATCTCCGGGGCCGTTGCCGTTTCAGCCAGGCACGTCATTGCGCCGCGAGCGGCGGCGCCTCGACCTCGACCAGTTCGTTGCCACAGCGCCGTCCCCCGAACTCCAGCACGGCCGCGACCAGCGCATCGATGTCCGTCGCCTCGGTGCGATGGTTGACGATCGCAGCCCGGATCGCAAACCTGCCGTTCAGCGTCGTGCTCGACGGGGCGGCGATGCCGGCCTCCTGGATGTCGGCGACGATCTCGCGATTGACCGCGTCATCGGCGCGGTAGCGGAAGCAGACGATGTTGAGATTGACCGGCGCCAACAATTCGAGCCGAGGTTCGGCCAGCACGCGCGCCTCCAGATATTTCGCCAGCGCGCAACTGCGCGCGATCGCCGCGCCGATCCGATCGGTACCGAACGTCCTCAGCGTGAACCACGTCTTCAGTGCGCGAAAGCCGCGCGACAGATCGGGGCCGAGATCGCAGGGCCAGACGGCGCCCGCGGCAAGCCCCCTCGACTCGCGGCGCAGATAGGCCGCCGGCTGCGCAAAGGCCTGCCGATGCTGCTCGCCGTCGCGCACCAGCAGGAAGCCTGCGTCGTAGGGCACCTGTCCCCATTTGTGGAAGTCGAGCGCAATGGAATCCGCAAGCTCGATGCCGCCGAGCATCGGCGCCAGCTCGGGCGACAGGATCGCGAGCGCGCCGAAAGCGCCGTCGACGTGAAACCAGATGTCTTCCTCGCGGCACAGCTCGGCAATCGCCCTGAGATCGTCGACCGCACCGATATCGACCGTGCCGGCGGAGGCGACGACCAGGAACGGCTTGAAGCCGATCTCACGATCGACGGCGAGCTGCGCGCGCAACGCGGCGACCTCGATGCGATGGTCGGCATCGACGCCGATCTTGCGCAGCGCATCGGTGCCGAGCCCGGCGATGTCCATCGCCCTCGACACGCAGCCATGCGCGGCCTGCGAGGTATAGGCCATGAGCAGCGCGCCGTCATTGCCGATGCCGTGCTGGCGCGCCAGCGTGCCGAGCGCAGCCGTGCGCGCCACCAGCACCGCCATGAGATTGGCCATCGAGGTGCCAGTGACGAAGATACCGCTTGCGCTGTCGGGAAACGCGAACAGGCGGCGCATCCACTCGACAATCTGCCGTTCGACCTCGATCGGCATGTGGTCGCGTCCGCCGAGATTGGCGTTGAGGCCCGCCGCGAGCATGTCCGCGAGCATGCCGACCGCCGTGCCGCCGCCATGCACCCAGCCCATGAAGCCGGGATGGACGTTGCCGGTCGCATAGGGCGCGACATGCTCGGAGAACTCGCGATAGACCTCGCCGAGGTCGCTCGCCTCGCGCGGCACCTCGGCCCTGAATGCTGCGCGGGCCTCGTCGGGAATCGGCCGCCAGACCGGCCGCGCCCGAACATTGGCGATGCCGTCGATCGTCTCGTCCAGCATGCGATGGGCGAGCGCGCGAAATTCGCTCCAGTCTTGCGGATCGAGCGAAGTGCCCGTGAGGGAGCTTTGCGTGCTGCGGATGATCTCGTTCATGCTGCGCTCTCCCTGCCCGTCTTTGCGTGCCGCGAAAGCATCGCCGTGAACGCGGCAAAGATCTTGCGCATCTGCGGCGGCTTGTAAGGAAACACCACCGGCGAATCCATGTTGTGCACGACGGCCGTGTTGTCGGCCTCGAACACCAGGAGCTCGCCCTTGTCGTTCTCCGCGCAATCGACGATGAAGTAATCGAGGCCGACGCGCCTGCTCATCTCGTCGAGCGCGCGCTCGTGGCGCGCGGCAAAGGCGGTGTCGAAGTCGCGCATGAAGACGGCTTCCTCCGCCCGCTTCTCCTCGCTGAACGCCATGTAGGCGTTGAGATACCAGATGTCCCAGCGGTCGGCGATCGCCATGTGACAGGCGTACGGTCTGCCGTCGACCATGGCGAGGCGGTATTTGCGGTAGAGTCCGTCGGCATTCACATAGTCGACGAAACGTGCGACGAAGAAGTCCTGTTCGCCACGCTCGGCAAGATAGGACGCGAGCGCGGCCGCGTCGTCGAGCTTCGCGAGCCCGACGCCCGCATGCGAGCCGCGCGGCCGCGCGATGAGCGGAAACCGCAGTTCACTGGCGATGTCACCGCAGCCGATCTGACCTTGCGAAAGATCTGACAATTGCGCGCGCGTCGCGTGGATGGTGGCGGGAATGTCCAGGCCCGGCACGCCGGCCAGCAGAAGGTGCAGCTTGTCGCGATCGAGATTGCCGATGCGATCGGGACGGTTGAGCAGCGGCCGCGGCCAGTGCGGCGCGGCTTTCTCAATCAAGGCGAGCGCCTCGCGGCATTCCTCGGAATCCGAGGCCACCACGATGGCGACGTCGTGCTCGGGCAACGTTTCCGGCAGCCCGGCGCCTTTGACCACATAGAGCGTCAGCAGTTCGACGTCGGAGCCTTCGAGCAGGAAATCGATCGGCGTGTTGCCGCCCATGTCGATGTCGGCTGCAAGCGCAAGCAGGCGCAGGCCCGGCTTCGCTGCGGCACTCGGCGTCCGGAACAATTGATGGAAGCTGAGCACCTCCGACTGGATCGCGAGCCCCTGGTCCTTGTCGCCCAGAAGTTGGGTGATCAACGACAGATCCAGCCCTTCGCCCGCCAGCGCCGTCCCGGCCGCGATCCGCGCCACCAGTTGGTCACGCAACGGATGCAGATCGACGCCCTCGAAGGCGCGGCGCGTCAGCTGCGCAAAGCCGATGCGGTCGGCATAGTTCGCAGCGGCCATGCGAAGCGGCGCGGAAACCGGATGCTGCATCTCACACCTCGAACGCCGACTTGACCGGCACGGCCGCAGCTGCGCCAAGCGGCAGCAGCGTACACAGGGGCGTGACGAGATCGCGCAGGCGATGGCGCGAGCCGCCGTCGAACCCGCGCTCCGATTCCGACCAACGGGATTCGCGGCCGCTCATTCTGGACCACTCACGCCGCGTCGGCGGCCGCCACGGGCGCCGGCGCGAACTGCGAGGCGATGTCGCCGTGGAATACCGACGGCCCGACGTGGTCGAGCGAGCTCTGGATATCGGCCCAGATCTCGCCGCCGATATCGGTCCAGCGCTTGCAGAAGGCGAAGTCCTCCGACAGATACGTGCCGGTCGCCGGATCGATCATGCACTCGAACAGCGCAAACCGGTTCCGGCTCGCCGCCAGCGCATCGTGCGAATGCTCGCGAAAAAACTGCAAACTGGCATAGCCCGGGTGGCGGCACATCGCCTCCAGCACGTGGCGACGGATCATCAGGAAGCCGGTGCCAGCATAGCGCACGCGGGTGAAGCCGTTGACCACGACGATGCGGTCGGGATCCTCGATCTCGAGCACGTAATCGAGCGAGGCGGCGGGGACGTCGGCCCGCCCCGACTGGATCGCCCGCGCGGCCTTGTCCCAATTGACCCGCTTGATCGGATAGCAGCCGGCAACGACGTCCGCGCCGCATTCGATCAGCCGGAACACCTGCTCCGGCTTGAAGCCGATATCGGCGTCGACGAACAGGAAATGCGTCGCCCTGGGATCGTCCAGGAACATCGCCACCAGATTGGCCCGTGCGCGGGTGATCAGCGCGTCGCCGTCGCGCAACAGCACCTTGAGCTCGAGATTGGACATGCCGTGCACGGCGCGCTGCAGCGCGAAGATCGAGCTCGCATAGATGCTCGACACCTGCCCGCCGAAGCAAGGGGTCGCCACCACCAGCTGCATCCTGTCCGACATCGCCCGCTCCGCCCCGATCGCAATCCTCACCAAGAGGTAAACAGGCATGGTTAACGGCGTCTTAACGCGGCCGGCCCTACAGGAACTTGACCAGCGAGAGCTGCGCCAGGTTCGAGGTCACCTGGTAGGACGCCTGCAGCGCGTTCTGGAGCGCCAGGATCTCGCTGGCGACCTGGTCCGGCGATGCCGATTCCGCCTGATCGATGATGGTCTGGAGCTGCGCCTTGGCCTGGGTCTGGCGCGTGCTCGCGTCCTTCATCGTGTTCTGGGCCATCGCGATGTCGGTCTGGATGTCCTCGATGCGTTGCTGCCCGGGCTGCTGGGTCAGCGCCTGGGTCGTGCGCAGGCTCAGCGCCGAGACCTGCCCGCCCGAATACTGCCCGGTCGGCGAGGTCGAGAAGGTCCCGAACACCGCGATCGCCTGCAATTGCCGGCGGATCGCATCCTCATTCGCCTGGGCGCCGTACTGCACCGTGACCGCATCGTCCACCCGCGCCATCGCGGTGGAGCGCGGCGAGCCGGGCCCGTCATTGCCGAGGTACCACTTCACGGTGTTGGCCGAGCCGTTCACCAGCGTGGTGGCCGAGTTCGCCGGCGAGGAGCCGACGCGCAGCGGCGGCTGCGTGGCGGTCACCGGCGTCGCGCCGAAACCGAGCGCACCCAACGCGCCGGTGTTCGAGGTCGTGATGCTGAGGCTCGCCGCATCGTCGGTGTTGACAGTGATCGCGCCGCCATGGATCGTCGAGGGCTTCGACGTGCCCGTGATCTGGTCGATCTTGCTCATCAGCGTCTGGATGCTGTCGGTGACGTTGAGCTGGTTGCCGGTCGCCCCCGAAGCCACGAAGGTCAGCGTGGTGCCGTTGACGGTGATGGTGTCGCCCGCGACGAAGCCCGGCGAGATCGAGTCCGAGGGGCTCGCGCCTGACAGCGCCGTCGTGCCGCTGACAGGAGCGGGCGTTGCAGCCTGGTTGTTGACGGGCGTGCCGATCGCCGAACTCGCACTGTTGAAGAAGTTGTCGCCGGCGACGATCGCCGAGGCCGCCACCAGCGAGGTGTTGGCGAGCTTGGTGATCGCGGTGTTCAGCGCCGTGTTGAGGTTCGCGGCGGTGTTGTCGGGGTTGACGGGGGTGCTCGCATCGATCGCGAAGCTGCCGAGCGGGGTCGGCGTCGCCGATGACGCGGTCAGGTCGATCTGCTCGGTGGTGCCGTCCGGCAGCGTGAACTGGATGCTCAGCTTGTCGCCGTTGTTCGGGTTGACGCCGTTGAGGTCGACCGAGAACGACACCGGCGAGCCGGTCGGGCCGGTGACGGTCGCGCCCGTCAGCGTCGAGGACACCGCCTTGATCTTGAGCCCGAACGGCGATCCGGCGACGTCCTCGGAGACCTGCACCGAGCTCGGCGTCGGCTGCGTCTGCACCAGCCGCCCCATGCCGTTGGCTCCGAGATCGGCGGACTGGCGCTCCGCCATCACGGTCTTGAAGCCGGCCTGCGTCGTGGTGCCGTTGATGATGTCACCGGCATCGGCCACCGACTGGGTGTTGACGGCCGTTCCGGAGAACAGATAGCGGCTGCCGGTCTGCGTGTTGAGGACACCGATCATCGAGCCGAACTGGGCGGCGGCGGTGTTCTGGGCAATCGTCTGGCCGTTGACGTTGAGATCCTGCGCCGTCGAGGCCGAGCCGGTCTGCACGGTGCTGCGGATCTTGGTCAGCGACTGCAGCGCGGTGTTGGCGAGGTTGATGCTGACGTTGACGTTGGTGATCGTGTCGGTATAGGCGGCGATGTTGGAGAGCTGCGCGCGGCCAGCGATCGCAAAACCCTCGTTGGTGCCCATGCCGGCATAGTTCTGCGACAGCTTGCCGGTCGAGAGCTGCGTCGAGAGGTCGGTGAGCTGCTGATTGATGTTGCGGATCTGCGCGCCGAGGATCGACGAGGAGTAGTTGATGCTGCTGATCGACATCTTTCAGAGCCCTGTTACTGGTTACAATTGAGCCTGGATCAACGTGTTCATCATGCTCTGCACCACCGACATGACATGGGCGTTGGCGGCATAGGCATTCTGAAGCTGGATCAGGTTCGACATCTCCGAGTCCAGATTGACCTTCGAGGTCGAGTCGAACTTGGCCTGGAGCGTCGAGACCACGACGCTCTGGCCCTGCTGGAGCTGGGTCGCCTGGGTCGCGGCGTTGGCCTGCACGCTCAGGAACTGCTGGAGAAAGTTCGAGACGCTGCCGGTGAAGGGCTGGCTCGCCGAGCCGAGGCCGCTCTGCGGCGCATAGGAGAACACCGCACTGGTGAGCTGCGAGTAGAGATAGTCCGAACGCGTGGTGTCGCCGGCGGGCGTCACCGGCGAGGTATTGTAGACCGACATCCGGGTGGGGTCGGTCACCAGTTGCGTGTTCACGGCGATGCGCCCGGCAAGACCAGTCATCTGCGAGCCCGATGCCGTGATCGCGCCGGTGTAGAGCGCCTGCCCGCCGTCCGTGAACAGCGGCAGCTGCGGATTGCCCGAGGTCAGCGACGAGATCGTCTTGGTGGTCGAGGCCGAACCGACCTTGGCGAGCCCGGTGTTGTCGTCGGTCACCCGCAGCGTCGTGGCGGTCGCCGGCGACGGGGCGGCGGAGAACGACAGATGCGCGCTCGGCAGCGCGGTGTTGAGCGCGGAGGCGATCGCGCCCATGCCGCCGGCGAAATCGACGCCGATCCGCATCGGGTTGGCGTTGGTCGCGTTCTGGAGCGGCAGCGCGGCCGGGTCTGTCACGTTGACGAGCGTGATCTGGCGCTGCGTGTTGGTCGCCGTGTCCGTATAGGTGATGTTGACCGTGTTGCCCGGCAGCGCACCGGCGAGCTCGAGATCGAAGCCGGCCGGCGGGCCGGAGACCGTGCTGCCCGCCGTGGTCTTGTCGGACAACGCGCTCGCCATCGTGGCGGCGAGCTGGTCGATCTGGTTTTGCGCCTGCACCAGAATGTCGTCGCGCAGCTTCAGGTCGGCCGCGATCTGGCCGGACGACACCACGTTGTTGGCGACGACGTCGACTTGCGATCCGTTCGGCAGCTTGATGTTGAAGGCGCCGACGCCGGACTTCGCCGGGTCGATGTTGTAGAGCGACGTCGCCGACAGCGCGCCGGCGGAGGCAAAGGAGAATTCCGAGGCGAGCCCGGCGCCGACCAGCTGGATGCCGGTCGTGGTGTAGATGTTGGCCTGGTTCGAGTTGTCGGTGGTGACGCGGACGTCGACATATTTGGACAGCGTGTTGATGGCCTGGTCGCGCTGGTCCATCAGCGTTGCGGCCGAAGGATCGTTGGCCGAGAGGCCCTGGAGCCTGGTGTTGATGTCGGCGACCTGCTTCATGGCCGCATTGGCGGCCTGCGCCGAATTGCCGAGATCCTGCTCGACGTTGGAGCGCAGCGACTGGATGCCCTTGGTGGTGACGTTGAGCTGCGTCGCGAGCGCCTGCGCCGCCCCGAGCGCGACGGTCTGCGCCGACGACGCCCCCGAGCTGGTCGACAGCGCCTGAAGCGCGGTGGTGAACTTGTTCAGCGCGCTTTCGAGCGTGCCGGAATTGCCGGGCGTGCCGTAGACATTCTGAAGCTGCTTCAGGATGTTGGCCATCTGGTCGGCGTAGCCGCTGCCGCCGGTCTCGGTCCGCAGCTGGTTCTGCACGTAGGTGTCGAGCAGGCGGCTGACGCCGGTGGTCATCGCCGTCGAGCCGAACTCGCCGGTGGTGACCTCGATCTGGTTCGGGGTCTGGACGACGTAACCCGGCGTCTGCGCATTCGCGACGTTCGAGGAGACGATCGAGAGCGCGGCCTGGTTGGCACGCAGGCCGCTCATCGCACTGGCGAGGGCTGAACTCAAACCCATATCACTGGCCCGCCTTTAGTTGCCTCACGCGCCGATCAGCGCAACACGTTCAGGAGATCCTGCACCATCGAATTCGCGGTCGTGATCACCTTGGTGTTGGCCGAATAGGCCTGCTGCGTCACGATCAGCTTGGTGAATTCGTCGGCGATGTCGGTGTTGGATCCCTCCAGCGAGGAGCCGCTGATGGTGCCCGAGGCGCCGTCGATGGCGTCACCCGACTGCTCGGTCGCGGCATAGGCGCCGCCGTCCATCGCCTTCAGGTAGTTGGTGCCGTTGAAGTGCGACAGCTGCACCTGGGCGAGGTTCAGGTTCTGGCCGTTCGAGAAGGTGCCGACCACGACGCCGTTGTTGTTGACGGCGACCGAGCGAAGCTGGCCGGCGGCATAACCGTTCTGGGTGATGGTGTTGATGGTGACCGCGCCGCTGGTGCTGGCATATTGCGTCAGCCCGCCCGAGGAGATGTTGAAGGCAACCGAGCCGAGCGACTGGCCGCTGACGGTGACGTTGTTGATGGTGATGCCCGAGCCGCTCGGCGAGGTCAGCGAGCCGTCGGCGGCAAAGGTGAAGGTCTGGCCGGTGTTGACCCAGCCGACCGTCGTTCCGGTCGCGTTCGGGTCGGTCTGGTAGAACAGGTTCCAGCTATCCGAATGACCCGCGCCCAGCGAGGCACTGTCGGTCTTGGCCCAGCGCAGCTGCAGGTTCACCGGGGTGCCGGCGGCGTTATAGGCGGTCACCGCGCCGCCGCTGATCGATTCCTTGGTGAAGGTGGAAATGTCGTTGCCGATCACGCCGCCGGTGCCGGCCGTGCCGCCACCCTCGCGATTCCTGGTGATGGTCGAGGTGAAGCCGAGCGCCGAGAAGGCGGCGCTGTTGGAGCTGGACACCACCAGGTTGGAGACGGTGCCGGTGTTCAGCGTGATCACGCCGCCGCTGCTGACCGACGACCCCGAGGCGCCGGAGAGCGCATCGATCTTGCCGAGCAGGGTCGTGACGTTGTCGGTGACGTTGATCTGGTTGGCACCGGAAGCGCCCGAGGCCATGAAGGTCAGCGTCTGGCCGTTGACGGTGATGGTGTCGCCCGCGGAGAAGCCGGATGTGAGCACCTGGGCGCCGCCGGCCGTCGCGCTGCCGCTCAACACGGTCGCGCCGGAGATCGCCGGCGACGACAGCACGTTGCCGCCGCGTGTCACGCTGCTGATGCCGAGCGCGGTGGCGGCCGTGCCGCTGCCGATCGCGACATCCGTGCCGGTGCCCGTCGCGATCTGGATATTGCCGCTGACCGAGAGCGAGGCGGTGACGCCGGCGCCGCCGGCGGTCTGGATCGCATTCAGGATGTCGGCCACGGTCGCCGTGGTGCCCGCACCGAGGCCGATCGTGGTGTTGCTGCCGACGGTGGAGACCGTGGTGCCGCCGTTGAACGTGATGGTGTTGCCGTTGACGGTCAGCGTCTGGCCGCTCAACGCGGTCAGAATGCTGGAAGCCAGATGCGTGCCGGCGGCATTGTCGAGCGACGTGGTCGTCGAGGCCACCGCCGAGGAATTGTTCTGGAGCGCAACCGTGCCCGTGGCCGTCGTCGACGAGTAGGCCGAGCGGATGTTTCCGGTTGCGGCCGCGCCCGAGACGGTCGCGTTGGCATAGGGCGCCGGCGGCGTGCCGACCGGCATCGGGTTGGCGGCGAAATCGGACGGGTTCAGGCCGCCGGCCGCGAGCAAGGTGCCGGTCGAGGCCGTGGTTTTCGCCACCGTGTTCGGCTGGGTTGGCAGGTTCGCCGCGTACTGGATCGAGGTGGTCGCCTGCGCCGGAATGAAGTTGTTCTGGAATTGCAGCACGTTCGCCACGCTGCCGGTCGGGTTGCCGGTCTTCGGGTCGACCGTGACGCCCATCAGGTAATAGCCGGCGCCGTTGACCAGATTGCCGTTGGCATTGAGCTGGAAGTCGCCGCGCCGCGTGTAGTAGGTGACGCCGGTGAACACCGGCACGTTGTCGACGACGCCGCTCGCCTTCTGGATCGAGAAGAAGCCGTCGCCGGTGATCGCCATGTTGGTGGCGACGGTGGAGGACGAGATCGTGCCCTGCGTGGTGATGGTGGCCTTCGCGTTGGCCTGCACGCCGCCTGCGACCTGCTTGCTCGGGACCGATGAGTCCGGGATGAGGTCGACGAAGCTGGTGCCGATGCCCTTGTAACCGGTGGTGGATGAGTTCGCGATGTTGCCGGAAATGTTCTGGAGCGCGAACGACTGCGCCTGCAGGCCACCCACCGAGGTGTTCATTGCATCGAAGATACCCATAACTTTGTCTCCAAATCCGATCTCGGCGGCCGGTCGACCATGGCCGCAATCGGGGGAGACAATCGCAAGGGGCATGCCAATGCGGGTATTCTCGGAATATCAAGGACTTAATAAAAAAACCCGGCCTGACGACCGGGGCACATTTGCCGGGACCGGCAACAATTGCCGGGGCCTTCGGGTCATTCCGGGGCGGTCCAACGGACCGAACCCGGAATCTCGAGATTCCGGGTCTGGTCCTTCGGACCATCCCGGAATGACGGCTTGATTGCCTACGTCGCCGACGCCGCGGCGGGATGGAAGACCAGGCCGAAACCGTCGATGCAATAGCGCAATCCGGTCGGCTTCGGACCATCGTCGAAGACGTGGCCGAGATGGCCGCCGCAGCGGCGGCAATGCACCTCGGTGCGGACCATGCCGTAGGTGCGGTCCACGGTCTTGCCGACATTGCCCTCGATCGGCGCATAGAAGCTCGGCCAGCCCGTGCCGCTCTCGAACTTGGTCTCGGACGCGAACAGCGGCAGGTCGCAGCCGGCGCAGGCAAAGGTGCCCTTGCGGTGTTCCTTCAGGAGCGGGCTGGAGCCGGGCCGCTCGGTGCCGTGATTGCGCAGGATCTCATATTGCTGCGGCGTGAGCTGGGCGCGCCACTCGGCCTCCGTCTTCGTGATCTCGAACTTTTGCGCGGCCCTGTCGCCGGCTTCGGCCGGGGACGCTCTCAGCCAGCGGAAGGCCGAAAGGCCGAACAGGCCGGCGGCAGTCGTCAGCAGGATGCGGCGGTCAAACATTGTCATTCTCCGTGCGCGGGACATCCACGCCCTGAGATACGGACTCTAACGGCCGACGTTACAGGTCCAGGCCGAATTTCTCTCAACTTATTGCGAGACGCGGTCGTCGTGGGCGACCGGTTCCGCCGCTTTGACCGCAGGTTTCGGCGGCGGCGCCTCCCGCGCGCCGGGCGGTGGGCGGCGCCGGCCGGTGCCGGCGGCCCGGTTGGCTTCGGCGAGGCGCGCCTCGCGTTCCCTGTCCTTGATCCTGGCACGCTCCCGATAGCGCGCGAGCGAGCCCGCGGCGGCGGAACTCGCCCTGGTCCAGATGCCGACCAGCTGGCCCGCGACGCGCCCGGTGGCGCCGCCCGCCCAGACCAGCTCGAACGGCGAAAACAGCTTCAAGCGCTCCTCGCCCCACAGGATGCTGCGCGCGATCATCTGTCCGGCCATGGCCGAGGTGTTCATGCCCTGGCGGCCGAACCCGCTCGCCACCCACAGGCCTTTGCGCAGCTGGCCGATCTGCGGCATGCCGTGCACGGTCTGGCCGGTGGCGCCGCCGAACATCTCGGCAATCTCGACATGGCCGAGTTCCGGAAAGATCGTGCTGATCCGCCGCTTGACTGCGCCCGCAAAGCGCTGCGGACGCGCCGCCCAGGTGGTCTCCGGACTTTCCCATATCAGCCGGTCGCCGTCGACGATCCGGAACTGGTCGACACCGTCGGAATCCATCACCGATCCCTTGAAGGCGATGATCTCGTGCACACGCTCGCCGAGCGGCGCGGTGATGCCGGCATAACGCCAGACCGGCAGCAGCGTCTCCGACAGCCGGCGTAGCGGGGCGCCGAGATGGATGTTGCCCGCGAGCACGATGTGAGTCGCCCGCAGCCGCGCCGAGGGGGTGACGATGCGCTTGCGGATGCCGGAATGATCGATGCTGACCACCGGCGTGTCTTCGAAGATGCGTGCGCCTGCCCGCCGCGCCAGCGCCGCCAGGCCATGCACATATTTGCGGCCGTCGACCTGGAACGCCCTCGGATAATACACGCCGTGGAAGTAGCGATCGGTCCCGAGCAGCCCGCGGACGCGATCGACCTGCCAGCCCTCGACCTCGGTGTCGAAATCCTCGTTCAGCATCTGCAGCCGGCTGATCAGACGGTCGCCGGCATCGACGTTGGAGACCTCCAGCACGCCCTCGCTGAGGCCGATGCCCGGCATGTTCTCCTCGGTGGCATTGGCCCGGACGAACTCGGCGCCCTCCTGCGACAGCGTCCACAATTCGCGCGCGTCGTCGAAGCCGATCCGCTCGATCAGGTCGGCGAGCGGCAGCGCGAAACCCGGCATCACGGTGCCGAGCTGGTTGCCGGAGGCGTTCCAGCCGATCTGGCGGCCTTCGAGCACCGCGACGCTGGCCCCGAGCCGGGCCGCTTCCAGGGCAACGGAAAGCCCGGCGAGCCCCGCACCGATCACGCAGATGTCGGCGTCGAGATCGAACGACAGCCGCTCGCGGTCGCGAAAGCCGGCTGCGTCCTCGGACACGCTTGTGAAAGTCTCGCTCATGGCGTTTCTTAGAGCATGATCCGGAAAAGTGTGCAGCGGTTTTCCGTGGCGACAAACCCGGAAACCGGGTTTGCGCCGAGATCATGCTCAAAATAACGACCTGAAGCGCGATGATGATTCGTTTTAATCTCAGCGCGCTTCATACCCAGCGGGCACTTGTCACCTTGTCCTCGGCCGGCGCCTGTAGATTATCCTGGACGCGAAACGATTCGAGAATGCCATGCGCCGTTTGATGCTGCTGCGTCACGCCAAGACCGAGACCGACGCGCCGAGCGGCCGTGACCAGGACCGCCGGCTCGACGAGCGCGGCCACAAGGATGCCGCGCAGATCGGCGACTGGATCGCGTCCCATCCCCCCTTCCCCGATACTGTGCTGGTGTCGCATGCGGTGCGCGCCCGGCAGACCTGGGACCTGGCCTGGGAGACGATGAAGGACCGCGTCCCCGCGCCGCAGGTCGAGGTCGTGCCGGAACTCTACGGCGCCGATGCCGCGGACATCCTGGACGCCATTCGCACTGCAACGGCCCCAGGCGATCCCAAGCAATTGCTGGTGATCGGACACAATCCCGGCATGCACGAGATCGCCCTGATGCTGATCGGCGGCGGCGATCCCGATGGTACCAGGGCGCTGGGCGACAACCTGCCCACGGCGGGGCTTGCGATCTTCGACTTTGACGTCAAGGATTGGGGGGACGTGGCCTACCGCCGCGGCAAGCTGGTGCTGTTCGTCAGCCCCAAGCTGCTTCGATAAGCTGCTTCGATCGGGCTGATCGCGCGACGTGCCGGCCGGACGTTCTGACCTGGAGATTTGGAGGCGCAGATGTTCAAGTCCATCCTCGTGCCCATCGACCTCGCCGACACCGATCTCGCCAAGCCGGCGATCGCGACGGCGGCGACGTTGTCTCAGACCTGGAGCGGCCAGGTGCGGCTGCTCAACGTGCTGCCGATGACACCGGTCATGCTGGCCGAGTATGTCCCGGCCGATTTCGACGAGCAGCAACGCCAGACCTCGGAAGAGGCCCTCGCCATCGTCGCGCGCGAATCCGGCATCGAGCCGAGCCGCATCTCCAGCGTGGTGCGCCAAGGCGGCATCTATCACGAGATCCTGGAGGAAGCCGCGCAGATGAAGGCCGACCTGATCGTCATGACCTCGCACCGGCCGGCGATGCGTACCTATTTCCTCGGCTCCAACGCCGGCCACGTGGTGCGCTACGCCAAGTGCTCGGTGCTGGTCGTGAGGCACTAAAGCATGTCCCGGAAAAATGCGCAGCGGTTTTCCGAAATGGTCATGCTTGAACAACAACCTAAAGCGCGATGACGCGACATCCCGACGCGTCGCGTTGAGGCCGCATCGCAGACCTTGGAAGTAGCGCGGCACCTCTTCAGCGGTGCGCTGCAAAGCCGGGGCCCATGCATCAGCACGCGCAGCCGTTCGGCAGCATTGGACTGATGACCGGAAAGTTCGTCGAGCATGACACCGCGCGGACGCGTGCAGGTGCAACGCGTGCGCAGAAGAGCGAAGGCATTCAACAAGAAAACCGATCAGATTCGGGCGTCGTACAGGAACCAAACCGACGACGCCCTCGTTTGCAATGCCTGCAACATTTCTCATCTTGTTCTGGGGCATCGTGCAGACCCTTGTGAGGTACTGCCAATGACCTTGCCGCAATCTCGTTCTTCGCTCGTTTCCAGCTGCTTCGGCGCCATGAGGCGATATCCAGCGCTCGCCGCCGTTACCGGGGCCGTAACGGTGATGGCGGGGGCCGCCCTCATCAATCGGCAGCTTGCCAGGAAGGCACAACGCGATAATCCGCCACAAGGACGGTTCATCGAGGTCAATGGCGTACGTCTGCACTATGTGGAGCGCGGCAACGGCCGCCCGCTTGTTCTCTTTCACGGCAACGGGAGCATGATCCAGGACTTCGAGTCGAGCGGCCTGATCGATCTGGCGAGTGAAAACTATCGGGTGATCGTGTTTGACCGCCCCGGATTTGGACACAGCTTGCGGCCGCGGAGTGCAGTTTGGACTCCTGAAGCGCAGGCAGACCTGTTCAAGGATGCGCTCGGCCGTCTCGGCGTGCAGCGTGCGATCGTGCTCGGACATTCGTGGGGAGCAGCCGTCGCCGTTGCGCTGGCGATCAGGCATGCCTCGCTGGTCGAAGCCCTGGTGCTGGCGTCCGGATATTACTTTCCGACGGCCCGAACCGACGCCGCGGCCTCTCTTGGGCCGGCAGTGCCGGGGCTGGGCGATGTCATGAGCTACACGGTCTCCCCGATCTTCGGACGGCTGATGTGGCCTGTGATCTTGCGAAGGCTGTTCGGCCCCCGCGCTGTCCCCGGGAAGTTCGCCGGCTTTCCCAAGGCCATGGCCGTGCGTCCAGCACAGATGCGCGCCAGTGCCGCAGAAGCAGCCTTGATGGTCCCGGCGGCCTTTGTCGCCGCGAAGACCTATAGCGACCTCAGGATGCCCACGATCATCATCGGGGGTGAGGATGACCGTCTGATCGACATGGAAGAGCAATCGGTCAGGCTCCACGAAGAAATCAAGCAGAGCAAATTGCACCGGATCGCCGGCGTGGGCCATATGGTCCATCAATCTGCAACGCCCGATCTGATGGCGGCCATCGACGAAGCCGCTGCCGCGACATTGCACTAGACAATGCGTGCAGCGAATGCTGGCGATCACCGCGCTCTCCGACGCCGGACTGGTCGGACGCGGCACAATTCGGTGATGGGATGTAGCTTCGCCTTGCGGCGCTCGGCATTGCGTCCGGCCGTCCTCATAGCCATCTGCTCTTCAGGGACGCGGCAGACGGACCGGTCGCAGCGATGCCGACCTGAGTTCGAGCCAACACGAGACGTGCGGCGGCCAATTCCGGTCAGCGCAGCGGGAGCCGAGGCCTAAGCATGCAGATCCGGGTCGGCTTCGAGATGGTCTACGACTTTCCGCAAGTCACGCCATTGATCGCGATAGTCGGAACGCATTTCACGCGGGCACCCGATGTTGTCGTGCCGGATCACCTCATCACCTCGCCTTCTATTCCGATCACGCCCTACCGCGACAGCTTCGGGAACTGGTGCAGCCGGATCGTTGCGCCCCCCGGCCGCATGCGCCTTACTGCCGACGGCACGGTGCGCGACAGCGGCTTGCCCGATGCGATCGTGCCCTCAGCTGCGCAGCACGCGGTCGAGAACCTTCCATCGGACACCCTGCTCTTTCTACTCGGTAGCAGGTATTGCGAAACGGATCGGCTTTCCGACATCGCTTGGAAGCTGTTCGAGAAAACGGCGCCCGGCTGGCCGCGCGTCCAGGCGATCTGCGATTTCGTCCACCATCACATCGCATTCGGATACGAGCACGCGCGGGCGACCATGACGGCATGGGACGCCTTCAACGAGCGGAAGGGCGTCTGCCGCGACTATGCGCATCTCGCCATCGCGTTCTGCCGCTGCATGAACATTCCAGCGCGCTACTGCACCGGCTATCTCGGCGACATCGGCATTCCGCCGCCGCACGCCCCCGGCGACTTTGCAGGTTGGTTCGATGCCTATCTCGGCGACCGCTGGTACACCTTCGATGCACGCAACAACACGCCGCGCATCGGCCGGGTCCTGATCGCCCAGGGCCGCGATGCGGCGGATGTTCCCATTGTTCATATTTTCGGACCAGGCGAGCTCATCAGTTTCAAGGTATGGACTGATGAACTGGTGTGAGCCGCCGGTCCGTGTCAATTGCGCGCAGCAAGATGACGAGATTGACCTCGCTAATTGGCAAGGTGGGTGCTACAAGCCAGGCATCACCGCGCGCTTCCTGGCTGTTATCGGTGACTGAGAGCATCGCGCTCCCGCCTCTACCCGAATGAAGGCGGTCAGATGTCCGATTTGGTCAAATTCGACATTCGAGAGTGGCTCGTGCCACCTTTACTGGTGCCTGTTTTCCTCGCGCTGCTAATCGCGATCGCGGCCGTTCTCTAGCGGCAGGTCCGTTCGATCGACCTCGCCAAAACGCGGGGCGCGGCGCTTCAGCCAAGACGCGAGCAGACGCGAGCCGAGACAGGAGGCGGGAATGGCAAACACGGCAATCATCAGAGATGCCTACGGCGTTCCCGCGGTTTTCGTGGGTTCGAAGACAGGTCGGGACGATGCTCCCTTTGTTTTCGTGAGGGTCGGCGACGAGGAGCGCAGGATGCGCTTGTCCGAATGGGATGCTCTGCCGGCCTGGACCGGCCAGCGTCCGACTTGGGCGAGCAGAACCAAGTGAATACGGAGTGCTCAGCATGACGACGGCTCGAACGCGCATTTGCATCACGAGCACTTGGGTTACAAGCACTTGGACCACAGCGCTCTTGCTGGCGGCGGCACTGGGCACATCCACGGTCGCGACGTCTGCCGCGGAGCCGAACTGCCGTGCGATCGAAAGCACCAGCGCGCGCCTCTCCTGCTACGATGCGGCATTTCCTCCAAAAATGGCGAGGCCCGTCGCAGCCGGCGTCGGCTCGTCGTCGGGCTATAAGGATCCATTTGTTGCGGAAGAGGCCCGAACCGCCGCGAAGCTGAAGAGTATTTGTCGCGGCTGCTGAGTTCCACGACAATCCCCGCGGAATGATCAACCGCCGCCTGCGCTTCATTTCAAGCGGGCGGCGCTTCTGCTTGTGGCGGCGCCTTGGCCGGGATTGGCCCGCAACCAGAAGCGATTCCGAAGCAACTGTGGCACGAGGCCACTATCCCTTGCGTTGCCGCGCCGGCAAAACACCCGAGCGGTGGGTCAATCCACATCGCCAAAATATTCCACTCTACCGAAATTCGGAAACGGCGTAGGTGTTACGGCAACCCGGCCGAACGAAGAGGGGCGTATCGCGATCGTCACGAACGCGGGTCGGGCGGCGGTGGACGCGGGTCACATCGGCGCGAACGGCTTCGCAGGGCGGGCAACCGTGAGCGAAGACCTCGTGCCAACGACGGGTGCGGCCTGCGTACGGCAAAATCGTGTGGTCCTGGCGCCCGGGGTCTGTGCGCCAAGTGTTGCGGTGATGTGGCGGCCCGACCGGGCACGCGCATCAGTCATCCGCAAGGCGACGGGGAATAGTGCATCGCTCCCCGGGGAGAGCACGACATAAGCCGTCAAACCACTGCGCAGCGAAGGGCGGGATGTCCTGGCTACACCTGTATGCCGCTGTGCAGCTTCTCACCACGCAGATTTCGCACAGTGGACCTCGGGTGCCTGCGGGCTCCCGGTCTTCCCTGCTCCCTCTTTCCATCGAGGGTGAGGCATCGAAAGCAAAACTCGGGCGAGATGCGCCGCGGGGATGCGATGGTGTGTCGCAATGAAGATGTGAGCTGAGAGAACGTCGCCTTCGCACCGTACTCCGTCATGGCGAGCGGAGCGTTCCGTCGTCGATGCGCTGCAGAGCCGGGCCCATGCGGCAGCAAGTGCCGTGGGTCCTGGGTCCCGTCGCTGCGCAGCATCGCAAGAGCGCTGCAGCGCGTCCGGGATGCGACAGTGGTAGCTTACAGATACCGCGACAGCTCGGTCTTGAACTGCCCGTACACCGCATCCTCGATCTGGCTGCGCGTGATGCCGATGTCGCGCAGGGCGCGGTCGTCGAGCTCGTTCAGCGTCTTGACGGCGGAGCGGCGCTCCAGGCGGTCGAACAGCGCAGTGACGCTGCGAGCGAGGGCGCTGAAAAATCCGCCCGATGAGGATGATGGGCGTAGCGTCCGCCCGGCAGTTTGCGAGATCGTGGTCATTCTTCTTCTCCGGCCTGTCGTTCCGCGCGGCGAAGCAAATGTCGTCGGCGCCGGCGCGTTCAGCGCCTGCACCTCATTTGCCATCGGATTGCTCTCGCTATCCTCGGCTCAATCGCGGACTTGATGGAACTTACATGCTCCAGTACATTGCTCGGAGCAAGCAAAACATTGCTCTCGGTGCAATATGTCCAAGTTTGAGTACGTGAAGCTCGCCGATGCCATTGCGGCCGATATCACTAACGGCTCGTTAAGGCCGGGCGACCGGCTGCCGCCGCAGCGCAATTTTGCCTATGATCGCGGCATCGCGGTCTCGACCGCGAGCCGGGTTTATACGGAATTACTCCGCCGCGGCCTCGTGGTCGGCGAGGTCGGCCGCGGCACGTTCATCTCCGGCGACGTCAGGCGCCCTGTCGACACGATGAGCGAGCCCGTCGAGGCGCGGATCGATTTCGAGGTCAATTATCCGCTGCTGCCGCAGCAATGGGCGATGATCGCCAAGAGCCTTGCGGGGCTCGAGCGCATCGACGCACTCGAATCCGCGCTGCGGGTGTCGACCAGCACCGGCACGAAGAGCGCGCGCGTTGCTGCCGCCGCCTATCTCGCCCGCAAGGATTTTGCGCCGCAGGCCGAGCAGATCGTCTTCACCGCCAACGGCAAGCAGTCGCTCGCCGCCGCACTCGCGGCGCTCGTTCCCACCGGCGGCCGTTGCGGCGTCGAGGCGCTGACCTACCCTTACGTCAAGAGCATTGCCGCGCGGCTCGGCATCACGCTGGTGCCGCTCGCGATGGATGAATTCGGCGTGCGCCCCGACGCCATCCAGAAGGCGCATCGCGAGGCGCATTTGTCGGCGCTGTATCTCCAGCCCATCATCCAGAATCCGCTCGGCGTGACCATGAACGCGACGCGGCGCGCCGACATCATGCGCGTCGCCGAGAAACTCGATCTCACCATCATCGAGGACGCCGTCTACGGCTTCCTGGCCGACGACACGCCGCTGGCGGCGTTGGGGCCGGACCGCTGCATCGTGATCGACAGCCTGTCCAAGAAGGTGGCGCCCGGCCTTGCGCTCGGCATTCTCGTCGCGCCGCCTCGCTTGCGCGAAAGCATGATGAGCGCGGTCCGCACCGGCGGCTGGATCGCCTCCGGCCATGCGCTGGCGGCCGGGCAGCGGCTGATGGCCGACGGTACCGTCGCCGAGCTGACGCGGCTGAAGCGCATCGACGCCGCGCGCCGCCAGCAGACCGCCGCAAGGCTGCTCGCCGGCTACCAGCTCGCCGCCGACCCGCGTTCCTATCATCTCTGGCTGACGCTGCCGCCGCACTGGCGCTCGCAGACCTTCGTTACCGCCGCCGCCCGGCGCGGCATTGCGCTGACGCCGTCCTCGACCTTCGCGATCGCGCATGGGCATGCGCCGAACGCGGTGCGGCTCGCCCTCGCCCCGCCTTCGCCCGAGCAGCTCGACGCCGGCCTGCGCACCATCGTCTCGCTGCTCGGCACCAAGGAGGATGATTTCGATTCGACGGAGTAGCGCTCGGTTCAAGGCAGCACGGACCGGGGCAATCGATCGAAACCATAGCTCTGCGGCCGGTTGCGCCGCACGAAGCCGCCGACCTGCCAGGCGAACAACGCGGCAAAGCCCAGGATGAACAGCACGCCCGCGAACTCGCCGACCGCGAGTGCGCGGATCAACAGCCCCGCCATCGCCACGGTCAGCACCGCCAGGATCGCGAGCACCGCCGCATAGGTCTTGCGGCCGAGCCCCGCGGTCAGTTCGGCGCGGCTGCCCGCTTTGGCCATCCGCGCATGAAGCTCGATCAGAAAATCGCGAAAGCCATTGTCCTGCGGCGCCATCAGGGCCGCGGTCTGCCAGCTGGTGGACAGGATCGCGATGCGGCCTCCGCCGGCGCGGCTGACATCGGCACGAAAACGGTGCTGCTGCATCGACACCGGACGGAACGACAGCCGGATCGCGGAGATCTCGTCATACCGCCACAAGCCCGAGCGTCCCCCGATGTGCCAGGACAGGCCCTCCTCCGTGAGTTCGAAGCGATGCGCCGAGCCGATCAGCGAGGCCTTGTAGGCGTAGCTCGTGGCAGCACCAGAGTCAGCTCCCGGCATGTCGACGATCCCACCGGCGATCGGCTTGCGTCATCGCCCCCGCCCATCCTACAAGCGAGGCATGGCTGAGACGACCTTTTTTCCGCGCCGCCTGATTCTCGGCGCCGCAATGATCTCCGGCGTGCTGCTCGCGCTCGCGGTGCACATGCTGGGCGCGCGCTACGGCCTCGACCTTGGCGGCCTCTGGCGCTCAGGCACGCAGGAGTTCATGCCGACCGGCGCGGCGATCGCGTGGTGGCTGATCGCGACCGTCGGATTCTCCGGCGGATATTTCACCGCAAGCCTGATGCAGAGCGCCGTCTCGGGCCAGATCCCGCAGCGGATGCGGCAATTCCTGATCGCGGTCGGCGTGCTGCTGCTGGCGGGGGCGGGCCAGGCGGCCTCGGCGCCGAGCCCGATCCCGACCGTCTCGGGCGTGCTCGCCGGGCTTGCCGCGCTGTGCCTTGGCGCCGTGATGGCGTTTTGCGGCGCGCATTTCGCGCTGCGACGCGGCTGACAATCAGGCAGACGCGTACAGCCGCGGGCTTTCCAGCATCATCGCCACCTCGGAAGCAGGCCGCGGCTTGCTGAACAGATAGCCTTGCGCCTGGGTGCAACCCTCCCGCCGCAGCAGCTCGAGCTGGGCATCGTTTTCGACGCCTTCCGCGGTGGTGACGATGCCGAGGCTGCGGCCGAGGCCGGTCACGGCCCGGACGATCGCCATGGAATCCTCGCGCGTCGCCAGCTCCGACACAAAGGAGCGGTCGATCTTGATCTTGTCGAACGGGAAGCTGCGCAGATAGCTCAGCGACGAATAGCCGGTGCCGAAATCGTCGAGCGAGATGCGCACGCCCATCGCACGCAGCTCGTGCAGGGTCGTGAGCGTCGCCTCGCTGTTCTGGAGCAGCACCGATTCGGTGATCTCGAGCTCGAGACGGCCCGCATCGAGTCCCGATGCGGCCAGCGCCTCGGTCACGGACGCGATCAAGTTCGGACTCCTGAACTGCACCGGCGATAGGTTGACGGCGACGTCGACGTCGTCGGGCCAGGTGGCCGCGTCGGTGCAAGCAGAGCGCAGCACGAACTCGCCGAGTTGAACGATGAGCCCGGTCTCCTCGGCGAGCGGAATGAAACCGATGGGTGCGATCAGCCCGCGCTGCGGATGGTTCCAGCGCAGCAGCGCTTCGAAGGCGACGACGCGGCCGCTCGCCACGTCGCGGATCGGCTGATAATACGCCTCGAACTCGTCGCGTTGCAGGGCCGCGCGCAGATCCATTTCCAGCAGGCGCCGCGCCTGAGCACGCGCATCCATCCCGGTCTCGAAGAAGCGATAGGTGCCACGGCCGTCCGCCTTGGCGCGATAGAGCGCGAGGTCGGCGTTCTTCAGCAACTCGTCCGGATTGGTGCCGTCCTGCGGCGACAGCGATATGCCGATCGAGACGCCGATCACGATCTGATGGTCCTCAATCTCGTATGGCGCCGAGATCACCTCGACGAGGCGCGCGGCGAGCGACCTCGCAGCTGTTTCCTCGGACCGCCCGATCTGGACCACCGCGAACTCGTCGCCGCCGAGCCGGGCCACGGTGTCGTGGTCTCCGGCGGTGGCCTTGAGCCTGCGACCAACCTCGCTGAGCAGCGCATCCCCGATGGGATGGCCAAGCGAGTCGTTGATGTCCTTGAAGTGATCCAGATCCAGACAAAGCACCGCGAGCTGGTCGCCCGACTCGGTCCGGCGCAACCCCTGTTCGAGCTGTTCGTGGAACAGCACCCGGTTCGGCAGGCTGGTCAACGCGTCGTGGCGGGCCATGTGAGAGATCTTGGCCTGCGCCTCCAGCCACTCGGTGATGTCCTCGAAGGTCGCGACCCAGCCGCCGCCCTGCTTCGGCTGGTTGACGACCCGGATGGAGCGGCCGAACCGATTGACGACGTCGGTCGTGGTGCGGCCCTCGCGCGCGTCGGCCACGAGGCGGTCGAAGAACTCGTCCGCATCGCCCTGCCACTGGCCCTTGGACTGCTCTTCCCTGAGCACGTCGACCAGTCGCCGGCCGGTGAGCGGGATGTCTGTACGACGGAGCATCGCGGCATAGCGCTCGTTGAACAGGATGATCTTGCCCTCCGCATCGAACATGCAAAGGCCTTGCGACATGTTCTCCAGCGCACTGTCCAGCACGATTTGCTGGCGGCCCAATTCGCCCTTGGCACGGCGGTCGAATAGCGCGGCCACCAGCGCGATTGCGATGACTGCAACCGCAGCGCTGGCGGTGAGGAACGACAGCGAGGCCGGC
The DNA here is from genome assembly GCA_035575945.1 of Bradyrhizobium sp. Classification (GTDB taxonomy): domain Bacteria; phylum Pseudomonadota; class Alphaproteobacteria; order Rhizobiales; family Xanthobacteraceae; genus Bradyrhizobium. Next base: position 76,047 of record DATLXF010000055.1, on the reverse strand, counting down.
GCGATGGACAGCCCGCTGATCGCGAGCGCCGGGTCAGGCGTCAGCAGCACCGCGCCCATCGCGGTGAAATGATGTGCGACGATCGCAACCGTCAGGAAGGCGGTCGCCGTCAGCGCATGGGAAAGGTCGTCGCGCCGCGCTGCGATGAACAATGCGCTGGCCGCAAGCACGATTCCGAACAGCACCGAAGCAGCCACCGTGCTTGCGACCCAGTTGACCCGAGCCGGCATCTCCAGCGCTGCCATGCCGGTGTAGTGCATTGCCGCGATCCCCCCGCCGACGATGGCGCCACCGAGAATGGTCCAGAGCCGATGCGAGGACGAAACCGCGATGCCCAGCCCCACGAATGTCACGGAGATCGCAAGGATCAGCGAGAGGACCGTCACCGGGATGTTGTAGACGCCGGTACCGCCCGGCGCGTAGGCGAGCATTGCGATGAAATGCGTCGCCCAGATGCCGCATCCGCTGACGACCGCATCGAGGGCGATCCAGGCCAGGCGCCCGGAGCCGCGCGTCGCACGTGCCCGCTGGAACAGGCTGATCGCCGCTGCGCTGGCGAGCATACACACGGCCCCGCCAAGGGCGACCAATCGCCAATCGTGCTCCTCGGTGAGACAGTAGAGAACTTGATTCATCGCCGGCCCCTATCAGCCGGCAATTGAGCCGACAGAGGTGGACGATCGGTAACCGGCTACGAACCTGCTCCGAGAATGGTGAATGAGAGATGTGCCGGTTTGCTCGCATTGTGCTCCGGGCCGACGTTCCCCGCGGGCCACGAGAGCGACTTCAACAAAGGAAAAGCGCCGCGCGTGGCTCGCTCGGCGCTCCTGGGCCAGGCCTTCTTCAGCCGGCCGCGCGCAGATTGACCTTGCTCTCGGCAAGCGTGGTGAGCTTCTGGTCGGTCGCCTTCTCCTCCTCGAGCGTCTTGGCCAGAACTGCCGCACAGTCGCTGCGGCCGAGCTGCTTGGCCCAGGCGATGAGGCTGCCATAGCGGACGATCTCGTAGTGCTCCGCCGCCTGCGCCGCATTGATCAGCGCCGCGTCGAGCACCGCCTTGTCGGCGACTTCGCCGGCGGTTTCGTCGGCTTCCTCGATGATGCCGTCGATCGCCGGGCAATCCACCGCCTTTGCGGCGACGCCGTGCATCTTGAACACTTCCTCGAGCCGCGCGACGTGCTGCTTGGTTTCCTCGAGATGCGTCAAAAAGCCCTGTTTCAACTGCGGATCGGTGGCCTTGCTTGCCATCTTGGGCAGCGCCTTGGTGAGCTGCTGCTCGGCATAATAGATGTCCTGGAGCTGATGCACGAACAGGTCGTTCATGGTCTTGATGTCTTTGGTAAACAGTCCCATCGTTCTGGTCCTCGCTTCGATGTCGGGAACACGGACGTGCGGGGTCGCTAGAAAAGCCTGCGTATTCCGCCATGTTCGATTGCTGATGCACCCTAACGGGCGGGCGGCATCGACGTTCCAAAAAGGCTGATCACGGCTTGCGCCGGAACAAGGTGGACGGCGCCAGAGCTGAATTGATGTCGGCACATCGAGCAGCGAACGCATCGGCGTTTGCCGACTCATATGCTTAACGTGCCACCGATATGAATTCCGTATGACAAAAGCGGGCGGCCGAACGCAGAACCTATTGTTGTCAAGGGCTGCACAAGCCGCTGTTTTTGCCTTAAATGAGCGGGATCATACCCAGCGATCGACGCCGGTTTCGGCGTGGTCGCGTCCGACCGGCCAATGCCTGGCCCGGCCGGTCTTTGCCGCCCGCCGGGAGGATGAATGCACGGATTGCTGCCCGCGCTGAAACGCGGCTTCAAGAGATGGATCGGCTGGCGACGCCTCGGAATTGCCGCGAGCATCTTGATCATCGGCCTTGCGGTCACCACGCTCGTGCGGACCCTGAAGGGCATCGATACAGGCGTTATCCTGACCGCGCTGACCGAGATCCCCCGGGGCAATATCGGCCTTGCGGCGATCTGCGTATTCTTCGCGTTCTGTACGCTGACCTTCTACGACTTTTTCGCGTTGCGAACGATCGGCAAGAAGCACGTGCCCTACCGGATCGCAGCCCTCTCCAGCTTCACGTCCTATTCGATCGGCCACAACATCGGCGCCACGGTCTTCACCGGCGGCGCAATCCGTTTCCGGATCTATTCGGACTACGGGTTGAACGCGATCGACGTCGCGAAAATCTGCTTCCTTTCGGGCCTGACCTTCTGGCTCGGTAATATTTTCGTGCTCTCGATCGGCATGGCTATCCATCCCGATGCGGCTTCCTCGATCGATCAGCTGCCCCCCTCGCTCAACCGCCTGATCGCGCTCGGCGGCCTCGCGTCGATCGGCGCCTATCTGGTCTGGCTCTGCATGGGCGAGAAGCGCCGTGAGCTCGGCCAGAAGGGCTGGAAGGTGGTGTTGCCCTCGGCGCCGCTGACCCTGGTGCAGATCCTGATCGGCGTCGTCGATCTCGGCTTCTGCGCCCTCGCCATGTACCTGCTGATGCCGGCCAATCCGCCGATCGACTTCATGTCGCTCGCGGTGGTGTTCATCCTGGCGACCCTGATCGGCTTTGCCAGCCACGCGCCGGGCTCGATCGGCGTCTTCGATGCCGCCATGCTGGTGGCGCTGCCGCAATTCGGCCGCGAGGAGCTGCTGGCAACGCTGCTGGTGTTCCGCATCCTCTATTTCGTGATCCCGTTCGCCCTCGCCATCTCCATCATGGGCACGCGCGAGCTCTGGATGAACGTGGTCGCGCCCTGGCAGGAGCGGCGGCGATTGGCCGAGGCCTGCGCTCAGGCCAACCTGCCCAAGCAGGTGGCCGCCATGGAGCGCGAAAGGACGCTGCGGCGGGCCGGCAAGCGATAGGCGCCGATCCATCCGTCAGACAAGGGTTGCAGGCGGGGAAGCAAGTCCCTTATTTCCGCCTCAACTTTGCCGTTGAACCCGGGCCATGATCCCTCTCCCCGTTCGTATACTTTGCGCAGGCGCCCTGCTCTTGGCGGGCATTCTGACCGCGTTGGCGCCCGAGCGCGCCGCCGCGCAGGACGCCGGCCCGATCCAGATCGAGTGGGAGGTGCGTAATCGCTTCCGCCTGTTCCGCGAGGAGCGCGACTTCCTGCTCCATGTCGAGAACGCGCGCAACCGCAGCATCCTCGCCGCCGAGCAGTCGCTGGAGCTCCAGAGCGAGGGCCGCGGCTGGGCCCGCAACATGGTCAACCGGCTTTGCATCGACCTCCAGGGCCGGGTCAACCAGCCGTGCACCCGCGACAACGTCAAGGAGAACTACATCACGCCGATCGACCATCCGGTGACGGTACGCCTGACCGGCGCGGTCCCGGTCGGCGCCACCTGCGCCTGGTCGTTCGATGACGGCGACGGACCGCAGGCTTCGACCTTCGACTGCGCCGAGCCGGTCAATTTGCGCGTCCGCTACGGCAGGCAGACGGTCGCGACCGTCGATGTCTCCGCCGGTTCCGACCCCACCCAGCGCGTTCAGACCGAAATCCAGGTCCGCGACGTCTTCGTCGCCGGCCTCGGCGACAGCATCGCCTCGGGCGAGGGCAATCCGGACCGGCCGCTCGCACTCTCGGACGAGGGGTTCTGCTTCCGCTCCTATCTCGGCACCGCCGGCGCGCAGTTTTACCGGCCGAGCCGCCACGGTTTCAAAGGCGGCCGCGCCTGCGAGGCGCCGGACACGCTCGCCAACTGGCAGCGCTACAGCGCGCTCTGGTTCAACGCACCGTGCCACCGCTCGCTCTACAGCTATCAGGCGCGCACCGCGCTGGCACTGGCCGTGCGCTACACTCATATCGCGGTGACCTTCCTGCCGCTCGCCTGCACCGGCGCCAGCATCGGCGACGGGTTGCTCGGCTCGCAGCGCGCCCGCGAATGCCCGCCCGGCAAGACCGGCGTATGCAACATCAGGGTGAACGCGCAGGTCGCCGAACTGCGCGAAGCGCTCACCGAGGCGAAGAAGCGCCAGCCCGAGCGCGCCCTCGACCTCGTGCTGCTCTCGGTCGGCGCCAACGACGTCTACTTCTCCGGCCTCGTCGCCGACGTCATCGTCGACACCGCGACCGAGCGCGCGCTGTTCCGCCGTTCCGGCGTGATGGCGACCGTCGATGATTCCCGCGATGCGCTGCAGCGTGAGCTGCCGCAGAACTTCGTCAAGCTGCGCGAGGCGCTGAAGCCGCTCGTCGGCGGAGACCTTTCGCGCGTGGTTTACGTCTCCTACGCCAATCCCGCGCTCGCCGAGGGCGGCGTGCCCTGCCGCGGCGGCCGCGCCGGCTTCGACATCCATCCGTCCTTCAACGCCGATCCGCAGCGCCTCGCCCGCGTCTCGACCTTCGTCGACACCGAATTCCTGCCGCAGCTGAAGGGGCTCGCCACCTGCACCCGCGGCGCGCTGTGCCGTGATCCCGAAGCCGACCGCATGACCTTCGTGGACGCGCACCAGGCCGCGTTCGCCGACCGGGGCTTCTGCGCGCGATCCGGCAGCGATCCCGAATTCGACCGCAGCTGTTTTGCCGAGAACGGCCAGAGCTTCAACCCTGATATCGTCAGCGCGGCGAGCCAGCCGATGCTGTGCGGCCGCGGCGCCTCGGAGTATCGCGCCTACCTGCCGCGCGCGCGCTGGATCCGCGACGCCAATGACAGCTATTTCGCCGCCATGACCTATCCGCAGGGCTTGCCGGCGGCGAGTCAGCCGACCGACATCCACGACGCGACCTGGGGCGTTCTCTCCGCGGTCTACGGCGGCGCGGTGCACCCGAGCGCCGAGGGGCATGCCGCGATGGCCGACGCGGCGCTGCCGGCGGCGAGCGCCGTGCTCGGGCTCGATGCGGTGCCGCCGAACGTGACGCGGGGATCGCTGCCGCAATTGTTGCCGAGCGCGCAGCAGTAGCGCGCCGCCGTCGTAGCCCGGATGAGCGTAGCGACATCCGGGACTGCTCTCCCCCCGCATGTCGCTATGCTCATGCGGGCTACGCGCGTGGCGTCATCTCGCGCATCACCACCACTCGCGCATTATTCTATTGATGCCGGCATCGCGCCCCTCACTGCCGTTCGATCAATCCAAAAACGGTATCGATCGATACCCGCTTGAACTTGGACACCTCGCGACGTGCACCTCTACGACTGACGGTAGTCTATCTGCGAGAGCGGGAGCAGACGACGCTCCAACGTTCCTCCTGAGGGCTCCCGATGGGAGCTCGACCAGGCAACTCAACGGCGGCTTCACGGCCGCCGTCTTTGTATCGGGGATGATCGATGCTAGAGCTTCCGGGGAAGCGCCTTATCCATCTAAGGCATGTATCGATGTTCGACCTCAACCAGCTCCGCTGTTTCGTCGCGGTGGCGGAAGAACTGCATTTCGGCCGCGCCGCCGCGCGGCTCAACATGACCCAGCCGCCGCTGTCCCGGCAGATCCAGGTGCTAGAGCACATCATCGACGCGCCGCTCCTGGAGCGCACCAGCCGCTCGGTCCGCCTGACCCCCGCGGGGCGCAGCTTCCTGCCCGAGGCACGGCGCATCCTCAAGCTCGCGGAGAGCGCCTCGCAGGTCGCCCGCCGCATCGCGCTCGGCAAGACCGGCTCGCTGAAGGTCGGCTTCACCGCGGCCGCGGCCTACGGTTTCCTGCCCGAGCTTATCGCCGCCTGCCGCGCCAGACTGCCCGAGGTGGACTTCTCGTTGAAGGAGATGGTGTCGGGCGACCAGTTCGAGGCGCTGACCTCGGGCCAGATCGATGCCGGCCTGCTGCGGCCGCCGATCGCGCGGCCCGAGCTCGCCAGTCGCCGCGTCGTCGCCGAGCCCCTGCTCGCTGCGATTCCGAGGAAGCATCCGCTCGCGAACGCCGACAGCATCACCATCAAGGATTTCGACGACCAGCCCTTCGTGATGTACTCGCCCTATGAGAGCCGCTATTTCCATGACCTCCTGGTGGCGCTGTTCACCCGCGCCGACGTGCTGCCGCGCTACGTTCAGCATCTCAGCCAGATTCACTCGATCCTCGCCATGGTGCGCGCCGGGCTCGGTCTTGCCATCGTGCCCGCCGCGGCAACGAGTCTGAAGATCTCCGACGTGCGCTTGCGGCCGCTGAAACTGCGCAACCGCGTGCCCGTCGAGCTGTTCATGGTCTGGCGCCGCGATGACGAGAACCCGCTGCTGTCGGCGCTGGTCAAGATCGCCGGTGAACTGTCCTCTGCCGAGCTGACCGAGGATTGATGCTCAATCCGCATCGGTCAATCTAGGCTTTGGCTTGGACGCGCATCGAACGGTCTCCTAAACCACGCGCACGGACGCGGCTTGCAGCCTGCGTCCTCCGCAACGCGAGAAGGGAGCAGCGCACGTGAGCAAGATGACCCCGCAGGACATGGCCCGGACGATCGGATCGGGCCTCCTGTCGTTCCCCGTCACGCCGTTCAAGGCTGACTATTCCTTCGACGAGGCGACCTATCGCGCCAACATGGACTGGCTGTGCGGCCACGATGTCGCCGGCCTGTTCGCTGCCGGCGGCACCGGCGAATTCTTCTCGCTGACTCCCACCGAGGTGCCTGAAATCGTCAAGATCGCCGTCGACGAAACCAAGGGCCGCGTGCCCGTTCTCGCCGGCACCGGTTACGGCACCGCGATCGCCCGCGAGATCGCTACGGCCGCAGAGAAGGCCGGCGCCGATGGTCTCCTACTGCTGCCGCCCTACCTCACCCATTCCGAGCAGGACGGCCTCGCCGCCCATGTCGAGGCAGTGTGCGCCGCCGTGAAGATCGGCGTCATCGTCTACAACCGCGACAACGCCATTCTCCAGCCCGACACGCTGGCACGCCTCGCCGAGCGCTGTCCGAACCTCGTCGGCTACAAGGACGGCATCGGCGACATCGAGCTGATGACCCGTGTCTACACCAAGCTCGGCGACCGCCTCACTTATATCGGCGGCCTGCCGACCGCAGAGACCTTCGCGCTGCCCTATCTCGACATGGGCGTGACGACCTATTCCTCCGCCGTGTTCAACTTCGTGCCGGAGTTCGCGACCCATTTCTACGCCGCCGTGCGCAAGCGCGACCACGCCTCGATCCAGGCCGGGCTGAAAGATTTCATCCTGCCGCTGATCGCGATCCGCAACCGCAAGAAGGGCTACGCAGTCTCGATCATCAAGGCCGGCATGAAGGTGATCGGCCGCGACTCCGGCCCGGTCCGTCCGCCGCTGACCGATCTCACCGAACAGGACATGGCGGAACTGACCGCGCTGGTGAAGAAGCTGCCTGCCGTCCGCTCGTCACGCCAGGCTGCAGAATAGCCTCCGGCAGCTCCCAAGCAGGCACCGCCGAGCCATCCACGACGCACATGAACTGGACTCGGCGCCCGGGATGAGGCTATGGCCATGCAGGAGCTGATCCTGGGCTGGACCTTCGAGCACAAGCGCCCGCGCCTCGTGCGCTAGAACACGTCAGGCACGATCCGGCAAAGCGGTTTTCGATGGGATACGCCTTTTGAACAGGGAGGAAAGAAGATGACGGCAATCCTGAAGAACTTCATCGGCGGCGAATGGGTCGAGGGCTCCGGCGTCACGAAGAATATCAACCCCTCCAACACCAATGATCTCGTCGGCGAGTACGCCAAGGCCGACAAGGCGCAGACCGAGAAGGCGATCGCCGCCGCCAAGGCCGCCTTCCCTGCCTGGGCGCAATCGACCCCGCAGATGCGCTATGATGCGCTCAACAAGATCTCGACCGAAATCCTCTCCCGCAAGGAAGAGCTCGGCCGCCTGCTCGCCCGCGAGGAAGGCAAGACGCTGCCGGAAGGCATCGGCGAGGTCGCCCGTGCCGGCCAGATCTTTGCGTTCTTCGCCGGCGAAGCGCTGCGCCTGATCGGCGAGAAGGGCGCGTCCGTGCGTCCCGGCATCGACGTCGAGCTGACCCGTGAGCCGGTCGGCGTCGTCGGCATGATCACGCCGTGGAACTTCCCGATCGCCATCCCCGCCTGGAAAATTGCCCCGGCGCTCTGCTACGGCAACACGGTGGTGTTCAAGCCGGCAGAGCTGGTGCCCGGCTCCGGGCATGCGCTCGCCGAGATCATCACCCGGTCCGGCATTCCCGCCGGCGTGTTCAACCTCGTCGTCGGCTCCGGGTCGGTGGTCGGCCAGACCCTGCTCGAGCACCCGGACGTCGCCGCGATCTCCTTCACCGGCTCGGTGCAGACGGGACGCAAGATCGCGCAGGCCTGCGTGCTCTCGAACCCCATGAAGAAGTTCCAGCTCGAGATGGGCGGCAAGAATCCGCTGGTCGTGCTCGACGACGCCGACCTCAAGACCGCCGTCGAGGTCGCCGTCAACGGCGCCTATTTCTCGACCGGCCAGCGCTGCACCGCCTCCTCGCGCTTGATCGTCACCGAGGGTATCCACGACCGTTTCGTCGCCGCCGTGGCCGAGCGCCTGAACAGCCTGTCGGTGGACGACGCGCTCAAGGCCGGCGTGCATATCGGCCCCGTGGTCGACCAGAGCCAGCTCGACCAGGACCTGCGCTACATTAAGATCGGCCAGGACGAGGGCGCCAAGCTCGCCTTCGGTGGCGAGTTGCTGAAGCGCGAGAACCCCGGCCACTACCTGCAGCCGGCGCTGTTCACCGAGGCCAACAACAACATGCGCATCGCACGCGAGGAGATCTTTGGCCCGGTCGCCGCCGTCATTCGCGCCAAGAATTACGAAGAGGCGCTCGCCATCTCCAACGATACCGAGTTCGGCCTCGCCTCCGGCATCTGCACCACCAGCCTGAAATACGCCTCGCACTACAAGCGCAACAGCGAATCCGGCATGGTGATGGTCAATCTGCCGACCGCCGGCGTCGATTATCACGTGCCGTTCGGCGGCCGGAAGGGCTCGAGCTACGGCGCCCGCGAGCAGGGCTCCTACGCGCGCGAATTCTACACGATGGTGAAGACGGCCTACACCAATCCGGGCTGACGGGCTTCGTAGGGTGGGTTAGCGCAGCGCAACCCACCTCTTCTGCCTCCGAACATAAAGACATTGGTGGGTTACGCTGCGCTAACCCACCCTACAAATCCCGGAATCCTCCATGGACCAGGACGTCGCAGCGAAGGAGCAGCCCCGCTACATCAAGCTCAACGAGCGCGATAATGTCGCCATCGTGGTCAATGATTTCGGGCTTCCCGCCGGCTCGCGCTTCGCCAGCGGGCTGACGCTGCGCACCTTCGTGCCGCAGGGGCACAAGACGGCACTGGTCGACATCACGGAAGGCGCGCCGATCATCCGCTACGGCGAGGTGATCGGCCACGCGCTGTCGCCGATCCTGGCCGGCGAATGGGTGGACGAAGCGCGCATCCGCATGCCGGAGGCCCCTGACCTCGACAAGCTCGAGATCGCAACCGCCGTCCCCGCCGCGCAGCCGCCGCTCGAAGGCTTCACCTTCGAGGGTTATCGAAATCCCGACGGCTCGGTCGGTACCAAGAACATCCTCGGAATCTCTTCCTCCGTGCAATGCGTCAAGGGCACGATGGAATATGCGGTCAGGCGCATCCGCGCCGAGCTGCTGCCGAAATATCCTGCCGTCGACGACGTCGTGCCGCTGACCCACGCCTATGGCTGCGGCGTCGCCATCACCGCTCCTGATGCAGCCGTGCCGATCCGCACGTTGCAGAACCTCGCGCTGAACCCGAATTTCGGCGGCGAGATCCTCGTCGTCGGCCTCGGTTGCGAGAAGCTCGCGCCGGAGCGACTGGTGCCGGAAGGCGTCAGCGATGCCATCGTGCGCATGCAGGACGAGGCCTTCGAAGGCTTCGGTGCGATCGTCGATGCCATCATGACCCAGGCCGAAGCCCGCCTGAAGGTGCTCAATACGCGCAAGCGCGAGACCTGTCCGGCCTCCGATCTCGTCATCGGCCTGCAATGCGGCGGCAGCGACGCCTTTTCCGGCGTCACCGCGAATCCCGCCGTCGGATTTGCCGCGGACCTCCTGGTGCGAGCCGGTGCCACCGTGATGTTCTCGGAAGTGACGGAAGTGCGCGACGCCATCCAGCTGCTCACGCGGCGCGCGATCAACGAGGACGTCGGCCGGGCGCTGGTGCGCGAGATGGCCTGGTACGATTCCTATCTCGCCCGCGGCGGCGCCGACCGCAGCGCCAACACCACGCCCGGCAACAAGAAGGGCGGCCTTGCCAACATCGTCGAGAAGTCATTGGGCTCGATCGTGAAGTCCGGCTCGAGCGCGATCACCGGCGTGCTCTCGCCCGGCGAGAAGGCGACGCAGAAGGGCATGCTGTTCGCGGCAACGCCGGCCTCGGACTTCATCTGCGGCACGCTCCAGCTCGCCTCCGGCATGACCTTGCAGGTGTTCACCACCGGCCGCGGCACACCCTACGGTCTGGCCGCCGCGCCGGTGATCAAGGTCGCGACCCGCAGCGAGCTCGCGCGCCGCTGGAAAGACCTGATCGATTTCGACGCCGGCAGCATCGCCACCGGCGAGAAGACCATCGAGGAATGTGGCTGGGACCTGTTCCGCCTGATCCTCGACGTCGCCTCCGGCCGCACCAAGCCGTGGTCGGACCGCTGGGGCATCCACAACAATCTGACCCTGTTCAATCCGGCGCCGGTGACCTGAACAGACCAAACTTGATCCGGAAATGTGCGAAGCCGTTCTCCGGGAAGATCATGCGCAAACAACAGCTTTGAAGCGCAATGAGGATTCGTCCAATCCCGTTTTGGCGCCGTTCACGAAACTGTCCGGAAAAATCGCGCGGAAAACTTCTTCCGCGTTTTGTTGTTGCGCAGCAAGCAACCATTATCTGCGCCGAGAGCGATGGGAACGAGTCGCACACGGGCGAACCTCTTCCGATATCGAGACGACCAAAACTCCGATTGACATCTTCCACGGAGATTTTCCATGCGTGTTCTCTCGATGATTGCCGTTGCCGGCACCTTGGTCGCGGGTTCAACCACGACATTCGCCAGCGAGCTTCCGTCCTACGAAGTGGCGTCGTTTCCGATCACCGCGACGCAGGTGCGGGTGCTCGGCGGCGCCGGCGTCGAGGAGCAGTCGGCGAGCCCGGCGATGCTGGTCGCCGGCATGCCGGCCTCGCCCGCGCAGGTGCCGGTGCTGTCGCCGCGGATCAAGCGGCTTGCGGGAGCGGCTTCGGAACACGAAGCGCGCTGAGCCGCTCTTCTCACGCTTGCAGACGGCGGTAGCATCCGGCGAGCATGCATGCCGGGCAGCCACTGTATGGACCCGGCATGCGCTGGTCTCTCGATGAACCGCCGCTGATTTACTGCTTCGGCGCCGGCGCCATCATGGCACCGCCCTTCTTCGGTGCGGGTACCGGTTGCTTCGCGGCCGCAGCCTGCGCCGGCAGATATTTCGCAACGATGGCAGGATCCACCTGCGCGATGTTGGCGTCCGGCAGGCGCGTCCAGGTTTCGTCCTTGCCGAGCAGCGCGATGCCGAGGTAGCCGCGCAGCGTCAGGGTCTGGCCGTCGGGGCTGACCCGCATGTTGGCCTTCCAGATCTGGCCGTCGCGCGGATTGAGCACATTGCCGCCTTCGTACTTCAGTCCTTCGCGCTTCATGTCGCGGACGAAGGAGAGGCCGAGCACCCGAGCGTTCTTGCGATCGTCGGTGCACTTGGAGCAGACCTCGTTCGGGTCGTCGGTCGGTCGCGGGAAGGTCTTGGCGATCACGCCTTCGAACACGCCGTTGCGATCGACGAAGAGGAACCATCCCACTGTCCTGCCGTCCTCGACCTTCTGCCAGAGCCCCGCCGCAGTGGGCTCTGCGGTCTGCGCCGCGCATGGCGTCACGATCGCGAGCGACAATGCGAGTGCGACGAAGGAGAGCAGCCGAAAGCTGGAAACGAGAGTCCGCATGATCATCACCTTGCCGAGCCAATCACCTTGCTGAGCCAAGACTTCGTTGAGCCAAGACTTCGCTGAGCCAAACTTTGCTACGCCAAAAAACCTGGCCAAGCCTACGACCGGAATGGCCGCAGACTACGGCGATTTCGCGAACGCTTCCAGCACCAGGAACATGGGGCATCGCCGCCCCGCCGTGTTCCGTCAGTTGACACCGAGCTTTTTCTGCAGGCTGGAGGACGAGGTCGTGTATTGGAACACCAGCCGCTTCTCCGGATAGACGTAACGATGGGCTTTTTGCGACATCAGCGCACCCTCGTGGAAACCGCACAGGATCAGCTTGATCTTGCCCGGATAGGTGTTGATGTCGCCGATCGCGAAGATGCCGGGCACATTGGTCTCGAACGCGGATGTCTCCACTGGCACGAGATTGTTCTCCAGCGCAATGCCCCAGTTCGCGACCGGGCCGAGCTTCATGGTCAGCCCGAAGAACGGCAGCATGGTGTCGCAGGCGATTTCGGCGATGCTGTTGTCGTTGCCCTTGACGGTGGCGCCGGTGAGCTTGCCTTCAGTGCCGGACAGCGCGGTGACCTGGCCGAGCCGCAGATCCATCTTGCCGCCGGCAACCAGCGCGCGCATCTGCTCGACGCTGTGGGGCGCGGCGCGAAACTCGTCGCGCCGGTGCAGCAGCGTGATGCGCTTGGCAAGCGGATGCAGATTGAGCGTCCAGTCGAGCGCGGAATCGCCGCCGCCCACGATCAGCACGTTCTTGTCCCGGAACGTCTCCATCTTGCGCACGGCGTAGTGCACCGAAGTGCCTTCGTAGGCTTCGATGCCCGGTACCGGCGGACGCTTGGGCTGGAACGAGCCGCCGCCGGCCGCGATCACGACCACCTTGCATTCGAACACCTTGCCCGCATCCGTGGTGCAGCGAAACAAGGGATCGCCGATCTTCTCCACCGTCTCGACCATCTCGCCGAGATGGAAGGTCGGATGGAACGGCTTGATCTGCTCCATAAGCGCATCGGTGAGGCCCTGGCCCGAAACCTGCGGAATGCCCGGAATGTCGTAAATCGGCTTTTCCGGATAGAGCTCGGCACACTGGCCGCCAACCTTGTCGAGGATGTCGACGAAATGCGCCTTCATGTCGAGAAGGCCGAGCTCGAAAGCGGCGAACAGACCGCAGGGGCCGGCGCCAATAATCAGCACATCGGTTTTGATCACGTCGCTCATGTCGTCTCTTTATCGGTCGTTATCGGTTGGACGGCGCCCGTTGGGCCGAGGTGACCCCGCCTGTCTAGCCAACGGGGATGGATCAGGGAAGGCATAAAAGCGGCAGCGCCCTGCGGCCTCGCCCACTTGCCGGACCAGAATAACTGCGCTGTAACGAGGATGGATATGACGGAGATCAATCGGTGAACGCACCAGCCCGCCTCGACACGACGCCTCGCCTCGAGGACTATCCGTTTCGCCTCAGCGACAACGTCCGCTTCGGCGACCTCGATCCCAACCAGCACGTCAACAACGCGGTGTACGCAACTTATTTCGAAACCGGCCGCGTCACGCTGATGAAGCTTCCGGAATACGGCCTGACGCCGCGGGGTCTCGCCTGGATCATGGTGCGGCTCGACATGCATTTTCGCGCCGAGCTGCATTGGCCCAATACGATCGAGCTTGGCCTCGGCGTGGTGAAGCTCGGACGGACGTCGGTGACCTTCGAGCAGGTCGTGTTCTCGAACGGGAGATGCATCGCCTCGGCGACGTCGGTCGGCGTGATGATCGACGAAGCGACGCGGCGTCCGACGCCCCTGACAGCAGAGGTGCTCGAGAAGCTCAGACCCTGGCACAAGCGCGGCATCGAGGTCGCACCGCCGGGCGTCTAGTACGGGTGGAGACGGTCAGGCCTGCCGTTCCGGCGTCGCGACGATGAGCCCGTCCAGCTCGTCCGAGACCTTGATCTGGCAGGACAGGCGGGAATTCGGACGCACGTCGAAGCCGAAGTCGAGCATGTCCTCTTCCATCGGGGTCGGGCTGCCGACCTTCTCGCGCCAGGCTTCGTCGACATAGACATGGCAGGTTGCGCAGGCGCAAGCGCCGCCACATTCGGCTTCGATACCTGGAATGCTGTTGCGGATCGCGGCTTCCATCACGGTAGCGCCGTTCTCGATTTCCACCGTGCGGGTTTCGCCCTTGTGGTCGACAAAGTGAATCTTGGCCATATGTGCTCGTGCTGCCGCGAAGGAGGGTCTGGGCTGTCCTATAACGGGTCGATCAGCCCGGCGCCATAGCGTTTTGAAGCCAAATGAATCCCGCTTTGCGGCAGGAAAACGCGTTGAAACAAGAGAGTGGAAACCGGCTCCGACCGTAACGGCTTACGGCTTGAGGATCGCCTCGATGGCGGCGCGGACGTCGGTCACCGCCTCTTTCAGCGCAGCGAACGCATCGGACCGGCCGCGGCCGGTCCGGATCGCGGTCTCCAGGCCCGCTGCGGCATCGGCCACGACAAAGGCGCCGATCCCGCGCGCCGATCCCTTGAGCTTGTGCGCAAGCGCGCCGGTCTCCGCCGGCATGGCATCCATCACCGCCAGCAGACGGACCGCCTGCTCGGCGAACATCGCCAGCACTTCCTGTTCCAGTTCGTCGTCGCCGAGCGTCATCCGGGCGAGGTGATCGCGGTCGAGCAGGCTATCGACAGGAGCAAGCGGGGGCGAAGGCATCCAGTCCATCCCTTGCAGTTCAGGCGTCATGACGCAGGCCCCGGCATCGCGCGACAGCCGCCGATTCGGCGGTCAGGTTCCCTCACCGAAGCATGAAAAGGGTTAACGAACCGTTCGCGGCATTTGACGCCGATCCGCCCGTTTATTGACAACAAGTTGCCGCATTCGGCCCGGTTCGGTGGAGAATTGCATTTATTGCTAAGGCGTTAGACCGCGATCCTGTTAACGATGATTAAGAATGTCTTAATCGCGGGCATTTCATTCGCACCGCTCTGCCAATAGGATGTTGCAGAAATTGGCGGACAAGCCGTCCGGGTGGGGACGGCGCGGAGTCCGCGCAAGCGGCATGATCCGGTCTGTGGGCTTGCGCCGCGCGCAGGGCTCGCGGGGGGACGCGTACAAGTAACGAGGGCTCGGACTGACATGGCGAACACTCCGAAAAAGGTCAAAGACCCCACAGAAGTTGCGCTTTCTGCAATCCAGGAAGCCCTGAACATCAGCGACACGGCCGCGGACACCAGCCGCAACGCCACGATGCGCAACGAAACGGCGCCCGCGGTGCCGCCGCCCGCGCCCCCGATCTTCGACGAGCCGAGCTTCGAGCCGAGGCCGCCGGCCAATGAGCGGTCGACCGTGTTCGACCCGGTCGAGGAGCCGCGCGCCGCACGCCGCGCCGCCAACGACGACCGCGAGACAATCGGACAATTGCTCCAGGCGCTCCAGAAGGGCCGCCCTGCCCGCAGCGTCTACACTTTCGCCACCATCTTCGCCGGCATCTGGCTCGCCGCCTGCGCCGCATTGACCGTCGGCTTCTTGCCCTCGATCCAGGCCGCCATGGGCCAGAGCGGCGGCGTGCTCGTCATTGCCGGTCTCGTCGCGATGTTCTTCGCGCCGATCATGCTGTTCTACTTCCTGGCGAGCCTGGTCTGGCGCGGCCAGGAAATGCGCATGATCGCGCAGGCGATGGCGCAGGTCGCGATCCGCTTCTCCGAGCCGGAAGGTTCGGCCTCCGATTCCATGGTCACGGTCGGCCAGGCCATCCGCCGCGAGGTCGCGGCGATGGGCGACGGCATCGAACGCGCCATCGCGCGCGCCGGCGAACTCGAGACGCTGGTCGCCAACGAGGTCGCCGCGCTCGAACGCGCCTATTCCGACAACGAGGTGCGCATCCGCGCCCTGCTCCAGGACATCGCGCATCAGCGCGACAATCTGGTCGGCCAGGCCGAGCAGGTCCGCAGCGCCATCTCGGGCGTGCAGATCGACCTGCGCCACGACATCGCGCTGATCTCGGACGCGATCGCCTCCCGCGTCGACGAGGTCGCCAAGTCGATCACCGGCGCGCTCGAAGAGCGCGGCGCCCACATCACCCAGGCGCTGAGCAATGCCGGCGACAACATGATCCTGGCGCTCGGCGAGCGCGGCGGCGATCTGCTCGACCGCCTCGAGGAGGCCAGCAACGAGACCACGCGGGCCGTGCTCGACGCCAGCGAGCGGCTGACCACCAGCCTCAACTTCAAGACCGGCCACGTCCACGACGAGTTCGTCGACCTCGCCGACCGCGTGCACGAAATGCTGAACGAGCGCATCGACCGCATCACCGGCGAGTTCGAACAGCGCTCCGCCGCGATTGTCGATGGCATCTCCGAGCGCACCGAGCAGGTGCACGACAGCCTGAAGAACTCGTCGGACTCGCTGCTGCTCGAGCTCGAGCTGCGCTCCAATGACATCTCCGCCAAGATCGATGACGCCGGCAACCGCCTCGCCGGCCAGATCATGACCAGCGGCGACAAGGCCAGCGAGGCGCTCGACGCCACGGTCAACGCCCTCGTCGCCAAGGTCGTCAGCCAGACCGAGACCGCGCACGACTCGCTGTCGCTGCAGATGAGCGCGTTCGACGAGCTGGTGCGGAACCAGGGCACCGAGCTGGTCGAGAAGTTTGCCCGCGATTCCGGCACTCTGGGCGCGCTGATCACGCGCCACATCTCCGAATTCGACCGCACGGTGAAGACCTTCGGCGGCGAGATCGTCGAGCGGATGGGCCAGCGCACGCAGGACATCCACGAGTCGCTGAAGACCTACGTCGACAATTTCGACACCCGCTTCACGGCGAACGGCGGCGAGATCACCGCGATCCTCGACCAGCGCCTTGCGCAGTTCGAGACCAGGATCGGTGAACGCGTCGGCAGTATCGACGCCTCGCTGGACGGCAAGATCGCCAGCCTCGACGGCACCATCGAGGGCCATATCAGGACCTTCGACGAGCAACTCGTCGGCCGCGTCGCCGCGCTCGAACAGTCGTTCGACGGCCGTGCCAGGTCCATGACCGAGACCATCGACGGGCGCATCAGCACGCTGGCGACGTCGCTGACCGACGGCGCCGCGCAGGCGATCCAGTCGATCGACTC
The DNA here is from genome assembly GCA_035575945.1 of Bradyrhizobium sp. Classification (GTDB taxonomy): domain Bacteria; phylum Pseudomonadota; class Alphaproteobacteria; order Rhizobiales; family Xanthobacteraceae; genus Bradyrhizobium. The sequence continues at coordinate 59,078 of DATLXF010000055.1, read as the reverse complement.
CCGCCTCACCCACCTGACGACGACGCTCACCGGCGGCGCCTCGCAGGCCATCGAAGCCATCGATGCACGGCTCAACCACCTCACCAACTCGCTGACCGGCGGTGCCTCCCAGGCCATCGAAACCATCGATGCGCGCCTCAACCACCTCACGAGCTCACTGACCGACGGTGCCTCGCAGACCATCCAGACGATCGATACCCGCCTGACGCATCTCACGACGACTCTCAGCGGCGGCGCGACGCAGGCGCTCGAATCCATCGATTCCCGCCTCACCTACCTGGCGACAGCGGTCACGAACGGCGCCTCGCAGGCGGTGCAGTCGATCGATACCCGCCTGAGCCTCCTCACGTCGACCCTCACCGACGGCACCGCGCAGGCGATCGAGGCGGTCGACCGCCGCATCACCGGCGTCACCGAAATCATCGACGGCCGCAGCACGCATCTGACCGACACGGTCACCGCGCGCTTCCAGGAGATCCAGCAGGCCATCGAGACCAAGGTCGGCTCGGTCGCCAGCGACATCGACGTGCGCGTGGCGCAGTTCGAGGACCTGCTCGGCTCGCGCGTCGAGGCCGTCGCCGGCCGCATCGAAAGCAGCGGACGCCAGGCCAGCGAGGACATGATGTCCCGCGCCGAGATGATCTCGACCGCGATCCGTTCGCACGTCGAGGATGCCGAGCGCTCGCTCACCAACCTCGTCGTCAACACCAGCGAGACGATCCAGACCGGCGCGCGCACCGCGCAGCAGTCGCTGCTGACGGTCTCCTCCGACGTCAACGCCCAGCTCAAGATGACCTCGGCCGAGGTCGAGCAGGCGCTGACCGCGGTCGGCACCGGCGCGGCCAATTCGATCCTGACCAGCGCCCGCGAAGCACAATCGACGCTGGTCGCCGCATCGGGCGAGGCCTCGAACCAGATCAAGGGGCTCGCGGCCGACGTGGAACGCACCCTGTCGGCGGCAGGCTCCGCCACCGCGGCCTCGCTCCTGGCCGGCGCCCGCGAGGTGCAGACCACGCTGGTCACGGCGTCCTCGGATGCGGCGAGCCAGGTCAAGACGCTCACCGCCGACGTGCAGCGTTCGCTGTCGCTGGCCGGCACCGCCACCGCGGAATCGATCACCGCTGGCGCCCGCGATGCGCAGAGCGCGCTGATCGCGGCGTCGACCGAGACCGCCAATCAGATCAAGGCGCTATCCTCTGACGTGCAGCGCTCGCTGACAATGGCGGGGACTTCGACGGCCGAGACCATCATGAGCGGCGCGCGCGAGGCCCAGACCACGTTGGTCACGGCGTCCTCCGATGCAGCGAGCCAGGTCAAGTCGCTCGCCGCCGAAGTGCACCGTTCGCTCTCGCAGGTCGGCCAGTCGACCGCGGAGACCATCACCACCAGCGCCCGCGACGCCCAGAGCACCCTTCTTGCTGTCTCCGCCGAACAGACCAGCCAGGTCCGTTCGCTCGCGGCCGAGATGCAGCGCGCGCTGGCGACCGCCGGCGGCGCCACCATCGAGGCGCTCACCAGCGGCGTTCGCGAGGCCCAGGGCTCGCTGATCTCCGCTTCGACCGACGCTGCGAGCCAGATCAAGTCGCTGACCTCCGACATCGAGCGCACGCTGACCGCGGTCGGCGCCGACACCGCATCGACCATTCTCAGCAGCGCGCGCGAGGCGCAGATCTCGCTGACCTCGACCTCGGCCGACGCCGCAAGCCAGATCCGCACGATCTCGACCGAGATCGAGCGCACGCTGAGCGCGGCCACCGCCAACGCGACCAACGACATCCAGACCAGCGCGCTCAACGCCCAGAACGCGCTGATCTCCGCCTCCAACGAGGCGAGCTCGCGGGTCAAGACGAGTTCGGCCGACGTCGAGCGCTCGGTGCTCGCCGCCAGCTCCAGCTTCGGTCAGGCCATGACCGGCAAGACCGACGAGATCGTCACCTACGTGCAGCAGCAGGCCGACCGCCTGTCGAGCATGATCGACGCCAAGCGCGGAGCGCTGGTGGACGCGATCGGCTCGAAGGCCAGCCAGCTCACGCTCGACATCGACCGTGTCACCTCCGATGCGCTGAAGTCGATCGAGACGCGTGGCCAGGCCTTCTCGCAGACTATGATGGGCAACGGCTCGGAAGTCGCCCGCACCATCAACGTGGCGAGCGAGATCGCCACCGGCGCGGTCAGCAAGTCGCTCAAGGACCTCGAGCAGGCCTCGCGTTCCGCAATCGACCAGTCGCGCCAGGTTTCGATCGCGGCCGTCACCGAGATGCAGGAGACCAGCAAGATCCTGCGCACCGACACGGTCGCCCTGTTCGAGCGCCTGCGCGAAGGCAACATCCTGCTCCAGGAGGTGCTGACCGGTGCGCACGACAACCTCAACTCGCTGGAGCGGGCGCTGGTGACGCGTGTCGCCGACTTCGTCTCGGCGATGAACGACGTCACCTCGCGCAACGGCGCTGCGACGCAGAACCTCGAAGAGCAGCTCAACGTCTTCAACAGCAAGACCACGAAGGCGCTGCAGGATCTCGGCGAGCTGTCGACGCAGTTCGACAAGCACGGCCAGGCGCTGGTCGAGGCCGCGCAGGTGGTCGAGCAGAGCAACAAGAACACCACCGCCTCGCTCGCCGAACGCAAGCAGGCGCTGGAATCGCTCGTCACCACGATCGACCTGCGCACCGCCGATCTCGACCAGCGGCTGTCGCGCTTCACCGGCCTGCTCGATGAATCGCTGGCGGCCGCCGAAGAGCGCGCCCGCGACATCGCCCGCGTCGTCGCCGAGACCGCCGGCGCAGGCTCGGCGGCGATCACCCGTCAGTTCGAGGCGGTGCGCGTGGCGTCCGAGGAGGAGCATCGGCAGACGATCGAGGCCATGCACGACATCTACCGCCAGACCACGGACGAGGCGGATGCGATGTTCAAGCAGTCGACCGAGAAGTTCACCAACCTCGTCGCCAGCATGAAGCAGATGGCTCTCGAGATGCACAACGAGCTCGAAGCCACCCGCAACGAGCTGCGCCGCGGCGTGCTCGAGATGCCGCAGGAGGCCGCGGAAAGCACCGCGCAGATGCGCAAGGTGATCGTCGACCAGATCGAGGCCCTCGCCGAGCTCAACCGCATCGTGGCTCAGCACGGCCGCGGGCTCGACGTCACCACGGCGGGCCGCGCCAGCGTCCACCGCCAGGAAGAGCCTGTGATGGCGATCGCAGGCGCTCGTGCTCCCGAGACCCGCATGCGCGACACCGGCAGCGCCTCCACGCTGCCACCGCCGGACCTCGGCATGCCCGCGCCCTCGCGCCGCACCGAAGCGCCGCCGGTCGCGCCCGGCAACGACCAGGGCCGCGACGGCTGGCTGTCGGACCTGCTGAGCCGCACGGACGCCAACCAGGGCGCCGCGCCGGCCGCACGTGAGGCTCCGCGCGGCCGCGCGGCGCCCGCACCGCAGCCGCAGGCCCCGCAACCAAGCGGCAATCCGCTGGAATCGCTGTCGCTCGACATCGGCCGGCTGATGGACCGCAACCTCGCTGCCGAGATGTGGGACCGCTACCAGCGCGGGGAGAACAAGGCCTTTACCAAGCGCCTCTACACGCCGGCCGGCCAGAAGGCCTTCGACGAGGTCGCCCGCAAGTACCGCGCCGACCGCAACTTCAAGGGCACGGTCGATCGCTACGTGGTCGAGTTCGAGCGCCTGCTCGACGAGGTCGCCCGCGACGGCCGCGGCCCGCAGGAGCTGCGCAGCCACCTGACCTCGGAGACGGGTTTGGTCTACACCCTGCTCGCGCATGCGGCGGGCCGGCTGGGGTGAGACGAAGCTTGCGAATAGCGACTGAAAACGGAGGCCTCACGGCCTCCGTTTGTGTTTGAGCTCGTCGTTGCGCTCTGGCGACGAAGTAGATGCTGTCTCGGAGACAGTTGCTGCCGCGGAGCTCTCTTCTTCCTTCTCCCCTTGTGGGAGAAGGGAAGAGGCCTTCCTACCGCCTCGGCGCCGCCGCCGGCTTCGGCGGCTCGGGCGGCGGGGCGGGCTGCGACGAGTTGCTGGCGCCGAACAGCACGCGGGTCGGGTTGCGGTCGAAATTGTTCACGGCGCGGCTGATGTCGCCGAGGGTGCGGCGGCCGTCGGCCATCAGCGCGCCGGAGCGCTTGTCGAAGTCTTCGGCGAGTTCGCGGATCGACTTCACCGCCTGGAACAGCTCGCCGCCGTCCTTGCCGCCGGCCAGCGTATTGAGGCCGAGCATCAGGCTGTCGGCCTTAAGCATGACGCCGTCGACCTTGGCCATCACGCCGTCGATCCTCTCGGAGTTGCGGGCGAGCGAGTTGGTGAAGGTCTCGAGGTTCTTCAGCGAGTTCTTCACGGATTCCTGATTGTCGGCGACGATCTTGTTGATGTTCTGCAGCGTGGCGCGGATCGCTTCGGTGACGTCCTGGAGCTTGTTGGGATCGGCGGTCAGCGTGGGGATGCCGTCCTGGTCGAGCGGCGGCGGCGCCGCGGCCTCGTCGCCGCCCTTCAACGAGATGGCGGCAACGCCCGTGAGGCCCTGGAATTCGAGCCCGACCAGCGTGTCCTTGCGGATCGGGGCGTTGTTCTCGATCATGGCGAGTGCGACAACCCGCCGCGGGTTGTCCAGCTTCACCGAGACCACCTCACCCACCCGGATACCGTTGAAATTGACGCTGCCGCCGTTTCGGAGGCCCGCCGCCGGGCCCTCGAACACCACCCGCAGCGGGCTGCGCTGCTTGGTGGTGTGCAGCGACTGGAACCACAGCACGAAGCCGACCGCCGCGGCGATCACGGCCAGCGTGAACGAGCCGATCAGGATGTAGTTCGCCCGCGTTTCCATCAGTGCTCCGGCTACTCAACCCTGCTCATCAACTCATGACCGCGCGGGCGCGCTTGCCATGGAAATACTGCCTCAGCCAGGGATGCTGCGAGGCCTGCATGTCGGCGATCGACCCTGCGGCAATGATCTTACCGTTGCCTAAAACGGCGATGCGGTCGCACGCTGTATAGAGGCTGTCGAGGTCGTGGGTTACCATGAAAACGGTCAGCCCCAAAGTGCGCTGGAGCGTCCGGACCAGTTCGTCGAAATCGCCGGCGCCGATCGGGTCGAGGCCCGAGGTCGGCTCGTCCAGGAACACGAGGTCCGGATCGAGCGAGAGCGCGCGGGCCAGCGCCACGCGTTTGATCATGCCGCCCGAGAGCTCAGAGGGAAAGCGTTCGGCAACCTCGGGCTTGAGCCCGACCATCGCCAGCTTGGCCATGGTGATCTCGTCCATCAGCTGCTGCGAGACACGCAGATATTCGCGCATCGGGAACTGGATGTTCTGCCGCACCGTGAGCGAGGAGAACAGCGCGCCCTGCTGGAACAGGACGCCCCAGCGCCGCTCGACGTTGCGCCGCTCCGAGGTGCTGGAGGAATCGAGGTCGACGCCGAACACCTCGATCGAGCCTGCGACCTTCGGCACGAGGCCGATGATGGTACGCGTCAGCACCGACTTGCCCGCGCCGGAGGGACCGACGAAGCCGAGGATCTCGCCGCGCCTGACGTCGAGATTGAGGCCGTCGAGCACGCGCGTTTCGCCGAACTGCACGGTGATGCCGCGGACGCGGATGATGGGATCCTGGATTTCGCCTTGAGTTTCTCTTGCCATCGTCACATCCCGATCGAGGCGAAGAAGATGGCGAAGATGCCGTCCATGACGATGACGAAGAAAATGCCCTTCACCACCGAGGCCGTGGTGTGCTGGCCCAGCGATTCCGCGCTGCCCTGCACGGCGAGCCCTTCGACGCAGGCGACGATGCCGATCACGGCGGCCATCACCGGCGCCTTGACGATGCCGACGATGAAATGATCGATCGAGATCGCATCGCGCAGGCGCAGCAGGAAGGCCTCCGGCTGGACGCCTCCATAAAGCCACGCCACCAGACCGCCGCCATAGAGCGCCGCCATCGCGCCGAGGAAAGCCAGGATCGGCAGCGCCAGCACCAGCGCCATCATGCGCGGCAGCACCAGCACCTCGATCGGGTCAAAGCCCATGGTGCGCAGCGCGTCGATCTCCTCGCGCATCTTCATCGAGCCCAGCTCGGCCGTGTAGGCGCTGCCCGAACGGCCCGCGACCATGATCGCGACCAGCAGCACGCCGATCTCGCGCAGCACCAGCACCCCGAGCATGTCGACGACGAAGATGTCGGCACCGAATCTGCGGAAATGGAAGATGCCTTGTTGCGCGATGATGCAGCCGATCAGGAAGGTGATCAGCACGATGATCGGCACCGCGCGCCAGCAGACCTGCTCCAGGTGATGCACGGTCGAGGTCAGACGGAGCGAGCGGGGATGGATCAAGACGCGGAACCATGCCGCGAGCACGGCGCCCAGCATGTCGACGAGGCCAGCGACCGTTCCGGCAATGCTGGCCACGGTCCGGCCGATCTGCTCCAGCATGCCGGTGATGGTGATGGGGCTGCCGTCGACCACGGCCGTGTCCCTGACCCGCCGCACTTCATCAACGAGGCTGGCGTAATTCGTTGATAGTCCCGCGATCTGCGCTTCGACGGAGCCTTGCGTGAGACTGCGGCGCAGCCGCTCGATCAACCAGGCGCCGAAGGTGTCGAGCTTGGCGACCTCGGAGACGTCGATGAAGATGTTTTGCGGGCTGCCTGCGAGCTTCTCGGCCTCGGTCACCATCCGCTCCAGGACCGGCGCAAAGCTCGCCGTCCAGGTCCCGGTTGCGCAAAGTGCCAGCGCGTTGCCCTTGGCAATCCGTTCGAGCTTCGGATCGCTGCTCAAAATGTCCGCTCCCATACCGGGGCGGAGAGAATCAGATGGTTGCGCACGCGCCCTTACCCAGAGAAGGTATCCCCAAGGGGTTAATGTTAGTTGCTAGAGGTAACTAGCAGGTTCAGATTTCGCCAGAGTTCAAAATGACTTCCACGACATTTGCCGCTCTGGCGGCGCGAATCGAGCGCTTCCCGATCGCCGGCAGTTTTACCATCAGCCGGGGCGCCAAGACCGAAGCCGTGACCGTCGTGGCGGAGGTCAGCCGCGACGGCCTGACCTGCCGAGGCGAATGCGTGCCCTATTCCCGCTATGGCGAGACGCCGGAGGCAACGCTGGCCGCCATCGAGGCGATGCGGGAGGCCCTAGCTGGCGGACTGACGCGGCAGGCCCTCCAGGCCGCCATGCCATCGGGTGCGGCCCGCAACGCGCTGGATTGCGCCCTGATCGACCTCGAGGCCAAGAGGGCGGGCCTGCGAGCCTGGAACCTGCTGGACCGCCCCGTGCCGGGCGAGCGCACCACCGCCTACACGATTTCGTTAGGGACGCCCGAAGCCATGGCCGCGGCGACCGCCAAGGCGGCGCACCGTCCGCTGCTCAAGATCAAGCTCGGCGGCGACGGCGATCCGGAGCGGATCGCGGCGGTGCGCAAGGCCGCCCCTGAATCCGAGCTGATCGTGGATGCCAACGAGGCCTGGACCGAGGCCAATCTTGAAGCCAACCTCGCCGCCTGCGCCGCGGCCGGCGTCACCCTGGTGGAGCAACCGCTGCCATCGGGCAAGGACGAGGCGCTGGCGCGGATCAGGCGCCCGCTCACGGTGTGCGCCGACGAGAGCGTGCATGACCGCGCCTCGCTCGCGCCGTTGCGCGACCGCTACGATGCCGTGAACATCAAGCTCGACAAGACCGGCGGCCTCACCGAGGCGCTGGCCATGGCCGACGCAGCGCAGGCGCTCGGCTTCGAGATCATGATCGGCTGCATGGTCGCGAGCTCGCTGTCGATGGCCCCCGCCATGCTGGTGACGCCGCAGGCGCGCTTCGTCGATCTCGACGGGCCTCTGCTGCTGGCGCGCGACCGTGATCATGGCCTGCGCTACGACGGCAGCCTGGTCTATCCGCCGGACGCCTCGCTCTGGGGCTGAGCCTTCAGCCGATGCCGCGCCGACCAGATCAGGATGGCGCCGGCCGCGGCCATCGTGGCCATGACGTAATAGACGCCGTCGCCGATGCGGGCATAGATCGCGCCTGATGCAATGGACGTCGCCGCGCCGAGCAATCCGTTGCAGGCGGCGTAATAGCCCTGCCCGCGCGCGATCTGATGCGAGGGTACCCGCTGCACCAGCAGGTTCATGGTACCGAGTATGGTCATGCCGAAGCTGAAGCCGTGACCAAGCTGGGCGATCGCGAGCAGTGCGAGCGGCGGCTCGCTGGCGGTGATGATCCAGCGCAGCACGGCGGTCAGGCCGCCGATCGCCATCAGCGTGGACGGATGCAGCGAGAAGCGCGGCGACAGCGCGAACACCACGATCTCGGCGATCACGCCCAGCGTCCACAGCGTCGCGATGGTCACACCGCTGAGGCCCTGGAGCTGCCAGTTGATGGCCGAGAAGGTGTAGAACGCGATGTGGCTGCTCTGGATCAAAGCCGCCGCTGCGATCACGGCCCAGAAGCCGGCATCGCGCAGCAGAGCCTTGCCGGCATGCGTCTGAGGCGGCCTCCGCCCGGGATCGTCGAGCGGCTGGAGCAGCAGGCTGGCGAGAACCGCAACGACGGCCCAGGCCACAATGACCCAGATCAGGTCGCGCGGGGCGATGATGTCGACAAGATAGCCGCACGCGAGCGAGCCGGCCGCAAACGCGGCCGAGCCCCACAGCCGCAAGGGCCCGTAATCGAGCCCGTAACGGGCGACACCGCGCAGCGCATAGGCGTCGGTCAGCGGCATCGTCGGCGTCCACATCATGCAGGTCAGCGCATAGAGCAGGAACAGCGCCAGCGGCTGCTGCTGCAGGCCGAGGGCCGAAAATCCGACCGCCGTCGCCAGTACCGACAGCATGATGCCGGCGCGAATGGCGTGTCGTTTCTCGGCAAAGGCGGTGACTTGCGGCAGCGTGGTGAAGCGCGTGATCGCCGGCAGCGCGTTGATGATGCCGATCCAGGCCGCGTCCACGCCGATCGCCTTCAGCCAGACCGGGAAGAACGGCATATGCGTGCCCAGAACGGCGAAGAAGGCCGAATAGAACACGGCGAGGTTCACCGCGAATCGCCGCTTCTGCGCTGCAGTGATGGGGATTTGTGATTCGGACTGCATCAAACCAATTGCGATTCGGTCGATATCGTGGTGATCGTTACAGTAACGCGCCCTGATTTGCGCGACGAGATTGTCATGGCCAACGAAGCATTCGCCCTCTCGCCCATGTCTGCCCGCGCGGCCGCGCCGAACGAGCAGGATTACGACGCGATCCGCGAAGCCTTCATGGAGACCGCACGCGGCCGCTGGTTCCTCGGCGAGTATGCCAAGCGCAACCGCAACGCCGACACGAGCATGGTGCTCGATGCGGTCGCCAGGATCGAGGAAACCCTTGCGGCGCAGCGGCAACCGGTCGTCGAAGACCGCCTGCCCGAAGCACTGGTCGAGATCCGCCGGGCCATCCGCGAGGCCGAGGCGATCGCGCTCGCGGCATACGATCCGGCCGCGATCGAGGCGAGCCTCGCGCCGATTCCGCGCGGGGTACGCATCATCAAGGAGATCTCCTGGCGCTGGCGCGAGATTGGCGCCGACGGACGAATCTGCGACCTCATTGATTCGCAGCTCGCCTCGATCGAGGCCGCCTGCGGACAGGCCCAGGCGATCGATCCCCGCGTCGAGCTCGGGATCGCGTTCGATCTGCTCAAGGACCGGGTCGACCAGACCGACGGCGGCGGAGCGCCGCGGGCGGCCCCGCCGACTCCGGTGCAGGAAGCGGCTTCCCCCGTTGCTGAAGCTCCCGTCGAGCCCGTGCCTGCGGTGATGGCCAGCGAGCCACCCGCGGCTTTTACGGAGGTGCGCGAAGAGATCGCAGCAGCTCCGAAACTCGATGCCGCCGTCGAAGCAAGCGCCGTCGCTGAAACCGATGCCATGGCGGAACAGGCGATGGACGCGACTGTCGCACAGGAGATCGCGGCCGAAAGCCAGACCCCTGCCGAAAGCGCGCCGCTCGAGGCCGGCGCGCCTGATGAGGCCGGGCTCGAAACTGTCGCGTTCGAGGAGCCGGTTACTCGACCGGAGGCTATGACCGAAGCAAGCGAGGAGCTCTCCCTCGTCGCCGCTGCCGACGCCGAGGATGAAGCCATCCTCGATGCGATCGCGCTGGAGATGGCTGCGCCCGATCCGGAGTTCGACGAGATCATCGTGCAGGCCGAGATGGAAGCGGCGGTTCCGGGGCCGATGGTTGCGGAAGCCGCAGCGCCCGTCGCTGCCGAGCTGCCGGAGCCGGTCGTGCCTCGGCCGGTCGCAGCGCCCATGATGGAAGAGCCCGCCGACGCGCCGATCGCAATGGACTCGCTCGCGCGACTCACCGACGCCATTGCGGAAGCCGCCGCCGAAGTGATGGAGCAGCAGGCCCCGGCGATGGCAGCCGCAGCATCATCGGCGGCCCCGACCGCGACGCTGCCGATGCCCTCGCCCCTGCCCGCCTCCATGTCCGACGCCTCGCTTGGCGCCACCATCCTCGCCAGCGGCATCCTGCAAAAACCGCGCGCCCCGGCCAACGATCCCTTCGCCCCGATCCGCCGCATGACCCAGGCCGAGAAGATCGCGTTCTTCTCGTAAGAGGCACGCTCCTTCCCGCGCCTTTCATTCTCGTGTCCCGGACAAGCGAAGCGCAGATCCGGGACCCAGGGTCCACTGCATCCTGGGCCCCGGCTCTGCAGCGCACCGTCGAAGAGACGCTGCGCTGGCGTCCGGGGCACGACACACCACTCTCAACGACGACGCTCGATCTTGGACCTCTCGAAAATGTCCGCCACCGAAGACACCCTCACCCTCTGGCGTCCCGTCGGCCCAAAAGAGCTCGAGCTGATCCAGCAATCCGGCATGCGCGCGTTTCCGCCGCGCCTGCCTGACCAGCCGATCTTCTATCCGGTGCTGACCGAAGACTACGCGATCAAGATCGCGCGAGACTGGAACGTGCCGGCCAGCGGCGCCGGCTTCGTCGCGCGCTTCGCAGTCAAGCGCAGCTTCATCGAAAAATACGATGTGCAGGAAGCGGGCGGACGCTCACATCTGGAGTACTGGATTCCGGCCGAGGACCTCGATGCGTTCAATGCTGCAATCGTCGGCTTGATCGAGGTCGTCCGCAGCTTTCCCTGACCGCCGCGCCTCACCCGCAATTCCACACCGCCCCGATCGGCGTGCGGGTCCAGCACGGGCCGAAGCTGCCGCCGTTGTAGCGGCCGCCGTTGAAGCCGGGGCGGCCGAAATAGTGCCACTCGCCGTCCCAGCGGTAATATTGCGGGACCGGGTCGATATACCAATGGCGGCGCTCGTTGCGCGCAAGGCGCCGCATCGCGTCCTTCTGCTTGTAGAGCGGAATGCTGTTGCTCAGCGGCTGCCGATAGCCCGGCAGGAAGCCATAGCCCTTCCAAACCGGCTTGGGACGCTTTTGGTTCGACGCAGCGGAGGCGACCGCAGGCAGCAGCGACAGGATGATGGCAATGAAGAGACACATGAGGCGGGACATGAGGAGACCATAGACGGTTGGCCCGAGGCACGCCATTCAAATTCAAGTGCGGGACGTTTGGTCGCTTCCGCCGATCAGCCGCACTCGATAAATTCGAAGCGCGCAGCGCGAACGCTGCGGTCACCGCTTGCATGTTTCGGGAGTGAGCGAATGTCTGAGACTCCGCGCATCGGCGTCTTCGCGATCATCCCCTGCAACGACCTAGCCGCCGCTCGACCGTTCTGGGAGCGTCTCGGCTTTGCGTGCACCGGCGGCGATGCCGGCTATGTCATCATGAGCGGCTGGGGCTGCGAGGTGCATCTCACGCAAGCCGGGGATGGCCCGTGGCGCGTGCCCGAGCACAACCCTTTCGGCGTCTTCATTCGCACGCCCGAGGTCGAGGCCATCGCGGCGCGCGTGGACGATCTCGTCATCCGTCCCGGCGGTGTACTACGTCACCGCGAATGGGGCATGTATGAAGTCGGCATCAACGCCCCCGACGGCCTCCTCGTCCGCATCGGCTGGCCCTCCGAGCTGATCAGTCCCCCGAGCGGATAGCCATTCTTCTCGATCGTTCGCCATCGCAGGTTCCCGGCGTGATTCAGATCACGTCCGCCGCCATGGTGACAGGGATCACGGAATTCGAGCTCGAACGCAGCCAGGCTTGGCCGCAACCAATCTCGCATCGAGATGAGTGCCAAAGGAGCACGCCATGTTCCGCCTAAAGCCTTTCCTGACGACGGCAAGCCTGCTTGGAAGCCTGTTCGGCTTCGTCTGCGGGCCCGTTTCCGCGCAAGTCGCCCCGGTCCAGCCCGCCCCCGCTGCGCTGCAAGGCCCGGAGCAACGGGTGGCGCTGGTGATCGGTAATGCGAACTACCGGAACGCGCCGCAACTCGCGAATCCCGACGACGACGCGCAGTCGATCGCACAGTTCCTGAACTCCGCCGGCTTCGAAGTGGTCGCGGCCACCGATTTGACCCAGGACGACATGCTTCGCGTCGTCCAGGACTTTTCCGCCAAGGTCGCCTCGCGCGGTCCGAACACGGTGGCGATGGTTTATTATGCCGGTCACGGCGTGCAGCTTGCCGGCGAGAACTATCTCGTTCCCGTCGATGCCAAGGTGTCCAGCCCGACCGAGCTCGTCAACAATTCGGTGCGCCTCGTCGACGTGATGTCGACGCTGGAGACGATCCCGAGCCGCATGCGCATCGTGATCCTCGATGCCTGCCGCAACAATCCCTTCCCCGAGGTCAACGACGCCGGCCGCGGCCTTGCCATCGTCGACGCGCCGAACGGCTCGATCGTCGGCTACTCGACCGCGCCGGGCGCCGAGGCGCTGGACGGCACGGGCGGTCACAGCCCCTACACGCAGGCCTTCCTCAACGTCGCGCGCGAGCCCAACGTGCCGATCGAGCAGCTTTTCAAGCGCGTGCGCCTGCAGGTCAACCAGACCACCAGCGGCGCGCAGATCCCGTGGGAGAGCTCCTCGCTGACTTCAGACTTCACCTTCTTCGGTGACACCGCCGTCGCCGCCAACCGCGCGCCGATCAAGGCACCGGTGGTGCAGGTGGCTTCCAATCTGCCGAGCCGATCGACGCGCCAAGCCTATGACTACGTCGTGTCCGAGGGCCGTCCGGAATATTATCAGGAGTTCATCCAGATGTATCCGCACGATCCGCTGTGCGACCACGTCCGCTGGCTGCTGAAGAACCTGCTGATCTCGCAGGCCTGGCACAAGGCGGTGCTCGTCAACTCGCCGGTCGCCTACAAGAGCTTCTATGACAGCTACGGCAACAGCCCGTACGGCCATGTCGCGCTGAAGCTGCAGGCGCAACCGAAGCAGATTCCCTTGATGCAGGCGACCAAGTTCCTGGCACCGCAGACCATTGCGCCAACCTTCAAGATCGGCAATCTCGGCCAGCCCAAATACATGCCGCTGCTGCCGGGCAATGGCGGTGGGCAGATCAATGGCAATCTGCCGGTCGTGCAGAAACCGCTCGAGGGCAAGGTGATCGGCAAGCTCGGCAATGGCGGCCAGATCGTCAATCTGCCTGCGGGCAACAACAACCAGCCGAATGTGACGCCGTCGAAGACCCCGGGCAAGATCGTCACCCTGCCGGCGCCCACCACCACGACCAACAACAACGGCGGCTCCGGCAAGATCGTAACCTTGCCTGCAAGCAACACCACGCCGAATGGCGGCAATGCCAGGCCGGGCAAGATCGTGAGCATGCCGGTGAACGTCGGCAGTCGCGGCCCGAACATCGAGTCGAAGCCGGTCAACGTCCAGACCCAGAACCGCCCGATCCGCATCACCAACGGCGTGAAGGTCAACAACACTCCGGTGAACAAGGTGCAGACGCAGAACAACGTTCCGAACCACCGGCCGCAGCTCAACACCGTGCCGAGCCGCATGATCAGCAGCAACAACAACTTCCGGCAGTCGATGAACCAGGCGCCCAGCATGAACAATGCCGGCAACCGCCGTGGCGGCTTCATGCGCTGACCGCTCAAGGCGAAGGTGCGCTCCCTCTCCCGCTTGCGGGAGAGGGAGCACTGAGCAAGCGGATGTTCGTTCCGGGCTCCCGCTTCGCGGGCCCCGGAATGACGGCTAGGCAACCAGCTCGGCGAACAATTCCGCGTCGACATTGCCGCCGGACAGCACGATGACGACGTTCTTCCCCGTCACATCGAGGCGTCCGGCCAGAAGCGCGGCGAGGCCCACGGCACCGCCGGGCTCCACCACCAGCTTCAGCTCGCGATAAGCGAAAGCGACCGCTGCGCCGACTTCCTTGTCCGATGCGGTCACACCACGCGCGAGCAGCTTGCTGTTGATCGCAAAGGTCATCTCGCCGGGGATGAGCGCCATCAGCGCATCGCAGATGGTGCGCCCCGCCGGCGGGTGCGGCTCGCGATGGCCCGCGCTCAAGGAGATGCCGTGATCGTCGAAGGCCTCGGGCTCGGCCACCACGATCTCGGCGTTCGGATAGCGCGCCTTGATCGCGGTCGCAACGCCCGCGATCAGGCCCCCGCCGGAGGCCGGTGCCACCACGATATCAGGGGCAAGACCGAGCGTCGCCATGTCTTCTGCGATCTCGCGGCCGGCGGTGCCCTGCCCCGCGATCACGAACGGATCGTCATAGGGCTTGACCAGCGTCGCCCCCCGCTTCTCGGCGATGCCGCGCGAGATCGCCTCGCGGTCGTCGCGGTCGCGGTCGTAAAGCACGACCTCGGCGCCGTAGGATTTGGTGCGCTCGCGCTTGGACAGCGGCGCATCCGCGGGCATCACGATGGTCGCCTGCATGTCGAGGATCTTGGCCGCCGCCGCAACGCCCTGGGCATGGTTGCCGGAGGAGAACGCGACGACGCCGCCGGAGCGCTTGTCCTGCGGAATCGAGAACACCTTGTTGAAGGCGCCGCGGAACTTGAAGGACCCGGTGCGCTGGAGCATCTCGGGCTTCAGGAAGACTTTGGCACCGACGCGCTCGTTGAGCACGGGAAAGGACAACAGCGGGGTACGGATGGCGTAAGGCGCGATCACGCGCGCTGCCGCGTCGATATCGGCGGGGCCGATCGGGAGGAGCTGTTCGGTCATGGCCGATGTTATCGCGGCCGACGAGGGCGGGGCAAGACACCTCCGCGCGAGGATCCTCCCGCTCAAGCCACCCGGCGGGGCTGTTCCGCGCCGGCCCGACCGGGGAGCATCGCGCCGGCCGCCAAAATGCTGTCGATGAAGACCCGCGCCGAGACTTCCCAGGTGCAATTCGCGGCGAATTCAACGCAGTCCTGACGGCAGATGTCGAGCGCTGCGAAGCAGGCATTGCGCAGATCGTGGTCGAGTGCGCCGACCGGTGCGTCGCCGATCACGTCGCGCGGCCCCTTCACCGGGAAGGCAGCGACCGGCAGCCCGCTGGCGAGCGCCTCCAGCAGGACCAGACCGAAGGTGTCGGTCTTGCTGGGGAACACGAACACGTCGGCCGCCGCATAGATGTCCGCAAGTTCCTCGCCGTGCTTCTCGCCGAGGAAGATCGCATCGGGATAGGCCTCTTCCAGCGAGGCGCGGGCGGGGCCATCGCCGACGACCACCTTGGTGCCGGGCAGATCGAGCGCGAGGAACGCCTCGAGATTCTTCTCCACCGCGACCCGGCCGACCGAAAGAAACACGGGTGCCGGCAGGCAGAGATCGATCACGCGGGGATGGAACAATCCGGTATCCACGCCGCGCGGCCACAGCACGACATTGTCGAAACCGCGCTCGGTCAATTCGCGCGCGAGCGCGGGCGTTGCCGCCATCACGGCGCGGCTGGGACCGTGGAAACGGCGCAGCGCCCGCCAGATCAGCGAGCCCGGCACGGGTACGCGGGCGCGGACATATTCGGGGAAACGGGTATGGAAGCTGCTCGTGAACGGCAGCTTGCGCTGGCGGCAATAGCGGCGCACCATCAGGCCGATCGGCCCTTCCGTCGCAATGTGGATGCTGTCGGGACTGGCTTCCTCGATCAGCTCGGCGATGCGCGCCGGCCGCGGCATGGCGAGCCGCACGTCCCGATAGCTCGGCATCGCGAAGGTGCGGAACGATTGCGGCGTCAGGAACGTGAAGTCGACGCCGAATCCCTTGGCGGCGTCTGCAAGCTTGGTCAGCGTCCGAACCACACCATTGACTTGCGGGTGCCAGGCGTCGGTCGCGACCAGGATGCGCATCAGGCGGTCCCCATCACGCGGCTCTCGCCGCGACCTGCGGGACCGCCGCCGGCTTCTGCAAATGATCCGCCCAGGTGATGATCTCGAAATGACCGTCGTCGTGCTCGACCAGGGCCGTGCAGCTCTCGACCCAGTCGCCGCAATTCATGTAGCGGATGCCGCCTTCGTCGCGGATCACGGCGTAGTGGATGTGGCCGCAGATCACGCCGTGGGCTTCGTGACGCCGCGCCTCGGCAGCGAGCGCCTGCTCGAACGCGCCGATATAATTGACGGCGTTCTTGACCTTCTGCTTGGCCCATTGCGACAGCGACCAATAGGGAACGCCGAACAGGCGGCGGAAGAAGTTGACCAGGCGATTCATCTGGATCGCGAAGTCGTACGCCTTGTCGCCGAGATGGGCGAGCCAGCGCGCATTCTGCACCACGAGATCGAAGATGTCGCCGTGGATGACGAGATAACGCTTGCCGTCCACGCCGGTGTGGACCGCGTTCTCGACCACGTCGATGCCGCCGAAATGCGTGCCGTAATAGTTGCGCAGGAATTCGTCGTGATTGCCGGGGATGTAGACGATCTTGGCACCCTTGCGGGCCTTGCGCAGCAGCTTCTGGACGAGGTCGTTGTGCGATTGCGGCCAGTGCCAGCTCGATTTCAACGCCCAGCCGTCGACGATGTCACCGACGAGGTAGATCGTCTCGGCGTCGTGATAGCGCAGGAAGTCGAGCAGAAGATCAGCTTGAGAACCGCGGGCTCCGAGATGAACGTCGGAGATGAACAACGTGCGAAAGCGCCGCTCCGGGCTCTCGTCACTCACATCGTAACTTCCCATGCGCCAGCCTGTAACAATGTCCCGTGACAGGGGGATGACCAACCCTTGAGGCGCCCTCAGATACGAATCAAACCTCGCCTCGCCCTCCCCGCGAATATCAGTCGCATGCGACAATCAGGCGACATGGCGCCGCAGGGTGGGTGCCTCCCTCCCTCGCTTGCGGGGGACAAGTGTCTTCCCCGGTGTGCCTGACGAGAAATGCGGAGACGATCCCTCGGTAGCAACAGCCCCCGCCCGCAAGCGGGGCAAGCCCACATCAGTAGAATTTGTGGAAATGGTGAATCGGCCCGTGGCCGTGCCCGACGCTGAAGCGGTCGGCGGCACCGATCGCGGCGCTGATCCAGGCCTTAGCGTCGCGCACGGCGGTTTCCAGATCCACGCCCTTGGCCAGCCCCGCCGCCACGGCCGACGACAGCGAGCAGCCGGTGCCATGGGTGTTGGGGGTGGCTATGCGCGGTGCGGTTAATGCGATCGTGGTGTCGGCGCCGACGAGATAGTCGATGCTCTCCGCGCCCCCGCCGTGCCCCCCCTTGATCAGGACGGCCCGGCAGCCCAGCGCGAGCAGCCGCCTTCCCTGGCTTTCGATCTCCGCCTCGCTCGCCGCGACCGGTTCGTCGAGCAGCGCCGCGGCCTCGGGCAGATTGGGCGTGATGACAGATGCCACCGGGATCAGCCTGGTGCGCAGCGCGTCGACGGCGTCGCTGGCCAGCAGGCGGTCTCCGGATGTCGCCACCATGACGGGATCGAGCACGAGGTGCCGGGGCGCCCAGCGCGACAGCGCGGCCGCGATCGCATCGATGCTGTCGGCCTGGGCCACCATGCCGATCTTCACCGCGCCGATGTCGAGATCGGAGAACACCGCGTCGATCTGCGCGGTGACGAACCCGGCCGGCACCGCGTGAATCCCGGTGACGCCGCGCGTGTTCTGCGCCGTCAGCGCCGTGATCACCGAGGCGCCGTAGACGCCGAGCGCGGCGAAGGTCTTCAGGTCCGCCTGGATGCCGGCGCCGCCGCTCGAATCGGAGCCGGCGACGGTGAGTGCGACCGGCGTCGTCACGACGATTTTCTCCGTTTTCGAGCCATGGCCCGTCTTAGCAAGCTCGCGCCGAAGCCGGCAAGCACGCTTGCTAAATCCGGCCGGTTTTGGCCTATTAGCCGGAAGACTACGCTTTCGGAGTGTCCGCGATGGTTCCCTTCTTCGTTCAGATCAAATGCAAGCTCGGCCAGTCCTATACGGTGGCCAACGCGCTTGCCGAAGCCGAGATCGCCTCCGAGATCTATTCCACCGCCGGCCAATACGACCTGCTGGTGAAGTTCTACGTCGACAAGGATACCGACATCGGCCATTTCGTGAACGAGAAGGTGCAGGTGCTGCCGGGCATCCAGGACACCCTCACCATCATCACCTTCAAGGCGTTCGGCACCGCCTAGCGTTGCCGCTTCAGTTGCCCGGCTGGCGTTGCGGCGGCGTCGGCCCATCTACCGGTGACAGCGATTTGAGGTACTCGGCCATCGCCGCGAGATCCTGGTCCGGCAATTGCGAGGTGTTCTTGATAACGCGCGTCATCGCGCCGCCGGCGCTGTCGCCATCCGGCAATTCACCCGTCTTCAGGAAATGGGCGAAATCCTTCACACTCCACTCGCCGAGGCGCTTCTGCGTGATGTTCGGGACCCATCCCTCGCCTTCGGGATTGGGACCCCCGGCAAAGCGCTGGCTCGCGGTGATGCCGCCCAACGCATTGCGCGGGCTGTGGCACTCGGCGCAATGGCCGAAGCTGTTGACGAGATAGGCGCCGCGATTCCACGGCGACGACTTGCTGGCGTCGGCGACGAAGGGCTTGCCGTCCATGAACAGGAATTTCCAGATGCCGATGTTGCGCCGAATGTTGAAGGGAAAGCCGACGTCGTGGTCGCGGACCGTGCCCGCCACAGGCGGCAGCGTTTTCAGGTACGCAAACAGATCGAGCACGTCCTCGCGCCTGGCGTGCTGATAGGACGTATAGGGAAACGCGGGAAAGTAATGCTGTCCGGCCGGCGAAACGCCTGACATCAGCGCGTTGACGAAATCGGCGTCCGTCCATTTACCGATGCCGTCGTTCAGATCGGGTGAGACGTTCGGCGCATAGAACGTGCCGAACGGCGACCGGATCGCGACGCCGCCACCAAGCCTGAGACGATCGGGCTGATTGGGAACGGCATGGCAGGACGCGCAGCCGCCGGCGTTGAACATCACCTCGCCATTGGCGAGATCGGGCGCGCGGGCGGGAATCGCGCTCGCGGCCGCCACCACCGGCGCGCTGAACCACCAATAGAGGCCGGCAGCACCGACCGCGACGAGCAGCGCCACGACAATTGTTCGTTGCAAGATGCGCATCCATTCACTCGTTGCGACGAACTTACGACCGTCGTCGCCGCGGCTCCAGCCACGAAGAATTTAGCCCGCCCCGGCTGGAGACCGGAATAAACTGAAATGCCGGCTGTTGGAAGGTTGGCAGCCCTTCGGGTTCAACAGGGAGAATGTCATGAACAAATCCGTCATTGCCATGTTCGCGCTCGGTGCCGTTGCCTTTGCAGGGTCCGCGAACGCCGAGAAGCTGAAGGCGACGCTCGACGGCAAGTCCGAGGTTCCCGCCAACACCAGCAGCGCCACCGGGACGGCCGATCTCGATTACGATGCTGCCAGCAAGAAGCTGTCCTGGACCGTCACCTATTCCGGCCTGTCCGGGCCCGCCACGGCGGCGCATTTCCACGGGCCAGCCGAGGCCGGCAAGAACGCCGGCGTTGCCGTCCCGATCCCGAACGCTGCCTCGAGCCCTGTCAAGGGCGAAGCGACCCTCACGGACGCGCAGGCCGCCGATCTGCTCGGCGGCAAATACTATATCAACATCCACACCGCAGCGAACCCGGCCGGCGAGATCCGCGGCCAGGTGACGAAGTAACCTCGGGGCCGCTGGTCTTCGGTTCTCGAGCAGGACGGCTTCGTAGCCCGGATGAGCGACGCGACATCCGGGGACGGACCATCAACTCGGGTAGGCTCCCGGAGTTCGCCTCGCTCATCCGGGCTCCGGATCATCCGGTCACGCTCAAGCCGCGTTCAGCGCCTGCGTGAGATCGGCGATCAGGTCCGACGGGTTCTCGATGCCGATCGACAGCCGGATCGTGGAATCGAGCACGCCAATCTTCTGGCGGATGTCGGCGGGAACGCCGGAATGGGTCATGGTTGCCGGCAGGCTCGCGAGCGATTCCGTTCCGCCGAGGCTGACCGCCAGCTTGAGGATCTGCAGCGCGTTGAGGAATTTCACTGCGGCCGCCTTGCCCCCGGCGATGTCGAAGGAGAAGGTGGATCCCGCTCCCAGGCATTGCCTTGCAAACACACGTCCGGCCGGCGAAGCCTCCTCGTGATGACCGAGGTAGTGGACCTTCGCCACCTTCGGATGATCGCGCAGGAAGTCCGCGACCAGACGCGCATTGTCGTTGGCCTTCTCCATGCGCAGACTCAGCGTCTCGAGCGAGCGGTTGATCATCCAGCACGAATGCGGATCGAGCTGGGTGCCGATGGCGCCGCGCAGCGCCTTGATGCCTTTCATGATCGCCTTCGAGCCGAGCGCGGCGCCTGCGATCAGGTCCGAATGACCGCCGACATATTTCGTGAGCGAGTACAGCGAAATATCCGCGCCATGCTCGATCGGCCGCTGAAACACCGGCCCGAGCAACGTGTTGTCGCAGGCGATGATCGGGATGTGTCCCTGGGTCTTGCCGATCTCGTCGGCCACACGGCGCATCATCGCGACGTCGACGAGGCCGTTGGTCGGATTGGCGGGCGTCTCGATCAGGATCATCGAAACCCGGCCCTTGGCCATGGCTTCCTCCGCGGCCTGCCTGACCGCCGCCTCGTCGACGCCGTCGGCAAAGCCGACGGCGCCGATCGACAGGCGCGCAAGCGTGTTCGTCAGCAGGGTTTCCGTCCCGCCATAGAGCGGCTGCGAGTGCAGGATGACATCGCCCGGGCGAACGAAGGCCAGGATCGTGGTTGCGATGGCCGCCATGCCGGATGAGAACAGCGCGCAACTCTCCGTGCGCTCGTAGATCGCGAGCCGGTCCTCGACGATCTCGCTGTTGGGGTGATTGAAGCGCGAATAAACCAAGCCCGCGCCCATGCCTTCCGGCGGTTCGCGCCTGCCGGCGACGTAGTCGAAGAAGTCCTGCCCGTCCTCGGCCGTCTTGAACACGAAGGTCGAGGTCAGGAATACCGGCGGCTTGATCGCGCCCTCGGACAATTGCGGATCATAGCCATAGGTCAGCATCAGGGTTTCCGGATGCAGCATATGGTTGCCGATATGGGTCTTCGACGGGAACGGTTTTGCCATGGCCTGTCTCGCTGTTGGTTTGCTCGCGGCGCTTTGGTCATCGCGTGATGAGGCCATCTGAAGCGGATGCGCTGGTTCCGACAGCTCTCGTCGACGTCGCGGCAATTGAAGGAAAGATAGCCGCTCCGGCAGCGATACGTCAGACCTTTGCGTACGAAATTTCACCTTGAACTGCGCGACTCGTCGACCGGTCTCCGGTCGCGTAGCCCGGATGAGCGAAGCGACATCCGGGACACGCCGTCAGCGCGCCAAGAGTCCCCGGATGTCGCTTCGCTCATCCGGGCTACGATTGGAGGCAACCGAAAAGGGCGGCCGCTTCCGCAACCGCCCTTTCGCAAGTCCCACGTCTCTGCGCCCAGCTATTTCAACTTGACCCGATAGGTCTCGTGACACTCGTTGCAGCGATCGTTGATCGTCGCATAGGCCGCCTTCAAGCTCGCAACGTCGGTGATCTTACCCTTGGAGTCGGCGATCGCCTTCTGCACGGGTGGAATCTTCGAGTCGAAATCGGCCTTGTTTTGCCACACCTTTTGCGAGCTGCCGTAGGTGGCGTTCACCACGTCCTGCTTGGGATTGATCTCGAATACCTTGGCGATCTTGGCAACATCGGCCTCGATGCTGGCGATGGCCTGATCGGCAGCGGCCCTGTCGAAGGGAATATCGCCCTTGCTCATCTTCTGCAGGACGCCGTACTGGTTCCTGGCGATCGATTTCATCAGATTGTCCTGCTGGACGGCAATTTCCTGCTGCGCCATCACGGCGCCCGCACCCAGAAGCAGGGTGCCTGCGACAATCATCGTTCGTTTCATCGGGATTTTTCTCCGGCTCGGCGAGGTCTCGGGAGATGGGCCACATCAATACACCCCCGCGGTGGACATTTATTCCCCCCGCGGGGATGGTCACCGTTCAAAGGCTGTGGCGGCGGTGGTGCTCGTGGATCGCGATCCACACCCGCTCCGGCGTCGCCGGCATGTCGATGTGGTCGATCTTGTATTCGCGCCAGAGCGCATCGACGATGGCGTTGACGACCGCCGGGCAGGAGCCGATCGCGCCAGCCTCGCCCGCCCCCTTCACCCCCAGCGGATTGGTCTTGCAGGGGATGTTGTTGGTCTCGAACACGAAGGCGGGACCATCGGCCGCGCGCGGCAGCGCGTAGTCCATGAAGGTCGCGGTGATGAGCTGTCCGTCATTCGGCCCATACACCACCTGCTCCATCAGCGCCTGGCCGATGCCCTGCATGGCGCCGCCATGCACTTGGCCGGCCAACAGCAGCGGGTTGAGCGTCTTGCCGAAATCGTCGACGATCACGTAGTTGACGATCTTGATGATGCCGGTGGCCGGATCGATCTCGACCTCAGCCACATGCGTGCCGTTGGGATAGGTGCCGTCGGCGCTGGCGAAGGTCGCGCTGCCGTTGAGCTTGGACGGATCGACTCCGGGCCGCTTGGCGAGATCGGCAAAGGAAATCGAGCGGTCGGTGCCGGCGATGCGGATTAGGCCTTCCGAGATTTCGAGGTCACCGGCGCTCGCTTCCAGCGCTTGCGCCGCAATCTCCTTCAGCTTTTGGCCGAGCTCGCGCGTGGCGCGTTCGACGCTGACGCCGCCCGAGGGAATCGAGGCCGAGCCGCCGGTGCCGAGGCCGGTCTTGATCTCGTCGGTGTCGCCCTGACGGACGTGGACGCGCTCCGGGGCAACGCCGAACTGCTCGGCGACGATCTGCGCGTAGGCGGTCTGGTGGCCCTGGCCGCTCGACTGCGTGCCGATCAGCACGGTGATGTCGCCGTTGGGGTCCATCCGCACATTGGCGGTCTCCTCGCCCATGGTGCCGCAGATCTCGACATAGCTGGCAAGACCAATGCCGCGGATCAGGCCGCCCTTCTTGGCGAGTTTGGCGCGCTTGGAAAAGTCCTTCCACTCGGCGATCTCCATCGCGCGCTTGAGATGCGCGGCGAAGTCGCCGGAATCATAAACCTTGCCCGTGGCCGTCTTGTAGGGCAGCGCCTTCGGCGGGATGAAGTTCTTGCGGCGGATGGCGTCCGGCGTCATGTCGAGCTTTCGCGCGCAGGCATCGACCAGGCGCTCGATGACGTAGGCCGCTTCGGGCCGGCCCGCGCCGCGATAGGCATCGACGGGAACGCTGTTGGTGAAGATGGTGCGCACCCGGCAGTGGAACGCCTGGATGTCATAGAGGCCGGGCAGCATGCCGGCACCGCCATGCGGGATGTAGGGCCCGAAGGTCGACAGATACGCCCCCATGTCGCCCATGAGGTCGCAATCCATGGCGAGGAACTTGCCGTCTTCAGCCAGCGCCATCTTCGCGGTGGTGACGTTGTCGCGGCCCTGCGCATCGCCCATGAAATGCTCGGTGCGGTCGGCCGCCCATTTCACCGTCTTCTTGAGCTTCTTGGCTGCAACCGCCATCAGCGCGTATTCGCGATAGGGAAACAGCTTCGTGCCGAAGCCGCCGCCGACGTCGGGGCAGATCACCCGCATCTTGTCGGTGGGAATGTCGAGCACGTTCTGGCAGAGGATGTCGCGCAGACGATGGCTGCCCTGGCTGCCGATCGTCAGCGTGAGATGGTCGCGCTTGGCATCGTATTCGCAGACGGCGGCGCGCGTCTCCAGGAAGCTCGCGACCACGCGTGGATTGACGATGGAGATCTCGGCCACCGCATGCGCCTTGGCGAAGGCGGCTTCCGTTGCCGCCTTGTCGCCGATCGAGACGTCGAACAGCACGTTGCCGGGCTTGTCCGGCCAAACCTGCGGCGCGCCCTTCTTGATGGCGTTGACGACGCCGGTCACCGCCGGCAACGGGCTCCACTTGACATCGATCGCCTCGATCGCGTCGCGGGCCTGGTCGATGGTTTCGGCGACCACGAAGGCGACGGCGTCGCCGACATGCCGCACTTCGTCCTTGGCCAGGATCGGGTAAGGCGGGCCGGTGAACGGGTCGGTCTCGAGGTTGAACAGGCACGGCAGATTGCCGAGATCCCTCACGTCGTCCGCCGTCAGGATCAGCGCGACACCCGGCAGGCCGCGGGCGCGGCTCGCATCGATGGTGTATTTTGCGTGCGCGTGCGGCGAGCGCAGCACGAGGCAGCGCAGCGCGGCCTGCGGCGCGTAATCGTCGGTATAGCGGCCCTTGCCGCGGATGAGCGCGTCATCCTCCTTGCGCAGCACGCTTTGGCCAACGCCGAACTTGATGGGAGCCGCCATTTGATTGTCCCGTTCTCATGGTTGTTTTGCGGGTATATTGCCGTGGAAAAACTGGCAAGGCAAACGGGGATTGGGCGGGCGCCGCCCGCGAAAAATGTCGGCATCGTCGCCGGTCAGAGCGGGATCGGGCGGAAAGGTCGTAGTTCGCTCGTCTCCCTGTGGAGATCGATGATCCTGCGGACGTCCTCAGCTCGTTCGGTTTCGGCCAGTCGTCCCGCATAGGCCATGCGGTGCACCACGGCCGATGATTGGAACGTCCAATACTGCGTCATCAGAGGGTTTATGAACAGCTCGTTGCCACCGGTCCGGCTGGTGGCATGATAGTTGCCGAACTCGCCCCGCAGTGCACTCGCGATCGAATTGCACACGATGCTCGGATGCTGCGGCTGGCGCTGGTTGGCGTATTCAACCAGGTCGAGGAAGGCCTCGGCCTCCTTGCCACCCTGCGACAGCGAGAACATGCCAAGAAATCCGCCATCCCGAATCAGCTGCGCGGTATTCTCCAGGAACGCGTGATGCGAGATGCCATGATAGTGATCGACGCCGAAGCCGATCGCGGCGAGCAGCACGTTGTCGCCCGCGGCCTGATCGGCGGCGACGAGCGAGACCGCGTCCTCGACGACGCTGCCGACGCCGGGCTCATCGCCGAACACGAGACTGTCGGTCCCGCCGTCTATCAGGATCACCGTGTCGACGTCGTGGCGATCGATGATAAGGCGATACGCCGCTGCGAGCGGACGAACGCCGCTCTTCGCAAAAGCGTAGATCGGCGCGAGCTGCTCGCGGCGACCGAGCCATTCGGCCAGCCACCTCTCTGGGAAGTATGGAATTTCTGCAGCGTGCTGATCGATGCGCCAAGTCGTCTCCCCGACACGCTCGCCGCCGCACAGCCATAAATTGGTAAAGGAGAGGCTGGCGAACACGACCTGTTTGCCCTGCGCGACAAGACGCTGCGCGAGCGGCACTCCGGCGAAGAGGTCGAAGCCACCGCCGCAGCCCGCAACAAGCACTTTGCTTGCGCGGTCGAGCCGTTCAAAAAACGGGACCATGTTCGCCGAACCGTCTGGTTGATCTGTTACATGACACCCCGGCTCCATGGATCCGCGGCGCGGTCTCTCAGCCTATCGATGACGCGTTCTGGCGTGAAGTGGTCGACCTCGCCGCGCGTCAGGCCGATGTCCATCAGGTCCCTGTCGCTCAAGTCCTGCACGGTGAGCCGCCGGCCCTGGCGTCGCTGCCAAAGCGCACTCCAATATTGCTTGAGCAGACCGAGGACGCTTCGCGCCGCTGGCCGGGCACCATCCTTATCCGACACAGCGCTTTCCAGCGCCGCGGCAGACGACTTGAGGCGTGCTGCCAACGCCTGGTCAACCGCGCGCTTCGCCTGCACCATGGAGAGGCCGAGGCCGCGCTTCGCGGCGTCCCTCTCAATTCCGGGCGAGATGTCCGTCAGTTGCGGTGGCATCGGATGCTCCTGCTGATGAGCCGGCAGGGAGCGTGGCCAATGAAAAAGGCCCCGTCCGATGCCGGCGGGGCCTGGTGGAAGAGATGTCGTCGTCGAACTCCTAGCGCACGACTCCTTCCACCGCCCAGCCGAAGCGGGTGATGTGGTTGCAGTTCACGGTGCGCGAGAATTTAGTCATGAGCAACTCCTACCACGGCAATCACGCAAAAATCAAGAGATGTGCGGATGTTGGTTGCAGCCTGGAGGTGAACCCCATTCTGCCGAAGGCGGCGGCACGTTGATGACTAACCTTGGTCACGGTTCAACACGAGCACCACGGAGACGGGCGAATGGTTCGGATAAACTAGAGAGGCTTATCCGAGAGCAAACGCAACGAAAATCGAAATGAATGCAATTAGGAACGCCCAGAATGCCTTGGCCCTATACCTCAGACCTTCCGGTAACAGTTCATCCTCAAAAAACAGCGCGTTGAGAGGGTTCGTGTGAACGAACCCGCGCTTCGAGGGACGACGACGATTAAGGCCGGTGCGAATCGAAAAGTAGAAGCCGGCCAGCAAGGAAGTCACGAAAGCCAACATCACGCCAATAAGAAAAATGTCGCGCACCGTTTCCATTGCAATCACTCGAAAGCAACCACGTTGATCGCATATCCTAGCAGGCGAGCACCGTGATGTCGCCTATCAGCCTGCAGCCCGCGCCTATCCGCGCACCAGCGAGATCAGCCACATGCGTCCAAATAGCAAGAGGATCGCGAGCGCGTAGACGATAGTGCCACCGGCCGCGAGCAGGACCAGCATCAACTCATCGTGGAAACGCATCAAGGCGAGCGTCGGTGCGCCGAAACGCGCGATCAGCCAGAACGCCGCCGCGAGGATCAGTCCGGTCAGCAGGAATTTGCCGAGCGACATCAGCCAGGCGCGGTCCAGCACGAGGAAACCGCGCCGCACGGCGAAGAACAGCACCAGCAACAGATTGGTCCAGACGCCGACGGCCGTTGCGAGCGCAAGGCCGATCTGCGCGAGCGATCCCATGAGGGCGACCTTCAGCGCGACGTTGACGGCGATGCCGGTCAGCGACGCCCGCACCGGCGTCGCCGTGTCCTTGCGCGCATAGAAGGTCGCGACCGCGCTGCGGATCAGGACGAACGGGATGAGGCCGATGGCATAGGCTGCGAGCGTGCCGCCGGCGGCGACCGCATCGGCCTGCGAGAAGGCGCCGCGGGCGAACAGCGCGCGCATGATCTCGTCGGGCACGGCAAGGAAGGCCGCGACGAACGGGATCGAGAACAGCAGCGTGAAATCGAAGGCACGGCGCTGCGCCCTCATCGCGCCGTCCTGGTCGTTGGCCGTGATCCGCCGCGACATTTCCGGCAGCAGCACCGTGCCGATGGCGATGCCGATCACGCCGATCGGCAGCTGGTTGAGCCGGTCGGCATAATAGAGCGCCGACAGCGCGCCTGCGGGCAGGAAAGTTGCGATGATGGTGTCGGCGAACAGCGCGACCTGCGTGCCCATCGAGCCCAGTGTCGCCGGCCCCAGCGCCTTGAAGAAGCCGCGCACGTCCTCATCGAGCTTGGGCGGGGCAAAGCGCGGCAGGCCGCCGTGGCGGGCGAGATCGCCGGCGAGCAGGAAATATTGCAGGAAGCCGGAGATCAGCACGCCCCAGGCCGCGGCATGGCCGGCGGTCGGAAACCAGGCGGCGAGCGCCAGCGTCATCATCATCGCGACGTTGAGGAAGATCGAGGCCGCCGCGGCGCTGGCAAAGCGTTGCATCACGTTGAGCATGCCGCCATAGAGCGTCACCAGCGTGATCAAGAGCAGATAGGGAAAGGTGATGCGGGTCAGCTCGATCGCGAGCTTGCGCTGCTCGGCATCGTCACCGAAGCCCGGCGCCAAAATGCTCATGGCCTGCGGCATGAACAGCCAGGCGACGATCAGCAGCACCACCTGCGATGCCAGCAGCAGCGTGAAGATGCGGTCGGCGAACAGGCTGGCTGCGCCTGCGCCCTTCTCGCCATGGACATGGGCATAGGCCGGCACCCAGGCGGCGTTGAACGCCCCCTCGGCAAAGATCGCGCGGAAATGATTGGGCAGCCGCAACGCCACGAAGAAGGCATCGGCCACCGGGCCGGCGCCGAGGATCGCCGCGAGCATGATGTCGCGGGCGAACCCCGTCAGCCGCGAGAGCAGCGTATATCCACCGACCGTGAAGATGCGTCCGAGCATGCGCTCTTCTAGAGCCTAATTGGGCAGAGGTCGATTGCATCCTGTAATGCGCGTTGCGGTGCCCTCTCCCCTTGTGGGAGAGGACCGCGCCGGAAGCAGACACATGCTCGGTCGGGTGAGGGGTTTCTCTCCGCGCATTGCCTGCGGAGAGAAACCCCTCACCCGTCCCGCCGCTCACGCGGCGAGCCACCCTCTCCCACAAGGGGAGAGGGCAAGAATTCAGCTCGCCAGCGCGCCTTGTACGGCGGCGATCACCCGCTCTTGGTCGGCCTCGGTCAGATAGGCGTGCATCGGCAGGCTGATGACGTCCCGCGACAGGCTCTCGCACCCCGGCAGCCCGCCCTCGGCAACGGGATAGTGCTTGTAGGCGGTCTGCTGATGCATCGACTTGCCGTAATAGATCGCGGTCGGCACGCCCTGGGCTTTCAGCGCCGCAGCGAAGCCGTCGCGGTCGGTGCCTTCAGGCAGGCGGATCGTGTACTGCGCCCAGACCGAGGTATTGCCCGGCGCGAGGCGCGGCACGGTAACCACGTTGGACAGCCCGCGGGCATAACGTTCGGCGACCCGGTTGCGGGCGGCGATCTCGTCGTCGAAGATCTTCAGCTTCTCGATCAGGACCGCGGCCTGCATGGTGTCGATCCGGCCCGTGAGACCGAGGCGGACATTGTCGTATTTGTCGACGCCCTGCCCGTGCACGCGGATGCTGCGCAGCGTGGCCGCGAGCTCGTCGTCATCGGTGAAGATCGCGCCGCCGTCGCCGAAGCAGCCGAGCGGCTTGGCCGGGAAGAAGCTGGTCGCCGTGGCAAGCCCGAAGGTGCCGAGCTTGCGGCCCTTGTGGCTGGCGCCGAAGCCTTGCGCGGCGTCGTCGAGCACGAACAGGTTCTCGGCCCTGGCGATCTCGGCGATGGCATCGTGATCGGCCGGCTGGCCGAACAGATCGACCGGAATGACAGCCACCGGCTTGAGACCCGCCTTCCGGGCGGCCGCGATGCCGCGCTTCAGCGACTCCGGGCTCATGTTGAAGGTCGTCTCGTCCACGTCGACATAGACAGGCGTCGCACCGGTCCGCGCCACCGGCGAGGCGGTCGCGATGAAGGTGAAGGACGGGCACAGCACGGCATCGCCCGGCCCGACATTCCTGGCCATCATCACCATCAGGATCGCGTCGGTGCCGCTGGCGCAGGCGATCGCGTGCTTGGCGCCGCAATAGGCCGCGAGCTGCTTCTCGAGCTCGAACACCTCGGGGCCGTTGACGAACTGGCAATGATCCATCACGCGCTTGACCGCCGCATCGAGCGAGGCGCCGAGCCGACGGCGCTGCGAAGCGACGTCGATGAAGGGAATGGGGTCGGATCGCAGATGCTGGTTCATAGCCTCGTTCTTGGCGCCTTCTCGATTGGTCGACATGGAAAGGGATCAGCCGGCGATGCGGCGCGGTCCCTTGCGGGCCGGCGACGTGGCCGCGGGACGCGAGGGCGTCTCCAGGCACTGCGTGGCGATCTCGAGGCTGGCAACGCCCTCGTCGCCCGTCACCGCGGGAGCTTCGCCGCTACGCACCGCCTTCAGGAACGCGATCAGCTCGGCCCGCAGCGGCTCGTCGTGGCCGACAGGCAGATGCCGCATCGAATAGCTGCCGTCGGGCTTGAAGCCGAAGCACTCGGTGACCTGGCGCGTGAGCAGATCGCCCATCACGTATTTACCGCGGGTCGCGACCGTGACGCTGCGCGCCTTGAACGGCGTCAGCCAGTTGGTGTTGATGTGGGCGAGCACGCCGTTGGCGGTGCGAAACTGCAGCAGCGCGATGTCCTCGCGCTCGGCGACCGCGCTCGACAATTGCGGCTGCACCTCGACGATGTCGGATTCGGTGAACCAGCGGATCAGGTCGATGTCGTGCACGGCGAGGTCGATGACGACGCCGACATTGGACATGCGCGGCGGGAACGGGCCGACGCGGGTGATCGCGATGGAGAGAATGTCCTCGCCCGCGATCGCCTGCTTGACGGCCGCGACGGCCGGATTGAAGCGCTCGACATGGCCGACCATCAGCGTGACGCCGGCCTTCTGCGCGGCGGCCACGATCTCGCGCCCTTCTTGCACCGTGGACGCGATCGGTTTCTCGACCAGCACGTGGATGTTCCTGGCGATGCAGGCGAGCGCGACCTCGTGATGCAGATGGGTGGGCGCCGCGATGGTGACGGCATCGACGCCTTCGGCCAAAAGCTGCTGGAGCGTCTCGAAGCTTTCGCAATTGGCAAGTTCCATCGCCCGCGTGCGATGTGCCGGCGAGGGATCGACGACGCCGACGAGGCTGACGCCGGGAAGGCCGCTGAGCACGCGCGCGTGGTTGCTGCCCATCACGCCGGCACCGATGACGCCGACGCGCAAGCCGGCCTTTGCCGGCGCAAGTCCCCTGGAACTCATCTGAGCAAACCCCGATTCAACCCAAATCCCCGGCGCGCTTCTAGCACGGACGCCACATTTGTGGCGAATGCCGGGCTAGCGGGCCGGACACGATTTGATTCAAAAAGTTACACGTTCCCCGGGCCTTAAGCCGAGAAGATACCGCTGCTCGGCCCGGGTCGCGTGATTCGGAGCTTGCTGGTTACGACCTTTGGTAGTCGTCTTCAATCCGGATGATGTCGTCTTCCCCGAGATAGCTTCCAGTCTGGACCTCGATCAGTTCCAGCTGGATCTTGCCGGGGTTCTCCATCCGGTGGACGGCGCCCATCGGGATGTAGATCGACTCGTTCTCGTGCACGGTCTTCACGGTCTCGTTGACCGTGACCTGGGCCGTGCCGCGCACCACGATCCAGTGCTCGGCGCGGTGGTGATGCTTCTGGAGCGACAGGCGTCCGCCCGGCTTCACCACGATGCGCTTGACCTGGTGACGCTCGCCGTTGTCGACGGATTGATAGCTGCCCCAGGGACGGTGCACCTTCAGATGCTCCTCGGTGACCTTCGGCGCGACCGTCTTGAGCTTGGTGACCAGCCGCTTCAACCCGTTGGCATCCTTCTGGCGCGAGACCAGGATCGCGTCGGCGGTTGCGACCACGACGAGATCGTCGACGCCTTCGAGCGCGACCAGCGCGGAATCGGTGGTGACGTTGCAGTTGCGGGAATCCTCGAACACGGCGGTGCCGTGCGCCGCATTGCCTTGCGCGTCCTTCTCCGACAGCTCCCACACCGCGAGCCAGGAGCCGACGTCCGACCAGCCGCAAGACACCGGCACCACGGCGGCGCGCGAGGTCTTCTCCATCACCGCATAGTCGATCGAGATCGCCTTGACCGCGGCGAACGCCTGCGGCTCCAGCGTGACGAAGCCGAGATCGCGGCCGGCATTGTTGACGGCGCCGGTCACGGCTTCGACGCTTGCCGCATCGACCTTGCGGTACTCGTCGAGCAGCACGCCCGCCGGAAACATGAAGTTGCCGCTGTTCCAGAGATAGCCGGAATTGACGTAGTCGGAGGCCTTCACCGCGTCCGGCTTCTCGACGAAGCGCGTGACCGCATGCACCTCGCCGGAGATCACCTCGCCCGGGTTGATGTAGCCGTATTCGGTCGCCGGCCGCTCCGGCTTGACGCCGAAGGTGACGATTCGCCCGGTGCTCGCGGCGTTGAGGCCCTCGCGGCAGGCGGCGACGAAGGCGGCATTGTCCTGCACGACGTGATCGGCGGCGAGCGCGAGCACGATCGCCTCGCTGGCGCGGTTCTGCGCGAACGCCGCGCCTGCGGCAATCGCAGGGCCGGAATCGCGCCGCATCGGCTCGAGGATCACGTCCGCCTCGATGCCGATCTCGGCGAGCTGCTCCAGCACCATGAAGCGGTAGGACGCGTTGGTGATGACGATCGGCCGGTCGAACAGGGAGGGATCGGACACGCGCAGCAGCGTGTCCTGGAAGGTCGAGCGCGTGCCGAACAGCGGCAGGAATTGCTTCGGGCGCACCTCGCGCGAAGCCGGCCACAGCCGCGTGCCGGCACCGCCGCACATGATCAGGGGGATTATGCGTTTGTCCATGGTGATTTCAAACCTTGAAGTAGTCGCGATACCAGGTGACGAAATTATGGACCCCATGCTCGATCGGCGTTGACGGCGCAAAGCCGGTGTCGCGCATCAGATCCTCGACATCCGCGAACGTTTCCAGCACATCTCCCGGCTGCATCGGCAGCAATTCTCTGATCGCCGTCCGGCCCAGCTCCCGCTCCAGAAGACCGACGACGTGCATCAGTTCTTCCGGATGGTGATTGCCGACATTGTAGAGCTTAAACGGCGCATTTGCGGCAGCCGGATTGTCCGCAGGCACGAGATCGATCAGCTTCGATACGACGCGCGTCACATCGTCGACATAGGTGAAGTCGCGCCGCATCCTGCCATGGTTGAAGAGCCGGATCGGCTTGCCGGCCATGATGGCATTCGCGAACAGGAACATCGCCATGTCGGGCCGCCCCCACGGGCCGTAAATGGTGAAGAAGCGCAGCCCCGTGACAGGCAGGCGATAGAGATGGCTGTAGGACTGCGCCATCACCTCGTTGGCTTTCTTGGTCGCGGCATAGAAGCTCACGGGGTGATCGGTGCGATCTGCAACGGCAAATGGCAGTTTTGTGTTGGCGCCGTAAACGGAGGATGACGAGGCGTAGACGAGATGACGACAGGAATTGTTGCGGCAGCCCTCCAGCACATTGAGGAAGCCCACGAGATTGGAATCGGCATAGGCGTGCGGCTGCTCGATCGAGTAGCGCACGCCGGCCTGAGCCGCGAGATGCACGACTTTGGCAAAACGATGTTGCGCAAACAGCGCCGCCATCCTTTCGCGGTCGGCAAGGTCGGCCTCGACGAAGGAGAAGCGGGGCTCGTCCCGAAGCAGCGCAAGGCGCGCCTGCTTCAGCGCCGGATCGTAATAGCTGTTGAGGTTGTCGAGCCCGACGACCGGATGACCTTCGCCCAGGAGTTGGCGCGCGACATGAAAGCCGATGAAACCGGCCGCTCCGCTCACCAAAATCGCCTGATCCGTCATCCTGTTCCCTGGGGATCGCTAGCCGCCCCTGTTTAGCCGCCACTTTGACACGGTCGCAATAGGCTCTCCGTTTCTCCGACCGGCTTCTTCACGACGCCCTTAACGACAGCCCTTAACTACGGTCGTTGAGAATGGGGTATTGCAAGATCGGCGCCAAAACCATACCAAAGCGGCCGAATTCGGCGCCTCGCGTCGGGTTGCCACAAATCTTCGCAAACCCTGTACGTGCGGGCGAGATGCGCCGAATCCTGCTGTCGACTGTCAAGATCGTGATTTCCGCGGCGCTGCTCTATCTGGCCTTGCGCAAGGTCGATCTGTCCGAACTGCTTTCGCGCTTCACCGTGACCAGCCTGTTCTGGATCGGTGTGGCGATCGCGGTCACGTTCGTGCAGATCTTCGTCGGCGTGCTGCGCTGGCGCGAGATCAGCGCCGCCTGCGGCGCGCCGCTCGAACTCGGCCGTGCCATGCGCTACAACGTGATCGGCGCGTTCTTCAACCAGACCCTGCCCTCCGCGATCGGCGGCGATGCGGTCCGGCTGTGGCTGGTTGCGCGCGCCGGCGCCGGCTGGCGTGCGGCCACCTATTCCATCTTCGTCGACCGCGCCATCGGCCTGATCGCGCTTGCCGTTCTCATCGTCGCGAGCCTGCCCTGGAGCTACGCCCTCATCACCGATCCGCACGGGCGCTCGGCGCTGCTGCTCATCGATCTGCTGGCGCTCGCCGGCGGCCTCGGCTTCCTGGTGTTCGGCGCGCTGAAATGGCGCTGGCTCAAGACCTGGTGGGCGACGCACCACATTCACGCCTGTGCCGTCATCGCCAATCGCGTGATCTTCAGCCGCACCCGCGGTCCGGCCATCGCCATCCTGTCGGTCCTCGTTCACGTGCTGGCGGTCGTCATCGCCTGGTGCGTGGTGCAGTCGATCGCGGCCCCGGTGCGCTTCAGCGACGTCTTTCTGCTGGTGCCGCCGGTGATGCTGATCACGATGATGCCGATCTCGATCGCCGGCTGGGGCGTGCGTGAGGCGACGATGGGCCTGGCGTTCGGCTTTGCGGGACTTGCCGCCAACGAGGGCGTCAACGTCTCGCTGCTGTACGGCGCCGTGTTCTTCATCGTCGGCGCGGTCGGGGGCCTGGTCTGGATCCTCAGCGCGGAGAAGGCCGCGCGAGGGTCGGTTCCGATCGGAGTGCCGGAGTGAGCCCGACCGCCGACGCGCTTTCCGGCGCCGCCCTGCTGCTTGCCGTCGCGGCCGCGGCGCTGGTCTCGGCGCTCGTCACCTGGATCGGCCGCCCCCTGCTCCAGCGCTACGCGCTGGCACGGCCGAATGCGCGGTCCTCGCATCGCACTCCCACCCCGCAGGGCGCGGGCATCGCGGTGATCGCCGCGACGCTGATCGTCGCCTCGCTATGGGGAGCCTCGGCCGGTGTCGCGATTCCGCCGGCGCTGGTCGCTGCGACGGTCGTGATCGCGCTGGTCGGCTTCGCCGACGACATCGTGTCGCTGCCCGTGCTGGTGCGGCTGGTGCTGCAGGCCGCCTGCGTCGGCGCCGTGGTGTTGACCGCGCCCGAGACCGCGCGCATCGCGCCGGCGCTGCCGCTTGCCCTGGAGCGCGGCGTCGTCGTCCTTGCCGGTGTCTGGTTCGTGAACCTCGTCAACTTCATGGACGGGCTCGACCTGATGACGGTGGCGGAAGTCGTGCCGGTCACTGCCGCCCTGCTGCTGCTGGGAACGCTCGGGGATCTCTCGTGGCCGGCCGTGCTGATCGCCACAGCGCTCTGCGGCGCCATGCTCGGTTTCGCGCCGTTCAACCGCCCCGTCGCGAAAGTCTTCCTGGGCGATGTCGGCAGCCTGCCGATCGGCCTCCTGCTCGGCTGGTGCCTGCTGGAGCTCGCTTTCCGGGGCCAGCCGGCGGCGGCGCTGCTGCTCGCCGCCTATTATCTCGCCGATTCCACCATCACCCTGTTTCGCCGCATCATCAGGCGCGAACCGTTCTGGTCGGCGCATCGCACGCACTTTTATCAGCGTGCAACCGACAACGGGTTCACGGTCAGGCGGGTGATCGCCGAGACATTCGCGCTCAATCTCGTGCTGGCATTGCTCGCCATCGTCACCGTTCGCGCCGGTTCGACGGCAATCACGATCGTCTGCCTCATCGCGGGCGCGGCCGCGGTCGCCTTCGTGCTGCGGCGCTTCTCCGGCTCTCAGCCGGCTTGAGCGGATACCGCGAGCCGCAGACCCTCGTCGAGCGAGACCTCGGGCTGCCAGCCGGTCGCGAGCGCCTTGGAGACGTCGAGCTCGAGCGAGCCGATCAGGCCGTCATTCATATCCTGACGCCCCATCATGCGCAGGGCCGAGCCGAGCAGGTTTGGCGGTATGCCGAACAGCCGGGCGCTCTTGCCGGAGGCTCTCGCCAGGCGCGCGATGAATTCGGGCGTTGAGACCCGCTCTTTGTCGGCGAGCAGGAATATCTCGAAATTGCTCGCGGTATCGGGATGGCCGAGCCGGTACAGGATGAAAGACGACAGGTTCTGCACGGACAGAAAGTTGCGGCGATTACGGATCGCCGCGAAGGGCAAGGGCAGCCCCAGCCTGACTGCGCGCGCCAGCAGCGGGAAATTGCCCTTGGCGTGCGGACCATAAATCAGCGGCGGCCTGATCACCGAGATTGTCATGTCGGTGTCGCGCGCCAGCAGCCTCAAGCCCGCCTCGGCCTCAGCCTTGGATGTGCCGTAGAGGCCACGCGGCGTCGGGACGTCGCTCTCGCTGAACGGCGCACGGCCGTCATTGCTGCGGCCGTGAACGAGAACGGTGCTGATGAAGATGAAATGGCGCACGCCGGCCCTCGCCGCACGGCGCGCCAAGTGCAGTGTGCCCTCGACATTGACGTTGCGATAGATCTGGACCGCGTGCTCATCGTTCTTGTAATGCACGCGCGCGGCGAGATGGACGACGGCCTCGGCGCCTGCAAGCGCGGCCTGCCAGTCGGTCTCCGGGCCGATCGATCCGACCACGACCTCACCGTCGGTCCCCGTCGGGCTCCGCGCCGCCGGGCGGACCGACCACCCCGCCCGCGTCAGCGCCGGCAGGATATGCTGGCCCAGGAAGCCGCTCGCCCCCGTCACCAGCGCGACCGGCCTTGTCTCGCTCATTGTTGCGTCACCTGGACTGCGTCGAGGACTGCTTTGCACGGCGATCCGTCGATCGAACCGGCACGGGGGACGACGATCCTGCCTCGCGGCTGCATGATCAGGCCGCCGTGGACCCGAATTCGGGCACCGCATCCTTCAGGATGGTCCTGATGGTGGCGCGATCGTCGCGGGCGATCGCCAGCTCCAGCGCCGCAGTCCATTTGCGCAGCGTCTGCATCGGCGGCTCGTTCGGCTGCGCGGCCATGATGCCGGGCACGCCGATCTCGCGGGTCGGCTCCTCCGAGGCGAACAGGATCTCGTGCAGGCGCTCGCCCGGCCGCATGCCCGTGAACACGATCTCGATGTCGTAGCCCGGCTGCAGTCCGGACAGGCGGATCATGCGCTCGGCGAGATCGACGATCTTCACCGGCTGGCCCATGTTGAGCACGTAGACCGAAACGTCAGGACGCTGCGTTCCAAGCGCATGCGTCGCCGCGGTGATGACGAGATCGCAGGCCTCGCGGATGGTCATGAAGTAACGGACCATGTCGGGATGCGTCACGGTCACGGGGCCGCCAGCCTCGATCTGGGCCTTGAACTTCGGCACGACCGACCCGTTCGAGGCCAGCACGTTGCCGAACCGGACCGAGATCAGCCGCATCGGCGGCTTGGTGCCGTTCGCCCCGGCTGCGAGGTCGCGATCGAGCGCTTGGCAATACATTTCGGCGAAGCGCTTGGTGAGGCCGAGCATCGACACCGGCTCGATCGCCTTGTCGGTCGAGATCATAACCATCGCCTCGGCGCCGGCCGCAACGGCGGCGTCCGCGACGTTGATGGAACCGAAGATGTTGGTCTTGACGCCCTCGCTCCAGTCGCGCTCGAGGATCGGCACGTGCTTGAGCGCCGCGGCATGGAAGACGATGTCGGGCTTGAACTCGGACATCAGGCGCATGATGCGTTCGCGGTCGCGAATGTCGGCAATCCGGCCTTCGATCTGCGCGGTGGCGCCGCGCGCGGCCAGCGCCTCGGTGACCGCATAGAGAGCCGGCTCGGAATTCTCCACGATCAAGAGACGCGCCGCGCCGAAGGCGACCACTCGCTCGCAGATCTCGGATCCGATCGAGCCGCCGCCGCCGGTGACGATCACGGCCTTGCTCCTGATCAGGGCCTCCAGGCGCACATAGTCGATCTTCTCGCTCGGACGCAGCAGGAGATCCTCGACCGCGACGGCCGTTAGCCTTGGCGTGTCGCCGCTCTCCAGCGAGGGCATCCGGCTGACGATCACGCCCAGCTTGCGCGCCCGCATCAGGATCGATTCCGGATGCGACTCCGGCTCGAAAGCCGATGGCGTCATGATGAGGCGCGCGATCGCCTTGTCGCGCTTGGCGAAGTCCGAAATCACGTCCTCGACGTCGTCGATGCCGCCCAGCACCGGCACGTTGCGGATGAGCTGACCCCGATCGGCAGGCGATGGCGACAAGACGCCGACCGGCCAGATGTGCTTGATCGCCCCGCTCTCGATGCCACGCAGCAGCACTTCGACATCCGCGGCGCGGCCGATCAGCAGCGTCGGCGCAGCCTCCCCGCCCCTCGCGTGACGCCGCACCCGCGTATAGCGGAAATAGCGATAGGCCATGCGCAGCGCGCTGAGGAAGAAGATCTCGAGGAACCAGTAGAGGATGATCGTTACCTTGCCGAGAAAGAAGGCGCCGCGAACGTTGGGGGCAACGAGGATGTAGTCGAGCACGAGCAGGGCAACCGTGAGCACGGTCGTCGCGCGAATGATGTTCAGCGCGTCAGGCAGCGAGATGAAGCGCCATTTCGTCGTGGTCAGATTGCTGAGAAAGAACACGACGACGCTGAAGGCGAGGAAGTAGGGCAGGATATGGAACAGCAGCGGCAAACGAGCGTAGAAACCGTCGCCCCCCTCGAACCGCAGATAGAACGCAACGAAAAGCGCCGCCGTCGTCGCCAGCAGGTCGTGAATCGCGATGAGGAAATTGCGCGAGGTAAGATGCTTGAGCCGCGTCATCCGCCGACCGATGAAAACCCAGTTAGATGCAACCTGACCGCGCTGATAGCCCATCTGGACAAGACATGCCAGCCGCGCGACCGCTCAGGAACCCGCTTCCGCCATCTTGGCCCCGACCTGTTGTGCCCGCATCACCATGCCGCCGGCAACGCCGACGCCGATGACGTACATCCAGCCCTCGTGGAAGTCGAACAGATGCGAGTTGAACAGGGAGGTGAAGACATTCTGTACCACCACCAGGAGCCCGATCCAGTTCGCAAGCCCGTCGCCGCGAAACAACCGGAGATGCGATATCCAGATCGCGTAGAGGATGGCGATGCCGATCGCGCCCCATTGCACGGCAACGTTCAGGGTCTGGTTGTGCGGGTTTCCGATCACCTCGGCCGACGCCCGGCGCTGACCGGCGGGGGTCGCGACGCGTTCGAACAAGCCGCGGGTCGAACCGGTGCCGTGTCCCATGATCGGCGCCTCCGCGAAGAAGCCGAGCGACTTGCGCCAGAATTCGAGCCGCATGCCCATGGATGTTGCCTCGTCCCGCTCCACATAGCCGCTGTAATCGGCGGTGAACCGCTCGGCGGTCTGGCGCAATTGCGGCGAGGCCTGCCAGGCGAGAACGGCACCGACGAGCAGCGCGCCGGAGATGATCGCGATGCTGCGCCATCGGAGGTGAAGCAGTGCAAACACGCCGAACATGATCGGAATGGTGACGAGCGCGGTGCGTGAGACCACCACGAAGGTCATGTTAATGAGGAAGCTCAGCGCCAGCGCCGTCAGCAGCGCGGCGAACCAGTACCGCTTCTCGCGCAACAGCATCACGATCGGATAGGCTAGCGCGACCGCGCAAAGAGCGAATTCCTGGCTTTGATCGATGTAGTTCTTGACGAAGATGCCGCGTTCGGGCGGATCGGTCTTGAGCGCAAGGTTGGGGTAGAACGCGACCAGCCAGGACATCACCGACAACAAGGCGCAGGACACCAGGAAGGCGATGAAGACCCAGTGTCCGCGCGGCGAGCGCTCGAAATGATACAGCAGGACCGGCAGCACGAGCAGCTTGACGGTCGGGTTGACCGCATAGAGGCGCGCCCCCCACGAGGCATCCGACCACAGCGTCCCGAGCAACGCGAGAACGACCAGCGCGATCGGGGCAATGCAGATCGGACGCTTCAGGGACTGGAGGAAGTCGCGCAAATCGAGGAACGGCACCATGCAAAGCAGCATCAGCGCGTTGAAGATCCCGGCAAGCGATGTCGACCAGGGCAGCGAGGCCGCGGTCAGGATCGCGAACAGGTCGACGGTCTCACGCCAGGCCGCCGGACTGCGCAGGCGCCGCCGCAAGAGCTGGCCGGAGGTCTCGCGGGCAAACGCCGTCACTTGCCCCCTCCCCGGGCGCGATGAACCAGCGCCGTCGTGCTGAAGCCCTGCAGGATGTCGACCAGCACGACCACCCCACCCGCGGCCTCGACCACCTCGTGGCCCACGACCTGCTCGCGGGTGTAGTCGCCGCCCTTCACCAGCACGCCCGGCCTGATCCGGGTGATCAGGTCGATCGGCGTGTCTTCCGCGAAGATCACGACCAGATCGACCGCCTCCAGCGCGGCGAGCACTTCGGCACGCGCGCGCTCGTCCTGCACCGGACGATCGGCACCCTTCAGCCGCCGCACCGAGGCGTCGCTGTTGAGCCCCACGATCAGGCGATCGCAGGCGGCGCGCGCCGCGGTCAGCACCTTGACGTGACCGGGATGCAGGATGTCGAAACAGCCGTTGGTGAAGCCGACGCGCAGGCCCTGCCTGTTCCATTCGGCGAGCTGCGCATCGAGCGCGGCCGGATCGAGCACGATCTTCTCCTCGGCCGCGAGCGTGGCATGCGGCAGGATCTTGCGGCGCAGCTCGGCCGCGCTGACGCTGGCGGTGCCCTGCTTGCCGACGGCGACGGCGGCGGCGGCATTGGCGACGCGCAGCGCCGTATCCCAATCCGCGCCGGCCGCGAGCGCCACCGCAATCGCAGCGGCGACGGTATCGCCGGCGCCGGAGACGTCGCGCACCTTCACCGGGAAAGCCGGCACGTGAACGGCCTGCCCATTGCGCGGCACGAGCGTCATGCCATGCTCGCCCTGCGTGACCAGGATCGCCTCGCAATCGGCCAGCCGCATCACGTCCTCGCTGGCCTCGACGATGCTCTGCACCGTCTCTGCGCGGCTGCGGGTCGCTTCGGAGAATTCCTTGCGGTTGGGCGTGAGCAGCGTGGCGCCGCGATAGATCGCCCAGTTCAGGCTCTTGGGATCGACGATCACGGGCTTGCCGAGCTTGCGCGCGGCGTCGATCGTGTGGCGGATCACGCGCGCCGTCAGCACGCCCT
Organism: Bradyrhizobium sp.; assembly: GCA_035575945.1. Taxonomy (GTDB): domain Bacteria; phylum Pseudomonadota; class Alphaproteobacteria; order Rhizobiales; family Xanthobacteraceae; genus Bradyrhizobium. The sequence continues at coordinate 18,294 of DATLXF010000055.1, read as the reverse complement.
TGGCGTAGTCGGACAGCAGCACGATGTCGGCGCGTGCGATCTGCGGCAGGATCGCGTCGATCAATTTGGTTTCGACGTCATCGGATGCAGGCAGCGCCTGCTCCCAATCCGCGCGCAGCATGTGCGTGGAAAAATGCTCCGAGACGAAGCGGACCTTTCGCGTGGTCGGCCGCGACGGATCGCGCACCAGCACGCTTTCGATTGCAGCGAGCTCGTCAAGCGCCGCCTTGAGCCGTGCACCGGCCTCGTCCTCGCCGACGAGGCCGACGAAGGTGCAGCGCGCGCCGAGCGAAGCGACATTGCGCGCGACGTTGCCGGCGCCGCCGACGTGGATCTCGCTGCGCTGGGCCGCGATGACGGGCGCCGGCGCTTCCGGCGAGATCCGCGACACCTCGCCATAGACGAATTCGTCCAGCATGATGTCGCCGATGCAAAGCACGGTGCGGCCTGAGATCGTTTGCGCGAGGGCGTCGAAATCGAGAATGGGCGTCGCCATGATCAAAGGCCTCAGCGGAAGCGGTCGGGGCGGTCGAGATAATCCCCGACATAGGCCTTGACCGCGTGCTCGAGCGTCGTGAAGCCGCCGTTATAGCCGGCGCGATGGAGACGATCGACCTTGCTCTGGGTGAAATACTGGTAGCTGTCGCGGATCTGCTCGGGCATGTCGATGTATTCGATGTTGGGCCTCGTGCCGAGCGCCGCATAGGCCGCCAGTATCAGGTCCTTGAAGCTGCGCGCCTTGCCGGTGCCGACGTTGAACAGGCCGGACTCCGAGGGTGTCGCCAGCAGCCACATCATCACGCGCACGACGTCGTCGACATAGATGAAATCGCGGCGCTGGTCGCCGTCATCGATGCCTTCGCGATGCGACTTGAACAGCTGCACGGGGCGGCCGGCCCTGACGTCGTCGAAGCGCCGCGCCAGCACGCTCATCATCGCGCCCTTGTGGTACTCGTTCGGGCCGAACACGTTGAAGAACTTCAGCCCCGCCCATTGCGGCGGCAGCGGATCGCCGTTCGCGACCCGCCCGGCGACGGCGAGATCGAACAGGTGCTTGCTCCAGCCGTAGAGATTCATCGGCCGCAATTTCTTCAACGCCGGCAAGGAGGCGTCGTCGTCAAAGCCTTGCAAGCCGTCGCCATAGGTCGCCGCCGAGGACGCATAGATGAACGGCACCGCGTTCATCGTGCACCAGTCCAGAAGGCGCATCGAGAGCCGAAAATTGGTCTCGACGACGAGGTCGCCGTCGGTCGCCGTGGTCGCGGAAATCGCCCCGAGATGGATCATGGCCTCGAGCTGGCGGCCCTTGAGCCAGTCCATCAGCTCGGCGGGTGGCACGATATCCACAAGCTGCCGCTTGGAAAGATTGCGCCACTTGCCGTCGGTGCCCAACCAGTCGCAGACCACGACGTCGCTGCGACCGGCCTGGTTCAGCGCGGCCACGACATTCGATCCGATAAAACCGGCCCCGCCGGTCACCAGCAACATCCCACTTCTGCCCGATTTCTTGGTGCCCGGTCCTGCCCTAGCGCATGATCCGCCAAAGTGTAAGCGGTTTTGGGATTGTCGCTCCGCTGGCTTTACCTGCCGGCCGGGAGCGGCTACCGAACCGCCAACATGAGCACGTCATCGGCGCTAATGAACGAATGAATATTGATTCGCAATTTGTTGGAGATGCAGACCGGAGCGATACCCGCCCGATCCTGATCATTCCTTACATGTGGATCGGCGATTTCGTGCGAAATCACACCGTTGTGCGGGTCCTGAAGCAGCGTTGGCCGAACCGGCCCGTCGACCTCCTCACCACGTCCCTGTGCGCCCCGCTGGTCGATTACATGCCCGGCGTCCGCGAGGGTATCGTCTTCGACCTGCCGCGCAGCCGGCTGGCCGTCGGACGCCAGTTCGGCCTGGCCAAGCTGCTGCGCCAGCGGAAATATGGCACCGCCCTGGTCCTGCCGCGCACTTGGAAGGCGGCCATCGCGCCGGCGCTGGCCGGTATTCCGGAACGGATCGGCTTTGTTGGCGAATTCCGGTTCGGCCTGCTCAACCGCTGGCGCTGGGGCGAGAAGAAGCTGCCCCGCTTCATCGACAAGAACGCTGCCCTGGCCCAGCCCGACGGCGCTCCCTTGCCTCCGGAATGGCCGGTGCCGCAACTGGCCGTGCCGGCGGATGAGGTCGCCCGCTGGCGCGAGGCCAACGGGCTCAGCGCCGGCGCCGCGGTCGCGCTTGCCCCCGGCTCGGTCGGCGTCTCCAAGCGCTGGACCTCTTATCCCGAATCTGCCCGCTTGCTGGTCGAGCGCGGCCTGGAGGTCTGGGTGGTCGGCGGCCCCGCCGAGAAGGGGCTTGCCCAGCAGATCGTCGCGGCCGGCGGCCCGGCTGTACGCGACCTCACCGGCACGGACTTGCGCAACGGCGTCCTCGCCATGGCCGCCGCCGGCGTTGCGATCTCCAACGATTCCGGCCTGATGCACATCGCAGCCGCCCTGGGCACGCCGACCATGGGCATCTTCGGACCCACCAGCCCCTACCTCTGGGCTCCGCTCAACGGCCTGGCCGCGACATTGGTGCAGGACAAGGAAAAGCTATCCTGCCAGCCCTGCCAGAGCACGGTCTGCAAGGTGAACGACCACCGCTGCATGCGGAATATCGCGGCGAGCGAGGTGGTTGGGGTTGCGCAGCGGGTGCTGGAGGATGTGGCAGCGCGGGTGACGAGCTGAAGCGATCGAGGCGCGCCAAGGGTGACATCCTGCCACTGTTTTGCCCGACGAGTCAAAATTCAATTCGAAGAATCCGCAATCGAGCGAAGCCTCCGCCAACTCCTTGATTTTGCTGTCTCTGGCTACTGTGCATGGGGTTGTTTTCGAGTTTTTCGTTACCGACGCCAGGAGGTGCAGCTCAGAGCAGCGGCCGATAGACCTCCCCGATCCGCGCCGCCTCGGCATCGAGGCTGAATTTCTCGAGCACCCGCGCCCGTCCCCGCTCGCCCATCGCCGTCGCGGCGGCCACGTCGCGCATCAGCGGCTCCAGCGCCGCAGCCAGCGCGTCTGCATCGCCCGCCGGCACCAGCACGCCGGTGACGCCATCCTCGACCACGAGCTCGGCCGCGCCGGCGCGTGCGGCGACCAGTGCGCTGCCGGCAGCCATCGCCTCGATCAGCGTCAAGCCAAAGCCTTCGTTGCGCGAGGTAAAGGCGTAGATCGTCAGCCGCTGGTACCAGCGCTGCACCGCCTCGATCGGCAGCTCGCCGGTGATGACGATGCGCGATTGCAGGCCGGCGGCCTCGATTCGTTTTTTCAGGTCGTTGGCAAAGGGAGTCTGCTCGGCCGTGACCTGCCCGACGATCACGGCGGTGAAATCCGGATGGCGCGGCAACAAGCGGCACATCGCATCGACGAACACATCGGTGCCCTTCTGCGCGCGCACGCGGCCGAAGCAGCCGATGGCGTAGCGGCCCGGCAGGCCGCTTTCGGCAAAGGCCGCGGCGCGGTCCTGCGGCGGCGCATAGACGTCGGTGTCGACGCCGTGCGGGATCACCGTCGCCTTCACCTTCAGGAACGAAGCCGAGAGATCCGACGTCGCGATGATCGCATCCATGCGCCGGATCAGCCAGCGCGTGATCCAGCTGTGATGCCGCTGCGCCGCCGAGGTGAAGACGAGCTTGAGCGGCCAGCCGAGCGCGCGCAAGCCAACGCCGGCGATCATCTCGTTGTTGCGGCGCGCGTGCCAGATCAAAGGCTGCTTGCGGCGCCAGAGCTTGAGGAAATCGGCAGCGCTGAGGCGCGCGATCCCCGCCGGCGCGTCCGAGCCGAACCAGGCGGCGCGATACAGTTTCGCCAACCGCGGCGCCACCATCCGGTTGGTCGCGGTGACCCCGGAATAGCGCCTGTGCAGATTTGGCACGATCACTTCGAGATCGCCGGGGAAACCCGCCACGTCACACTCCATTTCGAAAAGTCCCTATACGCAACATTAAGCATAGTGACCAGTTCAGCTGTGCCGATACCCCCTCTTCACCTCGCAAGCGTTAGCCTTGCGCGTTGATCGAAGACGGGTGAGATCATGACTGTGCTGGTCACCGGCGGCGCCGGCTACATTGGAAGTCACACGGTCCTCGCGCTGGCGGAAGCCGGCGAGGACGTCGTCGTGATCGACGATCTCTCCACCGGTTTCTCGGCCTACCTGCCCGAAGGCGTGCCGCTGTTCATCGGCGATGCCGGCGACGAGAACCTGCTCGAAGGCGTGATCGCCCAGCACGACATCGAAAGCATCATTCATTTCGCAGGCTCGGTCGTCGTGCCGGATTCGATGCGCGATCCGCTGGGCTACTACCGCAACAATTTCACGACCGCGCGCAACCTGCTCAACGTGGCGGTGAAGCGCGGCATTGGCCGCTTCATCTTCTCCTCGACCGCCGCCGTCTACGGCAATCCGGACCAGGTGCCGGTGCCCGAGCACGCACCGACGCGGCCGCTGTCGCCTTACGGCTCCTCGAAGCTGATGACCGAGATCATGCTGCACGACGTCGCCGCCGCCTACGGCATGCAGTACGTGACCTTGCGCTATTTCAACGTCGCCGGCGCCGATCCGCAGGCGCGCATCGGCCTTGCGACCGTTGGCGCCACGCATCTGCTCAAGATCGCAGTGGAAGCCGCCACCGGCCAGCGCGCCAAGATCGACGTGTTCGGCACCGACTATCCAACCCCCGACGGCAGCTGCATCCGCGACTTCATCCACATCAGCGACCTGTCGCAGGCGCATCGCTCGGCGCTCGCTTATTTGCGCAACGGCGGCGCCTCGACCACGCTGAATTGCGGCTATGGCCGCGGCTATTCGGTGCTGGAGACCATCGACGCGGTGCGCCGGGTTTCGGGCCGCAGCTTCGCCGTGCAATACGCGCCGCGGCGACCGGGCGACATCATGACCATGGTCGCCGACACCAGCCGCATCCGCGGCCTGCTCGACTGGCGGCCGCAATACGAGGACCTCGAGACCATCGCGGCCCACGCGCTGGCCTGGGAGGACAAGCTGTTCCGCGAGCGCCATGGCGAGCTCCGCCACGCCGCCTCCGCCTAGAATCATCCCAAGCGCAAGCCCTTAATTGGGCTTGAAAAACCGTAGCTGAGCGGGCACAGAGGCCCATCGATCCCTGACGCGCGGGCAGGCCTTGTCCTGCGCCGTCAATGGACCCCGGATGGCCCAGTTTCCAAAGAAGATCACCGACGACCCCTACGCGGCTGCGGTCCTGATCCGCCGCCTGATCACGGAACAGGGCCTCGTGTATTGGCGGCGCTACCTCGTCGCCTTCGCGCTGATGGCGCTCGCCGCCGGCGCGACCGCGGGTGCGACCTACGTGCTCGGCCAGGTCATCAACCAGGCCTATGTCGACAAGAACATCCCGGGCATCGCGATGTTCTCAGGGCTGACGGTCGCCCTGCTCTTCATCAAGGGCGTGGCGACCTACGGACACATGGTGATCCTGACCAAGATCAGCAACGCCATCCTCGCCGCCAACCAACGCCAGCTGTTCGCCAAGCTGATGCGGGAAAGCGTCGGCTTCTTTTCCGAGCGGCATTCCTCCGAATTCCTGGCGCGGCTGACCGCCGGCGCCAAGTCGATCACCGACGTCCTCAACATGCTGGTCAACGCTGTCGGGCGCGACCTCCTGATGCTGCTCGCCATGATCGGCGTGATGGTGTGGCAGGACCCGCTGATGTCGTTCATCGGCCTCGTCGCGGTGCCCCCGGCAATGCTGGTGCTGCGCAAGCTGGTCAAGCGCATCAAGGGCCTCGCCTTCAACCAGTTCACCGGCACCGCCGACATCATGGAGACGATGCAGGAATCGCTGCAGGGCATCCGCACCGTCAAGGCGTTCACGCTCGAAGACACCATGCAGAAGCGCATCGACGAGAACATCGCGCTCGTCGAGCGCAACGCCAACAAGATGGCGCGCGTCGCCAACCGCTCCAACCCGCTGATGGAAATGCTCGGCGGCTTCGCAGTGGCCGGCTGCCTGATGTACGGCGGCTATGCGGTGGTCGCGCTCAACGCCACGCCCGGCGCGTTCTTCTCCTTCATGACCGCGTTCCTGATGGCGACCGAGCCGGCCAAGCGGCTGGCGCGGCTCAACATCGATCTCAACAGCCAGCTGGTCGGGGCGCGCATGCTGCTCGAAGTCGTCGACAGCCCAGCCAGCGAACAGTCCGACGACGACAAGCCGGCGCTGCGCCTCACCGACGCGCGGATCGAGCTGCGCGACGTCAGCTTCGCCTATCGCAACGGCGAGACCGTTCTCAACCGCATGAGCTTCGTCGCCGAGCCCGGCAAGGTCACCGCGCTGGTCGGCCCCTCCGGCGGAGGCAAGTCGACCGTGCTGGCGCTGCTCCTGCGCTTCTACGAGGTGACGCGAGGGGACATCGTGATCGACGGCCAGTCGATCTCATCGGTCTCGCGCAAGTCGCTGCGCACGCAGACCGCCTATGTCGGCCAAGACGTCTACCTGTTCCGCGACACCATCCGCAGCAACATCGCCTTCGGCCGGCCCGGCGCGAGCGAGGACGAGATCATCGAGGCGGCCAAGGCGGCCTGCGCACATGATTTCATCATGGGCTTCCCGCTCGGCTACGATACGCCGGTCGGCGAGCACGGCACGCAGCTCTCCGGCGGCCAGCGACAGCGCATCGCCGTCGCGCGCGCGTTGATCAAGAACGCGCCGATCATCCTGCTGGACGAGGCCACAGCAGCGCTCGATTCGGAGTCCGAGCGACAGGTCCAGGAAGCGATCGAGCACCTCTGCCAGAACCGCACCACCCTCGTGATCGCGCACCGCTTGCACACCATCATGCATGCGGATGCGATTCTCGTGGTCGAGGGCGGCGAGATCGTCGAGCGGGGCCGTCATGACGAGCTGCTCCGCCGCGGCGGACGCTACGCGTCATTCTTCCGGCTGCAGCATCACGATTCTGGCGCCCTGGCGCCGATCAGCGCAACCGCATAGAGTTCGTTTCACCTCAAGAGCAGCGAGACCTTGCATGAACGCCGCCTCCTACGTCATCCCGCTCCCGCCCCAGGCTTCGCTTCCCGTCGTGGGCGAGAGCGGCCGCTATCCGGTGCGCCGCATCTGGTGCGTCGGCCGCAATTATCTCGAGCACATCCGCGAGATGGGCAATGACGAGCGCGCCCCGCCTTTCTTCTTCGCCAAGCACGCCGACATGCTGGTGCCGGACGGCGCCACCATCCCTTATCCGCCGCTGACCAAGGACCTGCATCACGAGGTCGAGCTGGTCGTCGCGATGAAGAGCGGCGGTCTGAACATCCCCGCCGACAAGGCGCTCGACCACGTCTACGGCTATGCCGTCGGCATCGACCTGACCCGCCGCGATCTCCAGATCGCCTCGCGCAAGAAGGAGCGCCCCTGGGAGATCGGAAAGTCGTTCGACCATTCGGCGCCCTGCTCCGCGATCGAGCCGGCATCTAAGATCGGCCATCCCGCCAAGGGCAAGATCTGGCTGACGGTCAACGGCAAGGAAACGCAGAAGGGCGACCTCACCGAGCTGATCTGGAACGTGCCCGAGATCATCTGGCAGCTCTCGCAGCAGGTGAAGCTCGCCGCCGGCGACATCATCATGACGGGTACGCCGGCCGGCGTGTCGCAACTCCAGCCCGGCGACAAGCTCGAATGCGGCGTCGACGGCGTCGGCACGCTGAAGGTCTCGATCGGCCAGCCGGAATAAGATTGGACACCGCCGGCCCGGTGCTCCGACATCGGCCGGCTCGATTTGATGGAGCCAGATTCATGAACCGCCTGCTTCTGCTTGCGGCCTCAGTCCTCCTCATCAGCAGCGCAGCCAGCGCACAGTCCAGCCAATCCTATGCCGGCCTCGATAGCCGTCCCATCAAGGCGCTGTCGCTGCAGCAGATCGATGATCTTCGCGCCGGACGCGGTATGGGCCTGGCTCTTGCCGCAGAGCTGAATGGGTATCCCGGACCCAGCCATGTCCTGGAGCTCCGTGATCGCCTCGGCCTGACCGTCGATCAGGCGTCGAAGTCCAGCGGCTGTTCGACGCCATGAAACAGGAAACCGTTCCGCTGGGTCACAAGCTCGTCGAGCAAGAAAGAGCGCTGGAGGATCTTTTCTCGTCCCGCGCGGTCACACCTGAATCGCTCAAGACGAGCATTGCGGCCATTGCCGAAACCCAAGGGCAGCTCCGCGAGAGCCACCTCAAATACCATTTGTCGACAGCTGCCGTGCTCGATCAGAGTCAGATGCGGCGATATGCAGAGCTACGAGGATACCAGCATCCCGGCAGCTCCGCGGGGCACAAGCACCGTCACTAACCGATGTCGGCGGGGATCGGACGCTCGTAGCCCGACGCAGGGGCAAGTCACGATATCGGCGGAGCCAAGGGGGACCAGGCTTCGCCGATCCACCCTGCGCATCACTTCAGTGCCGACCACACGATCAGGCCGAGGATCAGCGCCGTCAGCGAATATTTCAGCGTGTAGTAAACGTTGCGGTCCCACTCCTTGACCTTGCGGCTGGCGAGATGGATCTCGTAGAGCGTGCCGAACACTTTATTGAGCACGCCCACATTCTCGCCCTCGACGTTCTGGGTCGCCGACGCCTTGACGATGTGATGGCTGACCCAGCGGTTGATCGCGGTCATGAAGCCGTACTTCATCGGTCGCTCGACGTCGCAGAACAGGATGATGCGGTTGACGTCGGTCGCATTCTCGGCGCTGTGGATGAAGGTTTCGTCGAACATGAAGGCCTCGCCGTCGCGCCAGACGCATTCGACGCCGTCGACGAGGATCCGGCACTTGTTCGAGTTCGGCGTGACGAGGCCGAGGTGATAGCGCAGCGAGCCCGCGAAGGGATCGCGGTGCGCGCCGAGCTTGCCGCCGGGCGGCAGCACCGCGAACATTGCGCCGTGCACGCTCGGGATCGACTTGAGCAGCTCGACCGTCTTCGGGCACAACGTGTTGGCCGAGGGCAGGAAGTCGTCGTACCATTTCAGGTAAAAGCGCTTCCAGCCGCTCTTGAAGAACGAGTAGAAGCCCCAGTCGTTGTTCTTCGCGGCTGCGCGGATGAAACCTTCGTCAAACAGGCGCACCGCCTCGTCGCGGATGGTCTCCCAATTCTCGCTGAGGGGCTTCAGCTCGGGAAACTGATCGACCGAGATCACCGGCTTGTTCGGCACCGCCGAGCCGGCGTACATCAGTACGTTGTAGGGTGCGAGATAGGTCGAGTGATCGCCGAGCTGGCGCGCGAAGCGCAGCCGCTGCTTGCCGCGGAAGTGAACGTAAATCGTGGAGGCCGCCAGCACATAAAGAATGACGAGTTGCGGCGCAAAAAGCTGTTTCAGCATTTCCCCAGTTCCCGAGTGAACCCAGCCGGGGACGTCATCTACTCCGGCCGAGCCCGAGCGACAAGATATTCACCGGGGGGTTGCGATCACGCTGGGGACAGCGTTCCGTCAGGAAACCTGGAGTAATGGCCGAAATCGCCCGAATCAGGCCCGCGTCAGCGCCTGCAACCCCTTGAAGGTCAGGCGCTTGGGGTCGGTGACGCCGGCCAGGTAGAGCCGGCGGATGAAGGCGATGACGGCGTCGCGGTCGCAATCTGTCAGCGCGACGATAGCGTCGACTGCGATTCTCTGGGCTTCCATTGGGCTCACCTCGGCCTTGCGAGTAACCCCGGCCGAGACAGGCTAGGCCCCATCCGTTAAACCAGCGTTAACCGTCTGGGAATTGTCGCCGATTCCGCCAGCCGGCCGAATACGCAAAAGAACGCATTGCCGGCGTGCTCACGAATATTGCATGACGCCGTCGTCGATCCGGCCGAAGCGCAGGGAGACGATGTCGAGCGCGTAGTTCTGGTGCAGCCGCCACGGCCGCTTGGAGCCCTGCTTCGGCAATTTTGCCACCGAGCGCTGCACGTAGCCCGAGGTGAAATCGAGCGAGGGCTGCGCGGTGACATCGGGATCCTCATTGTGCGGCATGCACTGGCGGAAATTATGCCGGTCCATGTAGTTGATGAGCCGGCAGACATACTCGCAGGTGAGATCGCATTTCAGCGTCCAGGATGCATTGGTGTAGCCGAACGCGGAAGCCATGTTGGGCACGTCCGCATACATCATGCCCTTGTAGGTCAGCGTCCTGGCAAAATCGACGGCTCGGCCGTCGACGCTGATCTCAAGGCCGCCGACGACCTGGAGCACCAGCCCGGTCGCCGTCACGATGATGTCGGCGGCAAGCTCGCGGCCGTCCTTCAGGCGGATGCCGTCATGTGTAAACGTGTCGATCTCACTGGTGACGACGCTGGCGCGCTGCTCGCGGATCGCATTGAAGAGATCGCCGTCGGGCACCAGGCACAAACGCTGATCCCAGGGATTGTAGCGCGGCGTGAAGTGGGTCGCGACGTCGAAGTCCGGGCCGAGCGCCATCCGGACGCCCCTCAGGATGAGGTCCTTCACCTTGGCCGGCCTGCGCCGGCTGAGCTGGAAGAAGAACATCCCCCACATCACGTTGCGCCAGCGGATCAGATGATAGGCAAGGTGCGCCGGCAGGTTGCGGCGCAGCTTGTTGGCGAGCGAGTCCTCGGCCGGGCGCGACACCACATAGGTCGGCGAGCGCTGCAGCATTGTGACATGCGCCGCCGTCTTGGCGAGCTCCGGCACCAGCGTAACCGCGGTCGCGCCGGAGCCGATCACGACGACTCGCTTGCCCGCGTAGTCGATGTCCTCCGTCCATTTCTGCGGGTGCACGATCCGGCCGGCGAAATTCGCCGCCCCCTCGAACTCTGGCGTATAGCCCGCTTCGTATTTGTAATAGCCCGAGCACATGAACAGGAAGTTGCAGGTGAAGCGCACGAGGTCAGCCGCACCCTCGCCAGAGCTGCGCTCGGCTTCCACCGTCCAGCGCGCATCCGGCGTCGACCATGCCGCGCGCTTGACGCGGTGGCGGAAACGGATGTGCTTGTCGATGCCGTTCTCGGCCGCGGTCTCGCGCACATAGTTCAGAATCTGCGGCCCGTCGGCGATCGCCTTGGGATCAATCCACGGTTTGAAGGAATAACCCAGTGTGAACATGTCGCTGTCGGAGCGGATGCCGGGATAGCGAAACAGGTCCCAGGTGCCGCCGATGCAGTCGCGCCCCTCCAGGATGAGGTAGCTCTTGGTTGGACACTTGGTCTGCAAGTGATAACCCGCGCCGATGCCCGACAGGCCGGCACCGACGATGAGGACGTCGAAATGTTCTTGTTGCATGGCTTCCTCCGCCGGTGCGGATTGTCCGCCCGCTGCGGCCAGCCGTCAATCGGCAATCGGCCGTGCGGCAACCGCAAGGCGAGTTGATTTCCATGCGAAACAGAAAAGCCCGGATCGCTCCGGGCTTTTCGTCGATGGTCAGCGCGCCGATGGCTCAGTAGCGGTAATGGTCCGACTTGTACGGGCCTTCCTGCTTGACGCCGATGTAGTCGGCCTGATCCTTGCGCAGCTCGGTGAGCTTCACGCCGATCTTGGCGAGATGCAGGCGGGCGACCTTCTCGTCGAGCGTCTTCGGCAGCACATAGACTTCCTTCTTGTACTTGCCGTCCTGGTTGTTGGCGAACAGCTCGATCTGCGCCAGCGTCTGGTTGGTGAAGGACGCCGACATCACGAAGGACGGATGGCCCATCGCGTTGCCGAGGTTCACCAGGCGCCCTTCCGACAGCATGATGATGCGGTGCTTGTCCGGGAATTCGATCTCGTCGACCTGCGGCTTGATGTTGGTCCACTTCAGATTGCGAAGCGCCGCGATCTGGATCTCGTTGTCGAAGTGACCGATGTTGCAGACGATGGCGCGATCCTTCATCGCGCGCATGTGCTCGATGGTGATGATGTCCTTGTTGCCGGTCGCGGTGACGAAGATGTCGGCGCGGGGCGCGGCGTCTTCCATGGTCACGACCTCGTAGCCTTCCATCGCGGCCTGCAGCGCGCAGATCGGATCGATTTCGGACACCATGACGCGGCAGCCGGCCTGGCGCAGCGAAGCGGCCGAGCCCTTGCCGACGTCGCCGAAGCCGGCGACCATCGCGACCTTGCCCGACAGCATGACGTCAGTGCCGCGGCGGATGCCGTCGACCAGCGATTCACGGCAGCCATAGAGGTTGTCGAACTTCGACTTGGTGACGCTGTCGTTGACGTTGATCGCCGGCCACAGCAGCGTGCCCGCCTTCTGCATGTCATAGAGGCGATGCACGCCCGTGGTGGTTTCTTCGGACACGCCCTTGATGCTGTTGGCGATGGCGGCGAAATAGCCCTTGGGCTTTTCCTTGAGCTGCTTCTTCAAAAGCGCGAAGAAAACCTCCTCTTCCTCGGAACCGGGCTTGTCGAGGAAGGCGGCATCGCCATTCTCGGCGCGCAGGCCGAGATGGACGTACATGGTGGCATCGCCACCGTCGTCGAGGATCATGTTGGGATGACCGCCGCCGTGCCAGTCGAACAGCTTTGCGGTGTAGTCCCAATAGTCCTTCAATGTCTCGCCCTTGATGGCAAAGACGGGTATGCCGGCAGCCGCGATCGCAGCGGCAGCGTGGTCCTGGGTCGAATAGATGTTGCAGGAGACCCAGCGGATGTCGGCACCGAGTGCTGCAAGCGTCTCGATCAGTACCGCGGTCTGGATCGTCATGTGCAGGGAGCCGGCGATGCGCGCGCCCTTCAGCGGCTGCTTCGGGCCGTACTCCTCACGGGTGGCCATCAGGCCGGGCATCTCGGTCTCGGCGAGCGAGATCTCCTTGCGGCCGAAATCGGCGAGCGAAATGTCCTTGACGATGTAATCGGTGAAGCCGGGCTTCGCGTTCATGGCGAGTATCCTGTTGTTGAACTCGTCATTCCGGGTCGCCTCGACGAGGCTATCCTGGAATCTCGATATGTGGGAATAAGGACCCCGGACTCGCTCGCGTGTGCGCGCCCGGGATGTCGTAGCTAGAGGGCGCGCTTGAGCTGCTCGACGAGATCGGTCTTCTCCCAGGAGAAACCGCCCTCGTTGTCCGGCGTGCGGCCGAAATGGCCGTAGGCCGAGGTGCGCGCGTAGATCGGCCGGTTGAGATCGAGATGGCTACGGATGCCGCGCGGGGTAAGATCCATCGCCTTGGCCGCGGCCTTCTCCAGCTGGTCTTCGGAAACCTTACCGGTGCCGTGGGTGTCGATGTAGATCGACAGCGGACGCGCCACGCCGATGGCGTAGGCGAGTTGCAATGTGCAACGATCGGCGAGACCGGCGGCAACGATGTTCTTGGCGACGTAGCGCGCGGCATAGGCCGCTGAACGGTCGACCTTGGTCGGGTCCTTGCCGGAGAAGGCGCCGCCGCCATGCGGGGCCGCGCCGCCATAGGTGTCGACGATGATCTTGCGGCCGGTCAGGCCGGCATCGCCGTCGGGACCGCCGATGTAGAACTTCCCGGTCGGGTTGATGTGCCAGATCGTCTTCGGGGTGATCCAGTCCTTTGGCAGCGCCTCGCGCACATAGGGCTCGACGATTTCCCGGACCTGGTTCGAGGTGAGGTCGGGAACCAGATGCTGATGCGAGACCACGATCTCGCGCACGCCGACCGGCTTTCCATTTTCGTACTGCACGGTGACCTGACTCTTGGAGTCCGGCCCCAGCACCTTCTCCTTGCCGGAGTGACGGGCTTCGGAGATCAGGCGCAGGATCTTGTGGGCGTAGAAGATCGGCGCCGGCATCAGGTCGGGCGTCTCGTTGGTCGCGTAGCCGAACATGATGCCCTGGTCGCCCGCGCCCTCTTCCTTGACCTCGCCCGGCTGAAGCGCATCGACGCCCTGGGCGATATCAGCCGACTGCGGATGCAGGAGGATCTCGATGTCGCAGGTCTTCCAGTGGAAGCCCTCCTGCTCGTAGCCGATGTCCTTGATCGCGGCGCGGACGACGCTCTCGATCTGCTCGTTGGTCACCGACTTCGGACCACGGGTCTCACCGGCGATCACCACCTTGTTGGTGGTCGCGAGCGTCTCGCAGGCCGCACGGATCTGCCAGGGATCGATGCCCGCCTTCGGCCCTTCACGATAAAACAGGTCGACGATCTCGTCGGAGATCCGGTCACAGACCTTGTCCGGATGGCCCTCGGACACGGACTCGCTGGTGAAGAGATAGGACGCGCGCATCAGTAACCCCTTGTTCCGCCGCTAGCCGGCGGGCGTTGCGATGTTTACTTTTGAATGATGTCAATCACGCCGGCGCGAGATGACGTAGGATTCGTCAAGAAACCAGAGCCCGTTATACTTTCGCAGCACGTCCCTGGCGGCATCCAGGGTGCGGCCGTTTTGAGTCATTTCCGTCAACCGGTCGTCCTCAATCTGAGCGACATACACCGCCGCATTCCACGCTGCAAAGGCCGTCGAGGTTCCGATTGTGCCGGTGACCTCGTTGGGCAGCGCTTCCATATCATACCTGAAGATCGAACGGTTATCCGCATATGCATTAAAATTTAAGTCGCGGCCCAACGATCCGAGTTCATACTTTACCGCACGAAGTAGCTCATGACGGCTGACGGAGAAAGGATTTTCTCCGGGCCAGATCGCCTGGATCATTTCCATGCCCGGATCCTGGCCATGGGAGTGGATTCCGATCAGGCGTCCGCCCGGCCGAAGCGCCCGCGCCAGGGGTGCGATGATCCGCTTGGCCCGGAAGTTGACCGAGGACAACGCCCGGTAGGGCTGGGACGCGATGACGAGGTCGAAATTGGCCTCTGCCTGGCCCGGCCGCGGAATGGTCGAATCGAGCAGAAATCGGTGATCCTCGCGATAGAGCACGAGGACGACCGGACGCTCATAGAGCGGCATGCCGGTGCGTGGGCTGATCGCGGCGCGCCAGTTCTGCTCCAGGAACGGCCGGAGCTCTGCGATCTGCTGCTCGAACTCGCCCGACGAAACACCGCGGAGCGGCACCTCGTGCCAGAGCGTGGCGGCCGCCGCCGCAGGCGATGCCGGCGTCAACCAGGGCGCCTCCGCGTAGAGCATGTTGGTGAAGACGAACACCGATGCCGGATGTTCGAAAATGCGGTCCGGTACTTTCTCCAGCGTTAGACGCAGGTCTTCGAGACTGAGCTCCTTGCCGGCGACGTAAAACGGCAAATGTGGAAAGCGCTGATGCGTCGCGCGCAACACCCGGGCCAGCACCGTGCCGTCGCCGACGCCGGCGTCGAACATGCGCAGCGCCGGTGGGCGCGGATGGATGGAAGCGAGTTCCAGCGCGACCCTGTCCGCAATCACTCGCTTTTCGCTGCAGGTGTGAACGAACAGCAGATATTTCTGCCGGTTCTCGAAAAAGCGGAAATTGCCGCGCGGGTCGCGCTTTTCAGGCGGCACCTGAAGCCCCCTCGGCGGCGGCACGCCGCCTGCCATCGACGCCGCGATATAGGCCTGAATCCGCTCCAGCGTGTCGATGGTGATGCGCTTGCCCTCCCGCAGGCGATGCACAAGCTTCCCATCATTCACCGCGCGGCGACCGAAGGTCGATTCCGCCATGTCCGCCTTGCGGCAGAACTCTGTGATCTGGCTCAGGATTTCGTCGTTTTTCATCGATGGGATACGGTGGGCAGGCAGAGTGGGTCAGATCTCCTAGCAGTATCTGCCCACCGAGGGAATAGCGGGTCCAGACGCTTCCCCGATGTTCGCGGCTGCCTCGAACCCCTCTGCCCCGCCGAGCAACAAGCAGGCGCTTTTCCTTTGAAGATGGCGGCGAGTGCCGGCATCAGTCGAGGTATGGAAGGGGCCCCTCGGGTCTCGCCGCGCCAACGAGCCTTGGCGTCGGGCGCGACGCTCGGGGCCGGCACGCTGATCGCATTCGCGACCTAGCCGGGCCAGGTCGCACTCGACGGCAAAAAGCGCCAACTCGCTCCGCCGCCTTGTCGCGCCACATCGGCACGCCGGGATTTGAAGTGCAGCACATGCTGACGCGGGTGCGGGCCGAAGTCGTGTCAGGCACCAAGAACAAGCAGGTGCCATGGTCGAACTCCTCGCTGCTGGGCGAGGTCCATCTGGCCGAGAAGTGAGGGAGTGTAAGCGCGCTGGATTTGACCAACGCGCTACCCGCCCGATTTCCAGATGTTATCGCCCGGCCTCGACCGGGCGATCCAGTATTCCGGAAACAGCGAGAGATGCGGAGAAGCCGCGGCGTATTGGATTCGCCGCCTTCGCAGGGAATGACAGCGAACCCGTGGAGAGGGCTTACTCCTCTCCAGCACGTTACGCGTCAATTGCCCCATACTTCCTTCGATATCTCGACGGCAAGGCTGAGCTTGGCCCACTGCTCTTCCTCGGAGAGGATATTGCCCTCTTCCGTCGAGGCGAAGCCGCATTGCGGAGAGAGGGCGAGCTGCTCCAGCGGGACGAACTTCGCGGCTTCCTCCAGGCGACGCTTGATGTCGTCCTTCTTCTCGAGCTCGCCGAACTTGGAGGTGATGACGCCGACCACGACGATCTTGTTGCCCTTGGGCAGGAAGCGCAGCGGCTCGAAGCCGCCGGCGCGGTCACTGTCGTATTCCAGGAAATAGCCGTCGTAATTGGTGCCGGCGAGCATGGTTTCGGCGACCGGCTCGTAACCACCCGAGGAAATCCAGGTCGAACGGAAATTGCCGCGGCAGACGTGAGTGGTCACCACCATGTCGGCGGGCTTCTCGGCCAGCGCGTAGTTGATGATCCGCGCATAGATCTGCTGCAGGCCATCGGGGTTGTCGCCGCGCTCGCGCGCCTTCTGCAATTCGTCCTGCGAGCAGAGATAGGCCCACACGGTGTCGTCGAACTGGAGATAGCGGCAGCCGGCGTCGTAAAACGCCTTCACCGCTTTGCGATAGGTCTTGCCGAGGTCTTCGTAGAAGGCCTCGAGATCGGGATAGACGTCCTTGGAGATCGACTTGCGGCCGCCGCGGAAGTGCAGCACCGCCGGCGAGGGGATCGTCATCTTGGCGGTGACGTGGGCCTGGTCGGCGACCTTCTTCAGGAAACGGAAGTGGTCGAGCATCGGGTGATCGTCGGGGAAGTCGAGCTTGCCGATCACGCGCACAGCGTCGTGACGGGTCTGCACCCCCGCGAACTGAATGCCGGCGTCGGGGTGGAACAGCTCGCAGCCGGTGAGCTTGGCCAGGAAATCGAAATGCCACCAGGAACGGCGGAATTCGCCGTCGGTCGCAAGCTTGAGCCCGATCGAGGCTTGCTTGTGCACGACCTTCTCGATCTCCATGTCCTCGATCTTGCGCAGATCGTCGGCCGAGATCTCACCGTTCTCGAGACGGCTGCGGGCTTCCTTGATCTTGGCCGGGCGCAGGAGGCTGCCGACCTCGTCTGCGCGGAAGGGGGCTTTGGTTCGCTGCATGTGTTACTCCCTGGGACATCTTAGTGGGCCGCCGCCCCGGCGACGCCGAGATGGCGCTCCAGGACGGAAGGGTCGGTCTTCAGCGCGGCGCTCGGGGCATCGTGGACGATCGTTCCGCGCTCCAATATCACAACGCGGTCGGCCAACCCCAGTATCTTCTGGGCATTCTGCTCGACGATGATGGAGCAGATGCCTCCGGATCGCGTGATGGCCCCGATCGCCTTCAGCAGTTCCTCGACGATGATGGGGGCGAGGCCCTCGGTCGGCTCGTCGAGCAGCAGGACTTTTGGATTCAGCGTCAGCGCGCGGCCGATCGCCAGCATCTGCTGCTCGCCGCCGGAGAGCTGGTTGCCGAAATTGCGCTTGCGCTCCTCCAGCCGTGGAAACATCTCGTAAATTTTAGCGACCGTCCACGGCCCCGGCTGCGCCACCGCGGTCATGTTCTCCTCGACGGTCAGCGACTTGAAGATGTTGCGTTCCTGCGGCACCCAGCCGATCCCGGCGCGGGCGCGCTGGTCCGGGCGCATCAAAGTGATGTCCCGCCCGCCGAGCGTGACGGTTCCCGAAAAGCGCCGGGTCACGCCGACGATCGAATTGATCAGCGTGGTCTTGCCGGTGCCGTTGCGGCCGAGCAGCGCCAAAACCTGACTTTCCGGCAGCGCCAGCGTCATGCTGGGCAGCACCACCGCCTCGCCATAGCCGGCGCGCAGGTTGCTGATGGTCAGCAGATCAGACATCGGCGCCCTCGCCGAGATAGACGGCTTTCACGCGAGGGTCGCGGGCGACTTCGTCGGGCGGGCCTTCGACCAGCATCGCGCCAGCGACAAGCACCGAGATGCGGTCGGCGAAAGAGAACACCAGATCCATGTCGTGCTCGATCAGCAGCACCGTGACGTCGCGCGGCAGCGCCGCGACCGCCGCGAGAAT
>DATLXF010000054.1:0-60322 GCA_035575945.1 Bradyrhizobium sp. | reverse complement strand
ACAGACATTGGAAAATCGAGATCGACGGGGCCATCGCCTCGCTGATCATGGATGTCGATCCCGCCGGCGGCCTCAGCGACGCCTACGAGTTGAAGCTGAACTCCTACGATCTCGCGGTCGATATCGAGCTCAACGACGCGGTCCAGCGGTTGCGCTTCGAGCACCCGGAGGTGCGCACCGTGGTGCTGCGCTCCGGCAAGGAAAACGTATTCTGCGCCGGCGCCAACATCCGCATGCTCTCTAAGGCGACGCACGGCCACAAAGTCAACTTCTGCAAATTCACCAACGAGACGCGCCTTGCCATCGAGGACGCGACCGCGAATTCCGGCCAGGCGTATATAGCGGCCGTCACCGGCTCGTGCGCCGGCGGCGGCTATGAACTCGCGCTGGCCGCCGACCACATCATGCTGATCGACGACCGCCGCTCGACCGTCTCGCTCCCCGAAACGCCGCTGCTCGCCGTGCTGCCCGGCACCGGCGGCCTGACCCGCGTAACCGACAAGCGCAAGGTGCGGCGCGATCTCGCCGACTTCTTCTGCTCCACCGAGGAAGGCGTGCGCGGCAAGAAAGCGGTCGACTGGCGCTTGATCGACGAGACGGTGCCGAATTCGAAATGGACCGACGCGGTGGCGGCGCGCGCCAAGGAGTTTGCCGCGAAATCGGATCGTCCCGAGGGCGTTCCCGGCGTGAAGTTTTTGCCGCTGGCGCGCAAGTTCGATGGCGACAGGATTTCGTATTCGCATGTCGAGGTCGCGATCGAGCGCGAGCGTGGCATCGCCAACATCACGCTGCGCGGCCCCGGCGCTGCGCCGGCGTCTCTCGACGATGCGCGCAGCCAAGGCGATCAATTCTGGCCGCTCGCGATCGCGCGCGAACTCGAAGATGTGATCCTGCATTTACGCTCGAATGAAGCCGCCATCGCGGTCTTGCTGTTCCGTACCGAAGGTGACGGGGAAGCCGTGCTGGCGCACGACGCGTTTCTCGCAACCCACGCCGGCGACTGGCTGATGCGCGAGATCACGCATTATCTCAAACGCACGCTCAAGCGCGTCGATATGACGGCAAAGAGCTTGATCGCCGTGATCGAGCCGGGTTCATGCTTTGCCGGCACGCTCGCCGAACTCGCGTTCGCGGCTGACCGCTCCTTCATGCTGATTGGCAACGACGAGGGCGAGAACCATCCGCCCGCCGCGATTTTGCTGGGGCCGGCGAACTTTGGCGTCTACCCGATGGGCAATGGCATCACGCGGTTGCAGACCCGGTTTCTGGGTGAGCCGGAAGCTGTCGATGCGGCGAAAGCCCGGATCAATACGCCGCTGGAGGCCGATGCGGCGCACGAACTCGGCCTCGTCACTTTCGCTTACGAGGATTTCGACTGGGCCGACGAACTGCGCGTTCAAATTGAGGAACGTGCGGGGTTCTCGCCCGACGCGCTGACCGGCATGGAAGCGAATCTTCGCTTCGCCGGACCCGAGACGATGGAAACGAAAATTTTCGGCCGGCTGACGGCGTGGCAGAACTGGATTTTCCAGCGTCCCAACGTCGTCGGCGAGACCGGCGCGTTGAAACTCTACGGCTCGGGCGTCAAAGCGACGTTCGATCGTAATCGGGTTTGATGAATTGACGGGGCACTTGCGCCTCTAGCGTCCCCTCCCCCCGCGAACGCAGAGAGTGGCGGGGAGGGACAGGGTGGGGGGAACGACGTTTCGTTCTTCATCTAAAGGGCCCCCCACCCCCGACCCCTCCCCACCATTCGCTACGCTCTTGGGAGGGAGGGGGGCGCGCCGCATTCGCGGCAGCGCTCAGGCAAACACGTTTAGCAAGTACAGGAGCGCACCATGAACCTCATGAACGTCGACTATGACGGGCTGATCCCGAACAACGTCAATCTGGCGAGCGATGCGCGCGTCAAAAGCGCGCTGGAAAAGTGGCACCCCGGCTACATCGACTGGTGGAACGACGCCGGCCCGGAAGGCTTTCAACAGTCGCTGGTTTATCTGCGCACCGCGATCAGCGTCGATCCGAAGGGCTGGGCCAAATTCGATTACGTCAAGATGCCCGAGTACAAATGGGGCGTGCTGCTCGCGCCGCAGGTCGAAGGCCGGACCATTCCATTCGGCGCGCACAAGGGCGAGCCGGTGTGGCAGGAAGTGCCGGGCGAATACCGCGCGCTTCTGCGCCGCTTGATCGTCATTCAGGGCGACACCGAGCCGGCCTCGGTTGAACAGCAGCGGCACCTCGGAAAGACCGCGCCGTCGCTTTACGACATGCGCAATCTGTTCCAGGTCAACGTCGAGGAAGGCCGCCATCTGTGGGCGATGGTGTACCTTCTGCAAAAATATTTCGGCGCCGACGGGCGCGAGGAAGCCGAAGCGTTGTTGCAACGCCGTTCCGGTGACGCCGACACGCCGCGCATGCTCGGCGCCTTCAACGAATCGACTCCGGACTGGCTGTCGTTCTTCATGTTCACATTCTTCACCGATCGCGACGGCAAGATGCAGCTCGAAGCGTTGGCGCAATCCGGCTTCGATCCGCTGTCGCGCACCTGCCGCTTCATGCTGACCGAGGAAGCGCACCACATGTTCGTCGGCGAGACCGGCATCACCCGCGTCGTGCAGCGCACCTGCGATGCGATGCGCGCGGCCGGCATCACCGATCCCACCGACATCGCCAAGGTCCGTGCGCTCGGCGTGATCGACCTGCCGACCATCCAGAAGAAGCTGAACCTGCACTACACGCTCTCGCTCGACCTGTTCGGCTCGGAAGTCTCGACCAACGCGGCCAACGCCTTCAACGCCGGCATCAAGGGCCGCTATCACGAGACCCAGATCGACGACGATCACCAGCTCAAGAGCTCGACCTATCCGGTGCTCAAGCTGATCAACGGCGAGATCAAGCTGGTCGACGAGCCGGCGCTGACCGCGCTCAACATGCGCCTGCGCGACGATTACAGCCAGGACTGCGTCAAGGGCATGCTGCGCTGGAACAAGGTGATCTCGACCGCCGGCTATGATTTCAAGCTGACGCTTCCCAACGTCGCCTTCCACCGCCACATCGGCGAGTTCAAGGACGTGCACGCAACGCCCGACGGCATCCTGATCGACGATGCCACCTGGGCCAAGCGCAAGGACGAATGGCTGCCGTCCGCGAGCGACGGCGACTTCATCACCTCGCTGATGCAGCCCGTCACCGAGACCGGCAAGTTCGCGTCCTGGATCTCGCCGCCGAAGGTCGGCATCGACAACAAGCCGGGCGATTTCGAGTATGTGAAGATCGAGTCGTAGCAGCTCTTTGCCAGGCGAAGCGGTCTTCTCGAAGACGCGGCGCTCGCGCCACACACATCATCGCCCGGCTCGACCGGGCGATCCGCGATTATGCGATCGGCCCGACATCAGAACTTGAACGAGGTTGCGATCTCGTAAGTCCGCCGCGCTCCGAGGAAGATCTGGTCCGGGTAGAATGGATCGCTCCACGTCGCATAGATCTTGTCCGTCACGTTTCGCACCCGGAAGGTGACGCGCGTGTTGTCGAAGGTCGGAAAGCGTGCCGACTTCGGGATGTCGACGAAGGCAAACAGGTCGGCCGTCGTATAGGCAAGCATCGTCACGGTATTGGCGTCGGTGGTGTAGCGGTCGCCGACATGACGCACCGAAAAGCCGGCTTCGACCGGCAGCCAGCCCGGGTTAAGGAAACGGTACGAAGCGCCGCCGTTGACGACCAGAGCGGGAATGTTTGGAGGTGTGTTGCCGGAGAAGGAGCCGCCGGTGAAATCATAGTCCGCATAACGGGCGTGAACGTAGGCGACGTTGCCCCAGAGCTTGAGCTCGGGGACCGGCCGAACCGCCGCAGCGAACTCGACACCTTGCGATTTGACCTTTCCTGCAAGGTTGAGCGTCTGGCCGGCCTGTGCCGTGTAGACGTTGTTGCGCTCGATGTCGAAAGCGGAGAACGTCCATTCGGCCCGGCCGTCCCACAGCAGGTTCTTGACGCCGGTCTCGTAGCTGCGCGCATCCGTCAGGGTCAGCTTCTGCGTCGGGCCCAATAGAAAAATGCTGCCGGCCGACAGGTCGCTCGCGGTCGCGTACTGGCTGTAGAACGTCAGCCCGGGAATGGCTTCCCAGGTGTATCCGATACGTCCTGTGACGGGGTCCCAGCTCGCCGAATATGGAAAGCCTGGCCGGTTGGCACCCGACACATTCGTCGAGGTGCGATCGAGCGTGAAAGGATTGTAGCGCAGGCCCCCGATCAACGCGAAGGTCGGCGTCAATTTCAGGCGATCCTCGATGTTGAATGCGACGCTGTCGATCGTGGCGGTTTGGCGCTGCGTCGTCAGCAGGCCGTAATAACCGCGCTGCGGGTCGACCAGCGCCACCTGATCGGAAGGGAAGTTCGCCGCACCGGGCCGGGTGAACTCGAGGTGATAGGCTTCCACGCCCGTCACCAGGCGGTTGTCCATTCCGAAGAAGTGTGAATCCCACGTCACATCGGTGTTGTTGCCGACCGTATTCTGGTTGTGATGGACGAAGAAGCGCTCGCGGTCGATCGGGTTATTGACTCGCGCGGGGTCGTTGTTGAACGCACTCACCTCGTTGTTGTACCAGTCGCGGCTGGCATTGTATTCGTAAGTCTGGTTGCGCAGCGTAACGTCGTTGCTCAGATTCCACTCGAAACCGCCGCGCGCCCAGGTTTCCTTGATGGTCTTGTGGTTGTCGAGCACGTTGTAATTCGTGTTTAGCGTCCGGCTGTCGATGGTGACGCTGCCGAGGTTGGTGCCGTTGTAGTCCGACACTTTGGTGCCGGACACAATTCCGCTTGTCGCGTAAGGACCGCTATAGGCGACGGGCACCAGCGGCGTGCCCTCGTAGACATGCGCCCTGTAGTCCTTGTACTCGATGGCTCCGAACATTTTGAACGTCTCGGAGAGACGATAATCGAGCTGGCCCGAGACGTGCAGATTCTGCGTGTCGGTGTCGTCGATGAAGCCCTTGACGTCGGAACGACTGATGTCGAAGCGATAGTCCAGGCCCTTGACGTTGGTGCTGCCGCCGGAGCCGTAGC
Organism: Bradyrhizobium sp.; assembly: GCA_035575945.1. Lineage (GTDB taxonomy): Bacteria > Pseudomonadota > Alphaproteobacteria > Rhizobiales > Xanthobacteraceae > Bradyrhizobium. Next base: position 55,264 of record DATLXF010000054.1, on the reverse strand, counting down.
CGGTCCGGTAGCTGCCGTAGGAATCGAGGCCGACGAACGCTTCGTTTCGGATCGGACCGGTATGCGGCGCCTTGGTGACGTAGTTGATGGAGCCACCGACCGCGCCTTGCCCCGTAATCAGGGACGACGGCCCCTTCAAGAACTCGACGCGATCGAGATTGAACGTCTCCGCCGTCAGAAAGGTGAAGCCGGTCGGGCCGACATTGATGCCGTTGTAGGTGACGTTGATCTGGTTGCCCTGGAAGCCGCGCATGGCGAACGAAACGTCGTTCGGCGCGTCGCCGGCAAGCACGCCCGTCGCGCCCCTCACCGCATCGATGGTGGTGTGATAGCCCTGCTCGCGGATCGTGTCCGCGCCGACCACCTCGACTGTCGCCGGCGTTTCGCGCGGCGTCAGGCCGAGCCGGCTCGCGCTCTGCGCAACAGTATTGGTGTTGAGCGGTGTCGCCGGCAATTGCTGTTGCCCTTGCGACTGCGGTGACGCTGCGGCAGTGGCTGGCGGTCGCGGATTTCTGCTCGCACGCGAGGCGCGAGCTCCCTGCGCGCGCGACGGCGTCACCCTGGGCGTTGATCGCTGTTGTGGCGCATCAACGGTTACCGGCGGCAACGAAGTTGATGACTGGCCGGTTGACGACGGAGGCACCTGAGCTTGCGCCTGGACGACGCCGAGAGAAAGAACGTCTGCAGCTATTAAAAGCGTTGAAAGAGAAACCGAACTCAACAGATGACGCACACTCGCCCCCACCAACCACCTCGTCCCATAATCGAGGCTTCACGGCGCGCGCGATGTAATGTTATAACATTGCTCTGGTCAAGAGGCCGTTTCATCGCTTACAGCGTGATCCCTCGCCACTGTTGTTGGCGGACCGTACACTACACCGCAGCCGCGCGGTGGCCAATTGAAGCAAGGGATCCATGCTCGATGCTATTGAAGTGACGAAACAGTTCGGCGCCAAGAGCGCCCTGGACAAAGTCTCCCTCAGTGTCCAGCCCGGCGAGATCTACTGCCTGCTCGGGGCCAACGGCGCAGGCAAGACGACGCTGGTCAATCTGTTCCTGAATTTTCTCCAACCGACGTCCGGGAGCTTGCAAATCGGCAAGCTCGACGTGGTGCGCCAGCCTCTCGAGACGAAGCGGCTGCTCGCCTATATCCCCGAACAGGTCACGCTCTATGGCGTGCTCACAGGTTTGGAAAACCTGGCATTCTTCTCGTCGCTCGCAATTGGTGAGCACTTGCCGCGGGCGCGGCTGCTCGAACTGCTCGAGGCCGCGGGTCTGCCTCGTCAAGCAGCCGACGACAGGGTCGCAACCTACTCCAAAGGCATGCGCCAGAAAGTGGGCATTGCCATCGCGTTGGCCAAGGATGCGAAGGCCCTTCTGCTCGACGAGCCGACCTCGGGACTGGATCCGTCTGCCGCCAACGAGTTCTCCGAGCTTCTCGTCAAGGCCAGCAACAACGGCGTGGCCGTGTTTACGACGACGCACGACCTCTTCCACGCCAAGCAGACCGGGACCCGCATCGGCATCATGAAGCACGGGCGGCTGGTGGAGCAGCTCAGGAGCGAGGAGGTCAGCCATGCCGACCTCGAGACGCTCTATCTCAAGCACATGAAGAGCTGACGTGATCACGATCGTTGCAGCCAAGGATCTCCGCGAGTTGCTGCGTGACGGCCGGCTTGCGTGGAGCGGCGCCCTGATCGTTCTGCTGATGCTGGTGGCATTGGCGACAGGATGGAATCGGCAGGCGCAGGTCAACAGCGAACGCATTGCGGGCCAGGCCCTCGACTATGAGGCCTGGCTCCAGCAAGGGCCTCGACATCCCCATGACGCGGCTGAACAGGGCATGCACGTGTTCAAGCCGGAGCCGCCCCTCGCCGCCTTCGATCCCGGAATCGAGCCGTTCGTCGGATCGACCGTCTGGCTTCAGGCGCATCGCCAGAGCGAGCTGAAATTCCGGCCGGCGCAGGATGCGACCGGGCTGCAGCGCTTTGGTGAATTGTCGCCGGCCTGGATTCTTCAGGTCTTGCTGCCACTTCTCGTCATTGTCGTCGGCTTCAATGCCGTGAGCGGCGAGCGCGAGCGCGGGACACTGAGGCAGCTCCTCAGCATCGGTGTGCCGACACGAAGCCTGTTGCTCGGCAAGGCGGCAGCTCTCGCAAGCTGCGTCGCCATTCTGGTCGTGCCGCCCGCGGTCGCATTTGCGATCTTCGTCGTGGCCCGCGTGCCCGCTCCGGAGCGGCTCGACCTCCTCTACAGGATGGCCTGGCTCACAGCCGGGTACGGTGTCTATGTCGGCTTCTACATCCTCCTGACGCTGGCCGTGTCCGCGCTGGCACGCTCATCGCGCACCGCGCTGGTCGTGCTGCTCGGCTTCTGGGTCACCGCCACGCTGATCGTGCCGCGAACGGCATCCGAAGCGGCCAATCTGCTCTACCCGACGCCGTCACGACTGGAGTTCACCGACCACCTCTCGCACGACATCGCCAAGGCCGCCGGCGAAGCGTGGCACCACCATTTCGGCGTCCGCAAGCAGTGGGACGCCTCGCTTCCCCTCAGCAAGTGGGGGGCCGCGCTGAAGGTCGACGACGAGGCCGGCTATGGCGTGCTCGATGCAACGTTCGGCAGGCTCTGGGACACGTTCGAGAAGCAGCAGGGACTGCAACAATGGCTCGGCATCGTTGCACCCGTCATCGCGCTTCGCGACTTCTCCATGGGGCTCTCAGGCACCGACTTTTCGCAGCATCGGGACTTCTCCTCTGCAGCCGAGGCCCAGCGCCGCAAGATCCAGGACATCGTGAGCCAGGACCTGATCGACAACGCCGATCCCCTGGGCAACGCCCATTTCACCTACAAGGCCCAACCGGCCTTGTGGGCGAGCGTCCCGCAGTTCAAATACGAGTCGCCGAGGGTGTCGTTCGCGCTTGCTCATCACTGGCCGGCCCTGGCATTGCTGGGTGTGGCCTTCTTCGCCGCGGCCCTGCTTGCCGGCTACGGCATCTCTCGACCGTTGATGCGATAGGCCATTCGAATGTCCCCGCCGCTTTCGTCTGCGCGCGCATCGACGCTGCCGCTCATCCTTCGGAACGAAGCCCGCATCCTCCTGCGCGACGGCACATTGCCGCTGGTCTGTTTGGTCTTGACCTTGATGGTGGCCTGCGGACTGTTCGTAGGACTTGGCCAGGCCTCGCTCCGCGAGCACATGCTCGAGAAGGTGGTCAGATACGAGCAGGAGAAGGAGGCATCTAATCGACAGACGCTGCAATCCGTCCTCGCTGGCAAGGAGGCGCTGATCCCATTCGCCAACCCGGCAAACCCCGCGGCTCTGGCCGGAGCCTTGGCGGGCCGCCACACGACTCTCCCCAACGCGCCACTCGCCGCCTTGTCCGTCGGCCAGTCCGATCTGCTGCCGAACTATTACCGGATCAGTTATCTCAGCAAGGTCCAGTTCATGTACGACACGGAGATCGAAAATCCGTGGAATCTTCTCAGCGGTCATTTCGATCTGTCGTTCGTGATCGTTTTCGTGTTGCCGCTGCTCGCGATCGCGCTTGGCTACAACATGCTCTCCGCCGAGCGCGAGCAAGGCACTTTGCGGATGCTTTGCTCGCAACCTGTTTCGATCGCCACCATCGTCGCCGGCAAGCTTCTGGTGCGGGTTTTGGCGTTGCTGGCGATCGCAATTCCGCTGCCGCTTGCCGCGCTCCTGCTGCTCCGCCCGGAAACGCGTGGCCAGGAGCAGTTTATCCTGATGCTGTCATGGGCGGCGCTGGTTGCCAGCTATGCGCTGTTCTGGTTCGCCCTCGCGGCGCTCGTGAACGTTGCCGGGCTATCGTCGTCCGCCAATGCGCTGATCATGATCGCGGTCTGGACCGTGCTCGTGCTGGTCGTACCGGTCGCACTGAACCTCGCCGTGAGCACGATCAGCCCCGCGCCGTCCCGGACCGAACTGGCAAGCCGCACGAGGGTCGTCACCGCGGACGCCCTGCTCGAATACGAAAGCCTTTACAGTGCCGACTATCGCTATGCGTCAGACCCCGAAGCAATGAAGGTCAAGGACGGGCATATCGAAGTGCCCGCGCGCATGCGTGCATTCTTCCTGGCCAAGCAGCGCGTCGACGAGCGGATCGAGCCGCTGCTCGAGCAGTTCGACGCGCAATTGCTGAAGCAGCAGAGGCTCGTCGACGTGCTCGGCTTCCTGTCGCCCGCCATTCTCGTCAACGAGGCACTCAACAGCATTGCGGGCACCGACTCCCGACGCTTCCTTGCCTTCAAGTCGCAGACTGAGGCGTTCCACGGCTCCTGGCGCGCGCATTTCGCGCCGAGGATTCAGGACGACTTGGCGATCACGGTGGACGAGCTAAGTACATTGCCGCGGTGGCATTGGTCCGAGATCGCCGCGGACGAGGTCAACTGGCGTGTCTGGTCGCGCGTTGCCTTGATACTGGCACTTGTGGCCGGCCTTGGCGCCGCTACCGTGCTCCGTTCGGCCCGCGGCCCGATCATCTAGGCCCGGTCCGCACGCCTCAGCGCGACACGTGTTTTGCCCGACGTGTCAACGGCATCGCAGCCGCGCGGGTCGTTTCCGCGCGGCAAGAAAAACCCCTTGTCGATCAAGGGGCCTCCTACTGTGCATGGGGTTGTTTTCGACGTTTTGCTTTTGAGCCTCACTGCGTGCAACGGGAGCGCCCGATCAATCGCTGTCCCAGCCGCTGCCCTTGATCCCCGGGTTCGCATAGACGATGCCGCCATCCACCGCGATGGTCGCGCCGACCACGTAGTCGCCGGCGCGCGAGGCCAGGTAGATCGCAGCGCCCGCCATATCCTCGTCGGTGCCGATGCGCCCCACGGGCACGCGTGTCGCGACCTCGTCGGCGTGGTCGCGGGCGGCGCGGTTCATGTCGGACTTGAACGGGCCCGGCGCGATCGCGGTGACCACGATGTGGTCCGGGACCAGCTTCACCGCCATGCGCCGCGTCAGATGGATCAGCCCGGCCTTGCTGGCGGCATAGGAATAGGTCTCGCCGGGATTGACGAAGATGCCGTCGATCGAGGCGATGTTGATCACCTTGGCCGGCCGTTCCGCGCTCGCGGACGCGCGCAGCGTCGGCGCCAGCGCCTTGGTCAGGAAGAACGGCGCCTTCACGTTGAGGTTCATCACCTTGTCCCAGCCGCTCTCGGGAAATTCGTCGAACTCCGCGCCCCAGGCCGCGCCCGCATTGTTGACGAGGATGTCGAGCCTTGGTTCGCGCTTGCCGTATTCACTCGCCAGCAGCTCGCAGCCGGCGACCGTGGAGATGTCGATCGGCAGCGCAATGCATTCGCCGCCATATTGCGCGGTGAGCGCCTTGGCGGTCTCCTCGCACGGACCGGCCTTGCGCGCGGTGATGTAGACCTTCGCCGCGCCGGCATGAAGAAATCCCGCCGCGATCATCCTGCCGATGCCGCGCGAGCCGCCGGTCACCAGCGCGACACGGCCTTTGAGCGAGAACAGATCGTTGAACATGATGCCTCCCTGAGTTGATGCCCGTTGTGAGCGGGGCGGGGAGGGGAGTCAATCCGCGGCTGCGGAGCTGGACCCGCTATGCCGCCGCGATGCGGCGGAAGCCGTTCCACATCGCCGTTGCGGCGCCCGAGGTCAGCACCGGCAGGATGCGCGCGTCCTGGTAGTTGCCGTTCAGCGAGACGCGCGGCAGTGCGGTCATGTGACCGGCATTCTCCGCGAACAGCATGCCGGGCCGCGTCGTCACCGCGGTCTTGAAGCCGGCCGCGGCGGCTAGGGCGAATTCGCGCATCCCCGCGGCCTCGCGGTCGCCATAGGGGTAGGCGAGATGCAGCACCGGACGCTCCAGCGCCTGCTCGATCCGCGCGCGGCTCACGGCCATTTCCCGCGCGGCTGCGTCTTCCGTCTGCTTGGCGAGGTTGCAATGGCTGACGCTGTGCGCGCCGATCGTGACCAGCGGATCGGCGGCGAATGTCTTCAGCTCGGCCCAGGACAGGCAGAGGCTGCGGCACAGCGCCTCCATGTCGACGCCGTACCGCGTGCACAGCGCCCCGATCTCGCGCGCGAGGTCGTGCTCGCCCGGCAGGGCGCGCAGCCAGTCGTGCAGGCGGTCGAACGCCGCCTGCTTGGCGGCCGGCGTCGTCGCATCGAGCCGCAGCGCGGAATGACCGATCTGGACGTCGATCTGCTCCGCCCTGCCGATCACCGCCTCCAGCGCCGTCCACCACAGCCGTCCCGCGCCTTCCGCAAAATCGCTCGTGACGTAGACCGTCAGCGGCGCGTCAAATTCGCGCAGCACCGGCAATGCGTGGTCCAGATTGTCCCGATAACCATCGTCGAAGGTGAAGGCCGCGAAGCGGCGGTCGAACCGGCCCTGCACCAGCCGCTGGTGCAGCTCGTCCATGCTGACGATGTCGATGTCGCGCGAGCGCAGATGGCACAGCGTGGCGCGCAGGAATTCGGGGGTGACTTCGAGGTGCCGGTTCGGCCTGAACGCGGCCTCTCGCGCCGGCCGCACATGGTGCAGCATGAAGATGGCGCCGACGCCCGACAAAAGCGGGCGCAGCAGGTGATGCGCCCCGCTGAAATAGAGCGCTCCCAGCCCGGCACGGATGACGTTGTTACGCAGTTGTTTCATGACCGGCCGGGGGCTCTGGCATTCCGTCCTCAACTTACGGAAGAACCCTTGAAGAAAAAGTTATACCGATTGTCCACGGAGGCCTGCCGGGCCGGCCCCATTTCCGGTTTGACAGCCTGCCAAGGGTTTGTTTTGTCTCCGTTTCCAGAGTTCGGGTCGTCGAATGCAGAAGCTTTTCTTGTGGGCCAGCAAATGGTGGCCGGGGTTGATCCCTCTGGTCGTCATGTGGGGATTTGCGGCCTGGAACAATACGTTACCGGTCGAGGCCGATCTGTCGGCCCGCAGCGCGGCTGCGCTGAAGGATACCGTTCTGGACAAGACCCGGATCGCGGTCGACGGCCGCGACGTCCGCCTCGCTGCGGAGGCGTTTTCCGAGGAGGGACGCCGCGACGCCGTGACCGCGGTCGAAACCGTCCCCGGCGTGCGGCTGGTGGACGACCGGACCCGCCTCGTTCCTGAGGCCAGCCCCTTCGTCTGGAACGCCGAGCGCGACGTGGTGCGGGTGACGCTGTCGGGCTCCGCGCCTCTGCCCTCGATGAAGGCCCGGCTGGCCGAGGCCGCCCGCAAGGAGGTCGGCGGTGTCGAGGTGGCCGACCAGATGGGGCTGGCGCGCGGTGCGCCGCCTCGGTTCGAGGCCGCCGCAATGCTGCTCTTGGATCAGATCGGCAAGCTCAAGGACGGCAAGATCACGATCACGGACACCAAGGTCAATCTGTCAGGCATGGCGCGCGAACTCGGCGGCCGCGAGGCGATTGCGGCCGCGCTGAAGAACCTGCCCGAGGGCTTCTCGATTGCCGAGAACCAGATCAAGGCGCCGCCCTACATCTTCCAGGCCTACAAGGATCCGGTCGCCGCGACGGTGACGCTGACCGGCTATGTTCCCGACAACAACGTCCACGCCGCGATCGCCACCAGCGCCTCGCGAAAGTTCTTCACCGAAAAGGTGGTCGACAATCTCAAGGCCAGCATCGGCGCACCCGGCACCTTCAGCACCGCCGTCGTCGCGGCGCTCGGCGCGCTGTCGCGGCTCTCGACCGGAACGCTCGTCGTCTCCGATCGCGAGGTGAAGCTCTCGGGCGATGCGTTCTACGAGGGCGCCGCCGCCGAGATCCGCGCGGGCCTCGGCAAGGACTTCCCGAAGAACTGGCAGTACAAGCCGGAGATCGCGGTGAAGCCCGCGGCAGGCCCGGTCGACGGCACCGTGTGCCGGCAATTGTTCTCGGAGCTCCTGACCAAGGGCAAGATCCGCTTCGCCAACAAGCGTGCGGAGATCGATCCTGATTCAGCCGGCATCCTCGACCGCCTGATCGAGACGGCGCTGCGCTGCCCCACCGTCAATATCGAGGTCGTCGGACATACCGACGCGGATGGCGAGGACTCTTTCAACCAGGCGCTCTCCGAACAGCGCGCGCAGGCGGTGATCGATTATCTCGTCAGGGCGGGCCTGCCCCCCAGCCGCTTCACCGCGGTCGGCCACGGCAGCACGCAACCCGTCGCCGGCAATGACACCGATGAGGGCAAGGCGCAGAACCGCCGCATCGAATTTCTGGTGAGGTGATCGTGCCCTATCTCGTCTCGTTTCATCTGGGCTGGCTGATCGGCTCGCTGCTGCTGGGCTTTTGCATGGGCTGGATCTCCGTGGTCCAGCGCGGCAACGGCACCTCGAAGGTGACGGCGCGCTGGCTCGCCGCGCTGGCTGTCGCCCTGGTCGCGGCGTCCTTCGCCCACGTGGTCCCCGGCCGCTTCGGCTATTGGCTCGATCTCGGCCTGATCATGTTCGCGTGCTATCTCGTCGGCTGCACCATCGGCGCCTGGCTGCGCGACCGGGTGGTGTCCCGCACGGCGCCGCCTGCCCCTCTGTGATGTTGCCGTGCACCCTCACTCAAGGGAGCACCGAAGAGACGAGATGTGCATCCGCGGCCTTTCGGCGCATCAGAAGACCGTGACTCGCCGCTTCGATCACCCCCTCTTTCAACAGGCAGGCCCGCCCCATAGATTGACGTCGACTTAAGGCGTGACGGAACAATGTGCGGCCGAAATCATCAAAACTTCATGGCGCCTGCGCAGGATTGCCATGAAGATTCGCGTCGAGCCAGGGCGTCAAACCCTGCATCGGGAGCCATAACCCTGCCTAAAATACTGAAGGCACGTGTTTTTGTTCGAATTGGCGAATTCCACTCCGCCCGAAAACAGGCTAGTGGAAGGGAAGGGGGCATGCGCGAGGCCGGAGCCGGCGGCGAGGGTTCGTTGAGTGCCTGTGCGTCGTCCGCCTGTCCGCCGGCCACCCCGGCCGCCGAAGCGCTGTTCGAGGTCTAGATGCTGGAAGCCATACGCAGGGCGACGTCGTTTCTGCGCCAGAAGCAAATCCTGCATAAGCTTGGAGTTGTGATCAGCATCGCGGTCATCGGCATCGCTTGCTATGTGCTCTACCACATGCTGCGCGGCATCGATTTCAACGAGGTGCTCGAAGCGATCAGGAACACCGAGCCGAGCCGGATTGCGATGGCGGCGCTGTTCGTCGCCGCAGGTTACTTCACCCTGACCTTCTACGATCTCTTCGCCACACGCGCGATCGGCCACGGCCATGTGCCCTACCGCATCAATGCGCTCGCGGCTTTCACCAGCTATTCGATCGGCCACAATGTCGGCGCGTCCGTCTTCACCGGCGGTGCAGTGCGATACCGGATCTATTCGGCCTATGGCCTCAACGCGATCGACGTCGCAAAGATCTGCTTCCTCGCCGGCCTGACGTTCTGGCTGGGCAATGCCGCCGTGCTCGGCCTCGGCATCGCCTATCATCCGGAAGCCGCCGCCTCGATCGACCAGCTGCCGCCCTGGCTGAACCGGACGCTGGCGCTGATGATCATCGTGGCGCTGATCGGCTACGTGGTCTGGGTCTGGACCCAGCCGCGGGTGGTCGGCCGCGGCCCCTGGACCGTGGTGCTGCCGGGCGGCCCGCTGACGCTGCTTCAGATCGCGATCGGCATCGTCGATCTCGGCTTCTGCGCGCTGGCGATGTATGTCCTGGTGCCGGACGAGCCCCATGTCGGCTTCGTCGTGGTCGCGGTGATCTTCGTCTCGGCCACCCTGCTCGGCTTTGCCAGCCACTCGCCCGGGGGGCTCGGCGTGTTCGACGCTGCCATGCTGGTCGGCCTGTGGCAGATGGACCGCGAAGAGCTTCTCGGCGGCATGCTCCTGTTCCGCATCCTGTATTACCTCGCCCCCTTCGTCCTATCTGTAATCTTGCTGACGTTTCGAGAAGTTATCATCGGCACACGTTCGAAGCGCCTGCAGCAGGCGGCGCTCAAGCTCGACCCCGGCCCGGCGCGTGAAGCCGCCTATGCGAGAGAGCGCAGCGACGGCGGCGCCTGACCGGTGCAAGGCCTCAAGGAGAAGCCGCCCAGATGGCGATCGATGCTCCATCTTCTCCCCCCGCCCAGCCCTGGTCCGCCCGGCTGCGGCACTCGACCATCATCCTGATCGCCGCGGCGCTGGCGTTGTCCGTCGTGGTTTCGTTCGGCGAATTGCCGGCGCTGCACGCTGCGATCGTGTTCTTGTGTATCGCGGCGGCAGCCTTGATCCCGTGGCGGCTGCACGATCCCGCCGCATCCCGCGACGACGTCAGGCGCATCAATCCGGTCGAGAGCGCGGCGGTGGCCGCGGTGGTCGCCGGAATGCCGGACCCCGCGGTCCTGCTCGACCGTGCCGGCCGCGTCATCCACCTCAACGCCGCCGCCGCCCAGCTCGCGCCGGCGCTGCGCCGGAACGAGCTCGCCCAGTTCGCGCTGCGGTCACCGGAGATCATCACGGCCCTGCGCGAGGCGATCGCGACCACCGAGCCGCGCCGCACGACCTATCTGGACCACGTTCCTGTCGATCGCTGGATGGAGCTCATGATCACGCCGGTGCCGGTGCCGACCAGCTTCGGCGGCGCCGACAAATGCATGCTGATGACCTTCCACGACCAGACGCCGCTGCGCCGGGTCGAGGAGATGCGCGCCGATTTCGTCGCCAATGCCAGCCACGAGCTGCGCACGCCGCTGGCCGCGCTGTCCGGCTTCATCGATACGCTCCAGGGCCAGGCCAAGGACGATCCCAAGGCCCGCGAGCGCTTCCTCGGCATCATGCACAACCAGGCGACGCGCATGGCGCGCCTGATCGACGATCTGCTGTCGCTGTCGCGGGTCGAGCTGTCCGCCCATGTCCGGCCCGACACCCTGGTCGACCTGATCCCGATCATCCGCCAGGTCGCTGACGGACTCGAGCCGCTGGCGCGCGAGCGCCAGGTTGAGGTCGAGATCCATCTGCCGGAGCCTCCGGTCCTGATCGCGGGGGACCGCGAGGAACTGCTCCGCCTGTTCGAGAACCTGATCGAGAACGCACTCAAGTACGGCGCCTCGGGCGGACGCGTCATCGTGTCGCTGAATCAGTCCGCGGCCGCTGACGGAGCTCAGGAAATCCGGATCATGGTCCGCGATTTCGGCCCAGGCATCGCTCCGGAGCACCTGCCGCGGCTGACCGAGCGGTTCTACCGGGTCGACGTCGGCGACAGCCGCTCGCAAGGCGGGACCGGGCTCGGATTATCGCTGGTGAAACATATTCTTAACCGTCACCGCGGCCGGCTTCTGATCGAAAGCGTGCCCAAACAGGGTGCCACATTCACCGCCTGTTTTCCCCAGGTCAAGACAGCTGTCTGAGCCTGAAAGCGAAGTGAATTCAATTGCTTGGTCTCGTCATCCAACTGTCACGTAACCTTCGTAAAAGCACAGCCGTCCGCTCCTAAACGGGGCGGCGCGGGGAGCGCGATCGGGCGCGGATGGCGCTTCGCTCCCCTGTATGGAGACCAGCATGAATTTCCTCAAGACGATCATCGCTGCTGGCTTGGTCGCCGCATCGACGACGGCAGCCCTTGCCGCCGACATCACCGGAGCGGGCGCGACCTTTCCGTTCCCGATCTATTCGAAGTGGGCTGACGCCTACAAGAAGGAGACCGGCAACGGTCTGAACTACCAGTCGATCGGCTCCGGTGCCGGCATCAAGCAGATCCAGGCCAAGACCGTGACCTTCGGCGCGACCGACGCGCCGCTCAAAGCCGAGCAGCTCGAGAAGGATGGCCTCGTCCAGTGGCCGATGGTGATGGGCGCGATCGTGCCGGTCGTGAACCTCGAAGGCATCAAGCCGGGCGAACTCGTGTTGTCGGGCGAAGTGCTCGGCAGCATCTATCTCGGCAAGATCAACAAATGGGACGACCCGGCGATCGCCAAGCTCAATCCGAAGCTGAAGCTGCCGACGGATGCCATCACGGTGGTCCGTCGCTCCGACGGTTCGGGTACAACTTTCGTCTTCACGGACTATCTGTCCAAGTCGAACCCCGACTGGAAGTCGAAGGTTGGCCAGGGTACCGCGGTTGAATGGCCGGTTGGCGTCGGCGCCAAGGGCAACGAAGGTGTTGCCGGCAACGTCGGTCAGACCAAGAATTCGATCGGGTATGTTGAGTATGCCTATGCCAAGCAGAACAAGCTGACCTATGCGGCGTTGGTCAACAAGGCCGGCAAGACTGTCCAGCCGACCCTGGCAGCGTTCCAATCGGCTGCTTCGAACGCCGATTGGGCCAAGGCTCCCGGCTATTACGTGATCCTCACCGAGCAGCCCGGTGATGAGTCCTGGCCGATCACGGCGGCTACCTTCATCCTCATGCACAAGGATCCGGCCGACAAGGCGGCCTCGAAGGAAGCTCTCAAGTTCTTCGCTTGGGCCTTCAAGAACGGCGACAAGATGGCCGAAGAACTCGACTACATCCCGATGCCCGACAGCGTCGTGAAGCTGATCGAGAAGACTTGGTCTGCCGATATCAAGAGCTGAGCTCTGGTCGCGCTTGCTCGCGGCCCGTCATTCCGGGGCGCGAGCGTAGCGAGCGAACCGGGAATCTCGAGATTCCGGGTCTGCTTCGGAGCCGGTCATCGGGCCGTGCTGCGCGCGGACCCGATGGACCATCGCGGAATAGCGCGGGACAGATCGTCGACAAGGCCGCCTTTGGTGGCGGCACGAAGATGGCGTAAGCAAAAAGGGGATCGGCGTGGCTGAGATGGCTGTCGAGAGCAACGTAATTGATGCCGCCGGACCGTACGACCGCGCCAAGGCCTTGAGCGCGTTCAAGCTCGGCGACGTCACCTTCTACTGGATCACACGGCTGTCCGCGATCTCGGTGCTGCTGATCCTCGGCGGTATCATCATCTCGCTGATCGTTGGCGCCTTCCCGGCGATCAAGGAATTCGGCATCTCCTTCCTGTGGACGCAGCGCTGGGCGCCGTCGGCCGATCCGCCCGTGCTCGGCGCGCTCGGGCCGATCTACGGTACGCTCGTCACCTCCTTCATCGCGATGCTGATCGCCATTCCCGTCGGTCTCGGCATCGCGATCTTCCTCACCGAGCTCTGCCCGCAATGGCTGCGCCGTCCGATCGGCATGGCGATCGAGCTGCTGGCCGGCATTCCCTCGATCATCTACGGCATGTGGGGCTTCTTCGTGCTGGGCCCGTTCCTGGCCAACACCTTCCAGCCCTTCATGATCCGCGTGTTCGACGGTGTTCCCGTGCTTGGCGCGATCTTCGCAGGCCCGCCGTCCTATCTCAGCCTGTTCAATGCCGCGCTGATCCTCGCCATCATGGTGCTGCCCTTCATCACCTCGATCTCGGTCGACGTGTTCAAGACCGTGCCGCCGGTGCTGAAGGAAGCCGCGTATGGCGTCGGCTGCACCACTTGGGAGGTCGTCCGTAGCGTGGTGATCCCCTATACCCGGGTCGGCATCATCGGCGGCGTCATGCTGGCGCTGGGCCGCGCGCTCGGCGAGACCATGGCGGTGACCTTCATCATCGGAAATTCGTTCCGTATTTCTTCGTCCATCTTCGCCCCGGGCACCACGATTTCGGCGGCGATCGCCTCCGAATTTGCCGAGAGCGACGGCCTGCACCAGTCCGGCTTGATCCTGCTGGGTCTGCTCCTGTTCGTGTTGACGTTCTTCGTGCTCGCAGCCGCGCGGCTGATGCTGATGCGCCTCGAAACCAAGGCCGGGAAGTGAAGTCATGAACCCGATCTATGTACGCCGCCGCCGCGGAGACATCATCATCCGCGGTCTCTGCATCGCAGCCGCCGCCTTCGGCGTCACCTGGCTCGCGCTGATCCTGGTCACTCTGCTCTACAACGGCGTGGCCGGGCTCAGCCTCCAGGTCTTCACCGCGGACACGCCGCCGCCCGGGTCGAGCGAGGGCGGCCTGCGCAACGCCATCGTCGGCTCGCTGATCATGACCGCGATCGGCGTGGGCATAGGTGCGCCGCTCGGCCTGTTCGCCGGCACCTATCTCGCCGAATATGGCCGCAACGACAAGCTGACTTCGGTGATCCGTTTCATCAACGACATTCTCTTGTCGGCGCCCTCGATCATCATCGGCCTGTTCATCTACGGCGCGGTGGTGGTGCCGATGCGAGGCTTCTCGGCCATCGCAGGCGCGCTTGCGCTCGCCGTCATCGTGATCCCGGTCGTTGTGCGCACCACGGAGGACATGCTGCTGCTGGTGCCGAATCCGCTGCGTGAGGCCGCCAGCGCGCTCGGCCTGCCCCGCTCGCTGGTTATCAAGCGTATCGCCTATCGTGCGGCGCGCGCGGGCCTCATCACCGGCGTGCTGCTAGCCACCGCCCGCGTCGCCGGCGAGACGGCGCCGCTGCTGTTCACCGCGCTCTCGAACCAGTTCTTCAGTCTGGGCCTCGACAAGACGATGGCCAACTTGCCAGTGACGATCAACAACTTCGTGCAGAGCCCCTACGCCTACTGGAAGCAGCTCGCCTGGAGCGGCGCGCTGCTGATCACCCTGACCGTGCTTGCCCTTAACATTGGCGCGCGCATCATTGGCGCCGAGAGGACTCCGAAATGAGTGAAATGTCTGTTTCCGTCAGCGCGCCGACCGTCCATCCCGGCTCGCAGCCCCTGCCCGAGGCGCCTGCCAAGGTGACCGCGCGCAACCTCAACTTCTACTATGGTGAGCACCACGCGCTGAAGAACATCAACCTGGCGCTCGGCACCAACCGCGTCACGGCCTTCATCGGGCCGTCCGGTTGCGGCAAGTCCACCCTGCTGCGCATCTTCAACCGGATGTACGACCTCTATCCGGGCCAGCGTGCAGATGGTCAGCTGTTGCTCGACCAGACCAACATCCTCGACCCCAAGCTCGACCTCAACCTGCTGCGCGCCCGGGTCGGCATGGTGTTCCAGAAGCCGACGCCGTTCCCGATGACGATCTACGAGAACATCGCGTTCGGCATCCGTCTCTACGAGAAGATCTCGAAGTCCGAGATGGATGGCCGCGTCGAGAAGGCGCTGCGCGGCGGCGCGCTGTGGAACGAGGTCAAGGACAAGCTCAACGCTTCCGGCCTGTCGCTTTCCGGCGGCCAGCAGCAGCGCCTCTGCATCGCCCGCACCGTCGCCGTGCGGCCCGAGGTGATCCTGTTCGACGAGCCCTGCTCGGCGCTCGACCCGATCTCGACCGCCAAGGTCGAGGAACTGATCCAGGAATTGTCCGAGAACTACACGATCGCGATCGTCACCCACAACATGCAGCAGGCGGCGCGCGTCTCCGACAAGACCGCGTTCATGTACCTTGGCGAGCTGATCGAGTTCGACGACACCAGCAAGATCTTCACGTCGCCGACCGATCGGCGCACGCAGGATTACATCACCGGCCGGTTCGGCTGAGGAGACGGAACATGGGTTCTGAACATACCGTAAAGGCCTTCGACAGCGACCTCCAGGAGCTCACGCGCCTGGTCGCTGAAATGGGTGGTCTCGCCGAGCGTATGATCGTCGATTCCGTCGACGCGCTGATCCGCCGCGACGTCGCGCTCGGCCAGCGCGTCGTCTCCACCGACGCCGAGATCGACACGCTGCAGAAGCGCATCGAGGAGCGCGCGGTGCTCACCATCGCCCGCCGCCAGCCGATGGCGGTGGACCTGCGCGAGATCGTCGGCGCCATGCGCGTCGCGACCGATCTCGAACGCATCGGCGATCTAGCCAAGAACATGGGCAAGCGCGTCGCAGCGCTGGAGACGGATTTCCACCCGCTGAAGCTGTTCCGCGGCCTGGAGCACATGACCGACCTGGTGCAGCAGCAGGTCAAGTCAGTGCTGGACGCCTATGCCGCGCACGACCTTCCGGCGGCGATGGCGGTGTGGAAGGGCGACGAGGAAGTCGACGCGATCTGCACCTCGCTGTTCCGCGAGCTCCTCACCTACATGATGGAAGATCCGCGCAACATCTCGTTCTGCATCCACCTGATGTTCTGCGCCAAGAACATCGAGCGGATCGGCGACCACGCCACCAACATCGCCGAGACCGTGTTCTACATGATCGAGGGCCAGGCGATCACCGACAAGCGGCCGAAGGGAGACATGACGACCTTCGCGACAACGATACCGAATACCTGAAGACCTAAGGAGCGACGACACCATGGGCGCACGCATTATGGTGGTTGAGGACGAGGAGGCTCTCACAGAGCTTCTTCGCTACAACCTCGAAGGCGACGGCTATGACGTCGAGACGGTGATGCGCGGCGACGATGCCGATACCCGCCTCAAGGAGCACATTCCCGATCTGATCGTGCTCGACTGGATGCTGCCGGGGTTATCGGGCATCGAGCTGTGCCGCCGTCTGCGCACCCGCCCCGAGACCAAGCAGCTGCCCATCATCATGCTCACCGCGCGCGGCGAGGAGAGCGAGCGGGTGCGGGGACTTGCGACCGGCGCCGACGATTATATCGTCAAGCCGTTCTCGGTGCCGGAGTTGCTTGCCCGTGTGAAGGGCCTCTTGCGCCGCGCCAGCCCCGAGCGGCTGGCCACCGTGCTGGCCTATGGCGACATCGAGCTCGACCGCGACAAACGCCGCGTGGCGCGCTCGGGCCGGCCGATCGACCTCGGCCCCACCGAATATCGCCTCCTGGAGTTCTTCCTGGAGCATCCCGGCCGTGTGTTCTCGCGCGAGCAACTGCTCGACAGCGTCTGGGGCCGCGACATCTACATCGACGAGCGCACCGTCGACGTCCATATCGGCCGCCTGCGCAAGCTGCTCAATCTCGGGCGCGAGCAGGATCCGATCCGCACCGTCCGCGGTGCCGGCTATGCGCTGGACGATCGCTTCGCGAAGGCGGAGCAGACCTGAGTTTCTTGATCTCGGATTAGCGAGCTGAGGCTTCAATCTCAGCCGTCATCCCGGGGCGCGCAGCGTGAGCCCGGGATCCATTAGCGACAGAACCTCGATCGGCGCAGACTCGGAGTGACCAGCTGGCGCAACGATTGCGCCCTGTGGTTATGGATCCCCGCATTCGCGGGGATGACACCGAGTAGGTGGAGCCATCATCGCGTGACGGCTGCAGATTTGGCGATCAACCGATTCCGCAAGCTCACCGGGTGCCCGGCTTTGGTGCTGCACGGCGCCGGTCCGCTGCGGGCTGATAGGCCACGCGCGAATGCTGGGCGCAATAGGGCAGGCCGGACAGCGCCTTGCCGCCGCAGAAGAAGAAATCCGGGCTCGAGGGATCGCCGACCGGCCAGTGGCAGGTCGCCTCGTTCAATTCCAGCAGCGACAGCCGCTGGCTCATCGGCACCACGTTGTCGTAGGTGACAGGCTCTGCCTCCACCTCGACCTCGAAGGCCTGCGCCAGCGCCGTGTTGCCGCGCGCGACGGGACGGGTCACCCGCATCATGTGCTGAGCGGGCCGCGCCTTGCGAGGCCGGGGCGCTGCCGATGAAGGGCTCTTGGCGCGACCAGACAGGCCGAGCCGGTGCACTTTGCCGATCACGGCATTGCGGGTCACATTGCCGAGCTCGGCCGCGATCTGGCTGGCCGAAAGTCCGGCCTCCCAGAGCTTCTTCAGCTGCTCGACGCGATCATCGGACCAGGTCAAAACCGTCATTGCACCCTTTCCCTCGCTGCGCGCCTGCCATCCTGGGGCCTTCGCAGCGAATGCCTAAGCCGTGAAAAACCCGTGCCGCCAGAATCCCTTAAGGTTCGCCGGGCGCGCTCAAGACGCCCGAACGTTACGCCGGTACATGAGGACTCTTGGGATCAGAACTGCTGCACGAGATGTCGTATCTGACAGTCCAAACGCTACAATATGGCGTGACTCTCGCGCAAGAGTCCGCCGACTCGCTTCCACATGTTCCGTGGTGAAAAACCCGCAAAATCGGCACCGCAAGACTACGGATTCAGCGTTTCGCGAGGCTTTCCGGGCGGCATTGACAGCCGTCTTCCCAAGCATAAGATAGTGCTACGTGCCGCCCTTAAAAGGCGGCACGTTTCGTTTTCCGGCCGGTCAGTGGTGCGTTGCGCAACGCGCGCGTCATACCGTCCGCAACATTCAAGTGGCCGTCATGACCAACAGCGCAGCGCCGCATTTGCTCCCCGTTTTCGCCAGGGCCGACCTCGATTTCGAGCGTGGCGAAGGCTGCTGGCTGGTCGCGACGAACGGGGATCGCTATCTCGACTTTACCTCCGGCGTGGCGGTGAATGCCCTCGGCCATGTTCATCCGGCGCTCGTCAAGGCCTTGCAGGAGCAGGCGACGAAGCTGTGGCACATGTCGAATCTGTTCCAGAGCCCGGACGGCGAGAAGCTCGCGGCGCGCCTGTGCAACGAGAGCTTTGCGGACTTCGTGTTCTTCTGCAATTCCGGCGCCGAGGCGCTTGAAGGCGTGATCAAGCTGGTGCGCCACCATCACTTCTCCAAGGGGCATCCGGAGCGCTATCGCCTCATCACCTTCGAGGGCGCCTTCCACGGCCGCACGCTGGCGACGCTCGCTGCGACCGGTTCTGCGAAATACCTCGAGGGCTTCGGCCCGCCGATGGACGGCTTCGACCAGGTGCCGCATGGTGATCTGGAGGCTGTGAAGAAGGCGATCGGTCCGCACACCGCCGGCATTCTCATCGAGCCGATCCAGGGCGAGGGCGGTGTCCGTTCTGCGCCTCCCGGCTTCCTGAAGGCGCTGCGCGAGCTCTGCAACGAGCGCGGCCTCCTGCTCGCCTTCGATGAGGTGCAGACCGGCATGGGCCGCACTGGCGATCTCTTCGCGTACAGGCGGACCGGCGTCACACCCGACGTGATGTCGCTGGCCAAGGCGCTCGGCGGCGGCTTCCCGATCGGCGCGGTGCTGGCGACCGCGGAGGCGGCCGCCGGCATGGGGCCCGGCTCGCACGGCTCGACCTTCGGCGGCAATCCGCTCGCGATCGCCGCGGCCAACGCCGTGCTCGACGTCATGCTCGAGCCCGGGTTCTTCGACCACGTCCAGAAGATGTCGCTGCTGCTGAAGCAGAAGCTCGCCTCCGTGATCGATCGTCATCCCGACATCGTCAGCGAGGTGCGCGGCGAGGGCCTCCTGATCGGCATCAAGGCCGTGGTGCCTTCCGGGGATCTCGTCGCGGCGCTGCGCGCCGAAAAGCTGCTCACCGTCGGAGCCGGCGACAATGTCGTACGCTTCCTGCCGCCCCTGATCGTCACCGAAGCCGAGATCGAGGACGGCGTCAGCCGGCTCGAGCGCGCCTGCGCTTCGATCTCTTCCAGTCAGACCAAGCGGGCGGCAAGCTGATGAGCACGACGCCCAACAAGGCTCCAAAGCACTTCCTCGACATCAACGAGCTGCCGCTGTCGGAGCTCAAGAGCATGCTCGCCGCGTCCTCCGCGATGAAGGCGAAGCAGAAGGCGCAGCAGCCGGTCAGGCCGCTCGAAGGCAAGACGCTGGCGATGATCTTCGAGCGTCCCTCCACGCGCACCCGCGTCTCGTTCGACGTCGGCATGCGCCAGCTCGGCGGCGAAGCCATCATGCTCACCGGCGCCGAGATGCAGCTCGGCCGCGGCGAAACCATCGCGGACACTGCGCGCGTGCTGTCGCGCTATGTCGATGCCATCATGATCCGCATCCTCAATCACGATGCGTTGCTGGAGCTCGCGGCCAACGCCACCGTGCCCGTCATCAACGGCCTGACGCGGCGTTCGCATCCCTGCCAGGTGATGGCCGACCTCATGACCTATGAGGAACATCGCGGCCCGATCGAGGGCAAGACGGTGGCTTGGACCGGCGACGACAACAACGTGCTGGCGTCCTGGGCCCATGCCGCCGAGCGCTTCAAGTTCCAGCTCAATGTCGCGACGCCGCCGGAGCTCGCGCCGAAAAAGGCGATGCGCGACTGGATCAAGGCGTCAGGCGCGCCGATCATGCTCGGTACCGATCCGGAAGCCGCCGTGCGCGGCGCCGACTGCGTCGTCACCGACACCTGGGTGTCGATGGGCGACAAGGAGGGCGAGCATCGCCACAACGTTCTCAAGCCCTACCAGGTCAACGGCAAGCTGATGTCGCTGGCCAAGCGGGATGCGCTGTTCATGCACTGCCTGCCTGCGCATCGCGGCGAAGAGGTTACCGACGAGGTGATCGACGGTCCGCAATCGGTCGTGTTCGACGAGGCCGAGAACCGACTGCATGCGCAGAAGGGCATTCTGGCCTGGTGTTTCGACGCGGTGAAGTAGACGCGCTGGAAGCCGGGCTGCAGCCTCTCAAGAAACCGTCCCGACAAGCGCGGCGAGGCGGAGCGCCGATCCATTTCTCGCACGATGACGTGGTCCTGTGGTTATGGGGCCGCGGCTCGCGTTGCGCGCCCCGGGACGACGAGTTTGAGGTTCCCCTTGCCCCCTTCCATTTCCCGCTCTCTGACCCCAGATAAACCGCCATGGTTTCCCAATCTCCTGACATGAAAGCCGGGCCTGAAGGCCCGGTTCGCGCGCCATCCCCGGTTCCGATCGACGATGCCGTGCTGCCCTACGAGGTCGATGCGCTCGACGTGCGCGGGCGGCTGGTCCGGCTCGGCCCGGCGCTGGACGACATTCTCGCCAAGCACCATTATCCCACGCCGGTCGGCAAGCTGCTCGGCGAGGCCATCGTGTTGACGACGCTGCTCGGCTCGGCGCTGAAATTCGACGGCCGCTTCATCCTCCAGGCCCAGACCGACGGTCCGGTGTCTTTCCTGGTGGTCGACTATAATGCGCCGGACCATTTGCGCGCCTATGCCCGCTTCGATGCCTCGCGTCTCGGTACCGCCAGGGATTCCGGCACGCTGCTCGGCCGCGGTCATCTCGCCATGACCATCGACCAAGGCCCGGACATGAGCCGCTACCAGGGCCTGGTTGCGCTCGATGGCGGCAGCCTGGAAGACGCCGCGCACGAATATTTTCTGCGCTCCGAGCAGATCCCGACGCGCGTGCGCCTCGCGGTCGGCGAGGAATGGCGCTCGAACGATGGCGGCAAGCATCGCTGGCGCGCCGGCGGCATGCTCATGCAGTTTCTGCCCAAGGCTCCGGAGCGCGCGCGGCAGGCCGACCTGCATCCCGGTGATGCGCCTGAAGGCACCGAGGTGCACAGCATTGCCGAGGACGATGCCTGGGTCGAGGCACGCTCGCTGATCGAAACCGTCGAGGACGTCGAACTGATCGATCCCGAGCTCTCGGGCGAGCGGTTGCTGTTCCGCCTGTTCCACGAGCGCGGCGTGCGCGTGTTCAATCCGCAGGCTATCGAGGCGCGCTGCTCCTGCTCGCGCGATGCGGTCGCCTCGATGCTGAAGAGCTTCTCGCCCGACGACCGCGCCGCGATGGTCAAGGACGATAAGGTCGTGGTCACCTGCGAGTTCTGCTCGTCGGTCTACCAGTTCACGCCGCACGAGGCGGGCGTCGGGGAGGCGTAAGCCTTTCCTCCGTCATTGTGCTGGCTGACGACGCTGAGAGCGCCTCCACCGCACTCCGCTCTCGTGCCCAGGACACAGCGCAGCATCAGTTCGACGGTGCGCTGCAGAGGCGGGATGCACCTCGCTCCATCGCCCGCATAGGCCCTCGTATCCCGGGTCGGCGCCGCAGCGATTCCGCGCTGGAGCTGGTCCCGGACACGAGGAAAAATGGTGCGCGATCAATTCAACACCCGCTTGCTGTCGGGGCTGTCCAGCGAAAAAGTCGGCACGTCGATTTCGAAGCGCTCGCCGGTTTCGCTGACCATCTGGTAGCGGCCGGTCATGAAGCCGGAGGCGGTCGAGAGCGGCACGCCCGAGGTGTATTCGAAGCGCTCGCCCGGGGCCAGGATCGGCTGCTCGCCGACCACGCCCTCGCCCTTCACCTCCTGCTGGCGGCCGGAGGCATCGGTGATGATCCAGTGCCGGGTCTTGAGCTGTACGGTCTCGCCACCCGAATTGGTGATGACGATGGTGTAGGACCAGAAATAGCGGGAGCGGTCGGCCGACGACTGCTCCGGAACAAAGTTCGGCTCGACGGTCACTTCAATCTGGCGGGTCACGGCGCGGTACATGACCGCATCATACCGAATCCACGGCCGGGAACCAAACGCCGCAACGCGGCTTGGGCGACATCGTCCCGCCAGAATTGGAAGGGTAGGACACCTCGATGCGTCCCGCCGCTTTGCGAGAGATCGGCGGGTCCGGTACACTGCATGAAACGTCGATTTGCGGAAGGGTTTTTGGACCCCGATGAGCATTGCCGACCAGTTGACGGGATCGACCATCGCGGGGACCAATCCTGCGGGGGCGAGGTCGCGCGCCGCCGCGCCGGCCATCACGCTGCCCGCCATCGGCGAGCGCGAGTTCCGGCTGGACCTGTTCCGCGGGCTCGCGCTGTGGCTGATCTTCATCGACCACCTGCCGCCGAGTCTGCTGACTTGGTTCACCATCCGCAATTACGGCTTCAGCGACGCCACCGAGATTTTCATCTTCATCTCCGGGTACACTGCCGCCTTCGTCTACGGCAGGGCGATGCTGGAGAGCGGCGTGCTCATCGCCACCGCGCGCATCCTGCGCCGGGTCTGGCAGATCTACGTAGCCCACGTCTTCCTGTTCACGATCTTCCTCGCCGAGATCTCGTACGTGGCGACCCGGTTCGAGAACCCGCTCTATACCGAAGAGATGGGCATCATGGACTTCCTCAAGCAGCCCGACGTCACCATCGTGCAGGCGCTGCTCTTGCGTTTTCGTCCCGTCAACATGGACGTGCTGCCGCTCTATATCGTGCTGATGCTGGCGCTGCCTCTCATCCTGTGGTCGATGAAGTGGCGGCCCGACGTCACGCTCGGGCTTTCGGTGCTGCTCTACGCGGTCACCTGGGAGTACGACCTCTATCTGTCGGCCTATCCGAACGGCTTCTGGGCCTTCAATCCCTTTGCCTGGCAATTGCTGTTCGTGTTCGGGGCATGGTGTGCGCTCGGGGGTGCGCGCCGCATGTCGCGGATTCTGTCGTCACCCGTCACGATGTGGATGGCGATCGCCTATCTCGTCGCGGCGTTCTACGTCACGCTGACCTGGTATGTGCCGCAGCTCTCCCTGTTCATGCCGAAGCGGATCGAGCAGTGGATGTATCCGATCAACAAGACCGACCTCGACGTGCTGCGCTTCATGCATTTCCTGGCGCTGGCCGCGCTCACGGTTCGCTTCCTGCCGCGGGACTGGCCGGGCCTGAAGTCGCCCTGGCTGCGGCCGCTGATCCTGTGCGGCCAGCATTCGCTCGAGATATTCTGCCTCGGCGTTTTTCTGGCCTTTGCCGGCCATTTCGCGCTCGCCGAAGTCTCCGGCGGCCCGGTCATGCATGCGTTGATTAGTCTCTGCGGAGTCCTGATCATGTGGGGGGTGGCCTGGGTGATTTCGTGGTACAAGCGCGTGGCTGACAAGAGCGGTGCGAAAACCAGGAACGCCGTCGGCAACGCCGATCTGGCGGGAGGGGGCTGATGAAGGCGAAGGTGATCCTGAGCCTGATCCTGCTATGCGGCGGTCTCGCCGCGCCCTTGGCGCGCGCGGGCGATGACGCACCTGCCACGTCCGCACCTGCCGCGTCCGCACCTGCCACGTCCGCACCTGCCGCGTCTGCATCTGCCACATCCCCTGTGCCCGCGGCCTGCGAATTGCCGTCCTATCTGGTCTCCAGCGAAAGCCAGCTTCCGAAGGTCGCGGATGCGGTCAAGGCCGGCAAACCGCTCGATATCCTGGTCATCGGCAGCCGATCGACCACGATCCCGTCGTCGGAAAGCAGCTCATACCCCGCGCGGATGGAGGCGATCCTCAAGGAGAAGCTGCCACCCTCCGAGGTCGTGCACGTCTCAGTAGAAATACAGAGCAAGAAAACGGCAGAGGAGACGGCCTCCACGTTCGTTAAGCTGATGGAAGCAAAAACGCCTACTTTGGTCATCTGGCAGACCGGGACCGTGGATGCTATCCGATCCATCGATCCCGACGAATTTCGTAGCGCAGTCACCGACGGGGTTGTTGCGCTGCAAAAGGCAGGGGCTGACGTCGTCTTGATGAATTTGCAGTACAGTCCCCGCACCGAAACGATGATTTCGGCGCAGCCCTTCCTAGATAATATGCGCGTGGTGGCGCAGGAGCACGACATCCCGCTGTTCGATCGTTTCGCGATCATGCGGCAGTGGAATGATCAGGGCCAGTTCGACCTGTTCAGCCCGTCTCGCGGGCCGGAGCTGGCCAAACAGGTCCATGATTGCCTTGGCCGGGCGCTGGCCCAGTTCGTGGTCGACGCGGCCCGTCTGGAGCCGGCCCAGCAGCAAAATTGAGGTCTAGCGTTAATGAGTTCTCTCCGCCCTTTTTGCCTGACGACATGGCTGGCCGCGCCCGCAGCAGCGGTGCTGTTGTTGTTGACGCCCGCCTCCCATGCGCAGACGCCAGCCGCACAGCCGACCGCCGCACCCGCCCAGTCGGCTGATCCCGCGCCCGTCCAGTCCTCCCAGACCACCGTCGCCGCAAGATCGTCCGAGCCGCGCGGCGTCACGTCTCGGGCCATCGACAAGGTGAAGGAGGTCGCGAAGTCCGCCGCCGACATCTTCAACCGCGTGCCCTGCCTGCCGCCGAAGGGCGGCTCGAAGGCGATGGGCTCGCTGCCCCATGTCGCAAGCAAGCTCGCCGCGGGGCAGCCCGTTGTCATCGTCGCGTTCGGCTCGTCGTCGACTCAAGGGTTTGGCGCGAGCTCGCCGGAGTTCAATTACCCCAATCGTCTCGCCGCGCAGCTGCGCCGGCACTATCCGACCGCCGACATCAGCGTCATCAATGCTGGCGTCGGCGGCGAGGACGCCCCCGAGATGATGAAGCGTCTGCAGACGCAGGTGATCGACAGGCACCCGGACCTCGTGATCTGGCAGGTCGGCACCAACGCCGTGCTGCGCAATCTCGATCCCGGCGAGACCGTCAAGCTGGTGGAGGACGGCATCAGCCGCATCCAGGCCGCGGGCGGCACCGACATCGTGCTGGTCGATCCGCAATATTCGCCGGCCGTCAACCAGCGCGCCGAAAGCGCCGGCAAGATGGTGCAGCTGCTCGGCAAGGTCGCCGAGCTTCGTCACGTCGGCATCTTCCCGCGCTTCGAGGTGATGCGCGACTGGCACGAGAAGCAGTCGATTCCGGTCGAGAGCTTCGTGATCGCCGACGGCCTGCACATGAACGATTGGGGTTACGCCTGCTTCGCCCAGCTGCTCGGCGACGACATCATCCGCTCGGTCGGCCAGATCAAGCTTGGCGTGAACGTGCCGGCGGACGTGAGGACGTACCGGCCGATGTAGAAGCGAATGGTGAATGGCGAGTAGCGAATAGATCCATTCGCCACTCACCACTCGCCACTCGCCCGTTACGCCTTCTCCAGCGCCGCGGTCAGATCCTCGATCAGATCATCGGCATGCTCGAGCCCCGCCGAGAAGCGGATGAAGCCTTCGCTGATGCCGAGCGCGGCGCGGTCTTCCGGCTTCAGGCGCTGATGCGTCGTGGTCGCCGGATGCGTGACGAGGCTCTTGGCGTCGCCGAGATTGTTGGAGATCTTGGCAAGCTTCAACTCGTTGAGCACGCGGAACGCGGCCTGCTTGCCGCCCTTGACCTCGAAGCCGACCAGCGTCGAGCCGCCGCGCATCTGCTTCTTCACCAGCGCCGCCTGCGGATGATCGGCGCGACCGGGATAGACCAGCCGCGAGATCTTCGGATGGCTCGCCAGCACCTCGGCGATGCGCGCTGCCGTATCGGTCTGCGCGCGCACACGCACGCCGAGCGTCTCGAGGCCCTTGAGCAGGACCCAGGCGTTGAACGGGGAGATCGACGGGCCGGTCTGGCGCATGAAATTGTGGATGTGCTCGGCGATGAAGGCTTCCGACGACAGGATGATGCCGCCGAGGCACCGGCCCTGGCCGTCGATGTGCTTGGTCGCGGAATAGACGACGACGTCGGCGCCCAGCGCCAGCGGGCTCTGCCAGATCGGGGTCGCGAACACGTTGTCGACCACGAGACGCGCGCCGCCCTTGTGCGCGATCTCGGCGATCGAGGGGATGTCAAGCACGTCCAGAGTCGGGTTGGTCGGGCTCTCCAGGAAGAACGTCTTGGTGTTGGGCCTCAGCGCGCGCTGCCACTGGTCGAGATCGAGCCCGTCCACCAGCGTGGTCTCGATGCCGTAGCGCGGCAGCAGGTCCTGGATCACGTAGAGGCACGAGCCGAACAGCGCGCGCGAAGCCACGACGTGATCGCCGGCCTTGAGCGGCGCCAGGATCGCGGTCGTCACCGCGGCCATGCCGGTTGCGGCCGAGCGGGCGGCCTCGGCGCCTTCGAGCTCGATCATGCGTCGCTCGAACATCGCGATGGTGGGGTTGGAGTAGCGCGAATAGATGAAGCCGGGATCCTCGCCCTTGAACCGCGCCTCGCACTCCTCGGCGCTGTTGTAGACGTAGCCCTGGGTCAGGAACAGCGCCTCCGACGTCTCGCCAAATTGCGAGCGCAGGGTGCCGGAATGGACCAGGCGGGTTTCGGGACGATAGGCAGCAGGCGACTTCGACATAGGGTACCTCCGAGATGACCGCCGCGTCGAAAACGGTCACAAAAAAACCGGCCTGGATATCTCCACGGGCCGGGATCACAGAGGTCCCCGGCCTGTTTAGCGACTTATTTAACGTGGCTGCAAGCCGGCCGGCTCAAATCACCACGGGATAACGACTCTATACTCCTGTTGATTAGCTGTTGACAAGTGATCGCGTAGCTGTGCGTCACCCTGTGGACATTAAATTCCGTTGCCGATCCTCCGCGACGCACATACAGCTAGCAAATTCACCGATTGGAGAGAATTATGGGCGCCTTGCCTTTGGCATCGGATCCGCGAGATGTCTTGCTTCCTCTAGACATGCCCGAAGACAATCTTTCCTTGAACTCGGGCATTTTGCCCGCGCAATGGATCAGGCGACTCTATGAGCGAGGTCAAATCGTAGGGAAGCCGCTCGCCGCTGGGCAGATTCAGCCCTCAAGCTTGGACCTTCGTCTAGGCAAAGTTGCTTATAAGGTGCACGCAAGCTTTCTGCCCGGGACCAACTCGTCCGTGCAAAAACGGGTTGGTCAACTGACATCGTATGAACTGGACTTGACTAAGCCTCAAGTGCTCACGCGCGGCGCAGTTTATCTGATCGAGATCGAAGAGCAGCTGAAGCTTGGAAGCACTATCTCAGCAATCGCAAACCCCAAGAGTTCAACGGGGCGTCTCGACGTCTTCACCCGCGTCATCGCAGATCGAAGCGATGCCTTTGATGTCGTCCCTGCCGGGTACTCTGGCAAACTTTGGGCCGAAGTCTCTCCAAGGACGTTTGACGTGATGGTCAAGCAAGGTACGCGCCTTAGTCAGTTACGGTTTCGGCGGCGCACCTCTAGTCAGCACGTGCACGCTACCTTTCGTCTCAACGATACCGAGCTTGAGGCGTTACATGAGCGGTCGAGGCTCACCGACGAAACTCCAATCATTCGTCAAGGACTGAACCTACGGGTCAATCTTCGGGCGGAAAATGGGGCTGGTATTATCGCGTACCGGGCAAAGCGGTACACGAACTTCATCGATATGGACAAAATCAACTACTACAAAGTAGCGGACTACTGGGACGCACTGGAACCCAATGCGGAAGGCAATTTGCTACTGAACCCTGGAGAGTTCTACATCTTGGCCTCCAAGGAGAAGCTTCACATCCCGAGCGATCACGCTGCTGAGATGGTGGCGATTGATCCTATTATGGGTGAGTTCAGAGTTCACTACGCCGGCTTCTTCGACCCTGGATTCGGCATGACCTCTGACGACGGCCCCGGAAGCAAGGCTGTTCTAGAAGTGCGGACCTACGACATTCCATTTTTCCTGGAGGATGGCCAAACTATCGGGCGGCTAGAGTTCGAGCGCCTCACGGAAAAGCCCAACGCTGAGTATGGCGAAGGTATTTTCTCAAACTACCAAGGGCAGCGCCTGAAGCTATCGAAGCATTTTATCTCCAGTGATAAAGGTCTTTGATGATAGGCGCTGCGATGGTTGTTCAAGGCGCAGCGCTGCTTGGAGGCAGCCCAGTAGTGGCTGCAGGCTGAGAAGTAACACCATGGGCTCCAGGCGAAGAGTGAGCTGTGGCGGATTGGAGTTGTTCGTTGACAAGCCTGGAGACCAGCGCGTGCAAAACACTCAGATCTAAGTTGCCCTGTGCAAAGGAGTCGTGACCGAGCTGAAGCGCGTCACAGTATTGTTGCCTGTTCTGCCGGATCAGTTCGGGAAGTATCTTTGTGCCCGGCAACAATCCGCCAACCGCGATGCAGAGTACAAAATAGCAGGTGGCACGCGCTGTCCTGCCGTTCCCATTAATGAATGGGTGGACATTATTGATTCGCCAGAGGACGTAAGTCGCCAAGGCTATCGGATCCGTAGTTTGGTCCCAGCTCCGATTGACCGTGTTGACGAAGTCGTCCATTAGCGCCGGTACGCGATAGTGTGCGGGCGGAAGATGCTGTCCGACGGTCACGGGACACGGGCGGTATTCGCCCGCGTAGGGATGAAGACAAGTGATCGCGTGAAAGTTGAAAGCTTTGATGAGCTGTTGCGACAAAAAAGGCTTCCCCATATCAAGAGAAGCCTGAACGATCGAGCGCAGAAAATCGTATTGTCTGTTGCCGTTGGATACTTCTAGAGCTTTATATACAGGATGACTCTCTGTATTAACTAGCTCGTAGATGATCACTTAAGCGACCTTTCGCCCTTCCTGTTGAGCAAGGATCTGTTTCACCTCAGCTCGGGTGATTTCGTTCGTTGTCTTCAAGGACCCCATAATGAACGATAGTCGCTGTTGCTGTACCTCTTCTGGAGATTGAGGCAGCGATAGAGCGCGCTTAAGCGCAGCGAGCAATTCTGGATCTGTCTTCAATTCAGGCATCTTTTCCCCCGACGCATCATCAAATATACAACCATCAGGGAGTCTTTTCAAGGCTATTGCTGCTTACAAGTTGTGGCCGTACTCACGTTTTCGCAGTCGAACTACACCAAATGGAAGCTTCAGGCCCGCTGCCAGTTCCAAGAGCGACTCTGGCTTCCTATTGTAAACGGAGCTGGCGCGGAATTACTGGTCCTTTCGCCCAGCGAGACACTGCTTTGTTCAGCATTAGAAGAAATGCCAATGGTATCCTGCCCGACCGCATGATCGCGGCGATGGCGGAGGCGGGCCTCATCCTGCCCGCCTACGATTTCGTCGAGAGCCAGATCCAGCCGGCGAGCCTCGATCTGCGCCTCGGCGACATCGCCTATCGCGTCCGTGCCAGCTTCCTGCCCGGTCCCGGCGCCACCGTCGCCGAGCGCATCGACGAATTGAAGCTTCACGAGTTCAGCCTCGCCGACGGCGCGGTGCTGGAGACCAGCTGCGTCTACATCGTGCCGCTGCTGGAAAGTCTCGCGTTACCGCCGGAGATCGTCGCGGCTGCGAACCCCACCAGTTCCACCGGCCGGCTCGACGTCTTCACCCGCGTGATCGCCGACGGCACCCGCCGCTTCGACATGATCGGCGCCGGCTATCACGGCCCGCTCTATGCCGAGATCAGCCCGAAGACGTTTCCGGTGCTGGTTCGCGAAGGCTCGCGCCTCAGCCAGGTGCGCTTCCGCACCGGCGATGCCATCCTCAACGCCGACGAGCTCGATGGCTTGCATTCTGCCGAGCGCCTCGTCGATATCGACGATGCCGATCTCTCCGGCGGCGTCGCCGTCTCCGTCGACCTCTCCGGCGAGAAAGCGAACGGCTTCGTCGGTTACCGCGCCAAGCGCCACACCGGCGTCGTCGATGTCGATCGCCGCTCCGGCTATGCGGTGGAAGAGTTCTGGGAGCCAATTGCGGCGCGCCCCGACGGCAGCCTGATCCTCGATCCCGGCGAGTTCTACATCCTCGCGTCGAAAGAGGCGGTGCAGGTGCCACCTGACTACGCCGCGGAGATGGTGCCGTTCGATCCGCTGGTCGGTGAATTCCGCGTGCACTACGCCGGCTTCTTCGATCCCGGCTTCGGCTATGCCGGCGCGGGCGGGCAGGGCGCGCGCGCCGTGCTGGAGGTGCGCTCGCGCGAAGTTCCCTTCATCCTCGAGCATGGCCAGATCGTCGGCCGTCTCGTCTACGAGAAGATGCTGGCCCGCCCCGATGCGATGTACGGCCAGCGCATCGGCTCCAACTACCAGGCGCAGGGCCTCAAACTTTCGAAGCATTTTCGGGTGTAGCGATAATCCAGCGCTGTCATTCCCCGCGAAGGCGGAAAATCCAGTACGCCGCGGCCCTCGAGTTCAACAGCAACCGCCTCTGGAATACTGGATCGCCCGCTGCGCGAGCGATGACAGCCGCCGCCGCAAACTTCGTGATGCGGAATTGGCGGGCGGCCGCGCAGGGCGCCCTGCACGGACGTAATGTTGCCTGCCGCTAGCTGCGGTGACACAGTCGATCAAAACCAGTGATCGGGAGCGAACATGGCCGCCGCCTCAGACGCAGCGCAAGAAGCCCAATGGAAGCGCTGGCGCGCGATCGCCGACCTTTATCATGCCTATTTCACCGGCCTCATCCTCACCGTGGTGACGCGGCGCGGCACCGCTGACGCCGCAGAGTTCGTGTTTCGCGTCTTCCGCCGCCAGCAGCAGGAGCGCTTCCTGCCGGGCCTGAAGAAGCTCGGGATCGATTATCTGCCGCCAGCAGTGGCCGCCGCGCAATATCATTATCTCTCCAACTGGATCGGCGGCGTGCATGTCGAATACATGTACGAGAGCGACACCAAAGCCTGGATCCGCTATCCGCCGCCGCGCTGGATCTGGAAGGGCACCGCGATCTGCGGTATCCCCGGAGAGGTCAGCCGCGCGATGCTGCGCGGCTGGCACGCCAACAACGGCGTCGCGCTCGGCGATCTCAGGCTCGGCTTCGTCTGCACCAAGCAGAGCGTCGACGGTCAGGACGGCCTCGAAGGCTATTATTATCAATACGACCATCCGCTCGAGCTCGATCAGCGGCTCGTGTTCGCGCGTCACCTCGAGGCGCCGCTGTTCGACGCGAACACCGCGCCGGCCTTGCCGGTCGCGAGCTGGCCAAAACCGCGCCTGGAGAAAGCCTATCGCAACTACGCGATGGAATATGTACGCACCGCCGCGCCCGTGATGGTGCAGCTGTTCGGTCCGGAGGACGCCGGCTATCTGCTGCATCTCTCCGGCAAGCTGATCGGAATGCAGTATTTCGACGAGGTTGCGGCGGCGCTGGCAATGGGCCGCGGTGGCGCGCGAGAATTCGCATCGTTCCTGAATGCGCTGCTCGCGGCGCAGGACGATGCGGCCGAGATGACAGCATCGGAGGGCACGATCGAAATCCGCCAGCAGAGCTGGAGGCTGATGGACGACGTCGCCGATTATCATCCCGGTTGCGCGAAGGCGCTGGAGGGACTGGTCGAGGGCCTCGCTGCGGGATGCGGGCGGCATATCGGCGTGCATCTGCGGCCGTCAGCGGGCGGCCGGCCGCCGCTGGTGTGGACGATCGGATAGCTCCACGATTGAGATGTGCTGTCGCAGAGCACGCCTGCACCCCGCGCAGGAGGAATCGCGCTGGGCCGTGCTAAGCCCGTGTCGCGCCCTGGGCGCAAATAGAATATTGGCACCTGTTCAATGCCGCGCCGCAAACGGCGCCCGTGCCCGGGAGAGGACATGTCCGACATCGCCGAAATCCCGGTCGATGAGCAAGAGCGCCCGCTGCCCCCGCCTCCGCCGCCGGTCAGAAGCGCGCTCACGGACGGGCCGATCCTGCGCACGCTGCTTTCGCTCGCCTGGCCCAACGCGATTGGCTTGTCGGCGGGCATTTGCGTGGTGATTGCGGAAACCTCCTATGTTGGTCGTCTTGGGGTCGAGGCGCTGGCGGCGATGGCGCTGGTGTTTCCCACGATCATTCTGACCATGACCATGTCGGGCGGCGCGATGGGCGGTGCGGTGGCCTCGGCCATTGCGCGTGCGCTGGGCGCCGGGAATCGCGAACGCGCCGGCGCGCTTGCCGTGCATGCCCTGCTGATCGGCATCAGCTTCGGCCTCGTCTTCATGCTCGGCATGTTGATCTTCGGGCCAAAAGTGCTCGAAATGCTCGGCGGGCGCGGCGATGTGCTGACACATGCGATCGCCTACACGCAGGTTTTTTTCGGCGGCGCCGTGCTGCCCTGGCTGCTCAACACCATGGCGGGCATCTTGCGCGGCACCGGCAACATGAAGCTGCCGTCGTTCCTGATCCTCAACTCGGCGGCCTGGCAGATCGTGCTCGGAGGCACGCTGGGCCTCGGGCTCGGGCCGGTGCCGCAGCTCGGCATGCGCGGCGTCGCCGCCGGCGCGCTGATCGCCTACATCATGAACATCGGCATCATGAGCTGGTATCTGTTCTCCGGCCGCGCGCAGATCTCGCTGAAGCTGCACGGCCTGCGCGTCCAATGGGCGATGTTCTTCGACATTCTGAAGGTCGGCGCCGTCGCCTGCTTTTCGCCGCTGCAATCGGTGCTGACGATCTCGATCTTCACCCACATGCTGGCGAAATTCGGCACCGCGATTCTCGCCGGCTACGGCATCGGTGCGCGGCTCGAATTCCTGCTGACCTCGATCGCGTTCTCGTTCGGCATCGCCTGTGTGCCGATGGTCGGGATGGCGGTCGGCGCCGGCCGCATCGCGCGCGCCCGGCGCGTCGCCTGGATCGCCAGTGCCGCCGCCTTCGTGGCCGTGGGCGCGCCGGCCTGCGTCGTCGCGATGTATCCCGATCTCTGGATCAACATGTTCACGGACAACGCGGCCGTGCGCGCGGCGAGCCATCAGTATCTTTCGACGGTCGGACCGTTCTACGCCTTCTTCGGCCTTGCCACGACGATGTATTTCTCCTCGCAAGGCGCGGCGAAGGTGATCGGTCCGGTGCTGGCGCAGACGGCGCGGCTGATCTACATCGCAGGCGTCGGCTGGTGGCTGTCGACGCACGAGGCCAGCGCGCAAAGCTTCTTCTGGCTGGCCGCGAGCTCGATGGTCGTGCTCGGTCTGCTGTCATGCTCCAGCGTGATGCTGACACGCTGGGGACCGCGCGTGGGCAAGCCTGCGATCAGGCCGGCACTTTCGGCTGGCAACTAGCGGCGCTTGTGGCGGCGATGGCCGCCGCCGGCATTGGCGAGCCGCATCAATTGCGGGATCATCGCCATCATGTCGCCGCCGCCAGCGCCGCCGAGCATGCCCATGATGTCGCCGCCGCCCATGCTGCCGATCCCGACCGGCATATAACCACCGCCCATCGGCGTGTAACCGCCATAGTTGGGCGCGCCGAAGCCGCCGCCGAGACTGCCGCCGAGGCCGCCGCCCATCATTCCGCCGAACCCGCCGCCACCGTTCTCCATCATGCGGCTCATCATCGGGCCCATGGTCTGCATCAACATGGCGAAGCGGCGCTTGCCCATCTTCGCCTTCATCATCTCCAGCATCGGCGCCATCTGGGTCATCATGTCCTCGCCGCCGGCACCGCCGCCGCCGAGGAATTGCGCCTTTGCCGGCACGTTCGACATCGCAACCAGCAGCAGCACGGCGGCCGCCTGGCAGATCACCTTGTCCGCACCTCTCATGGCATGCTCCTCACGTGCGTGGCGCCGCCGGGAGAGCAGAGCCAACCGGACGCACGTGCGCATGGTTACGGCCGCCGAGGGCGGAGCTCTGTGAGACAACTCACAGTGGGGTGATGAGGTCGCCGCGACGGAAAGTTTTTGTGTATCTCGATCACGGCCAGGAATTCGTCATTGCAAGGAGCAAAGCGACGAAGCAATCCAGACCGTCTTTCGCGGAGGCAGTCCTGGATTGCTTCGCTTCGCTCGCAATGACGAGGCGAGGGTTCAGCTACAAACCGCCTCGACATTGTTGCCGTCAGGATCAATCAGGAACGCCGCGTAGTAGGTCGGGCCATAATCCTTGCGCGGCCCGGCGCCGCCATTGTCGCGGCCGCCGCTCTTCAAGCCCTCGCCATGAAACGCCTTGACCGCTTCATGATCCCCAGCGCGGAAGGCGATGTGGACGCCGTCGGCCTTCCGGCCCTTGTTCATGTGCAGCCACAGCGCCGGCTCGCCCTTCGGCCCGAAGCCGGCATAGCCGTCGCCGCTCGAGCACAGGACGTAGCCGAGCGGCGCCAGGACGGCCGTGTAGAAGCGCGTGGCGGCGTCGAGGTCGGCAACGCGCAATCCGATGTGGTCGTACATGTTCGTCTCCATTGCGAAAAGCGCGCCGCGAATGGCACGCGCCGGAGACGACCCTACTCAGTTGAGGGTGAGACGCTCTTGGAGAATCTTGCGCTCCCCTTTCGACGCCTGCCGGAACTTGGTCGGCGAGACGCCCGCGGCGCGATGAAACGTGCGGACGAAGTTGGAGAGATCGCCGAAGCCGACGTCATAGGCGATGTCGGTGACGGCGATATCGTCGTCGGCGAGCCGGCGCGCGGCGTGCCGAAGCCGCGAGCGCACCAGATATTGATGTGGGGTCACGCCGAGCACGCGCGAGAACAGCCGCAGGAAATGAAACGGGCTGAGGCCGGCCTGCATTGCCGCCTGCTCGAGGTCGAGCTCGTCACGCGAGTTGTCGTCGATCCACAGCGCGGCCTCGACCGCGCGGCGGCGGTCGCGTGCGGTCGGCGTCGCCGGCTTGCGCGCTTGGCCCGAGACGATTTCGACGAAGCGGCCGGCGAGGATCTGGCCGATCTCGTCGAGGCCGAGGTCGCTATTGCCATCTGCGGCCGTCTGGGCCAGCTCGCCGAGCACCATGAGCTCGGGCAACGGCGGCGTCGCGCCGACCTGCCAGGTTTCGCGCCGTCCGCCGAGAGAATCGACAAGCTCCGCGCCGAGAAAGAACGACAGGCAGACGTCGCCGGTGACGTGCTCATGCGTGCAGGTGTATTCCTCGCCCGGTGCGCCGACCAGCATCGAGCCTGCCACCAGCTCAAAGAAGCCGGCACGGCAATGGCAACCGAAGCTGCCCGAGCGGACATAGGCGATGGAGTGGCCGGTGCGGCACTCGGCAAACGGCCTCTCGTCCGGCCCCGCATCGCAGCGGAATTCGGAGACGGTCATCGACGGCGTCGTCAGCAGCGTGGTCGCGTCCATCCGCCCTATCTAGGTGGGGGCGCGAGGCGGAGCAACCGGCAGCAGCACCTCGAACAGCGTCTTGCTGGCAAGGGGATGGGCGCCCTCCAGCGCCAGCAGCCGCCGCTTGGAGATCACGCCGCCATAGGGCGAGAGCCGGTCGGCAAAATTGCCTGCTTCCAGCACCCGGTGGCAGGGCACGATCAGCATGAAGGGATTTTTTGCGATCGCCTGCGCCACGGAGTACGACGCGCCGGAAGCGCCCAGCGCCTTGGCGACCTCGGCATAGGTGCGCGTTTCCCCGCGCGGAATGGCGCAGGCGTATTCGTAGACGCGCCGGTTGAAGCCGGGCACCCCGCCGGCATCCAGGCTGACCTCGGAAAAATCGGGATCGCCGCCTTGCAGCAGGCCTGTGATGCCCTCGATCGCCAGCTCGGCGTTCTCGGACGGGCGCTGCTCGCGCGCCTCGGGATGAACCTGGAAAATCCGGCGGCGGGTGTCGATCTCCCGAGCCTCCGGCAATTGCACGGCGACCACGCCGGTGCTGCTCCAGATGATGCCGCAGCGCCCCAGCGCCGTGTCGAATATCGCGTACGCCCGCCCCGCCATGCACACGCCCCACTCAGTGCACGTTTCTCCCCGGAGCGACCATCATAACACCGCCACAATCCGGCGCATCTGGAATCTTTCCAGGCCATTAACAAGCGTCCGGGCCGCGGCGCCAAAGCGCTTGGCGCGAGCCGCCGTCTCGGCTAATCAGGAGAGGCGCAAGGCGCGCATCGCGGGCGTAGTTCAATGGTAGAACGGCAGCTTCCCAAGCTGCATACGAGGGTTCGATTCCCTTCGCCCGCTCCAGATTCCCAAAGTCCATTCCTGAGTACGGACGTGACCAGCTCACGTGCGAACACCAAGTTTCTAATATATTAGACCGCCGCTCCCGGCGTTTGCATTCTTGCGGGCTAGACTGAGCTGCTGCCGTCCGATGGAGCGGTCCTCGTATCGGACGATGTTCGGATGAAACCCATGGACCAGCAAAAACTCGATCGCGCCATCGGCCGGCGGCTGAAGACGCTGCGGACGCAGGCGGGCATGACGTTGAACGAGCTTGCGGGCCGCTCCGGCGTCAGCCGGGCCATGATCGGGCGGGTGGAGCGGGCGCAGAGCAGTGCGACGGCGGCGCTGCTGAACAAGCTCTGCGCGGCGCTCGACGTCACGCTCAGCGACGTCGTTGCGCTCGCGGAGAAGCCGCCGGAGCGGTTGGTGCGGCTTGCCGACCAGCCCCATTGGCGCGATCCCGACAGCGGCTACCGGCGGCGTCATGCCTCGCCGCCGGATGCGGCGAGCGGCATCGAGATCATCGTCGTCGACCTGCCGGCGGGGGCCCGGGTCTCCTACAGCCCCTGGGGCCGCAACGCCTTCACCCAGCAGCTTTTGATGCTGGAGGGCACCATCGCCGTGCATATCGATGCCAAGGCGGTGCGGCTGCGCGAGGGCGATTGTCTGGATTTCGACGTGATGCGCGCGGTGATGTTCGAGAACGAAACCAAACAGGATGCGCGCTACGTCATCATCACACGCCGCGGCGCCTCCTACGGCAAGATGTGAGACCCTGGAGATCATGACGATGCAGATCCGTGCCGGCGACACCTTTGATCCCCGCGTGGTCGCGCTGCTCGATCATCACGTCGCCGCAGCGCGGGCGCAGACCGCGCCTGGGAGCGCCCATGCGCTCGATCTGGCGGGCCTTCGGGCGAGCGATGTCGCGTTCTGGACTGGCTGGGAGGGGGAGCAGCTCGTTGCTACCGGTGCGCTGAAGACGCTCTCGGCCAGCCACGGCGAGGTCAAGTCGATGCACACGCTCCGGACCGCGCGCCGGCGCGGCTATGGCGGCCGGATGCTCCGTCACATCATCGCGGAAGCCCGCGCGCGCGGCTTGCGGCGGCTCAGCCTCGAGACCGGCTCGTGGGACTATTTCAGGCCGGCCCATGCGCTCTACCAGGCGCACGGCTTCGTCCTCTGCGGCCCCTTCGAGGGCTATGCGGAGGATCCCAACAGCCTGTTCCTGACGCTCGATCTGAGCGCCAGCTGAGCCGGCGGTCCGGCGTCAGGCCTCAATTTCTTCAGCTGTTGCGCGCCGCCGAGAGCGCAAATGACGTCCCCTTCCTCAAAATGAGTTGCGTACCTCAAAACACCTCTGCTAGCCTTCAGCCATGGCCGAGACCCTCACCGCGACCGCGCTGACGCTGAAGGACATCGCCCGCGAGGCCGGTGTCAGTCTCGCCACAGTCGATCGCGTGCTGCACAACAGGCCGGGGGTGCGCCCGGATACGGTCCGGCGCGTCAGGGATGCCATCGCGCGCCATTCGTTCCAGCCGCACGTGGCGGCCGCCGAGCTCGCGCGCGGCCGCGCCCGCCGCTTCGCGTTTGTGATGCCGTCGGGGCCGAACCCGTTCATGGAGCAGATCGAAGCCAATCTCGGCGAGATGGCCGGCTGGCTGTCGGCGCGGCGCCTCCATGTCGATATGATTGCAACCGACGTGTTCGACGCCCCGGCGCTGGCCTCCTCGCTGGAGGCGCTGTCGGGGGATTACGACGGGGTCGCCGTGGTGGCGCTGGACCATCCGAGCGTCCGCGCCGCCATCAACGATCTCGTCGATGCCGGCAGCAAGGTGGTGACGCTGGTCTCCGACGTACCGTCCTCGCGCCGCCACCATTATGTCGGCATCGACAACATCGCGGCGGGCCGCACCGCCGGTGCGCTGGTCGGGCGGCTGGTCGGCCAGAGGTCCGGCAAGGTCGCGATCGTCGCGGGCTCGCAGGGGTTGCGCGACCATGCCGAGCGCATTTTCGGCTTCAACCAGGTGATGGCGGCGGAATTTCCTGACCTCGGCGTGCTTCCGGTGCTGGAAGGGCGCGACGAAGACGACCGTTCCGAGCAACTGCTGACGCGGCTGCTCGGCAAGCATGCCGACATCGTCGGACTTTATAACGTCGGCGCCGGCACCCAGGGCGTTGCCAAGGCATTGAGCGATGCCGGTCGCCACGACGTGGTGTTCGTCGGGCACGACGTCACCGCGCTGACGCGGCGGCTGCTGTTGCAGGGGGTGATGGATGCGGCGATCTCGCAGAACCCTGGACATGAAGCGCGAGCGGCCGTGCGGGTGTTGCTCGCGCTCGCCCGTGGCGAGCCGATCCTGCGCGAACAGGAGAAGATCAGGATCGACATCGTGATGCGGGACAATCTGCCCTAGCGGCAGGCGAATTCGGGAACGGCCCGCTGCGGGGAAAGCGACTCCAGATCGCGCACCGCGGCAAAAAGGGAGGACGAATTGTATCTCGGGATCGACATCGGCACGTCCGGTGTGAAAGCGGTGCTCGTGAACGAAGCTGGCGCGGTCGTCGCGACGGCGGCGCGCGGGCTTGCGCTGTCGCATCCCGCGCCGCTGTGGTCCGAGCAGGATCCCGAGTCCTGGGTCGATGCGGCCGTCGGCGCGGTGGACGATCTCGCCGCCCGCCATCCGCGCGGTGTTGCGCAGGTCCACGGCATCGGGCTGTCGGGCCAGATGCATGGCGCGACGCTGCTGAGCGAGGACGGCCGTCCGCTGCGGCCCGCCATCCTCTGGAATGACGGCCGTTCGCAGGCCGAATGCGCCACGCTGGAGCGGCGCTGTCCCTCATTGCACGCGATCGCCGGCAATTTGGCGATGCCCGGCTTCACCGCGCCGAAGCTGCTCTGGGTGGCACGGCACGAGCCAGGGACCTTCGATCGCGTTGCAAAGGTGTTGCTGCCGAAGGCCTATGTTCGCTATCGCCTCACCGGCGAGATGGTCGAGGACATGTCGGACGCCGCAGGTACGCTGTGGCTGGACGTCGGCCTGCGCCGCTGGTCGGCGTTGCTGCTGCACGCCACCGGCCTCGATCTTCACCACATGCCGCGTCTCGTCGAGGGCAGCGCGGTCAGCGCGGTGCTCGCGCGCGATTACGCGCAACGCTGGGGCATGCAGACAAACGTCGTGGTCGCGGGCGGTGCCGGCGACAATGCGGCGAGCGCGATCGGGCTCGGCGCCATCGCGCCGGGCGATGCCTTCCTGTCGCTGGGAACGTCGGGCGTTCTGTTCCGCGTCACCGATCGCTTCGCGCCGGCGCCGGCATCAGCCGTGCATGCCTTCTGCCATGCGTTGCCCGGCCTCTGGCATCAGATGGGCGTGATGCTGTCGGCGGCGGCCTCGCTCGCCTGGCTCGCAGGCATGATGGAGACCCCGGCCGCAGCGCTGCTGGCGCCGCTCGGCGAGCGCGTTGATGCGCCAAGCCCGGTCAAATTCCTGCCCTATCTCGACGGCGAACGTACGCCGCATAACGATGCCGCCGCCAGCGGCGCGTTCGTCGGCCTGCGCAGCGCGACCAACCGGGGCCAGATCGTCCAGGCCGTGCTCGAAGGCGTGGCTTTCGCCGCCCGTGACAATCTGGCGGCGCTGAGCGCGGCCAGCGGGCCGATCACCGAACTCGATCTCGTCGGCGGCGGCTCGCGCTCGCCCATCTGGGCGCAGATCTGCGCCGACGTGCTCGGCATTCCCGTCCATCGCGTCGAGGAAGGCGAGGTGGGCGCTGCGCTCGGCGCCGCCAGGCTCGGCCGGCTCGCTGCGACCGGCGAAGACCCCCGGGAGGTCTGCACCCGACCGCGGCGGCTCGCGAGCTTCACGCCCCGCGCGTCAGTCGCCGCGGCCTATGACGAGGCCTATCGTCATTGGCGCGCGCTTTATCCCGCATTGAAGGAGTCTTGTTAAGTGAACGCGCCAACCAAGTTCTTCGATGCAAGCGCACCCGTCGCCTTCGGCGGCAGGGAGGCGGAAAGCGCGCTC
Source organism: Bradyrhizobium sp. (assembly GCA_035575945.1). Taxonomy (GTDB): domain Bacteria; phylum Pseudomonadota; class Alphaproteobacteria; order Rhizobiales; family Xanthobacteraceae; genus Bradyrhizobium. The sequence goes on along the minus strand of DATLXF010000054.1, from coordinate 15,293 downwards.
GCCTTCCGCTGGTACGACAAGGACCGCCTCGTCCACGGCCGCAGGCTCGAGGATCATTTGCGCTTTGCGGCCTGCTACTGGCACTCCCTGTGCTGGCCCGGCGGTGATCCCTTCGGCAGCGAGACGTTCCTGCGGCCCTGGCACCACGGCAGCGATGCGATGGCGATGGCGCGTGCCAAGGCCGATGTCGCGTTCGAGCTGTTTCGCCTGCTGGACGTGCCCTACTTCACCTTCCACGACGTCGATGCCGCGCCGGAGGGCGCTTCGCTCGCGGAAGCCGTCGCCAATCTCAACGCGATTGCCGATGTCTTCGAACAGAAGATGGCTTCGAGCAAGGTCCGCCTGCTCTGGGGCACCGCGAATCTGTTCACGCATCGCCGCTACATGGCGGGTGCGGCGACGAATCCGGACCCAGATATCTTCACCTATGCTGCCGGCCAGGTCCGCGCCGCGCTGGAGGTAACGCACCGGCTCGGCGGGCAGAACTACGTGCTGTGGGGCGGGCGCGAAGGCTATGAGACGCTGCTCAACACCGATCTCAAGCGCGAGCTCGACCAACTCGGCCGCTTCGTCTCGCTCGTGGTCGAGCACAAGCACAAAATCGGCTTCAAGGGCCCGATCCTGATCGAGCCGAAGCCGAAAGAGCCGACCAAGCATCAATACGACTTCGACGTCGCAACATGTTATGGCTTCCTCGAACGCTACGATCTCCTGAAAGATGTGAAGCTCAACATCGAGCAGAACCACGCGATCCTCGCCGGCCATTCCTTCCATCACGAGGTCGCGCTGGCGGAGGCGCTCGGCGTGTTCGGCTCGCTGGACGTCAACCGCGGCGACGATCTGCTGGGCTGGGATACCGACCAATTCGCGATGAACGTGCCTGAGTTGGCGCTGGTGTTCCACGAGATCCTGAACCGCGGCGGCTTCACCACGGGCGGTCTCAATTTCGATGCCAAGATCCGGCGGCAGTCGATCGACCCCGATGATCTCATCCATGCCCATGTCGGCTCGATGGATGCATGCGCGCGGGCGTTCCTCGCCGCTGCCGACATGCTGGATGCCGGCGTGCTCACAGCGCCGCTTGCGCAGCGCTACGACGGATGGTCCGGTCCCGAGGGCCGCGCCATTCTCGCCGGTCAGCGGTCGCTCGCCGATCTCGCCGACCGTGCGCTTGCGCCCGGCTTCGATCCGCAGCCGCGCTCGGGCCGGCAGGAATATCTGGAATCTCTGGTCAACCGTCATGTCTGAGGAAGTTCGCTGATGGCACATGTTGACGTGACCCCGGTGCTCGAGCTCTCCGGCATCGGCAAGGAGTTCGGCGCCATCCGCGCGCTGCACGGCGTCGATCTGCAGGTCCAGCCGGGCGAAGTGGTCGGCCTGATGGGCGACAACGGCGCCGGCAAGTCGACGCTGGTCAAGATCATCGCCGGCAATTTCCGCCCCAGCCACGGCGAGATCCGTTTCGCCGGCAATGCGGTCCATTTCAGCCGGCCGGTCGATGCTCGCGCCGTCGGCATCGAGGTCGTGTATCAGGACCTCGCGCTGGCGGATAATCTCACGGCCGCTGCCAACGTATTCCTCGGCCGCGAGCTGAAGCGCAAATTCGGCCCCATTGCCTTGCTCGACCACAAGGCGATGGCGGCGCGCGCGCTGGAGCTGTTCGGCGAGCTGCGTTCGGAAACGCGCCCCGACGATCTCGTCCAGCAAATGTCGGGCGGCCAGCGCCAGGCGGTGGCGATCGCGCGCACCCGGCTGTCCAATGCGCGGCTGGTGATGATGGACGAGCCGACCGCCGCGATCTCGGTGCGCCAGGTCGAGCAGGTGCTCGGCCTGATCCACCGGCTGAAGGAGCAGGGCGTCGCCGTGATGCTGATCTCGCACCGCATGCCCGACGTCTTCGCCGTATGCGACCGCGTCGTCGTCATGCGGCGCGGCGAGAAGCGTGCCGACAAGTCGATTCACCAGACTTCCCCCGAGGAGGTCACCGCCCTTATCACCGGCGCGAAGGAGGCGGCGTGATGGCCATGCCCATGGAAAGTCCGATCAGCTTCACCAATGTCGGCAAGATCAGGTGGTGGCAGCGCGGCATCTTCGCCTCGCAGACCGGCTACGTCCTGCTTGCGCTGGCGCTGCTGCTGGTGGTCATGCATTTCGCCAGTCCTTATTTTTTCACCCAGGGCAACATGCAGAACGTGGCGAAGAACTTCTCCTTCATCGCCATTGCGACGCTTGGGGTCACCTTCGTGATCATCACCGGCGGCATCGATCTTTCGGTCGGCTCGATGATGTGCTTCTCCGCCATGATCACCTCAATGGTGATGACCGAGCTGTCGGCGCCCGGCTCCCCGTTGGTGCACATGGCGGCCGACGGCAAGACCGTGCTTGCCAATGTACCAGGCCTGATCCTGCTGGTGTCTGTGCTGGCCGGCCTCGGCGTCGCGCTGATCGCGGGTCTCGTCAACGGCTTCTGCATCGCGGTGCTCGGCCTGTCCCCGTTCGTGACCACGCTCGGCATGCTCTCGATCGTGCGCGGGCTCGGTTACGTCGTCTCCAACGGCCGCGGCAGTTTCCCGGGAGGGCCCGACGCCGATTATTTCTACGCAGCGACCTCGGGCGATGTACTCGGCGTGCCAGTGCCGTTCATCTATCTCGTGCTTCTCGCACTGGCGATGGCCGTGGCGCTGCACCACACCGCGTTCGGCCGTCATGTGTTCGCGCTCGGCGGCAACGAGAAGGCGGCGGAGCTGACCGGCATTCCGGTGGTCCGGGTGAAGATCGAGGTCTATGTCATCTGCGCGCTCGCCGCCGGCCTGCAAGGCATCATCATCTCCGGCTGGCTCGGATCGGCGCCGGCCAACATGGCGACGTCCTACGAGCTCAACGTGATCGCGGCGGCCGTGATCGGAGGCGCCAATCTCGCCGGCGGCATCGGCGGCCCGCTCGGGGCGATCGTCGGCTGCGTGCTGCTGGAGGTGATCCGCAATGGGCTCGTACTGGCACAAGTCAGTTCCTACTGGCAGCAGACGCTGGTGGGCGTGATCATCATTCTGGCCGTGCTGGTCGACCGCATCCGCTCGCGGATGAGCTGAAATGACATCATCTCGGGAAGGTAAATAAAACGCCGCCTGTCCGCTTCCCGGGCGTTTTCGAGAGGATAGGCACCAACAAGGGTGGAGGAGACAATGAGGAAACTGCTTCTGGCCGGCATCGCCGTGGCAATGATGGCAACGCCGGCATTCGCCGCGAACTACCGCTTCGTCATCGTGCCGAAGGCGATGAACAATCCGTTCTTCGATTTCGCGCGCGACGGCTGCCTGAAGCGCGCCAAGGAGCTCGGCAACATCGAGTGCATCTACAAGGGCCCGGTGGAGCACGAGCCTGCCACGCAGGCCCAGATCATTCAGGACTTCATCACGCAGAAGGTCGATGGTCTCGCCATCTCGGTCGCCGATGTCGCGGCCATGACCAAGTCGATCGAGGCGGCGACCGCCGCCGGCATCCCGGTCATCACCTTCGATGCCGACGCGCCGGGCTCCAAGCGCATCGCTTATATCGGCACCAACAACAAGGAGTTCGGCGTCGCGCTCGGCAAGCAATTGTTGAAGATGCGGCCGGACGGAGGCAAGTATGCTATGGTGTCGGGCGGCCCCGGCGCCAAGAACCTTGCCGAGCGCGTCGACGGCGTGCGCGAAGCGTTGAAGGGCTCGAAATGGACCGAGGTCGCGGGCTCGCCGACGTTCTGCAACGACGACCCTGCGCTTGCGGTCCAGCAGATGACCGACATGCGCACCGCGACGCCGGATCTCGCCGCCATCGTTCCGATCGGCGGCTGGCCGATGTTCGCGCCCGAAGGCTTCAAGGCCTTCGCCAGCCGGAACAAGAAGGACATCGATTCCGGCAAGTTCACGCTGGTCGTCGCCGATACGCTGAAGATGCAGCTCGAGCTGCTGCGTGACGGCTATGCCAACGCGCTGGTGGGCCAGCGTCCGTTCGAGATGGGCGAGAAGGCGATGGACACGCTGCTTGCCATCAAGAAGGGCGAGAAGGTGCCGGAGATCGTCTACACCGGCCTCGACCTCGTGACCAAGGGCAACGTCGCGCAGATGTTGAAGTAGGAGCGCTGTTCAGCCCGCGCTTCTGCATGTTTCTCCCGCTTGCGGTTCTCGCAGGCGGGAGAGATGATCTGGAGTGGGAGACGATTGCTGGAAGGCAACCGGAATGAAGAGGTCGCGGCTAGGCGCGCTCGATGTCACCTCGATCGGCCTCGGTTCCGCCCCGCTCGGCGGATTGTTCGCGCCCGTCAGCGATGCCGATGCGCAAGCCACGATCGAATGCGCCTGGTCGCTCGGCGTCCGGTTCTTCGACACCGCTCCGCTGTACGGCTTCGGCCTCGCGGAGCGGCGGCTGGGCGCCTTTTTGCGGGAACAGCGGCGGGACTCCTTCGTCATCTCGACCAAGGTCGGCCGCCTGCTGCGTGCATCGGACGGTGCGGCCCCGGAGGACGAGCACTACAAGGGCACGCCGCGCGAGCGGCCGGTGTTCGATTTCAGCTATGACGGCGTGATGCGGTCGGTCGAGGAGAGCCTGCAGCGACTCGGTCTCGACCGCGTCGACGTCCTGCTCGTGCATGATCCCGACGATCACTACGACGATGCCGTCAGCGGCGCCTTCCGCGCCCTGCAGCGCCTGCGCGAGGGCGGCGCGGTCAAGGCGATCGGGGCCGGCATGAACCAGTCCGAGATGCTGGCTCGCTTCGCCGAGGCCGTGCCGGTCGACTGCTTCCTGCTCGCCGGCCGCTACACGCTGCTCGACCAGGGCGCGCTAGGTGAGCTGTTTCCGCTCTGCCAGGCCAGGAGCATCGGCATCCTGCTCGGCGGCATCTACAACAGCGGCATCCTGGCCGACCCGCATACCAGCGCGAAGTTCAACTATCAGGACGCCGATGCGTCGCTGGTCAAGCGGGCGCTGGAGCTTGATGCGCTCTGCCGCAAGCACGGCACCGAGCTCAAAGCCGCAGCTCTCCAGTTCTGCATGACGCAGCCAGCCGTCACCGTCGCGGTCATGGGCGCGCGCAACGCGGCCGAGGTTGCCGACAACATCGCGATGTCGGAGTTGGCGGTGCCGGCGGCGTTCTGGCAGGAGCTGCGAGCGCGGAAGTTCGTCGATGCGCGCGCACCGCTGCCGGCGGGAGCGTAACGCATGATCATCGATGCCCACCAGCATTTCTGGGGTCCGGCGCGCGCCGATTATCCCTGGATGGAGGCGGATGAGCTGGCGCCGATCCGCCGCGCTTTCGGTCCGGCCGATCTCGCGCCGCTGCTGAAAGCGAACGGCATCGAGGCCAGTATCGTAGTGCAGTGCCGCTCGGCGCTGGCGGAGACCGAGGAGTTCTTGCGCATCGCGCACGTGAATCCCTTCGTCGTCGGTGTGGTCGGTTGGGCCGATCTGACAGATGCTGCGCTCGGCGAAAGGCTCGACCGGCTGCGCGCTTTGCCTGGTGGCGGCAAGCTGGTCGGCATCCGCCACCAGGTCCATGACGAGGCCGATCCGGAGTGGCTGCTGCGTGAGGACGTCCAGCGCGGACTTACGGCGGTATTCGCCCACGATCTCGCTTTCGATTTCCTGGTCCGCAGCCGCGAGCTGCCTGCCGCGATCGCCACCGCGCAGGCCTTTCCACACGCGCATTTCGTGCTCGATCACGCCGCCAAGCCGCCGATTGCGGCGGGCGGGAGCGCGGAATGGGCCGAGAGCATTTCAGCGCTGGCGGCCTGCGGCAACGTCTGGTGCAAGATCTCGGGATTGGCGACCGAGGCGATCTGGGACGACTGGGACGTGGAACGGTTATTTCCGTTCGTGGAGCATGCCGCGAAATGTTTTGGCGAAGATCGGCTGATCTTCGGATCGGACTGGCCCGTATGCCTGCTCGCGGGGAGCTATGGCGAAATCAAGAGCGCACTCGAGGCGTGCCTGGCGAGGCTCGGCCCGCGGGTGCGGGACAAGGCGTTTGGGGCGAATGCTGCGCGGGCGTATCGGCTGGTGTCGCGCGTGGCCGCGATGAAATGAGGCTCGATCACTGCAAAGACGGAGGTGCGCTCCCTCTCCCGCTTGCGGGAGAGGGTTGGGGAGAGGGTGTTTCCGCAATGGGATAGTCCCCGAGAGGAGAAAAGCCTCACCCGGCGCTTCGCGCCGACCTCTCCCGCAAGCGGGAGAGGTGAACAAGCCGCTCCGAGCCTACTCCGACATCGGCTTGTCCGAGATGTCCCAGTCCTTGCCGGTGAAGGTGGAGATGAACAGCGTCTTCATCGGCGTGTAGTCGTCGGGCGTGTAGCTGTAGGTGACACCGTCGAGGAAATACGGCGAGTGGAAACCTTGGAGGTTGGATGCCTGCTTCAGCACGTTGGCGCGGGTCAGCTCGTCCCCGCAGCGGCGCAGGATTTCGCCCATGGTTACGGCTTGGCCGTAGCCAGCGAAGGCGATGGTGTTGTCAGGATCGATCGCCGGCGTGTACTTCTTGCGCAACTCCTCGAATGCCATCACGTCGGGATCCTTCTCCCATTTGGGCAGGCCGACCTCCTTGTTGTAGCGGATGGCGACGATGCCGGCGGCGTTCTCCAGGCCCGCGGCGCTGAGGATGGAGCGGCCGGTTGAGCCTGCCGACAGCAGCTGCAGCGGCTTCCAGCCGAGCTCGGCGACTTTCCGGATCGACTGCGACGACGCCTTGCCCGTGGAGATGTTGTAGAAGACGTCGGCGCCCGACTTCGAGAGATTGATCAGCTGAGAGTCCACGGTCGGCTCGGTGAGATCATAGGTCTGCTCCATGATCACCTGCGCGGTGCCGCCGGCATCAGCAAGCACCTTCTTGAACGGACCGAGGAAGTCGCGGCCGAAATCGTCGTTCTGGTAGAGGATGCCGACCTTGGCGTTCGGCTTCACGGCGACGACGTGCCGCGCCAGGATGCGGGCCTCGGTCGGGTAGAGCGGCAGGCCCGCCATCGTCCATTTAAATTCTTTCGGGTTGTTCCACTTCGATGCGCCGGTGTTGAGCAAGAGCTGCGGCACGCCCTTGGAGTTCAGGTATTTGTGCACGGCGGTCTGCGGCGCGGTGCCGAGTGAACCGTACAGCGCGAGCACCTCTTCCTGCTCGACCAGCCGCCGCGTCGCCTCGACGCATTTCGGCGCGCTGTAGGCGTCGTCCATGGTGAGGAACTTGACCTTGCGTCCGTTGATGCCGCCCTTCTCGTTCAGCATCTGGAAGTAGGCCTCGCCGATGCGGCCGAGCACGCCGTAGAGCGAGCCGGGCCCGGAATGCGGCACGGTCTGCCCGATCTTGATCTCGGTGTCGCTGGCGCCGGCATCGTATTTCTTCTCCGCGGCCCAGACATACGGCGCGGGCAAGGTGGATGCGGCGATGGTGGCGAGCGCAGTAGCGCTGAAATCGCGCCGCGATGGATTCTTGGTCATTGTTGTTTTCTCCCTGGTGCGCGCATTGTGCTGGCATCGCAGCGCCGCTCGCAAGTGGGAAGTCGCCGCTTTGCGACGCAATGACGCTCAAACCACAGCGCGCTAGCGCCTAGACTCAAGTTTTTTCCGCGACGACGACGAGGCCGCGCACGGGCTCGTTGTTTTCGATCCGTGGCGAGGCCGGCTCCAGCGTCAGCAGCTTCAGGCCGGCGCTGGCGATCGCGCCGCGGACATATTCCGCCGAGTGGGCATAACGCAGCCCGGCGCCGAGAACGATGCCGCTGCCGTCATGCGTCTCCAGCGTGAAGGCGAGCACGCCGCCTGATGCGAGCACGCGCTGGGCTTCAGTGAGCACCGGCGCGAGATCGGAGAGATAGACGAACGCGTCCGCAGCAACGACGAGGTTTGCGCTCGCGTCGTCCTTCGTGCGCAACCCCTCGATCATGTCCGCGATCTCGAGCTCGGCGTAGAGGTTGGTGGCGCGGGCCTGCTTGATCATGCCGGGCGAGAGATCGATGCCGAGGAAATGATCGACCTGCTTGGCGAAGGCCGCGGCCGCAAGTCCGGTGCCGCAGCCGAGATCGATGGTGCGCTTGAAGAAGGCCGGCTTCCGCGCGGCAACGCGCGCCGCCAGCACCGCCTTGAAGATCAGGCTGGGGGCGCGGTAGCCGAGATCGTTGACCAGCACGTGCTCGAAGCGCGGCGCGTACTGGTCGAACAGCGCCTGCACATAGGCTTTGGGCATCTCCGCCATTTCGGTGTCGCCAAGCCGTATCAGGTGCAGGCCGGCGCCGTGCTGATCCTCAGGATCGGACTCGCGCGCTTTCCGGAAGGCCGCGATCGCCTTGTCGCGTTCGCCGAGCTGCTGGCGGATCTCGCCGAGCGTGAACCATGCCGAGGTGAAGTTCGGCGCGAGCTCGATGGCCTGCTCGATCAGATCGGCCGCCGCGGCCAGATCGCCCTTGAGCTGGAGGTCGCGCGCGAACTCGAAACGACGGTCGGCCATGAGGTCGCCGGAGGTCTGGAACAGGCGGAGCGGCATTGGGGAACCATGCAAGCGAAAGACTCGAAGGAAGCGCAGCGCGACCTATATGACAGATATGCGCCCTCAAGACATCCTGTTGCCAACTGTTGCCGGCCTGTGCTGCAAGCCCGGCGGCTTCCATATCGACCCTGTCCGTCCCGTGGAACGGGCCGTGATCACCCACGGCCATTCCGACCATGCCCGCGCTGGCCACGGTTCAGTGCTCGCGACGCAAGAAACGCTCGACATGATGCGGCTGCGCTACGGCGAAAATTTTGCCGGTTCGACGCAAGCCATCCGCTATGGAGAGAAGCTCCGGCTGGGCGACGTCAACGTCAAATGTCACCCCGCCGGCCATGTGCTCGGCTCGGCGCAATTCGCGGTCACCTGCAACGATACCTGCATCGTCGCCTCGGGCGACTACAAGGACGCGCCGGACCCGACCTGTGCGCCGTTCGAGCTGGTGCCCTGCGACGTCTTCATCACCGAGGCCACCTTCGGCCTGCCGGTGTTCCGCCATGGCGATGCCGCCCACGAGGTGAAGAAGTTGCTGGCCTCGGTCGCGCTGTTTCCCGAGCGCGCGCATCTGGTCGGGGCCTACTCGCTCGGCAAGGCGCAGCGCGTGATCGCATTGCTGCGCCAGGCCGGCTACGACGCGCCGATCTATCTGCATGGCGCCATGGAGAAGATCTCCGAATACTACCAGAGCCGCGGCATCGCGCTTGGTGAGCTCAGGCCGGTGAAGGGCGTCAAGAAGGCGGCGCTCGCCGGCACCATCACGCTGGCGCCGCCCTCGGCGACATCGGATCTGTGGACGCGGCGCTTTCCCGATCCCGTCACCGCGTTCGCCTCGGGCTGGATGCGGGTACGCGCTCGCGCGCGGCAGCGCGGCGTCGAGCTGCCCCTGGTGATCTCCGACCATGCCGACTGGGACGGCCTCATCGCGACCATCAGGGCGACCGGCGCCGGCGAGATCTGGGTCACGCACGGCCAGGAGGATGCGCTGGTGCATTGGTGCCGGAGCAAGGGCTTGAAAGCGCAACCGCTCGATCTCGTCGGCTATGGCGACGAGGAGGAGAGCGAGACGCCGATTCAAGGCGAGGCCGAGGCATGAACCGCTTCGCTGAACTGTTGGACCGCTTGGCCTACGAGCCCGGCCGCAACAACAAGCTGCGGTTGCTCGCCGGCTATTTCCGCGAGGTCGGCGATCCCGACCGCGGCTACGCGCTGGCGGCGCTGACCGGCGCACTTAGCTTTAAGCACGCCAAGCCCGCGCTGATCCGCGACCTCATCGCTTCGCGCACCGATCCGGTGCTGTTCGGGTTGAGCTACGACTATGTCGGCGATCTCTCGGAGACGGTCGCGCTGATGTGGCCTCGGCGCGACGCAAACAACAGCGAATCTTTTCCGGGCTACCCCTCTCCCCAGCCCTCCCCCACAAGGGGGGAGGGAGCGCAGCGGAGTGCCGCGCTTTCAGCGAGAACCACAGCTGAGAATTGTTTAGCGAGTGATGGAGGCAAGACTCTTTCCGTTCCCTCCCCCCTTGTGGGGGAGGGGCAGGGAGGGGGGTACCGCGGGCGAGATGCCAGCGATGTGCTCCATCCAAGCAACCACAACAACCCTCCGCCCCCGACGCTCACCGAGGTCGTGACCACGCTGCGCACGCTCGGCAAGGCCGAGCTGCCGAGACAGCTCGAGCGCTGGCTCGACGAGCTCGATGAGACCGGCCGTTGGGCGCTCTTGAAGCTCGTCACTGGTTCACTGCGCATCGGCATTTCCGCGCGCCTCGCCAAGACCGCGGCCGCCGCGCTCGGCGACAAGGACCCGCATGAGGTCGAGCTGATCTGGCCCGGCCTTGCACCGCCCTATCTCGAGCTGTTCGCCTGGCTGGAGGGGCGCGCCGACAAGCCGATCAATCGCGACCCCGCGCCGTTCCGTCCCGTGATGCTTGCGCATGCGATCGAGGACAGCGATTTCGCCGCGCTGGATCCCGCCGACTACATCGCCGAATGGAAATGGGATGGCATCCGGGTGCAGGCGGTGGCGGGCCGCGACGAGCGCGGTCAGATCACGGCGCGGCTCTATTCGCGCACCGGCGAGGACATCACAGGCAGCTTTCCGGATCTCGTGCCGGCGCTGCGCCTGCCCGGCGCGATCGACGGCGAGCTTCTGATCTTGCGCGAGGGCCGCGTGCAGAGCTTCAACGTCCTGCAGCAGCGCCTCAACCGCAAGGTCGTCTCACCTAAGCTGATCAAGGAATTTCCGATCCACTTGCGTGCCTACGATCTGCTCGGCGATGACGAGAACGATCTGCGCGAGTTGCCCTTCGCCGAGCGGCGCGAGCGGCTGGAGGGATTCATCGCAAAGCTCGACGATCCCCGCATCGATCTGTCGCCCACCGTCTGCTTCCCTAGCTGGGACGCGCTCACAGCCGCGCGGGCCGATCCCGCGAGTGCCGGCGCCGGCGAGGATGCCGACGCCGTCGAAGGCGTGATGCTGAAGCGGCGCGATGCGCCTTATCTGCCGGGGCGGCCGAAGGGCCAGTGGTGGAAATGGAAGCGCGATCCGCACATCATCGACGCAGTGCTGATGTACGCGCAGCGCGGTCACGGCAAGCGCTCGTCCTATTATTCCGACTACACTTTCGGTGTCTGGACCGCAGGCAAGGGCGGTGACGAGCTGGTGCCGGTCGGCAAGGCGTATTTCGGCTTCACCGACGAGGAGCTGTTGCAGATCGACCGCTTCGTCCGCCGCAACACCACGGAAAAATTCGGCCCCGTCCGTCACGTCGTGCACGAGAGCGACAAGGGCCTCGTGCTGGAGGTCGCTTTCGAGGGATTGCAGCGTTCGCCCCGGCACAAATCCGGTGTCGCCATGCGTTTCCCCCGCATCAGCCGCCTGCGCTGGGACAAGCCGCCGCGGGAAGCCGACCGGCTGGAGACGCTGGAGAAGATGCTGAAGACCGAGGCCGCGGAGATCGAGGTGTGAGCTGTTGCCACGAAGGCAGTGCGCTCCCTCTCCCGCGTGCGGGAGAGGGTTGGGGAGAGGGCCGCACCGGGACGCTCGCCAGAGGAGAGAACCCTTACCCGGCGCTGCGCGCCGACCTCTCCCGCAAGCGGGAGAGGTGAGAGAGTTCGCGGCCGCAGAATGCCCGGCGCGCGATCGCCGAATTAAACTCCGGTAACCCGATTGACGGCCCCTTGCGGGTTCCCCATGTGCTTCGCCGTGCCTATAATGGGCGCGAATCCGCTTTGGGAGTTTGCGATGGTCCAAGACGTCAGAGATTTGCCGGCCGGCCGCAGCGACGGCCTGCACCGCTTTCTCGGCGGCTCGCCCCTGGCCGTCGCGTTCAGGCTGGTCCTGCTCTCGATCCTGGTCGGCGTCGTGCTGGCGGCGATCGGGTTCGACCCGTGGAACATCATCCACAGCATCCGCCTCCTGTTCGAGCGCCTCTGGGATCTCGGCTTCGACGCCGTGAACTGGCTGTGGCGCTACTTCCTGCTCGGTGCGGTCATCGTGATTCCGATCTGGCTGCTGTCGCGCGTGTTCGGCGCGCCGCGCGGCCGCTGAGCCTGTGACCGGGGGAGTGCGCAGCCGAAGCAACTGCGTGTCGTCGGCCGAATGGACGGAGACGCTCATTCCGCTGGCGCATGGCGCGGACCTTTTCATTGCCGAAGCTTGTATGTTCTGAACGATGCACGCACCGGTCCATCACCGCGTCGGCAGCCGGCAGGTCTTCGCCATCGCGGGACCCGCGATGGTCGCGAATCTGACCACGCCGCTGATCGGCGTGGTCTCGACCACCGCGATCGGACGGCTCGACGATGCCGCGCTGCTCGGGGGCGTCGCTATGGCCTCGATCATCTTCGATTGCCTGTTCTGGCTGTTCGGCTTCCTGCGCATGAGCACGCTCGCGTTCACCGCGCAGGCGCTCGGCGCCGGCGAGACGCGCGAGCAGACCGTGATCCTGGTGCGCGGCTTCATCGTCGCCGGCCTGATCGGCGTGGCGCTGATCGTGCTGCAGCTGCCGCTGGCGGGCGTGCTGTTCGACCTGATGGGTGGCAGCGAGGGCGTGACGCACGCCGCCAAGACCTACTTCATGATCCGGATCTGGTCCTCGCCCTTCGCTTTCGCCAATTACGTCATCCTTGGCTGGCTGGTGGGACAGGCCCGTGCCCACCCGGCTCTTGCGCTCCAGGTCGTCATCAACGTCGTCAACATGGTGGCGACGATCCTGCTGGTGCTGGTCTACGACGCCGGCATCGCCGGCGCGGCGATCGCCGCGCTTGTGTCGGAGATGATCGGCTTTCTGCTCGGCTTGATCGTGTGCAGGCGCCATGCGGTCGGAGGGTTTACGGTGCCTCGGGCAACGCTGTTCGACCGCGAAAAGCTGATGCGGCTGCTGGCGGTGAACACCGATATCCTGATCCGCACCGCGGCGCTGATCGCCGTGTTCCTGTTCTTCACCGCCAAGGGCGCGCGCGCCGGCGACGTGACGCTGGCTGCGAACTCGGTGCTCAACAATTTCCTGCTGGTGAGCGCCTTCTTCCTCGACGGCATCGGCAACGCGGCCCAGCAACTTTGTGGCCGCACGCTGGGGGCACGTGACGCAAAGGGTTTCCTGGATTCCACCCGATTGGTGCTGCTCTGGGGACTCGGCTTCGCGATGGTCGTCTCGGTGCTGTTCGCGCTGTTCGGTTCCAACCTGATCGATGTCATGACGGCGAGCGAGGGCGTCCGCCGCGCCGCGCGCGAGTTCCTGCCTTTCATCGTGCTCGCCCCGATCCCCGGCGTGTTCGCCTTCGGCTTCGACGGCATCTATGTCGGCGCCACCTGGGCGCGCGAGATGCGCAACCTGATGCTGGCCTCGCTCGCGATCTTCTTCGGCGTCTGGCTGGCGCTGCAATCCCTCGGGAACACCGGGCTGTGGTGCGCGCTGATCGCGTTCTACGTCGCGCGCGGTGGCCTGCAGGGTGCGAGATATCCGGTCCTTTATCGGGCGACGTTCGTGAAGCCGTAGCTCTCGTATCCCGGACGCGCCAGACCCCCTCACATCCCCGGCCAGTCTTCCGCGGTCAGCGTCGCCGCATCCGCGCCGACGATCTCGGACAGCGAATCCCGCCCGGTGCGGAGCAGCGTCGAGGTGAGGTCGCGCTTGATCTCGTCGACGAGACCGAGGCCCTTGTAGACCAGCGACGAATACAGCTGGATCAGGCTGGCGCCAGCGCGGATCTTGGTCAGCGCGGCGCCACCGGAGTCCACGCCGCCGACGCCGATCAACGGGAAGGCACCCTCGACGCGCACATAGGTTTCCGCGACCATGCGCGTCGACAGCCGGAACAGCGGCCGGCCGGACAGGCCGCCTTGCTCCTTCGCCCGCGTCTCCTCACGTAGCGTGCTCGGCCGCGCGATCGTGGTGTTGGACACGATCATTCCGTCGATTCGGCGCGAGCGCGCGACCTGCACGACGTCGTCGAGCTGGGCGAGGCTCAAATCCGGCGCGATCTTGAGCAGCACCGGCGTGTCGCCGGCCTTCTGCCTGACACGCTCGCGGGCGTCGATCACGCGTGCGAGCAGATCGTCGAGCAGCGCGCCTTCCTGGAGATTGCGCAGGCCGGGCGTGTTCGGCGAAGAGACGTTGACGGTGAAATAGCTCGCCACCGGCGCAAAGGTCTCGATCAGCTTGACGTAATCTGCGACGCGATCCGGCGAATCCTTGTTGGCGCCGACATTGACGCCGACGATGCCGCCGTGCTGCGCCCGCGCGGCAAGCCGGCGCAGTGCGACGTCCGCGCCGTCATTGTTGAAGCCCATCCGGTTGATGATGGCCTCGTCGCGCTCGAGCCGGAACAGCCGCGGCCGCGAATTGCCTTCTTGCGGCTTCGGCGTCACCGAGCCGATCTCGACGAAGCCGAAGCCGAGCCGCAGCAGCGCGTCCGGCACCTCGGCGCTCTTGTCGAAGCCGGCCGCCATGCCGATCGGGTTGGGAAAGTTGAGCCCGAAGGCGCGCACCGCGAGCTTGGGGTCCTCGGGGCGCGGCTTGATCGGCGGCAGAAAGCGCAGGCCCTGGATCGCAAGGCGATGCGCGTCCTCGGGGTCGAGCCAGCGCAACACCGGCAGCGAAAAGGCGTCGAACGCGCGGATCACGGAGCAAGCTCCGGAACGTCGTGTTCGCCGTCGGAGCGCATGCTGAGGTTCATCACGGCGATCACTGCGCCGAGATCGAGTTCGCCATAGAGATGCGGAAACAGCTCGTCATTGCGCGAGCGCTCCCAGCGCAGCTCGCTGCCGAGTGCATCGCCGTCAACCTCGACCAGGAACAGCGCACGTTGCCCGAAGTAATGCTTGCGCAGGGTCTCGGGAACCTGGGGGGCGGTCGAGAAATGGATGAAACCGTCGCGCGCATCGTCCGCGCTGCCCCGGTACACACCCTGCCGTTCCGCCTCGCGCCAGGCCGAGGCCCGACAGATTTTGTAGATCTTGACCACCGCCACCGCAGCCTTGTTTGTTCTTTGAGTCTTTTGAGTTTTTTTGGTTTCACGCGGGTGCTCGAAACCTGGCCGCGACCGTAAAGGCCGCCCCTTGCGAACTCAAGAGTTAGCCGCCGCCTCTTGCGCGGAAAACGGAAAACCGGTTGATTTGAGGACAGTTTTCCTGAGTTGCGACGGGCTAGAGCGTTTCACTTTTTGTTGGAAGCGTATCCAGCATTAACGAAGTAGTTTCTGCATTCGCCGGGCAGAACGTTTCTGACGAGGTGGCCGATGTAGTCGCAGGCCTCGTCGATCGAGCGCTTCTGTGCGATGCGCAT
>DATLXF010000053.1:0-89389 GCA_035575945.1 Bradyrhizobium sp. | reverse complement strand
AAGGTCTGCGGGGCGGTGTTTGGCTGCGGCACGCCGCTGGCGACCGACGTTGGATCAGAGACATTGGTCAAGGGCGACGGCATGGCTGAAGCCAAGAAGCTGCTCGCCGAATCCGGCTATGACGGAACGCCCGTTGTCGTGATGGCGCCGACCGATGTCGTCACGCTGAAGGCGCAGCCGATCGTCGCGGCGCAACTGCTGCGCGACGCCGGCTTCAAGGTCGATCTTCAGTCGACCGACTGGCAGACCGTAGTGACGCGCCGCGCCAGCCAGAAGTCGCCGAAGGAGGGCGGCTGGAACATGTTCTTCACCAACTGGGTCGCGGCCGACGTGTCCAACCCGATCGCCAATCTCTCGATCGGCGGCCAGGGCAAGAAGGGCGGCTGGTTCGGCTGGGCGGAGGACCCCAAGATCGAGCAGCTCAAGGACGCCTTCGTCCGCACCGCCTCGCTCGACGAGCAGAAGAAGATCGCCGCCGACATCCAGAAGCAGGCCTATGAGCAGGTGATCTACATTCCGCTCGGGCAATATCTCATCCCGAGCGGCTGGCGCAAATCGCTGACCGGCGTGCTCGACGGTCCCGCGACGCCGGTGTTCTGGAACATCGACAAGAAGGAATAGACGCGGCGAACCTTGCAAGTGAAACCAACGGCGCCGCAGTCTCCTGCGGCGCCGTTTTTCTTAGGACGATGTTTCGATCGCGATGGTCTAGCAGTGGCTGTCGCGCAACTGCTCGAGCCCCTCACTCAGGAATGCACGGCTCGGATCCGTCCGTTCATCGGACCGAGGCCGCGAAATCGGCTGTTCGATCTTGGACCCCGGCTGGTCCGATCTGTTCTCTTGTTCCATCTCGACCATCCTCTGAATTGCTGCGGTACAACATCGCCAGGGGCGGGAAGTTCCTGATGTATGGTCCGGAAAGCGCGACGATCGCGTCCTTCATCGGGACGTTGTCCTTCCGACCTCATCCGGTGCCAGCTTTCCGCCTGAACTGATCGCTTGCCTGGGGCTGGACAGCCATCGAAATGCGATCGACGTCGCACAGCCCGTGGCGGGAGGGGGGAGTTATCGGCTTGGCCTATCAACGACTGCTTGAAGACATTGTCACCGGCCGCTGCGGAACGTGACTCCAGATCGATCGGCATTCTCGTGGTTGCCGGATTGTAAGTCCGCTCCCCGTCACCCATTCGAGTGACCGTCGGCATTTCGTCTGTCGCGTCTGGAGCGACGATACTCGCGTGGCGTGACGCCGGCAACGGCCAGCATGCGGGCCACGAGATGACTCTGGCTGGAGAAGCCCGCTTCCGCGGCAACGGCGGCTATCGTCATCGTTTCATGTTCAAGCAGCCACATCGCACGACGAAGGCGCTCGTCCCGGACGTAATGTCCGGGGGGCGTCCCGAATGCACGCCGGAATGCGACGGCGAAGCGAGTCGTTCCCATGCCCACGAGATTGGCCAACGCGGGAACGTCGATGCGGCCGTCCAGCTTCGCGCTGATGTAGCTGCGTAGAACTTCGATCTGGGTCCCTGTCAGCGTCGGTTGGGCGGCATGGCTCGGCGCCGGCGCACCACCGGGGTCGGCTCCGTCATGCGCGTTCTCGGAACGCACATATCTTGAGAAATTGTGGGGATGGTGGTCGAGCAGCAACGACAGTCCATGCTCCGCAACGCTCGCAACAGCGTCGGTCGGACAGTCATGAACGGCGGTGAGTGCGTCCAGCGCGCCAACGATTTCGGCCCATCTTGCGGCAAGCGACGGTGCCAGGGGCGACGAGTCGAGTTTGAGTGGCTCCGCTGGGGCAGCCCCCAGATACGAACGGCAAGCGGCATTCACCAGGGACGGTGCAATGATGATCGCAGTATCGGCGAGGTCGTGCGACGTCTCGACCTCGCGAGCCGATCCGGACGCGAAAGGTATCCAGCGCCCTTGCTCGCAATCGACAACCCCATCGGAGGTCTGCACTCTTGCGCTTCCCTTCGTGCGCAAAAAGATGCCGATCCCACCGCGATCGGGAGCCAGCCCCTCGAGGTTCAGCCGGAAGGCCGTCGAGAAGCGAGCGCGAACGACGCCGACGCCGCCGGCTGAACGTCCGTGCAGCGTGGCCCGGGCAGGGCGATCATCGCCCATAAATGAAAATCGGTTCTTGCCGTATAGGCCTGTCAGCGTCGCTGTTACCTGGTCGGGATCGGCATCGGAAAAGCTGAAGTCGCTCAGTTGCATTTTCCCTTTCTCGCTCCTCGGTGGGGGCTGTCCGGGCTCTTAAATGGTTGGCGTGAGGCCTCTGACGGCCGATGTAAAAAATGCGTCGAAATCTGCAAGCGGAGTTTCGCCATTGTGCCCTATGAAGAAATCCGGCGCCAGCGGTCGCTCGCGTTGCCGCAAAGGGCGGCTCATCTAAAAAGGTGAATAGCGATGATGTTGATCAAGAAGTTGGAAGTATTGGTTTTGGGGGCGACCGTGTCCAGCGTGCTCATGGCAGCTCCCGCGCTCGCCGGTACGGTCTTCACCGATAGCACGTTCAGTATGAGCGACTATATTGTTACCTCTTATTCGGGCCCGGCAGTCACGACGTCCTACGGACAGACGCCTTCGGGCAATCCCGGCACTGCGCTGCAAGGCAGCTACAGCGCGCAGGGCGGAAATGCTTCCGGGGTGCTGTTCACGGCCATCAACACGAACTTCGTATACAATCCGGGCACAAGTGGTGCCATCAGCTCGCTATCGGCCTCTCTCGACCGCTTCTTCGAGCCGACGGTGAACGGCGCGCCGATCGCGGTCGGGAGCTATTCCCTTCGCATCCTGGCTCAGCAGGACGGTAAGATCTACCAGAGCATCTTTACGTTCGGCCCCTTCAACCAGCCCGGCGGCAGCTGGTACACGCTGGCCGCGACGAATATTCAGGCAAGCGATTTCAAGCTATTCGACCCCGCCAACTTTAGTGCAGCGGGATCGGCGACCGGGCTGGACTTCTCAGGAGCCGCCATCACATTCGGCTTCGCCATGCGAGCGGCCGGTGCAGTCGATTCGAACGGCGATCCGATCGACTTGCCGTCGTCGGGCATTTTGCGCGCCGATAACTTTGAGCTTTCGATCGCTCCGGTCCCCGGACCGATCGTCGGGGCGGGATTGCCCGGCCTGATAGCCTTCATTGGCTTCGGCCTGATCGGAGTCGCGAGGCGATCGCGCCGGAGCATGTCGCCGCTGGCGGCCTGACCTCCCACGTGCAAAGCTCCGGCCCGAGCACGGTTGGCCGCAGGCTTGGAAGGTCATGGACGCGTCGCCCGATTTCGACGATACGATCGGCGAAGATCGGAGCAGACGACGCGCCAAGCGCGGCCTTTTGGAGCGGCACTTCCACATTTCGGGACGTGGAAGCACGGTCGGCAAGGAAATCCTTGCCGGCCTGACGACCTTCGTGGCCATGGCTTACATCGTCGCCGTCAATCCTGCGGTGATGGCCCAGGCCGGTATGGACGGCAACGACGTTGCAATCGCGACGATCGTCGTTTCCATTGCCGGCACCATGGCAACCGGCCTGCTGGCGAACCTGCCGCTGGGTCTTGCGCCTTCCATGGGATCCAACGCGTTTTTCGCCTTCGTCATCGTTGGTCAAATGGGCCTGTCATGGCAGGCGGGCCTGGCGATCATGCTGGGGTCCGGGGTCATCGTGCTCTTGCTTGGCGTCGCAGGCATACGCGAGCGCCTTACGCGAGGCATTCCGGACGACATGAAGATCGGCCTGAACGCTGCCTTCGGATTGTTCCTGTGCCGGATTGCGGTCAGCCAGATTGGGCTTTCGGCCGGCCCAAATGACCGCCCCGACGCGGGATTGATTCTCTTGCTCCTTGCCGCGATACCCGCAACCTTCGTACTGGCCGCACGTCGCACTCCGGGAGCCCTGATCGGATCCGTCCTGGTCACGGCGACGATCTTTGAATTTGTGAGCGGGCGCGGCACGGCGAATACGTTGGCGGCCTTGCTTCCGGTCTGGCCGCATTGGCCTCTGCATACGGCATTCGCGCTGGACCTGAGTCCCCTCATGGCGAAGCCGCTGGAGGGACTTGTCGCGCTTATCTTCGTGACCTTCAACGAATGCGTCGGGCTGATCGCCACCACCGTCACCGTGACTCGAACCGCCGGTCTGGAGATCGCCGGCGGCGTGCGTGCCGCCTATGTGAGCGACGCGTCGGCGACCGTGCTTGGCGGCCTTCTCGGCACCGCCAGCGTCAGCCCCTACATCGAATCCGTCGCTGGCGTCGAAGCCGGCGGCCGCACCGGCCTGACCGCGATCGTGGCCAGCGCCGGATTCATCGCGACCCTGTTCTTCTCACCGCTGTTTTCGTCCATCCCGCCGGTTGCGACCACGCCTGCCTTGATGACCCTGGGCGGGCTGATGGCATGGCGCAGCATCGGCGAGCTTGCGGCAAAGGACGTTGTTTCGGGAATCATCAGCGCCACCATGGCCGGTGTCGCCCTTATATCCGGCAACTTGACCGATGCTCTCGCGCTGGGGATGATTGTCTACCTCGCCGCGCGATGGCATGCCGGCATTGTTTCCCGACCTGCGCGGGTTTTCTGCTTCCTGTTCGTCGCGACGTGGGCCGTTTCCAAGTTCGTTGTCTGAGTTGTCAAACTGCAGCCCTGCTGCGCCCGATCAGCGGCTCATGCACTCGGTGCCCCTCTCATATCCTGCCGCGCAGGCGAGCTGGCGTGGTCGGCGTTGGGCGTCCACCCACGCTCGAACAACCCACGAGCCCGAGTGAGGCTAGCTTATCGGGCGATGATGCGGCCTGAACAGCCGCCCTTTCTCCACCACCAGCACGATCGCGAGTGCGGCGAGCGTCGACAGGAAGAAGCCGGCCGAGAAGGGCATGAGCGTGCCGTCGAAGCTCTGCCCGATCGCCATGCCGACCGCGATCCCGATCAGCGTCGTGATCGACCCGTAGAGCGAGGATGCGGTCCCGGCGATGTGGCCCTGCGGCTCCATGGCGAGCGCGGTGAAATTGGCGACCATCATGCCGAACGAGAACATCATCAGCGCGGAGAGCAGCATGAACAGCGACAGCGGCAACGTGCCGAGGCTTTCCGTCAGCAGCATCACGCCGGCGACCGCAGCATAGAGCGTCAGCGCCCCGTGCGAGATCACGCGCATGCCGAGCCGCCCCACCAGCCTTGCATTGAGGAAGCCGGCAATGGCGACGCCGACTGCGACCGCCGCGAAGGCGAGCGGGAAGTAATGGCCGAGGCGATAGATGCCGGTGAAGATCTGCTGGGCGCAGAAGACGTAGGCGAACAATGCGCCCATCACGCTGCCGGCGGCGGTGGCATAGCCGATGGTCTGGCGATGGGTCACGGTGTCCCGGAACGCCGAGAGCACGTCGGCCGGCGCCAGCGACCTGCGTTTCGACTCGGGAAGCGTCTCCGGCAGCCGCAGCACGCACCATGCGAGCGCGAGCAGGCCGTACAGCGTCAGCACCACGAAGATTCCGCGCCACGCCGTGACCAGCAGCACCGTCTGTCCGAAAGAGGGGGCGACCACGGGGACCGCGATGAAGATCATCATGGCGAGCGACATCACGCTCGCCATGCGGCGTCCGGCATAGCAGTCGCGCACGATCGAGGTCGCGATCACGCGCGTCGCCGCGGTGCCGAGCCCTTGCAGGGCGCGCGCCAGCAGCAGCGTCTCGAACGAGGGCGCCGCCACCGCGAGTACGCTCGCCACGGCATACACCGCCATGCCGCCGAGCAGCACCGGCCGGCGGCCGAAGCGGTCCGACAACGGCCCCATCACGAACTGGCCGACGCCAAAACCGATCAGGAAGGTCGACAGCACGAGTTGGAGATGGTTGGCGACGGGGATCTTGAAGGCCGCCCCGATATCCGGCAGCGCCGGCAGCATGATGTCCATCGCGAGCGGATTGAGCGCCATGATCGACGCGATCACGATGACGAATTCCGGAAAACCCATCGGGCGGTGTCCGGCGGACACCCAATCGTCGGCATTGACGTCGGACAAGGAAGCTCACCTCTGCAATCGAGCGACTTGTTTATCGCCAATGTTGCGCTGCACAACCCATGTTTCGGGATGGCTGGCAGGCGGGCCAGCGGTGGACAAGATTTGGTGAGGGTGGGCGAGTCCGCGCGACGCCTAGTCGGCCTGGTCCTTGAGGAGGCCATGGATCACTGCGGCAAGAGGCCCTTCGTCGCCGTCGAACGCGGCGATCATCGCATTGAGAAAGGCGTTTGGGTCAAGGGCCTGCAGGTCGATCGGATGGCCGGCGTAGTCCGCCAGCAGGAGGAAGAACGACAGCTGCGTGCGTCCGTTACCCTCCCGGAAGGCGTGTATGACGTTGAGTTCGGAAAGAAAGTGCGCCGCCTTTTCTGCGAACAACTCAGGCTCCAGCCCGGTCAGAAATTTGTCCTTCTCCAGCTGCGCGAACAGCTTGTTCGCCTGGCCTTCGATGTTCTCGGGAAAGCAGAACGGATTTCCGCCCTTCGACATGCGGACCGTACGGATTTTTCCGGCCCACTCGTAGACGTCCTGGAATAAGTGACCGTGAATCGCCTTGAAGTGCGTGAAATCCAGATCACCGGCGGGTAGTTCCTGGTCGGCTCTGACATCGCTGGCTTCGGCCTCGAACGCATCGAGCTCGTCGCCGTCTGTGAGATCGAGCTTGTTCTTCAGGACCGTCGTGCCGGGATAGCAGTAGCCGTCAGCGACAGCATCATACATGCCGGATTACGCTTTGTCGTAGGCCTTGATGATCACCTTCAGCCGTTCTTCGGGGGTGCGCGCCTTGCTCTTGGCGACCGCGCTGCTGCCCTTCATCTCGGACGAATAGACGATGCCCTCGACAGAACTGATCTTTCTGAAGCGCGCACTGCCGACCACAAAGCCGGAGGCCTTGCCCTTCTTGGGGGATGATTTCTTGGGTGCCATGGACTCACTTTACCACAAGTGAAGCTGGCCCGCGCCGTGGGCTCGTTTGTGGTGCGGGCAGCCGGGATCGAACCGGCACAGCGCTTGCGCACCGAGGGATTTTAAGTCCCTTGCGTCTACCAATTCCGCCATGCCCGCTTGATCCAACGAGATCAATCACTTAAGCCCGTTCCGGCGGTCTGGGAATTGGCGCGTTCGGCGCCGGAGGGACGGTTCTTCCTTAAGCGAGCCAGGGGCACAAGGCAAAGCCTCAATCCGGACATCTGTTGCTGCTTTAGGCATTCTCAATCCACGGGGGCTATTCATCCGGCATGGCTGCTTCGATTTCCTGTTCGCTCCGCAGTTTCGGCGCGCTCCTCATGCTGCTCGCGGCCGGGATCGCGCTGTCCGGCTGTGCCGGCATGAGCGAGACGATCGCGCCCGCCTTTGTCGATCCCGCCAAATACGATCTGTACGACTGCAAGCAGCTGGAGGGTGAGCGCAGGCTGCTCGCCAAGCGCACCGACGAGTTGCAGAAGCTGATGGAGAAGGCCGAGACCGGGGCGGGCGGGGCGGTCGTGGCCGAGCTCGCCTATCGCAACGATTATATCGCGGTGCGCGGGCAAGCCCAATTGGTCGACGAGGCCTGGCGCCGCAACAGGTGCCGCGAGACGCCGCCCGAGCCACCGCAGGCTGCGGCATCGTCCATGGCCCCCGGCAAGCCCGCAGCGAAATCCGGCAGAGCGACGCATTGAGGCTTTGCGGCGGTCGCGCGTCGCTCAAGGCCGCCAGCCGTAGATCCAGTCCTGTCGCGCCAGCATGCGCTCCGGGCCGAGCGCGCGGATCGCAAGATCGCGCGCGACCGCGAGCGGCCCGCCGAGATGATAGATGCGGCCCTGCTGCCGCGCGGTCCGCTGCACCCGCCTTACCCGCGCCTGGCGTGCTCGGCCGTATTGCGTCAGCGCCGCCGAGATGTCCGCTGTGCTCTCGGCGGCCTCAGGGCTCAAATGCCGGGCGAGGACGGCGGCATCCTCGATCGCCATGCCGGCTCCTTGCGCTGCGAACGGCAGCATTGCATGCACGGCATCGCCGAGCAGCGCCACCGGACCCTTGCTCCAGGGGCAGCCGTCGGGCACGCCGAACAGCGCCCATTTCCGCCAGCCGTCGACCGCCGCGAGCATCATCCGCGCCGCCGGCGGCCAGCGCGGAGCGGCGAAGGCCTCCATGACATCGAGGGGGGCGCCCGGCGTGCTCCAGCCCGGCCGATTCCAGGTGCCGGGCAGCACCGCGACGACGTTGATCTGGCGCCCGGCCGCGATCGGATAGGCGACCAGATGGGCATTCGGCCCCATCCACAGCTGCACCCGGCGCGCGGTGTAGTCCTTCGGCAATTGCGTGGCGTCGAGCGTGCCACGCCAGGCGATCAGGCCGGAAAAGCGCGGCTGCACCTCGGGAAAAAGATGCTGGCGAACCGTCGACCAGATCCCGTCGGCGCCGATCATGGCGCTGGCGAGATCGCTGCGGCGGATCGTGCCGCTGCGATGGACCACCGTCAGCCCCTTGGCGTGGGGCGCGACGTCCTCGAAGGTTGCGCCAAGCTTGAGGTCTATGTCGGGATGATCGGCAACGGCGCCGGCGAGCGCGGATTGCAGATCGGCACGGTGGACCACCCAGTACGGCGCGCCCGCTCGCAGGGACGCGGCTTCACCGAGCGGCATCCGCAGCACTTCGCCGCCGGCCCGCGCGCTCATGATCGAGAGCGCTCCCGGGGTGACCGCGCGCGCCTCGAGTCGCTCGGAGAGGCCAAGCTCGACCAGCACGCGGCTGGCATTGGGGGAAAGTTGCAGGCCGGCGCCGACTTCCTCGAGGCGCTCGGCCTTTTCCAGCACGACGATGCGGAAGCCGCGGGCCGCGAGCGCAAGCGCGGCCGTCAGTCCTCCGATGCCGGCACCGGCGATGACAATCGTTCGGGAGAGCGCCACCCCTGACCGGCGGACGCGGTCAGGCCACCTTGTCCTTCAGCACGCATTCCGGCGGGCGGGCTTCGCCCGGCTTCAGGTCGGCCGCGAAACGGTACAGCGTCGAGCAATAGGGGCAGATGATCTCGTTGTCGTTGCCGAGGTCGAGGAAGACGTGCGGATGGTCGAACGGAGGATTGGCGCCGACGCACATGAACTCCTGCGAGCCGATCTCGATGACGGGAACACCGGCATCGTTATGGAAGTGCGGGACGACATGGTCGGACATCGTAACTCATCCTGGAGTGGCAATGGCGGCAGATACAATCACAACTGACGCGGCATCATGATGGCGCCGCGGACCATACTGGCGGGTGCAGATGATTGCTAGTCCAGCGGAACCGAAAGCCCCGCAATCGCCCCATGCTCATTTGCTCATGCAAATTCGACACAATCTTGCGGCCTGAGAGAAGCCCTTCTTTCGTCGGGGACGTTGTGTCGCAATTTTGGCATACTATCTCTGGGGGTGCGTGCATGCGAGACGAAAAACGCACGGTCGGCACGAACGATCCCAAGGGCATCCGGGCTATTCCACATGAAGTGGCTGCGAATCAGTACGGCATTGGCAGGCCTTGCCGCGTGCAGCTTCCTGCTCGCGCAGGTAGCTCCGCACGCCCGTGAGGCCGGCGCGATCCTTGCCGCTCAGGACGATCCCGCCGCGCTCTCCGAGCTCAAGCTCGATGCGGTTTTGCGGCAGAACGAGCGTCTGGTTCAGGACAACATCGAGGCCGCGCTTGCGGGCGGGGACGCCGACCTCGCGGACAGTTTCGTCGCACTCGCGCGTGATCGCAACATCGCGCTGCCGGACGATCTCCTCGCCCGTGTCGGCGACGCAGTCAAGGCCGAGAATTCCACCTCGCATTTCGCCAAGCGATTTGCCACCGGCCTCGTCACGGGCAATGCCGACGACGTCGCGAGCCTCTCAGGCACGGTGGCCGGCGATCTCTTCGTGTTCGGCGACATCAGGGACGTGGTGCGCGAGGGCAAGCATCTTGCGATGGGCGAGGACGCCGACCGCCTCGTGCTCTCCCTAGCGGCCGCCGGCCTCGCGGTGACGGCGGCAACCTACGTGTCGGCCGGCGGTGCCGCGCCGGTGCGCGCCGGGCTGACGCTGGTGAAGGATGCGCGCAAGCTCGGACGGCTCGGCGAGGGGCTCGCCGCATGGGCCGGCCGGTCCGCGCGCGAGGTCGTCGACACGCCGATGCTGCGGAACGCGGTGGCGTCGGGCTCGGTGCTGCGTCCCGGCCAGACCGTGAGCGCGATCAAGGCGGCGTTCCGGGCCGAGAAGGCGGGTGCGCTGGTCCGGCTCGGCAAGGACGTCACGCGCGTCGCCGGCAAGACCGGCACGCGCGGGGCAATGGACACGCTGCGCATCGCCGAAGGTCCCAAGGACGTCGCACGCGCGGTGCGGCTTGCGGAAGCGCAAGGCAGCAAGACGCGCGCGATCATCAAGCTGCTCGGCCGCGGCGCGCTGCTGCTGGTCGGCGGCGCGTTCGATCTGGCGATGTGGCTGTTCGGCGCGGTGCTGACGCTGTTCGGCCTGCTGTCGTCGATCAAGTCCACCACGGAGCGCCTGACCCAGGCCTGGTGCGATCGCAAGCGGGCGCGCCGGCTCCGCCGCGCGCAGATCGCAGCCGAGGCCGCTCTGGCCGATGCGGCCGCAACGGCCTGAACGCTCGCGCGCGTCAGGCTATTGTTTGAGCACGATGTTGCCGGAAAACCGCTGCACTCTGTGCCGGATCGTGCTCTAAGATCGCGCTGTCCCCCACAAGACCTCACGGAACTGATGATGCCGAGCTTTCACAACGGCGCCGTTGAAATTGCCTATCTCGACGAAGGCAAGGGCGATCCCATCATCCTGGTGCACGGCTTTGCGTCCAGCAAGAACGTGAACTGGGTCTATCCGACCTGGGTCTCGGAGTTGCGCAAGAACGGCCGCCGCGTGATCGCGCTCGACAATCGCGGCCACGGCGAAAGTGCGAAGCTCTACGAGCCCGCGCAATATTCGATTCCGACCATGGCCGGCGACGTGCTGGCGCTGATGGATCATCTCGCCATCCCGCAGGCCGACATCATGGGCTATTCGATGGGCGGGCGGATGACGGCCTGGCTCGCGCTCAACGAGTCGCAGCGCCTGCGCTCGGCGATCCTCGGCGGCATCGGCATCGGCGGCCTGATCGAGGGCTCTGGTCCCGGCGAGAACGTCGCGAAGGCGCTGGAAGCCCCCTCGCTCGACAACGTCACCGACCCCGTCGGCCGCACCTTTCGCGCCTTCGCCGACCAGACCCGCTCCGACCGGCGCGCGCTCGCCGCGTGCCTGCGCGGCACGCGCGATCTCATGACGCGGCAGCAGGCCGCACGCATCGAGGTGCCGGTGCTGATCGCGGTCGGCACCACCGACGACGTCGCAGGAAGTGCCAGCGCACTCGGTGCGATCATCCCCCGCTCGGAAGTGCTCGACATTCCGAACCGCGATCACATGCGCGCGGTCGGCGACAAGGTCTACAAGACCGGCGTGCTCGATTTCCTGTCACGGCGGCGGTGAGATGACGAGGTTGTTGGCCGCCAAGTCTAATGAACCGGGCTGACCACGATCGAAATGACCTCGGTCGAAGCGCCGCTGATCTGGAGCACCATCGGATTTGCCGCAACGTCGAAGCGGATCGACTTCCTCAAACCGGGGCAGTCGCTGCGGCCGGTGCTCCCGATCGATCGCGCATAACCGCCGTTCTGCACGACATCGACCCAGGCATCTTCCGACAGCGTGACTTGATAGACACCCGCTTGTGGCGGCGCCGGAAGGCGAACCATGCCCCCGCGCCAATTCTCGATGCGCGGCTTCCGTTCGGGGGGCATCGCAAACTCGGCGTCGGCCGACGCGCGCAGGAGCAGCTTGAATGCCCGGCCCCAGTCGGCTTCCTGGGATGCCCCGGACGCGAGGGCCGGCCCGCTCAGCGCCGCTATTGCTTCGCGTTCTTGCATCACCGGCCAGGCGAACTTGCCGCAGCCGTCTTCGGCCACAGCGGGACCGGTGCAAGCCCAGAATGCGAGAGCAAAAAGGAGGGCCAGGCGGTTCGATCTGCTCCGCGTCGGATTCATCCTCGCGCGCATCACGCGCCCGGATCGCTTGCGTTGGGATAGAAGAGTTGCTCGCCGTTGATCTTGTAGCCGGCGATGGCTTTCTGGCCTTCGGACGAAACGAGCCAGTCGATGAATTGCTGGCCGAGGTCCTGCTTCACGGTCGGATGTTTCTGCGGGTTCACCAGGATGACGCCGTATTGGTTGAACAGGCGCTTGTCCCCTTCGACGATGATCGCAAGCGGGCCACGGTTCTTGAACGAAAGCCAGGTGCCGCGGTCGGCGAGCACATAGGCGTTGGATGCCGAGGCGGTGTTGAGCGCGGCGCCCATTCCCTGCCCGATCTCCTTGTACCAGGCGCCCTTGTCCTTTGCGAGGTCGATGCCGGCGACGTTCCAGAGATTGAGCTCCGCTTGATGCGTGCCCGACTTGTCGCCCCGCGATATGAACGCGGCGCCCTTGTCCTTGATCGCCTTGAGGGCGGCGACGATATCCTTGGTCGCTTTGACGCCCGCGGGATCGCTCTCGGGACCGATCAGGATGAAGTCGTTGTACATCACGGGGTAGCGCTTCACGCCCGACCCTTCCGCCACGAACTTTTCCTCGGCCGACTTGGCATGGACGAATACCACATCGGCATCACCGCGGCGGCCGGTATCGAGCGCTTGGCCTGTGCCCTGAGCGACCACCCGCACGGCAATTCCGGTCTTGTCCTTGAACAGTGGCAGGATGTGGCCAAACAGGCCGGAATCCTGGGTCGATGTCGTCGAGGCGACCACGATCGACTTGTCCTGCGCGATCGCGGGGCCGCAAATAGCGGCACAGGCGGCGATCGCAATCAAATAGCGGCGGCTCAACATGTCGATCTCTCCGTCTTGATTAGATGATGAGTTCGCCGGCGACGAATTTTCTCGCCTCGGCAGTTGCGGGCGCATCGAAGAAGGACGACGCAGGTGCCGTTTCGACCACGCGGCCGCGGTTCAGCATGACGATGTCCCCCGCAAGCCGGCGGGCCCCGCCGATATCATGGGTCGACATGACCACTTTGATCCCGCGTTCGCTGACGGCGGCGATCACATCCTCGACGGCTTTGGTCGCAGCCGGATCGAGGCTGGCCGTGGGCTCGTCGAGGAAGAGGACGGCGGGATCGCGAACGAGCGCACGTGCAAGGGCGAGCCGCTGCTGTTCGCCTCCCGACAACCGGCGGGCAGGGCGGTCCGCAACGTGTTCCAGGCCGACGAGTCCCAGAACCTCGCCGGCACGCCGCTTCCATTCTGCGCGCTTCGTGCGTGCGACGCTCAAGGCGTAACGGATATTGCCGCTCGCGCTCCGCCTCAGCATGACCGGGCGCTGGAACACGATGGCGCGCCGCTGCGGGGCGACGTCGGTCCGGCCGCCCCAGGTGATGCGGCCGCCCGATGGCGACACCAGACCCATTGCGGCGCGAAGGAGCGTCGTCTTTCCGGAGCCGTTCGGGCCGACGATGACGGTCGGTGTTCCCGGAGTCAGCGTCAAGTCGATCCCGTCCAGGATGGTCACCGGGCCGACCGAGAAGGTCACGCTCTCGAAACGGATGGGAAGTTCGCTGGACGGCGCGCGCATGCTCATCCCGCCCATTGCTCGCTCGCGCGCCGTGCGGCCCACGCGAGAATGTTGACGGCAATCACGATCGTGATCAGCACGATACCGAGGCCAACGGCCAGAGGCAGATCGCCTTTCGAGGTCTCCAGCGCGATCGCCGTGGTCATGGTGCGGGTGAAGCCCTCGATGTTGCCGCCCACGATCATGATGGCGCCGACCTCGGCCGCAGCCCGGCCGAACCCGGCAAGCAGCGCGGTGATGAGGCTGAAGCGGGCGTCCCAAACCAGCGTCGCCACCCGGCCCACCGGGCCGACATTCATGGCCGTCAGTTCGTCCCGGTATTCGGTCCACATATCCTCGATCGTTTGCCGGGTCAGCGCGGCGATGATCGGGGCGACCAGTATGGTTTGGGCGACGACCATCGCTGCGGGCGTGAACAACAGCCCCCATGACCCGAGAGGACCCGACCGCGACAGGACGAGAAAAACGCACAATCCGACCACTACGGGCGGAAGCCCCATCAGCGCGTTGAGAACGACGACGACGGCCTGCCGCCCGAGGAACCGGTTGAGCGCAAGCAACGCCCCGAATGGCACGCCGATGATGGCTGCAAGAGCCACGGCAGACAGGCTCACCACGAGCGAGAGCCGCACAATGGCGAACAGCGCCGGATCTCCAGCAACGACGAGGGCGAGCGCGGACGTGTTCTCAGGCATATGCAATATTGCGCCGATCATCCTGATATGGTCAAATTTGGAATGCTTTCATGAATCTGCAGGTTTTTTCCGGATGCGCGAGCTACTCACGACGGACGAGGCGGCCGAGTACCTCCGCCTGTCCGAGCGTAAGCTCTACGAGCTGGTTGCGAAGAATGCCGTGCCCTGCACCAAGGTGACCGGCAAATGGCTGTTTCCGCGCACGGCACTCAACCGATGGGTGGCGGCGGGCCTTTCTCCCACCGCCCTGTCACGGGAGCCTGCGCCGCCGATTGTCGGGGGCAGCCACGACCCGCTTCTGGAGTGGGCGCTTCGTGAAAGCGGCTGTGGACTGGCGAGCCTTCCGGAAGGCAGCGAAGCGGGTCTTCGGCGGCTGACCGGTGGTGAGATCGTGATGGCCGCAATCCACCTTCACGCCCTCGATGAGGATGGGGAGCAAACGAACATCGCCCGGATCGCCGATGCCCATGACTTCTACGACGCCGTCGTCATAGCTTTTGCCCGGCGAGAGCAGGGCCTGATCGTCGCGCCGGGCAATCCACTGAAGCTCGGGGATCTTGCCTCCGTCGCGAAGTCGGGAGCTCGCATGGCGCAACGCCCGCGCGGCGCCGGCGCGCAGCTCCTCATGATGACGCTGGCAGCACGCGAGGGCATCGCAATGGGTGCACTCGACCTGCAGCAGCCCGTTTGCGCGACCGGAGATGAAATCGGCCATGCCGTGCGGTCGGGCAAGGCAGATTGCGGAATTGCAACCCGATCCGTTGCGCGCGCGACCGGACTGGACTTCGTGCCGCTGACGTGGGAGCGCTTTGATCTCGTCCTGAGGCAACGCGATTACTTCTTGCCGCCGCCGCAGAAGCTCTTCGGCTTTCTGCGTTCGACCTCGTTGCAGGAACGGGCGAGAGAACTGGGCGGCTACGACACCAGCGATATCGGTGATGTCCGGTTGGTGAACTAAACGCAAGCCATCGATATCGCGCCGCAAACGCGTGCCAGTCCGCTCACGGCGGAAATACTCCGGCTATTGATCCGACGGCTTCGCGGCCAGCTGCCGGTCGATGGGATCGAACGAAAATGAAACGAGATGTCACGGGTATGTCCGCTTCGGAGCGACCATCCTGGCCGATGAGCATCAATCCGGCGCCGCCATTTGCCACATTCAGAATAACCGGCTCGCCGCTCCATGTCTTGATCGGGTCCATTCCAATAATGAGAAATTCGCCGATAGGCTGGTCGAAATACTGGAGACGCAATTGCGGGCCGACTTCGGCCGCAGCCAGCTCAAGGCCCAACCGCTGGGCACGCGCGTATACGTTAGCCAGCGTCACGGTATCGGACGTGAAACCAAGCTGCGCCGGCGAAAGATCGAGAAGCTCCACATATGTCTTCAGAGGGCTAACGGTGAACGTCGGCCTGGCAAGGATTTCAGCGGCCAGACCACCGACCATGCAGCCCTTGCTAGCGAGCTCTTTGCGCAACGCCAGAGTGTCGGCGAAAGTACCTATTGTAATCGTCTTCCATGTCGCAAGGTCGCGCGCGGATTTTATGGGCGGTTGAAACGCCGGGGCCGAGCGTGTCTTGAGCTTCAGCTTGTTTTGCAACACGTCGCGGGCTGCGCATTGCGCGGATGCTGTGCTGGCAAAGGAAATGACGCAGGCCGCCGAGAGCATGGAGGCCAAAACGTAGCGGCAAACTCGGTTTGATTGGTTACTACCTGCCGCGCACCGGGCTCGGCTTGTCAAAATACACATGGCAAATGACTTTTCCAAAAGCGTTGGACTGAAAAAGCCGCCTCCCGGTCGACCGGAAGAACGGTGGGGAAATGACGTCCAATAAAAATCTCATTGCCCGCCTTCGAAATGCGTCCGGAAGCGGGACTTACGGTCAGTATTTCATGGTCAAAACAGCGGGGCGGCAGTCCGTAAGCCTGAAAACTCGCCCGACCTATCAGTCCTAAGCGGAATGATGCCTCTGAAAGGTAGCACCCGGAGCAAATCGGCTCAACGCCGGAGTCGGCTGCTCGTCAGAATGTGAAGGGATCGGGTTGAGCAAATCTGGTCCGCTCTGCCTGCAGGATGAGCCGACGCGGCGCTCCTTCGCAAGATGGGCCGAGGTGTCCGCCTGCTAAACCCCCGATACCTGGAACGTCGTCCCCTGGCGCCAAAATCTTGCTGACGGCCGACGCTCACCGCCTTGTCGCTGAACGGAAGCGTGCAGAAGCAGCCACACCACGCGCTGGGCGGATTCCTTTCGGAGCGGGCGATGCGGTTGAACCCCGAGCTGTCGGGACGCTGGGCGGGCGTTTGACGCGAGCCATCTGACCGACGACAGCGATGATCGATTTGAGACCGTCTAGCCCGCTGTCACTTAGTCGCGCATCGCCCGCGTGCACGGCTCGATCGTCAAACGGTAGGCAACCAGCCGGGCGCCATCGAACACTTCCAGGGACTGAGCGCAGATCGGGCAGCGATATTCGCCTTTTTCGCCCGGTTGTGATGACAGTTCAAGCCGCCGAAATCCGGCGCCGCAATCGGAACAGGTGACGTCGCTTTTCTTCATGTCAGCGCACTCGCTCACACTCTCGTCTGTCTTAATTGTTTAACATACGTTTAGTTGCGCGTCATGCTCTCGAATTCCAGGTATTCTGATCCGGCATCCCCAGGCCGGCCCAGCAGTTTGACCGATCTGGCGACCGATAGTGTTTTGAGCCGCCAGGAGTCCCACGGCGAGCGCTATTTCTCCATCGGCTGCGACGCGAGAGCCCGCTCCCGCAACTCGATGGTCGGGGCTATTTCTCGTCGAGCAGGTTGCGATCGATATCGGCGCCGGGTGAGCCGCTTGCCGCATCATCTTCCGGTTGATCGATGTGCATTCCAAGCATGCCCGTCAGCGTCGGCTTACCCGCTCCGGTGTCGTGCTCTCCCTCTGGCATCGTGGCATCTTTGGCCTGCGCCTTGGAATTGCCTTCGCGCTTCTCTCCGCCGTGCTCAACTGACATTGCGTCCTCCTGTTTCAGGACTGTTTTCGGGCATCAGGCGAACCGCGACCCGGATGCTTGGCTCGACATATAGCTCCCTTTCTGACTGGACTATTGCGCCTGATCAAAGCGCCGGGGCGCCAGCGGTCTATTCAGACGGCATTCATCGATGAAGCTGGAGCTGGTCGTGCGGAACTTGGACGGTGCGACGATCGAGAGAATTCGGGCGGAGGGAACAGCAAGGTCCACCGCGGCAATTGATCAACTGTCCAAGGTGATCCGCTCGACTCCCGATCACGAGCGGCCCGGGGAAAAGATCACCGTTCGGCATCTCAACTTCTACTATCAGGACGGCAATCAAGCGCTCAAAGACGTGTCGGTGCCAATCTATGCCAATCGCGTCACGGCATTCATTGGTCCCTCTGGATGCGGAAAGTCCACCCTGCTGCGCGTGTTCAATCGCATCTACAGCCTGTACCCCGGCCAGCGGACCGAAGGCGAGGTGCTGCTCGAGGGAGAAGACATTCTTTCGAACAATCTGGATGTCGTCATCCTGAGAACACGGATCGGCATGGTTTTTCAGCGGCCGACGCCTTTTCCGATGTCGGTCTATGACAACGTTGCCTTTGGCATTGCCCTCAATCGGAATCTCACCAAGGCGGACATGGACGCGGAGGTCGAGGCCGCATTGCGGCGCGCCGCGCTCTGGGACGAGGTCAAGGACAATCTTCTCAAGAGCGGATTGTCCTTGTCGGGAGGCCAGCAGCAGCGCCTCAGCATTGCGCGCACCATCGCAATTCAGCCGGAAATCATCCTCTTGGACGAGCCGTGTTCGGCCATTGACCCGATCTCATCGGCGAAGATCGAACACACCATAGATGAACTGAAACGGGACCACACCGTGGTGATCGTCACCCACAATCTGCAGCAGGCCGCGCGGGTGTCGGACTACGCGGGCTTCATGTATCTCGGCGAGATGGCCGAATTCGGCGCCGTCCGCGACATATTCGTATCGCCCCGGGATCCTCGTACGCAACGGTTCATCACGGGCCGCTTCGGCTGACACTTACAGCACCACCGTTCGAGCTTCACGCCGTCTTGTCGCTGAACCCTGCGGGAAGCGTGCCGAGAAACGACATGACGCGCTGGGTGCGCAGGGGCGGGCGGCGGCCCGAGCTCCGCAGCATCCACAGGGGTTCGCCGGGCGCGCGCCAGGGCGCCAGAACCTCGACCAGCCGACCGGCGCGGATGTCTTCGCTGACGAGCCATGACGGTCCCCAGCCGATCCCGAACCCGTTCGCGACCAAAGCCAGCGACGCATGCGCGTCGTCGCAAATGTGCGTGGGCTTGGGCGCGACGCGAATGGGTGCTTTGCCGCGCGGGTCGGCGAAGCGCCAGGTCAGGATCTGACCGCTCGCGGGATTGCGGAAGCCGACATGGTCGTGCGCGGAAAGCTCAAAGGGCGTGGCCGGCGCGCCGCGCGCCTTCAGATAGGCGGGCGAGGCGCAGGCGATCCAGGAAAACGTGCAAAGCCGCCGCGCCTGATGGCCGGGCGCGCGGTCGAGCGGCCCCGAGCGGATCGCGACGTCGACGCCTTCCGCCGCGAGATCGAGAATCTCGTTGCGGAATTTAACCTCGATTTCGATCTCCGGCCGTTCCCGCAGGAACGCGGGCAGCCGCGGCAGGATGCAGGCGCGCGCGAACGAGGCGGGGGCGGTCACGCGCACCCGTCCGCCGTCCTCCCGCGCGACTTCGCCGAGAGCCGACTGGACGCGGGCGAGACTTTCGACCAACGCGCGTCCCGCCGCCATCAGCCTGTCGCCCTCTGCCGTCAGCGCCAAGGAATGGGTGGAGCGATGCAGGAGACGCAACCCGTGCGCCTGTTCGAGGCGGGCGACCGCCTTGGACATGGCCGAGGTGGTCATCCCCGCCCGCCGCGCAGCTTCGGCGAAGGAGCCCGCCTCGACGACGCGGACGAAGGCGAGAAGGCGCGAGAGATCTGGAGGCAAGGTTGTGGACATGGTGTCCACATAGTTATGGCTCCGTGGTCACTACAAGGGCGAAGTCCGAACGGCTAGCTAGGAAGCGTCGGCGCACATTCTGCAGCGCTCAAACACGGGAAGTCCGATGAACCCCATTGAAATCACTCTGCAAGCCCTCGACGCCGCCGAGCGGACGATCCCGTCCGGCCAGCCGATCTACATGCTCAATCTGCTGCGCTACCGCGCGCAGGCGCGTTACGAGGACGGATTCGACGCCGCGCCCTGCTCGGGCCGCGAAGCCTTCAACGAACGCTACAGGCCTGCATTCCGGCGTCTGGCGGCCGGCAAGCCGCTGGTGCGGGTGTTTTCCGTCCCGGTCCTGGCGCCCATCGTCGGCGCGCCCGGCGAACGCTGGGACGAAGCCGCAATCAACGAATACGGCGATTTCGCCACCTTCCGCGCGATCGTCGAAACCGAGGAGTACCGTCGCGAAGCCGCCCCGCATCGCCACGCGGCACTCGAAGATTTCCGGCTGTTCGCGCTCGCCAAGGAGGCGTGAAAATTACCGAGCGTGTTGAACATGCTCCTGTAAACGCGGGAGTGATGACCCCCATCGTGATGATGGCAACGGGCCCCCCCGCGACACAGCGGCCATCCATGTGCCGCGCTTCATCGCGGCCAGGAATCGAGCGCAATATCCGCCACCTTCCTAAGCTCGCCGGCGCTGGCGCCATCGAGCGCCTGCACCGATATCCCCTGCAGCACCGACATCGCGAATCGCGCAACTGCGTTTGCATCTGTATCGCGCGCGATCGTCCCAAGCTCGATGTCTTTCTCGATGCGCCGAGCCAAGGCTTCTCGTGTTGCGCTCCTCATAGCACGAAGCTCTGCGGCCAGCCCTGCATTCGCGTCGCTGGTCATCAGCAGACCACTCGAAATCATGCAACCGGCCGGCTTTCCACGCGCAGAGACCGCGGCGATCCCTTTCGCAAAAAGCAGTCTGGCCGCAGCAAGGCTCGAGCCCGCAGCCCTGATGTCCTCAACTTGAACTCCGGAAGTGCTGTAGGCCCGCACCACTTGGCGATAGAGATCGGCCTTGCTTCCGAACGCGTGATAAAGGCTTGCAGCAGCAATTCCCATCGCGTTGGTCAGGTCGGCGACACTTACGCCATCGTACCCGTGGCGCCAGAACAGCTCGAGAGCGACCGCCAGCGCCTCATCGCGATCGAACGTTGCCGGACGGCCGCGGGCCGGAGCTTGGGAAATGGGTCTTCGTCTGAGCTTTGGCATCGAAGCAAGATAGAGGGTTGACGCGCCGAAGCAAAGGACTATTGTTTATCGATCACTAAACAAATAGGTGACGATATGAGTGACTTGCATGACCTCGACCGTCGGCAGCTGATCGCAGGCCTTGCCGGAACCGCCTTGGCCGGCGTTGTCGGTCCCGCCCCATCCGCCGCGTCGACTGCGATCCAAGCCCAGCCGTTCGAGGTGAAATCTTCCGACGGCGTGGTGCTTCGCGGCGAGGCGCGGGGCGACGTTCAAGCACCGGAGATTCTCCTTATTCACGGGCTACGCCAAAGCCGCCTGAGCTGGGTCCGACAGATGCAGGACACAACGCTGAAAGGTTTTCGGATGGTGAGTTTCGACCTGCGGGGCCACGGCGACTCGGACAAGCCGGACTCCCCCGATGCGTACCGGGATGCCGGCAGATGGGCCGATGACATTGCCTCTGTAATCGAAGCGACCAAACTGCGCCGTCCGGTGCTCGTCGGCTGGTCGCTGGGCGGCTACGTAGCTGGCGGTTACCTGAGCAAATACGGTTCCAACAAGGTCGCCGGCATCAATCTGGTGGACGCCGTCGTAAGATTATCGCCGGATCTCCTGACCCCACTTGCGGGGACTTTCACGGAAACAACGACCTCCCCCGATCTTTCCAAGCGTACTGCAGCGACCGCAGAGTTTCTGCAGGCCTGCTTCAACATGCCGCCCGTCGGCGACGAACTTGAGCAGATGCTGGTCGTGAACGGCATGACCCCCCGAGCCGTCAATGAGGGCTTCGTCAAAACACAACTCACGGATCTCGTGCCGGTCTTCGGTGCCTACCGCGGCCCGATCCTGCTGACCCACGGTGCCCACGACCGGCTGGTTCGCTTGGCCATGTCTGAAATTGTCAAGGCCGTGAAGGCCGACGCTCAACTGTCGATCTTCCAGGAAAGCGGTCACACCCCGTTCTACGAACAACCCGAGCGCTACAATCGCGAACTGGCCGCCTTCGTGAGGTCCAGCAATGCCTCGTGAGCCCGGCTCCGCGCTTTTGTCTGGCGGCTCCCGCTGGAGGATGCGATGAACTCGCAGCCCGCAAACTCAGCCGCCGACGGTACATCCGGCGAGAGTGCCGAGTTTTTTCCAGGGCTTCGACGAATGGACGTCGCAGCAGGCGGCGTTCGATTCGCCGGTGCGATCGGCGGAAGCGGGCCGTCTTTGCTGTTGTTGCACGGCTATCCACAGGCGCACATCGCCTGGCGAAAAGTCGCACCGATGCTGGCCGAGCGCTTCACGCTGGTGATCCCGGATCTGCCC
Source organism: Bradyrhizobium sp. (assembly GCA_035575945.1). GTDB lineage: Bacteria > Pseudomonadota > Alphaproteobacteria > Rhizobiales > Xanthobacteraceae > Bradyrhizobium. The sequence goes on along the minus strand of DATLXF010000053.1, from coordinate 67,532 downwards.
GGTTACGGCGCGAGCAAGACCCAGACGACGTCACCTCGTTGGACCAAACGCCGCTCCGCCTCGGCGCTGGTCTCCTTGATGCGAAAACTCGGGTTCGAGCAATTTGCCTTGGCCGGGCATGACCGGGGTGCTCGCATCGGATATCGGCTCGTGCTTGACCATCCGGGTGTTGTGACGCGGTTCGCAACGCTTGCGGTCATTCCCACCCTGCACGCGATGGAGCGGGTGGACTATCGGTACGCGCACAAGAGCTATCACTGGTTCTTGTTGTCGCAACCTGCCGACCTGCCCGAACGCCTGCTGAGTGCGGCTCCCGACGCGGTCATCGATGCAGCGTTCGCAGCCATGAAGGCCGACGGCCATGACGTCATCGAGCCCCGTGCGAGGGAGGCTTATCGACGTGCCTTTCGCAATCCCGAGGTTCGGCACGCAATTTGCGAGGATTACCGGTCAGCGGTCGAGGAAGACCTGATTCATGACAGGGCGGACCAAAAGGTCGGCCGCAAACTCGACTGCCCCGTTCTGGTCATCACGCCCGAGGCCGCAAGCGAGCCTCCCTCGCCCGCCGAGATCTGGCGCCTTTGGGCCGACGATGTCACGGCGTCAACCACGAACGGCGACCACCTCATGCTCGAGGATCGGTCGCACCAAGTTGGGCCGGCACTGCTGAAGTTCTTCGGCGGCGCATCCGCAGAGCTCGCAAGCCGACTTTAACGATCACGCCGCGCTCGCTCTCTGCTTGAATTGCGCATCTGCGGGCCGCCGCAATTCGAACCGCCGGTCGAACAGCATCAACCTCCCAACTGCTCGTCGTACCTGGCCGCGCTCACGCCTTGCCATCCTCCCCAAACCTCCGCGCCACCGCCATCAGCACCACGAACGTCGCAACCCACACCATCCGCGCGCCGTAGCGATCGTGCGGGCCCGAAATCACCCCGCAGATGAAGGCGTTGCCGAGCAGCGCCAGCGTCACCGTCGACGCGAGCAGCGTCAGATCGTCCACCCGGCGCTTCACCAGCGCATGGCCGAGCAGCACGACGAGCCCCAGCATCGAGGCCAGCGCGACCGGCACATGCAGCCAGTTGACGTAACCGAAATCGAGACCCCAGTTCTGCTGCCGCGCCGCGCGCATCGGCGCGGCCTGCGCGGGGATGAAACGCTCGATGATGCCGCGGGTGTGCGGAATCCAGCCATCGGTACCTTCGCCGGTTGCCACGTGCAGCAATTGCTGTCCCATCGCGCGGAGCGCCGCGCCGGCCTGCCAGGCCGGATAATCCTTCAGCGATTGCACGACGATGGTGCCCATCTCGTCATTCATGCCTTCGAAGCGGCCGAGCGTGTTGAACATGCTCTTGCCCCACAGGAATTCGTCGGCGCTCGCCGGCAGCTCGTCGCGGTAGGGGCAGAGCTTGTAGCGTTCGCGCGGACAGCGGTCGTTGAGATAACGTGCGACGATGCCGTCCTGCATCATGCGGCCGAAGGCGACGCCGTAGCCACCGGGCGTCCAGGCCAGCTTGCCGGACATTGCATAGTTGGCCGAGACCAGCATCAGGCCGCCTGCGACGATGGTAAGGCTCGCCTGCACCAATCCGGCCAGCGGCAGGCGCTGCCTGAGGAACGGCCGAGCCAGCCAGCCCGCGACGCAAAGACCGAGCAGCACGCCGAGCGTGGCACTGTGGGTGGCCGCGGCAAAGGCGGTGAAGACGAACAGCGCGATCTTCTCCAGCACCGAGATGCGGCTTGCGCCGACCACCAGGAGGAACAACGACAGCACTGACAGGCCGGCAAAGATGTCTGTCAGCAGCATGCTCGCGAGCCAGGGCAGCGCGGTCGACACGATCAGGCCGAGGCTGATCGCGACGAAGCGGAGAGTCTGCATCATCGAGACCACGCGCAGCGTGAGCTGCAGCAGCCATAGCGTAGCCAGCGACTGCGCGGCCAGATTGATCCAGAAGCCGAAAATCTCGCCGTAGTGCAAATAGAGGCCGAACACCGTGGAGCGGCTGGGGACGAGATAGCCCTCGTACCAGCGTGCGAGATAGCCGCCGGTATCCCACTGCAACAGCGGAAAGCCGTTCCAGAAGGCCGGCGCGATCATCAAGAGCGGCAAGGCCAGCGCCGCCAGCCGCAGCCCGAACGTATCCGCGGCGCGCGTGCGCGACTGATCGGTGGTGATGCTCAAATCCGCTCCGTCCCCGTTCGTCCAGCCCCGCAATACCGGTTCGCAGAGAATTCACCAAGAGTTTGCCCCCGTTCGGCTTGAATTTGGCGAAAGCCTGACCACCTTGAGCCGACCCGGCCGCTTGGTAGCGTTGAGGAAACTGTTGTGTTTCAGGACCTTGGCATGGCTCCGCGGGGCAAGGTGCTGTTCAATCCTGGGCCAGGCCCGTCAGGACTTTGTCGTCTGGACTGTGCTATAAAGCCGGCAATAGACCCCCCTCGAGAGCAATCCCAAAGAGAAAATCCATGGCAGTGCATCAGGTCAATCCGGGAGGAAAGCTCGCATCGCTCGATCCGATCTGGGACCGGATCCGGAGCGAGGCGGAGGACATCGTCCGCCGCGAGCCCGAGCTTGCGACCTTCATCTATTCGGTGGTGCTGTGTCACGGCCGCCTGGAGGACTCGGTAGTCCACCGCGTCGCCGAGCGGCTCGATCATTCCGCACTGTCGGGCGACCTCGTGCGTCAGGCCTATAACGAGGCGCTGCGCGACGATCCCGATCTCGGCAACGCCTTCCGCGCCGATCTCGTCGCCGTCTACGACCGCGATCCCGCGACCTCGCGCTTCATCGATCCCTTGCTCTACTTCAAGGGCTTTCACGCCATCCAGACCCATCGTCTCGCGCACTGGCTCTATCTGAAGGGCCGCAAGGATTTCTCCTACTACCTTCAGAGCCGATCGTCCGCGGTGTTCCAGACCGACATCAATCCCGCCGCGCGCATCGGCCGCGGCATCTTCCTCGATCACGCCACCGGATTCGTCTGCGGCGAGACGGCGATCATCGAGGACGACGTCTCGATCCTGCACGGTGTCACTTTAGGGGGCACCGGCAAGGAGAACGAGGACCGTCATCCGAAGATCCGTCACGGCGTGTTGATCGGCGCCGGTGCGAAAATTCTCGGCAACATCGAGATCGGCCATTGCGCGCGCATCGCCGCTGGCTCGGTCGTGGTCAAGCCGGTGCCGCACAACGTCACCGTCGCCGGCGTGCCCGCCAAGATCGTCGGCGAGGCCGGCTGTGCCGAGCCGTCGCGCACCATGGATCAGATGATCAACGCCATGGGGCTCTAACAGGGCCCTTGGTGTTGCAAGGGCCGGATTTTCCGGCTCTTTTCGTCCCCAAATTCTTGGGCAATTCATGCTGGCGGTTCGTCGCGTCTCGTCCTAAAACCCGCCGACCATTTTCGATCGGAGACTTGCCGTGGACGTCAAAGAAGTCAGAAAGTTGGATGCGTATCTGAAGCGCGTATTCGGCAATCCCAAGATCCGCGTCGTGCCGCGGCCGAAGAAGGACGATTCCGCCGAAGTCTATATCGGCGAGGAGTTCATCGGCGTGCTGTTCGTCGACGACGAGGACGACGATCGCTCGTTCCAGTTCCAGATGGCGATCCTCGAGGACGACCTGGTCGATCAGGAGTAGGGCGGGCGCCCTGCCGCGCCTTTGCAGCATAAGCCCCGGCTCGGCAGCGCACCGTCGAAGACGCTGCGTTGCGTCCGCCGTACGCGTCGAGAATGACACGCGCTCTCTTCACACCGTCACTACGAGCGGAGCGAAGCAATCCAGGGATCTTTCCGCGGAGTGATTCTGGATTGTTTCGGTCTGCTCGCAATGGCGGACAACAATCATCCCACGATTTTCCATCGTGCCATTCTACCCCTGTATTGCCCGACGCTTCAAGGGGAATTCGAAAAATACGAAGGAGGCGGATCCCGCTTCGGCAGGCGATTTTTGGCGGCATCGGATGCGATTCTGAAAAGGCGAACCATGCCAAACACTTGGCTACTGTGCATGGGGTTGTTTTCGACTTTTTTGTTTTGGAGGCCCCACTCGTCCTCCGATCCGACCGACCGCGCTCAAACCCGCGGCCCGCGCAACTGCGCCGTCAGCCTGTCCATCGCCTCTGCCACGTCGCGCCATTGCGACAGCCAAGCCCTCGGAAAGCGGAAGGTGAGGTCGGCGCCGCCGACGCGGCGCTCCGAAAGACACATGCCGGGTGTCGCTGCATCGCGGGTGCAGCGCGCGGTCAGCGCCGGGCTTGCCGCGGAATAGAAGTCTTCGCTTCCGTAGGGCGTGTCGGTGCGGAACATTCGCATCGTCAGGCCGTCCGTAGGGATCGCCGCGGCCGGGTCGAGATAGCGCGGATAGATCGTCGCGGTCCGCTGCTCGGGCGAGAGCGCATCGTGATGCGCCGCGATCGACACGAAGATGCGGTCGATCGATTGCAAGGCTGCCTCCGCCGTATCGACGGTGACATGCTTTGGGCCGCCGGGCGGCTCCAGCGAGGGATAGAGGAAGTCCAGGTCGATGCGCTCCTGCGGTCCCGAGTGCCGCTGGATCTTCATGCGGATCGCGGTCACCGGCAGGTTGAACAGCGTGCCGCCGACGCTCACCGGCAGCTTGTCCGGAGCGTTCGCACCCCGGCTGCCCCAGGTCGGCCACAAGAGATAGGCGACGAGCCCGACCGCAGCCAGCGTCGCTGCCCCGCCGAGCACGATCGGAACGATATGCGTCCGGGTGCGCGTGCGCGGGGACCTGAGGGGAGCTGCCGAAAACACCGTCATGACTAAAGCATTGAACACCCGGTGTCGGCCGCTGGCCGACGAATCAGCGGCGAATATGCCACGCGACGGCGAATTCGCGCAGCGTTCCCCGGCTGCGGAGACCGGGGAGGGCCCTGCGCCACGCGGCAAGCGGTGTTAACCGTCCCTTAAGGATAATGTAGCGTTAACCCGCACTCTTTGTCACAGGAACGGGGTGGCGTTGCGTAAGGGCGGACTGTTCCGATGACACCTGAAGCTCTCAACACGTTCTTTGCGATCGGCATCGGTTTCGCGCTCGCCGGCGCGCTCGTGAACGGATACCAGGCGCTGGCGCGGCGCCCCGCCGGTTTCGGCCTGTTGCAGGAGGGCGTGGCGCCCAAGACCTTCGCGGCGGTTCCGTTCCTGGTGTTCGCTGCGCCCTTCATCATCATGCGCAACACGCTGCGCGGCATCCGGGTGGAGAGGCGCCGGATCGAGTTCGTGATGATGGCCACCGTCATCGCCAGCTTCTGGAGCATGATGAGCGGCACCTTCTTCCTGATGACGCTCCGCGCGGCCGGCATTCCGGTCTGACGACCCGCGCTTGTCCAGGCGGCCGGCCCTTTGCCTCCGGGCCGCCGTTTCGCTATGGCTGGGGTCGACGCGACAGGAGACCTCCATGGCGATCTACGAGCTCGACGGGCAGGCGCCCGACCTTCCCGCCGACGGCAATTACTTCATCGCGGAGACCGCAACCGTGATCGGCCGCGTGCGCCTGAAGCCCGGCGCAAGCGTCTGGTTCGGGGCGGTGCTGCGCGGCGACAATGAATGGATCGAGATCGGCGAGGGCGCCAACGTGCAGGACGGTTCGACCTGCCACACCGATCTCGGCTTTCCGCTTCACGTCGGCAAGGACTGCACCGTCGGCCACAACGTCATCTTGCACGGCTGCACCATCGAGGACGGCGCGCTGATCGGCATGGGCTCGATCGTCATGAACGGCGCCAGGATCGGCCGCGACAGCATCGTCGGCGCCGGCTCCGTCATCACCGAGGGCAAGGAGTTTCCCGAGCGTTCGCTGATCATCGGCTCGCCCGCACGCGTGATCCGCACCCTCGACGATGCGCAGGTGCAGAAGATGGGCAGCGCGGCCAGGTTCTACGTGGCCAACGGTCCGCGCTTTTCGAAGGGCCTGAAGCGGATCGGCTAGGTGCCTTCGGACTCGCGGGCTTCCATGGCGCCTGCGACCTTCTCATGGCCCGCCGACCACAGCGCGTGCTCGTCGCTGCCGTCTGAATAGGGATTTGCTTCGGCGGGAATGTTTTGGCGCGCGGCGCGCTCGCCCTCTGCAAATGGATCGCGATCGGTCATGGTGAATTGCCTCCCTCGTTGCAAGCCGAGACGAGGAGATTTGTTCCGGCACTACTTGTCTCGCAAGCTCGCGCGGAAGTGAGACAGTGTGGCTGTCACGAAGGCCCGACTGAGGCTAGCTTGGTCCCGCTTTGAAGCGTGGAGCATGGTCCACGCGGAGGATCGAGTGATGTTACGCAAGATGATCATGACGGCGCTGGCCGTGGCGGTGGTCGGAGTGTCGGCGCCACAAACGGCCGAGGCGCGCGGCGGTTTTGGACATGGTGGAGGCTTTCACGGCGGCGGCTTCCATGGCGGTGGCTTCCATGGCGGCGGGTTCTATCGCGGGGGCGGCTGGGGACATCGTCATTGGCATGGTGGCGGCTTCTGGCCAGGGGTCGCGATCGGAGCAGGTCTCGCAGGGGCCGGCTATTACGGCGGATACTACGGCTACCCCTACGGTGCCCCCTACTATTACGGTACGAGCTACGGCTACGACGATGGCTATGGCGGTTGCTATGTCGCGCGGAAGCGCGTCATGACGCCGTCGGGATGGCGCTACCGAGAGGTCGACGTCTGCGAGTGAGATGGAGTACCGTCAAAAAACAAGGCCGTTGACGCAGTATACCGTCAACGACCTTGCCAGCCCCGGATATTGAAATCGGCTCACGCCATCCGGTAACGGGGAGCATCGCCCGGAATCATACTGGCGAATGTGATCCAGTTCACAAGTGTCAAAAATAAGTTCCCGTCGCCGTCTCGGCTCAGCTGCGCGAGCGCTTGCGTGCGCTGGCGTGAGCGCGATGCCGCGTCGGTTTCCTGCGGGTAACCGACGGTGCTTCGACCTCATTGGTTCGCGCACTGGCAAAGGACTGTCGCAGACCATCGATGGATTCGTTCAAGGCGGCGACTTGCTCGGACAGGCGTTTGGTGTCGGCCTGCTGTGCCGCCATCAGCCGCTTCATGGTCAGGAGTTGATCCTGCACAACCTGGAGCTGGTCGATCGATTCCTGCTGGGTCGCCTCCAGCCCCTTGGTCTTCTCCACCAGCTGTTCGGACGCTTGGGCAGTGCGGGCCTGGAGCTGCCGCGATGCCACCACGCGGTCCGCTTCCGGCGTCGCGCCGGTATAGGCCCGCCAGATCGCGATCGAGGTGACGCCCGCGATCAGGAGCAACAACGCCGCAGCGGTCAGCGCGATCGGCTGGGCGCCCAGGCGAAGGAGAGGGTGTGAAGGCGTGTCCTGGGCGAGATCGATCATCGCTGACAAAACCCAATCTGAAACTCGGTGAGTGCCGAAGACCGGAGACCCCAGAGGGCGACCGGGGCGTCCCGAAAGCCTTACATTTCAGCAAGGAATGGGACCAAAAAGAGGCTGAGCGCAAAAAACCAGTGATCAGCGAGCCTTGCGGGCTCAGCGCGCCCCGTTGCGGCCGCGATCAAGGCTGAAACTGCGAAAACGGCCCGGAATAGCTTTTTGCGCGCGGTGGCGCATAGGGCCCGAGGCGGGACGTCTTGAGCCTTAACCGCACCAGTGATTCGGCCAGCGTCACTGCGGCAGCGACGCCGTCGATTACGGGCAGGCCGTGCGCGGCGGCAAGCTCGCCGGCGAGATCGGCCATGCCGGCGCAGCCGAGCACGATGGCTTCCGCACGGTCCTCGCGGATCGCCGCAATGATTTCCGCGGAGATTCGTCCGATGGCATCAGCGTTGCGCTCTTCCAGTGCAAGCACCGGGACCTCGGCGGCGCGAACCCGGGCGCAGCGCCCGGCGAGGCCATATTTCTTCAGATTGTGCTCGATCGGAACGATGGACACGCCAAGCGTCGTCACCACGGCAAAGCGCGCGGCGATGAGGCTCGCGATGTGGAAGCCGGCTTCGCCGATGCCGATCACCGGGGCCTTGGCGGCGGCGCGCCCGGCATCCAAGCCGGTGTCATCGAAGCAGGCGATGATTTGCGCGTCTGCGCCCTCGCGGTCGGCCTCGCGGATGCAGCCGAGCATGCCGGGAACCGCGAAGGCCTCGTCGTAGAAGCCCTCGATCGAGGCCGGGCCCATGGCCGGCTGGCGCGCGTCGATCACGGTGCCGGGCAGGGCGATGCTGCGAGCCGCAGCGGCGATCTTCGCCGTCATGGACGCCGTGGTGTTGGGATTGACGACGTGAAGCCGCATCGGATCAGACGAGTCCCTCAGACGAGCGCTTTGTCAGACGAGTCCTTGGCCGGCGTCCGAGCCCTGGGCCGCCTGCCGCTTGTTGAGCACGTGGATCGTGCCGAGCGCAAGCGTGACGAACGTGAATGAGGCTCCCAAGATCACGGTGCCGCGTGCAGATGAGGTTTCGCCTCAATTCGGCCACTTGATGCACGCGGCCCCCACTGAGTCGTAACGCCGCGCCCAATTGTGACAGTCTTGGTCAGCTCGCGTTTGAGACGTCGCATGTGGACGATGGCGCGTTGCGACGCAACGTGACTATTCCTCGCGCGGCTCATCCGGTATATGTTCGCGACCTGTCATCAAACTGTCACGTTGCTCTTCATGCTCAAATCAGATTCAAGGCCGGGCCTCAAAACTCCGGGCACGCCGGATCGGAATCAGCCTCCGAAGCAGAACAAGGGAGCGCCCGTCGCCGGCTTCCTGAGGCAGATTGAACCCGCAGGGCCAGAAACGGTGCCGGAGATCAAAGGCGCTGCGCGTGACCCGGCGCCTCCGGAAGAGGCGACGCCTGATCTGCAACCAACTGAGCCTGACAGCACCGCTCATCCCGCCGGGGAAATCGAGCTCAAGCTTCTCGTCGATGCCGATCGCACGGCGAATCTTGCCGCTGCGCCCGTCATCGCAGCGAACGCACGCAACAAGGGCACGCGCAAACGTTTCAAATCCGTCTACTACGACACGCCCGAGCGGGCGCTTCGTCGCGCCGGATTGAGCTTGCGCGTTCGCCAGAGCGGCACGCGCTTCGTGCAGACCGTAAAGAGCGACGTTGCGGACGATCCGTTGCGCCGCGGCGAATGGGAAGCGAGTGTGCCCTCGCTTGCGCCCGATCTCGCTTTGGCGATGCCGTTCATTCCGGAGAAGCTGCGCGGCCAGCTCGAAGCGAAGCCGCTCGAAGCGGTGTTCACCGCCGATATCCACCGGCACACGCGCATCATCGACCTGCCGTCCGGTACGGTCGAGGTCGCCTTCGACCAAGGCGAGCTGACCGCAGGCGGTAAGTCGATGCCGGTGAGTGAGGTCGAGCTGGAGCTGAAGAGCGGCGGCGCGAGCGCGATCTACGAGATCGCGCTGCGCCTTGCGGAGCAAGGTACGGTAAGGCCGTCCATCCGCAGCAAATCCGCACGCGGTTTCGATCTTGCCGCAGACCAGCCGCCGTCGGCACCCCGGCCGCGCAAGCTTCGCCTCGAACCCTCCATTGCGCTGGACGAAGCCTTCGCCGCGATCCTGCGGTCCTGCTTCCTTCACCTGCTTCAATCACTGCCGGCGGCCGAGGACGGCCGCAATCCGGAAGGCGTGCATCAGCTGCGCGTCTCGCTACGCCGGCTGCGATCCGCGCTCGATTTGATGCGGTCGGTCGGTGCGCTCGGCAACCTCGATGCGCTGCGCTCGGAAACAAGATGGCTGGCGCAAGGCCTGTCTGCCGCGCGCGACTGGGACGTGTTCCAGCTCGATACCTTGCCGGCAATCGCGAAAGCTTGTCCTTCGGTCACAGGCTTCGATGCTCTGGCGCGGGTCGCGGCCGAGCGTCAGGCGGAAGCCTATCGCAAGGCCCGCAATGCGCTCGATGATCGCCGCTGCGCCCTTTTCCTGATCGGTCTCGGCGGCTGGATCGAGACGCGCGGCTGGCGCAACGGCGTCGCGCCCGAGGATCTCGGCCGGCTCGCCGAGCCGGCCGTCAATTTCGCGGAACGGGTCCTCGCCGAGCAACATGCGAAAGTGCTCAAGCGCGGCCGCCGCTTCAAGTCGCTCACGGCCGACGAACTCCACCGGGTGCGGCTCGCCACCAAACGGCTGCGCTATCTCAGCGAATTCCTGCTGCCGCTGTACGAGGATCGCAAGTCCGCGCGAAAATTCGCGCGCCGGCTCGCCGGCTTGCAGGAGGAACTCGGCGTCTTCAACGACATGGCGGTGACGGCCTCGTTGCTCGACGGGCTCGGCGCTGAAGATCGCGACAGCACCATTGCGGCGGCGGCGATCGCCGGCTGGCAGGCGCGGTCATCGATCGGCGTGCAGCAGGCGCTCCAGGATAGCTGGCGGGACTTCACCGCCGCACGCGTTCCCTGGTCAAGCCAGGGTCAGCAGAGCTGATCGCATCCTCAAAAAGTTGCGGCCAGCCATTGGGGGATGGCTGGCCGCGCGCGAACCGGTCTGGGACGGGGAGGGGTGGGGATGTGACCGGGTCGCGGGTCCTGTTGTCTCGTTTTCAATCTCTTGCACTGGCGGTGGAGACCGCCGGCTTGGTATCGCCCAGCGAGACCCAGACATTGGGATCGCTCTGCGACTGGCGCTTGACGAAGCGGTAGCCGGTCTCCGTCCAGGCCAGGACGTTCTCGTTCTGATTGTCGAGAACGAACTCGCCCTTGTCGGTCTTCACCGTCAGCACCGCGTGCCCTTCGCCCTTCTTGTCGCGCACGACGGTGATGAGCAGGGCCTGGCGCGGCCAGCCGGCATCCATCAGCATCTTGCGCTTCAACAGCACGTAGTCTTCACAGTCGCCGTAGCCGTCGGACGGCAGCGACCACTTCTCGATCACGCCCCAGTGCTCCTGGTCGGTCAAAGGCTTGACGGTCTCGTTGACCCAGCGATTGACCTTGACGAGGTCGCGCCAGGCGGCCTGGGACATCACGATGTCGCGCGGCTGCATCGGCGTGCCCTGGCATTGAGCCGCATTGTCCGCGCAGAACTCGACCCAGCCGATCGGCGCACGCGCGGTGTCGCCGAGGCTCGCGTAGAGCAGACGGCTTTCGCCGGCCTGCGCTGCCGCGCTGATCCCGAAGAGCATGGCGGCGATCGCCAGCCTCTTCCCCTGTCCCCTGAAGTCAAACATTGCGGCCCCCGTTTCTTGTTGGGACCACAATTCGCACGGAGCTTTTGAGTTGCCGCTAAGTCAGCCAAGTCAAGTCGAGTCGAATACAAGTAAAAGCTGACGCGAATTCGATCTGTACTTGAATCGAATTCTCGTAAAATTTGAAACGACTGCAGTTGATTCAAGTTTTATCGATTAACGAGCAAAGGCTGGCGGGCAAGCCTTTTCCGTCCGCTAAAGGTCCGCGCGTTAACCCGCGCCGGGGGGCCGGACGAGATGACGAAGGCGGCGTCCGCATCGCGGAGGCCGCCTTTGACACTCAAAATCCGGAGGTTTTGGAGCAGTTGGACTTTACCGCGCGGTAACGCTCTCTTCGAGAGTCTCGATCGGCTGCGCGTGCAGGAATTCCAATGCGAAGCCGTCTTCGAGGTTTCGCACCACACGGCCCTGGACCCGGCCGAGGAAGACGCTCGATTTCAGCGGCGGGCGGTTTTCCGCGGCGATCGCGGCGCCGGACAGCGAGAGGTCGATGATGCGGCAGGTCATCTTGGTGCCGTCCTCGAGCGTCAGCACCGCGATCGGGTTGCGTGGCACGATACGGTCGTGACGGCGGTCCTCCGGCAGGTTGAGGATGTCGCGGTTGGCAAGCCAGGTCAGTTGGGCCGCGAGCTTGTCGCGCTTCCTCGGCGTCGCCCCGATCGTCATGGCAAAGCCGTTGTCGATGATGCGGGTGATCTTGCCCTCGACTCGGCCGATATGGTCGAGATAGGCGACCACGCGGTCGCCGACATTGCCGATGCCCGGGGCGAGCAAAGCGAGGCCGCCCGGCGACATGTTGATCACCTGGCAGGGAAATTCGCGGCGGTCCGGCAGCATGTAGCGGCCGAGCAGATGCACCTTCACCCGCTGGAAGCGCCGACGCTCCTCGGCGGCCGGAAGAAACTTTTTGTTCGCCAACGCCATTTTCAACACCCGACCCCCGCCCGGGCGGAGTCCGGCACGACCCTAAGGTGCATAGGGTTAATGCCGCGTTAGGATCGGGGGCGTTGTTTCCGAACGGAAACAATGCGCTTCAGGGCTGGGCAAGCGGGCGGGCCGGTCAGCGGCGCCGCATGGTGGGGCTTGCTTGTGCAAACACGCGCTCCTTGATGCGCGTGCACTGGCTTGGACACCCGCCGTCCGCCGGTGCCCCCGCCTCGCCGATCAATCGCTCAGGGCCCTGGCAGCGAAGCGGGGACCGGCGAGATAGTATTCGGGTCCGGCCTTGATGACTCCTGCGAAGTCCAGATGGCGGCGTTCGATGTCTTCGAGATCACTTGGGGATGCAACGGTGCGCCGGGCGTCGGCAAGGACGAGCTCTGCATGACGGTTGAGAACGTGCATGCGGGCCGTGTCCCGTTCGCAGCTGGCGACCTGGGTCAAGGCCCTCAGCAATTGGATCAGCACGGCCGGCGTTCCTGCTGCGCTCTGCCTGATCATATGGAACATGGTGTTCACAAGCTGATCGTACTGGATGCTCGGCACGTAGAGTGCGAGGCGCCCGCCCCGATGGAACACGCCGGTCGGCAGATGGCGCTGGCTCAGGCTGCAAAGGGTGGCGCCAAGCCGGTCAACAACGCTGATCGCGGTATGGGGATCGTTGATTCCCGGCGAAAGCGCGCGCACGGCGACCTCGACGAGCTGTCGGACCGCGAAGCGCAAGTCCAAAGAGCTGTTACGCTCCTTCGCAATCACGCTTCGCTCCCGGATCGCTTCCTCGACGCCGTCCGGCGCAGGCTTGGTCAGAGCAATCGGCGCTCCCGGGGCAACGAAATCGCCGATGCCCACGAGCAGACGAATGACGCAGCCATGTTCGGCCGCCCAGGAGGCAAGGCCTTCATCGTCGATCCGCTCCAGATAACCGCGCCTCGTGTCGGTCACCATCCGCGCACCCAGCCAGAATTCAGCAGACGGTGGCTCGGTCTCGCGCTTGTCAACGGTCAACCGTTCGATCGCATCGTCCAGATCTTCCGTGACGAGCTCCAGCACCGTGTCGACATTGATGCGCGAGGCCATGTGACCGATGAAGTACACCATCGTACCGACGCAGGCGATGCCGAGCACGATGCCGACGGTCAACCCCAAATGCGGGACGAAATTGCCCTCTGCTTCCGTACGAATGCTTCTCAGGGCGATCAGCGCATAGCTGAAGGTGCCGAGCAAGACTCCGAGCGTAACCTGATTACCGCGATCACGCGTGAAGTTGTGCAGCAGCCGCGGGCCCATCTGGCCCGCCGCGAGCGACAGCGCGGCGATGGTGATGGAAAACACGGTGCCGGCGACCGTGATCGTGGACGAGGCGATTGCGCTGAGAAGACTTCGTGCACCGGCGGCACCGCCGTCGTAAACCCAATGCTGGAGCAAGGCCTTCGGTAGCAGGTCGCCGTGGTCGAGCTGGACGAGGCCGTAGCCGCTGAAGAGTCCGAGCGCAACGAGCAAGCTCGGAATGGGCCAGAATGACCCCGCCAACCTGTCTGCCAAAGTGCGTAGCCGGACCAGCATGGCGATTGTCTTCGGGACTTTCGGCGGAGATGATTTGAGTGAGTTCCATATCCAACAAAGCCGTTTGGCAATGGTTCCGCGTCAGCGCCTCATCGCGTCCGCAGTGATGGGAGATCGTCCCGTAGTGTCGATGTCTTGCAGCTCGGACGAGCGCCGCGATAACCGGGACCGCTGCTCCCGCATGTCGATTCGATCGTGCGGGCCGCGACCGTCATGATCGGCGTCCTATGCAGCGCGATGACGCCCACCTGGTCACGCTCGGCGCGGCGCAGGCACGGTCAATTGCCGGCCGATGCCCCTGTCGCGCTCCGTTGGATCGACCACCAGCATGCGGATGACCGGCCAGGCCGGTTCGAAGAAGGCAGCCTTCGACACTTGCGGACTGTCACAGGCGACGGCGCCGATGACCTGCCCGCGATCTTCAGCGACGATGATCGCCGGTGCTGGCAAGCTCCGGCATCTTGGCTACATGGGTCGTGAACAATGCCCAGTCGGACGAGTCCTGCTCGAATTGCGATCGCGACGAGTGCGACGTGCACGACCGCTTCGGCATCGTCCGCGCGATAATCACGCAGCATCGGCGGCCCCATCGCTCAGCCCGGTGCGCCTCAACCGCCGCAGGCCAGGCCGCGCCGGCAGATTGTGCGGCGTCCTGACATTCCAGACCAACCCGATCGCTTCAAGTGATCGGATCAGCCACCAGCCGGGATCGACCTGTCCCGGCAACAGTCCGAGCTTCGCCGAGCCCGGATAGGCGTGATGGTTGTTGTGCCAGTTCTCGCCCATGCTGATCAGCGCGGCGAGGCGGACATTGTAGCCTTGGGCCGCGACGCCATCGACGACCCAGGTCTGATCGCCGCGGGTGTGGGAGAAATGGCCGACCAGCCAGTGGCCGGTCACACAGACGCTGACGCGCACGCAAATGCCCCAGACCAGCCAGTCGAGTCCTCCGATTGAAAGGAAGAGGAGGGCCCACGGCAATTGCTGCAACATCCAGGTGCGTTCGATGAAAGCGTAGAACCGGTCACCGGCAAGTCGCGGTTCGAGCCGAAAAGCCGGCGGATGGCGCAGCACCAGCCGGCAATGCAATTGCCACCAGGCGTCGCGCCAGAAACCGGCGCCGTGGCGGGAATACTCATGGCACGCGCCCTGCCGCTGTGCCCAGTCGCGGAAATCGTGCAGGCGGATCATGCCGAACGGCCCGGCCATGCCGACGAGCGTGCCGAGATAGACGAAGAGATGTTCGAGCCAGAGCGGGCAGTCGTAGCTTGCATGTATCAGCTTGCGGTGCATGCCGACCGAATGTCCTGCACAGAGCGTGACGGCGCTCGCTGCGAGGAAGAGTGCGAATGCCGACCAGGAGAAGCAAAGCGGTGCAAGCGCGATGGCGGCCGTCGTCATGCCCGCCAACCACAGCGATTTGCCCGCGGCCCATTGCACGTGCCCATCGAGAGGATCCGTGTCAGGTGCCACGAGGATTCGTTCCGAGCCCTGTCGCGTCTCCATCTGATGATCCCGGCCGACAGCGGCGCGGACGCCGCGAAGGTGCGGAGCGGCCGTGCTCCGGCATTCACAACCTGCGGACACAACCGCGGCGTGTCAATGCCGGCGTTGGTATTTTCAATGTCGCGTACCTGTCATAGGCTGATCGCGGCCCGCATCATCAAAACACAACAAGCGGGCAAGCGAGGACACACCATGCAACAAATCCGTGTCTGCACCCATGCGGGGCCGGGCTCAGAGCCCGTCATCCGCACCGTGCCGTGGCCGAAGGTCGGCAAGAAGGCCGCGCTGATCAAGGTCGGCGCCTGCGGGGTCTGCGGCACCGATCTGCATATTCTGAAAGGTCACTGGCCGAAGCCGTTGCCATGGCCGTTCACGCTGGGACACGAGATCGGCGGCGTCATCGTCGAATGCGGCGAGGATTTCACCGAGGACTTCATGAGCAAGCGGCTTCAGGTCGGATCGAAGGTGATGATCCCGCCCTTGATGCCGTGCGGCCGCTGCTATTACTGCATCCATTATCCCCAGACCGCGAACAAGTGCCTGACGCCGGTCTATTACGGCCGCTATCTCGGCTTCGACAAGGCGCCGCATATGTGGGGCGGCTGGGCCGAATATGTCTATGTCGATCTCGAGATGCTGCCGGGCACCAAGATCTACAAGCTGCCCGACGACATGTCGCTGCGCTTGGGAGCGCTGTCGGAGCCGCTGACCTCCTGCATCCGCGCCTTCAACCGCGCCAGCCGTGCCGGTGGCTTCACCTGGGGCGACACCGTGGTGATCCAGGGCTCCGGACCGATCGGAATTCTGGCGGTCGCGGCCGCAAAGGAGATGGGGGCAGGGCGCGTGATCTGCGTCGGCGCGCCGGAGCAGCCGCGCCTGAAGCTCGCGCGCGAGTTCGGCGCGGAGGCGACGGTGAACATCGAGGAGCTGAGGTCGCCGCAGGAGCGCACCGCGCGCGTGCGCGAGATCGTCGGCGGCTTCGGCGCCGATCTCGTGATGGACTGCTCGGGCCACCCGACCGCGGGGCCCGAAGGCATCGAGATGCTGCGCGACGGCGGCACCTATGTGGAGATGGGCCAGTTCACCGACGCCGGCTCGATCGACACCTCCTGGCACCGCATCTGCACCAAGGACCTCAACGTGCTGGGCTCCTGGGGTTTTACCGGCAACGACCTGCCGCTCGGCGTCGACATGCTCTACCGCACGCGTGACAAATATCCGTGGCTGAAGATGCAGACGATCTATCCGTTCACGGAAGAAGGTGTCGCGCAGGCGGTGAAGGACGCGATGGCGATGAAGACGGTGAAGTCGACCATCGTGCCGTGGCCGGAGCTGGTGGAGTAGCGAAAATCTCTTCCATCCGTGGCGATCTCGCCACATAGCTTTACTTCTTTGCGAAAGTCCGCCTCCTGTCTTTCCATCTCAAGTTGATAATTCTAGTTTACGCACCTTGAAGGCCGCGCATTGATCATGAACAGTTCATCCGAGATCCCTGATACTCCAATCGCTTCTCTCATTCCCGACATCGATCGGCTCGCCGCGGAAGCGATGGCGGTCTGGAAGGTACCGGGCGCAGCGCTCGCCGTCGTCCAGGATGGCGAGGTGGTGCTCACGCGCGCCTATGGTCAGCGCAATATCGAGGCCGATCTACCGGTCACTGCGCACACGCACTTCGTGATCTGCTCGATAACAAAGTCGTTCACGGCGACTGCGATCGCACTGCTGCACCATGAAGGCGTACTCGACTGGAGCAAGCCGGTCCGCGACTATCTGCCGGAGTTTCGGCTCTCTGATGCAGTGGCCACCGATCGCGTCACGGTCCGCGATCTGCTCAGTCATCAGTCGGGACTGCCAAGGCACGATTGGATTCATTTGCCGGGTGACCTCTCGCCGGCCGAGATGTTGCCGCTGATGCGGCATCTCGAGCTGAGCCGTGACATCCGCACCACCTGGCAGTACAACAATCTCTGCTACAACGCCGCTGGCCTGCTGATCGAACGATTGAGCGGAAAGAGCTTTGAAGCCTTCGTGCGCGAGCGCCTGACTGACCGGCTCGGCATGACCGTCAGTTTCTCGCTCGATGAACTCGAAACCGGATCCGAGCCGGCGCGGCCCTACAAGATTCATGAGGATACGCGGTCGCCAGCATTGCGGCTGCCGGTCCGCACCACGGCGGCAGGCGCTCTCAACACCTCAGTCGCAGATCTCGCAAACTGGATGCGGCTGCATCTCGAGAAGGGCGAGTTCGAAGGTGAGCGGCTCCTCCCCTCCTTGCTGGTCGAGCAGCTGCACGCGCCTCTCGCGCCAGTCGGCAAATCTGAATTTTCGGAGTTCGGCCACGTGCATTACGGATTGGGGCTTCACTCCACCACCTATTGCGGCGAGCGCATGATATCGCACAGCGGCGGCTGGAACGGTTGGGGCTCGCTGATGACCTTGATGCCGGATGCCGGTATCGGCGTCGCCGTGTTGACGAATCGCAGCCCGAGTGAGGTGCCGCCGATTCTGACACGGTACGTTATCGACCGGCTGCGTGGGCGGGAACCCGTTGATTGGCTCTCGCGGTTACGCAAGATGCGTGCGGACTTCATGGCCCACATCCCAATCGACAAAGAGACGCGTCAAAGAGCGCGTCACCCGGATACCAAGCCAGCACATCCATTGTCGGCCTATGTGGCCGATTATGCCCATCCTGCCTATGGCGTGATCTCGATCCGCGAGCGCGACGGCGCGCTGCACTGGTCTTGGCGCGGCATGGGCGCGCCGCTGTCGCACTGGCATTTCGAGACGTTCGTGACGCCTGAGATCATCGACGAGCTTCATCCGGACAATCTGCCGATCACCTTCCAGACCGATCGCGAAGGCAAGATCGTGCACCTGTCGGTGCCGCTGGAGCCAATGGTAAAGGACATCGTGTTCGAACGCCAAGCCGGCGGCGAGTGCCTTGATCCCGCATTCCGCGCACGCTGCGTCGGACAGTTTAGGAGCGGCGCCATCACCCATCGCGTGACTTTGGACAGCGAAGACAGACTGATTTTGAAGTCTGACTTTCAGCCGCACTATCGCCTCGAGCCGCAGCAGGGCCGTCGGTTTCGCATTGTCGAGCTGGAGGGCTTTGCCGTCGAATTCCGTGGCGAGAGCGGGATGTTCGGACAGATCGTCTTCCACCAGCCGAACGGCACCTTCCTCGCTCATCGCGTGGCGGAGGAAGGCAGGTAACGCTAATGGCACGACAGCCGGTTCGTCGGCGCTCCCCCTTCAGCGCCATTCGCGCGATCGACTACACCGTCATCTTCGTGCGCGACATGGACGCGATGCGCCGCTTCTACGAGGACGTGCTCGCCTTTCCGCTGCTGCGTGAGCTGTCGCCGAACTGGATCGAGTACGGCCTCGGCGGCAATACGCTGGCGCTGGCACGGCCGAGCCGAACGGCTTCCGATGCGCCGACCCCGCCGGGCAGCGCCGCGCTGCAGCTGGCGTTCAAGGTCTCGGCCGCCGAGGTCGATCAATGCGCCGACGAGTTGTTGCGGCAGGGCGTGGCGCTGCTGTCGCCGCCGACGGACCAGCCCTTCGGTCACCGCACGCTGTTCTTCCGCGATCCCGACGGCAATCTGCTGGAGATCTACGCGGAGATATGACGGTCGGATGGCATGAACGCCGGGGAAGGGGTGACGGCAACGATCCTCTGCAACCCCTGGGCGCGGTGCTTTCCCATAAGCCATGCAACATAGGCATGGTGATTTTCCCGCGCCTGGCGTAAAGAGCATCCAAATCAAATCGCCCGTGTTGCTGGCCAGCTGCCGCGCACGCGAGCTCAGGCCCGCCTGTTTACCGTTCGCGCGCCTGAATTAACCAAGGTTTTCCATCCCGTGTCTCTTCCGGCCCTGACCTCGCCGCTCGCCCGTGCTTTGGCCGAGCGGAATTACGCTTCACTGACGCCCGTCCAGCTCGCGGTGCTCGCCCACGAAGCCACCGGCCGAGACCTTTTGGTGTCGGCCCAGACCGGCTCCGGCAAGACCGTCGCCTACGGACTCGCCATTGCCAAGAATCTTCTCGACGACGCCGAGCAGTTCGGACCTGCGGCCGCGCCGCTTGCCCTGATCGTCGCGCCGACCCGCGAGCTCGCGCTTCAGGTTCAGCGCGAGCTGGCCTGGCTCTACGGGCATGCGCGCGGGCGCGTCGTCTCCTGCGTCGGCGGCATGGACCCGCGGCGCGAGCAGCGAGAGCTCGCCGCCGGCGCGCACATCGTCGTCGGCACGCCCGGGCGGCTGTGCGACCATTTGCGCCGCGGCCGTCTCGACATCTCCGAATTGAAGGCGGTCGTGCTCGACGAGGCCGACGAGATGCTCAATCTCGGATTTCGCGAGGACATGGAATTCATCCTCGAGACCACGCCGGAGACGCGCCGCACCCTGCTGTTCTCGGCGACCTTTCCGCGCGGCATCGTCGCGCTGGCCAGGCAGTATCAGCGCGACGCCTTCCGGATCGAGGTCGCGGGCGACGAGGGCGGTCACGCCGACATCGAGTATCGCGCAATCCGCATCGCACCCGCCGACGTCGAGCATGCCGTGGTCAACGTGCTGCGCTTCTACGAGGCGCCGAGCGCGCTGGTGTTCTGCAGTACGCGCGATGCGGTCAGGCATTTGCAGGCGGCGCTCCTGGAGCGCGGCTTCGCCGTCGTCGCGCTGTCGGGCGAGCTGACCCAGAACGAGCGCACCCTGGCGCTGCAGTCCCTGCGGGATGGACGCGCCCGTGTCTGCGTCGCGACCGACGTCGCCGCCCGCGGCATCGACCTGCCGAGCCTCGACCTCGTCATCCATGCCGACCTGCCGAACGACGCCGAGGTGATGCAGCACCGCTCCGGCCGCACGGGACGTGCGGGCCGCAAGGGGACGAGCGTCATCCTGGTGCCGCCGGCCCGGCGCCGCCGCGCGGAGCTACTGCTCGATCTCGCAGGCGTCGAGGCGTCCTGGGGCACGGCGCCGCAGGCGGAGGAGATCCGCAAGCTCGATCATGCGCGCATGAAGGACGTGCTGTTCACGGAGGAGACCACCGCCGACGATCTGGCCTTGGCGCAGGCGCTGTTGGCCGAGCGCTCGGCGGAGGACATCGCCGCCGCCTTGGCGCGGCTTTACCGGGCGCGGCTGCCGTCGCCCGAGGACATCATCGATCCCGGCGAGCGAGCTTCTCGGCCGCGCGAGGAGCGCGGCCGCGACAGGTTTGAAGGCGAGGATCGTGCTGCGAAACCTCGCGCGAAGTCCGCAAAGGCGTCGTCGAAGCACGGCATGGCGGAGGGCAGCGTCTGGTTCCGCGCCGCGATCGGGCGACGCAAGAATGCGGAGGCGCGCTGGCTGCTGCCGATGATCTGCCGCCGCGGCGGCATCGACAAGCGCGACATCGGCGCCATCAAGATCATGGACACTGTCACCGAGTTCGAGATCTCCGAGCGCGTCGCGGAGTCCTTTGCCGCCAAGATCAAGCGTCCGGACAAGGAGGACAGCATCCGCATCGAGCCGATGGCGGACGCTCCGCAGCGCCAGGCGCCGCCGGAGGGGCGCTCGGACGCGCCTCGCCGCGATAGGGGTGATGGCGACCATCGCAAACGGCGCGACGAGCGCCCGCAGCAGGCGCCTGAGTTCAAGCCGCGCGGCAGACCGCCCGGCGAGCGCGGCGCGAAATTCGACGATGCGCCGTCCTTCGGAAAGAAGAAGCACCGCGACAAGCAGGCGCGCGCGGAGCCATCGGTCACGCCCTGGCCCGCGAAGGGCTCACCGGGAAAGAAGATGAAGAAGAAACATCGCGGCTGAACGCCCCAACGGACGGCAATGATGCCGCCGGATTGCACCGGCGGCATCATCTGCAGTGTGAAGTCGGCTCAGCGGCCACCGCCACCGCCACCGCCGCCACCTCCGCCACCGCCGCCGCCGGCATCGCGCATCGACGAACTGTAACGCGGGTCGGATTGCTTCATGTAGATCGGCGAGATGTCGCGATTGATGGTGGATCTCCTGCCCGCGTTCGGCGTTTCGATCAGGACGCCGCAGCCTTCGAAGAAGGCGGTGTCGCAGCCATAGGTCCGATACTGCGTCGCATTGGCGCTGGTTGCGGCGAACGCGCTCGCCGCAACGCATGCAATCAAGGTGATCTTCGACAAAGTGAGTTTCATGACTTTCTCCAGCCTCGGTTCGGCGAGACCGGAAGGGCTCGCACACACCTTCGACGGAGGCTGATCGGACCCGGTTCGAGGCGGCGGTTTCACGCCCGCGTGAGCCGGAAGGCGGGGGACGTTACGTCGCAGCGAGGCCGCGCAGCATGTAGGTCGCGCCTTCGCCGTAGCAGGCCAGCTTCGCGCCCAGCGCCGCATCCCCTGTGACCGCACCAAAGCCGAGATGCTCCCATAGTGGCCGCGTGGTGTAGACCGAGACCAGCGCGAGCGTTGCTATTCCGGATGCGCCCGCCAGCTCTGTAAGCGAGGCGAGATAAGCGCGCGTCACGCCGCCGCGGAAGTCGGGCAGCACGGCAACGTCGTGGATATGAAGGCAATCCGCGCGATCGGGCAGTTCTTGCAGGAACGTGTCGAGCGGCGGAACCAGGCCCTGCATCCAGGGATGCGCCAGCCCGTAACCGACGATGCCGTCATCGGCGACGAGCACGCGGCATCCGTCAGGACAGAGCCGCATCTTCTCCGCGAACACTTCGGGGCGTTCCGGAAGATCGGGATGGATCCGCGCGGCAATCGTGCTGATCGCAGGCAGGTCGGATCGGTGTGCCGGACGCCAATGCGGCTTGCTCATGTCATCTCGTCGTTCCGTCTCGATTGGTCCAGTTTATTCCGCTGCGTCGATGTGCGCAGCGAGAAAAATATCCGTCTGCCCTCTCAGGAATACGGCGCCTCGCGCGGCGTCCTACTCATGCAAGCCCATTAGCACGACAGGAGATATCATGACGTCCTCGATCCGCCTCGTACTCGCGCTGGCCATGTCGCTCGCGCTGGTCCCCGCCGCCTTCGCCGCGCCGCCGACCAAGACCGGCAAGACCGACAAAGGCACCGTGCTGACCGACGCCAGGGGCATGACGCTCTACACGTTCGACAAGGATGCCGAGGGCAAGTCGGCCTGCAACGGACCATGTGCCACGAACTGGCCGGTGCTGAAGGCGGAGGCGAGCGACGCCGCCGGCGACGGCTACACCGTCATCATCCGCGACGACGGCTCGAGGCAGTGGGCCTACAAGGGCAAGCCGCTCTACACTTTCGCCAAGGACCAGAAGCCCGGCGACATCACCGGTGACGGCTTCCTGAACGGCGCCTGGCACCTGGCGATGCCGTAAGAGCAGGCGGCTATCGTAGCCCCTCATACACCATCAGCCCGCGCGCGATCTGCAGCTTGCGGATGGCGCGCGGCAGGAGTT
Organism: Bradyrhizobium sp.; assembly: GCA_035575945.1. Classification (GTDB taxonomy): domain Bacteria; phylum Pseudomonadota; class Alphaproteobacteria; order Rhizobiales; family Xanthobacteraceae; genus Bradyrhizobium. Next base: position 44,968 of record DATLXF010000053.1, on the reverse strand, counting down.
TCTCCGGCTGGTGCAGATAGCGCCAGGAGGTGACGGCGAGGGCGGAAAGCGTGCCGCATTCGTCCTCGAACGGCGCGAGCACGCCCGTCACGCTCACCGGGGAGTGCGGCCGGGCGTTGAAGGGCAACAGCAGCAGCTCGAGATGCGCCTTGCTGCCGTCCTCGCGTGCGGCGGTGACGCCGGCGATCGCGCCCAGCGTCTCGTCGGCGACGATGGTCGTGATCTCCTCGATCTCGCCACGGCTCGCGTCAGTGAACAGCGCCGCAAAGCTTTGGTCTTTGAGGTCCGTTCCTGCGAGTGCGCAGACGCGCGTGCCGGCGACGCGAAACGGAAAACCGAGACGCGGTTCGCAGGAGAGCACGAAGATGTCTCCGAGCAGACCGCGGACAGCGGCCGGGTCGATATCGGCCCGGTCCGGGGCCCGCGCAGTGCCGCGCTTGTTGTCCCAATACGCGAAGAACGCGCGGCTCGACGGATGTTTCATGTCTGAACGCTAACCCCGGGGCGCAACCGCGCGGGACAGTCCTGTCCCGCTTCAGTGCACCCGCGATCCCTTGTGTTGTTGTGCAGGAGGGGATTTGCAGCGTCCATGCCGCGGCGGGGTTTTCAGGCCCGCTGAGCGGTTGTTTGCGTCGTTAACGTTAAATTAACTATCCGCTTTGTGCCGGCCGCGCGCCTGTTATGGTGACCGAGGTCGCAAGCCTCGCCGCTTTCTCCAGGTTCTCGGCAAGGCCTGTACACAGGCGTCAAACAGTTTGGTCACTGGGCCGCGGGGAGGGGTGGGGATACTCCTTATCTCTCCGGCCACCGGAAGACCGACACGGACAGGCAGGGCTTCCCAGGGCCCTGCCTTTCCTTTTTCGTCATCAGCGCTCGTGCCCCGGACGCAGCGCACTTCGTGCCGCGCCTTGTCCAGGACACGGAAGCGGCTCAAATGCGCGAGGTCTCGGCTCCCGGACGCGCTGCGGCGCGTCGCGCAGCTGCGCAAGGCGGGTACCCAGTCAGCCTGCCAGCGAACGAGACATCCCGCACCTTTTCCTTTTGTGCACTTGCGCAGGGGAGGCAAAGGCGACTATCTGCAAGCTCTGTCGCTCCGATCTCGCCTGAAAGCGAAGCTGCCTTGGATTCCCCGCAAGATTCGTCACCGGACGTGCCTGCCGTCGTCGAGGAGGCTCCGCGCGAGCCGATCCTGACGCTTCCTTCGGCGCTGACGGCCTATATCGCGCTGCTGGCGGTAATCCACCTGCGGGTGCTGCTGCCGCCGGAGCTCGAGAACTGGACCATCGACGTGTTCGGCTTCATCCCGAAGCGCTACGATTCCTCGCTGCTCAATCTGGAGATTCCGGGCGGGGCGGGCGCGAAGGTCTGGACCTTCGTGACCTATTCGCTGCTGCACGCCAATCTCACCCATCTCGGCTTCAACGTGCTGTGGCTGCTGCCGTTCGGCAGCGCGCTGGCGCGGCGCTTTGGCGCCGTCAGGTTCTTCGTCTTCCTGGCGGTGACGGCGGCGGCCGGTGCGCTCGCCCATCTCGTCACGCATGAGCACGCGGTTGCGCCGATGATCGGCGCTTCGGCCTCGGTGTCGGGCGCGATGGCAGCCGCTATCCGCTTCGCCTTCGTCCGCGGCAGCTTCCTGTCGTTCAGCCGATCCGACGCCGACACGGCTGCAAGGGTGCCGGCGCTGCCGCTCTCTCGCGCGCTACGCGATGCGCGGGTGCTCGGCTTCCTCGCGGTTTGGTTCGGCGTCAACATCATCTTCGGCGTCGGCGCGATCGGGGTGGATGAGGAAACCACGAGCGTCGCCTGGCAAGCCCATATCGGCGGCTTCTTCGCAGGGCTTCTGCTGTTCGCGCTGTTCGATCCCGTGCCGCGCGTGCGAAGCGATGCTGCGGATGCGTGATCACGGGACATTTCGGACCGTATTCTAAGCGGCGCTTGCGGCGCGGCCCGAATTCATCCATCATTCCCGCGAGGAATGTCTCGAAGCGACACGTCCTGGGCGGCGTTGCTTCGCAAAGCGCACGCGCGTGAAGCCGGCGCTGAAACTGTTGGTTGAAGACTCGACGAACAAGTCCGGATCGCTACAGGCGGACCGGCTCCGATTCAGGGAGGCGACAATGACGGTACGCTCCATTCTCAACACCAAGGGCCACCAGATCGTGAGCGTCGAGCCCGACGCCAAGCTGGCGGCCGCGATCAGTCTTCTCGGTGAGAAGAAGATCGGCGCGGTGCTGGTGATGAACCAGAGCCGGCTCGAGGGTATCCTGTCGGAGCGCGACATTGTGCGCGTGCTCAGTGAGCGCGGCGCCGGCGTGCTGGAGGCGCCGGTCTCGGAGGTTATGACCCGCAGGGTCGTGACCTGCAAGGAGACCGACACGGTGGCCGAGATCATGGAGATGATGACGACGGGCAAGTTCCGTCATCTGCCCGTGATCGACAACGGCAAGGTGGTCGGCCTTATCTCGATCGGCGACATCGTCAAGCGCCGCGTCCAGGAATACGAGGCCGAGCAGGCAGCCCTGCGCGACTACATCAAGACCGCCTAGCGGGCTTTACTGCTGTGCCGTCGGCGCTGCGCCTTCGGGCGGCGGGGCCAGCACGTGGATTGCTTCCTGGATCGAGTCCAAGGCGCGCTCTGCGGCGCGAACGCCGTGCGCGATCAGATCCTCGGCGCGGTGGAAGTCGAACCAGCCGAACTGGCCGACTCGCGGGGTGATCAGCATGTCCGGTGGATCGCCCGCGAGGCGGGCGCGCGTGATGCGGTCCTGCATGATGTTGAAGGCATCCACCATCACCGAGGAGATGCCGGGACGTCCGCCGCTGCCGAAGAACTCACGCTTCATGGTTTTCTCGGGCGAGAACAGCCGCGGGAAGCGCCGCTTGGCCGTTGTCTCCTCGGTCACGGGCGCAACCGGCGTCGGCATTGAGCCGTGCGAATAGATCGTCGTGGAATGAGTGAAGATGTCGCTCGAAAGATTTGCAGCGATGACGATTTCGGCGCCCAGGGCGCGAGCGGCCGAGACCGGCACCGGATTGACCAGCGCGCCGTCGACCAGCCAGCGATCGCCGACCAGCACCGGAGAGAAGATGCCGGGCAGCGCGTAGGAAGCGCGCATCGCATCCACCAAGCGGCCACGGGTCAGCCAGATCTCGTGACCGGTGCGCACCTCGGTGGCCACCGTCGCGAACTTGATCGGCAGATCCTCGATCAGGGTCTGGCCGATGGCCTCCTCGAGCCGGGTGGCGAGCTTCTCGCCGCCGATCAGGCCGGAGCCGTTGAGGCGGATGTCGAGATAGCCGAGGATGTTACGCATGCCTTGCAGGCTGCGCCCCCATTCTTCCAGCGTGTCGAGCTGTCCAGCGGCGTAGGCACCGCCGACCACTGCGCCGATCGAGGTGCCGACTACGACATCGGGCACGATGCCGTTTGCGAGCAAGGTCCTCATGATTCCGATATGGGCGAAGCCGCGCGCCGCGCCGCCGCCGAGGGCAAGGCCGATGACCGGGCGGCGGATGCTGCCGAGGCCGATTTTCTCGACGCCTTTTTCGCCGTTCGAGCCGTTCACGCCCCGACCCTTCAAGATGTCCAGCACCGCAACTCTCCTACGCCGGGGCCAGCCCGTAGCACCAGACTAGGCACCGCTCTTGCCCTCCGCCATATCATGGGCAAAGCATGGTTTATGCCGCTTTGCGCAGGGCAGTGGGCGAGAGTATGGCGAGCGATCACTGCTCCGGGGTCATCACGCAGGCGTCAACCGGGTTCCGGCCATCGCCCGCGAGCCCGTATTTACTGGGATTTCAGAGGCTTGAATTTGCCGCGTTTTCGGTGAAAAGCAGGGGGCATGACACGCGGGGGTGACGGCATCATCGGATGGCGGCGCAGGGGCAGGCTGCTGCCGGCGCTGATCCTTGCCGCTTGCCTCATTGCCTTTGGCCAACCTACTGCACAGGCGCAGCTTTTCTCCGATCGTCCGCCGCCGGTGCCGCCGGCGTCCGTGCCAGATCCCGGCGGCGCCGTCAGCTTGGCGCCGCCCTCCGGCCTCGGTGCCGGCCCGCCGACCCTGCCGTCAACGCTGATGCAGCCGACGACGCCGAGCATGCCGCCGCCCGCGGTCTCGACCGTGCCGCCGGCCGCTCCGCTGAATGCGGCCGTACCCGGGCAGGGCGTGCTGTCGCTGACCGCGAAATACGGCAAGGACTCCGCTCCCATCACCAGCGGCCTGGTCTGGCGCGTGTTTGCCGACCGGCCCGACGAGAACGGTACCTTCAAGCTGATCCGCGAGGACCGCAGCGGGACGCCGAACATCGTGCTGCCGCCCGGCAATTATGTCGTCCACGTCGCCTTCGGCCTCGTCAGTGCGGTCCGCACCGTCAGCCTGAAATCGGAGACCAACCGGGAATCCTTCGTGCTGCCGGCCGGCGGCCTGCGCATCGAGGGGCGTGTCGGCACCAGCCGCATCCCGCAGAACCAGATCTCGTTCGCGATCTACAAGGGCAGCCAGTTCGAAGCCGGCGAACGCGCCTCGCTGGTGCCCAACGTCGCCGCCGGCGACGTTGTCCTGATCCCGGAGGGCACCTATTACATCGTCTCCAATTACGGCGATGCCAATTCGGTGGTGCGCTCGGACATCCGCGTCCAGGCCGGCAAGCTCACCGATGTCACCATCACCCACCGGGCCGCGGTGATCACCCTCAAGCTGGTCAGCGACAGGGGCGGCGAGGCGCTCGCCAACACCGCCTGGTCGGTGCTGACACCCGGCGGCGACGTCATCAAGGAATCGATCGGCGCCTTCCCGCGGGTGGTGCTCTCCGAAGGCGAATACCGCGCCATCGCCAAGAACGAGGGCAAGGTCTACGAGCGCGGGTTCAACGTCGTCAACGGCGTTGACGGCGAAGTCGAAGTCATCGCGCGCTGAAGCATGATTCGGAATACCGCGATGCGGTCTTCCGAAACTCATGTGCAAACTGCATTCTGAAGCGCGCTGACAATTCATCCAACCTCATCGCGCCTTAGCGGCCGAGTGGCGCTGCCGCCACAGGCGGGCCCTCTGTGCACCATGCTTCTCATCGCGTGCATGAGGATGCATCTCGTGTTACCGCCGCTTCCGCCATCGGGGCTGCCAGACGACTGCACGTCGCCGTTATGTTCAGTATTGAACACTGCCGCCGCCGGGAGCGGTTGTCGGGGCCGGGAAACACCGGCGCCAACGGCTTATTCCAGCAGCGGCGCAGCAGCCGCACGTCCGGTGGACGATACGTATTTCCGATGATCAATCTTGTTCTCTTTCCATGCCGCTGCGCTATATGTCGGGCGTCCGTCTGAAGGGAAGTCCGGAGCAGGCGCATGCCTTGCGAGACCGGCAGGAGCAGGGGTCAGGCTCGTCGGCATGTTCGAAGTGATGCTCACTAGGCGCAAGCGGTTTGGCTGGCGGTGGCAGGTGTGCGACCAGTCCGGCAAGATATTCGCTGCCGGCTTCGAGCGAACGCGTCCGTCCGCCAAATATCAAGGCGAGCGCGCGCTGTTCTTCCTGTTGTCCCAGGCCTATTTGCGCAACCGCTCGGCTGCCGCCAGCGAGGACTAGGGCGCTTCGCAGCCGGGACTGAGCGGCTCGCCGGATTCCCTACGAGCCCTTGCGAAGCCTGTCGGCCAAAACACCAACTGTCGGTCAACTCGTACCTCGCAAATTATTCCGCTTTACCGAATTCGGATTCGGCGCTGATTGAAAAACGGCGTTGCCACCACACATTCCGTCATTGCGAGCGCAGCACGGCAGGCCAGATTGCCTCTGCAAAGATCCAGGACTGTTTCGCGGCGTCGCAATGACGGTGTTGCGGCAGGTGGGTGTCAGACTCCGATGCCATGCCCCGGACGCAGAGCAGTGTCGCTCGACGAAGCGCTGCAGAGCCAGGGGCCCATGCATCAGCGAGTCCGCAGCGTGCTGGATCCCGGCTCTGCGCCGCTGACGCGCTGCGTCGCGTCCGGGATGGAGCATCGCCTTCGCGCAACCGTCACAGTCTCTAACGCCTGCTAACCAAAACCCGACTTAAAGCTGTCATAATCATCGAATGGGAACTCGCCCCTGCGCGCCTTTAGACGTCGTTAAGCGCGCCTGCATTGGATGCAGCGGGCAAAGTGCGTTGGGGACTGCAATGACTGCCGCGAAGAAGATGCCGGGAAAACCGGCCGCCGAAATGTTCGATGACATCCCGGTGCTTCACCGCAAATGGCGTGCGGCGTTGAAGCCGGGCGAGCGGCTGCCGCGCTACGAGGACGTGATGCTCGGCAGCCTCGGACGGCTGGCCGACCACATCGCGCTCCTGAAGAGCGAAGAGGTGCTCGAGCTGTCGCGCAGCGGACGTTACGTGCAGAACTGGCTCGGCGAAGAACGCTGGGATATTCCCGTCGCACAGCTGTCGCCCGATTGTGCCACGGCGCTGACGGAAGCCGCTGCCATCGCGCTCGCGACCGGGCAGCCTCATCACACGAGCGCGCATTGCGTTCGTGACGGCATGGTCAGGACCTACGATCTGCTGGCCCTGCCGACCGCCTCGCGCTGGGGGGCCACGCTGGTCGGCGCCTATGTCAACGAACGCGGCAAGCATTACAATCTGCTGGACGCGATCTTCGCCGCGACCGACGATGCGGTGATCTCGCTTACGACCCTGCGCGATGCCGGCGGCAAGCCGTTCGATCTCCAGATCGTGCATCATAACGACAGCGCAAGTTCGCTGCTGAGGGTGGCGAATGGCAGCCTGCTGTGGCGGCGGATCGGCGAGGGGACCACGCTGCTCGCCTTGCCCGAGGTCATGGACTTTTTGCTCCAGGCCGTCGCGGGTGGCCGCGGCGAGCAGCTCGAGATCGAGCACGAGGGCCGCCATCTCCGCCTCAGCGCCACCGCCTTCGCCGGCGTCGTCTCCCTGGCGATCTCCGATGTCACCGCCTTGAAGCGGCGCGACGCCTCGTTCCGCCTGCTGTTCGACAACAACCCGATGCCGATGTGGGTGTTCGACGCCGAGACCAAGCGGTTTCTCAGCGTCAACGATGCCGCGGTCCAGCATTACGGCTACAGCCGAGCCACCTTCCTGCGCATGAAGCTGCACGAGATCTGGCCCGCGGACGAGTGGGACAGCCACGCCGAGGCGCTGGAGCGCCTCGGGGACGCCTATCATTCCTCGCGCAATTGGCGGCATCTGCGCGCCGACGGCAGCGAGATCGAGGTGCTCACCTTCGGCCGCCGCGTCGCCTTCGACGACCGCGACGGCTACCTGGTTGCGGTCGTCGACATCACTGAGCGGCGCAAGGCCGAAGCGCGCATCGCCCACATGGCACATCATGACGGGCTTACCGACCTGCCGAACCGCGAATATTTCCAGGAGCGCCTGAAGCAGGCCCTGGACCAGGCCGCAGGAAAGCGCGTCGGCGTGCTCTACATCGATCTCGACCTGTTCAAGAACATCAACGATTCCTTCGGCCATCCTGTCGGCGACCGCCTGCTCAAGGAAGTCGCCGGACGCCTGACCACCGCGGTCCGAGGCGGGAATCTGGCGGCGCGGCTCGGCGGTGACGAGTTCGCGGTCATATTGGTCGCCGACGTATCGCCGAACGAAGCCAGCGCCTGCGCCTCCCTGCTGATCGACACGGTGAAGGCGCCTTATGAGATCGACGGGCAGGAGATGGTGATCGGGGCGAGCGTCGGTATCGCACTGTCGCCGGGCGACGGCACGGCGCCGGAAGAGTTGATGCGCAATGCCGACATGGCGCTATATCGGGCGAAATCCGACGGCGGCGGCGTGCACCGCTTCTTCGAGCGCGAGATGGACCTGCATGCGCAAAAGCGCCGCGACATGGAGCTGGACCTGCGCCGCGCGTTCGCCAACGGCGAGTTCGAGCTGCATTACCAGCCGCTGGTGTCGATCGCCTCCGACTGCATCTCCGGATTCGAGTCGCTGCTGCGCTGGCGGCATCCGGACAAGGGCATGATCTCGCCGGCGGAGTTCATCCCCGTTGCCGAGGACATCGGATTGATCATCCAGCTCGGGGAGTGGGTGCTGCGCGAAGCCTGCGCCGAGGCCGTCAAATGGCCTGCCGGCGTCAAGGTCGCGGTCAACCTGTCGCCCGCGCAATTCCGCAGCCGCAACCTGGTTCAGGTCGTGATCTCGGCCCTGGCGCAGTCCGGCCTGTCGCCGAAGCGGCTCGAGCTCGAGATCACCGAGTCGATCTTCCTGGCCGAGACCGACGCCAACCTTGCCATTTTGCACCAGCTGCGCGAGCTCGGCGTCGGCATCTCCATGGATGATTTCGGCACCGGCTACTCCAGCCTGAGCTATCTGCGCAGCTTTCCCTTCGACAAGATCAAGATCGACCGCTCCTTCGTCAAGGATCTGGCGCAGCGGCCCGACTGCGGCGCGATCGTGCGCGCAATTTCCGGGCTCGGGCGCAGCCTCAACATCACCACGACCGCCGAAGGCGTCGAGACCGAGGATCAGCTCGACTGGCTGCGCGCGGAAGGTTGCAACGAGGTGCAGGGGTTTCTGTTCAGCGCCGCCCGGCCCGCTGCAGAGATCGCAAAGCTGCTCGCCGATTTCGGCCAGCGCGCCTCACGGGCGGCGTAGCTCTTCCGGGTAGCAATCGTAGACCAGCGCCTTGAACGCGGGCGTGATGCGGCTGCGCTCGTTCTGGGTCTGCTGCATCATGAGATAAACCATGTCGAGCTTGGGATCGACGCCGAAATAGGTGCCGCTGCCGCTGTCCCATTTCAGTTCCCCGAGCGATCCCGGCGGTGGCGGTTTTGCAATGCCGGGATCGGTGCGTACCGCGAGGCCGTAGCCATAGCCGAAGCCGTCGCCCGGGAAGTAGAAATAGTCGCGCCCCACACCGGAGTCGGGCCCGATATGGTCGCTCGTCATGGCCTTGTATGCGGCAGAACTCAGATAGCGCCTGCCCTCGAACTCCCCGCCATTGAGCAGCATCTGCGAGAAGCGCTGATAGTCCGTGATAGTCGAGAGCAGCCCGCCGCCGCCGGATTGCCATTCCGGATGGTCGAGACGATCGCGCTCTGCGGCGAGCAGGATGAAATCGTTCGGCAGCGGCCGCGCCATCCGCCTCAGCTCGTCCTCCGACGCGAGCACGAATTTGGTGCTGTTCATCCCGAGCGGGTCGAAGATGCGGGCCTTCAGGAATTGATATAGCGTCTGGCCCGAAACGATCTCGATGACGGCGCCGAGCACATCGGTGGAATGGCCGTAGCGCCACAGCGTTCCAGGCTGGCGCGCCAGCGGCAGTTCGGCGATGCGATCGGCGAACTGCCTGTTGTTGAAGTGACCCCTGAAGATGTTGGCCATCTTGTAGGCGTGCTCGACCCACCGGCTGCCGATGTAATCGTAACTGATGCCCGAAGTATGCCGCAGCAGATCCTCGATGTTGACAGGGCGGACCGGTGGGTCGAGGTCTAGCTCGACCATGCCGCCGGGCAGGGTCACCTCGCGGCCCACCTTGGTCCCGGCGAACAGCGGGACGTATTTCGACACGGGGTCGGTCAGCGCAAGCTTGCCCTCGTCGATCAGCATCATCGCGCCGAGGCATGTGATCGGCTTGGTCATGGAATGGATGGCGAAGATCGTGTCCGGCGTCATCGCAAGACCGGTCCGGGTGTCGCGCATGCCAAAGCACTTCAGATAGACCGGCTTGCCGTGCTGCTGCACCAGGATCACCGCGCCCGGCAGCCTGCCGCTCGTCACCTCGTCGTCGAAATACGCCGTGATGCGCTCGAGCCTCTCGGGCGACGGAGCAGGGACGTCGGCCGAGCGGCTTTGCGACATCGTGCCGGCGAGCATTGCGGCGCCCAACAGAAATTCACGGCGTCTCATCCGGGCTTTCTCCCTTCCGCGGGATCAAAGCCGCAAGATGCGAGAGGCGTCAACACGCCATCGCTCAAAAACGCGTCACGATCTCCGAAAGGATCGGTCGCGGACGGTCTTCGCTCGTCTTGGTCGGCGTGCCGATATGGATGAAGCCGGCGAGCTTTTCGTCCGGCTTGAGGCCGAGCCCGTCGAGCACGTCGCGGTCGAAGGAGGACCAACCGGTGAGCCAACAGGCGCCGTAGCCGAGCGCGGTTGCGGCCGTGACGATGTTCATGGCGCTGGCGCCCGCCGACAATTCCTGCTCGAATGCCGGCACCTTCGGATGCGGTTTGGTGAAGCTGACGATGCCGATCACCAGCGGTGCGTCCATCAGTCGCTTGCGTTCGATCTCGACGTCGGCCGCTGGCGCGCCGGGATTCTTCCGCGCAAACACCTTGGCGATCACCTCGCCGGCCCGTGCGCGCGCGTCGCCCTCGAAAATGATGAAACGCCAGGGCGCAAGCTTGCCGTGATCGGGCACGCGCGCGCCGATGGTGAGGATGGTCTCGAGCTCGGCCGCCGAAGGGCCGGGCCCGGTCATCTCGCGCGGCTTGACCGAGCGGCGGGTCTTCAAGAGTTCGATGGCGTCGGGCACTGTGCGTCCTCGTGACTTGCTGTTCTCGCCCGGAGATAGGCCCGGCAAACAACGAATGGAAGGGATTTTAGAGAGATTATGAGGGCAGGCGAGGCTTCGGATGCCCGTGAACCCCTGATGGCTTGGGCTCGGCAGGTGAAGCAGGCCAATTGGGCGAAGCCCGCGGACGTCAAGCGCGATATCAGAACTGCGAGCCTCAGGGATGGCCGCGCCGTCTTCAACGTCGCCGGTAACAAATATCGCGTCGTGGTCTGGACCAATTACCCGTACCGCGCGGTCTATATCCGTTTTGTAGGAACACACCGGCAATATGACGATCGATGCGCAAACCATTTAGAAGGTCGATGATGGAGATCGCGCCAATCAAGTCGAACCGAGACTATCGTCGCGTGCTCAAGGAGATCGAAACGCTGATGAGTGCGCGCCGGAACTCGCCTGAGGGCGATCGGCTTGATGTGCTTGTTACGCTCGTGGAGGCGTGGGAGCGGAAGCATGATCGCCTCGATCTGCCGGATCCCGTCGAAGCCATCAAGTATCAATGGAGCAGAGCAGCCTGCAGCCGAAGGACCTGATTCCCTTTATCGGCAGCCGCAATCGGGTTCACGAGGTGCTCAACCGGCGACGCGAATTGACGCTCAGCATGGTTCGACGCCTGCGCGAGGGTCTCGGCATTCCGGCCGAGTCCCTCATTAAAGTTGGGCAAGGTCGAGCCGCCTGAGGGCCGTCAACCGGCGCCGCGCGCCCGCCGGACGTCCGGCGGCGTCGCCTCGTCGACCAGCGCGGCGATCGCTTCCGCCGTGCTCATCACCTTCTGGCCGTCGCTGCCGAGCCGGCGCACCGAAACCGAATGCGACTCGGCTTCCTTCTTGCCGACCACGAGCAGCGCCGGGATCTTAGCCAGCGAATGCTCGCGGACCTTGTAGTTGATCTTTTCGTTGCGCAGATCGATCTCCGCCCGCAGCCCGGCGCGCCGCGCCTGCTCCAGCACCACCTTGGCGTACTCGTCGCCTTCCGAGGTGATGGTGGTGACCACCGCCTGTACCGGCGAGAGCCAGAGCGGGAAGTTGCCGGCATAGTGCTCGATCAGGATGCCGATATAGCGCTCCATCGAACCGCAGATCGCGCGATGCACCATCACCGGCGGCTTCTTCCCGCCGTCATGGTCGATATAAAACGCGCCGAACCGCTCCGGCAGGTTGAAGTCGACCTGCGTGGTGCCGCACTGCCAGTCGCGGCCGATGGCATCGCGCAGCACGTATTCGAACTTCGGTCCGTAGAAGGCGCCTTCGCCCGGGTTGATCTCGGTCTTGATGTGATTGTTCTGCGACTGGATCTCGCGCAGCACGGTGGCCATCACGCGCTCGGCGTGATCCCACATCTCGTCGGTGCCGACGCGCTTTTCCGGCCGGGTCGACAGCTTCACGGTGAGATCGCCGGTGAAGCCGAAATCGGCGTAGGTCGACAGGATCAGATCGTTGATCTTCAGGCATTCCTCGGCGAGCTGGTCCTCGGTGCAGAAGACATGGGCGTCGTCCTGGGTGAAGCCGCGCACGCGCATCAACCCGTGCATGGCGCCGGAGGGCTCGTAACGATGCACCACGCCGAACTCGGCAAGCCGCAGCGGCAGGTCGCGGTAGCTCTTGAGGCCGTGCTTGAAGATCTGAACATGGCCCGGGCAGTTCATCGGCTTCAGCGCAAACCAGCGCTTGTCCTCGGCCTCGTCGCCGGCCGATTGCGCCGCGAACATGTTTTCGCGGTACCAGCCCCAATGGCCCGAGGTCTCCCACAAGACCTTGTCGAGGATCTGCGGCGCATTGACCTCGCTGTAGTCGCCGGTCAGGCGCCGGCGCATATAGGCGATCAGTTGCTGGAAGATGGTCCAGCCCTTGGGGTGCCAGAACACGACGCCAGGACCTTCCTCCTGGAAGTGGAAGAGGTCGAGCTCGCGCCCGAGCTTGCGATGGTCGCGCTTCTCCGCTTCCTCGATCTGCTTGAGGTAGGCGTCGAGATCCTCCTGCTTGGCGAAGGCCGTGCCGTAGATGCGGGTCAGCATCGGGTTGTTGGAATCGCCGCGCCAATAGGCGCCGGCCACCTTCATCAGCTTGAAGGCGTTGCCGACCTTGCCGGTCGAGGTCATGTGCGGGCCGCGGCACAGGTCGAACCAGTCGCCCTGATAGTAGATCTTGATCGGCTCGGTGCCGGGAATGGCGTCGACCAGCTCGACCTTGAATGTCTCGCCCTTGTCGCGGAACACCTGCTTGGTCTTCTCGCGGTCCCAGACCTCCTTGGTGAAGGGTTTGTCGCGCGCGATGATCTCGCGCATCTTCTTCTCGATCGCGGCAAAATCTTCCGGCGTGAACGGCTCGTTGCGGAAGAAGTCGTAGTAGAAGCCGTTCTCGATCACCGGACCGATGGTGACTTGGGTACCCGGCCACAGCGCCTGCACGGCTTCCGCCAGCACGTGTGCGCAGTCGTGGCGGATCAATTCGAGCGCGCGCGGATCGTCGCGATTGACCAGTTCGATCCTGGCGTCGACCTCGATGGGATCGTTGAGGTCGGCGAGCGCGCCGTCGAGCGCCATCGCAACCGTGCGCTTGGCGAGCGACGGCGAGATGCCCTTGGCGATGTCGAGGCCGGTGATGCCCTTGTCATATTCACGCCGGGCACCGTCGGGAAAGGTGAGGGTGACTTTGGGGGCGGGGGTCACGGGCTTCAGGTTGGACAGGCTGTACTGAAAGCCGGACTCGGATTTGGGCTGGTCGGTCATTGCTTTTCTCCTGAGGCTCACTCCTGCGAACGAGCGCAGGTAAGCGGAAAGCAGCGTATAGCAGGCGATTCCAGCCACGCAATCTCGGAATTTCGGGAGTCGAGCCAGGAGCGGGCCGTCGCCGGGGGCAGGGTTGCTTTACCCGGGGGTCATGCATCAGTCATACCGCGCGGTGTAGGCTGCAGCTTTCAAGCTTCTGATAATGCGTCGCGGCATCGCCGCCGTCACCACGGTTGTGTCATGAAAACCATTGCCAGGCTGCGCCTTGCACTTGCATCGCTGCTTCTGCTCCCCGCTTCGGCTGCAGCCGCGCCGCCCGGTCCGTTGGCCGAAAAGGCCCTCGAGCAGCTTGTGGTATACGCCGCCAAGGGACCACCAGATTCCTGCGGGCCCGGCTGCGATCGTTGGATCGCTATCGAAGGACGGGTGGATGCAGGTTCGGCAGCTCGCGTGGAGCGCTTCTTCCGCGAGCGCAAGGACACCCAGCGGCCGATCTATTTCAACTCTCCTGGCGGCGAAATGCGCGACGGATTCGCGATCGGCCGTCTGCTTCGCGCCCGCAAGGCCGTCGGGCGGGTGGGGCGGACAATCGTCGATGCGTGTCCGGGAACCCAGACCGACGATGCCTGCAGCCTCATCAAGAAAAACCGCGATGAGGTCTTCGCAACCCTCACCAGCCGGGAGGCAGTGTGCGGTTCGGCCTGTACCTTTCTACTGTTCGGGGCGTCGACGCGCGAGGTCGCGCCCGACGCCGTGGTAGCCGTTCATGGTGCGCTAGTCGGCATGCGCTTCCCCTTGAACGTCACGGAGGCACGACGGCAGGAGGCCATTGCCAAGACCCGCGCTGAAGCCGTCCGGATGGCTTTTGCCTTCGTCGAGGAGATGGGCATCAGTCCTGACGTGATGACGCTCGCCGACAGCATCAGCCCGGATCAGGCCCGCGTCCTCTCGCGACAGGAAATCTACAATTTCCGCATCGACACCCGGAACCTGGTCGAGACCCCCTGGACCGCGGCGAAGACGTCAGGTCCGGTCGTGCGGAAACTCTTCGAGGTCAAGACCGATGGGGGCTTCCAGCGATTCGAATGGCGCCTGGTTTGCGGCGGTCGGGCCGAGATCCGTCTGATGGTCTCCGCGCCGGTGAGCAGCGGGAGCCGCGGCGCGAGCGCCATGACAATCGTCGCCGGCGCGGCGAAGCCATCACGATTGACCAAGCTTCCGATCAGTGGCGGCTCCTACGAAATCTGGACGGCCGCCATCTCGGCCGATACCATGAAAGACATGGTCGCTGCGTCGCGCTTGGCGGTGAGCCGGGAGGTCTCGTTGCCGGACGGCAAGACCGCGTCGGTGTCCTTTGACATCGATACGTTGGGCCTCAAGCTTGCGTCCGCCGACCTGCTGAGCGCTTGCCAGTCGGGGCAGGCGAGCGCACCGCGGACCAAATGGCCGCTATCGTCGCCGTCGTTGCCGTCGTCGTCACGCTGGCCCTCGGCCGTCGCGCCTGGGTCGCTGCAATGGCCCGCACCGCCGGCTTCGGTTTCGAAGGGAATGGCCGTCGTGGGCGCCGAACCTCCGCCTCGAACAGCTTCGCCGAATTCGGAGGGGAGATGACACCCGAGGTGCCCCTGTCTCTTCCATTCGAAATCTCTGTGCACTACATGCGATTGCATGGATAACGCCAAAGCCGGTCGCCGTTTTGCGCCCACCGCCCTGATGCTTGGCAATCTCGTTACCGGGTGCTCGGTGCTGGCGCCCGCAGGCATGCTGCCGGAATTGGCCGGAGGACTCGACGTCAGCATCCATGCGGCCGGACTGCTGATCACCTTCGGCGCGGTGATGCTGTGCCTGGGCTCGCCGCTGACGGCTTGGCTCACCAGCCGCATCGAGCGGCGGCTGCTGCTCACGACCACGCTGGCGGTGCTTGCCTTCGGCAATCTCGCCTCGGCCTTCGCGCCCGATTACACCAGCCTCCTGATCATTCGCCTCGTGATGCTCGCGGTCGGCGCGCTCTATACGCCGCAGGCGGCCGGCACGGCAGCGCTGATCGTGCCGGCCGAGCGCCGAGGCAGCACCATTGCGTATATATTCCTCGGCTGGTCGTTGGCCGCCGCCGTCGGCCTGCCGCTGCTCACCTTCATTGCCAGCCGCTATGGCTGGCGCGCCGCTTATGGCGGCATCGGCATGCTCGGCTGCAGCAGCTTCCTGCTGTTGTTGCTGCGTCTGCCGGCGGGCCTGACGGGCGCCCGGGTGGATCTCAAGACATGGGCCGCGGTCGCGCGGAGCAGGACGATCCTGCTGCTGCTCGCGATCACGATGTTGCAAATGTCGGGACAGTTCGTCGTGTTCACCTACATGGGCCCGCTGCTCAACAAGCTCACCGGCGCCGGCCCCGATGCGATCGGCATGGTGTTTGCGCTCTACGGCGTCTGCGGCTTTCTCGGCGTCGTCATCGCCACCCGCATCGTCGACACCTGGGGGCCCTATCGGACCTCGCTGCTGTTCACCTCCCTGCTGCTAGCCGGGATCACGGGCTGGGCGCTCGGCGCCGGCACGCTTGCTTTCATGACGTGCGGGGTCGCGACCTGGGGCCTCGGCTTTGCCTCGACCAATTCCATGCAGCAGGTGCGGCTGGTCGCCGCCGCACCGCCGCTGGCATCGGCGACCGTCGCGCTCAACACTTCGGTCCTCTATATCGGCCAGGCCGTCGGCTCCGCCATCGGCGGGCTGCTGTTTGCCCGCGAACTCCTGCATACCCTCGGCTTCGTCGCAGTCGGTTTTGTCGTGCTGGCGCTGATCCTGCTGATCCTGACTAGGCCCCGCCCGACAGCTGCCGCCGCCTGAATACCGTGTCTCCTCCACGCAAGGTGCTTGGCAAACCGCGCGGGAGAGCGTTAGAAGGCCGGTTATGGGGACCAAAGAGAGTGGACTGAGATGAGGATGATTCTGGCGGTTGCCGCGGTGCTCTATTCAGCCTCCGCATTTGCGCAAACCGAGAAGCCACCGATGGTTGGGGACAAGCCGCTGGTGCAGGTCAAGCCGAAGGGAGCCAAAGAGGCGGCGGCCAATCCCGCCGCGGCTGCGAAGGGCAAGCCGCAGTCGGTCGCCGTCCGGCTCCAGGCCTGCCTCGAGATCGACGACGGCACCAAGGATCGCCTCAACTGCTACGACGCCGTGATCCGGCCGGCGCCGAAGCCGAAGCCGGCAAAGGCCAAGGGCTACGCCGACTGCCGGTTCTTCAAGGAAGAGGACGAGCGGCTGACCTGCTTCAACGGCTTTGCCGAGAGCATTCCGAAGCTGCCGAAGAATTGAAATTCAGGCTAGCGATTGGTGGCGGCGACGCGCGTCAGCGCGAGCGACGGTGTCGCCGACATCTTCACCAGCACGTCCTTGAGCGGGTCCCGCGTCCAGGCGCGCGTCACGTAGTCGCGATGGGTGATGCCCTCGCCAGTCTCCACGAACACCACACTGCCGGGCCGTAGCGGTCCGTCCATGTCCTCGGCGACGTCGATTCCCTTCTGCCTGAGCATGCTCATCAGCTCGCGGTCGCGGCGTGCCGTGTGGCGGGTGTAGGCGCTGACGAAGAAGCCGGACCGGTGTCGCTCGATCCAGGACGCGAACTTGTCCATTTCGCCATAGACCGCATCGAGCAGCACCACGCCGCGGACGCGGTCGCTGATGCCGCCGACCTCCAGGCTCCAGGCCGTCGGCAGGAAGCCGCCGCTATAGCCGACGATCACGATCGGCATTTTGGCGAAGGCGCGCGTGCTGTCGGGGTCGCCGGTGAGGCGGGCGAGGTGAGTTGCCGACTCCTCCATGAAGCGCTTGAATCCGCCCGCCTGCCAGAATTTGCCGGCGCTGGAATCGGCGGCATCGACCGCCAATTGCGGTGCGAGCAGGATCGCATTGGCGCCTGAATCGGTAATCTGTTTCGGCACCATCTGCCGGTCGCGCACGTCGCGCTCCAGCGTCGCCCCATTGCCGTGGAAGAACACGACGATTACGCCGGGCTTGCGCAGGTCGAAATGCTCGGGCACGTGCACCAGCACGCGGCTGTCGCTGTAGGTTTCGTCCTGCCAGTAGACGCGCCCGGAATAGCTGCGGTGACCGCGGCGGTCGCCCTTGGCAATGTCGAGGAAGGGCGCGTCGGAGGCGGGGTTGTTGCCGAAATAAGGGAAGGCCGACGACTTCATGCTGACGAGCGTCGTCAGGTCCTCGCGCGGCGGGCGCTTGTGGGGGACTTGCGGCTCGAGCGATGCGACTTTGTAGGGCGCCTGGTCCGGCTGAGGCTGCACGGCGCGCTTGGGCGAGAATTCCGACATCTGCCGTTGCAGCAAGCTTTCACTCGCCGAGGGGAAGCGCTCCGTGAATTGTGGAGCGGGGAAACGATCCTCGAACGTGTCGCCGCCTGCCGCCTGCCGATTGGTCTTGGCGACGACCTGATCGATGGCTTGTACATTGCGTTGGGCATTGGCCTGGACATTGGCTTGGGCGCTCGTCGCGAGAGCGGCCGGGCTCGGCGCCTGGCCGCATTGAACCAGCATCAGCGACAGCGGCACCAAGGTTGAGATCAGGCCGAGCCGGAGCAGACGATTGTGCCGAGCGGACGTTGTCCGATCGGCACAATCATCTGCTCTCGATTTCGGAACGGCCCCGACCATCCACCCATGACCCCAAAGTCACGTCTATCGGCAATCTCGATAATTGAGCCGACTGGCGTTTAGGCGACGTTAAGTGTCCGGACAAACTTCCCCACATCCGGAGCGCTCAAAAGGACCACGCAATCATGTCCTGATTGTGGGGGGGAACCGGGACATTTCTTGCCATCCAGCCTCATCGTAAGAAAGCGCGTTTGGCGGTGTCTTGGTACCCGCCGCAGTTGCCTCATTTAACCCTTGTTAACCCTGCTTGAATTGACTGGGCCAAACTGCACGATGTGCTCACGAGGCGAAACGCCTGAGGTTCGAGGACCCTGATGACGGCATCAGATGCGGGTACCGCGTCCTGGACGGGCCGGCTGACCGGGAGCGGGGCCGGGGTCTCCGTCCCGGTCGCAACCGCCATCGTCGTTGCCGACATGATCGGGGTCGGCGTCTTCACCAGCCTCGGCTTCCAGGTCAAGGACATCCCGTCCGGCTTCTCGATCCTGCTGCTGTGGACCGTTGGCGGCGTCGTCGCGCTGTGCGGGGTGTTCGCCTACAGCGAGCTCGGCGCGATGTTTCCGCGCTCGAGCGGCGAGTACAATTTTCTCGGCCGCGCCTATCATCCGGCCTTCGGTTTTCTCGCCGGCTGGGTGTCCGCAACGGTCGGCTTCGCCGCGCCGGTCGCGCTCGCCGCGATGGCGTTCGGCGAATATGCCAAATCGGTTGTCCCGGATCTGCCGCCGATCCCGCTCGCCATCGGCGTGGTGTGGCTGGTTTCCCTGGTGCAACTGACCGGTGTCAGGCACTCGTCCACCTTCCAGCTGATCTCGACCATCCTCAAGGTCGTGCTGATCGTCGCCTTCCTGGTCGCCGGCTTCGTCGTCGGCGTGCCCCAGCCGATCGCCTTCACGCCGCAGCCGGGCGATCTCGTCCACATCGTCAGCGCGCCCTTCGCAATCGGGCTCGTCTTCGTGATGTATTCGTTCTCGGGCTGGAACGCCGCGACCTACATCATCGGCGAGATGAAGACGCCGCAGCGGAGCCTGCCGCGCGCGCTGCTCGCGGGCACGCTGATCGTGCTCGTGCTGTATGTCGCGCTGAATGCGGTGTTTCTCTATTCCACTCCGGTGAGTGCCCTTGCCGGCCAGCTCGACGTCGCCAGCGTCGCAGGCACCGCGATCTTCGGCGGTCTCGGCGGCCGGATCGTCGGCGCCATGATCTGCTTCGGCTTGATCTCCTCCATCAGCGCGATGATGTGGATCGGTCCGCGCGTGATGATGACGATGGGGGAGGACATTCCCGCCTTGCGCGTGTTCTCGAAGCGATCGGTGAGCGGCGCGCCGGCCCATGCCATCCTGTTTCAGCTCGCGGTCGCCAGCCTCTTGCTGTTCACGCGCAGCTTCGAGTCGGTGCTCGACTTCATCCAGTTCGCGCTGCTGTTCTGCTCGTTCTTCACGGTGGCCGGCGTCATCAAGCTCCGCATCACCGATCCGAATTTGCCCAGGCCCTATCGCGCTTGGGGATACCCGGTCACGCCGCTCGTTTTCCTGCTCGTGACGGCATTCATGATGTACTACCTTTTGACCGAGCGGCCGGTTCAGTCGCTGTCGGGGATGCTCGTCATGCTCTCCGGCCTGTTGATCTATGCCGTTTTCCGCAGGCGGCCGGGCGCCGCTGCCGTTTCACCACATCGCGACTAGACATGCTCACATCCCTGAGACTTGCGGCCGTTGCTTTCGCCCTCCTTGCCGCGGCCGTCTCGTCCGCGCGCGCCGCCGACGTCACCTTCGACGACACCGCGCGCTTCCTGGCGGGCATGCAGCCCTCGGCGGACTCGCCTCTGGTATCGCTCACCCGGGACCCGGCCTGGCAGCGTCACGCAAAATTCTTCGACAACGCCTTCGCCCAGCTCGAACAGCGGCAACTCGGGAAGATCCGCAACTGGGCCGACGTCAATCTGGCCGCGCCCCGGCCGACCATGTTCTACATGTTCAGCGGTCCCGACTTCCTCTACGCCAACGCATTCCATTCAAAGGCGGGCACCTACGTGCTCGGCGCGCTGGAGCCGATCGGCGCCGTGCCCGACCTCACCCGCCTGCCACGCGGTTCGGTCGGCGCCGCGCTCTACAACGTCGAGCGCTCCCTCGGTTCGATCCTGAGCTTCTCCTTCTTCATCACCAAGCAGATGAAGGTCGACCTGAGTGCGAACCAGGTCAACGGCACCCTGCCGATCCTCTATGTCTTCCTCGCCCGCTCCGGCAAGACCATCCGCAACGTCGAGATGGTTGCGCTCGATGACAAAGGGGCGATGCATGGCCGCGACGACAATCCGGGACGGAACGCGACGCGCGGCGTGCGCATCACCTTCGCGGGCAGCGACGGTGAAGCGCGCACGCTGTACTACTTCTCCACCGACCTCTCCAATTCCGGGGCGCGCGGCACGGGTTTCCTGAGGTTCTGTGAGACGCTCGGCCCCGGCAACAGCCTGCTCAAGAGCGCGTCCTATCTGCTACACTCCGGCAACTTCACCGTGGTGCGGGACTGGCTGCTGGCCAACAGCGCCACCATCATCCAGGACGATTCCGGCATTCCGCTCGCGAACTACGATGCGCGGCAATGGCGGTTCTTCCCGTTCGGCCGTTACCTCGGGCCCATCGACGAATTCCCCGGCCGCTATCAGGAGCGCTACGCCGAGCTGTTCAGGCGCGCCCAGCCGATCGATTTCGGCGTCGGCTATCGCTGGCGGACGCAGGAATCGAATCTGCTGCTGTCGGTGAAGGTCCCAGGCAGCGAGACCGCGTCGGGAGCCGAGACCACTTCGGCTGCTGAGCCGCCGCCAAGACCGCCGCGTCCGAAGCGACCCCGTCCGCCGGAGTCAACTCCTCCGCCGCAGGGCCGGTTTTACTGGTTGCGATGATCACCAATGCACGCTTTGGCTCGGCACGATGTACGTCGTCGTGCTGGGCTGTGTTGCAAGGCTTCTCGCCAGATACCAGCCCGAGCCGAGGACGAGGGCGAGCAGGGCCAAGATGGCAAGCAGGTCGATGGTTCTGGGATCATGTCCCCTGCGCCCGAAATTCGAGCCAGGCTTGACGTGAAAAAGCGGGCTGATTTTCCAGCGCATCGTTGTTTCCTCCCGTGGGGAGCATCGAAACAACGCGTGCGGAAAGTCTTGGGTTCCGATCGGGGCAGCGCTGGCAAAGCACCGCAGCAAACGTCAGGACGCATTGACCCCGCGCCAGCGGCCATAGCGCCAGGGCAGATACCAGCGT
The DNA here is from genome assembly GCA_035575945.1 of Bradyrhizobium sp. GTDB lineage: Bacteria > Pseudomonadota > Alphaproteobacteria > Rhizobiales > Xanthobacteraceae > Bradyrhizobium. The sequence goes on along the minus strand of DATLXF010000053.1, from coordinate 23,794 downwards.
GCGCCGGGCGGCGGGGTGAGTGGTACATTGTCGATGCCGGACGTGCCGAAGGGATGGCAACGGAGCAGGCGCGCAAGTGTCATCCAGCCGCCGGCCCACAGCCCGAAGCGTTCGATCGCTTCGTCTCCGTAGACGGAGCAGGTCGGCAGATGGCGGCAGTTGTAGCCAACCAGGGGAGACAGCGTATGGCGGTACAGCCAGATCAGCGCGCGGCCGAACCGGCGCGGCAAACGGAGCGCACCACCGAGGGGTTTGGAGCGATGCTCGCAGGCTGAATGCTTCATGTGCGCTTTGCTGCGGCCTTGAGCAAGTATTGCACTGTTCCGGCGCAGGGAACTGTAAGCTATTGTTTGCGCGCCATATTTTGCGTGTTTTTTGGGAGCAGTGCAGCAAGTATGTATGGACGATCTGTATTCCCCCGGATACCATTTTTGTGACGTTCATGTGTAGACTCATTGAACGCCACATGGGGGCTTGCCTGAATCGCTTTTGGGGCTTTGGGGAAGGGACCAGTTTGACACTCCTGACGTCGCTCAAACTTCGCGGCTGGTTGCTGGTGGGAACCGCCGTTTGTGGAGTCGCGCTGGCTGGCGCTCTCGCGACATTCGGGTCGTCGGCCCGCGCCGGCGCCGCCCTCGAGGAACGCAAGCTGCCGATGAAGTTCAGCTGGGTCGCCTGCGAGCCGAACTGCCGGGGCTGGATCAGCGCCGTCGGCATCATCACCGCCGACACGCCCAAGGAATTCGAGGAGTTTGCGCGCGGGCGCCAGCTCGGCGGTGCGACCGTCGTGCTCGACTCCAGCGGCGGCTCCGTCAATGACGCGATCACGCTCGGCCGGCGCTTCCGCAATCTCGGGCTTTTGACCACAGTCGGTGTGAGCCTCCGCGGGGGGCCGTCGACGCGCCCGGCGGTCGCACCCGAAGCCTATTGCGAATCCATGTGTGCGTTCCTGTTGCTGGCCGGCAAGAAGCGTTACGTGCCGGAAGCCGCTCATGTCAGGGTTCACCAGATCTGGATGGGCGACCGCGCCGACGACGCCAAGTCGGCGAGCTACAGCGCGCAGGATCTGATGATCGTGGAGCGCGACATCGGCCGCCTCGCCAAATACACATTCGACATGGGTGGCGCCGGCGACTTGTTGTCGCTTGCGCTCAGCGTCCCGCCCTGGGAGGACCTGTACGAGCTCGACGCCGGCGAGCTCAGGCTTACCAATCTGGTGACGACCGATCTCGCGGCCGACGTGCTGCCGCATGTGGACATCTCCGCGCCGGCGATGGCCGAACTCGCCCCGAAGACGCAGGCGAGGTTCGGCGCGGAACCGGAGCAGGGGAGCAGGTCGACCAAGACGGCCGAAGCCGTGGTGCCGACCGGTAGCGTCGCCACGCCGGCTGCCGCGACGCAAAAGTAAGTCCATAACCTAAGCAGTAATTCGGGGGCGCGTCAGGGCGAACTTGGTGCGCAAGTGCGCACCTGCGTATTACAGAATCTCGCGCTGCCGTTCGGCACGGATGTCGGGTTCGATGCTGCGCCTCCCCCGAAACGGCGACGAGGGGGTCAGCCCTGCGCTGCGGCCGGCTGCTTGGCCTTGGCTTCGATCTGGCCGATCGCATCGACCACCGCATCGAAGGTCAGGAGCGTCGAGGCATGACGGGCCTTGTAGTCGCGGACCGGCTCCAGAAACTTGATCTCCTCCCATTTGCCTTCAGGAGGCGCGCCGTTTTCCTTCAGCATCTTGCGAACGGTTTCGCGTAACTCACGGAGTTCGCTCGCAGTCGAGCCGACCACGTGACTTGCCATGATGGATGAAGAGGCCTGCCCCAGGGCGCACGCCTTCACGTCATGGGCGAAGTCGGTGACGGTGTCGCCGCTCATCTTGAGATCGACCTTCACGGTCGAGCCGCACAGCTTGGAATGAGCGGTCGCGGTGGCATCGGGGTCCGACAACCGCCCGAGGCGCGGAATATTCCCGGCCAGCTCGATGATCCGCTTGTTGTAAATGTCATTCAGCATGTGATGCAGTCCCACGCGTCCATGCCCCACTTCCGCCGGATCGGCCTTGGCGGGCGACGTGCACGGTCCTATATAGGGGCGGAACTGGTGGAAAAACAGTCCAGCGGTGCGGGGGGACGGTGATCCGGATCTGTGCCGCCAGCGTTGCCAGCTCAGGACCTTTTGCGCCAATACTGTTCTGTTCAGGCGTCCGGCGGCTTGGCCGCCCCGTCTGCCGGTGACACTCCGGCCATGAGGCCGTCGAACGGAGTCGATATGGACGCTGCAATCAAATCCATCCGCCCGGGCAAGCCCTCCGACCGGCAGCCCGAAAGCCGTCCCGCCGAGCTTGATCCTGCTGAATTCCTGGCAGCCGCCGTCCGCGCAGACCAGCCGCGCCCGGCGCGCGCCGAGGCGGAAGCGGCGGTGAAGACGCTGCTCGCCTATATCGGCGAGAACACCGAGCGCGAGGGCCTGCTCGACACGCCGCGCCGCGTCGTCGAGGCCTTCGACGAGCTTTATCAGGGCTATCACCAATGCCCTGCCGAGGTGCTCGACCGCACATTCGGCGAGACCGCGGGCTACGATGATTTCGTCCTGGTGCGCGATATCGAGTTCACCTCGCAATGCGAGCACCACATGATGCCGTTCTACGGCAAGGCGCACATCGCCTATACTCCGGTGGAGCGCGTCGTCGGGCTGTCCAAGCTCGCCCGTCTCACCGACATCTTCGCCCGCCGGCTCCAGACCCAGGAGCATCTGACGGCGCAGATCGCGGCAGCCATCGACGAGGTCCTCAAGCCGCGCGGCGTTGCCGTGCTGATCGAGGCCGAGCATACCTGCATGTCGGTGCGCGGCGTCGCCAAGCACGGCGCCTCCACCTTCACCAGCCGCTTCACCGGCATGTTCCGCGACAATCCGGCGGAGCAGGCCCGTTTCCTGTCGCTGGTGCGAGGCATGCGCTGACCTCGCGTGGCTGTATTCTTTGAGCAGGATCCTCCGGAAAACTGTCTTGGACTTTTCCGCCTTGGACTTTTCCGGATCATGCTTTGGCGAGGGTCGTTGTGTCCGCTCACTCTCATGAGATCGAGGAAGGTCTCGCCTTCCAGCCCAGATTCGATGCGACCGGCCTCGTGACCTGCGTCGCGACGGACGTCGCCACCGGCGACGTGCTCATGGTGGCGCACATGAACGAGGAAGCGTTGCGCAAGACCATTGCGACCGGCGAGGCCTGGTACTTTAGCCGCTCGCGCAATGCGTTATGGCGAAAAGGTGAGACCTCGGGTCAGACCCAGCACGTGGTCGAGATGCGCACCGATTGTGATCAGGATGCGGTCTGGATCCGCGTCGAGCAGATCGGCGCCGCCTGCCACACCGGCCGGCGGTCGTGCTTCTACCGCAAGGTCGAGGGAGCGAGCGGGGTTGCGAAGCTGGTGTTCGCCGATGCCGAGCGGCTGTTCGATCCGGACGCGGTCTACAAGAAATAACTCGCTGTCATTCCGGGGCGCACCGCAGGTGCGAGCCCGGAATCCATTCGGCCCCGCGTAATGCCTTGCGATGGAGTCGGGCTCGCGCTGCGCGCCCCGGAATGACAGCGAGGGCTGAATTAACCCCGCCTTAACCATACCTGTCCCACGGTGACGAAGGTTGCCGAATTGCCGGCGCCGCTCAACGCCGCGCGGGTCGGGCACCTCATCATGTCGGTTGACAATCTCAGTGCGGTGCAGACGGCCGGTCTCGACCCGTCTCGCGCGCGCGTCGCCGGTGCGATCAAGCAGGCTTCCAACATCTCCGGCGTCAGCTTCCAGTACATGCTGACCACCGCCAAGATGGAATCGGATTTCAATCCGACGGCCGCCGCCACGACCTCGTCCGCGCAGGGGCTGTACCAGTTCATCGACCAGACCTGGCTCGGCACGGTGAAGGAGGCGGGCGCGCAGCTCGGCTATGGCAGCTACGCCGACGCCATCACCAAGACCTCGTCGGGCACCTACACCGTCGACGATCCCGTGAAGAAGCGGTCGATCATGAAGCTGCGCGACGACCCAGAAGCTGCTTCCGCCATGGCCGCGGCGCTGACGCAGTCGAACGGCTTCAAGCTCACCGGCCTGCTCGGGCGCAGGCCGAGCGACAGCGAACTCTACATGGCCCATTTCATGGGCGTCGGCGGTGCGGCGAAACTGATCGCCAATGCCGAGGACAATCCGCAAGCCGTCGGCGCGCGGCTGTTTCCCAACGCGGCCGCGGCCAACCGCTCGATCTTCTACGCCAGGGACGGCCGTGCCCGCAGCGTCTCCGAGGTCTATTCGGTACTCGATGCGCGCTACGCCAGCGCGGCCAACTCGAAGTTGACCCGCAGCGCAATGGCGATGTATGGCCGCACGCCGTCGACTACCGAGGTCGCGAGCGCGGCCGGCGTGCAGCCGACCACACCGGTGATCGACAACGCCGCCCATCTTCAGACTTTCCCGCATACACGCGCCGTGACGCCAGTCAGTGTGACGCCGTCAGCGACAGTCGCGGACAATGCGTCGAATACGCCGGTGTTTCGCTCGATCTATCAGCCCGGCGATGCCGCGCAGCCGGTCTCCGCGACAGTGCAGAAACTGTGGGGCAACAACGCCTCGCTCACGTCGGTCGCCTCCGCGACGCCGGACGTGCGACCGCCGCAGCCGCTCGATCTCTTCAGCGATCGCAGCGGGACGTTTTCGAGCTAGAAACTCGCTGTTGTGGCCCGGACGCGCCGCAGCGTGAAACCCAGCTGCGCAGGGCCGACCTGCCACAGCCAGTCTTTCTGCTGAGACGGGCCCGGCTCGCAAGTGCATCACCGCGTGCTCCGCTACCGCCAGTCCACGCAACTCATGCGCCATTGTTCCCTTAACAAATCATCAACAAAACCAGCCGGTTATGGTGAACGCTTTGTTAAGCGTCGTGGTTTATTTTGTGTTGCAGGTGACGCGACGTCATCGATTTCCGTTTGTTGTGTAAGCCGGAAGCAGGATGATTGTTCGGCAATTCATTCATTGGATCAGGACGGCGCCCGCCGGCGAGCGCGCCGAGGCGACACGGGCGTTGGCCCGGGCCTGGCTGATCTCGGACCTTTCCGCAGACGACCGCATCGCCGCCGAAGGCGCGCTTCTGATGCTGCTCGACGATCCCTCGCCGCTGGTGCGGCAGGCGATGGCCGAGGCTTTTGCCCGCAGCAGCGAGGCGCCAGCGACGATCGTACGGGCGCTGTCGGCGGACCAGCCGACCGTGGCGATGCCGATCCTCGAACATTCTCCGCTGCTGATCGACGCCGATCTCGTCGATATCGTCGCGACCGGCGACGAAGCGGTGCAATGCGCGATTGCCCGCCGCATTGCGCTGCCGGTTTCGGTCTGCGCCGCGATCGCCGAGGTCGGCTGCGCGGCGGCAACGCTCGAGCTGATCGAAAATCCCCATGCCGAGCTCGCCCCGTTCTCCTGGGATCGCATCGCCGAGCGCCACGGCCACCTCGCTGCGATCCGCGAGGCGATGCTGGTGCTGGAGGATCTGCCGGCCGCGACGCGCGCTGCGCTGGTCGCAAAGCTATCGCAGACGCTGGCGCAATTCGTCGTGGCGCGAAACTGGCTGAGCGCGGACCGCGCGGACCGTATCACGATCGAGGCGCGCGACCGCTCCACCATGAACATCGCGGCGCGCTCGCGTGGCGAGGACATGCAGGGCCTGGTCCGGCATTTGCGCGTCACCGGCCAACTGACCGCGGGCCTGATCCTGCGGGCACTGCTCTCGGGCAATCTCGACTTGTTCGATGCGGCCCTCGCTGAGCTTGCCGACCTGCCGCTGCCGCGCGTCTCGGCGCTGCTGCACGATCGCGGCGGCCACAGCGTGCAAGCACTGCTACGCCGCGCGGGGCTGCCTGAGACGACGTTCGCGGCATTCCAGGTCGCGCTCGATGCCTGTCACGAGCAGGGCTTCGTCGACACCGACGACGGTGCGGCGCGGCTGCGCCGGCGCATGGTCGAGCGCGTGCTCACCCATTGCGGGTCCGATCGCGGCGCCACCGAGCCGCTGATGGTCCTGCTCCGCCGCTTCGCCACGGAGTCGGCGCGCGAGGAGGCACGGCTGTTCTGCGACGAACTCGCCGCGGACGATGCGAGTGATCCGGTGTGCGACGACCTGATCGCGGCGTAGCCGGTCCCGCATACTCCGTCGTTGCGAGCGTAACGAAGCAATCGCGGCTGTTTCCGCAAAACGAGGCTGGATTGCTTCGTCGCAAGGCTCCTCGCAATGACGGGAGGAGAGAGCGGTGCGGCTACTCCGCCGGCGCGATGCTCGGGGACAGGATCACCTCGAGGTGCTCGGGGCGGTCGCGGTTGACGTGGGCGAGATAATCGTCGGCGACCTTGCGCAGACGGCGGCTGAGCTCGGCCGAGACGCTGATCCTGTCAAGCCTGGTATTCTCGTGCACGATGGCGAGAATGGCGTTGATATGGTGCGTGAACAGCTCGGCCGGGACCTTTTCAAGCGCGGGTGCGTGCTCGATGACACGGCACAGGCTCTCGGCGACTTCCGCCGCCGAAGCAAAGCCGAACGTCGCCGCATCGCCCTTGATGTCGTGTGCGGCGTGGAACAGCTCGTCGCGCAGCTTCCTGCTGAAGCCCTCCTGCCGGACGGCAGTCCAGGCGGCTGACAGTCTCTGGACCTCGATCGTCATCCAGTCCTTGAACTCGCCGGACAGGCCCGCCAGCGCCTTTTCGGCGCGGGCGACCGGATCGTCCAGGTCTTTTTCCTCGACCCGGCGCAGGACCTTGCGCAGCGGATTGGGCTGCGTGATGATCTGGTGCGTGGCGAAGGCTTTGACCTCGATGTCCTTTGCGGTGTTCTTCGCCATGATGCCTGCCTCGTCTGAAGGAGGTTGCGCTAGATGGAGGAGCGGGCCTTGTCGAGCAGCGAGGGCTGCTGCAGCACCTCGTGCTTTTCGCCGACGCGGCGCTCCGGGCCCATATAGGCGGAGTTGGTGTTGCGGCGGCGGTCCGGCCCGAAATAGGTCTTGGTCTTGATGAAGGGGCGGGGATTGGCGACCACGTTGAGGATGCGCTGGTAGAGCCCCTTGGCCGAAATCGGCTTGGCGAGGAATTCGGTGACGCCGGCATCGCGTGCGACGGTGACGCGACGCTTCTCGGAATGGCCGGTCAGCATGATGATCGGTGCGTAGGGATTGCCCTTGGATTCCGGCTGCCGGATCATCTGCGCGAGCTCAAGCCCGTCGAAGATCGGCATGGCCCAGTCGGTGATGACGATGTCCGGCACGTAATGGCTGTACATTTCGAGCGCGGTGGCGCCGTCCTCGGCCTCATAGACTTCGCGCGCGCCGAACGAATGCAGCAGCGTGCGCAGGATGCGGCGCATGTGCGGATTGTCGTCGCAGACGAGGAAACGCAGCTTGTTGAAATCAATGCGGAACATGAAGTCCGGGCCAAAGCGGTCAACCTTCGTTAACCATATCGCGCCGGGAGTTAACGAAGGGTTGCCGCGCAAAGCGTTTGGAAAACACCGTTGGAGGGGGGGGATGGTTATCGTAATTCTGCCATTATTTATCGTAAAACAATAAGAATGTGAACCGACGGAGGAGCTGTTGATGAGCGTGATCGCGTTTCCTTTTTCTGCACCCGGGAAGCCGCGGCTGCGGCGCATCGGACGGATCGTGGCGATCGGATCGCTTGTCTGCGTCGCAGGGGCAGTGCTCGCGGTGCCCTTGCTCTGGTCGAGTGACGAGGTGCTGCGGCACTGGATCGCGACACGGTCCCCGCTGGGCGCGCGGCCCTTCACGCTGCATGCGAGCACGCGCTTCGCCGGCGCCCTGATCAACCTCATCGGGCTTGCTCCCGTTCTCTACGCCTTGTGGCAGCTCTCGATGCTCTTCTCCCGGTTTGCGCGCGGCGAGGTCTTCGTGACCGAAAACGCCTGGCGCATCCGCCGGATGGGTCTCGCCCTGATCGTTAGCGCGGCGATGTCGCCGCTGGTGCAGATGCTCACCACGATCAACCTGACGCGGGCAAACGAGCCCGGCCAGCTCGTCGTCATGTTCGGCATCGAGCAGTCGCAGGTGCTGTCCGTGCTGAGCGGCCTCGCGCTCGTCGCCTTTGCAACTGTCATGGCCGATGCCGTCCGACTGTGGCACGAGAACAGCGAGATCATCTGACCATGCCGATCATCATCAATCTCGACGTCATGCTGGCCAGGCGCAAGATCAGGTCCCGTGAGCTCGCAGCGCGCATCGAGCTCACGGAAGCGAACGTCTCGCTGCTGAAGTCGGGCAAGGTGCGCGGCATCCGCTTCGATACGCTGGAGCGGATTTGCGCCGTGCTGGACTGCCAGCCCGGCGACATCCTGGAATACGTGCCGGACAGCGCGGACGACGCACGGGAACCGCGCGCGGCCGGTCGCAAATCGGCCTAGCCGGCCGAGCCCTCCAATTCGAGCTCCGTCCACCCCAGGAGATTTCTGCGATGAACCGCCTCGCGCGCATCCTTGCGAGCGCGGCTGCGCTCATGCTTGCCGGTTGCAGCTCGGTGCCGCTGACATCGATCCCGCGGCTCGCCCGCATCGATGCCAAGACCACGGACTTGTCGATGTTGCGCGTCGCCGTGCAACTGCCCGAGGTGCTGCGGCCGCGTTCCGGCGGCATCAAGCTAGACGTCGTCACCAAGGTGGCCGGGGAGGCGGAGGCGAAAACGAGCTTCTCCATGATGGAAATGAGCGAGCAGCGGGATGGCGCGGATTTGCCGCCGCCGCCGCTTGGGTCTGCAATCCGTGCCTATGCGCTGTCGCCGGCCGATGCAGCGCGCTTCGAGACTCTGCGCGCGGCCATGGTGGAGCACGGCAGGCAAGGCAGGCGCGGGTCGATGGGGCTCGGCGTGGCGGCGAAGGAATTCTGCCGCGCCAACGCGGCGCCGCAGTCCGCGCTGCCCGTCACGATCTATCTGATGACATCTGAGACGCAGAGCTTCGTCGCCGTCGTGAAGGATTTCGATCTGCTCGGGGATCCCGCTTTGGCGGGTGGCCTGGACTCGATTCGGCCTTGCGGCCAGTGATCCTGCCCAAGGCTCAGTAGCCGAACTGCTCGCGCAGGATGCGCTCCTCCAGGCTGTGGCCGGGGTCGAACAGCATCCGCATCGAGATAGTCTTGTCGGAGAGCACCTCGACACGGCGGACGTCGCGCACCTCGTCGTGGTCGGCGACGGCCGCGACGGGCCGCTTGTCGCCCTCCAGCACCTCGATCACGACGTAAGCAGTATTGGGCAGCAGTGCGCCGCGCCAGCGGCGCGGACGGAAGGCGCTGATCGGCGTCAGCGCCAGCAGCGCCGCGTTGATCGGCAGGATCGGTCCCTGCGCGGAGAGGTTATAGGCCGTCGAGCCGGCCGGCGTCGCCACCATGATGCCGTCCGCGATCAGCTCGGACATGCGCTCGCGCTCGTCGATCAGGATCCGCAAGCGCGCAGCCTGGTAGGTCTGCCGGAACAGGGCGACCTCGTTGATGGCGTGATGCAGGTGGACGCGATCGTTGACGTCGGTTGCGCGCATCAGGAGCGGATTGATCTCGGATTCGTGCGCCGCTTCGAGCCGCGCACGCAGATCGTGCGTCGAGTATTCGTTCATCAGGAAGCCGACCGTGCCGCGGTGCATGCCGTAGATCGGCTTTCCCGTGTGCATATGCTGGTGCAGCGTCTGTAGCATCAAGCCGTCGCCGCCGAGCGCGACCACGACGTCGGCATCGGCGGGATCGCAATTGCCATAGTCCCGCGTGAGCTGGCTGAAGGCGGCCTGCGCCTCGCTGCTCGGGCTGGCGACGAAGGCGATCCGGTCGTGGCGCGAGGACTTGGTCATGACTTCCCAGGCAGGTGCCGCTGGCTCGAGTAGTTCCGCCGGGCTCGTCTATACGAGATGGGCCTGCATTGTCGAGGATGCCTCTCTGCAAAGCGAACGGGCGGCCGTTTTGGCGGCCGCCCGGTTCAATTCGGGGTGAAAAGCGGGTGGAGCGTCCGCTCGTCTCAGGACCTGTCGTTTCAGTACTTGGCGACCACCGCCTGGGGCGCAAAGCGATAATTGAGGCCGACCTTCACCTGGCTGACATCTGCCTTGTCGGTCAATGTGGTGGTGCCGTCGCTCGCCAGCGCCGAACGGCGGCCGAAGGCGAGATAGTCGTACTCCGTCTTTGCCGACCAGCCCTTGCCGAGATCGAACTCGGTGCCGAAACCGATCGTCCAGCCGACGCGGGTGTAGCCGGAGGTCGAGAAGCCGGGGGTGATCGCGCCGGCCTGGTTGAGGCAGGCGCGGCCGCCGAGCGTGGCGGTCGATCCGTAAATGCAGTTCACCGAGACATTGCCGTCCTCGATCGCGACACCGGCCTTGCCGTAGAACAGGGTGCGGTACCAGGAATAGCCGACGCGACCGGTCACGGTTGCCATCCAGTTGGATCGGTCGGTGGCGGTCATGAGGGCGGGGCTGAAAGCCACGCTATTGCCGGTGACGGGATCGAAACCGCTGGCCGTGCCGGCCGCGCGGCTGCCGTGCAGGTTCGTCGCGACGATATCGCCTTCGACGCCGAGCACCCAATTGTTGGCGAACTGATGATTGTAGCCCAGTGCGAGGCCGCCGAGACCGCCAAACGTCCAGGGCTTCGTGCCAGAGCCCGGCGGGTTGCCGCCGAAGGCGATATCGGTCCGGCCGGCCGCGCCACCGAGCACGCCGCCGACATAGAAACCGGTCCAGTTGACCGTCGTAACGGCGGGCCGCAGCGCCTTCACCGGCACCTTGGTCGGCATCACGACGGCGATCGTCTCCGGCGTGAACTGGTAGCGAATGCCGGCATTGCCGGTCCAGCCGTCGATATTGTTGCCGTTGCGATAATCGACCCGGGCGTAGCCAAGCCAGCCGGTGTTCACAATCTGCCCGGCGATGCCGAGCGAGTACTGGCCGTAGGTGCCGACCCGCGAGGTCGAGGTGGTCTGGCTGAAGGTCTGCGGGACAAGGCCGGGACCAAACGGTCCGCCGGTGAGGAAGGCGCTGTTTGGCAGCGAGGTGTAGTTGGTGGTGACGCTGCCCGCGAACTCGTGGAACACGCTTGCCGAAGCGAACGGCTGCCAGGTCACGTTCGGCGTCGCGATCGTGGTACCGGCTCGCAGGCTGAGGCGGCCGATCTCGCTCTTGATGTCGCTGGTGGATATCGTACCGGGGATGTTCAGCAGGGCAGTGCCGGGGTTGACGAAGCTGTCGACCGAGGTGCTCGAATAGATGAAGCCGGCCGACGGCTCGACGAACCAGTTGTTGCCGACGTCGAAATTGTAGCCGGCCGAGGCCGAGACCGAGTAACCGTGCGCCCCCACTGGCTGATTGAAATAGGTCAGACCCGGATTGTTGAGGGTGATGTTGTAGTACTCGGTACGGACCATCAGGTCGGCAAAGAACCGGCCTTTGGTCGCGACGACATAGGTACCGAGGAACGGCACTTCATACTTGTTGCTGAAGCCGAAGCTGTCGTCCGATTTCGAGCCGAGATAGCCGGCCGTTGTGCCGAGATGGACGTTCCAGCCGCTCCAGTTCAGCCGCGCGATGTCCGCGCCGACCTGCACACCGGCGAAGTTCGCCTTGACGGAGTTGGCGCAGTTCGTTGTCGAGGTGTTGACGACCGCGCCGGTGTCGTTGCGGACGTTGGTGCTGCTCGAGCTGGACGTCGTCTTCAAGGTGACTTCGCCGCCGATGGCGCGGCCCCAGGCGCCGCCGCCCGGCTGGTCGGGCGCGGGATTTGCCGGCGCCGAGACGAAGGCGCTGCCCTGCTGAGTCAGGAACGCGGTGTTGACGTTGCCGATCGCGGCCGAGATAGCTGAGGCCGCGGCAGAGGGGGGAACGACCAGCAGGCCCTGATTGGTCAGCGGCACGCCGGTCTGGACCGGTGCCGCGCATTGCGCGAACACCGTCGAGGAGCTCAGGGCAAAAGCAACCACAGCTCCGGAAGCGATCTTCAACTGGCTGATCCGCCCGATCAGCGAGGGCGCAAACGATGCCATCCCCAGTCCCCAATAAAAAAAGAATTTGCGTTCGCACGCCAGAAACTTTCAGAAACGTAAATCACCCGATCGGCACTCGAAAGCTTGATCCGCCAAGGACCGTGGCCTCCACAGCGGATTTCAACGACGTTGTACCCGCAAAGTCACACATGTGACGTGACGTCACAGCGACCGACGACGTGGACTTGTGACGCAGGTCACGCACAGACCGTGGCGTCGGGAATAGAACACCTTCGGGCACGGTCGATTCGTGCATTGATCGGTTGCCGACCTGAAGTTAAAGTTCGGTCAGATTTATAGATTTTCGGACAGGCCGCGTTTCGCGTTTTCAGCATCCGGGTCCGTTGAACGTCATCCTCGGGGCCGGAACGCTCGGTACGGGTGCCTGCCGACATGGAATTTCGATGCTCAGGCGCTTTATCGCAGCGGCCGCGACGATTGGCGGGACCCTCCTGTTTGTGGTCCTGCTGTCGCATGCCGCCTGGGCCGAGCGGCGCGTGGCGCTGGTGGTCGGCAACTCACTCTATCAATCGGTCCCGCAACTGCCCAATCCGTCGCGCGATGCCAATTCGGTCGCGAAGATGTTCCGCGATGCCGGCTTCGATACCGTCGAGACGCTGAACAATGTCGGCAACCTCGAATTCAAGCGCGCCATCCGCAAGTTCGAGACCACAGCGGACCAGGCCGACATCGCGGTCGTCTATTACGCCGGGCACGGGCTCGAGATCGGCGGCACCAATTATCTCATTCCGGTCGACGCCAGGCTGGCCTCCGACCGCGATGCCGAAGATGAAGCCATCCCTCTGGAACGGCTCGTTTCCTCGGCCGATGGTGCCAGGCGGCTTCGTCTGATCATTCTCGACGCCTGCCGCGACAATCCCTTCGTCGGTACGATGAGGCGCGAGCGTCGCAACATGGCGACCCGCGCGGTCAGCGGCGGCCTCGGCAAGGTCGAGCCGACCATGACCGACACGCTCATCGCCTACGCCGCGAAGGCCGGCTCCACTGCGGACGACGGCGACGGCGACCACAGCCCGTTCACGACCGCGGTCCTGAAGAATCTCACCGTGCCCGGTCTCGACATTCGTCTGGCGTTCGGGCGGGTGCGGGACGAGGTCCTGAAATCGACGGGAAATCGCCAGGAGCCCTACGTGTACGGTGCGCTCGGCGGCGGTACGATCTCGCTGGTGCCGGCGCCGGCCGTGCAAAAGGAGGCCCCTGCCAGCGACGTGAAGGCCGACTACGACCTGGTGCAGAAGATCGGCACCAGGCGGGCGTGGGAGGTTTTCCTGGCGACGCATCCGACCGGCTTCTATGCGGAGCTGGCGCGCGCGCAGATGGAGGCACTGGCGAGCCAGCCGACTGCCCCGCCGGCCAGTATTCAGGTCGCCGCCTATCCGCAGACAGCGCCGCCGAGCCGCGATGCGCTGCCCACCCGCGAACAGATCGAATGGGACAAGATCAAGGACAGCGTCGACATCCCTGTACTGCAGCGCTTCATCAAGCGCTTTCCCGACGCGCCGCTCGCGCTCGCGGCGCAGCAGCGCATCGACCTGCTGAAGCGGGCCATTCAGGAGCGCGAGGAGAAAGCGCGTGCGGAACGCGAGGCGGCGGCAGTGGCCGCCGAGGAGGCGAGGCGCAGGGCGGACGCGGAGCGGGCCGAGCTCGCCGCGCAGAGGAAACGCGAAGAGGACGAGCGCCGCGCCCGCGAGGCGGAGGCCGCAGAAAAGGCAAGAGCGGCTGCGGCCGCCGCGGCCGCCGAAAGAAAGCGCATCGAGGATGAACGGCGGGCGGCTGCCGCCGAAGCGCAGCGACTGGCCAAGGCCGCCGAAGCCGAACGCAAGGCGCTGGAGGCCCAACAGAAGGCCGAGCAGGCCGAGCGCGACCGCGCCGCCGCAGCTGCCGCCGCCGCGAAGGCAGCTGCGGACAGGCAGGCCAGAGAAGCCGAGGAGGCGCGAAAGGTGGCCGAGCTGGCCGCCGCCAAGGAGGCCGCGTGCAAGGATCAGCAAGCCAGGCTGGATGCGATCATCGGCAAGGGAAGCGAAGGGACCGGCGCCGATGATCTGAAGGCGTTCTCCAAGACGGTGACCTGCGACCGGCTGGGACCGCTGGTCGTCGCCGCCATCGACCGCTTCAATGCAGAGGCTGCCAAGCGGGCGGCGACCCTGCCGAACTCGCCCCAGCTCGTCACCTCGGCGCAGACCGAGCTGGTCCGGCTTGGTTGCCTGACCGGAAAGCCCGACGGCAAGCTGAGCGAGCCGACCAGGGCCGCATTGGTCCGCTATCTCGCCATCGGCGGCCAGCCGGCCGACGCGGACAAGATCAGCGTCACCCAGAACCTCGTCGCCGAGCTCGCCAAGCACACGACACGGGTCTGCCCGGTCCAGTGCAGGAGCGACGAGACGTTGAAGGGCGACGTCTGCGTCGCCGACGAGAAGCCGGCGCCGGCCGCGACCGCCTCGCGCAAGACCGAAGATGTGGACAAGCCGCGCCGCAAGCAGACGAGCCGCCAGGCGGATCGCGAGCCGGTCAAGCGTGCGCGGCAGGAAAACGACGCCCCCCGTGCCCGCCAGCAGGCGGTCGCTCGTCCGAGCATCGTGAGTGGCGGCGGCGGCGGTCACAGCGCCATGATCGGCGTCGGGTTCTGAAGCAGTCGGCGGTGGGCGGCGTTCGCTGTTCGGTCTGGTGGGATGGAGAGAGCAGGATATGACCAGGTTTCAAGCGCTGGCCCTTGCCGCGGCGGTCCTGGCTCCGGTCGCGATGTCCGCGGCAACGCCCGCGGTCGCTAATCCCGGAGTCGAAAGATCGGCCGTCAGGCCATTCGCGTCGAGACATCATGCCGCTCGTGCCGGTTGGCCAGCGTTCGGACGCGCCCGTCCGCTGACGCGCATTGCGGCGACCCCGGCACATGTCGCCTCCGGCGGACCTTGGTACGGTCGCGAATTCGTGTTGATCCTCGGCATCGGGTTCTAGAGTTTCGCGCCTCCCATTCCCCAAAGCGTCGCAATTGCTCCCTAGGACTTCGGGCCTCGCGAACTCGCGGAGTGGAGAGAGCGGTCATGGTGAGGTGTTGGTCGATGCTGCGGCAAACGGGGTTGGTGCTGGCCGTATCCGCGGTCGCACTCGCCAGCGTCGTGCGTGCGGATGATGCGCCGCAGCCGCGCTCCGATGCGGCCTCGCCGGCGGGACAGAAGAGCGGGCGCAGCGCGCAAGGCGGGACGCAGGCGGCCGAGATGCACCGTCTTCCGCCGGATTCGACCACGAAGCAGACGGTGGAGCTGCCCGGCCGCACCCTCAACTTCGCCGCGACCGCGGGCTCGATCCGTGTGTTCGACGGCAAGGGCGAGCCGCTGGCCGACATCGCCTACACGTCCTATCAGCTCGACGGCGCCGACCGCGCGACGCGCCCCGTGACGTTCCTGTTCAACGGCGGACCCGGCGCATCTTCGGCATGGCTCCAGTTCGGCGCAGCGGGGCCGTGGCGGCTGCCGCTCGATGGCGAGGCCCTGTCGCCCTCGGCCGCGCCCGAGGTGAAGCCGAATGCGGAGACCTGGCTCGACTTCACCGATCTCGTCTTCATCGATCCCGTCAGCACCGGCTACAGCCGCTTCGTCGCGAGCGGCGAGGACGCGCGAAAATCGTTCTACTCCGTGGATGGGGACGCCAATTCGATCGCGCTCGTGATCCGCCGCTGGCTCGAAAAGCACGAGCGGCTGACGTCGCCGAAATACGTCGCCGGCGAAAGCTATGGCGGTATTCGCGGCCCGAAGGTCGTGCGCCAGTTGCAGCTTGAGCACGGGGTTGGCGTCAGAGGCTTGATCCTGGTGTCGCCGCTGCTCGACTTCCGCGAGTTCACCGGCACGAGCCTCCTGCAATATGTCGCGACGCTGCCGAGCTATGTGGCGGTGGCGCGCGAGGCCAGGGAGCCGGTCAAGCGCGCCGATCTCGCCGATGTCGAGGATTACGCGCGCGGCGAGTTTCTGGCCGACCTCGTCAAGGGCGAAGCGGACAAGGAGGCGACGACGCGTCTGGCCGACAAGGTCGCCGAGCTCACCGGGATCGACAAGGAGGTTAGCCGCAGGCTTGCCGGCCGCTTCGACGTCGGCGAATTCCGCCGCGAGTTCGACCGCAAGAACGGCAGGGTGACGGGACGCTATGACGCCTCCGTGCGCGGCTTCGATCCCTATCCGGATTCGAGCAGCTCGCGCTTCGGCGATCCCTCCGGCGATGCGCTCCAGGCGCCGCTGACGAGTGCGGCGGTCGACGTTTTGACACGCAAGCTCAACTGGCGGCCCGACGGCTCCTATGAAGTTCTGAATGGCAGCATCGGGGATCGCTGGGATTTCGGACGCGGCATCAACCCGCCGCAATCGGTCTCCGAGCTGCGCCAGATCCTGGCCACCGACGCCAAGCTGAACGTGCTGGCCGCGCACGGCCTGTTCGATCTGGCTACGCCCTATTTCGGAACGAAACGGGTGCTCGATCAGTTGCCGGCTTTCGTGACGGAGCGCGTGAAGTTCGTCGTCTATCCCGGCGGCCACATGTTCTACTCACGCGACGGATCGCGGCAGGCGTTCCGCGGCGAGGTCGAAAGGTTGATCAGGGAGTAGGCCGGCGCTTGCGCGGCTCGTATTTGCGCGCGATTTCGCGGGAGACGACCTTTTCCGGCTTCACATTCGCCCCGGCAATCCAGATGTCGCTGATCTTGCCGCGCTTGTCGCGGACACGGCGGACCGGCTCGCCATGGCTGGAATAGCCGGCCGCCCAGGCGAGCTGGCCGCTGTCGCGACCGGTGACCTCGATCTCGGCGGCATCCATGAACGGATTGGTGAACTGCGGATTGGCGACCAGCACGCGGTTGCCTGCAGGCACGAGATCGGTCGCCCCCCAGATCGTCCACCAGCGGCCGGTCCAGTCGCGCAGGCGCCGGTCTGGCGCGCCGCGGGTCTGGAAGACGCGCAGGATCTGCATCGCGCCATCCATCCAGAACGGCGCCGCGCCGTCGATGGAGTTGCTGAGGATGCTGATCGACAGCTCGCAAGCGGGGATCGAGCAGGTCCGGGAGATGTAGCCCTGAAAACCGCCGCTATGGCCGAACCAGTCCCAGCCTTCGGTCTTGCCGGCATTGACGCCGAGGCCGTAATGGCCCTCGACGCTCTGCGGGATGCGCCAATGGTGTCGCGTCATCTCGCGGCGGCTCGCGACCGCGAGCACGCTCTTTTTCGCATTCGGCGACAGCTGCGCGAAGAAGCGCGCGGTGTCGGCGGCGGTGGCGACGAAGCCCGCGGCGGAGGCCATCGCACGGGCGGGATTGTCGCCGGGGATCACGCAGCGCTCGCCAAATGGCACTTTTCGCGTGTGGCCGCGCGCGAACCGGGCGCCCCTGGGAAGCGGCGCGTCCGGCTCGGTTTCGCGCAAGCCTGCGGGCGTGATGATCTCGCGCCTGATCCAGCTCGCGTAGGGCTCTTTGGTCACCGCCTCGATGACCAGACCGATCAGCCCAAAACCATGATTGGAATATTTGAAGCGCGTGCCGGACTCGATCGCGGTCGGCAGCTTCAACGCCTCGCGCAGCTCGTTGGCGTCGAGATAGGGGCGGCGGTCGATGAACTGGCCGGAATCGGCGCCGTCGCGGGTCAGCCCGGCGCTGTGCGACAGCACTTGCGCGATCGTGGTCTCCGCGACACGCGGATGCAGGCCGCCGACATGCTGGCCGACCGGATCGTCGAGCCGGATCTTGCGCTGCTCGCGCAGCTTCATGATTCCGGCCGAGGTGAAGCTTTTCGAGTGCGAGGCGATGCGGAAGCGGTGGCGCGGCGTCAGCTTCTCGCCGGTATCGAGATTGGCAAGGCCGAATGCGTGCTCGGCCACGACCTCGCCGCGATGGACGAATGCGACGAGGACTCCGGGCTGCTGGATCGTCGTCATCTGGAATTCGATCCAGGAGCCGATGTAGTCGATCGCCGATCGCAGCCAATTGTCCATTGCGCACCCAAACGCGAGGGGAGAAAGGTGCGCAAGGCTATCCGATAAAGCGGAACGGGCACAACCCGAAGGTCGCGCCCGTTCGCTTGCGTGCAGATTGCGATCGTCAGTAGACCAGCGTCGCGCCCGTCGGCTTGTCGAGCGCTTCGGCCAGCGAGCGATACTCCGAGCTGTCGGTGCCAGCGAGCGAGGCGATCTTGTCGAGGTGATACTGCGCCTGCTCGCGGTTGCCCTGTTCGAGCTGCCAGAGGCCGTAATACTGCCAGGTGCGGACGTGGTTCGGATCGTCCTTCAGCGCCAGCTCGTAATAGGCCTTCGACGACGGATAGTCGCCGAGCTTGCGATAGGAATAGCCGATCAGGTTGGCGACGTCGGCGACGTCGTCACGCCGGAGCGACTTCAACTGGCCGATTGCGCCTGCGTAGTCCTGCTTGTCGTAGATCGCGGCGTAGGCGGTGCGATAGGCCGCGAGGAATTCGGGGTCGCTGACGGAAGAGCTCTTCTTCTTGCCCTTCTTGGTCGAGGTGTCCGATTTCGGCGGCGACGAAGGCTCGTCGCTGCCCGCCGCATACGCGCTGGACAGCACGGGCGCGGCCGCCAGAGTCACGGCGACAAGTCCGGGCACAAAAAGCGTTGAGAGTTTGCGCATCTAAATTCTCCCGTGTGAACGTGGCGATCCTACACGATTGCCCGAAGACCGGAACACCCGCTGGTGAAAAACATTCCCGCTTCACACGATCTATTTGCCCGGGCGCGGATGACAAATGCGTCATCGAGATGAACGGGAGCCTGCAAGAGGCTTCAGACAGAGTTCAGTGCGCCCCGCCTAGGCTCCCGTCCACGATCAACGGGTAGGCGAGAGGGCGCCGCCTCGAGATCCTTCCAAGAGGAGACCACCATGTTGAAGATCATCTCTGCAGCTTTGCTCGTCACTTCCGTGATCGCCGCCCCGGCCTTCGCCGCGGAGGCCGGTAAAACCGCCACGACCACCCCGGTGATCAAGGCGGACCAGAGCCAGACCAAGGCAGCGACCACAGCCGCGAAACCCGACACGGGCGTCAAGGCCGACGCCAAGGCGGACGTCAAGGCGGATGGCAAGTCGAAGGCCATGGATGCCAACGCGGCGGCCACGGCCGACGAGCACAAGGCGATGGGCAAGCATCGCAAGCACGACAACCAGGTCTCGGCCAAGGACTCGCAGAAGGCGCAGCCGGATGTGACCAAGCCGGTGACATCAGACAAGCGCAACTGACGACTGATCCCGCGCGGCGGCATCCCTGGCATTGCCCCGCCGCCGCGTGCGGAACTCGGGCCCGGTCCGATCGCAACGCCTCGTGCGAAAGCCCGAGGTGCGGCGGCGGGCCGGTGCGCTGTTGGCGCAATTGCAAGCGAATTCCCTTCGTCCCGGCTTGCGGCTAGAACGTCGCTGAGACCAATCGAACGGAGAGCGGGGCCTGTGGGACGTGTGGCGAGATGCGCGGTGATCCTGGCGTTGCCGCTCGCGCTTGCGGGGTGTTTCGGCAGCGACGGTGACCGTCCAACGCTGTTCGGGGGAACCCAGGCCGGCGGGCCGCAGCCGTTTCCCGACAATTTCCGGAGCGACACGCTGGCCTTGATGCGGGCCTATCTCAACAATCCCGTCGGAGTCCGCGAGGCCAGCATGGCCGAGCCGGTGCAGCGCGAAGTCGGCGGCCGGCAGTTCTATGTGAGCTGTCTCCACTTCACGCCGCGCGAGAGCGACGGTAGCTACAAGGCCATGCGTGAACGCGCCGTGGTCTTCGTCAACGGCCGGGCGGATCGCGTGGTCGACCGCACCAACGACCTCTGCGCCGGTGCGGTTTACGCACCCTTTCCGGAACTGGAAAAGTTGACCCGCTAGCGCGAAGGCGGCCTTCATCGCTCTCTGCTAGATGGAAGCCGCCGGCGTTGCGGGATCACGTTTCGGGGAGCTTTGAACGGGACGGTTTAGTCTTGCGACAAATCGTTGCGGCAGCCTTGCGCAGCCGAATTGACGGAACAAATTCACGTTGTTGCCGCGCCGTCACAGTAACGAACGATCAACGTTCCGGCATCGCCGCCAAGCAACCCAATTCACGCCACGTTGTTTCCTGAGTGTCGTAAATGAAAGAACGGGGATGATCATGAAATCGATCTTGCTGGGTGCAGCCGCTCTGCTCGCGCTGGCCGTGCCGGCTGCAGCTGCGGACATGCAGCCGCGCACCTACACGAAGGCTCCGGCCTACACGCCGCCGCAGGTGATTTACAACTGGACCGGTTTCTACATCGGCGGCCATGTCGGCGGGGCGTTTGCCGGCGACAGCAGCTTCCAGTCCAGCGACGCCCGCTTCCTGGGCGGCGTTCAGGGCGGCTTCGACTACCAGTTCGCGCCCAATTGGGTGGTGGGTATCGAGGCTCAGTATTCCTGGCTGCCGACCAACAACAACGGCTCCACCTTCCCGCTGGGCACGCAGGTCACCTCCAACACCGACCAGATCGGGTCGGTGACCGGCCGCATCGGCTACACCTGGGGACCGACGCTGCTTTATGCCAAGGGCGGTTATGCCTGGCGGAATAACAATCTCGGCGTCAACATCGCCGGCGTTCCGCAGGCCTTCACCACAACCGGCAACGGCAAGGACGGATATACCGTCGGCGCCGGCCTCGAATATATGTTCGCGCCGAACTGGTCGGCCAAGGCCGAGTACCAGTACTACAATTTCGGCAGCACCACCTTCACCTCCGGCCCAGCGGACGTCGTCGGCGTTCGTGGTCGGGAAGACGAGCATACCGTCAAGGTCGGTGTGAACTACCGGTTCGGCTGGGGCGGCCCGGCGGCTTCCCGCTACTGACGCCCAGCGCTACCCGAGATCCAGCAAAGGCCGGCTCTGCCGGCCTTTCGTTCGTCGGTTCTCCCATCGGCCGGCGGCTTGTTTGGTTTGCGTGAACCATCTGGCGTGTCATTTGCCAGCGAACGATGCTTTCGGGCCTTCTCACGCGCGTCATGGGGCCGGCGTAAAGCAAAAATAATTTTTGCGGTTTACGGAACTCGCGCCCCGGAACGCGTTATATGAGAATTACCGGGCTGGTGGGGACGGACATGCGTATCTTGGTGGCGGCGGCGATGCTCTCTTGCTTCTCCTGCCTGCCGTGCTCTGCACAGACAATCCTCAGATCCGAGCCTCTGATGCTGGCACCGTACGAGGTGGCCTTCGTCAAGGACGCGTCCTGCCCGTCGGGCAAGGTCATGAAGGTGACCGGGGCGATCCGCGGGCTGCATCGCCGGAAGGCCTGCGTCGTCATGCCGGGCGAGCAGGCGTCGCTTGCGGCCGCGACGCCCTAAGGCCGCCGCGCCATCAGCTCCATACTCAGGAATTCAGCTCAAGCTCCGTCCTCGATTGCTGCTCCGCCTCGGCCTTATTCCTGGCGGGGTCCTCGCCCTGGGCGGCCTCGCAAGGCGCGATCGCATAGTCATTGTCGAGCACCCGGCGTGGTCCCGGCCGGTCGTCGTCGGCGGCCACGTCCACAATGAGTCCGCTTCGCTGCGCAAGTTTCCAGACGTCGGCCTCGGTCGGATAGGCCTTGCTGATCTGGGCATCGTTGCAAAACAGGGCGTAGGGCATTCTTACCGCTCCAGGAGGCTGCTCCAGGAAGCCAATAACGGGTTCGCCCGGTCAGCGGTTCCGACCCCGGCTCACCCACGAGCCCTTGATTGATCGGGCCGGCCCTTGAGTCCTTAACGAGTCCTGAATCCGGGAAAAAAGAATCCCTGGGACTCCCTGGCCGGAATCAGCGGATGTTTTCCGCCATGACGAACGACCTGAACACATCCTGCGGGCACATGCTTTTGCCGCTGACGCTGGCGCTGCTGGGCGCCTGCGGGGCCAATCTCTGGCTGGTCTGGTCCTGGCTGTAGCCCCTGACGGGGCGGCCTAGTTTTTAGGCGGGCTGGAGCCGTCTTGGATGGCGGCACGCAATTTGGTCAGGGTCGCCGCACAATATTCCTCACGTTCGCGCTCGAAGCGCTCCTGATGTTTGCGGAAATTGGCGATGCGGGCCTGCATCTCGGTGCGGAAATTCCCGCTTGCCGGCGGCTGGAGAGGTGCGAGGCGCGGCGGAAGGGCGGCTTGCGGCGGCTCGCATGCGACTGCCTCCACGGCGATGTCCTCCGCCGCAACGGTCGGCCTAGCCGCAGGCGTCCCCGCCTGAAGGACGGCGTCCTCCCTGCCGGTCACCGATTGCACGAAGGCCAGTGTTTGCGCGATCAGTGCGTCGCGCTCCCTGATCCATTTCATGATCCACCTCAGCCGCGCTCATTCCAGCAAAGCGGCCGCATTGAATCAAGGCTGTTCGCAAGGGATTGCATATTTTTCCCGATAGCCCGACATTGGGCGAATGGATGCAACGAATGAACGCCACAACGAGGGGGAGGGCTTGAAGCTGATCCGTGCATTCCTGTCGCTGCCGCCCGAAAAGCGGGCCGAGGCGATCGCGTTTGCGGAAGAATTGGCTCGTGCCTACGGCCAGTCCGGGGAGGAGGGCGCGAACCCCACCCCCAAGTGAGCGCTACCGCTCGCGCGGATTGACGTTGGGCTCGAACGGCGCGCCGACCACCCGGACCGGGCTCAGGGTTGGCGCGGTGTCGCCTATCGCGACCCTTTCGGCGACCAGCTTGTCGGGCACCTGTCCCTGCACCGGCTCGATCATCGCCAATGCGCCGGCGACGACACTGCAGCACAGCGCCACCATCGCCAGCAGAACCATGTTACGGTTTTCTTCCCGGATCAGCATGGGTCAAGAACGACCGACCCGCCTTTTTGGTTCCGGCTTCCCGTCTGATCGGGTCGGCCGCCTTCGGGCTGAGTCGGATTGCTGGCTTGGCGATGCATCGCATGTACACTGGCCTGGCGACTCCGCAGAGGCTCGCTCGATGATCTCCCGTCGTCCTCCCGTGCTCGCCCACGAACGTTTCCAGGCCGACCGCGAGAATTTCGCAGGCCTCGATCTCGTCGCCCGGTTCGAGCGCATCGAGCGGACCAACCTCTGGGGCGCGGCAACGTCGGTCTCCGGCCTCGGCTCGGAGGACCCCGCCACCGCCGCGATCCGGGAGGCGCTTCCGGCGCTGCTGCAGCGGCTCGGCGCGCGCTCGCTGCTCGATGCGCCCTGCGGCGATGCCGGCTGGATCGGGCGGCTGGCGCTTGGTGTCGATTACACCGGCATCGACATCGTGCCCTCGCTGATCGACGCGAACAACCGTCGCGCGTCCCGCGGCGAACCGAGCGGCCGCTTCCTGGTCGGCGACATCACGCGCGATGCCTTGCCGCGTGCCGACGTCATTCTCTGCCGGGACTGTCTGGTGCATCTGAGCTTTGCCAACATCGCGCGCACCCTTGTCGGCTTTCGCGCGAGCGGCGCGCTGTTTCTGCTCGTCACGACCTTTCCGGAGTGGGAGGACAATCGGGATTGCGAGGACGGCGACTGGCGCGCGCTCAACATGGAGCAGGCGCCGTTCAACTGGCCGCCGCCACGCGAACTGGTCAACGAGCGCTGCGAGGAGGGCGGCGGGGGGTGGCGAGACAAGAGCCTCGGCCTGTGGCGACTGGACGAGTTGCCGTCCCCGAGATGCGTGCCTGAGCGGCCCGAGACATAGGTGACAGAACGTACCGGACACATGGGTTACACTTTCCGCTTTTGTTCTGCGGGAGGTGTGGATGCCGTGGACAGTGAGTTCGGTGATGGAAGAGCGCCTGCGGTTCGTTGCCCGGCTTCTG
>DATLXF010000052.1:0-104576 GCA_035575945.1 Bradyrhizobium sp. | reverse complement strand
CTTCACGGCTCGTTCCCGAAGATCATTCGAAAGAGGTCGGACCATCCGATGCTGGCCTCCGATCCAGCCAACATCTTGAATCACAAACCGTCGCCCGACGGAATCCCCTCCCGATTCAATTAATCAATGAACCGCTCTAGTCGCGACGTGCGAGCTCCCCGCTTTCGCTAAATCCGATGGACGAGCGATCCTCATCCATGCTCACAAAACAGACCGGCGAGCTTGATAACTTCAACTTAAACGCTGTCGGAAACTGACGGTTCTTTCCTCGCGCTGCCACAGGTCACATCCTCGAAATGCTTGTCACTGCAATTATCGTGTCTCACTTCAGGGGTGCAGTCCAGCACTGTCACCGTAACTCCCGGTAACTCCGCTCTTCCGGCTGCTGGCAGGTTTCTCGGACATCAGGATGCGTTCGCTTACTTTTGCTTCACGTTCCATCCTTCGGAAGCCTTCTGAACAGCTTCGCGAAACAAAATGGCGTCGTAAGGTACCTTGTATTTGTTCAGCGCGCCGCGAATCGTAGCACGCGGATCATCGTCTTCCTCGTTGAAACTGGTTTCCAGCACCTTCCCGCGGAAAACGGAAGCATATCCTGCCGCGCCGCTGGCCTCGGCTATTTGAATAGCCAGGACAGTCGTCTCGAGTTGTTCAGAAAGCGTATTCGCCAACGAGAAGTCGACAACCTCCTTCGATTCCACCAGCCCAACCCACCCTTCCCGTGGAGACGAGATGGCAACTTTACGTTTTGCCTCTTTTGCCAACAGAGTCTCGAAAGACGAGGGTAATCCCCAGTCCGGTTGTGCTGGCGGCGATGGATTTCGCCAGTGGGCCTCGACAAGCGCGGCAACCTTGGTGTGGTCGTCGCACTTCACGAACAGGTTCTCTACGTTCAAGCTCATGGTCCGAAGATGTATTCGATGTTGTAGCTGGGGAAATCGGTTCGAAAATTACCCGTCTGGATTGGACGCACCGCACGTGGCGTCAACTTGAAGTCGAAGATTTGTCGAGCTGGGTCAAAAACGACATCTGGCACGGAGTTCGCCCCGCGAACCTGGAACTGCAGGCCGCCCGGCCCAAGGCTCACTTCATTTCGCTCTGCCCAACGCCGCAGCCAGCGCGTTGCCTGAACTTCAGCATCTTTACCGAGTTGCATTCGGTTTAGGCCTTGGATTCGCGGATTTAGCACTGCGTAGCTGTAGCCTTGTTGGGCGACGTTTCGGATGCGAGAGACTGCCGTTGCATTGTCTGCAACAACAGCCGTATCCACAGCACTCGGATTGGCCTGTTGCGCCAGTATACGCGCAATCAGCTTCCTCAGCCACTCGTCACCGCCATCATCCCCGCCGCCTGCCCCACCTGCTGCCGCGGCCACTGGCGGCTGGTTGCCGTTGCCTTGACCGGCGCCGCCCGCGTCGGCCTGGGGGTCCTCGGCGACGAGGCCGTAGGGGTCGACCCAGTTCAGCGGGTCGTTGCCGACATAGGCGTAGAGGTTTGAACCACCCGCAGATCCAATCGGATCGGGCTGCAGGAAGCGGCCGAGCGCCGGCGAATAGATGCGGGCGCGGAAGTCGTAGAGGCCGTTCGTCTCGGCATCGATGCGGGCCCCGGTGTAGCGGAACGTGCCGGAGGTGGAATTGCTCGCGCCGTAGGGCAGAAAGCCGGCCTTGGTCAGCGCGCCGGTCGAGGAATCCAGCGTCGCCACGATCGATCCGAGCAGGTCCGGGATGAAGGTGGTGCGCGTGCCGGCCGCGACATTGGCCTGGGCGAGCGCGTCATTGGGACCGAGGCCGAATGCGTACCAGCGCAGGATCGCGCCGCTGGTGCCGTCGTAGTCCAGCAGCGCGCGGCTGAAGGGATCGGTGACGGTGACGGTGGTCGCGCCGCCGACGGTCTTCGACTTGCGCCGTCCCTGCGCGTCGTAGGCGTAGGTGGCGATTGTGGTGGTGGGCGCCGCGCAAGTCCCGCCGCCGATCGCGGCGATCAGCCGGTTCTCGGCGTCGTAGCAATAGGTGAAGCTGCCGTCCGAGGCGAGATTGCCGTTGCCGTCATAGGTCGGCGTAATCGCGCCGACGGCAGTAATCGGTCATCTGGAGGTTAGCACGGTGCGGCTTGACGGGTATCCGCTGCGTTCCACCCCGTGCGGACCGAGCCTACTCCGATCCTGTGTCGCGCTACTGGAAGAGGATGGAGAGCATGCGACGTTGGCTCAATCTGGCGAGATTGATCAGTCGTTCCAGCAGGGGTTCACCATCAACATCGAAGAAGCAATCATAGAGAGTGCTGACTTGAAGCCCGAAGGTTTCGATGACCTCCTTCTGCCAGTCCGCCTCAATAGAAATGGGCGGGCGACGGCGAAACTCCTCGCCTATCGTTGCAAGTTCCTTCTCCAATTCTCGAGCCTCGCTCGGTGACCACTGACCATCACTGTCGGAGTGAAAAATCAGCGTCGGAAACTTTGAGCCGGCTCTGCCAGACTCTAACTCCCGAACAACGCAATCGCGGAAAGTTCCGAAGTCGGCATATGGGCCGACTTCCACACCATCCAACTCTTCGTCGCCATCAAGTATGCACAGATAGAGGCCACTAGTAATCCTCTCGGAGGATCGTATTCCCGGTCTTCTCTATCAATTCACATAGGGAGCGATCAAATTCACAGGCGGATGGCACCTTAAGAACGAGCTTCAGACCCTCGGTTACGGCCCGAAATGCGAGCAATCGGATTTGGTAAGTCGCTCTAAGCAACTTCACATTCTTTATAAGGTACAGCCTGTTGAACCTCTCAGCGTCGGCCCTCGTGCCCCGTGGTACCTGATATTTGGTTTGTGTCGTCATAAATTGCAAATGGCGTGTTGTTGACAATTGCTCCATAGGTCTGAAGCCGTAATTGAGAGGACGAGTCGAGTACACTTGTTCCTGTCTTTATCTCCCCAAGTCCGTTCCCCACCGTCGCGTCGTACACCGTTCCAACCGGTGCCTCGGGCTGTGTACTTAGATCGCCAACGATAACCTTGAAGGCGGTACTTTCGATTTGAGCTCGGGTCGCACTTGTTGCCACAGGAAGCGCAGTGCCGCCAACACTCAGGGCTGGGCAGCTTGCGGAGATCGAACAGCTGAACGCCTTAGGCTCGACCGTCAAAGTTTCCTTCACGCCGGGATCAACGTGGTACGCTGTCGCCGCGGCCCTCACCGCGTGATGATCACGAACCCAAATGCGCGGTCATGGAACTAAAAGTCACGCGAGCATTTCGATTCGAGGAAGGTTTGGGATCTTTAGTCTTTCGGCGTTAGCATCAGCCGAATCCCGCAACGCCTTCGGATTGTCAATTAGCTCCCAGAGCTTGCTTGTCCATGCAACATTCCCACCAAAACGCGCCGTTACATTCTCTGGCCACCCTGCGATAGTCTCCTGATACTCTGCAATTGCCGATTTGGCTCGATCACGCTCACCCAACCATACAGCAGCCATTACGACGTCCTCGAAAGGAAAAATGGGATATCTAGAGTCCGGGCGTCCGAGCGTCTGGTACATCTGAACGGCCGAGATTAAGTCCCTCAAGCCCCAGGGCCGATCCAGCGGAAGCAATGAAGCTGCCCTCAATCGCCTTGCGGCATCTTCGAAATGGGCCCCATGAAATTGAACCAAGATTCTTTCTTCGCTGCCAGATCTTGGCGACAGCAAGCGTTGCCCTAACGTCAAGCTAACAACAGGGAAGTCGCGACAGAGACAGTGAAGGTGAGAGGTCGGAATATAGGAGGTGCCACCGGAGCTTCTTTCCAAACAAACACCTTGAAAGAAAGGTCCTACGCGTCGCCCGAGCCACATGGGTTTATAAACGCCTAAGCTCTCAAAGCAGGACTTCCAATCTTCGGTAATCGAGCGTTTCAATGATGCCGTCAGCGTCATCATGGACCAACTGGGATTACGTTGTTCACGGGCGCATTATTGAGGATGCGTTGCAGGCGGGATGCGCTTAGACTCGGATTCAAGATGAATTTATAGTCCCATGCAGTTCCCGTTGCTGATTCGAATACGTCTAAGCGCACGCTTCCCCGCGTGCCATAGTTGACTGCGCCGCCATTGAGGAACGAAATCTCTGTTTCCAAGCCACGACTCCCGTACATGCTTTGATACCGATCGAGCAGGCGTGCGGCGTAATCGTGCTTCAATGTTCCTTGGCGCGGTCCGCCGCCGGCAGCCGGCAGTCCCTGTCTTGTACCCCACGCCTCGGCTCTCGTCGCGATTTCTTGAACGAGTTGGCCAATACTCAGCGGCGCCGCTGTGTCTGCGGCGAAACTCTGATTAGCCTGCTGAGCCAATATCCGGGCAAGGAGCTTCTTTAGCCACTCGTCACCGCCGTCGCCGCCCCCACCGGCCCCGCCTGCCGCCGCTGCGACGGGCGGCCGATTGTTGTTGCCTTGACCGGCGCCGCCCGCGTCGGCCTGGGGGTCCTCGGCGACGAGGCCGTAGGGGTCGACCCAGTTCAGCGGGTCGTTGCCGACATAGGCATAGAGGTTTGAGCCGCCCGCAGATCCAATCGGGTCGGTCTGCAGGAAGCGGCCGAGCGCCGGCGAATAGATGCGGGCGCGGAAGTCGTAGAGGCCGTTCGTCTCGGCATCGATGCGGGCCCCGGTGTAGCGGAAGGTGCCGGAGGTGGAATTGCTCGCGCCGTAGGGCAGAAAGCCGGCCTTGGTCAGCGCGCCGGTCGAGGAATCCAGCGTTGCCACGATCGATCCGAGCAGGTCCGGGATGAAGGTGGTGCGCGTGCCGGCCGCGACGTTGGCCTGCGCGAGCGCGTCATTGGGACCGAGGCCGAATGCGTACCAGCGCAGGATGGCGCCGCTTGCGCCGTCGTAGTCCATGAGCGCGCGGCTGAAGGGATCGGTGACGGTGACGGTGGTCGCGCCGCCGACGGTCTTCGACTTGCGCCGTCCCTGCGCGTCATAGGCGTAAGTGGCGATTGTGGCGGTGGGCGCCGCGCAAGTCCCGCCGCCGATCGCGGCGATCAGCCGGTTCTCTGCGTCGTAGCAATAGGTGAAGCTGCCGTCCGAGGCGAGATTGCCGTTGCCGTCATAGGTCGGCGTAATCGCGCCGACCGCGGTATATTGATCGAGACTATTGCTGGTGTAGCTGACGGTGCTCGGGGTGGCGGGCGGATAGGCCAGGAACGAATTGTCGGTGGCCGATTGGCGGATGCGCTGGTTGGCGGCGTTGTAGCCAAACGAGAAGGTCGCGCTGCCGGCAGTGGGCGGGGCCTGCGGCTGCACCGGGCTGAAGCTCGTCGCCGTCAGCCGGTTCATGGCGTGAATTGACTGCACCGACCACCGCAATAGCCTGTCGTGCTCAACGACTAGCTATATGACAGTCAGACAGCGGCCTTCTCAAACCAATTTCGGACACCGTTTTCGATTCGACTATCTGGGGAGAAATGCTCGGCAACCGAGGTTACAATATTCCTGCAAATGGTTATGATTGGCGCTTCCTCACCTCCCACGAAGCCGCTTATCACCGGATGATTGGAGAAAGCGTACTCGGAATCCCCCAGTCCCCATTGCAATTTGGAATTTGCTCGGCGCAGCGCCTCTCCAAAATAATAGCCGAGTCTGGCAAACCAAATGCCATGTTGCTCCTCGCTGAGACGGCCAGCCTCGATCTCGCGGGCAATGTATCGAAGTGCCTTAACCACCGATCCTTGTGAGTCATCAAGGTCGATGGAAGCGATCTCCAATTCGCGAAACGTTTCTGCCTCCGCTCTCAGAAAAGCGTTCAGCAGCTCCCGTGCCTGCGAACGAGAAAGTTCATGGAGTTGATCCGTCGCCCGAATTTCTCGGTCCTGAGACAAAATCTCCCCCTACGTCAGTGCACAACCACTCTAACAATGGCCCGATCGCTTCGCGCCCGGGCTGTCTTCGATACTCTCGGCTCTCCAGCGCCACCCTCACGCGGCCTTCGACACCAGCTCCTCGTTCTCGATCAGCTCGGTCCCGATCAGATAGTCCCCGCAGCCGCGCAAGGCCGCAGCGCGCGATTGAAGTCGAGGCCGGTCGAGACCGGCGAATGCAGCGTTGCCGGATACGGCGGCGAGGTCGATCTGGCCGTTCGGCTTGATCGCGGCGCGGGCGAGCGCCGGCAGAGCGAGGAAATTACGAAATTGGCGGCTTTGCAATTTTCTGCAAGCCGGGTCGCGATACAGCGCATAGTCGCCGTCCTCGAAGAACGTGCGCGCCCGGCCATCGGAGCCATTGCCGCGCAGGGTGACCTGGTCGGGATGGCCCGGGGATGACGACACGGATAAGACGCGCCATGCCGCATCATGCCCGCGAAACCAACCGGCGTCGGCCGCTCGCCGGTATTCTGAGGTGCGCGCGCACGAACCCCGAATTCGATGCACGCCAATCGCGGCCCACACGAGCACAAATTTTCATCAGAAGCGGCATTTGATTTGATTTGACCGCCGACGCGCTCTTGAGGATTATTTCGATATTGAACTGCTCTTTGATCTAAGCCTGTCGGAATTGAATCTGTTTTGACGAGATGGATCGACCATCTCCTGGCGTTTTTCAGAAAGGGCTTCATCCATGAGATTTCGTGCTCTCGCGCTAACTGGTGCGATCCTGGCGGGTCTGTTCACGTGCAGCGCCGCCAAAGCGGTCCCGATCAGCTACATTTTCAGTGGCTCGGGTTCATACAGCCTGAATGGCGTGGCAACCACGGGATCGTTCAGTTTCACGCTGCTCGGCGACACCGCCAACGTTGTTTTCGGCGGCACCCAATACACGAACGTCATTGCTCCGGGCGACGCGACGTTTACCGGGCTGAGCACAGTGACTTTGTTGGGTGATGTGAACCAGGTCGTAGACAATCAGGCAGCACCGGGCTTTGCCGGATTTGGACAGATCGTTTTCTCTCCGTTGACGGTCTCGGCCGAGGCGCTGATCAACTCGGCATTTCAGACGTATGATCTGAAGAGTTCGCTTGCTCCTACAACCGGCACCCTATCGGTCGCGCCGGCGACGTTCTTGACATCAGGCGGCGACCTGACGTTCGCTGAAATTACGGCGCTGAGTTTTCAGGCGATCACGACATCGCCTGTCCCGGGGCCGGAAGCCGGCGCCGGACCCTTGGGACTGTTCTTGGCTCTAGGTGCATTGATCGCATGGCGACGCCGCCATCTCCATCGTTTGGATGCAGCCAACTAACCGCAATGGCTGGGTCGCAAACGCGCTGAAGTCCGTCGCGAGACGGATTGAGCCCGTACGATGGGTCGAGATCTTCGCAACACCCATCGCACGGGTTTCGTCGGAGGGGACCGCGGCGGAAACTCGATGCAGGCTATGCCCGAAATGAAACAGCCCGGACGCCAATGGCGACCGGGCTGTTACCTGTTGGCTCGAACGGCGTCCCTCACGCCGCCTTCGACACCAGCACTTCGCTCTCGATCAGCTCCGTCCCGATCAGATAATCCCGGCAGCCACGCAAGCTCCGCAGCGCGCGGTTGAAGTCGAGGCCGGTCGAGACCAGCGCATGCAGCGTGGCCGGATTGCGCACGATGCCGCGCAGCACGGCGGCGAGGTCGATCTGGCCGTTCGGCTTGATTGCGGCGCGGGCGAGCGCCGGCAGCGCGCGGTGGGCGGGGTCGCTGATGACGCGGACGGCGGCAAAGGGCAGCCCGGCCTCGGCGGCATAGGCGGCCGCGATGTGGCTTTCCATGTCGACGGCGAAGGCGCCCGTCTCCGAATGCAGCGCCGCCTTGCAGGAGCGGCCCGTGACCACCTCCTCGGCGCCGGCGAGGCTGCCGCGCACCACGCGGCGGCGGCCCGAGGTCAGGCGCTCGATCAGGTCGTCGCCGAGCGACAGGCCTGCGGCCCAGCGGGTGTCGCCGGACAGCACCTCGGTCGCCAGCACGACGTCGCCGGAGCGCAGGCTCGGGTCGAGCCCGCCGGCCACGCCGAACGAGATCACGCCGCGAATCGTCTGGGGATCCATCACCGTCAGGAGCGCCCGCAACTGGGTCGGGCTGCTGGATGAACAGATGACCGCCATTCCAGGGCCGGCCGCGATGCGGGCCTCCTGAACCAGTCCGGTCACGATCAGTATCGGCCGCGGATCGATAGCCTGACCCGCGGTAGCGTAGTCCCCCGTCCCCAAAGTCACATTCCGACCCCTACCACCCTGCTGTTGGTGTTCCGCAAGTTCCGATACCGCGCCAACGCCCACAGCGGAAAGAACTTCGGGTAGCCATGATACCGTAGATAGAACACGCGGGGGAAGCCTGTGGCGGTGTACCGCTGCTCGTCCCACAGTCCTTTTTCGTTTTGTGTTGCAATCAGGTACTCCACCCCGCGGGCGACGGCCGGGTGATCAACCTGCCCTGCCGCCATCAGGGCAAGCAAGGCCCATGCCGTCTGCGAGGCGGTCGAGGGGGCGGCCTCCCATCCCCGGTAGTCCAGGCGGTAGCTGACCGCGTCCTCGCCCCAGCCGCCGTCCTCGTTCTGGATCGAGGCCAGCCAGTCCACGGCTTTGCGGATCATGGGATCCTCGTGGTCGACCCCGGCCATGTTGAGGGCACACAGCACCGACCAGGTTCCATAGATGAAGTTCATGCCCCAGCGGCCGTACCAGGACCCCTCCGGGTGCTGGGTCTTGCGCAGATAGGCAATGCCGTCGGCCACATGCTTGCTGGTTGCCGCGGTCTCGCCGAGCTGGGCCAGCATCGAGATGCAGCGGGCGGTGACGTCCTCGGTCGGCGGATCGAGCAGCGCGCCGTGGTCCGAGAACGGGATGTTGTTGAGGTAGTATTCGAGATTGTTGACGTCGAAGGCGGCCCAGCCGCCGTCGTCGCTCTGCATGCCCTCGATCCACTCCCGGCCTCGGGCGATCGCGTCGTCATAGCCGGTGGCGCCGTGCTCCCGCCGCATCCGGTCCATGGACATCACCACGACGGCTGTGTCGTCGAGATCGGGGTAATGCGCGTTGTTGTACTGGAAGGCCCAGCCGCCCGGGCGCACGTCGGGCCGCTTCACCGCCCAGTCGCCCTTCAGCTCGAGCTCTTGCCTCGGGATCAGCCAGTCCAGGCCCTGCTTGGCCGCCGGCACCGCCTTGTCGCCGCCGGCTTCCAGCAGCGCATGGGCGGTCAGCGTGGTGTCCCACACCGGCGAGACGCAGGGCTGGCAATAGGCCTCCTCGCCGTTGATGACGAGCAGCTTGTCGATGCCGCGGCGCGTGATCGCGCGCGGCGGGAAATTTTCGTCCTTGCCGAGCGCGTCGTACATCATGACGATGTTGGCCATCGGCGGATAGATCGCGCCCATGCCGTCCTCGCCGTTGAGGCGCTCCTCGGTGAAGGCGAGCGCGGCGTCGATCGCGCGCTGGCGCAGGCTCTTGGGGAACATCGGCTCGACCACGCGCAGGATCGCGTCGAGCGAACGGAACAGCAGGAACCAGGCCATGCTCTGGTGCGGCGCCTTCGCCGTCATGCCGATCGAGCGCGGATCCTGGAGAAACAGCTCGTCGATCCCGACGCCCTTCGGATTCCTCGCACGCGGCTTCAGCGCCGCGATCACCATCAGCGGCACCATGGTGGTGCGCGCCCAATAGGAGATCTTGTTGAGGTGGAACGGCGACCAGAACGGCAGCAGCACGATCTCGATCGGCAGCACCGGCACCGCGCGCCAGGTCACGACGCCGTACATCGCCAGCGTGAAGCGGGTGAAAACGTTGCAGTTGACGGCGCCGCCGCGCGCGCGGATCGCCTCGCGTGCACGCACCATGTGCGGACTATCAATGGAATCGCCGATCATCTTCAGCGCGAAATACGCCTTCACGCTGGCGCTCATGTCGAACTCGCCGTCATGCACCAGCGGCCAGCCGCCATGGGCGCCCTGGATGCGGCGCAGATAATTCCCGATCCTGGCCTCGAGCACGGCATCGACCGGCTCGGCCAGATGATGGCGCAGCAGGACATATTCTGCGGGAATCGTGGCGTCGGCCTCGAGCTCGAACACCCAATGGCCGTCGGGCTGCTGGAAGCCGAGGACGCCTTCGGCCGCCGATGCAATGCTCGATTCCAATAGCTTCGAATCCAGACCCTTCGAGTTCAAGGCCTCGCGGCTGGTCGCGTTCACGGAATCCATGTCGCTCGATTGCTCCGATAGTCCACTGAAAATGACCGGGACATTCACCCGTCAGGGCCGCTTGTCAGCATGCCTTGGCGGCCAGAACCAGATCGGCGGCGCGATCACCCGATCGAACCGATCCTTCGATGGTTGCAGGCAATCCCGTAGCAGTCCAGTCGCCGGCGAGAAACAGGTTTTTCAGCGCGGTGACCGGCCCCGGACGCAGGGCATTCTGGGCCGGCGTCGCCGCAAACGTGGCGCGGCGCTCGCGCACGATCTGCCAAGGCGGCAGCTCGCCGGACACGCCGCCGGCCGTGCAGACGTCGTTCCAGATTGCTTGCGCGAGTTCCTCGCGCGGCATGTCGACCAGCCGGTCGCCGTTGCTGATGGTGACGGACAGCCGGTTCGGGAACGCGAACAGCCACTCCACGACGCCGCCGATCACGCCGAGGATCGGCGCTGACCCCGGCGGCGGCTCAAAGCGGAAATGCGCGTTGACGATGGCGCGGAATTCGGTCGGCGTCTTCAGTCCGGGCAGCAGGCTGGCTGCCGCGCGCGGCGGCACCGCCATCACCATGACGTCGCCGGCGTCGAGCCGGACAACATCCTCACCGCCGAAATTCAGGGCGGTCACGTTGCCGTCGGTGCCGACGAACGAACGCAGCTCATGACCGAGCTGAACGGTGTGGCCGCGCTCGGCCAGAAACTTCACCGCAGGCTCGATCAGCACGGCGCTGAGGCCGTCGCGCGCGATCAGGGGACGGCAGGCCTGCCCGCCCGCGAGCAGCGTCTCGCGCACGATCGCACCGGCGAGCCCGGCCGAGCCCTCGGGCGGATCGACGTTGAGCGCTGCGAGCAGCAGCGGCTGCACCAGGCGCTGATAGAGCACGCCTTCGGTCGGAATCGACTTGCCGACCAGCGTCTCTTCCGACGCCCAGATCAGCGGCGCCAGCTTGAGATAGTCGGTGAGGCCGGTGTCGGGCACGCGGCGGCTTTCGTCGAACACCCAGGTCGGCCATCGCCCATCGCCGAGATCGATCTGCCAGCGCTGGCCGGTCTTGATGTCGACAAAGGGAAACTGCGCGCTTTCGGGGCCGACGAGGCCGGCCTCGGTGCCGATCGCGCGCGCATAGGCGCGGGCGTGGCTGTTGCCCGACAGCAGCAGATGATTGCCGTTGTCGATGGTGAGGTTGGTGGCGCCGTCGAAATAGGACCGGCAACGCCCGCCGGCCTGGTGCGTCGCCTCGTGCACGGCGACCTTGAAGCCGGCATTGGCGAGCCGCACGGCGGCGGAGAGGCCGGAAATTCCAGCGCCGATGATGTGAGCTGTGTTTTGCATCAGATGAAAGCGTAGCGAAGCAGGATCAGGATGCGTGTGACCTTGGACACGCGCACCGGCTCGCGCGGCGCGGTGAAGCCGCGCGCGATCAGCAGGTCCAGAATGGAATGATAGTATTTCGACATGATCCGCGGCGCGCGCACGAGGCGGCGCTTGTTGCGGTTCATGATCTCGTCCGACTTCTCGAAATGCGATTTTGCGCGCTGCGCCAGCGGCAGGCAGACTTTCGGCAGCGCGCGCTCGGCGATCACGCGGTTCGGATCATCGGAGGTGATGCCGGCATGCAGCAGCGCCTCCCGCGGAAGATAGAGCCGGCCGAGGCCGGCGTCCTCGTCGATGTCGCGCAGGATGTTGGTGAGCTGCAGCGCGCGGCCGAGATGGTGGGCGAGCAGGATGCCGTCCTCCTCGGGCATGCCGAACACCCGCACCGACAGCCGCCCCACGGCGCTGGCGACGCGATCGCAATACAGGTCAAGCGTCGCCATGTCGGGCGCGCGGATATCCTGCGGCACGTCCATCTCCATACCGTCGACGATCGCGAGGAAATCCTCGCGCTTGAGGCCGAAGGTCTTCACCGAGGCGACATAGTCCTTCAGCCGCGGCGGCGGATGGCCCTGGTAGAGCGCGTCGATGTCGTTGCGCCAATCCTGAAGCGCGGCGAGCCGCTCGTCGCGCGGCCCATCGGAATCGGCGATGTCGTCGACCTGGCGGCAGAAGCTGTAGATCTGGAACATCGCCTCGCGCTGGTCGCGCGGCAGGATGCGCATCGCGGCGTAGAAGGAGCTGCCGGATGCGGTCGAGCCGTAATTGGCCCCGGGCGCCGTCGCCTCAAGCGTCATGGGCAGTCCCCGGTCTGGAAACGGCCCTGCGGCCGATCGCGCGGCGACCGGCTTCGCCGATCATCCCGGCGAGGCTGAAGGCAAGCAGTTCGAACTTGTTGAGATGCACGCGCTCGCGCAAGGGATCGCGCACCTTCAGGAGGCACACGATACGATCGGCGTAGGCCTGGATGACGGCGACGTCGACGCCGAGACGGAAGTCCCGGATCTCCGCAGCGAGCGACCTGCCCTCGTTAAGCAGCGCCTCGTTGCGCGCGGCGAGCGACTGCAGGCAGGCCAGCATCGCCGGCGGCGATTGGGCGAGCCCGAGCTGCTCGACCGAGGCGCCGTGTGCTGCCAGCGAATCGCGCGGCAGATAGACGCGGTTGAGCTCGCGGAAATCCTTGCCGCAATCCTGCAGATGATTGTTGATTTGCAGGCCTGCGCAGAGCGCGTCCGATGCGGCCCAGGTCGAGGTGCTTTCGCCGTGGACGTCGAGCATGAAGCGGCCGACCGGCATCGCCGAATAGCGGCAATAATGGATGACCTCGTCCCAGGTCTCGTAGCGCAGCTTGGTCACGTCCATGCGGAACGCGATGAGCACGTCGAGCGCATGGCGCGGCGCCATGCCGCGTTCGGCCAGTGCGCGGCGCAGGGCGACGGCCTCGGCCTGGGTGTCGCCCTTGCCCAGCAGCTCCGCCTCGAGCAGGTCGAGATAGCCAAGCTTCTGGTCGGGCATCAGCGTGGCGTGGTCGGCAATGTCGTCGGCGGTGCGGACGAAATTGTAATAGGCCAGGATCAGGGCGCGATGACGCGGATGAATGATCCAGGACGCGACGGGAAAATTCTCGTCGCGGTCACCCTTGCCGGATCGCAATTCGCTCGCAGAGGTCATCGAGGGCTGGTTTACAATCGTTTGAACAGGAAGGGCTTTTTCGCTCGCACGGGTTCGTGCCGGCGATGCCGCCGCGGCCCCATATAGGCGAATACGGCCGCAAAACCAATCCTGTGTGTCGATGGCCGCCCCTCGGATTTGCGCCTGAGAAGGCGGCCCGGGGGCCGCCTCCATGGGCCAGCGGCCGAGCTTACTGGTTGTGGTTCTTCAGGACCTGGTCGCAGGCCTGGGAGATCTTGGCCCGGTTCTCCTTGAGGCAGGCCAGGATCGTAAAATCGCCCTGGTCGATGACCGGACGGCAGAACTTCTGCACATCGCGGGTGCAGGCCTTCTGCTCGGCATCCGTGCCGCGCCCCTGCTGGGCGAGCGCTGCCGTCGAAAGGGAGGCCGACAGCAGGGTGAGTGCGACGAGAAGCTTACGCATTGTATTCCTTCATTCTGACGGCAGAATCGCACCGATCCCGGGCTGCACTGGGCGGAAGGCCGGAACGGATTGTTCTGATGGCAAGTCGCCGCTTCCACAGCGGCCTCGGAGAAGGCACAAGCACTGGCAAATGCGGCCAAATTGCCGCCGCGCCGGTCAAATCAGGTCTTCCCCGCGCCTTCCTTGGCAGATGTAAGGGATTGATACTACGTCATATTCCGGGAGCCCTGCATTTTACTGCGTGCCTGTTGCAGGGCTGCATCTCTTCACTCGGCCCGCTCCGCCAGAAACACGCCGAAAGGCGCCAAATCGCCCCGCCCCGGGCATGGCGGCATGCGTCGTGAACCACCATCTCTGGCAGTCCGGCTTTGAACCTGACACTGGCTCGGAGCACTAAACTTTCGATGTGGCGAGACGTTCTCGATCGAAGCGAACGTCGTTCCAAAACGGGATAATCGAGATGACATTCTCTGGGCGATCTGGACTGGCAATCAAGGCGGCCGGCATCGGGGCTGCGCTGCTCTTCTCGCTATCGGCAAGCCACGCTCAGTCGTCCGGACCGTTTGCCGGTTTCGACGGCGCGTGGACCGGAACCGGCACGGTGTCGCTGTCCGACGGCTCCACCGAGCGCATCCGCTGCAAGGCGGACTACAAGGTCGCCGGCAGCGGCCTCAACCTGAAGCAGGCCCTGAACTGCGCCTCCGACAGCTACAAATTCAACCTCACCAGCGACGTGACGAGCCAGGGCGACCGCATCTCCGGCAATTGGAGCGAGTCCAGCCGCAACATCTTCGGCAATCTCCAGGGCACCGCCGGCGGCGGCCAGATCGAGGTCTTCGTCGAGGCCAACGGCTTCGCCGCCAATCTGTCGCTGCGCACCAACGGCACCAAGCAGACGGTGCAGATCTCCTCCAAGGGCGAGATCCGCGGCGTCAACATCACGATGACGAAGGGCTGAGCCCTTCCGGCGTCGAGGAACGAGCCTCCGGTTTTCGCGGGCCGGGGGCTTTTTGCTGGCTCGTTTAGGACATGGACCCAACTCGCAGATACCTCCTGACGGCGGCCGGCCTCCTCGCCGCGAGTTGCGCCTTCGCCAATGATCGATCGTCAGTTCAGCGAGGAGCGGACATGCAGCCTTCGACCGTGAAGCCGCGTCACGTGCTCTGCTTCCTCGGCAAGGACGAAGGCCTGCTGCATCCCCCCGAGGCCGTGGCCAGGACGATCGCGGATTTCAATTTCGAGATCGACCGCACCTATTCGCAAGCCAAACCCGATCCGCATATGGAGCGCTCGTTCGGCGTGTGCTGGGACCGCGTCTTTCCGAAGGCTTGGTCCGAGGCGGATGAATTGGCGGTGCTCGACCACAAGGCCGTGCTCTACGTGCTGAGCCCGCCGATGGAGCAGCAGAAGACGGTCGCCTATTCAGCCGCCGCCTTGCGCATCGTCGAGGAGATGATCGAGGCCGGCGCCACCGCCGTGAAGGGCGAGAGCGCGGGCGTTGCCCACGGCCTGGCGCGATGGCGGCAACTGGCCCGGGAGTGCAAGGCCGCCGCGACCACGAGCCAAGGCCCCGCCGTCACGGCGGCCATGGCCCGGACCTGCCGCCTCGCCTTCGCCAAGCGTCCGCTGGCCGGCGACACCTACAACGAAAGCGTCGGCTTCCACCTCGTCGGACTGCCGGACATCTATGTCGCGCGATCGCGCGGCAGCGACCGGAACGCGGCGAAGCTGATGGACGAGATCGCGGACGCCATGGCGGAGCGCGGCATCGCGGCGACGCTGCGCGAGCGCAAGCTCGCGCTGTCGCGGGAGCAGGACTACGCCGAGGGCGACTTCAAGTTCAATCCCTACGGCATCATCCGCATCGAAGCCTGAAGGCGCCGGCCAGCGTCCGGCGCCCGCCCCCCTCAGATCGCCGGCTTGTCGGGGCCCTGCAGCCTGGCGTGCAGGTTGATCAGCCACATCGCCGTCGGCCTCAGGATGAAGAGGTCGGCGACGAGGGCCATCACCATCGAGAAGGCGCTGAGCCAGCCGAACAGCCGCAGCGACGGCAGGTCCGAGAACACCGTGACGACGAGGCCGCAGGCCAGCACCACCGTGGTCAGGATCAGCGCAGGTCCCACCAGCACGGTCGCCCGCTCCACCGCCAGCGCCGAGCTGACGCCCGGCTTGTTCTCCAGCCGCAGGCGGTTGAGGAAGTGGATGGTGGCGGAAAGGCCAAGGCCGAACGAGACGGTGAGCGCGACGACGCTGGCAAATTGCAGCCCCTCGCCCATCGCCCACAGCACCGTGCCCGACATCACCACCGGGAAGATGCCCGGCAGGATACAGGCGAGCGTCACCACCCAGGAGCGGAAGGCGAGGCCGATGAAGATCGCGACCAGCGCAAATTCGATCGTGAGACCGTGGTTCAGCTTCTCGATCATGTTGGCCGAGTTGCGGGCGGCGATGGCGGCGAGACCGGTCACTGCGATCTCGTAGCCCGGATGCTTCTTGCGGACGGCGTCGAGCTCGGAATCGAGCTTGTCGACGATCGGCAGGAGCTGGCTGGAATCCTTGTCCGGCACGCGGCCGGCGACGACGACGGCGTCCTGCTCGGCGTCGATGAAACGCCGCACCAGATGCTCGGGGATGACGTTGACATATTCCTTCAGCGTTGCGACGTCGGCGCTGCCGGCCTTTTCCGCCAGCCAGCGACGCAGCGTCTCCAGCGACCACACGTTGCCGACCCCGGCGGACTTCTCGACCGTCGCATGCACGTCGGCGATGGTCTGGAGCGTCTCCGGCGAATAGAGCGTTTCGCCCTTGGGGAATGCGATCAGCACGTTGACGGGGTTCGCGCCGGTGAGCTTGGCATCGAGCCGGTCGCTGGCGGCGACCGCCTGGCGCTTGTCCGGGACCTGGTCGGCGAGCCGGTAGCGCGGCTCCAGATTGGCGTAGATGACGCCGAGGCCGCCGACGAACAGCACCGCGAGCAGGCTGAACAGGCCGGGCCGGCCCACCATGCGCACCGCGATCCAGTAGCAGAAATTACGCAGCGCCTGCACGCCGGCATCGGCGCCCTGGAACTTGACGGCGAACACCTTCTCGTTGCGCACGAGCAGGACGCCGAACACCGGCACCAGCGACAGCACCGCGACCAGCGCGATGATGGTGGCGGCGAGGCCCGCCTCGCCGAACTTGCGGATCAGGTCGGAGTCGGAGAATTGCAGCGCGATGAAGGAAATGCCGGCGGTGCCGTGCGTCAGCACACAGGCCGGGCCCACCACCAGCACCGCGTTCTTGAACGCGGTGAACTTGTCCTGGCCTGCGATCAGCCGGTCGCGCGCGGCGAAGGTGAGCTGCATCGAGTCCGAGAAGCTGATGACCATGATGAGCGGCGTCATCACGTTCAGGAACATGTTGAGGTTGAAATTGGCCCAGCCGAGTGCGCCGAGCGCCAGCAGGATCGCGATCATCGGCGGGAATGCCGCCGCGACCATGAACGAGATCTTGCGGAAGAAGATGATTGCGATGATGCAGCCGGCGAGGATCCCGAGGATATTGTAGGTCAGCCCGTCGCGCTCGACCGCGTTGCGGATCTCGAGCTGCATCACCGGCACGCCGGACAGCTGTACGTTGAGGCCGGTGTCGCCGAGGTCCTCCTTCATCAGCGCGCGGATGTCGGCGACGGTCTTGGTCAGCTTGTTGGAAGCGACCACCTCCGGATCGAGCGACAGCACGACCAGCGCCAGTGTGCCGTCCTCCGACAGAAGCTTGCCGCGGATGATCTCGTTGTTTTTGACGGTCTCGATGAACCTGTTGTACGCCTCGCCCTCGGGCAACTCAGGAGGGAACAGGGCCGCCGGCAGTTTGCCCGGTGCCGGCGCCTGACGCGCCGAGAACAGCGAGACGAGGCCACGCGTGCCTTCGACCAGTTGCAGGTCGGTGACAAAGTCGCGCAGCTTCTCGAGGTTGCTGCGCTCCAGGAGGGTCTTGCCCTCGACCACGACGAGGACGTCAAATTCCTCGGCCGGGAACTTCTTCGTCACCTCTTCATACTGCTTGAATTCGCGGCTGTCCGAGCGGAACAGCTGAGACAGCGAATCGTCGATCTTGATCCTGTAGATCCCGAACACGGCGCCGACGATCAGGGCGAGCAGGACGATGCAGGAGACGATCGGTGCCCGGACGGCGATCAGCCCGAGGCGCTCCAGCCCGAAGGCGATCGAGGACGCAGGCCCCTGCTCGACCTTGTCGACATGAACCTCATTCTCGCTGTGCTTTTCGAGCATGCCTTATCCAGTTCCTAGTCGGCTCGGTCTTGAGAGCTTGCTGCGCCCCGCGAACGGCTTGAAAACGCCATACCAATGGGAGGCTTGCCCTTTGAAAATGCGCGGAAAATCGCCGGCAGCGGTTTAGCAGGTCAATCACCCCTCTCGCAAGCAGGCGAAGCGCGGGCAAATCGATCAAGATGCGGCGATTTCGCTCTCGTCCCCCGTCATCCGGGCGAGAATGTGCCAATTCGACGCGGCGCGCGGTCCGCGCTCTCGTCCTTCAGCGCCACGCCGGTGACCTCCCGGGCCATTCCCTCCCGGACCAACCAGGCGATCTTGAAGGCGGCCTCGTCGTGGCTCAACCCGGCATCGTGAATGTTGGAGACGCAATTGCGCTCGGCATCGGTGCGACCGGGCTTCGGGGCGAAGGTCAGATAGGCGCCGAGACTGTCGGGCGCGGAGAGGCCCGGCCTCTCGCCGACCAGCATCACGATCATGTGCGCACCGAGAATGGCGCCGATCTCGTCGCCGAGCGCAACGCGCGCGCCGCAGGCGACGACGACATGGCCGATCGCAATCGCATCGTCGGCTGCGAGCAGGGGCAAAAGGCGCGTCAGCACCGCCACGACATGGGCGTGGACCGCTGCCGCCGACAGGCCGTCGCCGACCACGAGCGCGAGCTGGCACGGCGCCGAAGCGATTCGTGTCAGGGCCTGGACCGATGCGGCATCGAGCTGCCGTCCCAGATCCGGCCGCCGCAGATAGTCACCGCGGTCGGCTGCTTTGCTCCTTACCTCGGTGACTGCAAGTCCAAGGCCACCGAGATCGGCGGCCAGCCGCGCCGCATCGAAGGCGGCGTGGACGGCGTCGCGCGCACGGGCATGGTCCAGCGTGAAATCGAGCAGCGCTTTGGTCGGCAGGCTCGCACCGTTGCGGCCCAGCGCGACGCGCGCGGGCGTGAACGCCCGCAAATCGAGGGCCGGACGGCGCGGGACGGCCGGATCAGACATGTCGCATCATTCGGCGGGAACGGCGGCTTCGCGCAGCCGGATCGAATAGTTCGAGGCATTCTGCCTGCCGCTGGAGGCCGCGCGCGCAAATGTGATGAGATGGTGCGCGATCAGTGTGCAGCCGATCAGCCCCTCGATATCGCCGCGCTTGATGCGTCCGAGCGCGAACTTCCAGAACACGCCCCTGTAGTCCCCGAGCACGCCAACCTTCCAGACGATGTTGCGCAGCATGACGAGGCCGCGCCGGATGTTGCGCCAGGTCTTCATCTCGTCAGGTACCGGGACCTTGACCCGGTTCACATAAACGTTGTCGCATTGATGCTGATAGCGCGCATAGACCTTGTCGGGCGCGTAGGCGACCGCCATTGCATGCTTCCAGGATGAGACGACGTCGTCATAGGGCAGCAGGAAGTCGACATTGGAATCGCGGCCGTCGTCGTGGACCAGGCGCCCCTCGCGCTCCAGCCGGTCCCATAGCGGCGTCTTCGGCAGCGCCTGGAGCAGGTTGATGGTGAGCAGCGGAATCCGGGACTCCTCGACGAAGGCGAGCAGCGCCTCCGACGTATTCGGCTTGTCGGTGTCGAGCCCCATGATGATGCCTGACACGACCTCCATGCCGTAGGAGTTGATGGTGCGCACGCCTTCCAGAATCGGGACCATCATGTTGTGGTCCTTCTGCATCGCCTTCAGGGCGTCCGGGTCCGGCGTCTCGATGCCGCAGAAGATGGTGATGAAGTAGGCCTCGCGCATCTTCTCGAGGATCTCGGGCCGTTTGGCGATGTTGAGCGTCGCCTCGCAGGCGAGGCGCACCACGTAGCCGGTCCGCTTCTGCCATTCGATCAGATGCGGCAGCAGGTCGAGCGCTGCCTTGCGATTGCCGATGAAATTGTCGTCGACGAAATAGACCGTGTCGGTCATGCCGCATTCGCGCAGACGGTCGAGCTCGGCGATGATCTGCTGCGGCGTCTTGATGCGCGGATTCCGGCCGTAGAGGCCGGGAATGTCGCAGAATTCGCACTGGTAAGGGCAGCCGCTGGAATATTGGATGCTGCCGAGGAAGTACTTCTTGACGTCGACGAGCTCGTAGGCCGGGATCGGGAATTCCGTCATCGGCACGCGGTCTTTGGTGGTCAGCACCACCTGTTGCTCGGGACGCGTGGTGTCGCGCGACAGGATCTCGATCAGCTGGTTGGTGGCGTCGCCGAGCTCGCCGACATGCAGATAATCGAACGACGGATAATAGTCCGGGCAGGCGCTGACGGAGGGTCCGCCGAGGGCGACCGGCAGATCGAACTCATGGGCGCGGCGGCAGATGTCGTTCATCTGCTGGCGCTGGATGTGCATGCCGCTGACGAAGACGGCCTCCGCCCATTCGAACTCTTCCCTGGTCGTGCGGCGCAGGTTCTCGTCGACGAATTTGACCTGCCATTCCTCCGGAAGATAGGCGGAGATCAGCAACAGGCCCTGAGGCGGCATGAAGGCGCGGACGCCATCGGTGAGGGGATAGGAATGCTCGAACGTGCCGAAGGACGAGGTGTAGCGCGGAAACACGCAGAGAATCCGCCGGGACGTTCCGTTACTTTCAGCTCGCATCAAAGCTCCCCCGCCACGACCTGGTTGCGGAAATTGCCA
Source organism: Bradyrhizobium sp. (assembly GCA_035575945.1). Lineage (GTDB taxonomy): Bacteria > Pseudomonadota > Alphaproteobacteria > Rhizobiales > Xanthobacteraceae > Bradyrhizobium. The sequence continues at coordinate 84,086 of DATLXF010000052.1, read as the reverse complement.
GCCAGACACACAGCGTAATGCTGCCGCCGGAATTTCTCAATATTGTGGCGAGAGCATAATCCCGAGAGCGACCGATGGTTTCCTCGGCGAGTCTGCCGGCTTCGCCTCACGCAATCAACCGCGCGGCAAAATCCGGCAGCAGACCTGCATCGCCTGCAAGGCGGAAATCGGCATTTGCAATGCCCGAGCGCGCCAGCCAATCGTCGAATTCCGGCGCGCGGCGCAGACCGAAGACGTCGCGGACATAGAGCGCGTCGTGAAAAGACGTCGACTGGTAGTTCAGCATGACGTCGTCGGCGCCGGGCACGCCCATGATGAAGGTGACGCCGGCCGCCGCAAGCAGCGTCAGCAGATTGTCCATGTCGTCCTGGTCCGCCTCGGCATGGTTGGTGTAGCAGATGTCGACCCCCAGCGGCAGGCCGAGCAGCTTGCCGCAGAAATGATCCTCCAGTCCCGCCCGGATGATCTCCTTGCCGTCATAGAGATATTCGGGGCCGATGAAGCCGACCACGCTGTTGACCAGCAGGGGAGCGAAGGCGCGGGCAACTGCATATGAGCGGGCCTCGCAGGTCTGCTGGTCGACGCCGTGATGGGCATTGGCGGACAGCGCCGAGCCCTGCCCGGTCTCGAAATACATCACGTTCTGCCCGACCGTGCCGCGCTTCAGCGACAACCCGGCCTCCTGCGCCTCCTTCAAGAGCGCGAGGTCGACGCCGAAGCTGCGGTTGGCGGCCTCGGTGCCGGCGACCGACTGGAAGACGAGGTCGACCGGCACGCCCTGCCCGATCAGCGACAGCGTCGTCGTGACGTGGGTTAGGATGCAGCCCTGCGTCGGGATGTTCAGCCGCGCGATGATCTCGTCGAGCAGCCGCAGCAATTGTGCGATCACGGCCGGATCGTCGCTCGCCGGATTGATGCCGATGCAGGCATCGCCGGCCCCGAGCAGGATGCCGTCGAGGATGGAGGCGGTGATGCCCCTGGCATCGTCGAACGGATGGTTGGGCTGGAGCCGCGTGCTCATCCGCCCCTTCAGGCCGATGGTGTTGCGGAACGCGGTGGTGATCTCGCATTTCCGCGCCGCCAGGATCAGATCCTGGTTGCGCATCAGCTTCGAGACCGCCGCCGCCATCTCCGGCGTGAGGCCGGGCGCGAGGGTTCTCAAGACCGCCGGCGTTGCCGTGTCCGACAGCAGCCAGTCCCGGAAAGCTCCGACCGTCAGCGAGGCCACCGGCGCGAAGGCCTCGGCGTCATGGCTGTCGATGACGAGGCGGGTGACCTCGTCGTCCTCATAGGGGATGACGGCTTCCTGCAGGAACCGGGCGAGCGGGACGTCGGCGAGCGCCATCCGTGCCGCGATCATCTGCTCGGAACTGGCGGCGGCAATCCCGGCCAGCCGGTCGCCGGAGCGCGGCAGTGTCGCCTTGGCGAGCAGGTCGCGCAAATCAGAGAAGGTGTAGGTCGTGGCGTCGATGCTGTGGCGGTAGACCAAGGGCCGCTCCGGGGGTTCGTCGGCCAACGGCCGACTCCAGGACTATCCTGATACTTTATCTTCGGATCAAGACGCTGAAATATCTTACTTTCTTTCGGCCAAGGGAGAATCTCGCCGAGGGGCCGCGTTAACGCCACATCCATCTTCGTTCCGCATAATTTTGCATCAATTCCGCACGACTGTGCTCACCCGCCGCGTCAGGCCATTCCAGGCTCTTTGAACACATGACATCCGACCGATCTGGGAATGCCACCAAGCTGGCAGGCCGCTTCACGCTTGCTGCCAGGCTCTATGCGATCTTCGCGCTGTTCGCGCTGCTCACGGCGGCGATCGCGCTGCTGTCCGACTACAACAGCCGCCGCAGCGTCGAACTGACCAGCGCGATCGAGACCGCCAATGCCGCCGCCCTGAACGTCGAGCGGGTCAACTCGCTGGTCTATGCGGTCGTGATGGAATCGCGCGGCATCTACATGTCGAGCGAGCCGGCCGTGGTGAAGAAATACGGCGACGGACTGCTGAAGTTCAACGCCCAGATCCTCGACGTCGTGAAGCGCTGGGAGACCATCGTCAAGGCGGACGATGCCGAGCAGTTCGCCACCTTCAAGAAGCGCATCGAGCAGTTCGTCGAGTTCCGCAAGGAGCTGGTGCGGCGCGGCGTCGAGATCAATGCCGCCGCGGGTCGCGAATGGGGCGACAACGACGCCAACCGCGCCGTGCGCTCGGCGCTCAACAAGGACCTCGAAGCGCTCTCCAAGGTCTACGCCGAACGCGCCAGGCAGATCGCGCAGCAGGCCGAGACCAACCGCACGCTGTCCTTCGTCCTCACCTGCCTCGCCGGCGTGGCGCTGGCGCTCGTCGTGATCGGCATCGCGATCATCGCCCGCTCGATCGCCCGGCCGCTCGCCGCGATCACCGCCACCATCAAGCAGGTCGCCGACGGCGCCGAGGACGTCGTGGTGCCGCACGCCGATCGCGCCGACGAGATCGGCGCGCTGGCGCGCGCCATCCAGGTGTTCCAGGATGCCATGGGCCGCAACCGCAATCTCGCCTCGCAGGTGTCGCAAGACGCCGCCGCGCGCGAAGAGCGCGCCCGCCATATCGAGCGCTCCGTCGAGGGGTTCCGCGAGGCGATCGGCGCGATCATGCGCGGCCTCAGCGACAACGCCTCCACCATGCGCGAGACCGCGCAGACCATCACGCGCGTCACTGCGGATGCGAGCAGCCGCGCCGGCACCGCGGCCAACGCGACCGAGCAGGCTTCGCACAACGTCACGGCGGTTGCGGGCGCGGCCGAAGAGCTGTCCGCCTCCGTGGTCGAGATCGGCCGCCAGGTGCGGCAGAGCGCCGGCGCGGTCGAGCAGACCGGCCAGCGCACCGAGAAGTCGATCTCCGAGATCGAGAGCCTGGCCGCGGCCACGCAGCGCATCGACGGCGTGCTCAGCCTGATCCAGGCCATCGCCGAGCAGACCAATCTGCTGGCGCTGAACGCCACCATCGAAGCCGCGCGCGCCGGCGAGGCCGGCCGCGGCTTCGCCGTGGTCGCTCATGAAGTGAAGGCGCTCGCGGGCCAGACCGCCAAGGCGACCGCCGAGATCAGCGAGAACGTCGCGATGATCCAGGCCTCGACCCGCAACGCGGTCGACGCCGTCCGCGAGATCGGCGGGGCGGTGCGCGAGATCAACGAGGTCACCTCGGCCATCGCCGGCGCCATCGGTCAGCAGGACGCCGCCACGCGCGAGATCTCCTCCAACGCCCAAAGCGCGGCGCAGGGCAACGAGACGCTGGTCGCCAACATCACCTCGCTGCGCGATGCCATCGGCGAGACCGACACGGCGGCGGCTTCCGTGCTGACGGCGGCCGGCAGCCTGACCGAAACCGCAGACACGCTGTCGCGGGAGGTGGAGACGTTCTTCCAGAACCTGCGCGCGGGGTCGGCGGACAGCCGCATCGCCAGGGCGGGATGATCGAGCCCGGAAATGATCCGCGGCGCCGCCTCTGCAAGACGGCGGCCCGCTCCAGACAAGAACTGCGAAAACAACCCCATGCACAGTAGACGGGGTCAATATTATCAATGGCTTGGCGGCTCGCGTCGAAGATTGCTGATTCCACGAAATCGATTTGACCCGTCGGGCAAAACACCGGCAGAATGCACGAGCTGACTTCAGTTCCTCGACATCCCCAAGGGAAGGCCGATGCCCAGTCTATCGCTCGCCGCCGACATGGCTGGACGAGATTTCAACTTTCGGGCTTTCCTTCATTGTTCTCAATCGCGCGAAGTATGGACAAACGAAAATCAGGCCGTGAGCGGTTCTCGCGGCAACAGCCAGGTCGAAATCGAAGTTGTTCGGCCGGCAATTCGGCAATGACCATTCGGCCTCAATCTGTCGACACCCGCGAGATAAGCTTCACGCCGGATCGCGCGTAGGACGTCGTCGCTGACGACGACGGATGCGCCGAGCTTTCGCGTGAGCGCTTCGAGCTTGCGCGCGACGTTGACCGTATCTCCGGCGATCGCTTGTTCCCGATGTTGCTCCACCCCGATCTGGCCCATGCCCACCGCGCCGTAATGCACGCCGATGCCAATGCTCAATGGCGCTTCTCCTTGGGTGCTGCGGTCGGCGCTCCAGGCCGCGATCGTCTCCAGCATGCCGAAAGCACAGGAGAGCGCGCGGGCGGGCGCGCCGCGCGCACCATGGGAGTCTCCGAATGTCGCGACGATCGCGTCGCCCTGATACTGAATGACGTGGCCCTGATGCTGGATCACTTGCATCGCCATGCGATGCTGGAAACTGCGCAGGAAGTTGATCGTCTCCGCGGGGGACCACTCTTCGGACATGCAGGTCGACCCGATGATGTCGGCGAACAGAACGGCTGCGTGCTCCACCCGCACGACGTCCCATGTCGAGGCCATGCAAGCAGAGTCCCAAACAGCCGCGATTGAAGCCATACCTGTCAGATTTGCAGCGCTCATGGCGTAACCCCTCTCGGTCCGGTTCAAGCCTGGTCGGATGATCAGCTTGTGCCCCGGAGCTTGAGCGCACGGCGCCTGAGCGAAAACAGCATCTCGCGATTGCCATCAGCACCTGGCCGATCAATGACGGCCACGACGCCGTCAAGTTCTGTCAGGTTGTATTAATTCCTGTCACAACGCGGGCGCTTTGTGTCACAATGGCCGCGCCAAGGTGTCGGAGCGCCCCATGTCGACAAGTCTTTCCGGACGTCACCTTCTCCGCTTCAGTGCAGACTTGCGGGCCCACCGCGAGACATTTTCACTCAATGATGCCGAATACGCCGACCAGGTTCTCAAGGTCTCGCTCAACACTTTCAAGAAATGCGTCCAGCCCGATAGTGACAAGCTTCTGCTGAAGCGGCATACTCTTCTCAATATCCTGGCCAATGCGGGCTTGAATCCGCGAGGCTACGGGCTCTCACTGACTCTTCCGAGCCAATCGTCGCTCTTTGGAGGGTATCATGCGAGCGACTACGAGCACCTGTGTGGTCGTTTTTTTCTCTACCGGCGTTCCTTCCTGACCGCCCGCAACATTACTTGCAGTGTCCTCGACATCCGGCCAAGCGAGAGCCACGACTGCCTGGCTTTCCATGAACTGCACTACTACGTCTCTGATTCAGGCGCGCGAGATGAGATTCATTATTCCGGGAATGTGCACATGAACCAGGAGCGCAACGTTCTCAGCATGCCTGCGCATTTCGAAGGACAGGTGAGGCTGACCCTCCTGCAGCCGGAACGGCTCGGCAAATCCAAAGTCAAGATGCGCGGAGCGGTGCTGACGTTCGGCAATCCAAAGGGGTACTGGCAGCCGACCGTCTCCTGCGTCTTTGTCGATGGGCCGGTCGATGCCAAGGTTGCGCATCCAAGGAGTCTTTGCAGGACCATTCTGGAAGGATCGGAGGAGCACGCAGCCCTCTCCGCCGAAATGGCGCGCGTCGAAGAACACGCGACGATCATGACGCCCTTGATGTGGGCCAAGCTGCAGGCCGGAGCAACAGTCGCTTAGGAAATCGTCATGGCGCGCGCGCCACGCATCGCGGTGATCCTCGACGAGAATACCAGCGGCGACGCGAGCCGCTACGAAGCCTCGAAGAGCTATTTCACGGCGATCCGGGATGCCGGCGGCCTGCCGTTCGGCATTCCCTACCTCCCTGAAATCGTGCGGCCGGTCGCCGACGAATTCGACGGCCTGCTTTGCGTCGGGGGACGGTTCGCCTACCCCGACGACTGGTATCTCCAGAGCCAGCCCTCGCGGGCTCCGCCGTCGGAGAGACTGGCGATCGAGCGTGACATCACCCGCGAATTCCTGCGCCGTGGAAAGCCCATTCTCGGGATCTGTGCTGGCATGCAGCTGCTTGCCGGTCTCCATGGCTGCCGCTTGTGGTCAGACGTCAGGGCTTCCGGCGCCTCCATCATCGAGCACGACAAGCGGGGTTCGTTGCACAACGTGACGCTCATCCCCAACACGAGGCTTGCGGCGTTGGCCGGAGTTCGCACCATGCTGGTCAATACGTTGCATCGGGAAGCCGTTGGCGAGCTGTCCTCGTCCGTGATCGCCAGCGCCCACTCCGATGACGGAGTCATCGAGGCGATCGAGATTCCGGCGCACCCCTTTGCGATCGGCCTTCAGTGGCACCAGGAACAGTTCGCTACCGCCGATCACCCCGGCAACCAGGTGTTTCGGGGCTTCTTGAACGCATGTGCGCCCGGCGGCGGCGATGACCATCAATGAGGGGGAGACTGCCATGCACAGCCGTTGTTCCCGGATATTTGCGATAGGGCTGGGAATTGCCGTGGCCGGCATTTGCGTCCCCGCTGTGGCCCAAGAGGAAACTATTCCGACCGCACGGATCCTGGACGTCGATTGGCCTGAGGTGGCCAAGGACGTTCTGGCTCTTGCACCTGAAATCAATGCGCTACCGAAGGACGTCGCGGCGAAGCTGGCGCCTGCCATCGATCAAGAGGTCAACGGCTTTGTCGTTGCAGACAAGGAGAAGTTTCGCCCCCTGGCGGTGCTCGACGCGATGACGGCAGGAATCGATCCGCGCATTGCGAAGGTCCCGATTCCAGTGCTGGCTCCGATCGATAGCTCTCGATATGTCAGTACATTCGTAGGCCTGGGAGGCTTCAAGCCGAAATCCATCAGCGACTTCCTCAGCCCGGCCATCAGTGGAATGCAGTTCCTCGGGAAGTCGACCGGCTATGACGTCATACTCTCCGTCAAACCGTCTCTGCTTCCCGCTGGCACCAAAGCGAAAGCAAGTCTTGCGCAAATTCATCTCGGCGGAACCGGCCTGCTGTATCGAGTCAGCACTGGAGACGCTAGCGACGGAGACGCGCAGCGGGGAGAGGTTGTCGACGACCAGGTCCTTCAGCGCATGTATCCGCGGCTTCGACGCAATGTCAGCGACGACGGCGTAACCTACACTTTCGTCAAATACGGTGCCTCCTACTTCGTCAACATTTCCTGCATCAACGGCCCGTCGTACGCCGCGGATCTCCCGTGCGAGAGGGTCGAGGAGATTGTCCGGACGGTGCTCCGCGATCTCAACCTCATCGGGGGCGCACCGCTGCCGATTCCACGTGCCAAGGGCCCATCGCCGCGCCCGACGAAGAAGAGCCCCGATTTCACATACTATGCGCCGGGCAATCTCATGCCGGGGACGAGCCAGGATCGCCTCGGCGGCGTGACGTCTAGAACGGTGTGGGGCCAGAGCGATCTGCTGTTCCCCATAAAGTTACATCCCGCCCATGCGAACTCGCAGAACTTCATGCATGTGGGCAATTGCGTTAAAGAAGAACAACAGATCATGCTGGATCGAGGCCGCTACATATGCCGGCAAAATCCGGACAAGGTCCTCCAGCGCCGCGAAGACACTCCGGAGAACTACGCCTATCCGTGGCGCGACAATTACTGCGAGCAACGAGATGACGCGTCGCGGCAGCCCAAGGACTGCCCGGCCAGAGCTCGGGCTCACGAAGGCCAGGACATCCGGCCCGTCGCATGCAGGTATGACGGGAAACGCTGCAAGATCAATTTGTACGACGTCGTCGCCGTGACCAACGGCCGCGCCTGGTGGAAAAGCAACAACAATGTGAAGTTCGTCGCCGACGACGACACTGGGGTCTACTACGTGTACCTGCACATGGACCCCGCGACCCTCCGCGACGCCGGCCTCATACAAGGTCAAGCCGTCCATGTCATGCGTGGAGACAAGATAGGCAAAGTCGGGAATTGGATGCACACCGATCCGCATGGGACGACGGCTCATTTGCACTTCGAAATCCGGTCGCAGACTGACATGTGCGGGAGCTATGGTTGCACGTCGGCTCCGTACTGGACCCTCATTCGCGCCTATGAGCGGCTAATCGGCATGCAAGGCAGGGAAATTCCCTGAGTGCAGGACGGAGCATCGCGTGCGGCTTTATTCGCAGCTGCCAAGATCGTGAGCTGGATCATGACTGTCTGAGCATCCGCCCCGAGGGTTTTTGGCCTTGGGGCGCGGCGCTCCTCTACGGCAAAAGGAGAGTGTGCGATGATGCTTGCGCGCCGGAACTTTCTAAGCGTGATTGGGGGAGGGCTTGCAGCGCCGGCACTTTCGCGTGCGGCCTGGAGCCAGGCGGCGGAGAGTTCTTCGGCCCCGGCTGCGGTCGCGGCCAACGAACCGAATCCTGATTTCACCTACGCGCCAGGACTGACACCGCTGAGGGTGGGATTCCGGCCCTTCCGAAACAACACGTTCCGGCTGGAGAAGCAGGTGCTGACCGGCGGCAAGATCGTGGTTCACAATTACGGGCACGGCGGCGCCGGCATCACGATGAGCTGGGGATGTGCGCAGGAGGTCGCGGACATCGTGACGGAGCAGTTTCCAAGCCCGGCCGGCAAGCCGGTTGCGGTCCTTGGGGCCGGAGTCATGGGTCTGACGGCGGCGACGTGGTTGACCGAAAAACTGAGAATGCAAGTGACCGTTTTCGCCAAGCAGTTCATCCCGCAGACGACATCGAACGTCGCGGGCGGCCAATGGGCTGCCTCGAAGGTCGCGTATCTCCCCGGCGAAAAGGACAAGTTCATCCGGATCCTGCGCCGCTCGCACCGGGAGCATGGGCTGCGCGGCAACGCCTACGGCGTTTCCCCTCGCGCAAACTACTCTCTCGTTCCGCTCCCGGCGTTCAGGGACGTCCCGCCTGACCTCGTACCTCGCATTCAGTTGAACCAGCTGCCGTTCACACCGATGAACCAGCCAGGATGGAAATACTCGACGCTGCTCGTCGAGCCTCCGATATTCCTGACCAAGCTTCAGCAGGAGCTGCAGAAGAACGGTGTGCAATTTGTGCAGAGGGAATTCTTTGCCGAAGATCAGGTTCGCGACCTTGCACAGGACATCGTCATCAATTGCACCGGGGCGGGCTCGGACGCCATCTGGCGCGACGCCGATCTGGCGCCGATCAAGGGGCAGTTGGTGCTGTTGCCGGCGCAGCCCCGGCTCCAATATCTCTTCAGCGGGAGCGGCTACGTGTTTCCGCGTGCAGACTGCGTCGTGGTCGGCGGCACCGAGGAAACGAGCTATTCGGATGGAGATCCCGACCCGGAACGCTGCGCCGCTATGGTCGAGCACCTGAAGGAACTGTTCAATGGTAAAGAGCAGATTGCTGCTCCGAGCTTCATGGTCCAGGACGAGTGACGGATGGACGGCGTGTCGTCCGGGTCCAGGCAGAGCGGGCGACGGCAACCCTACCCCATCACCCCGCCCCGCCTGATCAGCTCCTTCCCCACGGCGGCCAGGTGCACCTGGTCCGGGCCGTCGCCGATGCGGATGAAGCGGGCGTAGACATAGGCGCGCGCGAGGAACGTATCCTGCGAGACCCCGGCGGCGCCGTGGATCTGGATGGCGCGGTCGATGACGCGGGCGGCCATGCTGGGCACCACGATCTTCGCGGCGGCGATCAGGTCGCGCGCGGCTCTCTTTGCTACTGATCAATGCCCCACTTACGAAGGGGCCACCTGCATCGATCATGGGCCCTTAAGTTGCTTGCATAATAGGACCAATACTTGCTATGGTTGTCGGCTATAGCCGACCTTTGACGCTAATCCCCATTGCCTCTCTGAATTTGTACATCGGTATTGAGACATATCCATGCGCGATCCTTCAGATTCGATTGTGAGAGATCGAACGTTTTTCGAGCTCGTTGATCGCCTGAAGGACCTCCATAATTTTCTTTATCAGGAAGCGGTGCCAATTACGGAAACTCAAGCCGCTTTATTGCAGATGGGAAATATTCGGGCACTAAGCTTCGGCGAGAACGGAAGACAACCGACTGCCGATGAATGGAATCAAGTTGAGACCCAAACGCAAATGATCTTCATGATGCTTTCGCCGGTGCTGCGGCGGAAGTTTCTGATGACTGGCACTCCTCCAATTGTACTCTGGATGCCCGTTTATCTCCTCAGCACTGCAGTCGTGTCGATCGTTGTACCTGTTGCAGCTTTTGACTTCGGATGGTTCACATGTCTCCTTCTTGTTTTTTACCTTGTGTGGTTGGCAGCGTTAGGCGCCGTCGGGGCGCTCGCATATGTTGGTATGAACGCTCTCTCCATCCAAGATGACATTACATTTGATCTTTCAAGTGTCCGACTGATAACGTTACGAGTAGTGCTCGGCGCATTGTTTGCCGTCGTTCTCACATTACCGTTCGGCTACTCCAACTTCATCGATTTTTGCAGCTATTTGGCTACGTATAATGGATCCAACCCTCAAAACGGCACATACACGCAGCTGACAGCACAAGCGCTCTCGCTCGTTCTTCCATTCATTCTGGGATTCAGCACTCCCTCCGTCATTCTGATCCTGAATCAATTGGTTGATGCGGTTCAGACTTTTTTTGGCAGACGGCAAGGCGCTAACGGCATAGCTCTCGATAAGCCATCGTCAGCCATCGCAGCACCACAGGCTAAAGTCGGACTAACCGCGGATATTCCTGGGAGACAACCGTGAGGAATGTGTTTGGCGGTTTTGCGGGGACCGTCCATTTCGTCTTGACGATAGTGTTTGGGCTTGGTCCATCCTACGCGCAGGTGTCGCCAAGCATCGAACAATTTAGCGAAGGACTAACAACATGTGCCAGCCAGGAACGCCTTTCCATTCGGTCACAAACGATGAACGCTCTCGTCGCGTTGTATGCAGACGAAGTCACCCGGACAGCCTTCGGCGACCCTAAGCTCATTCTGACGCTTCTGCCCGAGCAGGATCGCGTTGAAGCCTATAAATTATATGCTCAATGCATAACGAAAATCTTGGCGTCACCACAGCCTCAAACGCCAACTCAGCCTCAGCCTCAGCCTCAGCCTCAGCCTACCGTCCAGTATAGAGTGTGCACCGGGGAGCACGAAGGCAGATGCCCACCACAACATGACGCATATTTGTACTGTTATGCAGACGTAGCCGCCTGGGCTAAAGCTCGTTGCAATTCATTTACGATTACAAGGTTGAACACCTATGGAGGCAATAGGTGCGGATATACGCTAGATTCAATCTTATGCACCGGCCCTAAGTAACTCCCGAGTTGAGCCGGCAAGTCATTCGAGAAAGAACTGGCCCTGAGTTGAAGCCCGGATGCCGATCATCATGCGAGCCTACGAAGTTGTTGCTCTGATCCACTTCGCTTAAAGACTACGCATGAGCATTGCTTAGTCAAGCAATTGTGTCACGATAACCCCATCACCCCGCCCCGCCTGATCAGCTCCTTCCCCACGGCGGCCAGGTGCACCTGGTCCGGGCCGTCGCCGATGCGGATGAAGCGGGCATAGACATAGGCGCGCGCGAGAAACGTATCCTGCGAGACGCCGGCGGCGCCGTGGATCTGGATGGCGCGGTCGATGACGCGGGCGGCCATGCTGGGCACCACGATCTTCGCGGCGGCGATCAGGTCGCGCGCGGCCTTGTTGCCCTCGCGGTCCATCTTGTCGGCGGCCTGCAAGGTGAGCAGGCGCGCCTGCGCGATCTCGCAGAAGGAGTGCGCGATGTCCTCGCGCACCGAGCCCTGCTCGGCCAGCGGCTTGCCGAAGGCGGTGCGGGAGACCGCGCGCTGGCACATCAATTCCAGCGCGCGCCGGGCGCAGCCGATCAATCGCATGCAATGGTGGATGCGGCCGGGCCCGAGCCGGCCTTGCGCGATCTCGAAGCCGCGGCCTTCACCGAGCAGGATGTTCTCCGCGGGCACGCGGACATTGTCGTAGACGATCTCGGGGTGGCCGACGGGCGCATCGTCATAACCGTAAGTGAGCATGTCGCGGACGATGCGCACGCCGGGCGTGTCCTTGGGCACCAGGATCATCGATTGCTGGCGGTGGCGATCGGGATCGTCAGGCGCGGTCTTGCCCATCACGATCAGGATCTCGCAATCCTCGTTCATCGCCCCTGACGTGAACCATTTGCGGCCGTTGATGACGTAGTCGTTGCCGTCACGCCTGATGGCGCACTGGATGTTGGTGGCGTCGCTGGAGGCGACCTGCGGTTCCGTCATCGAGAAGCCGGAGCGGATGCGTCCCTCCAGCAGCGGCTTCAGCCAGCGCTCCTGCTGTGCCCTGGTGCCGTAATTGGCGAGCACCTCCATGTTGCCGACGTCGGGCGCAGAGCAATTGAACACTTCCGGCGCCCAGAGGATCCGGCCCATGATTTCCTTCACGGGCGCGTATTCGAGATTGGTGAGCCCCGGCCCGTGCTCGCCCGACAGAAACAGGTTCCACAGCCCCTGCTCGCGCGCGAGCTTCTTCAGGTCCTGAAGCACGGGCGGCGTCTTGTATCGCGCGGCTTCGGGCTTGACCTGCTCGTAGTAGAGATCCTCGACCGGCTCGACATGCGTGCGCATGAACTGGCGGACGCGCGCCTGGAGCTCCAAAGAACGGGCGGAGTGGTGAAAGTCCATGGGGGTCTCCTTCTTCCTTCTCCCCATGAAGGGAGAAGGTGGCATAGGCTGCCTTCGGCAGCCGTTCCTAAGAACGCCGAAGCAAAAGCTTCGGCTATGGCGCCGGAGGAGGGGATCTCTCCGCCGGGAACACCGTTCGTGAGGATAGAGACCCCTCACCCGGCTGCGCTTCGCGCATCCACCCTCTCCCGCAAGGGGAAAGGGTGGACCGTCTGCGCCGCCGCTACGTTGGCCGCCGTTACGTCCCGCGCAACAGCTCGCTCGCCACGACCCAGTCGTTGCCGTCGAACTGGAGCATGTAGCCGTCCTTGATCGGGCGGAAATCCTGCGGCGTGGTGTTCAGCGTGATGCCGGGCATCAGGAGCGACAGCGGCACGTTCTTCAAGTTGGCCGCCTGCGCCATGATGTTCTCGCGCGTCAGATTGTCCTTGCACTGCTTCAGCAGCACCACGAGAGCCTCGGCGACGGTGTAGCCGTAGAGGCCCGCGACGTTGTTGACGTCGGCATTGGGCAGGCGCCGCTTCATGAAATCGATGTAGGCCGACATCGCCGGATCGTTCTTCGGCTCGGCCACGAACGGCTTGAGCGAGCCGAGCGAGAGCACGCCCTTGCCGGCGTCGAGCCCGGCCGGCACCATCACCGTGGCCTTGTTGGCGCAGCCGCTCGCGATGAAGCGCGTCGGCTGCCAGCCGACCTCATGGGCTTTCCGGATCGCCTGCGCGCAGGCGCGCGGCGTCACCGAATAGATCAGGAAGACGTCGGCCTTGGTATTGGCCAGCGTCAGCACCTGGGAATCGACCGTGGGGTCGGCGACCTCGAAGCTCGAGGCCATCGCGATCGCCTTGTCGGCGTCGGCGCCGAGCGCTTCCTTGACGCCGCGCAGATATTCCTTGCCGGCGTCGTCGTTCTGATAGAGCACCGCAAAACGCGCATTCGGGTTCTTGGCCCGGGCGTAGGCGACGTCGATGGCGGCTTCGCTGGTGTAGTTCGGCGCCCACGGCAGCGCGATCGACCACGGCATGTTGGCGGGATCGTTCCATTTCGAGGCCGAGCTGATCAGGAAGATCTGCGGCACCTTGTTGCTGTTGAGATATTTCGCGATCGCCGAGCTCGGCGCGGTGCCCATGGTGGCGAAGATGAAGGCGACGCCCTCGCTCTCGACGAGGCGGCGTGCGGCCTCCATGGTCTTCGGCGGCGAGAAGGCATCGTCCAGCGAGATCAGGTTGAGCTTGCGGCCATTGACGCCGCCCTTCTCGTTGACCTCGTCGAAATAGGCGGCGATGACCCGCCCGGTGATGCTGAGCGGCGAGGCCGGCCCGCTATAGGGCATCGTGTTGCCGATCTTGATCTCGGTGTCGCTGACACCGGGGCCGTAGGATTTTTGCGCGAATGCGGGCGTGGACAGGCAGGCGGCAACCAGCGCTGCGGCCACGGCCAGAGCGGCTCTCATGGTTTCTCCCCGATGATTGTCGCCGTGGCGACACGGCCGCACGGCGCGCTGCTTGTTGTCAGCGCGTCAGATCAGCGGAGTTCGATACGACGGTCTTGCGTCGAGTTGCTGATGGCGCGGCACGCGCCGCGCACGCTTCAGTGCCGCCGCTTCAGGCCGAGGCCGAGGCTGACCCATCCGGCACCGGCCATGATCAGGTCGATGCCGAGAAACAGGCCGAGGATGTAGACGCTGTTCACCGGCCAGCGCGCCAGGATCAGCAACCCGAGCAGTAGCGTAACGACGGCCGACAGCGCCACCCAGACCCACGGGCTTTCGCGCTTCATGCTGAAGGCGAGAAACAGCCTGACCGCGCCGGAGGCCAGCAGCGAGGCGCCGAGGAACAGCGTGAGCAGAACCGCGGCGAACAGCGGGTTCTGGAAGGTGAGAAAGCCGGCAACGATGTAGAGCACACCGAGCAAGGCCCAGATCAGGAATTTGCCCCAGCTCTTCATCTGGAATGCGCCGATGACTTCGGTGACACCGGCGACGATCATCATCGCGCCGACCACGATCACGCTCGCCACCGTTGCCATCACCATGCTGCCGAGCGCGACGAAGCCGGCAATCAGGTAGACGACGCCGAGCGCGACGATCCAGCCCCATTTGCCGTGGAGCGCAGAGATCCCCGAGCCGAGACCGGACGGATGAGACGTTTCTGACGCACTTGTCATGGCGGCTACTCCTGCATGCGGCCCCCGGGCGCACGCCACGATAGCACGCACCCGACAGGGACAACAGCCAGCAGAGCAGTCTCGGCCGGCTGCAACCTTGAGGCAAATCAAGATCGAATGCGGCGGATCAGCGCCGAACGCAGGTCAATCGTCCGAATTGGCGAGCCCCAGCAGCTCCTGACGCGTCAGCGCGTTGTCGCGGAATACACCCAGCATGCGGCTGGTGACGAGATCGGTCCCGGGCTTGTGCGCACCGCGCGTAGTCATGCAGTGATGAGTCGCCTTGATGATGACACCGACGCCTTCGGGCTTGAGCACGTCATTGATGGTGTTGGCGATCTGTGCAGTCATCTTTTCCTGGATCTGGAGCCGCTTGGCGTAGACGTCCACCACGCGCGCAAGCTTGGAGATGCCGACGACGCGCCCTTGCGGAATATAGGCGACCCAGGCCCGCCCGACGATCGGCGCCATGTGGTGTTCGCAATGGCTCTCGAAGCGAACGCCGCGCAGGACGATCATCTCGTCATAGCCCTCGATCTCCTCGAATGTCTTTTGCAGGATCTCGGTCGGATCCTGCGCGTAACCGGAAAAATACTCCTCGAACGCCCGTGCCACCCGGTCCGGCGTCTCGCGCAGGCCGTCGCGCGCGGGATCGTCGCCGGCCCAGCGGATCATGGTCCGGATCGCCTGCTCGACCTCCGCCCGGTCGGGCCGTTCGACCGGCGCCTGCGCCACCGCGACACGTTCAAGCTTACGCACGCGCGACTTCATCAGAGCCTCCCCTGCCACGAGCCCGCATCCAGATGCGGCCCCACAGCTTTGGACGGCTGCGATTGGAAAAGGTTCCCGCAACGACAAAAAATCGGAAACGCGGGCGCCGCTTCTGGTCTACCACCCTTGGTGAGGAGCGCGAAGCGCGTCTCGAACCATGCAGGCCCGGCTGCGACAGCGAGGGCCTTCATCCTTCGAGACTCCCGATGCGCGGGCCCTCAGGATGAGGAGGTGGACTGGCTATGATGCAGCCGCCTTGCGCACGTCGATCACGGCTTGCGCCCATTCGGCCGGCCGTTCCTGCGGCAGGTTATGACCGGCTCCGGTGAAGACGCGCCGCTCGAAAAATCCCTCGAACTTGCGCGCATGATGGGCGGTGCCTGGATTGACGCCGTCACTGTCGCCGTCGATTGCGATGGTCGGGACACGGATCTGCGGCTGCGCGGCGAGCCTTGCCTCGATGCCCGCATAGGCGGGATCACCCGCCACTAGGGCGTAGCGGTGGCGGTAGGAGTGGATCACGACATCGACGAAATCAGGGTTGTCGAGGGACACGGCGCTGGTCTCGAACGTCGCGTCGTCGAACGCCCATTTGGGCGACCACATCGTCCAGAGCTGGCGGGCAAAGCCGCGGCGGTTCCGCTCCAGCGCGCGGCGGCCGCGCTCGTTGTGGAAGAGATACTGATACCAAAGCGCCGCCTCCTCCGGCGGCGATGCCGGCTCCATGGAACGGGCGATGTTCTGGATGTTGTAGGAATTGCCGGAGACCAGGCCGACCACGCGCTCCGGATGGAGCGCCGCCACCACGCAGGCCGCGCGCCCGCCCCAATCATAGCCGCCGACGACCGCGCGCGCGATGCCGAGTGCGTCCATGAACGCCAGGAGATCAGCGCCGAGCGCCGCCTGCTCGCCGGAGCGCAGTGTCTTGGGGAAGCGAAAACGCGTCGGCCCGTAGCCGCGCAGCCAGGGCACCAGAACCCGCGCGCCGGCCTCGGCAAGGATCGGGGCCGCTTCGGCATAGGCGTTCACGTCGTAGGGAAAGCCGTGGCCCATGATGCAAGGCCAGCCGCCGGGCGCGCCGTATTCGCGATAGGCGATGTCGAGGACGTCAGTGGTTACTGAATGTTGTTGCATGCTGGCACCTCGGCTTCTGAGCATAGACCGGGCGGCGGGGTGATCCAATCCCTCGCTGGACCCGTTTCAGAACCACGCACCGAAGCGAGGCGCCGGCATGGTCTATGTCTCGATGACGGGCTTTCGCCCAAAGGTAGTCATGCAGCTTCCGGCGTTCTGGTTCAGGACCGTGCAAACTTTCGCCCAGGCGCAGCGCGCGTCAGGGAACCTGCTTACAACCGGCAGAGTGCACGCAGGTGTCTACTACACCATGACGGCATGGTCGGACGTGCTCAGCATGCGCCGCTTCGTCGCGAGCGGAGCGCATCTGCGAGCCATGAAAAACTTCCGGACGCTCGGAACCGGCCGGGTATTCGGCTATGCCTGCGACGAGATCCCGGATTGGGACTGCGTGTATGAGCTGTGGCAGTTGCACGCCCGAGAGGTTTGATCAACCGCTCGAACCCGGTGATCCGGGCGCGCGCGGCGGTCGTTCACACCCGACGGACCGCAAAACAGCAACTCCCGGCGGGCTGCGCCGTTTGAGGTTTGGCTTTGCAATCCCAATCCGCGAGCTCCCGGTGGACCGAACCCGCACACCTGAGAACATCAGACACCTCGTGTTGGTCCTTGGTGATCAGCTCGATGCCGACAGCGCCGCATTCGATGATTTCGACCCGGCCAGCGATGTCGTTCTCCAGATGGAGGTGATGGAGGAGACCTCGTACATCTCCCAGCACAAAAGGCGCATCGCCTATTTCCTCGCTTCGATGCGACACTTCAGAGACGAGCTCATCGCGCGCGGACGCCGTGTGCGATATGTCTGCCTCGACGATCCCGTGAACACCGGACGTTTTGAAACCGAGATCGCGCGAGCCCAGCGCGAACTCAGGCCCTCGCGCACCATCGTGCTCGAACCTGGCGACTGGCGCGTGGCCGAGAAGCTACGCCGCCTGCCCGAGGCGCCCGAGATACGCGTTGATCGCCATTTCTTGTGCTCGCGGGAGGAGTTTGCCACCTTCTGCGAGAGGCACCCTCGTCCGGTGCTGGAAACGTTCTACCGCGCGATGCGCCGCAAGACCGGCCTGCTACTGGACCGCGAGGGACAACCTGTCGGCGGTGCCTGGAATTTCGACACGGATAACCGCAAGGCGTTCGGCAGGAACGCTCCGCCGATCCCGCCCCGCCCGTCCTGCGCACCGGACGAGATCACGAAAGGCGTCCTGCGGCTGGTCGAAAAGCGGTTCGCCGACAGTCCCGGCAAGATCGAGGATTTCGACCTGCCGGTCACCCGCAAGGAAGTACTGGCGCAACTCGATGACTTCATCGCCGAACGGCTTCCGCTGTTTGGAACCTATCAGGACGCGATGCGGTCCGGTCAACCCTTCCTGTTTCACTCGGTCCTGTCGGGACCGTTGAACCTGCACCAGCTGCGCCCCTCGGAGGTCATCCAAGCTGCGTTAGGGAACAAGAACGCGCCGTTGAATGCCTTGGAGGGATTCACACGCCAGATCATCGGATGGCGGGAATTCGTGCGCGGCATCTATTGGCAGCGCATGCCGCATTATGCGGAGGAGAACGCGCTCGATGCCGATTTGCCGATGCCGAAATTCTACTGGACCGGCAATACGGACATGCGCTGTCTCGCCGAGGCCATCCGCCACACCATCGAGCACGCCTACGCTCATCACATCGAGCGGCTGATGGTGCTGGGGCTGTTCGCCTTGCTGCTGGGGGTAAGACCTTACGACGTGCACCGATGGCACATGTCGATGTTCTGGGACGCCGTCGATTGGGTCTCGCTGCCGAACACGCTCGGCATGAGCCAGCATGGCGACGGCGGTATCGTCGGCACCAAGCCGTATGTGGCGTCGGGCAACTATGTCAATCGCATGAGCGACCATTGCCGGCGCTGCCGCTTCGATCCCAGGAAATCAGTCGGTGAGGACGCCTGCCCCTTGACGACGCTGTACTGGAATTTCCTGGACAAGCACCGCACGCGATTCGCAGCCAACGGCCGGATGAAGCACCAGTACACCAACCTGGCTCGCAAGGACGTCGCGGAGCTGCGGGCGATCCGGCGCCAGGCGCACGCGATCACCAAGAGCGTGATGTGAAGCGACCGGCACGAGGCAGCATCGTTGCCCGTGGCCTGGCTATCGACAAAGGCCCTACTTCTGGGGACCGGATAGCGAAATGTCGCGCTCGGCGCGGAACACGTTGCTGTAGAGGTTGGCGATCCACTGGCGGCCGATCTCGGTCTTGTTGAGATAGCCGATCTCGGTCTGGATGTGCGGTGCGACGCTGTTCCAGTAGAATTGCGGATAGCGGTTGACGATGTCGGCCGGCGAGTCGTAGCCGAGCTGGCGATTCATGCCGACCTCCTCGAACTCGTAGTAGAGCGCGTTGGCCTTGCGCAGATAGTTGGGATCGCCGAGCTGGCCGATGAAGTCGGCCGCACGCAGGATCGAGGCTTCGTTGTCGTATTCCTGGCCCGGCTGGGCGGGAAACCGCGTGCCTTCGATGGCGCGGGCGACGCGTTCCGGGTCGAGCCCCGGGATATGCCGCAGTCGCCGCATCACGTACAATTTCGAGCGGTCGACGTGATACATCATCAGGCTGGCATCCGATGCGCCCCGGGGGAGGGACACCTTGGTGCCGGCCTCGTCGACCAGGAAGCCGTCCTCGTCATCCTCCTCGAACAGGCCTCGCACATAACCGATGTCGTGAGCGAGGCAGGCAATCAGGACGTGGACGTAGTCCTCCGCCGACAGGTGCGTGTGGAGATACCGGCCGCTGAGAATCGAATGTCCCGCCAGCGTTACCAGCATCGTGTGCTCGATGTTGTGGTAGAGCGCATCGCTGTTGCCGATGCATTCCATCGTGGTGCGGGTGGCGCTCTCGATGATGTTGGCCGGAGACTCACCAAATCTGCGGCGCATGAACGAACCCAGCACCTTCTCCAGGGATTCGGCCGCCAGCCTGGGTAAGGTCATCATGGTTGCAGCCCCGTCCGCCGCTGGTATCCCATGCCATCTCCCGACGTCATTCTTCTCTTCGACGCAACGGGGAGCATAGCCCATCTTCGGCCGGGTCACCAAACCTCGGGGGCGAAAATTCGCGATTATCTTGCCGTCCCGCTGCGCAATATCACGGTTGCCGTCACAGTTCAGCACAACCGAAAGCGGCTTGGAGGGCGCTGGCGCCGCCGCCGCGTCAGGGGGCGGCCAGGATGTCGACGCCGTCGGCCGGGCGCGAGAGGCTTCTGGCCAGATAGAACAGCTCGACCAGCTTGCCACGCTTGCCGGCCAGCGAGAAGATGTATTCGGGCGACTCCGTCTCGATTTCCGCGATCGCCACTTTTGCGATCCGATCGATGCGGCTCGAGCCGTGCTCCCAGACAAAGCCGACCCCGAGCCGATTGGCGACTGCTTCCAGCATCCCCTCGCGGGTATTGACGACGATCGCCGGACTGGCGCGCAGGTTGACGGCGCGAAACGCCCTGTCCACGGCGCGCTGGGTCGCCGAATCCCGGGTGCGAAACACCAGCGGATATTGCAGGAGGCCGGCGATGGAAACGCGCGATTCACGACTGAGCTCGTGAACGGGATGGCAGATCGCCACGACGCGCTGCTGGACGCAGGGCTCGCGCCGGAAGCGGTTGTCCTGCGGCACCTCCGGCAAGACGGCAACGTCGACGCGCTGGTCGACCACCGCGGCCATGATCGCGGACCAGCTGCCGATCTCGATGTTGATCTGGATCTTCGGATACAGATTTCGGAACGCCGCGATCAGCGCCATGCCCGGCATGGCGTTGCCGAGCCCGATGCGAAGCTCACCTCCCGTGAGCTCGTCGCGCTGCTGCAGGATCGCCAGCGCGTCCGCCTCGACCGCCTGCATGCGGCTCGTCGCAGAGTAGAGCCGCCGGCACAGTGGCGTCGCGATCAGTGTCTGCGCATGACGGTCGAACAACGCAACCGCAAACTCGGCTTCGAGATCACGCACGAGCTGTGCCACCGCCGGCTGCGACACGCCGAGCCGCCTCGCCGCAGCGGCGAAACTGCCGGTCTCGAACACCGCATTGACCGCGCGGACGCGCGAGGACGTTAACGCCACGACAGGCAACCCAAGATCGATACTCTCCGTGTTCGGGCCCCAAAAGCAAAACCTGGGATGACCATAAGGAAGGCCATTGACCGTTATGTGAATGTCAGATGCGCTTCCTACTCCTCATGTGCCGCGACGGGCCAGCAGGGGATCAGCGCGCATGGCGCAAATCGAGCTTTCCGCAATCTGCAAATCCTTCGACGGCACCGACGTCCTGAAGGGCATCGATTTCCGGATCGGGGACGGCGAATTCATTTCGCTGGTCGGGCCGTCCGGCTGCGGCAAGTCGACCCTGCTCCGCATCATCGCCGGGCTCGAACCGCAGAACTCCGGCGAAGTCCGCATCGACGGCCGTTCCGTGGACGGCGTTCGCCCGAGTGCACGCAACCTTGCGATGGTCTTCCAATCCTACGCGCTCTATCCGCATTTGAGTACCTTCGACAACATTGCGGTGCCGCTCAGGATGCGGCGCCTCTCGGCGGTCGAACGGCTGCCGCTGCTGGGTGCGCTGCTGCCGGGGCGGCGCGCCAAGGAGCGGCACATCCGCGCCGACGTCGAAGCGATTGCCGAGCAACTCGACATCGCGCCATTGCTGCGGCGCAAGCCCGGGCAATTGTCCGGCGGACAGCGGCAGCGCGTCGCGGTCGGACGCGCCATGGTGCGCGAGCCGCTCGCCTTCCTGTTCGACGAACCGCTGTCCAATCTCGACGCGAAGCTGCGCGTCCACATGCGCGCGGAACTCGCCGAACTGCACCGCCGGCTCAAGGCGACGTTCGTCTACGTCACGCACGACCAGGCCGAGGCGATGACGATGTCGAGCCGCATCGCGGTCATGATGGGCGGTGAATTGATCCAGGCCGGCACGCCCGCGGAGATCTACAACGACCCCGGCGACATCCGTGTCGCCGAGTTCATCGGCAGCCCCAAGATCAACATCCTGCCCGGCCGGATCCGCAAGGACGGCGGCATCGACGTGCTCGGGACCGCCCTGAGGCTCTCCTGCCATGCGGCGACCGGCGAATGCCGGGTCGGCGTTCGTCCCGAGCGGATCGAGCTCGGCGCGGGGCCATTCTCCGGCATTGTCGTTCATCTGGAAAATCTCGGCGCCGAGGCCTTCGTGCACCTTGCGATCGAAGGCGCGGGATTGCGCCTGATCGCGCGGCTTGCAGACGTCAGGCATTTGCCGGCGATGGGAAGCTCGGTCGCGTTCGGTTTCGCCCCCGACGCGGTGCGGCTTTTCGATCCGGCCGGGAAACGGATCGAGCTCCGCCTGGAGCACGCCGGGCACATCCGTGA
The DNA here is from genome assembly GCA_035575945.1 of Bradyrhizobium sp. Classification (GTDB taxonomy): domain Bacteria; phylum Pseudomonadota; class Alphaproteobacteria; order Rhizobiales; family Xanthobacteraceae; genus Bradyrhizobium. The sequence goes on along the minus strand of DATLXF010000052.1, from coordinate 62,214 downwards.
GCCCGCCCATGTCTGACGGCTCGATCACCATCAGCGCCACCATCGCTCCTTCGGGCACGACGAGGCGCGCGGTGCCGGCCCATGGCAGCCGACGCACCTATGCCGCCTACGCCCTGGTGACGCCGGCGGCAGTGCTGATGCTGGTCATGCTGCTTGGTCCGCTCGCCGGCGTGATCGCGCTCTCCTTCACCGACTATCAGCTCGGCGCGCCGCATCTCTCCTGGATCGGCCTTGCCAATTACCAGGACCTGTTCGCCGACAAGGTGTTCTGGACCGCGCTGCGCAACACGTTGACCTACGTCGTGATCGTGGTGCCGGGCGCGGTGATCGCCGGCCTTGCGATCGCGCTCCTGATCCAGGGCGGCACCAGCCTGCGCAGCCTGTACCGGACGATCTATTTCCTGCCGGTGATGGCGACCCTGATCGCCATGGCGGTGGTGTGGGAATTCATGCTGCATCCGCAATTCGGCCTGGTGAACGGGCTGTTGCGCGGCGCCGGCCTGCCGGCTTTCGCGTGGCTGCAGGACCGCAGCACCGCCCTCTATGCGCTGTGCGCGATCGGCATCTGGCAGGCGGTCGGCTTCAACATGGTGCTGTTCCTCGCCGGCCTCGTCTCGATCCCGAAGCAGCTCTACGAAGCGGCCGAGATCGACGGCGCCTCGAGCGGCTGGGCGCGCTTCCGCCTCGTGACCTGGCCGATGCTGGGGCCGGTCACGACCTTCGTCGTCGTGATCTCCGGGATCCGCTCGTTCCAGGTGTTCGACACCGTGCACGTCTTGACCAAGGGCGGCCCGTCGAAATCCACGGAGGTCCTGATCCACACCATGTACACGGAAGGGTTCGAATTCTTCCGCTCGGGCTACGCCGCGGCGATCACCGTCGTCTTCCTGGTCTTCGTTCTCCTGCTCACGCTGGTCAAATCGAGGCTCGCCGATCGCGGGGTGCACTACACATGAGCCGCATGCATTCCATCACGTTCCGGGCGATCCTGCGGCACGTGCTCCTGATCGCGGGTGCCGCGATCATGCTCGCGCCCTTCATCTGGATGATCTCGACCGCGTCCAAGCCGCAGACCGAGATCTTCTCCAGCGAGCTGCACCTGATTCCCTACCGGTTCGCGCTGATGGAGAACCTGCGCGAGGCCTTTGCCAAGGCCAATCTGCTGCGCTTCCTGCTCAACGGCGTCATCGTCACGGTCTCGATCTTCGTGCTGCAGGTGATGGTGGCGCTGCCCGCGGCCTACGCGCTCGCCAAACTCCGCTTCCTCGGCCGCGAGACGCTGTTCGCACTCGTGCTGTTCGGGATCCTGATCCCGCCGCAGGCGACCGCGGTTCCCGTCTTCCTGCTGCTGCACAAGGCCGGGCTGCTGGACAGCTATGCCGCGCTGGTCCTGCCCTTCACCATCTCGGTGTTCGGCATCTTCCTGATGCGCCAGTTCTTCAAGACCGTGCCCGACGATCTCGTCGATGCCGCACGCATGGACGGCATCTCCGAGTTCGGCATCGTCTGGCGGGTGATGCTGCCCGCCGCGATCCCGGCCGTGACCGCCTTCGGCATCTTCTCCGTGGTCGCCCATTGGAACGACTATTTCTGGCCGCTGATCGTGCTCAACAGCGAGCAGCTGCGCACGCCGCCGCTCGCGGTCGCCCATTTCCGAAACAACGAGGCCGGCACCAGCTACGGCCCGCTGATGGCGGCGGCGATGGTGATCATCGCGCCGCTCGTCATCGCTTTCCTCTTTGCCCAGCGCCGCTTCATCGAGGGCATCACCCTGACCGGGATCAAGTAACGACGTCACCTCAACCAAGGAGTCTATCCATGCTGAAGTCCATCATCGCCGCGGCGGCTCTGTCGCTCGTGGCCGGATCTGCGCTCGCGCAGACCCAGACCGAGATCGTGATGCAGTATCCCTATCCGGAGCTCTTCACCGAGACCCACAAGCGCATCGCCGAGGAATTCGCCAAGGTGCGCCCCGACATCAAGGTCACGATGCGGGCGCCCTACGAATCCTACGAGGACGGCACGCAGAAGGTGCTGCGTGAAGCCGTGACCAACCAGATGCCTGATGTCTCCTTCCAGGGCCTGAACCGCATCCGCGTCCTGGTCGACAAGAACATCCCGGCGCCGCTCGACGGCTACATCGCGGCCGAGAAGGATTTCGACAAGCAGGGCTTTCACCAGGCGATGTTCGACATCGGCACCGCCAGCGGCAAGGTCTACGCCCTGCCCTTCGCGATTTCGCTGCCCATCGTCTACGTCAATCTCGACCTCGTGAAGCAGGCCGGCGGCGACGTGAACAATCTGCCGAAGAGCTGGGCCGAGCTGATCGCGCTGGCCAAGAAGATCAAGGCCCTCGGCAACGACACCAACGGCGTCACCTATGCCTGGGACATCACCGGCAACTGGCTGTGGCAGGCGCCGGTGTTCGCGCGCGGCGGCACCATGCTCAACGCCGACGAGACCAAGGTCGCGTTCGACGGGGCGGAAGGCAAGTTCGCCATCAACACGATCGCGCGGCTCGTCAACGAGGCCGGCATGCCCAACCTGGACCAGCCGTCGATGCGCGCGACGTTCGCGGCCGGCAAGACCGGCTTCCACATCACTTCGACCTCGGACCTCAACAAGGTCACGCAGATGACCGGCGGCAAGTTCGCGCTGAAGACGATCCCGTTCCCGGACGTCGTCTCTCCGAACGGCAGGCTGCCGGCCGGCGGCAACGTCGTGCTGATCCTCGCCAAGGACAAGGCCAAGCGCGACGCCGCCTGGGAAGCGGTGAAGTTCTGGACCGGCCCCAAGGGCGCCGCGATCATGGCGGAGACCACCGGCTACATGCCGCCGAACAAGGTCGCCAACGACGTCTACCTGAAGGACTTCTACGTCAAGAACCCGAACAACTACACCGCGGTCAGCCAGCTCGCGCTGCTCACCAAATGGTACGCCTTCCCCGGCGACAACGGCCTGAAGATCACCGACGTGATCAAGGATCACCTCAACTCGATCATCTCCGGCGCTCGCGCCAAGGAGCCCGAAGCCGTCCTCGCCGACATGACCGCGGACGTGCAGAAGCTGCTGCCGAAGACGACCGGCGCAGCGCGCTGAGCATTCTCACATCCAAGGCACGGGACGCGCTCGCGCCCCGTGCCGCCTCGATGATTGTGACGATTACCTCGGCGAGCGCCGCAGAGACAAATGCTCCATCGAAACCGAAGTTCGACATCAGCGGCTCCTGTTTCTGGCTCGCAATTCTGATTACACTTCAGGAACGAAGCCTACATTCTGGCCGACCTTGCTCAGCCCGTGGAGCCCCAGGTCGGTTCACGTGCTCCGGACTCTCCTGCTAGTGCGCTGCACCTTCTAGCCCGACCTCGAAAGAAGACCAGCGTGGTACTAGGTTGCCACGATCTTGCAACGGCGCCAGCGGGTGAGACTATGTCGATTCCGCCAGTTCTTTGAGGCCGTGCAGCCATTCTTGATGCGACTTGAGCAGCGTACGGCGGGTACGCGATCCGACAAAAAGCAAGAGCAAGCCGATCTGCGATTCCTCGGTGATGACGCGGCAACCGGACGATGTGGGTTCGATATACCACGCATGTGAACCGCTCGTGCCAATGGGACCCTTCGCCGACCATATGAGCATTTGGTAGGGTCTGTACGTGACCACTTCAGGTTCGAAGTAATACCCAAGCGTCTTGAACCGAAACTGTGAATCGGCCCCTAGTAGCGGCCCGCCTCTCAGCACCGATACATCTGAGCAATGCCTGTACCATGATGGCCACTTGACGCAGTCGATCAACCGCGACCAGACCGTCTTGGGCTCGGCCGCGATGTCTATGGCATTTTGTGCGAATACTCTCGACGACGCAGGCAGGTGCTCCGGAGGCCAAACAATTCGTGGATCCGGTATTTGCGCTTGTTCTTCCATCGCTGGTGTCTCATTGCCCCAACTGAATGCCATCCGTGACGCGCCGATCGCGCCGATGGTCGTCACCGCTGCAGATCCTTTGAGTAACGCGCGTCGTGAAGGGCTCATTCTTGTCTCGCAACGTGCTGCGCTCGCGCTCACTCAATTGACACTTTTTACTTCAATCGTCAATACGTCAGATTCGGTTGCTGCGGAGACTTGCTGGGTTCGTTGACGATCGGCGTCGCGGGCCTGCATGAAATACCTTGGGTACCAGCGGCAACGGACCATGTGCTGGGAGAAAGGCAGTGGTCTCTCGAGAAATCGGCATTCACGGGCGAAGCGACCTGAAGCTTCTGAAACGCCTTTCGCCTACGGCGTTGCGTCACGCGATCAGATCCGCGCCAAGAACCACGGTCGACGGCAGGAAATGAGAAATCTGCTCCGCCTGGGCAAAGTTTGCGGCACGAGATTGGGCGGATCAGCAGAATCGATGTTACGTTGACGGCATGATGTCGTTTTTGCAGGCACGTATGTTGGCGAGTATGCGCGAAGATAATGATGACAACGTCGACCGTCGAAGCCGAATGCTGGAAAGCGCACGGGCGGCCTTCCTAAGATATGGTTTTGAACGCTCGAGCATGGCGGACATTGCTACTGGAGCGGGCGTTTCCAGAACGGCGCTCTACCACTATTTTCCGAGTAAGGAGGAGATTTTTCGGAGCGTGGTGGAAGACTTTCAAGCTGGGGGCCTAACCGCCGCAGCGGAGGCTCTCGAGAAAAGCGTTACTCTGGAAGCAGCATTGAAGGGTCTTCTTGACGCAAAATTTGGAAGAGTGCTCGCCGGAATCGGCGCGAGCCCACATGGGATCGAACTCGTCGACGCGACGCACCACCTCACCGGCCCTCTCATACGCACAGCCGATGAAGCGTTCCACGACTTGGTGGTAAAAGCACTGCGACGTTATGGGCGCGGGGAAAGCGCCGATGCCGTGGCAGATACTCTTATCGCCGCCGCGAAAGGGTTGATGCGTTCTGCCGAGACACATGTTCCGAAGGCGACCTTCGACAAGCGCCTTCGACGATTGGTGGCTTGGGTTGCTTCTTAACAATTTGACATCTTACTTATGTCTTCTGCTTGGGGGAGTACGACGGTCCGATCCGCACCCAGGGTTCGCCCGACTACAAGGCTTGGAATCGCGAGACCATGGTGCGGTGAGCGGCCGGGGCAATCCCATATGGTGCTTTTGCACGAGCTGAGCGCGCGCCTCGCCCTTCGAGACGACCGCTTCGCGGTCCCTCAGGGTGAGGCTAAGCAGCATCGAAGCTCATCGAAAACAGCGCAACGCCTCGGTTCTCATCCTGAGGGCCCGCCAATGGCGGGCGTCTCGAAGGATGGCCACAAGCGATATCGCTTCCATATGCGATAGCCCTGGGTGACGGCGAGCGCGCACCATTATCTGGGCGTGTACGCCTTTGCGTTTCGTAAGCCGACGCTTCCGAGCACCCGCCCTACTCCACCTGCAGCACGTCGACGGCGACATTGAGCTTCTGCTTGGGCGAACCGACGATGATGCCGTCGACCGGCGAGACGTCGGAAAAGTCGCGTCCCATGGCGAGCACGATGTGATCGTTGCCGATCAGGAGATCGTTGGTCGGATCGAAATCGACCCAGCCGAGCTCTGCCCCGCACCACAGCGACACCCAGGCATGGCTGGCGTCGGCGCCTTGCAGCCGCGGCTGGCCCGGCGGCGGAGCGGTGCGCAGATAGCCGCTGACATAGGCTGCGGGCAGGCCGAGGCCGCGCAGCCCGGCAATCATGACATGGGCAAAGTCCTGGCAGACGCCGTGCCGCTTGTCGAAGACTTCGTCGAGCGGCGTCGAGATCACGGTCGCTTTGGGGTCGTAGCGAAATTCGCTGCGGATGCGGTGCATCAGATCGACCGCACCTTCGAGGATGCTCACGCCGGGCGGAAAGCTCGCCCCCGCATAAGCGCTGACCGGGCGCAGCACCGGCACCAGGGGACTGGCAAAGACGTAGCCGACGGGCGAGGACGGCCCGAGGCTGGTGGCTTCGAGCGCGAGGTCGCGGATGCTCTCCCAGGGCGGGCTCGCCGCATCGCGTGCCGGCGGCTTGCGCGACACCGAAACGCGCGAGCGCGCGTCGATGCGCAGACTTCGATGCGCGGCTTCGATCACCACGCTCTCGGTCTGTGTGCCGAAGAAATCGCGACGTACATTGCGCTCGGCCGGGCGTGGATGGATCTCGACCTTGTGCGAGATCAGTTCCTGGCCGCCGCCGCTTCTCGGCTGCAGCCGCAGCGTGCAGCGGGCGAAGCTGACGGGATTCTCGTACTCGTAGGTGGTGACGTGACGGATGTCGTAGATCACGCCAGCCCCGTCAACTTTTCCGGCCGGCTGGCGTTGGGACCGTGCGGGAAGTAATGCTGCCCAATCGCCTCGGCGAGGCTGAGCAGGTCCTGCTCCAGCGCGAACAGCGTCTTGACCTCGAGCTTCTCGGCCTCTGCGGTCGCGAGCATCGCCTGTATCGCCACCGCAAGACGCTGCGGCTTCTCGATCAAGCCGTGCTCCTTCAGGCTCGGCAGCGCGGCGATATGCTCGTTCAGCGTCGCCACCTGGAACGCCACGGAGCGCGGATTGTAGGGATCGAGCACCGCGAGGTCGCGCACCGGTGCCAGGATCGGCGCCAGCAGATAGCGCGAGCGATAGGTGATCTGGCAATCGACCAGCGTCAGCAGGATGTCGAGATCCTCGTCGCCCGCCTCGTCATAGGCGAACTGCCGCGTGAAGCGCGTGGTGTTGATGGCGCGCTCGGTGCGGCGTCCGATGTCGAGGAAACGCCAGCCCGCGGCGCGGTTCATGTTCTCCTGCGCAAGGCCAGCGAAGCTCGCCAGCTCCTGCAAGGTCAGCTCGGCGGCGCTCAGCACGCCCTCGTCGTCATCGACCCCGTTGGCCAGGCGCTCGGTCATCTCGGTGATGACCTGCCAGGCATCTGGCGACAATCGCTCGCGCAAGGAGGTCGCGGTGCGCTGGGCCGCGCGCACCAGCGACAGCGCCGAGCCGAAACGCGCCTCGCTCTGCAACGCTTCGGCCGTGATCCGCCCGGCCGACGCACGCGAGGTCTGCGAGATCGCGCCCCAGGCCACCAGCAGGCGCTGGATGCGCTCGGCCGATTGCACTGACGCCGCAGTGCCCTTGTTGGGCCCGCTCGGCGAGCCCAGGGCGCGCACGAGGCGCAGCGTCGCCTCGGCGCGCTCGAGGTAGCGGCCGAGCCAGAACAGGTTGTCGGCGGCGCGGCTCGGCAGCACGCCGGCGATGCGGCGGATGCGCACCTTGTCGGTCGCCGGCAGCAGCGTCGCGGTCGGTACCTGCTTGTCGGAGACGACCCAGACGTCGGCGGCACGGGCGCCGTCGCCCATCGACACAGCGCGCGCGTCCGGCTGCTCGGCGATGCGGCAGAAGCCGCCGGGCATGATGGCCCACCCCTCGGGCGTGGCGGCCGCGAACACGCGCAGCACGAACGGACGCGGTGTCAGCTGCCCCTGCTCCCACACCGGCATGGTCGAGAGCCGCACCACCTCCTGGCCGACATAGTCCATGCCACGCGCCGTAATGGCGTCGGCGAGGCGCCGGCGGTCGGCCGCATCGAGCTCGCTCGGAAGCACCGGACCGCTCGAGTCGAAGCCGGGCACACGGCGTTGGTAGGCGCCTTCGATCGCGACCTCGTCGAGCCGCGCCAGCACCTCGTCGCGCGCTGCGCGCTGCCCGCACCACCAGGTCGCGATGTGCGGCATCTTCAGGTCTTCGCCGAGCAGGCGGCGGCTCAGCGCCGGCAGGAAGCCGAGCAACGCCCGCGCCTCCAGGACGCCCGAGCCCGGCATGTTGGCGACGACGACGCCGTCCTTGCGCAGCACGTCGATCAGGCCGGGCACCCCCAGCCGCGACGAGGCATCGAGCTCGAGCGGATCGAGCGAGTTGGAATCGACCCGGCGCAGGAGCACATCCAGCCGCTTGAGGCCGGCGACGGTGCGGATGTGGACGTGGTTGTCGCTGACGGCGAGGTCGTCGCCCTCGACCAGCAGGAAGCCGAGATAGCGCGCCAGCGTCGCATGCTCGAAATAGGTCTCGCTGAAGCTGCCGGGGGTGAGCACGCCGATCCTGGGCTCGTCGCGGTCGGCCCGCGCGCGAAGCGAGTCCCGGAACGCCTCGAAGAACGGCGCGACGCGCGGCACGTTCATCGACTTGTAGAGATTGGAGAAGGCGCGCGACAGCACCAGGCGGTTCTCCAGCGCATAGCCCGCGCCTGACGGCGCCTGGGTGCGGTCGCCGAGCACCCACCAGCGGCCGTCGGGGCCGCGGCCGACATCGGCGGCGTAGAGCGAGAGATAGCGCCCGCCCGGCGGCGGCACGCCGCAGACAGGACGGAGATATTCGGGGCTGCCGGCGATCGCGGCCGCCGGCAGCGCGCCTTCGGCGACGAGCCGGCCTTCGCCATAGATGTCGCGCAGCACGCGTTCGAGCAGCTCGGCGCGCTGGATGATGCCGGAGCAGAGCTGTTGCCAGTCGGCCTGATCGATCAAGAGCGGCAGGTGGCTGATCGCCCACGGCCGGTCGGCGCTGTCGCCGGGCGCACGATAGGTGACCCCGGCCTCGCGCAAGTGACGATCGGCCATGCCGAAGCGGCGCTCGATCTCCTCGGGCGCCAGCGCGCCGAAGGCGTCGAAGAAGCGGCTCCAGACCGGGCGCGGGGCGCCGTCTGCCCCTAAGAACTCGTCGGGGATTCCGGGCAGCCTTCTATAGTCGCGGATCCATTGCGCGAGGCGGCGCTGGCCGGCTTCCCTGCCCGCCTTGTCGTTCTGTTCGGCTGCGCCCTCGGCCATGCGCCTCTCCCTGCCCCACCCTCATACTCATTGCAGGAGCGGGGTCCGCAAGTCGAGCGTCAGCGGAAACTCATTTGTGCGTTCCTCGGGCGGCCGCTGCATCGGACCCGGGGTGTGGCCGTGGTCCTGGAAGCGCGCCAGCCGCCGCGCCTCGGCCTCGTAGGTGTTGACCGGCTTGGTGTCGTAGCTCCGCCCGCCGGGATGGGCGACATGGTAGACGCAGCCGCCGAGCGAACGACCGTTCCAGGTGTCGATCAGGTCGAAGGTCAGGGGTGCGTGGACGGGGATGGTCGGGTGCAGGCCGGAGGCCGGCTGCCAAGCCTTGAAGCGGACGCCGGCCACGGCCTCGGCCGAGCGGCCGGTCGGTGTCATCGGCAGGCGCCGGCCGTTGCAGGTCACGACGTGGCGGCCCTCGACGAAGCCCTCGGCCTTGACCTGGAGCCGCTCGACGGATGAATCGACGTAGCGCACGGTGCCGCCGGCCGCGCCCTCCTCGCCGAGCACGTGCCAGGGCTCCAGCGCCTGGCGCAGCTCCAGCGTCACGCCGCCATGATGGACCCGCCCGAAGGCGGGAAAGCGGAATTCGAGCTGGGCCAGATACCATTCCGGCTCGAAGGCATAGCCGAACTGCTTCAGCTCGGTGAGGACGTCCAAAAAGTCTTCCCAGATGAAATGGGGCAGCATGTGGCGATCGTGCAGCGCGGTGCCCCAGCGCACGAACTTGCCCGCCAGCGGCTCGAGCCAGAATCTTGCTATCAGCGCGCGGATCAGGAGCTGCTGCGCCAGCGACATGCGCGGATCCGGCGGCATTTCGAGCGCGCGGAATTCGACGAGACCGAGCCGGCCGGTCGTGCCCTCCGGGGAATAGAGCTTGTCGATGCAGATCTCGGCACGGTGGGTGTTGCCGGTGATGTCGACCAAAAGGTGCCGGAACAACCGGTCCACCAGCCACAGCGGCGTCTGCGTGCCGGCCGGCGGTACGTGCGAAAGCGCGATCTCGAGCTCGTAGATGCTGTCGTGCCGGGCTTCGTCGATGCGCGGCGCCTGGCTGGTCGGGCCTATGAAAAGACCGGAAAAGAAATAGGACAGCGACGGATGCCGCTGCCAGTACAGCACGAGGCTCTTCAGGAGATCCGGCCGGCGCAGAAACGGCGAGTCCTGCGGCGAGGAGCCACCGACCACGACGTGATTGCCGCCGCCGGTGCCGGTGTGGCGGCCGTCGACCAGGAAGCGGTTGGCGCCCAGGCGAACCTTGGCCGCATCCTCATAGAGACCGGTGGTGATCTCTACCGCGTCGCGCCAGCTCTTCGCCGGCTGGATGTTGATCTCGATGACGCCAGGGTCGGGCGTCACCTTGATCACCTCGATGCGCGGATCGAACGGCGGCGGGTAACCCTCGACATGGACCTGCAGCTGCATCTCTTCCGCAGTGGCTTCGAGCGCGGCGACCAGCTCGAGATAGTCCTCGATACGCTCGACCGGCGGCATGAAGGCGCAGAGCACGCCGTCGCGGACTTCGACGGACATCGCGGTGCGAACCGGGATGGAGGTGTTGAGATTTTCGGGCGCCGCCCGCGGCGGGGGCTCCGGACGCGCGGCAAGCGTGAACACCGGCAGCTTGTCCCTGGCGTCCATCGGGTCCTGCTCGACGACGTAGGGATATTGGTTGGGCGGGACGTAGCCGAGCGACCCGATCGGGAGGCGCAAACCGAGCGGCGAATCGCCCGGCATCAGGAACAGATGACTGCGCCGGAGTTGCCAGCGCTCGCTGCGCCAGCGCGGCGGCGCGTTCCAGCGCTGCACCGGCAGCACGAAACCGCGCGGTGTGTTGAGGCCCTCGCTGAACACGCGCGCCATCCGCGCGCGGGCTTCCGGATCCGACAGCTTCGAATCGGAGGGATCGACGTTGATGGGAAGCTCGGCTTCCTTTTGAAGCCAGTACGTGGTGTCCTCGTAAGCCGGCATGATGTAGCCGGCATCGAGGCCGAGCCGGGCCGCCGTGCCTTCCATGAAGGCCTCGGCGTCCTTCACTTCGGCACGGCGCGGATTTTCGATTTTGGCGATGAGCTCGACGTTCTTCCAGATCGGCACGCCGTCCTTGCGCCAGTACAGGCCGAAAGCCCAGCGCGGCAGGCTCTCTCCCGGATACCATTTGCCCTGGCCGTAATGCAAAAGGCCGCCGGGCGCAAAGCGCGTGCGCAGGCGACGGATCAGATCATCACCGAGCGCGCGCTTGGTCGGGCCGACGGCGTCGGTGTTCCATTCCGCCGCCTCGAGATCGTCGACCGAGACGAAGGTCGGCTCGCCGCCCATGGTGAGGCGGACGTCCGCGCTCGCGAGATCGCCGTCGACCTGCTCGCCGAGATCATTGAGCCGCGCCCAGGATTCGTCGGAAAACGGCTTCGTGATGCGCGGCGCCTCGCGGATGCGCTTCACGCTCATGTCGAAGCCGAACTCGACCTCGGCAAAGCCGGCGCCGCCGGAGATCGGCGCCGCCGAGCGATAATGCGGCGTGGCAGCGACCGGGATGTGCCCTTCGCCCGCCAGCATGCCAGAGGTCGCATCGAACCCGATCCAGCCCGCGCCCGGCAGGTAGACCTCGGCCCAGGCGTGCAGATCGGTGAAATCGTTCTCGACTTCCGGCGGTCCCTCGATCGGGTCGATGTCGGGACGGATCTGGATCAGATAGCCGGAGACGAAGCGGGCGGCGAGACCGAGATGGCGCAAGGTCTGGATTAGGAGCCAGGCGGAGTCGCGGCACGAGCCTGCGCCGGAGGCGAGCGTCTCCTCCGGCGTCTGCACGCCCGGCTCCATGCGGATGATGTAGCGGACCTTCTTCTGGAGCTCGCGGTTCAGGTCGACCAGGAAGTTAACGGTGTTCGGGGCCTCGTGCGGGATCGTATCGAGGAATTTGGCGAACAGGCGGTCGGGCTTGATGGTCTCCAGATAAGGCGCAAGCTCGGTCTTGAGATCCTTCGGGTAGTCGAACGGAAAGCTGTCGGCATAGGGCTCGACGAAGAAGTCGAACGGATTGACCACGGTCATCTGCGCGGTGAAGTCGACCTCGAATTTCAGCTCGGTGGTCTTCTCGGGAAAGACGTAACGCGCCAGCCAATTGCCTTGCGGATCCTGCTGCCAGTTCACGAAATGATTGGCGGGCGTGACCTTGAGCGAATAGCTCAGGATCGGCGTGCGCGTGTGCGGGGCCGGTCGCAGCCGGATCGTCTGCGGGCCAAGGTCGATCGGGCGGTCGTATTTGTAGTGCGTGACGTGGTGTAATGCGACGTAGATCGACACGGGGTGCGGTACTCCAGCAGCTTTTTTGAGCAGAACACCGGAGGGAGGCGCGATCAAGCACTAACAACGGGCATGGGGTGCCTATGGCACGGGCGAGTGGCGAATGGCGAATGGCGGCGAGGCGGCCATTCGCCACTCGCTACTCCTACTCGCCAAACTCCCCCGCGATGAGACGCCAGGCCCCCTACGCCGCAGACGTCAACCGCTGCAGGAACTGGGTCACCTCGTGACGGAGCGTGCCGACTTCGCCGTGGACGCGTTCGGAGGCGCTGTTGACGCGGGCCGCGACTCGGCCGGTATCGGCGGCGGCTTCGCTGATGCCGGTCACGTTGGAGGAGACCTGCGAGGTGCCGGCGGAGGCTTCCTGAACGTTGCGGGCGATCTCGCGCGTCGCCGCGCCCTGCTGCTCGATCGAGGCTGCAATCGAGGCCGTGATGCCGTCGATCTCGGCGATGGTCTGCGCAATCGCCTCGACGGCCGCGACCGAAGTGGCGGTCGATTGCTGCATCTCGCCGACCTTGGCGCTGATCTCCTCGGTCGCTTTCGCCGTCTGGTTGGCGAGGCTCTTGACCTCGGAAGCCACCACCGCGAAGCCGCGGCCGGCTTCACCCGCACGCGCCGCCTCGATCGTGGCGTTGAGCGCGAGCAGGTTGGTCTGCGAGGCGATCTCGCTGATCAGCTTGACGACGTCGCCGATCTGCATCGCGGCGTCCGCAAGGTTTCGGATCTCGCTGCCGGCGCGATTGGCTTCGTTCACCGCCCGTCCCGTGCTCGCGGTCGAGCCGGCCACCTGGCGATTGATCTCGGCGATCGACGATGCAAGTTGCTCCGCAGCGCTGGCGACCGTGGCGACGTTGCGCGAGGCCTGGTCGGAGGCACTGAGCACGCCGGAGGTCTGCCGGCTGGTCTTCTCCGCCGCGGCCGCCATCTGGCCGGCATCGGATTCGAGATCGGTCGCGGCGCCCATAAGGCCGCCGGCGACTGCGTCGAGATGCGTGCCGAACTGCCGCGCGAGGCCGGCGATCTCCTCGACGCGGCGGCCGAGGCTGTCGGTGCCGGCATTGATCACGACCGCCGAGCGGCGGAACGAGCCGGGCAGACCCCGCGCCAGGATCTTGCGGAAATACTTGCCGCGGCTGGCATAGTCCATCGACGCCGAGGCCTCGCGAACGAAGGCGTCGGTGATGTCGAGCATGTCGTTGACGGATTTCTGGATCGTGCCGATGCGGCCGGCCTGCCGGTCGCTCATGATCCGCGCCTCGAGATCGCCGCGCGCCGCCGTGCGGCACACGTCCGCCACCTCGTCGACGGCCACCGCCGTACGATGCTGACACCAGACGGCGTAGCCGAGCAGCGCGACCGTCACGCCGAGCAATACGGCACTGGCGATGCCGGTCAGACCGAGCAGCGAGAGAACGAACGCGACGGCGGCGAAACCGCACGCAAGCGCGGTTGCTCCCTGCGCCTTAGAGAGAGAGCACAAATTCATCGTAACCGACACCCTGTTGCTTGAGCAGACCGACCATCGCCTCGAAGCTCGCCTGCATACCCTCCTTGGCATTGGCGTGCCGCGCCTCTTCCGCGCACAGCGTCTTGTAGATCGGCTTGATGCGCTCGATCTGCGCGGGATCCGGCTTGCGACGATTGGAGTGATAGCCGACGATGTTGCCGCGCTCGTCGAACGTCGGCGTGACGTGGGCGAATACCCAATAGTGGCTGCCGTCCTTCGCCAGGTTCACGACGTAGGCGAAGATCTCCTGCTTGGACTGGAGCGTGTCCCAGAGCAGCTTGAACACGGCGCGCGGCATGTCGGGATGGCGGATCAGGCTGTGGGGAGCGCCCATCAGCTCCGTCCACGAGTACTTCGCCATGCGGATGAAGACGTCGTTGGCGTAGGTGATGCGCCCCTTGAGGTCGGTCTTCGATACGATGAGCTCCTCTTCACCGAGGAGATTTTCCACCCCAGTGGGACGAATCGCTCGCATGTCCGATCCTCAAACAAAGCCGGCCCACCGCACCCAAGCTGTGGAGCCGCATCACCTCCTGTCTACGGCAACAGTGTTAATCAGATGTAAGTTGGGGAACCTGCGGGGCATGATCCGCGCCCCGTACCAATACTTAGCGAGGGATCGTTGCATCGGTCGCAACTGCACGCATCGCTATCGTCGATCCTATTCAAATGCAATTGCGTCGCGATTGCGACGTGCTCCCGGCCCGACTACATCGTCGCGCCGAGCACCCAGGGCGCGAACTCGGCGCCGCCGAAATCGAAACTCTCGCTCTTGGTGGGCTTTCCCGAAGCCGTCTTCAGGATCAGATCAAAGACGCGCTGGCCGCATTGCTCGACGCTCTCCTCGCCTTCGAGGATGGTGCCGCAATTGACGTCCATATCCTCTTCCATGCGCTTGTACATGGGCGTGTTGGTGGCGAGCTTGATCGAGGGCGCCGGCTTGCAGCCGAACACGCTGCCGCGGCCCGTGGTGAAGCAGACCAGGTTGGCGCCGCCCGCGACCTGTCCGGTCGCAGCCACGGGATCATAGCCGGGCGTGTCCATGAAGACGAAGCCCTTCTTGGTGACGGGCTCGGCGTAGCGGAGCACCTCGACGAGATTGGTTGTCCCCGCCTTTGCCATCGCGCCGAGCGACTTCTCCAAGATCGTGGTGAGGCCGCCGGCCTTGTTGCCGGGGCTGGGATTGGCGTTCATCTCGGCGCCTTCGCGCGCGGTGTATTCGTCCCACCAGCGCATCAGGTCGACCAGCTTCTCGCCGACCTCGCGGCTGACGGCGCGGCGCGTGAGCAGGTGCTCGGCCCCGTAGGTCTCCGGGGTCTCCGACAGGATCACGGTGCCGCCATGGCGCACGACGAGGTCGCTGGCGGCGCCGAGCGCCGGATTGGCTGACACCCCAGAATAGCCATCCGAGCCGCCGCATTGCAGCGCCACGGTGAGCTCGCTCGCCGGCACCGTCTCACGCTTGACCTTGTCGGCATCGGCGAGCGCCTCGCGCACGAAGGCGATGCCTGCTTCGACCGTCTTGCGGGTGCCGCCGACCTCCTGGATGTCCATCGCGCGCAGGCGACCGGCAAGCTTCTGCTCTTCCATCAGGCCGCCGATCTGGTTCACCTCGCAGCCGAGGCCGAGCACGATGACATGGGAGAAATTGACGTGGCGCGCATAGCCGCCGAGCGTGCGGCGAAGCAGCGCCAGGGGCTCGTCCTGCGTCATGCCGCAGCCGGTCTTGTGGGTCAGCGCGACCACGCCGTCGACATTGGGGAAGTCGGCGAGCGGATTGTCGCCGGTGAAGGGATTCTTCTTGAAGACGTCGGCAACGAGGCTCGCGACATGCGCGCTGCAATTCACCGAGGTGAGGATGCCGATATAGTTGCGCGTGGCGACGCGGCCATCCGGGCGGCGAATGCCTTCGAAGGTCGCCGGCAGGTCGAAATTCGGCGTCGGCTTGACGTCGACGCAATAGGCGTAGTCCTTGGCGAAATCGCCCATCCCGCAGTTCTGCGTGTGCACGTGTTGGCCCGGCGCGATCGCCTGGGTGGCAAAGCCGATGATCTGGCCGTAGCGCCTGATCGGCTCGCCCACTGCGATCGGCTTGATCGCGACCTTGTGGCCGGAGGGAATGCGCTCGACCGTCGTCACGCCGTCCGCGACCAGCGTTCCCGGCGGCAGGCTCGCGCGCGCGATCAGCACACCATCATCGGGATGCAGGCGGATGACAGGGCTGATGGCCATGGCTTTCTCCTTCGGAGGCGAATAGCGAGTGGGGAGTAGCGAATGGAAAAGGGAGCGGCGCCATTCGCCACTCCCCATTTGCCATTCGCCAGCTTCAGGCCTTCCCGCCTGCATCCTTGCGGGTCGCGTTGACCTGCATCTTGGCGTAGGTCGTCATCAGGCCGACTTCGTTGGACAGCGTCACGAGCTTGAAGCCCATGTTGATGGCGCGCGCCGCGCCTTCGGCGCCGCTGCAATGAATGCCCGGGTTGAGGCCGCGCTTGCCGCATTCCTTGATGATCTTGTCGTAGATCGCGAGGATCTCGGGCTCGGTGCGGTCGAGCTTGGGCTCGAGGCCGTAGGAGAAGCCGAGATCGGACGGGCCGATATAGACGCCGTCGATGCCCTCGACGTCGAGGATCGCTTCCATGTTCTCGACCGCGGTCCTGGTCTCCATCATCGGCAGCAGCACGATCTCGTCGTTAGCCGTCTTCTGGTAGGAACCCGCGGTGCCGTACATGCCAGCGCGGATCGGACCGTTGGAGCGCACGCCCTTGGGCGGATATTTGGAGTACGAGACCAGGTTCCTCGCCTCCTGCGGCGTGTTGACCATCGGGCAGATCACGCCGTAAGCGCCGCCATCGAGCACTTTGCCGATGATGCCGGGCTCGTTCCAGGGCACGCGGACCATCGGGGTGACCGGGTGCTTGTCCATGGCCTGGAAGCACTGCACCATCGAGAGATAGTCCTGCACGCCGTGCTGCATGTCGACCGTGACGCTGTCGAAGCCGCATTGCGCGATCATCTCGGCCGAGAAGCCGGAGGGAATCGCGAGCCAGGCGTTGACGACCGCCTTACCCGACTTCCAGATTTCTTTGACCTTGTTCGCCACGTTGCCTTTCCTTCCCTGTTGCTCTCACCCGCCGCGGATCGGGTTGGCCGCACTTTGAGCGAAAAAAAGCATGAATGTCCATGGCTCACGCCGCGCACGGACGCATATCTGGGTTCACCCGTCCGCGAGTGTATCGTCGGCGCTTCCGAGCCCGGCAAGGCTCTGTTCGAGCTCGCCGAGCATCTCCTGCAATTCGGCCAGCTTGCGTGCACCAAAGCGCCGCGTGATCTCGGCATAGATCGTCTCTGAGGTCGGCGCCACCGAGGCCATCAGCTTCACGCCCTCCTTCGAGATCGACACCATGCTGCGGCGCAGGTCCGCTTTCGCCGTCCTGCGCTCGATCAGGTCGCGGGCCTCGAGGTCGCGCAGGATGCGCGACAGGCTCGGCCCGAGCAGGAACGCCGTGCGCGCGAGCTCCGTGACCTCGACCGCTTCGATGGACGCGAGCGCGCGCAGGATGCGCCATTGCTGCTCGGTCAGGCCGTGCTCGCGCAACGAGGGACGAAACTGCCGCATCACCGCCTCGCGAGCCCGCAGCAGCGACATCGGCAGCGAGCGCGAGAAGTCGCGCATCGGCACCTGGCGCGCGGCAGGCATTGTGGCGTCGGCGGGATCGGCGGATTTCTTCGTCATGACGCCCTTTCAAGCCGGACAACGTTTGCAGTGCAGCAAGCCAAATTGTGTTTGACGCATTCACTTAACATGTTAAGTATCTCGCGGCACCACGATTTGTAAGATCACGGATGGCGCTTTCCAACGACGATATCCAAGCTTGCGCGAGGCGTCTGCACCAGGCGGAGAAGACCCGCACGCAGATCCGGCAGCTGTCCCAGGACTTTCCCGCGATCACCATCGCGGATGCCTACGCGATTCAGAAGGCCTGGGTCGACGTCAAGATCGCCGAGGGGCGCGTGGTGAAAGGCCACAAGATCGGCCTGACCTCGAAGGCGATGCAGAGCGCGCTCAACATCGACGAGCCCGATTCAGGCGTGCTGCTCGACGACATGTTCTTTGCCGATGGCGGGCTGGTGCCGACCGGGCGCTTCATCGCAACGCGTGTGGAAGCCGAACTCGCCTTCGTGATGAAGAAGCGCCTGTCGGGCCCCGACTGCACGCTGTTCGACGTGCTCAACGCCACCGATTTCGTGGTGCCGGCGCTGGAGATCCTGGACACGCGGATCGAGCGCGTCGATCCCGGGACCAAGGCGACGCGCAAGATCTTCGACACCATCGCCGACAATGCGGCGAATGCCGGCATCGTGCTCGGAGGGCGACCGATCCGCCCGCTGGACACTGACCTGCGCTGGATCGGCGCTCTCTGCTTCAAGAACGGCCAGCTCGAAGAGACCGGCCTTGCCGCCGGCGTGCTCAATCATCCCGCCACCGCTGTGGCCTGGCTTGCCAACAAGATCGCGCCGCTCGGGCTGGCGCTCGAGCCGGGCCAGGTCGTGCTGGCCGGCTCCTTCATCCGTCCGATCGAGACACGCAAGGGCGACACAATTCAAGCCGATTATGGCGCCTACGGCTCGGTGAGTTGCTACTTCGCTTAGGCAAACTAGAAGACCAGGGAGTGAAACGGCGATGCCGCATTTCACCATCGAATATTCGGCCAATCTCGACGGCCGTGTCGACATTGCCGCGGTGTGCGAGGTCGTGCGCAAGGCGGCCGTCGAGACCGGCATCTTCCCGCTCGGCGGCATCCGCGTCCGTGCTGTCAGGTGCGAGCATTACGCGATCGCAGATAGCAGGCAGGACTACGGCTTTCTCGACATGGTGCTGCGCATCGGCGAAGGCCGCGACCTCGCGACGCGCCGGCAGGCCGGCGAGCACGTCTTTCAGGCACTCTCCAGACATCTCGACCCCGTCTTCGCCGCCAGCAAATTCGCCTTGTCGTTCGACATGCAGATCAACGACAAGGACACCAGTTGGAAGCGCAACAACATTCACGACGCCCTGAAAGCGGAGGCCGCCCATGGATAAGCCCGCGCCCAAAGCCGATGTGTTCCAGGCCAACCGCGACCGCCTCGCGCCGCTCTTGAAAACGTTGGGCACCGACGGCATCGGCCACATGATCGACGGCAAGATCGTCGCCTCGATCTCGGGCGAGACGTTCGAAACCAAATCGCCGGTCGACGGCACGACGCTTGCGAGCGTCGCGCGCGGTACCGCCGAGGATATCGACCGCGCCGCAACGGCCGCTGCGCTGGCGTTCAAGTCCTGGCGGGACATGGGCCCGGCGATGCGGAAGAAGCTGCTACATCGCGTGGCCGACGCCATCGAGGACAACGCCGAGGACATCGCGGTGCTCGAATGCATCGACACCGGGCAGGCCTATCGCTTCATGGCCAAGGCGGCGATCCGCGCCGCCGAGAATTTTCGCTTCTTCGCCGACAAATGCGCCGAGGCGCGCGACGGCCTCAATACCCCGAGCGACGAGCACTGGAATGTCTCGACCCGCGTGCCGATCGGCCCGGTCGGCGTCATCACGCCGTGGAATACGCCGTTCATGCTCTCGACCTGGAAGATCGCCCCTGCCCTGGCTGCGGGCTGCACCGTCGTGCATAAGCCGGCGGAATGGTCGCCGGTGACGGCTTCCGTCCTGGCCAAGCTGGTCAAGAAAGCCGGCGTCCCCGACGGCGTGCTCAACACCGTGCACGGCTTCGGCGAAGAGGCCGGCAAGGCGCTGACAGAGCATCCCGCCATCAAGGCGATCGGCTTCGTTGGCGAAAGCGCGACGGGCTCGGCGATCATGGTTCAGGGCGCGCCGACCTTGAAGCGCGTGCATTTCGAGCTCGGCGGCAAAAACCCGGTGATCGTGTTCGACGATGCCGATCTCGACCGCGCGCTCGATGCGGTCGTGTTCATGATCTACTCGCTCAATGGCGAGCGCTGCACCTCCTCGAGCCGCCTGCTGGTACAACAGAACATCGCCGAGAAGTTCGTCGAGAAGCTGGCGGCACGCGTGAAGGCGCTGAAGGTCGGCCATCCCCTCGATCCCGCCACCGAGATCGGGCCGCTGATCCATGAGCGGCACCTGGCAAAGGTCTGCTCCTATTTCGACGTGGCGCGCCAGGACGGCGCGACCATAGCCGTCGGCGGCAAGGCCCATGACGGCCCGGGCGGCGGGCACTATGTCGAGCCGACGTTGGTGACCGGCGCGCATGGCAAGATGCGCGTGGCGCAGGAGGAGGTGTTCGGGCCATTCCTCACCGTACTGACGTTCCGGAACGAGGCAGACGCGATCGCGATTGCCAACGACATCCGCTACGGTCTCACCGGCTATGTCTGGACCAACGACATGGGCCGCGCGCTGCGCGTTGCGGATGCGCTGGAAGCCGGCATGATCTGGCTGAACTCGGAGAACGTTCGCCACCTGCCGACGCCGTTCGGCGGCATGAAAGCGAGCGGCATCGGCCGCGACGGCGGCGATTACTCGTTCGACTTCTACATGGAAACCAAGCACGTCTCGCTGGCGCGGGGCACGCATAAGATTCAGAGACTGGGAGTTTAGAACCGCCGTCGTTCCGGGACGATGCGAAGCATCGGACCCGGAACTCGAGATTCCGGGTTCGGCTCTTCGCGCCGCCCCGGAATGACGGGAGCCTAACGAGGGGAAACGCACATGCCCGTACCGCAACACGTCTTCGAGCCGCCGTTCAACATCATTCGCTCCAGCCACGTCGTGCTCGACGTCACCGACCTGAACCTGAGCCGCGCGTTCTACGAGACCGTGGTCGGCCTGCATGTCGAGGATGCCGACGACGATGCCATTTACCTGCGCGCGGCCGAGGAGCACCAGCATCATTCGCTGGTGCTGCGCAAGGCCGCCGCGCCGGCCT
Source organism: Bradyrhizobium sp. (assembly GCA_035575945.1). Taxonomy (GTDB): domain Bacteria; phylum Pseudomonadota; class Alphaproteobacteria; order Rhizobiales; family Xanthobacteraceae; genus Bradyrhizobium. Next base: position 41,663 of record DATLXF010000052.1, on the reverse strand, counting down.
GTGCGCGGCTCGGCTTCAAGGTCGGCAACGACAGGGATCTCGACAAGGCCGCGAAGTTCCTTTCCGAGAACGGTCTTGCTCACGCCTTCGTCGATCAGCCGTTCCAGGGCCGCACGCTGCAATTCACCGATCCCTTCGGCTTCCAGATCGAGCTCTACGCGGCGATGGAGCGGCGGCCGCATCTCTTGCGACGCTACGATCTGTATCGGGGCTGCCACCCGCAGCGGCTCGATCATTTCAACGTTTTCGCCGCCGAAGTGCAGGACACGATCGAATTCTACGCCCGGCTCGGCTTTCGCCTCACGGAGTACGCCGAGGAGGACAGGCCGAACGGACGCATCGCCGCGGCCTGGATGCATCGCAAGGGCAACGTCCACGACTTCGCCATCACCAACGGCAAGGGCCCGCGGCTGCACCACTTTGCATACTGGACGCCGACCGCGATGAACATAATCCATCTCTGCGACGTCATGGCCTCGCAAGGCTTCGTCAAGAGCATCGAGCGCGGCCCGGGACGCCACGGCATCTCGAACGCGTTCTTCCTCTATGTGCGCGATCCCGACGGGCACCGCCTCGAGCTCTACACCAGCGACTACTTCACGGGGGATCACGACCACGAGCCGCTGCGCTGGTCGCTGCGCGATCCGCGCCGCCAGACGCTGTGGGGCGCGCCCGCCCCGCGCTCCTGGTTCGAGCAGGGCTCGCCGTTCACAGGGCAAGCCGTGCGCGAGCCGAAATTCGTGGCCGACGTGCTGGTGGCGGACTGATGAAGCTGCCTCGTCTCGCCACCTATTCCGTCAAGGGTGATATCGGCTACGGCGCCGTCCTGGAGGGCGGCATCGTCGATCTCTCCGCGCGTCACGCCAGAGACTATCCCACGCTGCGCGAGGTGATCGCGGCGGGCAAACTCGTCAGCTTTGCCGAAGAGGCCGCCGGCCGCAAACCCGACCACGCGCTCGGCGACATCACCTGGCTGCCACCTGTACCGGCGCCGGAAAAGATCATCTGCATCGGCGTCAACTATCCCGACCGCAATGCCGAATACAAGGATGGCCAGGAGGCGCCGAAATATCCGAGCATGTTCATGCGCTCGCCCCGCTCCTTCGTCGGCCACGACACGCCGCTGGTGCGCCCGCGCGCGTCCGCGCAGCTCGACTATGAGGGCGAGATCGTGCTGGTGATCGGCAAGGAGGGCCGGCATATCCCTGAAAGCCGCGCGCTCGACCACATCGCCGCGCTCACGCTGTGCAACGAGGGCTCGGTGCGCGACTGGCTGCGGCACGCCAAGTTCAACGTGACGCAAGGCAAGAATTTCGATTCCAGCGGCAGCCTCGGGCCTTGGCTTGTGCCCTACACGCGGGAAGCGCAGATCGCGGACATCAGGCTCACCACGCATGTCAACGGCGAACTCAGGCAGGACGACCGCACCAGCCGGCTGATGTTTCCGTTCCGCCATCTCTTGAGCTATATCTCAACCTTCGCAACCCTGGTCCCCGGCGATATCATCGTCACCGGAACGCCCACCGGCGCGGGTGCGCGGTTCGATCCGCCGCGCTACCTGAAGCCCGGCGACATCGTCGAGGTCGAGGCCGAGGGGATCGGACGCTTGCGCAACGGCGTGATCGACGAAGCCTGAACAACAAGCGAAGTGGAAGTGCCAAATGACCACCCTCACCGGCGGCGAAGCGATCGTAAGCGGGCTCGTGGCCCATGGTGTCGACACCGTGTTCGGCCTGCCCGGCGCGCAGGTCTATGGCCTGTTCGACGCCTTCCACCAGGCCCAGCTCAAGGTGATCGGCGCGCGGCACGAGCAGGCCTGCGGCTACATGGCATTCGGCTATGCACGCTCCAGCGGCCGGCCCGGCGTGTTCAGCGTGGTGCCCGGCCCCGGCGTGCTCAACGCCAGCGCAGCGCTGCTCACGGCGTTCGGCTGCAACGAGCCGGTGCTGTGCGTCACCGGCCAGGTGCCGACGTCGTTTCTGGGCAAGGGTCGCGGCCATCTGCACGAGATGCCGGACCAGCTCGCGACCTTGCGCACCTACGTGAAATGGGCCGAGCGGATCGAATATCCCGGCAATGCGCCGACGATCGTGGCGCGCGCGTTCCAGGAGATGATGTCGGGACGGCGCGGCCCCGCGTCGGTCGAGATGCCCTGGGACGTCTTCACCCGGCGCGCCGACACCGCCGCCGCACCGGTGCTGGAGACACTGCCCGCTCCCCAACCCGATCCCGATCTCGTCAAGCAGGCGGCGGCGCTGGTCAAGGCCAGCAAGGCGCCGATGATCTTCGTCGGCAGCGGCGCGATGGAGGCGGGCGAGGAGATCCTCGAGCTAGCCGAGATGACCGATGCGCCCGTCGTCGCCTTCCGCAGCGGCCGCGGCATCGTTTCCAATGCGCATGAGCTCGGCCTCACCATGGCGGCCGCCTACAAGCTCTGGCCCAAGACCGATTTGATGATCGCGATCGGCACGCGCGCAGAGCTGCCGGCTTCGGGCTTTCGCTGGCCGTATCAGCCGACCGGTCTGAAATCCATTCGCATCGACATCGATCCGGCCGAGATGCGCCGCCTCGCCGCCGATGTCGCTGTGGTCGCCGACGCCAGGGACGGCACCGCCGATCTCGTCGCCGCGGTGAAGAAGGCCGGCTACGCCAAGGGCCGCGGCCGTCGCGACGAGATCCGCGAGGCCACCGCGGCGGCACAGGCAGAGATCCGGCGCATCCAGCCGCAGATGGCCTATCTCAAGATCCTGCGCGAGGTGCTGCCGGCGAACGCGATCGTCACCGACGAGCTGTCCCAGGTCGGCTTCGCCTCCTGGTACGGCTTTCCCGTCTACGAGCCGCGCACCTTCATCACGTCGGGCTATCAGGGCACGCTCGGCTCCGGTTTTCCGACCGCGCTCGGCGCCAAGGTCGCCAACCCCGACAAGCCGGTGGTGGCAATCACCGGCGACGGCGGCTTCATGTTCGGCGTGCAGGAGCTGTCGACCGCCGTGCAGTTCAACATCGGCGTGGTGACGCTGGTGTTCAACAACAACGCCTACGGCAATGTCCGCCGCGACCAGCGCCAGCATTTCGACGGCCGCGTGGTGGCGTCCGATCTCGTCAATCCCGATTTCGTCAAGCTCGCGGAGTCTTTTGGCGTGGCAGCGGCGCGCGTGACCGCGCCGGAGCAGTTCAAGGCGGCGCTGGAGAAGGCGCTCGCGCATGGCGGGCCGTATCTGATCTCGGTCGAAGTCACCAGGGATTCGGAAGTCAGCCCCTGGGCGTTCATTCACCCGCCGAAGCCTTGATGGGAGCACGGCCCTGCAGCCGCGCGGCCGCGATCACCAGCAGGCCGGCGCCTGCGACCGACCAGCAGGCGATCGGCGCCCAATGCAGCAGCGGCGCATATTCCGGCATCTTTTGCAAGCCGCCGGCAACCGCCGCCATCCGTGCGAAGGTTCCAAGGGCGAGCGCAGAGAAGACGAGGCCCGTCACCTTGCCTTCCGCGCCGGTCGAGCCGATCGCGAGCGCCGCCGAGACTGCGCTCATCAGCATGAAGCCCCACGCGGCGCCCGCGAGGAATTGCGCAACAATCAGCATGTCGAGGCTGCCGGCGAATTCGGCCGCCGCGATCGCCGCCGCGCCAAACAGGCCGGCTGCGCCCATCACGATCAGGCCGCCGCGGTGCTTGACTACGACGCTCGCCGGAAACATCGCGATGTTGAAGCCGATCCAGAACACCGGCATCAGCCATTGCAGGTCGCCGGGAGCTGCAAAGCGCAGGTAGGACGGCGCGCTGTTCATGCCAAAGTGCAGCTGGTAGCCGAGGGCGAGCGCGACCATCGCGACGATGAAAGCGATCGGGACGAGGCCAAGCGGCTTGGCCGCCTCGGCCGGCGTCGGCGGTGTCGTATCTTGCGCGACATCGTACTCGATCCGTGACAGCGCCAGCGCGGTGAGCAGCAGCACCACGCTGGAGATCACGAATGGCAAACGCGCATCGTGCTGGCGCAGCACCATGCCCAGATAGGGCGAGACCGCGCCGGCGACGCCGTAGCCGAGCATGGCCAGCGCCGCCAGGAAGGGCACCTGCGGCTTGGCGCGGTATTTGCCGAGCAAGGTCAGCGGCGGCGCGCGCAGCGCAGAGGACGTGATCGACCAGATCACGATCAGCGCGATGAACCAGCCCTGCGCCACCGCGCCGGCTCCGGCAACGAAGGGGAGCGCGACGAAGGCGCCGCAGGAGATCGCAGCCATGAGCCCGACGAACAGGCCGAGCTTGCCGACATGGGGCGCGAGCTTGTCGGCGGCTATACCCATCGCGGTGTCTGCAATGGTGAAGATCGCCTGATCCAGCATCAGGATGAGGATGACGGCGGACGGCGCGATGCCGACCTCGGCGGCGAGCCTCGGCAGGTAGACGACGTAGGTCGTCCAGCCCAGCGTGAACACCAGCTGCAGCGCAGCGAGATAAAGCCCCGTGCGGTTCGCCGCGCCCGTGCCGGCCGGGTCCTGTGCGGTCGTCATGTGCCCCTCTCCCGCCTCAAGCTTAGACGAGCGCGGGCTGCAAGGAAACGCGTCAGCGCGTCCTGCGGAAGGTCAGGTTGATCCGCGTCCGTCCCAGCAGCGGATGCTCGCCGTCGGCCAGCGGCGCGACGCCGTGATAGGCGAGCCTGCTGGCCCCGCCCCAAACCACGACGTCGCCATGGACGAGGCGGAAGCGGCGCGGCTTGTCGGCACGCGCAAGGCCGCCGAACAGGAAGGTCGCGGGCAGGCCGAGCGAGACCGAGACGATCGGTGCCGAATAATCCAGCTCGTCCTTGTCCTGATGCAGGGACAGCCGCGTGCCGGGCTCGTAACGGTTGACGAGGCAGGCATCAGGCGTGAAGCCCTGGAAGCCGCCCTGCTCCGCCGCGCGGCGGGCGACATCGGCGAGCAGCGGCGGCATCGCCAGCCAGGGGGCGCCGGTGCGCGGATCGATGGGATCGTAGCGGTAGCCGGTGTGGTCGGTGATCCAGCCGCGCTCGCCGCAATTGGTCATGGCCACCGACATCAGATGGCCACCCGGCGTCGTCATCCGCCGGAACGGCGATTGCGCGACGATGGCGCGGACGGCGTCGATCAGTTCGCTTTCGATCGGCCTGACGAAGCCGCGCAGCAGCACCGCGCCGTCGGCGATGTTTTCGCGCAACGGTTGGGCTTCGGCGAGGCTATCGAACAAATCAGCCGTCAAAGGCTCCGCTCATTTGGCATCGTGAAAAATTACACCCAAGGTGTGGCGCCGGCCGGACCTGATCCGGCTGACGCCATGGCGGAGATTAACGCGGTAGGTGCCCCGTGTCCCCTGCACCGGGCGATGATGCACGGCGAAGGCGACGGCATCGCCCTGCGCGAGCGGAACAACCTCGGCGCGGGACTGCATGCGCGGGCGCTGCTCGGTCAGCACGAACTCGCCGCCGGTGAAATCCTGGCCGGGCTCCGAGAGCAGGATCGCGACCTGAAGCGGGAACACGTGCTCGCCATAGAGGTCCTGGTGCAGGCAATTGTAGTCGCCGGCCTCGTATTGCAGCAGCAGCGGCGTCGGCCGGCTCTGGCCTGCTTCGTGGCAACGCTTCAGGAACGCTGCGTGGGTGGCGGGATAGCGGATGTCGATCCCCATCGCCTCGTTCCACCCGTTGGCGACGGCGTGCAGGTGCGCGTACAGCGCGGGGCGCAGCTGCGCGATCAGGTCCGGCAACGGGTAAGCGAAGTACTTGTACTCGCCCCGGCCGAAGCCGTGGCGGCCCATGACGATGCGGCTGCGGAAGTGCGTGTCGTCAGGGTAGAGCGTGGCGACGGCGCGGCATTGGTCCGGCGTCAGCAGGGCCTTCAGGACGGCGCAGCCCTGCGAGTCGAGCTCGGCGGTGATTTGGGGCCAGTCGAGGGCGTCGACATGGGTGGGGAGGTCGACGAACGGTGCTTGGGACGGTCTGCGTGCGGTCATTGTCATAACAATCACCTTTGCAGCTCGACGTTCACACCGCCACCCGATTTCCGATGACGATCTCGCCGTCATTGCGAGGAGCCCTTGCGAGGTAACAATCCAGAATCCCTCCGCAGAACCAGTCTGGATTGCTACGCTTCGCTCGCAATGACGGTAGGGAGAGAGCTCAGCCCCTCACGGGCAACGTTACCACGTCATAGCCGTGCCTGATCGTGCGCTTCAGCACGGGATCCTCCAGCTCGAAGTCGAAGCGTTCTGCCGGGCGGATGCCGCCCTTGGCTGCAAACGTGCCGCCGAACATGGCGCAGCCGTCGGGCAGCTTGCCGCTCTCGAAGCCGCGCGCGATGAGGTCGGCGACCGGAAGCATCGCATCGAGCGTGCCCTCCTGGTACAGCACGCGCTCGCCATTGATCGTGGCATAGGAGCGCAGGATCATCTTGTCCCAATGGCCGATGACGTCCTCCAGCTCCCACAGGATGGCGGCGATCGGCTTGTCGCACGTCTGCTTGGACACCGTGACGTTGTAGGCCTCGACCTTGCGGTCGGTATGGTCGGAGCCGCAGCCGACGAAGATGCGGCCCTGCCAGCCGATCAGCACGAACTCGACCTCGCCACTGGAATCGCCGCCGGTGCATTCGATGCTGTCCTCCTGGGTCAGCCGCCGCGCCGAAGCGCGGTAATAGATCGGCGTCGAGGCCGGCGGAGCGATGCCCATCTCCTGCAGCTCCTTGATGTGCTTGTCGCGCGCGACCGGATCGCGGCCGGTCCAGCCGGCGATGACCAGCTGGTCGATCGCGAGCGTCAGCGGCGTGGTGGTGCCTTGAGCGTCGATGGTAAAAGTCAGGTCAAACACGGATCACGGCCTCCATGCCGGCAGCAAGCTCGAAGATACGGCGGTCCAAACCGCCGGCGCCCGCCAGCATCAGGCCGACGGGAACGTCGCCCTCGCGATGACAGGGCAGCGAGATGGCGCAGCCGTCGATCAGGTTGATCAGGCTGCAATTGCGCAAGGCGCGGATGTTTTCGCGGGTGAAGGCCTGATCGTCGGCGAGGTCGGCGATCTTCGGCGGCGTGTTAGGCGTGGTCGGCAGCACCAGGGCATCATAGGGCGCGATGCGCGCGTTGACGCGGGCGATCAGCGAGCGGCGTTCGTTGAGCAGGTCGATGTAGTCGGCCGCGCTCTGCGCCTCGCCGCGCATGATGCGGACGAAGACACGGGGATCGTAGACGTCACCCTTGGCCGTGATGAGATAGCGGTGCCAGGCGTAGCTTTCGGAGGCCGCGAATCCGCCTTTGGCGTTCATCGGGCCGATATCGTGGAACTCCGCCATCTCGATGCGCTCGACGATGGCGCCGTGATCGGCCAACGTCTTCAGCGCCCGCTCGAAGGTTTGGGCCACTTCCGCGTCGAGATCGTCGAGCGCGATCGTGGTGGGTACCGCGAGGCGCATGCCCTGGATCGGCCGCGGCTTCAGCGGGGCGATCGGCTCGTTCGCAAGCACCGCGTCGAGTATGGCACAGCAGCTGACCGATCGCGCCAGCGGCCCGATGCTGTCGAGCGAGAACGACAGCGGCACCGACCCGTCCAGCGGCACCCGCCGCTGCGTCGGCTTGTAGCCGACGATGCCGTTGAAGGCCGCCGGAATCCGGCAGGAGCCGCCGGTATCGGTGCCGAGCGCGCCGTGGGCCATGCCGTCGAGCACGGACACCGCCGCGCCCGAGGACGAGCCGCCGGGCACGTGGCCTTCGGCCCGGTTCCAGGCGCCCTTCGGCGTGCCAAAATGCGGATTGAGGCCGATGCCGGAATAGGCGAACTCGGTCATGTTGGTTCGGCCGATCACGACGAAGCCGGCCTTGCGCAGCCGCGCCACGGTCACGGCGTCCTGCTCGGCGGGCGAGGAATCCTCGAGCGCGCGCGAGCCTGCGCGCGTCACCTGTCCCTTGATGTCGAACAGATCCTTGATCGAAATGGGGATGCCGGCATAGCGCGATGGGGCCGCCTTGGCCTTGCGCAAGGCATCCATAGCATCGGCCGCTACGAGCGCGGCGTCCTTGTCGACATGGATGAAAGCACGCTGGCCCTCCCCGGCAGGGTCGGCAATCCTGGCGAGGCAGGCCTCGACCAGCTTGCGGGAGGTGGTGCGGCCGCTTTCGAGCTCTTCGGCGAGCTGCGCCAGGGTCGGAAAATCGGGCATGTCTGTCTCACGGAATATTTCGCGCGCAATCTATAGCGCTGGCTCAGTTCGACACAAGCACTGTGCGCATGATGGCATGCATGCGCATTGCTGGACCGTTGACGCGCCATGGTCGAATGTCGCATCAAGTTCGAACAGGCGGGCGCGAGGCCTGTCTCTTGGGAGGAGCGCCAACATGGCCGAACCGCAGCGCGCGCGACCGAAACCGACGCCGGAGACCCAGCATTTCTGGGACGGCACCAAGGCCGGTGAGCTGCGCCTGCAGCGCTGCGACGCCTGTGCGCATGTGTATTTCCCGCCACGGCCGTTCTGCCCGTCCTGCGCCTCGCGCAAGGTCAGCATCTTCAAGGCGAGCGGCAAGGGTTTTCTCTACAGCTACGTGATCAACCACCGTCCCGCCGCGCCCGGCTTCACGCCCCCTTACGCGATTGCGGTGGTCGAGCTCGAGGAAGGGCCGCGGATGATGAGCAACATCATCGACTGCCCGCAGACCCCCGAGGCACTCGAGCTCGACATGAAGCTGGAGGTCGCCTTCCAGGCGCTCGACGACAAGATCACCCTCCCCGTCTTCCGTCCGGCGAAGGGGTAAGGTCATGCGCAAGAACCAGGTTGCCGTCGTCGGTGCGGCCGAGACCACCGAGCTCGGGGTCATCCCCAACGCGTCGCAGCTCCAGCTGCATGCGGATGCGGCGCTCAACGCCATTGCCGATGCCGGGCTGAAGCTCTCCGATATCGACGGCTTTGCCACCGCGGTCGAGACGCCGCAGCAGGTCTGCCACTATCTCGGCATCAAGCCGACCTGGGTGGACGGCACCTCAGTCGGCGGCTGCTCGTTCATGCTGCATGTCCGCCATGCCGCGGCGGCGATCGAGGCCGGACTGTGCAAGACCGTGCTGATCACCCATGCCGAGAGCGGCAAGTCGATGATCGGCAAATTGCCGCGCTCGACGCCTGCGGACAGCCTCAACGGCCAGTTCGAGGCGCCTTTCGGTGTCTACGGTCCGCCCAGCATGTTCCCGATCCCCGTGTTGCGCTTCATGAAGACCTACGGCATCACCCACGAGCAGCTGGCTTCAGTTGCCGTGGTGCAGCGGGAATGGGCGGCGAAGAATCCGCGGGCGATGATGAAGGACCCGATCACGGTCGCCGATGTGCTCAACTCGCGCATGATCGCCTATCCATTCCGTCTGCTGCAGTGCTGCCTCGTCACCGACGGCGGCGGCGCGCTGATCCTGACCTCGGCCGACCGCGCCAAGGATTTTCCGCGCAAGCCCGTCTACGTCATGGGCACCGGCGAGAGCGTGGAAACGCCGATGGTCAGCCAGATGGAGACGTTCAACTCCTCGCGCGCGTTCAAAACCGCGGGGCCGCTCGCCTTCAAGGAAGCCGGCATCGCGCACAAAGACGTGGACCATCTCATGATCTACGATGCCTTCGCGCATCTGCCGCTGTTCGGGCTGGGCGACCTCGGCTTCATGCCGTATGAAGAGACCGGCCAATTCATCGCGGACGGCAACACGCGGCCCGGCGGCAAACTGCCGCTCAACACCAATGGCGGCGGATTGAGCTACATGCATTCAGGCATGTACGGCATGTACGCGCTGCAGGAGAGCGTGCGCCAGATGCGCGGGATCGCACCGGCGCAGGTGCCGAACGCAAAGATTTCGGTGTGCCACGGCGTCGGCGGCATGTTCGCGGCGAGCGGCACGATCGTGTTTACGAACGAGAGGTAATTCCTCGTCGTTCCGGGATGGTCCGAAGGACCAGACCCGGAACCTCGAGATTCCGGGTTCGTGCTTCCGCACCACCCCGGAATGACGGAGACAACAGGAGAATCCATGAGCAAATCACTGCAGGACAAGGTCATCATCGTCACCGGCGCAGGCCGCGGCATCGGGCGTGAGATTGCGCTCTTGTGCGCCGGCGAAGGCGCCAAGGTCGTCGTCAACGATCCCGGCGGCGCGGCCGATGGCGGCGGCTCGAATGCCGCGCCGGCCGAGGAGGTGGTCGAGGAGATCAAGAAGCGCGGCGGCACGGCGGTTGCCAATTTCGAATCGGTGGCAGAAGCCATCCCCGCCAGCAAGATCGTGAAAACCGCGACCGATCATTTCGGCCGGCTCGACGGCGTCGTCAACAATGCCGGCATCCTGCGCGACATGATCTTCCACAAGATGAGCGTGGAAGCCTTCGAGGCCGTCATCAAGGTGCATCTGATGGGCTCGTTCTATGTCAGCCACGCCGCGGCGCGCATCTTCCGCGAGCAGGAGTCGGGCTCTTTCGTGCACTTTACCTCGACCTCGGGCCTGATCGGCAATTTCGGCCAGGCCAACTACGCCGCCGCCAAGCTCGGCATCGTTGGTCTCTCCAAGTCGATCGCGCTCGACATGGGCCGCTTCAACGTCCGCTCCAACTGCGTCTCGCCGTTCGCCTGGACGCGCATGATCGGCACCATCCCGACCGAGACCGAGGCCGAGAAGGCGCGCGTCGAGAAGATCAAGCAGATGGGCCCGGAGAAGATCGCGCCGCTCTGCGGCTACCTTCTGGGCGATTCAGCCAAGGACGTGACCGGGCAGATCTTCGGCGTGCGCATGAACGAGATCTTCCTGTTCAGCCAGAACCGTCCGATCCGCTCGGTGCAACGGAGCGAAGGCTGGACGCCGCAATCGATCGCCGAGCACGGCATGCCGGCGCTGAAGGGCTCGTTCTACAAGCTGGATCGTTCGGCCGATATCTTCACCTGGGATCCGGTGTGAGATTGCGCGAACAGGGAGTGCGAATGGCGGGTTTCTATTCGCCACTCGCCATTCGCCCCTAACCCGTATTTCGCAGCCCCGCCGAGATGCCGTTGATCGTCAGCTGAATCCCGCGCAGCACCTGCTCGTCCGGGTTCTGCGCGCGATGCTCTCTCAGAAGCTCGACCTGCACGTGGTTGAGCGGATCGAGATAGGGGAAGCGGTGGCGCACCGAGCGCTCCAGCAGCGGGTTACCCTGCAGCAGCCGGTCCTGCCCCATGATGTCGAGCAGCGTCTCGATGCAGGAATGCCATTCGCGCCGGATGCGGCCGAAGATCTTCTCGCGCAAGGTCTCGTCAGGCACGAGCTCGGCATAGCGCGAGGCGATCGCGATCGAGCTTTTCGCCAGCACCATGTCCATGTTCGACAACAGCATGCGGAAGAACGGCCATTCCCTGTAGAGCTCCTTCAGGAACGGCATGCCCTTGTCGGGATGCTCGGCAATCCATTGCTCGACCGCGCTGCCGAAGCCGTACCAGCCCGGCAACATCAGCCGGCACTGCGCCCAGGAGAAAACCCAGGGGATCGCGCGCAGATCCTCGATCGCGCGGGTCTTCTTGCGCGAAGCGGGGCGGCTGCCGATGTTCAGCGTCGCGATCTCGTTGATGACGGTCGATGACCAGAAATAGTCGACGAAGCCTTCGGTCTCGTAGACGAGGCCGCGATAGGCCTTGAAGGCGAGGTTCGACAACTCGTCCATCGCGGTCAGATATTCGCGGCTTGGCGCGCTCTGGCGCGGATGCAGGAGACTGGCCTCCAGCGTCGCGGCAGCGAGGATCTCCAGATTGCTGCGGCCGACCTCGGCATTGGAATATTTCGACGAGATGATCTCGCCCTGCTCGGTGATGCGGATCTGCCCGTTCACGGCGCCACCGGGCTGGGCGATGATGGCGTCGTAGCTCGGCCCGCCGCCGCGCCCCACCGAGCCGCCGCGGCCATGGAACAGGCGCAAGCGCACGTGGTGGCGCTCGAACACCTCGACGAGGCCGATCTCGGCCTTGTACAGCTCCCAGCCCGAGGTGACGAAGCCGCCGTCTTTGTTGCTGTCGGAATAGCCGAGCATGACTTCCTGCACGCTGCCGCGGCTGTCGACGAGGCGGCGGTAATCGTGCAGCGAGAGCATGCGGTCCATGATGCCGGACGAGGCCTGCAGATCCTCGATGGTCTCGAACAGCGGCACGATGTTGATGGCGCTGCGACCGGACGGATGGACGAGCCCGACCTCCTTCAGGAGCACGGCGACTTCGAGCATGTCGGACATGCCCTTGCACATCGAGATGATGCATTGGGGAATGGCGTCCGAGCCGAACTTCGCGTGCGCTTCCGCGGCGGCGTGGAACACGTTGAGCTCGCCCATGGTCTCGTCGCTGTACTTGACGAAGGGCGAGACCAGCGCGCGCGTCGAGCGCAATTCGTTGGTCAGCAGCGAGATGCGGGCGTCCTCGCCGAGCGCGAGGTAGGACATGCCGGGATTGGCGGCGTCCATCAGCTCGGCGATGGTGCGCTCGTGCACCGCCGAGTTCTGGCGGATGTCGAGCCGCGCCAGGTGAAAGCCGAAGCAGTCCACCGCGCGGCGCAAGAGCCGCAGCCGGCCACGGGCGATGACACGGGCGTTGTTGGAGATCAGCGAGCGGTGCAGCACGTCGAGATCGGCCTGCAGCTCCTTGACGCTCTCGTAAGGCTTGCCCTTGCCGACCGGACGGCGCGTGATCTCGACCTCGAGCTTTTCGGCCGTCGCGGTCAGGCGCGCATAGATGCCGGAAACCGCGAGGCGATAAGGCTCGCCGCTCCGGTGCGGCGAGGTGTCCGGCGAGCGCTCCGCGAGCGTGCGCAACTCCTCGGAGACATCGGCGAGATGGGCTGCGATCGACAGCTCCGAGCCGAGCACGTGCAGCTCTTCCAGATAGAACTGCATCACGCGGCTCGACTGCAGCCGCAGCGTGCCGCGCATCACGTCGGCGGTGACGAAGGGATTACCGTCACGATCCCCGCCGATCCAGCTGCCCATGCGCAGGAACGAGGCGAGCTCGCCGGCCGCCTGCTCGCCGCCCTCCTCCAGCCGATCCTCCAGCGCGTTGATCAGCCGCGGCACCTCGCGCAGGAACGTGTAGTCGTAGAACGACAGGCCGTTGGCGACCTCGTCGAGCACGGTGAGCTTGGTCCGGCGGAGGAGATTGGTCTGCCACAGCGTCAGCACCTCGCGGCGCAGCTGCTCGTCGCTGGCATCAAGCTCCTCCGCGGTCAGCGCGACGCGCTCGCGGCGGTCGAGCAGGGCTGCGATCTCCATCTCGCGGTCCATGGTGCTCTTGCGGCGGACCTCCGTCGGGTGCGCGGTCAGCACCGGGCTGACCAGCGCCGTCTTGAAGAAGCCGCGCAGCTGGTCGGAGCCGATGCCGGCGTCCCTGGCGTGGGCCAGCGTCTGCGCCAGCACGCCCGCACTGCCGCCGTTGGCCCCTGCGCGGGCCCGCATCTGGCGGATGTTGTTCTGGTCCTCGGCGATGTTGGCGAGGTGGGAGAAATAGCTGAAGGCGCGGACGATGCGGACCGTCTCGGAGGTCGACATGCCGTCGAGGATCTGCTCGAGCTCACGGCGGGCGAGCCTGTCCTCATCGCGGTGGAACCTGATCGAGGTCTGCCGGATGCGCTCGACCAGGTCGAACACGTCAGCGCCCTCCTGGTCGCGCACGGTGTCGCCGAGGATGCGTCCTAGCAGGCGGATGTCGTCCCGCAGCCGCGTCTCCGCTTCCAGCGACTGGGGGTCCTCGGGGCGGTTGGGGCGAGGCTCAGTGCTCTCGGATGATGCGGTCTGGAGGGACATGGCTCGCTTCCCCTGCTCGCGCCCTTGCGGCCCGATCCGGAGGAGTGTGCGATATTTTTCTACCGCAGTGCAAGATGAACTTCGAAGCGGTGCACACACCGTCGCCGGACGTGTCCCGTACGCGCAGCAGCGTGAAACGCTGCTGCCGGAGTGGGATGGGTTCAGCCCTTACGAACCGGGCGGGTTGATGGGTTTTGCGGTATTCGAACCATACCACGAGTTGCCGAGCTCTCACCGCAGGCCGAGTTATTCGCCGCCTTTCGACCCGCGCGCCGGCTTGATGTCAGTCTTGGCGAAGTCAGCGCCCTTGTAGAGCAGCGGCTCACGGTGGGCTTTCGCGCTAGCGTAGATCAGACAGTCTCCCAGATTGAGCCGCGCCGGATGCCCCCGCCCCTTGCCGTATCGCGCAAACGCCGCCACGGCCTCGCGCGCAATGGCGTCGGTGATGTCCACAACGCCGATGCCGCGCTCTTCAAGCAGACGATCGAAGGCCGCGTCGACCTCGACTGGTGCGGCATCGAGCCTGGTCGAGACGGTCATCACGGTTTCGAGGCGGGCTATGCCGCATGTGTAACAACGTCTGGCCGCCTCGATCGCATTGGAGAAATCACGCGCCTCGGGCTCGTTCGTGAGAATGGCCACGAAGACCGACGAGTCGACGAACACCTTATTCCTCCCACATCTTGTCGATGTCGTCCTTGGTCATCTCGCGAGGGTTCGGGCCGGCCTTGGCCGCGAGGTCGCCAGCAATCGCGGCGTAGCGATCGGCCAAGCGAACAGCATCACGTTCGCGCTTCACCTCGTTTTCAAGCGCCGTGATGACTGCCTCCGTCATTGTGCTTCCCCTCAGCTTGGCGAGCTTCCGGGCAAGCTGAGCTGCGCGAGGATCGCGAACACTGAATGTGGACATGGCTAGCGCTCAGAGAATTGAGTATGGACAACCTAAGACATCTGTATGGACAACGCAAGAAGGGAGCATTCGGCGGAGAATGCCGCGTAAGATGGGGTGCGCCCCTGCGAAACCTGGTCGGCATCGGGCGGATGGATGAATTTCGCTGGCCCTCTCCCCATCCTGCAAGCTGGGAGCCACGGGCTGGCCTCACGCCGGCACGATCACCTTGCCGATCGGCCAGAGCGCGATGCCGGCGAGCTTAAGATGCGCCCAGGCGAAGGGGATGCCGATGATGGTGATCGCGAGCGCCAGCGCGGTTAATAAGTGGCCGAGCGCCAGCCACCAGCCGGCGAGCACGAACCAGATGATGTTGCCGATCACCCCGAGCGGGCCGGTGCCGATGTCCTCGACGCCGGTGACGTCGTAGCGGTTGACCGCGCGCGAGCCGAACGGCAACAGCGTGTAGACCGCGATGTTGAACGCCGCCCGCGCCCAGGGCAGGCCGATGATGGTGATCGCCATGATGACCGCGGCGAGCACCCAGCCGAACGCCATCCAGGCGCCGCCGAAGAGGATCCAGAGGATGTTGAGCAGCATGGAAACGGGGGTCATGGCATGATCCAGAGAGTGGATGATCCCTCCTATATAGGATCGAAATCCGTCTCTGCTAAGAAGGCCTCAATGTCCGCCTCTCCCGGTTCATAATCCGCGACGGCGGCCGCGTTCGGCACGCAGCGATGCGCCGATAAATCCGACATCCTCGATCCCGCGCGAGATTTCCTTTGAGCAGAGTCCGAGCGTCAGGACGGCGGCGCCGATCGCGGCGAGCCCGGAGATGAGGACCGGATTGGGGCAGAATGCGGCGAGCAAGCTGTCGAGCGGAACGGCCCCGGTGGGCCAGCGCGGGCTGCAAGACGATGCCAGGACCCAACCGGACAGCATCACGGTCGCCGCGTTCAAACCAGCCAGGATCGCGACAGCGATCGCGAGGCCCCTCCTGACGGAGAGCGCGACATCGATCGCCTTCACGACGGCGCAAACCGCAACTACGGCAACGAGCGCCGGGATCCATACAGGACCTCCGGCCGCAATCGCCTGGGCCTGACCGCTCCAGGCCCACAGCGCGGCCACGCACCCGAGCAGGGTCAGGTTGACCTTCACGGCTTCGGGAAATTTGCAGCGAAGCACCCACACATTCGCCTTCTCGATCAGGTCGAGCAGTGCACTGGCGATCAGCCCGGCCGCAAAACCACCGAGATGCACGCCCTAGTCGATCCGCGAATTGCCGAACGCGAACGCAATGTTCAGGCCGATGTTGATCGCGAAGAAATCGAACCCGACCTCGAGCTTGCCGAGGATCCACAAGCAAAGCAGCGCGCCCAGAATGCCCGACGTGGCGCCGGACGCGCCGACCGTCAAATACGGCGTGGAATGGATGCCATTGCCGATGACGGCGCCGAACACCATGGCGCAGAGATAGATGAGGAGGAAATAGGCCGATCCGACCCGCCGCTCGAGATGCGCGCCCCAGAGTACCAGGCACAACATGTTCATGGTGAGGTGGACGAAATTGACGTGCAGGAAGCCATAGACGACGAGGCGCCAGTATTCATGCCGCGCGATCGCGCCCGCATACATGCCGCCGTAGCGATACAGCAACTCGGCCGGCGCCGACGCGCCGCCCGCCTGGATGAAGCAGAACCCCGACGCGAGGACCGTCACGGTCATCAGCGTATAGACGGCAGCATGGGGGACTTCGAAGAAGCCGGCACGATAAGAGGGCATGGACGATCGCAACAAAGTTGGCGTGGGAAACGCCAACCTAGCCGAGCCGGCCGATCATTGCTACTCCAGCGCGCAACAGCTAGCCTCGGCTACCGGCCCTCGAACTTCGGCTCGCGCTTCTCCATGAAGGCTTTCATCCCCTCGGCCATGTCCGCGGTTTTGAGTAGCGGCAGGAGCTGGAGATAGACGTGATGGACGTGGTCCTGGAAGTTCTCGTTCAGACCCATCCGCATCATGCGCTTGGAGGCCTGCACGGCCAGCGGCGCGTTGGCGGCGATCTCGCGGGCGATCGCCGTGGCGCGAGTCATCAAGTCGGCATCCGGCACCACCTCGTTGGCGAGGCCCCAATCCAGGCACTCGCGGGCGCTGAGGGTGCGGCCGGTGAAGATCAGCTCGGACGCCTTGGCCCAGCCGAGCATGCGCGGCAGCAGCCAGGTGCCGCCCGACTCCGGCACCACGCCGCGCTTGACGAAGGCGGCGGCGAGCTTCGACGATTCCGCCATGATGCGGATGTCACAGCCGAGCGCGGTGTCCATGCCGTAGCCGGCCGCGCCGCCGTTGACGGCGCAGATGGTCGGCTTGTCCATCGCCTGCAGCACCGTCGGCGGCGTGTTGCGTAGGTTGATCGTGGTCGGCGATGAGGCGGCGCTGAGGCCGCCGCCGTCGCGCTCCTTGCGCAGGTCGAGGCCGGCGCAGAACGCCCTCCCCTTCCCGGTGAGGATCACGACGCGGACATTCTTGTCCTCGTTGGCCTCGGTCAGCAGCCGGGCGAGGTCGTTCAGCATCGGTCCGGAGATGGTGTTCATGCGCTCCGGCGCGTTCAGCGTGATGGTCGCGATGTGGTCGGCGACTGCGTAAAGGACTTCGTTCGTCGTGCCTGCCGCGTCGTTCATTGAAGTCCCTCCCCTGATCGGTTTTGTAGCCCGGATGAGCGAAGCGACATCCGGGACTTTGCTCTTTCCGTCCCGGGTATCGCTTTCGCTCACCCGGGCTACGGCCTGTCAGATCTTCCGCCCCACCTGCTCCCAATAGGGATCGCGCAGGCGGCGCTTGAATATCTTGCCGGAATCTTCGCGCGGCAGTCCTGAGCGGATCTCGACGTGCCTTGGCACCTTGTAGTCGGCCAGATGCGCCTTCAGCGCGGCGCGGACATCGGACGCAGCGAGCGTGACCCCGGGTTGCGGCTCCACCACGGCCATCAGCGCTTCGCCGAATTCGGCATCGGGGATGCCGAACACGGCGCAATCGTGCACGCCTGGAACGGCATGCAGCACCGATTCGATTTCCGCAGGGTAGATGTTGACGCCGCCAGAGATCACCATGTCGCGCTTGCGGTCGCAGATGAAGACGTAGCCGTCCTCGTCGATGTAGCCGACGTCGCCGGAGGTGATGAAGCCGTCACGGTCGATCTCGGCGCGTTTCTCCGGCTTGTTGTGATAGGTGAAGTCGGAGAGCTCGGCCATGCGGGAATAGATCTCGCCGATCTCGCCCACGCCAAGCATGCGTCCGTCCTCACCGATGAAGCGCAGCTCCGCGCCGGGCGAGACCTTGCCGACGGTGCCGGGCTTCTTCAGCGCATCCTCGGAATTGGCGAAGGTCACGGCGCTGGATTCGGTCGAGCCGTAGAACTCGTAGATCACCGGCCCCCACCATTCGATCATGGCGCGCTTGACGTCGGCGGGGCATGGCGCGGCGGCGTGGATGACGTGGCGCAGCGAGGAGACGTCGTACGTCCTGCGCACTGCCTCGGGCAGCTTCATCAGGCGGATGAACATGGTCGGCACCATGAAGATGGTGTCTATCCTGTACCGCTCGATCGCCTGCAGGAATTCTTCCGCCTCGAAGCGTGGCATCAGCACCAGGGCGCCGCCGAGCTTGCCCGCGCGAATGCCGAAGGAATTCGGCGCGGAGTGATAGAGCGGGCCCGGCAGCAGCGCGCGGGCGCCGGGCTTGAGCCCGTAGATCATCGCCCGCATGCGCTCGCCGGCCGCCTGCTGCTCGGGCGTCGGCGCGTTGCGCCGCACGCCCTTGGGGTGACCTGTCGTGCCTGACGTATAGATCATGTTCATCGGCTGCGGGACCACCGGGCCGTCATAGGGCGGGAACTGGGCGAGCCAGGATTCGAAATCGATCGCGAAGCTGGGTGTCGTCAGATGATCCGGATCGATCTTGTAGCTGGACAATATCTCCGGTGGGGTCGGCACGCTGAGCACGGTGACGCCCTCAGGGATGGCATCGCGCAGGGCGTGGAGCATGTCGGCATGGCCGATCAGCACGGACGTGCCGGTGTCATAAAGGATGTAGGTGATCTCTTCCGGCTTGAAGTGCCAGTTGATCGGCACGCCATAGGCACCGAGCCGCATCGTGGCGTAGGCGGCTTCCAAGAAGGCGATGTCGTTCCGCATCAGCATGCAGACGCAATCGCCCTGGCGGACGCCGATATCGGCGAGGCCGGAGGCGATGCGGTCGGCCCGGGCGGTGACCTCGGTATGGCCGCGGCGGCGGTCGCCGGAGACGATGCCGAGGAAGGAGGACGTTTCGCTCATTGTTTTGTCCGATCTTTCGTCGGGTTCGAGAATGCGGCCAAACCTACCATTGTTATTCCGGGATGCGCCAAAGGCGCAGGCCCGGAATCCATACTCCCGATCGTGGTTATGGATTCCGGGCTCGATGCTTCGCATCGCCCCGGAATGACAGAAAGCTAATCCGCAAAATTCGGCGCGCGCTTCTCCAGATTGGCGCGCACCGCCTCGGTCTGGTTGGCGCTGCCGATCAGCTTCTGCTGCTCGACGGATTCGGCGAGCAGCGCCGGACCCGGATCGACCGAGAGATTGTTCAGCATCCGCTTGGCCGCGCGGATTGCATCGGGGCTTTTTCCCGCGATCTCGCGCGCGGCCTCGAGCGCTGCCGCGCGGGGATCGTCGCAGATGCGGGTGGCGAGGCCGTAGGTCATCGCCTCCTGCGCCGAGAAGATGCGGCCGGTATAGGTGAGATCGCGCAAGATGTCGTCGCGCACAAGGCTGGCCAGGATCGGCGTGCCGGCCATATCAGGGACGAGACCCCATTTGATCTCCATGATCGACATCCGCGCATCCGCCGAGAGAAAGCGCATGTCGGCGCCCAGCGAGAGCTGGAAGCCGCCGCCAAAGGCAACGCCGTGCACCGCGGCGATGACAGGCACCGGAAGCTGGCGCCAGCCCCATACCGCTTGTTGCGGGAAGTTGGCCTGGCCGTGCGTGCGCTTGGTGAGATCGCGATTTTCGCCACCCGGAATTCCGTTGCCGCCCTTCTCCTTCATGGCGGCAAACCGTCCCATGTCGAGCCCGGCGCAGAAGGCGCGGCCCTCGCCGGAGAGCACGACGGCGCGCAGGCCTTTTTCCGTCGAGAGCCGCTCCGTTGCCGCGACAAGTGCCTCGAACATGGCCTGATCCAGCGCATTCATCTTGTCGGCGCGCACCAGGCGCACGTCGGCGACGCCTTCCGAGATCGAGATCGAGACGCGCTCTTCCATGGACGAATTCTCCCCTGTTCCTGTTCGGTGCCGCTTTACAGGACGCCGACAGCCGGATTTAGTCAATCGACCAATTAACTGACAATCCCTACGGGGGAAACAGCCATGTTCAAGGAAAATCTTCTGGCCGGCCGGCGCATTCTCGTGACGGGCGGCGGCACCGGTCTCGGCAAGTCGATGGCGACGCGCTTCCTCCAGCTCGGCGCCGAGGTGCACATCTGCGGCCGGCGCAAGATCGTGTGCGACGAGACCGCAGCCGAGCTGATGGCCGAGTATGGCGGCCGCGTCATCAGCCACGGCGTCGACATCCGCAACGCGCTCGCGGTCGAGGAAATGGTGGAGACCATCTTCCGGGATGGTCCCCTCACCGACCTCATCAACAACGCCGCCGGCAATTTCATCTCTCGCACCGAGGAGCTGTCGCCGCGCGGCTTCGATGCGGTCGCCAACATCGTCATGCACGGCACGTTCTACGTGACACATGCGGTCGGCAAGCGCTGGATCGCCTCGAAGCAGCCCGGCAACGTCGTCTCGATCACCACGACCTGGGTGCGCAACGGCTCGCCTTACGTGGTGCCGTCGGCAATGAGCAAGTCCGCGATTCACGCCATGACGATGTCGCTGGCGACCGAATGGGGCCGCTACGGCATCCGCCTCAACACCATCGCCCCGGGCGAGATCCCGACCGAGGGCATGAGCAAGCGCATCAAGCCCGGCGACGAGGCCGGCGCCCGCACCAAGGCGATGAACCCGATGGGCCGCGTGGGCACCATGGAGGAAATGCAGAACGTCGCCGTGTTCCTGATCTCCGGCGGCTGCAACTGGATCAGCGGCGAGACCATCGCCATGGACGGCGCGCAGGCCCTCGCCATGGGCGGCAATTTCTACCAGCTCCGCGACTGGAGCGACGACGACTGGAAGACCGCGCGCGAGAGCATCATGGCGCAGAACGAGAAGGACCGCGCGAAGCGAGGGTGATCTCCCGAGGCGAATGTATAAGGGGCTGACGGTCGCTAGGTCCCGGATCTTCGCGCGCTTGACGCGCGCTTGTCCGGGACGACAGCCGGGCTCCCATCTTGTCTTCCCCCGCAGATGCCGCCACACTCCCGGCTATAAAAACAAGACGCCACGGGAGAAACATGTCCACACAGAAACTGGCCAACCTCGCCGACATGGTGCGCGAGCGCGCGAAGAGCCGCGGCAACGCCATCGCCTATGAATTCGAAGGCCGCACCACCAGCTTTGCCGAGTTCGACATCAAGACCAACAAGGTCGCCAACGCGCTCCTCGCCATGGGCGTCAAGCACGGCGATCGCATCGCCTATCTCGGCAAGAACAGCGACATCTATTTCGAGCTCCTGATGGGCGCGATGAAGGTCGGCGTCGTGATGGCGCCGGTGAACTGGCGGCTCGCGGGACCCGAGGTTGCCTTCATCGTTTCGGACTGCAGGGCGCCGGTGCTGTTCGTCGGGCCGGAATTCATCACGCAGGTGCGACAGATCGGGGACCAGCTCCCCGGCGTACGCAGCATCATCACCACCGAAGGCGGCGCGCCGGAGTGGCAGGACTTTGCGGCCTGGCGCGATGCGCAGAGCGGCGACGATCCCAAGGCGCCGATCGACACTCGCGACATCGCGATCCAGCTCTACACGTCGGGCACGACCGGCAAGCCGAAGGGCGCGATGCTGAGCCACGCGAACTTCCTGAACCTCGTGCAGACCGGCAACGCCGAGGACAAGCCGGAATGGAACCGGTGGTCGACCGACGACGTCTCGCTGGTGGCGATGCCGATCTTCCACATTGGCGGCTCCGGCTGGGGCGTGATGGGACTCTATCACGGTGCCCGCGGCGTGATCGCGCGCGAATTCGATCCGACCAAGGTGCTGGATTTCTTCGAGCAGTCGGGCATCACGAAACTGTTCATGGTGCCGGCGGCGATGCAGTTCGTGGTGCGGCAGCCGCGCGCCAAGACCGTCGATTTCTCGCGGCTGAAATACATGCTCTACGGCGCCTCGCCGATTCCGGCGGCACTGCTCAAGGAATGCATCGAGGTTTTCAAATGCGGCTTCGTGCAGATGTACGGCATGACCGAGACCACGGGCACCATCGTCGCGCTGCCGCCGGAGGATCATATCGAGGGGCTGGAACGGATGCGCTCGGCCGGCAAGGCGCTGCCGGGCGTCGAGATCGCGATCCTGGACGTCGACGGCAAGCCGCTGCCGCCGCGGCAGGTTGGCGAGATCGCAACGCGCTCGGGCTCCAACATGGCCGGCTACTGGAACCTGCCGGAGGCCACCGCATCGACGCTGCGCCGCGACGGCTGGCTGCGCACCGGCGATGCCGGCTACATGGACGAGGACGGCTATCTCTACATCCACGACCGCATCAAGGACATGATCATCTCCGGCGGCGAGAACATCTACCCCGCGGAGGTCGAGAGCGCGCTGTGCGACCATCCTGACGTCGCCGAAGCTGCGGTGATCGGCGTGCCCGACGACAAATGGGGCGAGGCCGTGAAGGCGGTGGTGGTGATGAAGCCGGGCAAGCAGGCCAGCGCCACCGACATCATCAACTTCACCCGCACGCGCATCGCCGGCTACAAGACGCCGAAGAGCGTGGAGTTCCTGCCGGCCCTGCCGCGCAATCCGAGCGGCAAGATTTTGCGCAGGCAATTGCGCGAGCCGTATTGGGCGGGGAAGGACCGGCGGGTGAACTAGCCTCGAGGTGCAGCCATCGAGACTACCTTCGTTGAGAGACGCTGGATTGCTTCGCTGCGCTCGCAATGACGAAGAGAGAGGCGTTGCTCTCTCTGCGTCATTGCGAGGAGCCCCTGCGACGAAGCAACCCAGACCGCCTCCGTACGAAGGCTTGGATTGTTACCTTCGCCAACAGTCAATGCTTCCCCGGCCCCATATAGCCGAACAGGAACCCAGCGACCTTCCGCATCTGGATCTCCTCGCTGCCTTCGGTGATGCGGTAGCGGCGGTGGTGGCGATAAATATGCTCGAACGGCTTGTGGCGTGAATAGCCCATGCCGCCATGCACCTGCATGGCGCGGTCTGCGGATTCGCAGCAGAGGCGGTTTGCCCAGTAGTTGCACATCGAGACTCGGTCGGAGAGTGTGCGCTCGATCTGCTCCTCGTTGAGCTGGTCCATCTCCCAGGCGGTCTTGCGGATCAGCAGACGCAGCATTTCGGCTTGCGTGGCAAGCTCCACCAGCGGGAACTGGATAGCCTGGTTCTCGGCGAGCGCTTTGCCAAACGGCTTGCGCTCGCGGGCATATTTGACGCTCTCGTTGATACAGTAGACGGCGGCGCCGAGCGAGCTTGCGGCTTGGCGGATGCGGTTCTGGTGCACGAAGCACTGCGCCAGCGACAGGCCGCGGCCGACCTCGCCGAACAGCGCATCCTCGGGCACGAAGACGTCGGTGAAGCTGACGCGCGGATGGTCGGTCGGCATGTTGAAGGTCCACATGTACTCCTCGACCTTGACACCGTGGCTGTTGGCCGGCACCAGGAAGCAGGTGATGCCGCGGGCGTCGCCGTCATTGCCGCCGGTGCGCGCGAACAGCGCGCAGTGGGTGGCGACGTGCATGCCGGTGGTCCACATCTTCTCGCCGTTGATGATCCAGCCCTTGACGTTGTCGCGCGTGGCCGGCACCGCGCGCGTCTCCATGTGGGTGGCGTCCGAGCCGTGATGCGGCTCGGTCAGGCCGAAGGTGATGCGGTACTTGCCCCTGATCGAGCCGTCGATCATCGCCTTCTGGTCGTCGCGGCCGTAGCGGTCGAGCATGGTGACGACGGGGAAGTTGCCGACGATGGAATGCTCGTTCTGGAGATCGTTGTGCAGGCCGAGGCCCTTTGCGGCAAAATGCTCGCGGATCACCGCCATCCAGAGGTTCGAGCCGTCCTTGCCGCCATATTGCTTCGGCACCGGAAACCGCAGATGGCCGGCGGCATCGGCGAGATCCTTGGCCTTGCGCAGCAGCGCCTCCCATTCGTGGCGCGGCAGGCCGCCATTCTCGAAATCGGTGCGCGCCCATTCGCGGCGATGGTCGAAGAAGCGGATGTTGTCGTCGGCTTGTTCCAGCGGCTTGATCTCGCGTTCGATGAAACGGTCGAGCTCTCCGAGATAGGCGACGAGATCGGCAGGCAATGAGAAATCCAAGGGCTCTCTCCCGGAATGATTATCGTTTTGCGTTAAGGCGCTAAGCCTGTTTGTGCTTCGCGCGATTAAGCGGAGAAGAGCGCGCTCAAGTCAAGCAAGCCGGCGTGACGACTGCGCAAAGCACGCCAGCGCAATTCGATGGCGCCGCGTCGTCGACGCGCGCTACTATGCATCAATATTCCTTCACGAGAAAATGCGGGAGCGCACGATGGAGCTGAAGTTTTCGAAAGTGGAACGCAAGGGGCCGATCACGATCGTGACGCTGTCACGGCCCGAGGTCTACAACGCGCTCCACACCGATGCGCATTTCGAGCTGCAAAAGTTGTTCGACGATTTCTCCGGAGATCCGGAACAGTGGATCGCGATCGTCACCGGCGCCGGCGACAAGGCGTTCTGCGCCGGCAACGATCTGAAGTGGCAGGCGGCCGGTGGCAAGCGCGGCTGGGACAAGGGCGGCTTTGCCGGCCTCACTTCCCGCTTCGACTGCGACAAGCCGATCATCGCCGCCGTGAACGGCGTCGCCATGGGCGGCGGCTTTGAGATCGCGCTGGCCTGCGATCTGATCATCGCCTCGGAGAACGCCACCTTCGCCCTGCCCGAGCCGCGCGTTGGCCTCGCCGCACTCGCCGGCGGCCTGCACCGGCTGCCGCGACAGATCGGGCTGAAGCGCGCGATGGGCATGATCCTGACCGCGCGTCACGTCAGCGCCAAGGAGGGCTATGAGCTCGGCTTCGTCAACGAGGTGGTGCCGCAGGGCGAAGCGCTCAACGCCGCGGTGCGCTGGGCCGACATGATCGCCAAGAATTCGCCGATGTCGATCCGGGCTTCGAAGCAGGCGATTCAGAAGGGCCTCGGCGTGTCGCTGGAGCAGGCGATCGCGGAGCAGCGCGGCTACCCGGCGGTGCAGGCCATGGTCGCCTCGCAGGACTACATCGAGGGCCCGAAGGCGTTTTCCGAGAAGCGGCCGCCGAAATGGGTAGGGAAGTGACCGCATTTCTCTCCGCTCGTCATTCCGGGGCGCGCCGACAGGCGCGAGCCCGGAATCCATGAGGCGGCAGAACGCGTGGATGAATGGATTCCGGGTTCGTCGCTGTGCGACGCCCCGGAATGACGGCGGATGGAGCGTTGCCTACCCGCCCCGCTGCAGCTCGCGCCTGTAGGATGCGTAATTCGGCTGATCCACCGCGAGCTTGTCCATCGTGGTCGCCCACAGGTGCTCGGCGAGGCCCGGCGTTGCGAGGTCGATTTCGCCCCTGGCGATCCACTCGGCGAGGGCGCGGTTCAGCTCCATGACTGAACCGTCCTCGCCGAGCAGCGCGCGCAGACGCTCGACCTCCTGTGCATCACTCTCCTCTTCCCGCGTCAGTTGCCGCGTCACGAGATCGAGGATGTTGATGGCGACGCGGAGCTTGAAGGCCTGATGGCCGGAGATCAGCGGCGCGATGTCGTTGCGGAGGAAATCAGCGACCGATTTGGTCAGCTCGATCGGGGTCGGTTCGTCCTGCATCCGTCAGCTCCCGCGCGGCGCCAGCAGCCGCAACAGATCGATCTCGGTTTCGCTCGCACGGCGGCCGATCATCGCGCGCTCCATGGAATGGTCGGGCCCTTCGCGGAAGCGCTGCATCATGCCGCCGCACATGATGCCCCAGCGCAGCGTACCCATCACTTCCCAGAATTTCACCCGGTCCGGATCGACCTTGCGGCCTGCGGCCTCATAGCCGGCGAACAGCTCCTCGCGCGTGCCAAAGCCGCCGACCGGCTTGTCGATCTCCCCGAAGCGCCAGGAGTTGACGCAGACCCAGCCGAGATCCTCCATGGGATCGCCGAGATGGGCGAGCTCCCAGTCCAGCACCGCGCGGACGCCGTCGGCGCCGATGATGAGATTGCCGTTGCGAAAATCGCCGTGCACCAGCGTGGTCTCGGCCGACGGGCCGGGATCGCGGTCGCGCAGCCAGCGTAGCGCCAGCTCGAACACGGGCTTCGGCCAATTCAGGCTGCGATAGTCGCGCTCGAACTCCGCGATCTCCTGGGTCGCGCCCCGGGTGCGCAGCTCCGGCAGCTTGTCCTTGGGCAGCCGGTGCAGGCCGGCGAGAATGCCGCCGATCTGCCGCGCCAGAAGGGGACGCGCTGACGCATACTCTTCATCGCGAAGAATCTTGCGTGCGATAGTCTCGCCCTCGACGCGCTGCATGATGAAGCCGGTGCCGAGATCGTCCTCGGGCACCAGCACGTGCAGCACGCGAGGCGACGGCACGCCGGCCTCATTGGCGAGCTGCATCAGCTGCGCTTCCGCCGCGAGACCGGCCGCGCGCGTTGGAGCTGCGCCATAGCCCTTGGGCGAGCGGCGCAGGATCGCGCCGATTGGCCCGTCGGGATGGGTGATGTCGAAGCGCCAGGTTTCCTGGCTGGCGCCGCCGGACAGCTTTGCCGCGCCCGTCACGCCGGTCGCGCCGGGGCACCAGCGCCTGGCGCTGCGCGAAAGCTCCGCTTCGATCATTTGCCTTTGAACTGCGCGGGCCGCTTCTCGAGGAACGCGCCGACGCCCTCGCGAAAGTCCTGGGTGTCGCCGGCACGGAGCTGGCACTGGAACTCGAGGTTGAGCTGATCCTCGAAGGAATTTTCCGGGCTGTCCCAATAGAGCTTGCGGATCAGAGAGAGCGCCACCGTCGGGCCGCTGGCGAGATCGCGTGCGAGCTTCATCGCTTCTTCCATCAGCACGCCGTCATCGTAGACGCGGTTGACGAGGCCCCATTCCAGCGCTTTCTCGGCCGGCAGCCGCTCGCCCATCAGCGACAATTCGATCGAGCGTGCGCGCCCGACGAGGCGCGGCAGGAGCCAGGTCGATCCGCAATCCGGCACGAGCCCGATGCGGCGGAAGGCCTGAAGGAAGTAGGAGGACCGTGCGCATAAAATCATGTCGCCGAGCAGCGCGAAGCTCATGCCGGCGCCGGCGGCCGGGCCGTTGACCGCGGTGATGATGGGGCAATGCAGGTTGCGGATGCGGCGCAGAAACGGGTGGAAGCCGGTCTCCAGTGTCATGCCGGCCTTGGTCTTCTTCGCCTGGTTGTTGCGGCCCTGCAGATTGGCCCCGGTGCAGAACGCCCGACCCGCACCGGTCAGCACCACGCAGCGCACCTCGTCCTTCTTCTCCTCGATCGCATCCAGCGCCTCGGAAAGACCGCCCAGCATGTCGACGGAGACCGCGTTCATCACCTCCTGATGATCGAGCTTGAGGATCGCGACCGCGCCATCGAGGTCGAGCGTGACGTGTTTGAACTGCATGGTTTCCTCGTCGGTTGCGGCCAGCGTCAGTTTCGCACGCCGGAATTTGTTTCTGCCGGGGCGCATATTTGATTTTTGACGCGGTCTTGTCCATGGTGATCGCAGCATAGCAAGCAATCTTGTGCGCAGCGGCTGATGGGCCGCAGACCAGGACAACAGGAAACGCGCCATGAACCTCTTCGACCTCTCCGGCCGCGTGGCCGTGATCACCGGTGGCAATGGCGGCATCGGGCTCGGCATCGCGCAGGCACTCGCGGGCCAGGGCTGCAACGTCTCGATCTGGGGCCGCAATGCTGACAAGAACAAGGCCGCTGCCGCGAGCATGGCCGGCTTTTCAGGCAAGGTCGACAGCCGCGTCTGCGACGTCAGCGACCCGGCCTCGGTCGCTGCCGCGATGAAGGCGACGCTCGACACCTTCGGCCGGGTCGACGGCTGCTTCGCCAACGCCGGCATCGGCGGCGGCGGACGGCGCTCCTTCATCGAGCGCACCGAGGAGGAATGGCGCACGATGTTCGCGACCAACCTCGACGGCGTGTTCCACGCGTTCCAGGCGGCCGCGAGGCACATGACGGATCGCGCCAATGCCGGCGATCCCTTCGGCCGGCTGGTTGCGACCTCGAGTCTCGCCTCGATCTTCGGCACCGCGCGCAACGAGCATTATGCGGCGACCAAGGCCGCCATCAACGCGCTGGTGCGCGCGCTCGGCGTCGAGCTGGCGCGCTACGGCGTCACCGCAAATGCGATCCTGCCGGGCTGGATCAAGAGCGACATGACCGTAGGGCTGATGGCCAACGACAAGTTCGTCGCCAACGTGATGCCCCGCATACCGATGCGGCGCTTCGGCGAGGCCTCCGATTTCGGCGGCATCGCGGTGTATCTGATGAGCAAGGCGTCGTCGTATCACACCGCGGATACGTTCGTGATCGACGGCGGCTATACGGCGTTTTGAGATTTCGCGGGGTGGGCAAGGGGCGCACCCGCGCCGTGCCCCCCATGAGCACTTTTCGAATGTCGCGG
Organism: Bradyrhizobium sp.; assembly: GCA_035575945.1. Lineage (GTDB taxonomy): Bacteria > Pseudomonadota > Alphaproteobacteria > Rhizobiales > Xanthobacteraceae > Bradyrhizobium. The sequence continues at coordinate 13,239 of DATLXF010000052.1, read as the reverse complement.
TGGGCACGCTGCGCTTTGCCCACCCTACGGCACCTCGTGTTGTGAGCGCAGAAGGGAATGGGCAAATGTTCTCGCACGTCATGATCGGCACCAACGACCTCGACAAGGCCAAGGCGTTCTACGACAAGCTGCTCGGCACGCTCGAGGTGCGGCCGGCCAGGGTCGACGGCCATCGCATCTTCTACATCACCAAGACCGGCGTGTTCTCGGTTTCGAAGCCGATCAACGGCGAGCCCGCGACCTGCGCGAATGGCGGCACGATCGGCTTTGCCTGCAGTTCCCCGGAGCAGGTCGACGCCTGGCACGCGGCGGGCGTCGCGGCCGGCGGCAAGCCGATCGAGGATCCGCCCGGGGTGCGTCAGGGCCCTGGCGGCAAGCTGTATATGGCTTACCTGCGCGATCTCGACGGCAACAAGATCTGCGCGATGCACCGGATGCCGGCGTGATCTAGCCACAAACACGTCTGTCATGCCCCGGCTTGACCGGGGCATCCGGCACGCCGTGCCTCTCGGGAGACGATAGCCGTCTCTGGGCTACTGGATCGTCCGGTCTTCGCCGGGCGATGACAGTGGAGAGCGGGGCACGTCCGTCGCCGATCCTCCCACCCCATTCAAACAACATTTCAAACGTCCTCGCGAATTCCATCACATGGCATGCTCGCGGGCGAAATGCGCGCTCGCACTTTGGCGGCGCTGCGACTATTCTCGCCACCAGCATGATCTCAGCGATCCCGGGAGGACCAATGACAAAACATACCTACATTCCCCGCACCACCAACTACACCCTCAATCCCGGCGACGAGCTCAACGACCTCCGCATGTCGGAGCAGGTCCGGCCGCTCTACGACCACGTCAAGAAGTTCATCCGTGACACCGTCGAGCCGATGTCGATCGAGTTCACCAAGGCCGGCGAAGGTAAGGAAGATCGCTGGAGCTTCACGCCGAAGCAGCTCGAAGTGCTGGAGAAGGCCAAGAACAAGGCCAAGCAGGAAGGCCTGTGGAATTTCTTCCTGCCCGACGACGAGACCGGCCAGGGCCTGAAAAATCTCGACTACGCCTACATCGCGGCCGAGCTCGGCAAGAGCCCGCTGGCGTCCGAGACCATGAACTGCTCGGCGCCGGACACCGGCAACATGGAGGTGCTGGAGCGCGTCGGCACCAAGGAGCAGAAGGAGAAGTGGCTGAAGCCGCTGCTCAACGGCGAGATCCGCTCGGCCTATGTCATGACCGAGCCGAACGTCGCCTCCTCCGATGCCAAGAACATCTCGACCACCGCAAAGCTCGTCGGCGACGAATGGGTCATCAACGGCGAGAAGTACTACATCTCGGGTGTCGGCGATCCCCGCTGCAAGATCCTCATCGTCATGGTGAAGACCAATCCCGACGCGGCGCCGAGCAAGCAGCAGTCGCAGATCCTGGTGCCGCGCGACACGCCCGGCGTCGAGGTGCTCGGACCCATGCACGTGTTCGGCCAGGACCACGCCCCGCGCGGCCACATGCACATGCGTTTCAACAACGTGCGGGTCCCGAAGGAGAATATCCTGCTCGGCGAAGGCCGCGGTTTCGAGATTTCGCAGCTTCGCCTCGGCCCGGGCCGCATCCATCACTGCATGCGCACCATCGGCAAGGCCGAGAAGGCGCTCGACCTGATGGTGCAGCGCGGCCTCACCCGCGAAGCCTTCGGCAAGAAGATCGCCCATCTCGGCGGCAACATGCAGATCATCGCGCAGGCGCGCTGCGAGATCGAGGCGATGCGGCTGATGGTGCTGAAGGCCGCCAAGGCGATGGACGTGCTCGGCAACAAGGAGGCCCGCGTCTGGGTCTCCATGGTCAAGGCCATGGTGCCGGAGCGCGCCTGCAAAATCATCGACCAGGCCATCCAGATCCACGGCGCCACCGGCATCTCGCATTGGACGCCGCTCGCCGAAATGTACCAGGATGTGCGCCACCTGCGCTTCGCCGACGGTCCCGACGAGGTGCACTGGATGGTGGTGGGTCGCCACGAGCTGAGCATGGCTTGAAGGTTCTCTCGTCGCCTTCTCTCCGCTTGCGGGAGAAGGTCGAGATGAGGAGAGCTTCTACCGGGACGGTGAGAGTTGGATTCGCGGAGAGTCCCCCCTGACCCGGAATCCGCGCTTTAAGAGGCCATTCCGACCTCTCCCCGCAGGCGCCAGGGCAATCGCATTTGGTGTGAATAATGCCTCGGCGTCGGGACTACGCTCCCTCCCCCGCTTGCGGGGGAGGGTTGGGGAGAGGGTGTCTCATCGGCGGAATTGTCGAGAAATGCGTAGACCGCCCCTGTGAAAGCATATGCGATCGCCCTGCCGCAGCTGGGAGAGACGAAGACCGCCCTACGTCGCCGGCGCGAGCTTGTCCTGCGTCTTCGTCTCGAAATCGGATGCGTCATGGCGCTCGTGCAGCTGGCTTGCGGGGTCGCCGGAAACGCGGTTGACCATGCGCCCGCGCTTCACGGCGGGGCGCTGCGCGATCTGGTCGGTCCAGCGCTGCACGTTCTCGTAGTCCTGCACGGAGAGGAATTCGCCGGCGCCGTAGACCAGCCCCTTGGCGAGTGCGCCATACCAGGGCCAGACGGCCATATCGGCGATCGTGTACTCCTTGCCCGCGAGATACTCGTTATCGGCGAGGCGACGGTCGAGGACGTCGAGCTGGCGCTTGGTCTCCATCGCGAAGCGATCGATGGCGTATTCGATCTTGGTCGGCGCATAGGCGTAGAAGTGACCGAAGCCGCCGCCGAGATAGGGTGCGCTGCCCATTTGCCAGAACAGCCAGGACATCGCCTCGGTCCGGGTCTTGACGTCCTTCGGCAGGAAGGCGCCGAACTTCTCCGCGAGATAGAACAGGATCGAGCCGGACTCGAATACGCGGATCGGCTCGGGTCCGGAGCGATCCATCAGCGCCGGAATTTTCGAATTGGGATTGATGTCGACGAAGCCGCTGCCGAACTGGTCGCCGTCGCCGATCTTGATGAGCCAGGCATCGTATTCTGCGCCCTTGTGGCCGAGGGCCAGGAGCTCCTCCAGCATCACCGTGACCTTCACCCCGTTCGGCGTCGCCAGCGAATAGAGCTGAAGCGGATGCTTGCCGACCGGCAGCTCCTTCTCGTGGGTGGGCCCGGCGATCGGGCGGTTGATGCTGGCGAACTGCCCGCCGTTCTCCTTGTTCCAGGTCCAGACTTTGGGCGGCACGTAGGCGGGGGCGTCGGTCATGCGGGGCTCCAGGAAAAAGGATGCGCCTGCATTAATTAGCCGGAGAACGGCCGATGGCAAGCCCTCCCCACTGGATTGCCTGGCGCGACACTTCACGTTTTGTCATGACACCCGGTCTCCGCCGTCATTCCGGGGCGCCCGCAGGGGAGCCCGGAAATCCATTGGGCCGCAAGGATGCTCGGAAACATGGATTCCGGGTTCTCGCTGACGCGAGCCCCGGAATGACAACCTCTGAGACGGAAGGCCGCAACGCCTGCACACAAGATGCCTCGCAGAATCCGGCATGTCATCGTGAGCGACGATCGGCTAGCGTCAGTCCGCTTGGCGAGCGAAAGCAACGCGAAAGCTGCCGGGAGAGAGCTATGAAGACGCCGATCTGCGATATGCTGGGCATCGAATTCCCGCTGCTCGCCTTCAGCCATTGCCGCGATGTCGTCGCCGCCGTCAGCCGCGCCGGCGGGTTCGGCGTGCTGGGCGCGACCGTGCACACGCCCGACACCCTCGAACGCGAGCTGAAGTGGATCGACGCGCATGTCGACGGCAAGCCTTACGGAATCGACGTGCTGATACCGGAGAACATCTCGACATCAGGCGAGAAAGACGTCACCTGGAATAGCCTGGAAGCGCGCGTGCCGCAGGAGCATCGCAATTACACGCGCGATCTCCTGAAGAAATACGACATCGAGCTGACCACGACGGAGGTCTCAGCCGACCAGCCGCAGCCGTTCGATGCGAAAACCGCGCTCGAGCTGCTCGAGGTCTCCTTCAACCATCCCATCCGCCTGATCGCCAATGCGTTGGGGGTGCCGCCGAAGGCGATGATCGAGATGGGCAAGAGGCATGGCGTGCCGGTCGCCGCGCTGGTCGGCGCCAAGGAGCACGCGTTGCGCCAGGTCGCGGCGGGCGTCGACATCCTCGTGGTGCAAGGTACCGAGGCCGGCGGCCATTGCGGCGAGGTCTCGACCATGGTGCTGGTGCCGGAGGTGATCAAGGCGATCCAGAAGATCCGCGACGTGCCGGTGCTGGCGGCCGGCGGCATCATGACGGGGCGGCAGATGGCGGCCTGCATGGCGATGGGCGCGGCCGGCGTCTGGACCGGTTCGGTGTGGCTCGCCACGGTCGAGTCCGAAACCAGCGAGATCTTTCGCGAGAAGATGATCGCGGCATCCTCCCGCGATGCGGTGCGCTCCAAGGGCCGCACCGGCAAGCCGGCCCGGCAGCTCCGATCGGTCTGGACCGATGCCTGGGACCGCGCGCCGGACAGCCCGGGCGCGCTGCCGATGCCGCTGCAAAGCATCGTCAGCCGCGACGCCTTCAATTCGATCGACCGTGCCGCCGCGAGCGGCAACGCCAGGGCCCGCGATCTCGTCAGCTATTTCGTCGGCCAGGGCGTCGGCCTGATCGACAGCGTGAAATCGGCAGGCGCCGTGGTACAGGAATTCAAGGAAGAGTTCGCCGAAGCCGTCGAGCACATGAATGCGCTGGTGGCAGAGTGACGATGTAGATCCGCATGGTGAGGAGGCGGGCAAGAGCCGTCTCGAACCATGAGAGCCCGCGGCCCATCCCTCGAGACGCCTGCTTCGCAGGCTCCTCAGATGAGGTCTGAGATGACTGAGAGAGTAGAGAAGCAAGAGAAATGACGACTGTTTCCTCCGACCGCATTCCCGTCATCGTCGGCATCGGCGAGATCGTCGACCGCCCCAAGGAGATCACCGAGGGCCTCGAGCCGCTCGACCTGCTCGAGCAGGCGCTGCGGCGTGCGGAAGCCGATGCCGGCGCGAACCTGCTCAGCGAGGTGCAGTCCCTCGACGTGGTCAACTTCCTGAGCTGGCGCTATCGCGATCCGGAGAAGCTGTTGGCGCAGCGGCTCGGCGTCTCGCCTGCCCATTGCTATTACGGCCCGGTCGGCGGCGAGAGCCCGATCCGCTTCATCCACGAAGCGGCCAAGCGCATCGCGCGCGGCGAGTGCGGCGTGGCGGCGGTCTGCGGCGCGGAGGCGCAATCGACCGCGACCAAGGCCGAGCGCGCCGGCGTCAAGCTGCCATGGACGCCGTTCGCCCATGACGTCGAGGAACCCAAGCGCGGCGCGGCGTTCCAGAAGCCGCTCGCGGTGAAGCTCGGCGTGTTCCGCCCCGTCACGGTGTACCCGTTCTACGAGGCCGCCTCCTCCGCCCATTGGAGCCAGACGCCGCGCGCGGCGATGGCGGAATCCGGCACGCTGTGGTCGCGCTATTCGGAAGCCGCCGCGCAGAACCCCAATGCCTGGCTGAAGCGGCGCTATGCGCCGGAGGAGATCACGACGCCGACCGCCGACAACCGGCTGATCGCCTGGCCCTACAACAAGCTCATGGTCGCCAATCCCAGCGTCAACATGGGCGGCGCGCTGCTGCTCACCAGCCTTGCCAAGGCGCGGGCGCTCGGTATCGCGGAAGACAAGCTGGTCTATCCGCTCGGCGGCGCTTCCGCCGAGGAACCGCGCGATTATCTGTTGCGCGACCAGTTCTACGAGAGCCATCCGCAGAACGCCGTGCTGAAAGCAGTGATGGATCTTGCGGGCGGAGACGGCAGGGCATTCGACGCGATCGAGCTCTACAGCTGCTTCCCCTGCGTGCCCAAGATGGCACGGCGGACGCTTGGGCTCGGCGACGACGTGCAGCCGACCGTGACCGGCGGCCTCACCTTCTTCGGCGCGCCGCTCAACACCTACATGACGCATGCTGCCTGCGCGATGGTGCGGCGCGTGCGCGACGGCGCAAAACTCGGTCTGCTCTATGGCCAGGGCGGCTTCGTCACCAAGCACCACGCTCTGGTGGTGGCGAAAGCACCACCGCGCGAGACGCTCGCGCAGGACACCAGCGTGCAAGGCGAAGCCGACCGCAACAAGCGCGTTGTGCCGGAGTTCGTCGCGGAAGCAAACGGCAAGGGCAAGGTCGAAAGCTTTACCGTGCTCTACGGCCGCGGCGGCGATGTCGAGCACGGCGTGGTGATGCTGCGCACGGAAGATGACCGGCGCACGCTGGCGCGGATTCCGGCGAGCGACGGCGCGACGCTGGCGCATCTGCTCGACATGGACCGCACACCGGTCGGCTCGCTCGGCGAGATCGCGATGGCCGCCGATGGCGTGCCGGAGTGGCGGGTGGCGTGATGCGCCGCGTCCGGGGCGCGAGATTGCCCTAGCTCTTCGGCGCCTGCTTCTCCGAAGCGGTCGCCGGCTTAGCCTTGGCGCCGACGACGCGGACCGCATCGCCATCCGAAAGACCATCCGGCGGCGCGGTGATGACGCGGTCATCCGGAGCAATCCCCGAGGCGAGCTCGATTTCGCGGCCGAGGTCGCGAGCGATCGTCACGCTCTTGAACAGCACCTTGTCATCTGCACCGACCGTCGCCACCCGCAGGCCACTGCCGTTGAAGATCAAAGCGCTGGCAGGGATGCTGAGCGGCGCTGAGTCACGCTGGAGGTTGAGCTTCACGCTGGCATAGCCGCCGGGCATCAGCTCGCCTCTGGAATTGTCGAGCCCGAGCTGCATGCGCGTCGTCCCGGAGGCGACGTCGACGGCCTGCGAGGACGCCTCCACCGTCGCCTGGAAAGTCCGGTTGGGATATTCGGGCAGCGTGATGATCGCCTTGGCCCCGATCTTGATCGCCGGGACGTAGTTCTGCGGGACGTTGACGTAGACGCGCAGCTTGCTGATGTCCGAGATCACGAACATCGCCGGGCCGGAGCCGCCGCCGGCATTGATGAGCGCGCCGACATCGGTGTCGCGCGCGGTGACGACGCCATCGAACGGCGCGGTGATTTTCTTGTAGCCAGCCAGCGCTTCCAGGCGCTCGACATTGGCCTGCCCCGAATTGACGGCGGCCTTCTTGTTGGAGAGGTCGGCGGTACGCTCGTCGATCTCCTGGGCGGAGACGAAGTTGGAGGCGACAAGCGTCTTGCGGCGATTCAGCGTCGCCTCCGATAGCCTGGCGCTGGCCTGCTGGCTGGCGAGGTCGGCGCGGGCCTGCAACAGCTGCTGATCGAGGTCGGGCGCCTCGATTTCGGCAATCACCTGGCCGGCCTTGACGCGCGCGCCGATGTCGGCGCTCCAGCTCTTCAAATAGCCCGATACGCGCGCGAAGATAGGGGCGCGGGAGTAGGCTTCCAGCCGGCCCGGCAGATCGATGGTGGCGTTGAGGTCCTTGGCATTGGGCAGGGCCACGGCCACGCTGGGAACGGCCTGGTCGTCGGTCCATTCCTTCAGCTTGGAGCCCTGCTCCTCGCGGGCACGGATGCCGGTGCCGACGACAAGGCCTGCCGCAATCAGCGCCACCAGGCTGAAGATGCCCAGTTTCCGGCGCGACACCGGCGAGCGGGGTTCAGTGGGCGACATGCGGGGTCTCCAATGAGGCGGCGGGTCTGGCGCCTTGCTTCTTGTGAACCATGCTGAACACCACGGGAACGAACATCAGCGTGGCGAAGGTTGCAAAGATCAGGCCGCCGATCACGGCCCGGCCGAGCGGTGCATTCTGCTCGCCGCCCTCACCCAGCCCCAGCGCCATCGGCGCCATGCCGATGATCATGGCGAGCGCGGTCATCAGGACCGGGCGGAACCGGACGAATCCCGCTTCGAGCGCGGCTGCGATGGGATCGCCGAGCTCTTCGTAGCGCTCGCGGGCAAAGGAGATCACGAGCACGCTGTTGGCGGTGGCAACGCCCATGCACATGATGGCGCCGGTCAGCGCCGGGACCGACAGAGTGGTCTCGGTCATGAACAGCATCCAGACGATGCCTGCGAGCGCGGCCGGCAACGCGGTGATGATCACGAACGGATCGGACCAGGACTGGAAGTTCACGACGATCAGGAGGTAGATCAGCACGACGGCCCCGAGCAGGCCGAACAGCAGGCCGGTGAAGGCGCTGTTCATCGTCTGAACCTGGCCGAGCAGCACCACGGACGAGCCCTTCGGCACGTCCTTCGCGGTATCGGCAATCAGTCGGTTGATGTCGGCGGCGACCGCGCCGAGATCGCGGCCCGAGGTCGTGGCAAAGATCTGAACCATCGACTGGATGTCGTATTGCGAGACGACCGCGCTCGACGTCGAGCGCTTGATGTCGGCGATGCCGCCGAGGATCGGCGACTGCGCGTTGCCGGCCGCGGTGATCGGTAGTGTCTGCAGCGCACTGAGCGAATCGATCTGGTATTGTGGCGTCTGCATCACGATCGAGTACGACACGCCGTTATCCGGATTGAGATAGTAGGTCGGCGCTACCTGCGAGGAGCCGGCGAGATTGACCACGAGGCTGTTCGTGACGTCGCGCGCTGTCAGGCCGACATACTGTGCTCGGGTGCGGTCGACATCGATGTTGAAGGTCGGATTGTTCGGCGACTGCTGGATGCGCGCATCGGCAACGCCGGGAATCTTGCGGACCTTCGCCAGCAGGCTGTTGGCATAGGCGAAATTCGCGCTGACATTGGCACCGCGGATTTGCAGGTCGATCGGCGCCGGCGCACCGAAATTCAGGATCTGGCTGACGATGTCGGCCGGCAGGAACGCGAAACTCACCCCTGGAAACAGCCGCGGCAACTGCTCTCGCAACACGCGCACATGCTCCTCGGTGGGCCTATGGCCTTCCTGCAGCTTGATCTGGATGTCGCCGTCCTGCGGGCCGATCACGCCGGTGTTGTTGTAAGTCAAGTTGATGCCGGAGATCGGCATGCCGATATTGTCGGTCATGGTCTCGATCTCGCCCGGGATGAGCTTGCGCACGGCTTTCTGGATATCGGCGAGCTGGTTCGCGGTCTCCTCGATTCGGGTGCCGACCTGAGTGCGGACATGCATCAGGATGTTGCCGGCATCGACGGCTGGAAAGAAGTTGCGGCCGAGAAACGGCACCAGCGCGAAGGACGCCCCGACGATGCAGATGAAACCGATGACGAACACCGCCCGGTGTCCGAGCGCCAGGCCAAGCAGGTCGTGATATCCACCGCGGATGCGCTCGAACCGCGCCTCGAAGCCGCGCTGGAACCGGACCAAGGGATTGCGCGATGCTGGGGGGCCACCCTCGTGATGGACGTGTGCCTTGAGCAGATAGTTCGCCATCGTCGGCACCAGGGTGCGCGACAGGATGAACGACCAGATCATCGCGAACATCACGGCTTCCGCCATCGGCACGAACAGGAAACGCGCGACGCCCGTGAGGAAGAACATCGGCACGAACACGATGCAGATGCAGAGCAGCGACACGAAGGCCGGCGTCACGATCTGATTGGCGCCGTCGAGGATGGACTGCTCGACCGGCTTGCCTTGCTCCAGATGGTAGTTGATGTTCTCGATCGTGACCGTGGCGTCGTCGACGAGGATGCCGACGGCGAGCGCGAGGCCGCCGAGCGTCATGATGTTGAGCGTCTCGCCGATCGCCGACAGCATGATGATGGCGCCCAGCACCGACAGCGGGATCGAGACCGCGATGATGACGGTCGAGCGCCAGCTGCCGAGAAACAGCAGGATCATGACGCTGGTAAGCAGCGCCGCGATCACGCCCTCGACCGCGACGCCCTGGATCGCGCCGCGGACGAACACCGACTGATCACCGATGAAGTTGATCTTCAGCGCCTCTGGCATCTGGTCCTTGACGTCGATGACCTTCTGCTTGATCCCGGCGATGATATCGAGTGTCGACGTCGCGCCGGCCTTCAGCACCATCATCAGCACCGAGCGGTTACCGTCGACGTGGACGATGTTGGTCTGCGGCGGATTGCCGTCCCGCACGGTGGCGACATCGCGCACATAGACCATGGCGCCGTTGACGGTCCTGATCGGCAGGTTGCCGAGTTCCTCGATCCGGAGCGGGGAATTGTTGAGCTGAATACTGTACTCGAACTGGCCGATCTTCTGTGTCCCAACGGGCGTGATCAGATTCTGGGCAGCGAGCGCATTGGCCACGTCCTGGCCGGAGAGGCCGCGGGCCTGGAGCGCCGTGGGATTGAGGTCGATCTGGACCTGGCGCTGCTTGCCGCCAAACGGGTACGGGATCGCCGCGCCGGGCACGGTGACCAGCGGCGTGCGGAGCTGGTTGATGCCGATATCGGCGAGGTTCTGCTCGGTGAGCCCGTCGCCCGACAGGGCCACCTGCAGGATCGGCACGGTGGACGCCGAGTAGTTCAGGATCAAAGGGGGTGTCGCACCCGGCGGCATCTGCCTGAGCAGGGTCTGCGAGATCGCGGTGACCTGCGCGTTGGCGGTGCGGATGTCGACGTTGGGCTGGAAGAAGATCTTGATGATGCCAAAGCCGGTGTAGGAATTGGCGACGATATGCTCGATGTCGTTGACCGTGGTCGTCAGCGCACGCTGGAACGGGGTGGTGATGCGGCCGGACATCTGGTCCGGCGGCAGGCCGGTGTACTGCCAGACCACGCCGATGACAGGAATACGGATATCAGGGAAGATGTCGGTCGGGGTCCGCAGCGCCGCGAGCGGTCCGATGATCAGCAGCAGCAGCGCCAGTACGACGAACGTGTAGGGCCGGCTCAGGGCAATACGGACCAGAGCAATCATGCGCCAGGCAATTCCAGGTCAAGCGAAGATATGGGATCCGCCCCCGCGGCGATCCCCTTCTCCCTTTACCTGAGCACCGCCGGAAACGCTAACCCCCGGGCGGCTGTCCCGCATTCACTTCCCTGCTACCGCAGTGCGAAACCGGCATCGCAGCCATGCGCCACGTACCTCACGCGGCACGCACCGAGTTCAGGAACTTGCCGACTTCGAGCCTGAGGCGGTTGGAGTCGCGGGACAGCATCTGCGCTGCCGACAGCACCTGCGAGGACGCCGAGCCGGTCTCCGAGGCGCCGCGCTGGACGTCGCCGACATTGGACGAGACCTGCTGCGTGCCGTGGGCTGCCTGCTGCACGTTGCGGGCGATCTCCTGGGTCGCCGCGCCCTGCTGCTCGACCGCTGCCGCGATCGCCGAAGCGATCTCCGACAGACGCGCAATGGTGCCGCTGATCTCGCCGATCGCGCTGACCGAATCCTGCGTGGCGGCCTGGATGCCGCCGACCTGCTGGCCGATTTCGCCGGTCGCCTTGGCGGTCTGCTCGGCCAGCGCCTTGACCTCGGAAGCCACGACCGCAAAGCCGCGGCCGGCCTCGCCCGCCCGCGCCGCCTCGATGGTGGCATTGAGCGCCAGCAGGTTGGTCTGGCCGGCAATCGCATTGATGAGCTCGACGACGTCGCCGATCCGCGATGCGGCCCGCGACAATTCGCTGACACGCTCGGTGGTGGCGTGCGCCTGGCTGACCGCCTCGCTCGCGATCCTGCTGGAATCCTGCACTTGGCGGCCGATCTCGCGGACCGAGGACGACATTTCCTCGGCCGCCGATGCCACCGAATGAACGTTGCTGGAGGCCGCCTCCGAGCCGGTTGCGACCGCCGTCGCCAATTGCTGCGCCCGGCCCGCGGTCGAGGACAGCGTCGAGGCCGAGGCCTCGAGTTCGGTTGCGGCCGACGACACGGTCTCGACGATCTCGCCGATCGCGGCCTCGAAACCGTCGGCGAGTTTGGTCATGTCGGCCTTACGCTGCGCCTCGGCTCGACGCTGCACGGCCTGCACCTCGTCGCGGCTGAAGCGGACCAGGGTTTGCACGGTCTGGAGGTTCCGCAGCGCTTCCCCGATCTCGTCGTCGCGCTCGATCACGATGCGATTGTCGAGCTTGTCCTGCACGAGGTTGACCAGAACCTCGTTGAGCTGCTGCATCGGCCCTTGGATCGCACCCATGGTCGCAAATCCGGCGAAGCCGACGATGGCCGCGCCTGCCACGGCAAGCGCCGGCAGGAGCAGGCCGGCCGAACCGCCGGTGGAGAGCGCGCCGGCGGTTCCGAGCGCGAGCATGAACAGCACCTGCAGCACGATCATCGTGACCAGGCGGGCCTTCAGCGTTCCCGTGAAGATGCTGAAGCGGTCGAGCCAGGAGCGGCGACGGATGATGCCGGCGTCGATACGATAGCCGTGCGGCTTCTTCTCGCGGATGGCGGCGTAGACCTCCTCGGCGAGCTTGCGCTGGTCGGCCGGCAGTTTGGTACGGATCGAGGTGTAGCCCGTGACTTGGCCGTTCTCGCGGATCGGCGAGGCGGTCGCCAGCACCCAGTAGAAGTCGCCGTTCTTGCGACGGTTCTTCACCGCGCCGAGCCACGGCTTGCCGACCTTCAGCGTATCCCAGAGATTGTCGAACGCCTCCGGCGGCATGTCGGGATGGCGGACGATGTTGTGCGGCTGGCCCATGAGCTCCGCCGACGTGAAGCCGGCAGCCGCAATGAAATCCTCGTTGAAATAGGTGAGCTTGCCCTTGAGGTCGGTACGGGAGACGATCAGTGTCTCGTCGCTGACCGGATATTCGGTCTGGGTGACAGGAAAATTCTTGCGCATCGAAGCCTCCAACAAATTGGGAATGCGTTCTTCCAAAAAAGAATAGGACGGCCGCTGTTCGAGGCGTCTTTGTGCAATTCTCGTAAATTGAATTTAACTATCGATGAAAGGATCCGCCCGTATGTCTACGGGCCACCCGCTGGCCATTCAGCGCGGGGCCTCATCATTTTACCCAAGAGGACAGTAAAGCGAGCGGCGCGCCAGGCGCCGCCCGTTTGATGCGGTGGGTATTGCGGGGATTTACGCCGCGCGGACGTTGGTCAGGAACTTGCCGACCTCGTTCTTGAGCCGGGTCGAGTCATTGGACAGCATCTGGGCGGCCGACAGCACCTGCGAGGAGGCTGTGCCGGTCTCGGAGGCACCGCGCTGCACGTCGGTGATGTTCGACGACACCTGCTGCGTGCCCTGCGCCGCCTGTTGAACGTTGCGGGCGATCTCCGCCGTCGCCGCGCCCTGCTCTTCCACCGCGGCGGCAATCGCCGACGAGATCTCCGACAGACGCTCGATGGTCGAGGAGATCTCCTTGATGGCGCCGACGGAATCGTTGGTCGCCGCCTGGATGCCGGAGATCTGCTGGCCGATTTCCCCGGTCGCCTTCGCGGTCTGCTCGGCG